>NZ_JAFBCY010000003.1 GCF_016907975.1 Methylopila capsulata
ATCGCCGCCGTCAGAGACGTCTTGCCATGGTCAACATGACCAATCGTCCCAATGTTGCAATGCGGCTTCGTCCGCGCGAACTTTTCCTTGGCCATCAGCGGTATCCTGCGTGAAGTCTCGTGTTTGGCGAGAAGCGACGCTCCTCTAGGCGGGTTTCGCTCGTTTCACAAGCGGTAAAAACGCGGCCGTTTCAACGACGGCACGCAGCCCCCATGCCGTACGCCGCAAAATAGCGAAAGCCTCCCCCGCTCAGCCTTGGATCTTGGGACGGCGGCGGCTGTCCTAGCGAGGCCTGAGATTGGGTTTCCCCACCCTCAGGCCGAACGGCTCAGGCTGGAGGATTGGAGCGGGTGAAGGGAATCGAACCCTCGTATTCAGCTTGGAAGGCTGCTGCTCTACCATTGAGCTACACCCGCGCGAGAGGGCCGGTGGATGGTGGAGGGGGTTGGATTTGAACCAACGTAGGCTGAGCCAACGGATTTACAGTCCGTCCCCTTTAACCACTCGGGCACCCCTCCACAGTCCGGCCCGTAGGCTCATCGCCTGCGGGACGATGCGAGCCGCGGCGCATCCCAGGACGCAACGCGTTTCGCGGCGCTGCTTTTGCGGGGCGGAGGCCGCGGTGTCAACCGGAAAACATGTCTCCATCCCCAACCGCCGGGCGACGAGCGCCCGACATACCGGCCGCCGCCGACGTCAGGCCGCCTCGACCGCCACCACCCCGGGCACCGTTCGCAGCGCGCCCGCGATCTGGGGCGACACGCGGTAGCGGCCGGGGAGCCGGATCTCGACTTCGGTCTCGCCCTCCTCGAGCATCAACACCACCGCGACCTCCCCGTCGCCGCCGGGCTCGAGCCGCTTGGCCAACGCGTCCATCGGGTCCGGCGCCCGCATGAAGACCCGCACCGACCGCTGCAGCTTCTCGGCGGCGCGGTCGAGCGGCTCGACGCTTTCCAGGCGCAACCGGACTTCGTCGCCTTCCACCGCGGCGCTGACCGAGACGATCACCGGTGTGTTGGGCTCCAGCAGGTCCCGATGCTTGGCGAGCCCCTCGGAAAAGATCACGGCCTCGTAGTGGCCCGTCGGATCGGACAGCATGATGACGCCCATGCGATTGCCCGATTTGGTCTTGCGTTCCTGCCGGGCGAGCACGGTGGCGGCGAGCCTCCCCGCCGTGGCGCCCTGTTTCGCCGCCGCGACGAAGTCGGCATAGCTGCGTACCCGCAGCTTCGCGAGCAATGGCTTGTAGTCGTCGAGCGGATGGCCGGAGAGGAAGAAGCCGACCGAATCGTACTCGCGCTTCAGGCGCTCGCCGGTCGACCAGCTCTCGTGCGGCGACGGGCGGATGGGGTCAGCCGAACCGCCGAACATGTCGTGCTGGCCGACCGCCGCCGAATCGCGGGTGCGCGAGGCGACGCCCATGATGCCCTCGACGCAGGCGAGCGCCCGCGCCCGGTCCGGCTCCAGCGCGTCCAGCGCCCCGGCCTGAATCAGGCTCTCCAGCGCCCGTTTGGGCAGCGCCTTGGCGTCGAGCCGCCGGGCGAAGTCCGGCAGATCCGCGAAGCGCTTGGCGCGACTCGCGGCGACCAACCCTTCCACCGCCTGGCCGCCGACGCCCTTCAGCGCCGCCAGCGCATAGAGAATCGCGCCGTCGTCCACGTCGAAAGCGACGGCGGAGCGGTTGACGCACGGCGGCTTCACCGGGATGCCGAGGCGGATCGCCTCCTGGCGGAACTCGGCCAGCTTGTCGGTCGAACCCATATCGAGGGTCATCGAGGCCGCCAGGAACTCTACGGGGTAATTCGCCTTGAGATAGGCGGTCTGGTAGGCGACGAGCGCATAGGCCGCCGCGTGGCTTTTGTTGAAGCCGTAGTCCGCGAACTTCGCGAGCAGGTCGAAGATCGTCGAGGAATCCGCCTTGCCGATGCCGTTGTCGACGCAGCCGGTCACGAAGCGCTCGCGCTGGGCGTCCATTTCGGCGCGGATCTTCTTGCCCATCGCCCGGCGCAGCAGGTCGGCCTCGCCCAGGGAGTACCCGGCGAGCGACTGCGCCGTCTGCATCACCTGCTCCTGGTAGATGATGACGCCGAAAGTCTCGCCCAGGATCGGCTCGAGCTTGGGGTGCGGATACTCCGGCCGCTCCTGGCCGTGTTTGCGGGCGCAGTAGACCGGGATGTTGGCCATCGGGCCCGGCCGATAGAGCGCGACCAGCGCGATGATGTCCTCGAACCGGTCCGGCTTCATGTCGGCGAGCGCGCGCCGCATACCCGCGCTTTCCAGCTGGAACACGCCGACCGTCTCGCCGCGCGAAAGCATGGCGTAGGTGTCGGCGTCGTCGAGCGGGATCTTGTCGAGCTCGACAGTCACCCCGCGCCGTTTCAGCAGGTTCACGGCGGTCGTGAGCGTCGTCAGCGTCTTGAGCCCAAGGAAGTCGAACTTCACAAGGCCCGCCGGCTCGACCCACTTCATGTTGAACTGGGTGACCGGCATGTCGGAGCGGGGATCGCGGTAGAGCGGCACCAGCTCCGACAGCGGACGGTCGCCGATCACGATGCCGGCTGCATGGGTCGAGGCGTGGCGGTAGAGCCCCTCGAGCTTGAGCGCGATGTCGAGCATGCGCCCGACCTTCTCGTCCTCCTCGCGCGCTTCAGACAGCTTGGGCTCGTCGGCCACCGCTTGCTTCAGCGTGACAGGGTTGGCCGGGTTCTGCGGCACGAGCTTGCAGAGCTTGTCGATCTGACCGTAGGGCATTTCCAGCACGCGGCCGACGTCTCGCATCACGCCGCGGGCCTGCAGGGTGCCGAAGGTGATGATCTGCGCGACGCGGTCGAGGCCGTAGCGCGCCTGGACGTAGCGGATCACCTCTTCGCGGCGGTCCTGGCAAAAGTCGATGTCGAAGTCCGGCATCGACACGCGCTCGGGATTCAGGAAGCGCTCGAACAGCAGGCCGAACCTGAGCGGGTCGAGGTCGGTGATGGTGAGGGAATAGGCGACGAGCGAACCTGCGCCCGATCCGCGGCCGGGCCCGACCGGGATGCCCTGGTCCTTGGCCCACTTGATGAAGTCGGCGACGATCAGGAAGTAGCCCGGAAACTTCATGCGCTCGATGACGCCGAGCTCGAAGTCGAGCCGGCGCTCGTAGGTCGCGACGTCGAGCTCCGGCGCTGGGCCATGTGCCGCGAGGCGGGCGGCGAGGCCGTCGACCGCTTGTCGCCGGAGTTCGGCTGCCTCGTCCACGACGCCGTCGCCGACCGTGAAACGCGGCAGGATCGGCTTCATGGTGCGCGGGCGATAGGCGCAGCGCCGCGCGATCTCGACGGTGTTGGCGGTCGCCTCCGGCAGATCGGCGAACAGCCGCACCATCTCCGCGCGGGACTTCAGGTTGTGGTCGGCCGTGAACTGGCGACGCTCGCTCTCCGCCAGAACGCGGCCTTCGGCGAGACAGATCAGCGCGTCATGGGCCTCGTGATCGCTGCGTTCCGCAAAGCGCGCGCCGTTGGTCGCGACGATCGGAATCCCTTGGGCGTAGGCGAGGTCGACCAGCGCCCCTTCCACCGCCCGCTCGTTCGCGGTGCCGTGGCGCTGGAGCTCGACGTAGAGGCCGTCGCCGTAGAGCGCCGCCAGCGTCTGCAACCGCGCCGCGGCGACGTCGTCGGCGCCTTCCAGCAGCATGCGGTCCACAGGGCCTTCGGGGCCGCCGCTCAGCGCGATCAGCCCGTCGCGGTGCGCCTCCAGCATGGCGAGGGTCGCGTGCGGGCCTTCGTTGACGTCGCTTTCGAGGAAGGCGCGGCTGCCGAGCGCCATCAGGTTGCGATAGCCGGCCTCAGAGCGCGCCAGCAGCACGATGAGCGGCCGGCCGGCGTCCTTCATCGGACGACCGGAGCGCTCCTCGCGGTCGCCGAACTCGACGTCGAGCGCCATGCCGATGATCGGCTGCACGCCGGCTGACGAGAGCTTCTCGGAAAACTCCAGCGCGCCGAACAGGTTGTCGTCGGTGAGCGCGATCGCCGGCATGTGGTCGGCCTTCGCCGCGGCGGCGATCTTCGCGACCGTCAGCGCGCCTTCGAGCAGCGAGAAGGACGAGCGCACATGAAGATGGACGAAGCCGAGATCGCCCTTCAGTCCGCCGTCGGCCATCGCGCGCCTCCCCTCATGTCGTCGCGCTCATCCTACTCCGACGCGATCGCCGGCGCGCCCCGGGAGGCGAAGGTCTCCACAGGCCAGGGCCAGGCCGCCCTCCCCGTCAGACCGCTCCGAAGGCGTCCGCCCAAAGCACCAGCGCGCCGAAGAAGGCCATGACGGAGCCGAGCTCGATCGCGCCGCCTACTATCCCTAGCACCAAGTTCCAACCGCCGGTCCGGTCCATGACGTACTCCCGTTCTGGACTTGTTATGTTCCTATTTTGTTTCTTCTCCACAGCAGGTCAAGCGCTTTCGCACAGCCTTGGGGAGCCGGCGGTCGGGGTGGTTAAGGAAGAGGGCGAAACGCCCGGCCGCAGGTTAACCCGCAGGGGCGCGCGGACGTCAAACTGAGCGCACGGCGGCCAGCTCGCCTGTGGATCGGAGCTGAAGCGCGACCCGAGACGCTCGCCAAGTCGGGCGCCTCAGCATGAGGAGGTCCCGCGCTCGTTCGACAGGCCCGACGCGCGAGCCTCTCGACCCAAACGCTGGCCGTCGCGAAACCTGCGCGTGGGCCGCGCCCGCTTAACGCCTCAGACTTCGACCAGCACCCCGTCGCGCAGGGTCACGCGGCGGTCGAGCGTCGCGGCGAGGTCGAGATTGTGGGTCGCGACCATGGCGGAGAGGCCCGAGGCGCGGGCGAGCGCCGTCAGCGTCTGGAACACGTGCGCCGAGGTGGTCGGGTCGAGGTTGCCGGTCGGTTCGTCCGCGAACAGCAGGCGCGGCGCGTTGGCGACGGCGCGGGCGATCGCGACGCGCTGCTGCTCGCCGCCGGAGAGCTCCGCCGGGCGGTGCGTCAGGCGTTTGCCGAGCCCGAGGTAGCCGAGCAGATCTTCCGCCCGGCTCTTCGCCTCGGCGGGGGCGAGGCCGCGGATCAGCTGCGGCATCACCACATTCTCGAGCGCGGAGAACTCCGGCAGCAGGTGGTGGAACTGGTAGACGAAGCCGATCTGGTTACGGCGGATCGCGGTGCGGGCGTCGTCGGACAGGCCCGAGGTCGGCTCGCCGTCGAGGAAGACCTCGCCGCTGTCCGGACGCTCCAGCAGTCCGGCGACGTGCAGCAGCGTCGACTTGCCCGTGCCCGAGGGCGCGATCAGCGCGATCGATTCGCCCGCGTTCATCACCATCGAGGCGCCGGCCAGCACCTCGAGGGTCGCCTCGCCCTGGCGGTAGCGCCGCACGACGCCGTCGAGCACCAGCAGCGGCGGGCGCTCCTCATAGGCCCCCCCGGGGCCGCCGTCGTCCTGCGGATCGGTGTGGGTGTCGACGTCGCTCATTCGTAGCGCAGCGCCTCAACGGGATCGAGCTTGGCCGCGCGCCAGGAGGGATACAGCGTGGCGAGCACCGACAGCGCGAGCGCCATCAGCACCACGGTCGCGGTCTCGCGCAGGTTGGGGTCCGCCGGCAGCTGGCTGAGGAAATAGACCTCGGGCGCGAACAGCTCGGTCCCGGTGAGATAGGCCATGAAGGCGCGGATGGCCTCGATGTTCACGCACACGATCATGCCGAGGGCGAATCCCGCCAGCGTGCCGACCACGCCGATGCTGGCCCCCGTGATCAGGAATATCCGCATCACCGACCCGCTGGTCGCGCCCATGGTGCGCAGGATCGCGATGTCACGCCCCTTGTCCTTCACCAGCATGATCAGGCCGGAGATGATGTTGAGCGCGGCCACCAGCACGATCAGCGTGAGGATCAGGAACATCACGTTCCGCTCCACCTCCAGCGCCGAGAAGAAGGTCTTGTTGCGGTCGCGCCAGTCCAGCAGGTAGACGGCGCGGCCGGCGGCGGCCTGCAGCTCGGGCTTGACCTTGTCGATGGCGTCGGGGTCGTCGAGGTAGATCTCCATCGAGGAGACGTCGTCCTCGCGGTTGAAATAGGCCTGCGCCTCGGCGAGCGGCATGAAGACGATGGCCGCGTCGTACTCCGACATGCCGATCTCGAAGATCGCCGCCACGCGGTAGCCCTTGATGCGCGGCGTCACGCCCATGGGCGTTACCGCGCCGCGCGGGGTGACGAGCGAGATGGTGTCGCCGGCGCGCACGCCGAGCTGCTCCGCGAGGCGGCGGCCGATCAGCAGCCCCTCCCCGTCGTCGAAGCCTTCCAGCGTGCCCTCGCGGATGGTGCGCGAGACCAGCGGCAGCTTGCCCAGCTCCTGCGCGCGCACGCCCCGCACCAGCACGCCGCCCGACGCGGAGGGCGACGACACCAGCGCCTGCCCCTCCACCTGGGGAATGACGTACTTCACGCCGTCGACCTTCCCCAGCCGGTCGGCCAGCGCGAGGTAGTCCGTCAGAGGCCCGTCGATGGGCTGCACCACGGCGTGGCCGTTGATGCCGAGGATCTTGGACATGAGCTCGGTGCGGAAGCCGTTCATCACCGCCATCACGATGATCAGGGTTGCGACGCCAAGCGTGATGCCGAGGAAGGAGAAGCCCGCGATGACCGAGATGAAGCCCTCGCGGCGGCGGGCGCGGAGATAGCGTCCCGCGATCAGCCACTCGAAACGGGCGAAGGGCCGCGTCGCGCCGGGCGCGGCTCCGTCGGCGGCGTCGCGGGCGTCCGTCATCCGGGGCGTCAGCTCGCGGTCAGCGCGTTGAGGGCGGCGTCGACGCTCAGCTGCTCGGGCGCGCCCGGGCCGCGGCGCTTCAGCTCCACCACGCCGTTCGCAAGGCCCTTCGGCCCGACGACGAGGCGCCAGGGCAGGCCGATGAGGTCCATGGTCGCGAACTTCGCGCCGGCCCGGTCGTCGGTGTCGTCGTAGAGCACGTCGATGCCCTGCCCTTTGAGCTTGGCGTAGAGGTCTTCGCAGGCCGCGTCGCAGTTCGAATCGCCGGGCTTGAGGTTCACGAGCCCGACCTTGAACGGCGCGACCGTATCCGGCCAGATGATTCCGGCGTCGTCATGGCCGGCCTCGATGATCGCGGCGGCGAGCCGCGACGGGCCGATGCCGTAGGAGCCCATGTGGACGGGAACGTCCTTGCCGTCGGGGCCGGTGACCTTGGCGCCCATGGGCTCGGAGTATTTCGTTCCGAAGTAGAAGATGTGGCCGACCTCGATGCCGCGGGCCGAAAGCCGGCTCGCCTCCGGCGTCTCGGCGAACTTCGCCTCGTCGTGCATCTCCTCGGTGGCGGCGTAGAGGCTCGTCCACTTGTCCACGATCGCCTGCAGGCCCGCCGCGTCGTCGAAGTCGACGTCGAGGCCCGGCGTGTCGAAGCTCAGATAATCCTCATGGCAGAACACGGCGCTCTCGCCGGTTTTCGCCAGGATGATGAACTCGTGGGAGAGGTCGCCGCCGATCGGGCCGGTGTCGGCCGCCATCGGGATCGCCTTCAGGCCGAGCCGCGCAAAGGTGCGGAGGTAGGCCGTGAACATGCGGTTGTAGGAGGTGCGGGCGGCCTCCTTGTCCAGGTCGAAGGAGTAGGCGTCCTTCATCAGGAACTCGCGCGAGCGCATCACGCCGAAGCGGGGCCGCACCTCGTCCCGGAACTTCCACTGGATATGGTAGAGGTTCTTCGGCAGGTCCTTGTAGGAGCGCACGCTCGACCGGAAGATCTCGGTGATCATCTCCTCGTTGGTCGGACCGTACAGCATCTCCCGGTCGTGCCGGTCCTTGATGCGCAGCATCTCCTTGCCGTAGGCGTCGTAGCGCCCGCTTTCGCGCCACAGATCGGCGAGCTGGATGGTGGGCATCATCAGCTCGATCGCGCCGGCCCGGTCCTGCTCCTCGCGGATCACGTGGCAGATGTTGTTCAGGACCTTCAACCCGAGCGGCAGCCAGGCGTAGATGCCGGCGGCCTCCTGCCGGATCATTCCCGCCCGCAGCATCAGGCGGTGGGAGACGATCTCCGCCTCCTTGGGCGCGTCGCGCAGGATGGGCATGAAGTAACGGCTGAGGCGCATGACGTCCGACGGCTCCGGGAGAGGACGCGGGCGAAGCGGCAAATCGCACGCCCGCGCGACGGCCGGAACGAAACCCGATGCCCCCGCAAAACACAAGCCGCGACGTCGCCGCGTCGCCCTCTCCGCCGATTTCGTTGATTTCCGAGCGCGCGCGCACCGGATTTCGGACCGCGAACTTTTGGCTCTTTTTTTCGGCGCCAGATGCACAAATAGGTGACAACCCGTCGCAGGCGCGCTACGGTCTCGACATAACAAAGGGCCGCCCGGCGACGTTGCCACGCTGGGCCAAACAGCGGTCCAAGTCTTGGGAGGATGTCCGTTCATCGCGTCTTCGACGCGTTAAACGGTCGACAAGCGCCGAAGTCCCGCACCGCTCGCGGCGCGTCGACCTAGAACGGGCTCGGAAGAGAAACTCCAAAAAAGCAGGGCGCAGGCTCTGCTTTTTTTATTTGCGCGGGTGGCGGCCGGGCGCGCGGCGGCCTCGACGCCGAACGCGCCGTCATGGCTCAGAACGCCCGATCCCTGCACCGACGACAGCCCGCGCAACGCCGTCATGATCCGGCTTGACCGGACCATCCACGTCCGGCGTCGAGCGCTGCGTCCAAGATGACCCCTCCGGTCGAGCCGGAGGAGAGGGGTCAGAAAAGCAACGCGCGGGCCTTCCCTTCTCCCCTTGCGGGAGAAGGTGGCGCGCAGCGCCGGATGAGGGGTCGTCCGGAACATCCTGAACGCCGACGAGGGCGTCCCGGACGACCCCTCACCCTTACCCTCTCCCGCAGGGGGAGAGGGGGACCACAACGGCGAGCGTTATCTTCAAGGTCAACAGTCTCGCTCCGCCGACGTCGGAGAGGGATCCTCAGGTCAAGCCGGAGGACCACAGTCTCGGGCGGGCCGGACCATCGCACCGCCACGCGTCTCCGGTCGCGAGGAGACGCGTCCTAAACCTGCTCGAACTTGGGGAAGAACGGCACGTCGTCGAGCGTGAAATGGTTTTGGGTCAGCAGCCAGAACACGAACAGGAACACGCCGGTGGCGGCAAGCGTGGTGAGGCCGATGATGCGCCAGCCGCGGGGTCGGATCGGGGCGCTGGGTTCGGTGCCGGGGATCACCTCGCCGGCGTCGAGCTGGGTGCGCATGCCGAACGGCAGGATCGCGAACAGCGTGATCCACCAGATCACGAAGTAGATCGCCGCCCAGCTGACCAGCGGGAAGATCACGCCTGCTCGAGCTCCACCAGGGTGCCCAGCATGTCCTTCGGATGGAGGAACAGCACCGGCTTGCCGTGGGCGCCGATCTTCGGCTCGCCGGAGCCCAGCACGCGCGCGCCCTTGGCCTTCAGCTGATCGCGGGCGACCAGAATGTCATCCACCTCGTAGCAGACGTGGTGGATGCCGCCGGCGGGCGCGCGGTCGAGGAAGGCCTGGATCGGCGAGTTCTCGCCGAGCGGGGCGAGCAGCTCGATCTTGGTGTTGGGCAGTTCGATGAACACCACCGTCACGCCGTGGTCGGGCTCGTCGGCGGCGGGCGTCACCGTCGCGCCCAGCGTGTCGCGGTAGACCGCGGTCGCGGCCTCGAGGTCCGGCACGGCGATGGCGACGTGGTTCAGGCGGCCGATCATCTGCTTCGCTCCGTCGTCCCGGGGACGCGGCGGAGCCGCGAACAGCCGGGATTCGTGATCAGGATCAAGCGTCACGCGCCGGCGGTCGATCCCGGCTCTCCGCTCACGCTTCGGCCGGGATGACGCGCGTGGCGCAAACGCTCCCTAGCGCCCGCTCATACCCCCACCACGCTGACGTGGCATATTGGCTTTTTGCCCCATACGGTCTGCAGCTCGCCGCGGACGGCGCGCTCGATCGCCTTCTCGACCAGGCCGGCGTCGCGGCGCTTCTGGCGCGACAGGCCGTCGAGACAGTCCAGCACCGTGTCGCGCAGCACCTCGGGCATCAGGGTGCCCTCGTCGTCGCGCGGCGGCAGGCCGGTGAAGCGGATCGAGACCTCGCCCGCCACTTCGCCGCGCTCGTTGAAGCCGACCGCGATCGACACAACGCCCGCGAAGGCGAGCTTGCGGCGCTCGGGAATGGTCTGCTCGGTCGCGTAGATCATCACGCGGCCGTCCTTGAGCATCCGCCCGGTGGGGACGTTGTCGACGATCTCGACCGGGCCGCCGGCGAGCCGCACGATGTCGCCGTTGCGGACCCGCACGACCTTCGGCACGCCGACAGACTTCGCGAACTCCGCGTGGCCGTCGAGGTGGACCTCTTCGCCGTGCACCGGCACCAGCGCCTGCGGCTTGATCCAGCCGTAGAGCATGGCGAGCTCCTCCTGCCGGGGATGGCCGGAGACGTGGACGAAGTGGGTGCGGTCGGTGATGACGTCCGCGCCGCCCTCGACGAGTTTGTTGATGATGCGGCCGACCGCCTTCTCGTTGCCGGGGATGGCGCGCGAGGAGAAGATCACCCGGTCGCCCTTGGCCAACGTGACCTCCGGGTGGTCGCCCTCGGCGACGCGGGCGAGGGCCGCGCGCGGCTCGCCCTGGCTGCCGGTCATGAGCGCGACGACCTTGTTGCGCGGCAGGTAGCCGAAGGCGTCGGGGCTTAGGAAGTCGGGAACGCCCTCGAGATAGCCGAGCTCACGGGCGACGTCGGTGGCGCGCGCCATGGCGCGGCCGACCAGCACAACCTGGCGGTCGGCGGCGAGCGCCGCGTCGGCGACCGCGCGCAGGCGGCCGACGTTGGAGGCGAAGGTGGTGACGGCGACGCGGCCGGGCGCGGACTTGATCAGGCCGGCGAGGCTCTCCGCGACCTCGGACTCGGACCGCGAGATGCCTTCGCGCAGGGCGTTGGTCGAATCGCCGACGATCGCGGCGACGCCCTCCTCGCCGATGGCGCGGAACCGCGCCTCGTCGGTGGGACGGCCGAGCACGGGCGTGCGGTCGATCTTCCAGTCGCCGGTGTGGACCACCGTGCCGGCCGGCGTGCGGATCGCGAGCGCGGTCGATTCCGGGATCGAGTGCGCGACGGAGATCAGCTCGACGTCGAACGGCCCGATGGGGAAGCGCGAGCCTTCGGCCACCACGCGCACGTCGATCTTCGGGGCGTCGCGCTCGGCGGAGCGCTTGGCGGCCAGGAGGCCGGCCGCGAAGGGCGTGGCGTAGACCGGGCACTTCAGCTGCGGCCAGAGGTCGAGCAGCGCGCCGTAGTGGTCCTCATGGGCGTGGGTGAGGATGATCGCCTCGAGCGCCCCGCCCTGCGCCTTGGCGAAGCGGATGTCCGGCATGATCAGGTCGACGCCGGGCGTCGTGACCTGATCGCCGAAGGTGACGCCGCAGTCGACCATCAGCCAACGCCGCTTGCGACCCTCGCCGAAGCCGTAGAGGCCGGCATTCATGCCTATCTCCCCGACGCCGCCGAGGGGAACGAAAACCAGATCCTGCGCCATTCCCGCCCTTATTCCCGGACCGTCGCTGCGGTTCCGAAGCAAACCTCGCCAGCACTTACTGTGACAAGCGTTCCATCTGCGCCTCGTAGCACGAGGCGGCCGTCGTCATCGATCTTTTCGAACACGCCGCGCGCAATGCGGGCGCCCAGATCGACGGTCACCGTCGATCCCAGGCCCGCCGCGCGCGCCATCCAGCCTTTGCGCACCTGCGCGAAGCCGCGCCCGTCGTCCCATGTGTCGAACCACGTCGCGAAGGCGTCCGTCAACGCGACGAAGAGCTGCTCGGCCGTCGTGTCGTCGCCCCGGGCCGTAAGCGAGGCCGCCGGATAGGGCAAGCCCTCGGGCGCGGACGCCACGTTGACGCCGATCCCGACCGCGATCGCGACCCGTCCCGGCGCCGACGTGTCGGCCTCGAGCAGGATCCCCGCGAGCTTCGCGCCGTCGACGATCACGTCGTTCGGCCATTTGAGCTCGGGCCGTGTGGTGGGAGAGCCCAGCGAGGGCGCGACGGCGCGCAGCGCCTGCTCCAGCGCGAGACCCGCCACGAATCCGAGCGTGGCGGCCGTCTGGGCGGGAACGCCAAGCGTCGCGCCGAAGCTCGCCGCCAGATTCCCGCGCCCCGTGGACCACGCCCTCCCCCGCCGCCCGCGCCCCGCCGTCTGGGCCCGCGCCACGACCCAGGCCGGGCCGCGGCCCTCGCGGGCGAGCGCCAGCGCCTCGGCGTTGGTGGAGCCGACCGTGTCGTAGGCGTGCAGCGCTTGGCCGGCGGAGATTGCGCGGGGGCCCAGGGCGAAGGTCACTAGTTCGCCGCCTCGACCCAACCCGGAACGAGCAACGCGTTGCCGGCGAACAGGACGGCGGCGATGACGAGGAGTAGCGCCCGCGCCCAGCCGGCGGCGCCATCACGAAGAGCCAAGCCGGCGCTCGCTATCGCCAGAAGGCTCGGCGCAAAAACGAACGCGTTCCAGAGAAGATCGGACCGTCCCGGAACGGTCGGTTCAAAGCCCGTGATCGGATTGAAAAGCGAGAGCGATAGGAAGGCCGCGACGACGAGAACTCTCGCAGCGACGCGGAACCTCGGCCCCGTGAAAGCTAGCCCAAGCAGGCTGAGCGCCGCCTGGAAGCTCAGCACGCTCTGCACCCAGACGACATGCTGCCAGACGCGCGCCTGTCCGTCGTAAGCCAGCGCGACCAGCTCCATCGTCACCTCGCGGCCTCCCGGCGCGACAGGCGAGGGCTCAGCTCTCACCTCAGAACAGCGACTGCGCCGCGGCGCCGGCGGCGGCGGTTAGCGGGCCGGGGTAGACGAAGTAAAGCAGCGTGAAGCCGCCCGCGATGGTCAGCACAGCCTTGCCGCCGAAGCTCATCGGCTCGAAGGCCACCGTCGGCTCGTCGAAGTAGATGATCTTGACGATGCGCAGGTAGTAGAACGCGCCCACAACCGAGAGCACGAAGCCTGCGACCGCGAGCGGGTAGAGCCCCGCGTTCACTGCGGCATAGAATACGTAGAACTTCGCGAAGAAGCCGGCGAGCGGCGGGATGCCGGCGAGCGAGAACAGGATCATCGCCAGCACGAAGGCCATGGCCGGCTTGGTGCGCGACAGCCCTGCGAGGTCGGAGATGCTCTCGACGTAGGTTCCGTCCTTGAGCCGCATGGAGAGGATGCAGGCGAAGGCGCCGAGCGTCATGGCGACGTAGATCGCAAGGTAGATCATGACGCCGCGGACGCCCTCGGGCGTGCCGGCGGCGAGGCCCACCAGCGCGTAGCCCATGTGGCCGATCGAAGAGTAGGCCATCAGGCGCTTGAGGTTCTTCTGGCCGATCGCCGCGAAGGAGCCGAGCGCCATCGAGGCGAGCGCCACGAACACCACCACCTGCCGCCACTCGCTCGTGACGGAGGGGAACGCCTCCATGATCACGCGCACGAACATCGCCATGCCGGCGACCTTGGTGGCGGAGGCGAAGAAGGCGGTGATCGGCGTCGGCGCGCCCTCGTAGACGTCCGGCGTCCACATGTGGAACGGCACCGCGGAGACCTTGAACGCGAAGCCCGAGATCAGGAACACCACGCCGAAGATCAGCCCAAGCGACGCCTCGCCGCCTTTCAGCGCCTCCGCGATGTCGGCGAAGCCGACCGCGCCGGTGTAGCCATAGACCAGCGACGCGCCGTAGAGCAGCATGCCGGACGACAGCGCGCCGAGCACGAAGTACTTGAGGCCGGCCTCGGTGGAGCGCTCGTCGTCGCGGTTGATGGCGGCGATCACGTAGAGCGCGAGGCTCTGCAGCTCGAGGCCGAGGTAGAGCGCGATCAGGTCGTGCGCCGAGATCATCAGCGCCATGCCGAGCGTCGAGAGCACCACCAGGATGGCGTATTCGAAGCGGGCGAACTTGAGCCGCTCCATGTAGTCGAACGAGAGCAGCAGCGCCGCGTAGGCGCCGATGAAGGCGACGATCTTCATGAACCGCGCGAAGCCGTCCAGCACGAAGCTGCCGCCGAAGGTGACGGCGTCCGGCGCAACGACCACGGCGACGCCGGCCGCCGCCAGCAACGCCAGCGCAAGGCCGTTGATCAGCTGCGTCGAACGATCGCCCATGACGGCGCCGATGAGCACGAGCGCGAGCGACCCGACCGCGAGGATGATCTCCGGCAGCGCAGGCGCAAGGGCGGGGAAAGCTGTGGCGTCCATGGTGGTCAGCAGCCTCGATCGAAGTTTCGCTGGCGCGTCGCGACGCGCACGCCGTCATGCCCGGCGAAGCCGGGTATCCACGAGGTGGACGTCAGGCGGCGCCCGAAGTCGCGGATACCCCCGCGAAGGCGCGGGCATGACGTGGAGGAGATGACCGCGCCGTCGCGCATCCGACGCCGCATCACTGCCCCACCAGCGCGGCGGCCTTGCCGGCGCTCTCGATGGCGGCGGTGGTCTGCTGGAGCAGGCCGCCGATGGAGGCGGCGGAGAAGTCGATCACCGGCGCCGGCCACACGCCGAACAGGATGGTCAGGACCACCAGCGGCGCGAGCAGCACGATCTCCCGACGCGACAGGTCCGGGATGCCCGCCAGGTCCGGCTTTTCCAGCGCGCCGAGCACGACGCGGCGGTAGAGCCAGAGGGCGTAGCCGGCCGACAGGATCACGCCCGTGGTGGCGATCAGCGCGACCCAGGTGTTGGCCCGGAACGAGCCCATCAGCGTGAGGAACTCGCCCACGAAGCCGGAGGTGCCGGGCAGGCCGACGTTCGCCATGGTGAAGACGAGGAAGGCCGCGGCGTACCACGGCATGCGGTTCACGAGGCCGCCGAAGGCCTTGATCTCGCGGGTGTGCAGCCGGTCGTAGACCACGCCGACGCAGAGGAACAGCGCGCCCGACACCACGCCGTGGCTGATCATCTGGAACACCGCGCCCTGCACGCCCTGCTCGTTCAGCGCGAAGATGCCCATGGTGACGAAGCCCATGTGCGCGACCGAGGAGTAGGCGATCAGCTTCTTCACGTCCTCCTGCATCAGCGCGACCAGCGAGGTGTAGACGATCGCGACGACGGACAGCGTGAACACGAAGGGCGCGAAGTACTCGCTCGCCAGCGGGAACATCGGCAGCGAGAACCGCAGGAAGCCGTAGCCGCCCATCTTCAGCAGGATGCCGGCCAGGATGACCGAGCCCGCGGTCGGCGCCTCCACGTGCGCGTCCGGCAGCCAGGTGTGGACCGGCCACATCGGCATCTTCACCGCGAAGGAGGCGAAGAAGCCGAGCCACAGCCAGGTCTGCATCTCGGGCGAGAACTTGTAGGCGAGCAGCGCCACGATGTCAGTGGTGCCGGCGGTCCCGTACATCGCGAGGATGCCGACGAGCATCAGCAGCGAGCCGAGCAGCGTGTAGAGGAAGAACTTGAAGCTAGCGTAGACCCGGCGCTTGCCGCCCCAGATGCCGATGATGAGGAACATCGGGATCAGGCCGGCTTCGAAGAACAGGTAGAACAGCACGAGGTCGAGCGCGGAGAACACGCCGATCATCAGCGTTTCGAGCACGAGGAAGGCGATCATGTACTCCTTCACCCGGTGGGTGATGGAGGTCCAGGACGCCAGGATGCAGAACGGCATCAGGAAGGCCGTCAGCACCACGAAGGGCGCCGAGATGCCGTCCACGCCGAGCTTGTAGTTGATCGAGGAGCCGAGCCATTCGGCCTGCTCGACGAACTGGAAGCCGGGCTCGGCGAGATCGAACTTCGCCCACAGCACGAGTGAGACGACGAAGTTCAGCACCGTCGTCCAGAGCGCGACGTGCTTGACGTTGCGCAGGCTCGCCTCGTCCGTCCCGCGGATCATCAGCAGGAAGAAGACGCCGACCAGCGGCAGGAACGTCAGCAGCGAAAGGATGGGCCAGCCGGTCATAGCCTCACAGCCCCCGCATCAGGAACCAGGTGAAGAGGGCCGCGACGCCGATGAGCATCGCGAAGGCGTAGTGGTAGACGTAGCCGGTCTGCAGGCGGACGACGCGGTTGGTGACGTCGATCACGCGGGCCGAGATCCCGTCCGGGCCGAGCCCGTCGATGATCCGCCCGTCGCCGGTCTTCCAGAGGAAGCGGCCGATCCACTTGGCAGGGCGCACGAAGATCAGGTCGTAGAGCTCGTCGAAGTACCACTTGTTGAGCAGGAACTGGTAGATCAGCTCGTGCCGGCGCGCGAGCGCCGCCGGGATGCCGGGGCTCTTCACGTAGAACAGCCAGGCCACGGAGAAGCCGACCACCATCATCACGAACGGCGAGTACACCACCCAGGCCGGAACCTCGTGCATGTGGTGCAGGATCTCGTTGTGCTCGCCGGTGAACAGCGCGCCGTTCCAGAAGTCGTCGTACTTCTCGCCGATGAAGCGCGACTTGAACACGAGGCCGGCGAACAGCGCGCCGATGGCGAGCACCAGCAGCGGCACCGTCATGAAGCGCGGGCTCTCCTGCACGTGGCTCATGGTCTCGAGCGACGCCCGCGGCTCGCCGTGGAACGTCAGGAAGATCAGGCGCCAGGAGTAGAACGAGGTCAGCAGCGCCGCGAGCACGGTCAGCGTGAAGGCGTAGAGGCCCGCGCTGGTGTGCGCGGCGTAGGCGGCCTCGATCACGGCGTCCTTCGAGAAGTAGCCGGCGGTCAGCGGGAAGCCGGTCAGCGCCAGCGTGCCGATCACCATCATCCAGTAGGTCAGCGGGATCAGCCGGCGCAGGCCGCCCATCTTCCGCATGTCCTGCTCGTGGTGCATCGCGTGGATGACCGAGCCGCTGCCGAGGAACAGCAGCGCCTTGAAGAAGGCGTGGGTGAAGAGGTGGAACACCGCGACGCCATAGGCCCCGACCCCGAGCGCCACGAACATGTAGCCGAGCTGCGAGCAGGTCGAATAGGCGATGACGCGCTTGATGTCGTTCTGGACCAGACCGACCGTCGCCGCGAAGATCGCGGTCGTCGCGCCGACGATCGTCACCACGGTCAGCGCGTCCGGCGCGTGCTCGAACAGCGGGGACATGCGCGCAACGAGCACGATGCCCGCCGTCACCATGGTGGCGGCGTGGATCAGCGCTGAGACCGGCGTCGGGCCCTCCATCGCGTCCGGCAGCCAGGTGTGCAGGCCGAGCTGGGCCGACTTGCCCATCGCGCCCATGAACAGCAGCAGGCAGATGACGGTGAGCGCGTGCCAGTCGTGGCCGAGGAAGTGGATCGTCTTCTCCGCGGCGCCCGGCGCGTCGGCGAAGATGGTCGCGAACTGCACGCTGTCGAAGATGACGTAGGTCGCGAAGATGCCGAGCAGGAAGCCGAAGTCGCCGACGCGGTTGACCACGAAGGCCTTGATGGCGGCGGCGTTGGCGGAGGGCTTCTGGTACCAGAAGCCGATCAGCAGGTAGCTCGCGAGGCCGACGCCCTCCCAGCCGAAGAACAGCTGCACGAGATTGTCCGCCGTCACCAGCATGAGCATCATGAAGGTGAAGAGCGAGAGGTAGCCGAAGAACCGCGGACGGTGCGGATCCTCGTGCATGTAGCCGATCGAATAGAGGTGCACGAGCGCCGACACCGAGGTGACGACGACAAGCATCACCGCCGTCAGCGTGTCGACGCGGAACGCCCAGTCGATCGCGAGGCTGCCCGAGGTGATCCAGCGCAGCACGGTGACGTGCGCGTCGTTGCCCGACAGGCCGACGTCGATGAAGGCGATCCACGACAGCGCCGCCGACACCATCAGCAGGCCGGTCGTGATCAGCTCCGCGAGCCGCGAGCCCTGCGCCGCCGGCTCGACCGGGCCGTGGCCGTGGTCGTCATGCCCGTGGTCGTCGTGGCCATGCGCGTCATGGGCGTGAGAGTCATGCGCCTGCGCGTCGTGATGGCCGGCGTGGCCATGGTCGTGCGCGTGGTGGAACGCATCGAGGGGGCCGACCGCGCCGGGGTTGCGCCGGCGCGCGCCCGCGAGCGCGACGATCCCTGCGAGGATCGCGCCGAGAAGGGGGAGAAAGACGATCAGATGGTACATCAGCGGTCTGTCGGAGGCTTAAAAGCCCCTCACCCCTTCATCCGGTTGATGTCTTCGACCGCGATCGTGCCGCGGTTGCGGAAGTAGACGACGAGGATCGCGAGGCCGATGGCGGCCTCGGCGGCCGCGACGGTGAGCACGAACAGCGCGAACACCTGGCCCTTGAGATCGCCGATGTGCGTGGAGAACGCCACCAGGTTGATGTTGACGCCAAGCAGGATCAGCTCGATCGACATCAGGATGACGATGACGTTCTTGCGGTTCAGGAAGATGCCGAGCACGCCGAGCGTGAACAGGATCGCCGCGACCGTGAGGTAATGTCCGAGCGCGATCGCCATGGTCAGACCCCCGTCTCCGAAAGGCCCTGGCCCGGGCGCACCTTGACGACCTCGATCGCGGTCGCGGGACTGCGGGCGACCTGGGCGGCGATGTCCTGGCGCTTCACGCCGACGCGGCGCTCGCGCAGCGTCAGCACGATCGCGCCGATCATGGCGGTCAGCAGCACGAGGCCGGCGGCCTGGAACAGCAGCAGGTGGTCGGTGTAGAGCACGCGGCCGAGCGCCTCGGCGTTGGTGACGTCGGTCGGGATCGGCGCCTTCGCGACCACCGTGTGCGGCGCGCCGCCGACGCCCCAGGTCCCGACCACCAGCACCAGCTCGACCAGCACGATCAGCCCCACCAGCGCGCCGATCGGCAGGTACTGCAGGAAGCCGTCGCGCAGCTCGGCGAAGTCCACGTCCAGCATCATGGTCACGAACATGAACAGCACCGCGACGGCGCCGACGTAGACCACGACCAGGATCATCGCCAGGAACTCGGCGCCCATGAGAACGAACAGGCCGGCCGCGTTCACGAAGGCGAGGATGAGGAAAAGCACCGAATGCACGGGATTCTTTGACGAAATCACCATGAACGCAGATGCGACGGCGACGCCCGCGAACAGGTAAAAGAACAGCGCGGCCATACTCATGCGCGGAATTCCTTGCGCGGAAGATCAGAGCGACGGGTCGGCATCGGTCGCCTCACCGGTACGGCGCGTCGAGCGCGATGCGGCGCGCGATCTCGCGCTCCCAGCGGTCGCCGTTCGCGAGCAGGCGCTCCTTGTCGTAGTAGAGCTCCTCGCGGGTCTCGGTCGCGAACTCGAAATTCGGACCCTCGACGATCGCGTCCACCGGGCAGGCCTCCTGGCAGAAGCCGCAGTAGATGCACTTCACCATGTCGATGTCGTAGCGGGTCGTGCGGCGCGTGCCGTCGTTGCGGCGCGGGCCGGCCTCGATCGTGATGGCCTGCGCCGGGCAGATCGCCTCGCACAGCTTGCACGCGATGCAGCGCTCCTCGCCGTTGGGATAGCGGCGCAGGACGTGCTCTCCCCGGAAGCGCGGCGAGATCGCGCCCTTCTCGAAGGGGTAGTTGATGGTCGCCTTCGGCCGGAAGAAGTAGCGCATCGACAGAAAAAACGCCGACACGAACTCCTTCAGGAACAGCGAGCGGGCCGCTTGATCGAGCCGCATCTCAACCCTCGTTTCGTTTGCGAGCCGTCATCAGCCCGCCAGCAATTCCGCCGCCACGTAGCCCACGACCGCGATCTCCACGATCGTCGTGACGATGACGATCGGACCGGCGAGCCGGCGGATCGTCGTGAACTTCCTGGCGTCCTCGGGGGACGCCGTCTCGATCTGCCGGTCGACCCCGGCGTTGATCGCCTTCGCGCCGAGCCAGCCCAGCAACGCGCCGACGGCCGCTCCCAGAACGGCGCCGGCCAGTCCCGGCGTCATCCGCCGAGATATCCGCCGAGCGCCGCCCCGCCGACGGCGCCCCCGACCGCGAACAGGCCCGGAAACACGATGGCGTAGACTTGCCGGGTCGGGCCCTCGAGCAGGTCCGGCCGCCGGATGCCGCCGCGGCGCCGTTGCTGCTCCAGCACGCGCGGCAGCGCCACGCGTCCGAACAGCATGCCGAGCGCCAGCCCCAGCATGAGGCCCACGAGGCCCCCGACGAAGGTCACGGCGCCCACCCCGTGAACTGCAGCACCGCCGCCACGATCACGACCATCGCGAGCGAGATCGGCAGGAACACCTTCCAGCCGAGTCGCATCAGCTGGTCGTAGCGGTAGCGCGGCACGAAGGCCTTCACCATGGCGAACATGAAGAACACCAGGCACATCTTCCCGACGAACCAGAACACGCCGGGAATCCAGGTGAAGGGCGCGAACGGGATCGGCGACAGCCAGCCGCCGAGGAACAGGATCGTCGTCAGCGCGCACATGGTCATGATGGCCACGTACTCGCCGAGCATGAACAGCAGGTACGGCGTCGAGGCGTACTCGGTCATGAAGCCCGCCACGAGCTCCGACTCCGCTTCCGGCAGGTCGAACGGCGGCCGGTTGGTCTCGGCCAGCGCCGAGATGAAGAACACCACGAACATCGGGAACAGCGGCAGCCAGTACCAACCGAACACGCCGGCGGCGGTGTCCTGGGCGCGCACGATGTCGGAGAGGTTCAGCGAGCCGACGCAGAGCAGCACGCAGATGATCACGAAGCCGATCGAGACCTCGTAGGACACCATCTGCGCGGCCGAGCGCAGGGCGCCGAGGAACGGGTACTTCGAGTTCGACGCCCAGCCGCCCATGATGACGCCGTAGACGCCGAGCGACGAGATCGCGAACACATAGAGGATTCCGACGTTGAGATCCGCGATCGCCCAGCCGTCCGCGAGCGGGATCACCGCCCAGGCGCCGAGCGCGAGGAAGCAGGTCACCAGCGGCGCGAGCAGGAACACGCCCTTGTTCGCGCTGGACGGGATCACCGGCTCCTTCAGCACGAACTTGAGCAGGTCGGCGAAGGACTGGAACAGGCCGAACGGTCCGACCACGTTGGGACCGCGGCGGAGCTGCACCGCCGCCCAGACCTTGCGGTCCGCCAGCAGGATGTAGGCGATGAACACGAGCAGCGCGACGAGCAGCGCGACGCTCTGGAGCAGGATCAGCAGGATCTGGAGAACGGTGTCCACGACTTACTCCGCCGCCTGCGCGAGCGACCCGCGCTTGAGCGCGCTCATCTCGGCCATGATGGCCGAAGCGCGCGCGATCGGGTTCGTCAGGTGGAAATCGGCGACGGCGTTGACGAAGGCGTCGCCCGAGAGCGCGCCGCCTGCGTGGCCCGACAGGTCCGCCGGCTCGCCGGCGGCGATCTCGTCGACCGCCGCGAAGTGCGGATGCGCCGCGTAGAGCGCGGCCCGCAGCTGCGGCAGCGAGTCGTAGGGCAGCCGCGCGCCGACGGCGTCGGAGAGCGCACGCAGGATCGCCCAGTCCTCGCGGCCTTCGCCGGGCGGGAAGGTCGCGCGGTTCGCGACCTGCACGCGGCCTTCGGTGTTCACGTAGGTACCGGACTTCTCGACATAGGCCGCGCCGGGCAGGATGACGTCGGCGCGGTGCGCGCCACGGTCGCCGTGAGTGCCGAGGTAGACCACGAAGGCGCCGGGAGCGACCTCGATCTCGTCCGCGCCCAGCAGGAAGGCCACGTCGAGCGCGCCGGGCGCCGCCATCTCGGCGGCGGTCTTGCCCCCCTGCCCCGGCGTGAAGCCGAGGTCGAGCGCGCCGACGCGTGAGGCCGCGGCGTGCAGCACCGACAGGCCGTTCCAGCCCGCGGCGACGTTTGCGCCGGACGCCAACTTGGAGGCCGCGGCGAGCACGGCGAGGCCGTCTTCCCGCGCCAGCGCGCCGGCGCCGACGATGACGAGCGGCCGCGCGGCCTTGGCGAGGATCTCGGCGAAGCCGCTCTTGCCCTCGACGATCTCGGTCAGCGAGCCCGTGCCCGCGCCGAGGTGCTCGGCGCCGTAGGTCAGGTCCGCGCGCTCGCCCACGAGACCGACGCGGACCTCGCCGAGGCGCCAGCGCTTGCGGATGCGGGCGTTCAGCACCGGCGCCTCGAGGCGCGGGTTGGTCCCGATCAGCAGGATCGCGTCGGCCTGGTCGACGCCGGCGATGGTGGCGTTGAACAGATAGCTCGCGCGGCCGAGCGAGGGATCGAGCGCCGAGCCGTCCTGGCGGCAGTCGAGGTTGATCACCCCGAGCCGGCCGAACAGATCCTTAAGCGCGAAGATCTCCTCCACCGCCGCCAGATCGCCGACGATCGCGCCCACGCGGGCCTTGTCCGCCGCCTTGATCTTCGCGGCGACATGGCCGAGCGCCTCGGGCCAGGAGGCCGGCCGGAGGCGACCGTTCTCACGCACGTAAGGGCGGTCGAGCCGCTGGGTGCGCAGGCCGTCCCAGATGAAGCGGGTCTTGTCGGAGATCCACTCCTCGTTCACGTCCTCGTTCGTGCGCGGCAGGATGCGCATGACCTCGCGGCCGCGGGCGTCGACGCGGATCGCCGAGCCCAGCGCGTCCATCACGTCGATCGACTCGGTCTTGCTGAGCTCCCACGGCCGCGCCTGGAAGGCGTAGGGCTTCGAGGTCAGCGCGCCGACCGGGCAGAGGTCAATGACGTTGCCCTGAAGCTCCGACGACATGGCGGATTCCAAGTAGGTCGTGATCTCCATGTCCTCGCCGCGGCCGATGGCGCCGATCTCGGCGCAGCCGGCGACTTCCGCCACGAAGCGGACGCAGCGGGTGCAATGGATGCAGCGCGTCATCGTCGTCTTGACGAGCGGGCCGATGTACTTGTCCTCGACCGCGCGCTTGTTCTCGTGGAAGCGCGAGCCCGAGACGCCGTAGGCCATGGCCTGGTCCTGCAGGTCGCACTCGCCGCCCTGATCGCAGATCGGGCAGTCCAGCGGGTGGTTGATGAGCAGGAACTCCATCACCCCCTCGCGCGCCTTCTTCACCATCGGCGAACGGGTGGAGACCACCGGCGGCTCGCCGTTCGGGCCGGGACGCAGGTCGCGCACGCCCATGGCGCAGGAGGCCACCGGCTTCGGCGGTCCGCCCTTCACCTCGACGAGGCACATCCGGCAGTTGCCGGCGATCGACAGCCGCTCATGGAAGCAGAAGCGCGGAATCTCGGCCCCCGCGGCCTCGCAGGCCTGCAGGATGGTGTAGTCGGCCGGGACATCGACCTCGGCGCCGTCGACGATGAGTTTGGTCATAAACCCGTCCCCCTTCGCGACGCTCGCATCACCTGGCAATCTTGAAATGGCGTGGGATTTAGTCCAACGCCATCCTTTACCAGAATGCTATTTACATCCAGAAATTCGACAACAAGCTTTAAGTGCATCCGATCACACTTGATGATCGCATTACCTTCAATTGAACTCGGAATTTCCAGGTAGCAATAGCTACCATTGTATTCCGCATGAGGTATCGCATCAGAAATGACCAGCCGCGAACTTCCATTCTCGGAGCAATACTCCCGCGCAAGCGCAAACGCTGGCAACGAAAGCCAAGCTTGAAAGAGGCATCCCACAAGAGCGGCGTACCGAAACATCGCCCCTCACTCCGCCGCCACGGCGAAGTCCCGCGGGGCGGGGTTCGCGGCGTAGTCGTCGATGCGCTTTTCGATTTCGTGGCGGTAGTGCCGGATCAGGCCCTGCACCGGCCAGGCCGCGGCGTCGCCGAGCGCGCAGATCGTGTGGCCTTCGACCTGGGTCGAGACCTCCAGCAGCATGTCGATCTCGCGTTTTTCCGCGCGGCCGACCGCCATGCGCTCCAGCACGCGCCACATCCAGCCGGTGCCCTCGCGGCACGGCGTGCACTGGCCGCAGCTCTCGTGCTTGTAGAAGTGCGAGATCCGGGCGATAGCGCGGACGATGTCGGTGGACTTGTCCATGACGATCACGGCCGCGGTGCCGAGGCCGGACTTGAGGTTGCGCAGCGTGTCGAAGTCCATCGACAGGTCCTGGCACTGGTGCTCGGGGAGCACCGGCACGGAGGAGCCGCCGGGGATGACCGCGTAGAGGTTGTCCCAGCCGCCGCGGATGCCGCCGCAGTGCTTCTCCACCAGCTCGCGGAAGGAGATGCCCATCTCCTCCTCGACGTTGCACGGCCGCTCGACGTGACCGGAGATCGAGAACAGCTTGGTGCCGGTGTTGTTGGGCTTTCCCATGCCGGCGAACCAGGCGCCGCCGCGGCGCAGGATGGTGCCGGCGACCGCGATCGACTCGACGTTGTTCACCGTCGTCGGGCAGCCGTAGAGGCCCATGTTGGCCGGGAACGGCGGCTTCAGCCGCGGCATGCCCTTCTTGCCCTCGAGGCTCTCCAGAAGGGCCGTCTCCTCGCCGCAGATGTAGGCGCCGGCGCCGTGGTGGACGTAGATGTCGAAGGGGTAGCCGTGCTTGTTGTTCTTACCGACGAGATTGGCCGCATAGGCCTCGTCGACCGCGCGCTGCAGAGCTTCCTTCTCGCGGACGTATTCGCCGCGGATGTAGATGTAGCAGGCGTTGGCGTGCATCGCGAAGGACGCGATCAGGCAGCCCTCGATCAGGAGATGCGGGTCGTTCCGCATGATCTCCCGGTCCTTGCAGGTGCCGGGCTCGGACTCGTCGGCGTTGACCACGAGGTAGTGCGGGCGGCCTTCCTGAGGCTTCGGCATGAAGGACCACTTCAGGCCCGTCGGGAAGCCCGCGCCGCCGCGGCCGCGGAGGCCCGACGCCTTCATCTCGGCGACGATCCAGTCCCGGCCCTTTTCGAGCAGGAACTTGGTCTCGTCCCAGGCGCCGCGCTTGAGCGCGTTCTCGAGGTCGGCGCCGCGGCGGCCGTTGAGGTTCGTGAAGATGCGGTCGCGATCGGTCAGCATGGCGTCACGCTCCCTTGTCGGACGGCTTCGCGGCGGACGGCGTTCCCTCGCCGGAAGGCTGCGTCTCGCCTTTGGACTCACCCTTGGCGGCGCCGCTGTTCCAGGCGGGCTGGCCTTCGCGGCGGCTGCGGTCGCTGGTGCGCGCCTGGACCGGCGCGGCGTCCTGCGTCTTGCCGTCCGCGGCGGCTTCGGCGTCGCCCTTGCCCTTCGCGGCCTGGGCCTCGGGGCGCGAACCCTCGGCGGGTCGCCCCGCGCTGTCGGCTTCGGTGGCGTCTCCCGAAGCCTCGTCGGCGAACCGGCTCTTCCACGCGCCCACCACCGAACCATCGTAGAGGCTTTCGTCCGTCAGCGAGGTGTCGCCGCCGAGCGGCGCGGAGCACGAGCGGCCGGTCTGCGAACCGGTCTTCACCGGACGGCCGGCGCGCAGGTCCTCGAGCAGAGCCTCGAAGCTCTCCGGCGTGAGGTCTTCGTAGTAGTCGAAATTGATCTGGACCATCGGCGCGTTGGAGCAAGCGCCGAGGCACTCGACCTCGAGCCAGCTCAGCTTGCCGTCGGCGGTCACGTGGTTCTGCTCGCCGATGTGCGTCTTGCAGACGTCCTTGAGCGCGTTCGCGCCGCGCAGCGCGCATGGGGTCGTGCCGCAGAGCTGGACGAAGTGCTCGCCGACCGGGCGCAGATTGAACATCGTGTAGAAGGTCGCGACCTCCATCACGCGGATGGTCGGCATGCCGAGCATCTCGGCGATGCGCCGGATCGCGGGCTCCGGCAGCCAGCCGCCGTGCTGCTCCTGCGCGCGCCACAGCAGCGGGATCACGGCCGAGGCCTGCCGGCCTTCCGGATACTTGGCGATCTGCCCTTCCGCCCACTGCAGGTTGTCCTGCGTGAAGGCGAAATCTGCGGGCTGGACCTCGGCGAGACGGCGGACGGACATCAGGCCATTCCCTCAACGTCATGCCCGGACGCAGTCCGGGTATCCACGACTTCCCGAAGCCGCGGCGTGTCCAAGTCGTGGATGCCCGCAAGGGCGGGCATGACGGCGCGTGCGTGACGGAGCCTCACCGGTCCACCTCGCCGAACACGATGTCGAGCGAGCCGAGGATCGCGGAGACGTCGGCCAGCATGTTGCCGCGGCACAGGTGGTCCATGGCGGAGAGATGCGCGAAGCCGGGCGCCCGGATCTTGCAGCGGTACGGCTTGTTGGTGCCGTCGGAGACGAGGTAGACGCCGAACTCGCCCTTGGGCGCCTCGACGGCGGCGTAGACCTCGCCCTCGGGCACGCGGTAGCCCTCGGTGTAGAGCTTGAAGTGGTGGATGAGCGCCTCCATCGAGCGCTTCATCTCGCCGCGCTTCGGGGGCGCCACCTTGCCGTCGAGCGTCGCGATCGGCCCGCGCTCGGTCTTCAGGCGCGCGCAGCACTGCTGCATGATGTGGGCCGACTGGCGCATCTCCTCCATGCGGATGAGATAGCGGTCGTAGCAGTCGCCGTTCTTGCCGATCGGGATGTCGAAGTCGAGATCGGCGTAGCACTCGTAGGGCTGCGACTTGCGCAGGTCCCACGCCGCGCCGGAGCCGCGCACCATCACGCCGGAGAAGCCCCACTCCCACGCCTCATGCAGCGGCACCACGCCGATGTCGACATTGCGCTGCTTGAAGATGCGGTTCTCGGTGAGGAGCTGGTCGATGTCGTCCAGCGCCTTGTAGAAGCCGACGCACCAGTGGGCGATGTCCTCGACGAGCTGGTCGGGCAGGTCCTGATGCACGCCGCCCGGCCGGAAATAGGCCGCGTGCATGCGCGAGCCCGACGCCCGCTCATAGAACACCATCAGCTTCTCGCGCTCCTCGAAGCCCCACAGCGGGGGCGTCAGCGCGCCGACGTCCATCGCCTGCGTGGTGACGTTGAGGAGGTGGGAGAGGATGCGGCCGATCTCGCTGTAGAGCACGCGGATCAGCTGCGCGCGCATCGGGATCTCGACGCCGAGCAGGCGCTCGGTGGCGAGGCAGAACGCGTGCTCCTGGTTCATCGGCGCGACGTAGTCGAGCCGGTCGAAATAGGGCATCGCCTGCAGGTAGGTCTTGGCCTCGATCAGCTTCTCGGTGCCGCGGTGAAGCAGGCCGATGTGCGGATCGACGCGCTCGACCACCTCGCCGTCGAGCTCCAGCACCAGGCGCAGCACGCCGTGGGCCGCGGGATGCTGCGGACCGAAGTTGATCGTGAAGTTGCGGATGTCCTGCTCAGCCACCGGCCTGCTCCTGCCCGCTCACGCGGGCGATGAACTCGGCGCCCGTGAGCTTGGCCGTGTCATCGGCGAAGCTGTAGAGCGCGGGCTTGTCGTCGATGAAGATCTCTTCCGCGAAGGCGATGCCCGACGGATCGTCGAACGCCTGCAGCGAAGCGACGACGGCGGAGCCGTCCTGCATGCGCCAGAACAGGCTCGAGCCGCAGGTTCCACAGAACACCCTCTCGCCGTAGCCGGACGACGCAAACGCACGCAGCGCGCCCTCGTCTTCGATCGCCAGCTCCTCGACCGGTACGGTCATGAAGACGCCGCCGCTCCAGCGCCGGCACATGCTGCAATGGCAGACGTCCATGTGCGCCGCGGCCTTCGCGGAGAAGCGCACGGCGCCGCAGAGACAGCCGCCGGTCCGCGCTGTCATGTCAGACATGCGCGCGCTCCCTCGGACGGCCGGGGGCGTCGCTTGAAAAGCCCCGCCTCGCAGAGGCACTTGCCGGATACGCGCTCGCCAGCCGCCATCGCCTCGTCCCTCAGTTCGGCTGCTTCGCCTTCTCGTCGCCGGGCAGCACGTAGTCCGTGCCTTCCCAGGGCGAGAGGAAGTCGAAGTTGCGGAACTCCTGGTTCAGGCGGACCGGCTCGTAGACCACCCGCTTGGACTCGTCGTCGTAGCGCACCTCGACGAAGCCGGTGAGCGGGAAGTCCTTGCGCAGGGGGTAGCCGTCGAAGCCGTAGTCCGTCAGCAGGCGGCGGAGGTCGGGGTGGCCGGAAAACAGCACGCCATAGAGGTCGTACGCCTCGCGCTCGAACCACAGCGCGCCGGGGAAAATCTCGGTGATCGACGGCACAGGCGTCTCGTCGTTCGCCTCGAGCTTCACGCGGACGCGCAGGTTCTTCGCCGGCGACAGCAGATGGTAGACCACGTCGAACCGCTTTTCGCGCGACGGATAGTCCGCCCCGCAGACGTCGACGAAGCAGATGAAGCGGCACGCGGGATCGTCGCGCAGGAAGGTCGTCACCTCGACGATCCGGGCGGCGTCGGTCTTCAGCGTCAGTTCGCCGAAAGCGACCGACGTGGAGACGATCGCGGAGCCGAGCCCCTGGGCGATGTGGGCTGCCAGCGTCTCGAGGACGTCGTGGGGAGAAGTGCTCATGGCTCCGCCCTCACCGCTCGATCGTGCCGATGCGGCGAATCTTCTTCTGCAGGAGCAGAACGCCGTAGAGCAGCGCCTCCGCGGTCGGCGGGCAGCCCGGGACATAGATGTCCACCGGCACCACGCGGTCGCAACCGCGCACCACGGCGTAGGAGTAGTGGTAGTAGCCGCCGCCGTTGGCGCAGGAGCCCATGGAGATGACGTAGCGCGGCTCCGGCATCTGATCGTAGACCTTGCGGAGCGCGGGAGCCATCTTGTTGGTCAGCGTGCCGGCGACGATCATCACGTCCGACTGCCGCGGACTGGCGCGCGGCGCAAAGCCGAAGCGCTCCACGTCGTAGCGTGGCATCGAGACCTGCATCATCTCCACGGCGCAGCACGCCAGGCCGAAGGTCATCCACATCAGCGAGCCGGTGCGGGCCCAGGTGATGAGGTCCTCGGCCGAGGTGACGAGGAAGCCCTTGTCGGAGAGCTCGGCGTTCACCTCGCGGAAGAAGCGGTCGTCGTGGCCGATCGGCCGGCCGGAGGCGTCGACGAGGCCCTTGGGGGCGTCGGCGACCAGGGTCTGGTTCGCGGTCATCGGATCAATCCCACTCGAGGGCGCCCTTGCGCCACTCGTAGACGAAGCCGATCGTCAGAACGCCGAGGAAGGCCATCATCGACCAGAAGCCGAACAGGCCGACCTCCTTGAACGCGACCGCCCAGGGGAACAGGAACGCGACCTCGAGGTCGAAGATGATGAACAGGATCGCGACGAGATAGAACCGCACGTCGAACTTCATGCGCGCGTCGTCGAAGGCGTTGAAGCCGCACTCGTAGGCCGAGAGCTTCTCGGGATCCGGGTTCTGGTAGGCGATCAGGAACGGCGAGGCCAGAAGCGCGACGCCGACGACCAGCGCCACAGCGAGAAAAATGACGAGAGGCAGGTAGTCGGCCAACAGGTTCGTCATCGCGCGCCTGAACCTTCCATCTGTGTCGAAGACCGGGCGAGACAGCGCCGCGGCCCACGATCCAAGCTTGAACATGCGCCAAATCGGCGCGCGTCGCTCCGCACATCGGGAGCCTTAGACCCGTGCCACTTTAGGCGCAAGACGTCCGCGGGTCCGAAACGTAACAATTCCAAACTCGAAGGTCGGCGGAGTTGTCCCCCAGCGGAAAACCTCTTGTCGGACGTAGGCTTTACGTAAAAAAAAGCGCGCCGGATCGGCGCGCCTTTTCAACATCCCAACGATAGATAACTCCTATCGATTGATCAGCGTCCGCCTTCCGAAGCGGCGATCAGGTCCTCGATCGAGCGGGCCTTCTGCCGGGGCGCGGGCCTCGGCTCAGGAGTGATCGAAACCGGCCCGGCCGAGGCCATGACGGGCGCTTCGTCGAGCCTCACCGTCCGGCGAGGCGCCTCATAGGCCGGTTCGGGCCGCACCTCGTAGACGGGCTCGCGGCGGGCCTGGACGACGGGCTCGTCACGCGGATCGTAGATCGCCTGCGGGCGCACCGACGGCTCGCGGCGCGGCTCCAGCCTGGCTTCGCGCCAGGTCGGCTCCGGCGCGGCGCGACGGGCCGCCGGCGGCTGGTAGCCGAAGGTCTCCACGTCGCGGACCGCCGTCCGGGCCGGCCGCGCGTCGGCCACCACGATCGGCCGCTCGCGCACTGGCCGCGACGGCGACCAGATGTTCGACGCGGTCAGGCTGCCCGCGGCCGCCATCTGCTGGCGCATCACGTCGTCCTGCGAGGCCATGACCAGTTCGGGCTTGCGCTTCTCGTAGAACGAGTTGCCGCCGGCGACCGCGACGTAATGCATGTTCCGGTAGGGAAACCGGTACCCGGCGGTGTGGAAGAACATCGACTTCCGGCCCACGCGGGGGTGCCGGGCGCCGGACAGCACGGCCTCCGCCATGCGGAAGGCGCGCGGGCGGCCGCTGTCGGTCATCCGCTTGGTGAGCACGCCGGGGGCGAACTGGTTGGGCTGGCCGACGACGCCGCAGACCGTGCGGGGATAGCGCCCCGACTCCTTGCGGTTCATGACCACCGTGCCGACGGCGAGCATGCCGTCGTCGCTCGACCGGTTCGACTCGAAGTACATGACTCGGGCCATGCACTCGCGGTCGCTGAGGCTCACGCGCCGCAGTTTGGACGTGGAGCCGCAGCCGGCGACAAAGAGGGGCAGAAGAACGAGCGCGAAGACTCTCGCCCGTCGTTCGAAAACGCTACGCATACCGATACTCACACGCTTCGAAGCCGGCCGGGCCCCCGTGACCGCTCGGCAACGCTCCTCGACTGTCTCTAAAGAAGCCTGCGGGGAGTCATCAAAGACTTAACGACTCGACCGAATCCGCGAACGCTGCACGGATAAGTGCGCCGATGCGCCGTTTGCGGCGCCGAATGGCTGGGTCGCGCCTACGCCGGTTTCCCCGGCGTAGGCCACGCCCTATCGTGCCGCCGCCCGCGCCGACTTGGCGGGGCGAAGGATCGGGAGACCCGCCATGGACTACGTGAAGCTCGGCCGGACCGGCCTCGAGGTCTCGCGCATCGTGCTCGGCTGCATGACCTACGGCGTTCCGGACCGCGGCAACCACGCCTGGACCCTGCCCGAGGACGAAAGCCGCCCCTTCCTCGCCAAGGCGCTCGATCTCGGCATCACCACCTTCGACACCGCGAACAGCTACTCCGACGGCACCTCCGAGGAGATCGTGGGCCGCGCCCTGAAGGACTACGTCGCCCGCGATGAGGTGGTGATCGCCACCAAGGTCTACTTCCCCATGAGCAAGGGTCCGAACGGCGGCGGGCTGTCGCGCAAGGCGATCTTCGCCTCGATCGACGCCAGCCTGAAGCGGCTCGGCACCGACTTCGTCGACCTCTACCAGATCCACCGCTGGGACTACGGCACGCCGATCGAGGAGACGATGGAGGCGCTGCACGACGTGGTGAAGGCCGGCAAGGTCCGGTACCTCGGCGCCTCGTCCATGTACGCGTGGCAGTTCGCCAAGGCGCTTTCGACGTCGCGGCTGAACGGCTGGACCGAGTTCGTCTCCATGCAGAACCAGCTGAACCTGCTCTACCGCGAGGAGGAGCGCGAGATGCTGCCGCTCTGCGCCGACGAAGGGGTCGGCGTGCTGCCGTGGAGCCCCCTCGCCCGCGGCCGGCTGACCCGCGAGGCCGGCGCGTCGAGCGGCCGGCAGGAGACCGACGCGGTGGGCAAGTCGCTGTTCGGGGCCACGGAGGCCGCCGACGCGAAGGTGATCGACGCGGTGGGCCAGATCGCGAAGGCGCGCGGCGTGCCGCGGGCGCAGGTCGCGCTGGCCTGGGTGCTCGAGAAGGAGGAGGTGACCGCGCCGATCATCGGCGCCTCGAAGCCGCACCATCTCGAGGACGCCGTGGCCGCGCTGTCGCTGGACCTCACCTCCGAGGAGATCGAGGCGCTGGAGGCGCCCTATACGCCGCACGCCGTGGCGGGCTTTTCCTGAGCGCTCGCCAGGAACCGTCGGGCTGAGGTGAACTTCGGGCTCAGGCGAACACGCCGTCATGCCCGGCGACGCGGGCGTGACGGCGTGTCGCCGGACAGGCCGTCAGTGGCTGATCATCCAGGGCCGCGCGTTCGGGAAGCTCTTGGCGGCCGGCGGCTGCGCGGCGACCGCGGCCGGCGTCTTCAGGCCGCGGCCGGAGCAGCAGCCGCAACCGGGAGCGTGGCTCTTCGAGCTCTTCGGCGCATGCGACGAGCGCTCGTTGGTGGCCATGGCGATGCGGCGGGCGGGATCCATGCCGGCGAGCGCGGGCGCGGTCAGCATGACCCGCGGGGCCTCGTCGCCGCAGAGCGGGCAGGCGTGCGGATCCTGGAAAGCCGCCATCGGGCGCAGCGCGGTGAAGGGGCCGCAGTCGTCGCAGGCGTATTCGTAGACGGGCATTTGAAATCTCCCAGAGCGTCATCCCGGACAAGCGGCGGAGCCGCGCCGATCCGGGATCGTTTTTCGAGAGAGCGCCTTTCCGGGAAACGATCCCGGCTCGCAGCTTGCGCTACGGCCGGGATGACGGCTGCTTCCTCGGCCGCAGCGCTGAAACCGCCGTTCAGAGGTCCGGCGCGATCGGCATCTGGATCGAGCCGTCGATGAACTTCACCGGGCCGGCCGCGGTCGGGTTGATGTCGAACTCGAAGATCTTGGTCGGCAGCCACAGCGTGGCGCAGGCGTTCGGGATGTCGACGACGCCCGAGATGTGGCCCTGCACCGGGGCGGTGCCGAGGATCGAGTAGGCCTGTGCGCCGGAGTAGCCGAACTTCTTCAGATACTCGATGGCGTTGAGGCAGGCCTGGCGGTAGGCGACGCCGACGTCGAGGTAGTGCTGCTCGCCGTACTCGTCGACCGAGATGCCCTCGAAGATCAGGTAGTCGTCGTACTTCGGGGTGATCACCGACGGCTTGAAGATCGGGTTCTTGATCCCGTACTTCGACATGCCGTCCTTGATGACGTCGACCTTGAGATGCAGCCAGCCGGCCATCTCGATCGCGCCGCAGAAGGTGATCTCGCCGTCGCCCTGGCTGAAATGCAGGTCGCCCATCGAGAGGCCGCCGCCCGGCACGTAGACGGGGAAGTAGATCTTGGAGCCGCGCGACAGATCCTTGATGTCGCAGTTGCCGCCATGCTCACGCGGCGGAACGGTGCGCACGGCTTCGGCCGCGGCCGCGGCCTTCGCGTCGCCGGTCAGCCGGCCCATGTGCGCGGTCGGCGCGAACGGCACGGTGCCGACCGCCGGCACGCGGTCCTTGTGCTTCTCGACGAACGGGATCTCACGGTCGTTCCATGTCTTGAGCAGCTTCGGATCCGGCAGGCAGCCGATCAGGCCGGGATGGATCAGGCCGGGGAAGCGCACGCCGGGGATGTGGCGCGACTTGGTGAACATGCCCTCGAAGTCCCAGATCGACTTCTGCGCCGAGGGGTAGTGGTCGGTCAGGAAACCGCCGCCGTTGTTCTTCGAGAAGAAGCCGTTGAAGCCCCACTGGCTCTCGGCCTTGGCGCCGATGTCGAGCAGGTCGACGACCAGCAGGTCGCCCGGCTCCGCGCCCTCGACGCCGATCGGGCCCGACAGGAAGTGGACGATCGAGAGGTCGATGTCGCGCACGTCCGAGGCGTCGTCGTTGTTTTTGACGAAGCCGCCGGTCCAGTCGTAGGTCTCGATCAGGAAGTCGTCGCCGGGCTTCACCCAGGCCACGATCGGGATGTCCGGGTGCCAGCGGTTGTGCACCATGTCGTTATCGTAGGCCGACTGGGTCAGGTCGACCTTGATCAGCGTTTCGGTCATCTGGCAGCTCCCCTTTTTCAGTTTGTGCGTGGCGTGCGCAAGGCGCGGTCTGGCGCGGCTTACACCGACAGGTACTTGGACACCTGAGCCTCATCGACGTCCGCGCGCTGGGCGTCGTGGACGATCTCGCCGTTCTCGACGACCAGCACCCGGTCGGCGACGTCGAGGGCGAAGCTCAGCACCTGTTCGGAGACCACGATCGACAGGCCGCGGTCGTCGCGGATGCGGCGGAGCGTGCGGGCCATCTCGCGGATGATCGACGGCTGGATGCCCTCGGTCGGCTCGTCCAGCAGCAGCACCTTCGGCTTGGTGGCGAGCGCGCGGGCGATGGCGAGCTGCTGCTGCTGGCCGCCGGAGAGGTTGCCGGCGCGGCGCCCCTTCATCTCCAGCAGCACGGGGAACAGCTCGTAGATGTCGTCGGGCACCTTGCGGTCGCCGGAGGCGACGAGGCCGGTCTCGATGTTCTCCTTCACCGTCATGGTGGAGAACACCATGCGGCCCTGCGGCACGTAGGCGACGCCCTTCTTCACCCGCTGGTGGCTCTTGAGGCCGTTGATGTCCTCGCCGCCGAGCCGGATCGAGCCCGCCGTGGTCGGGAGGATGCCCATCATGGCCTTCATCAGCGTGGTCTTGCCCATGCCGTTGCGGCCCATGATCGCGACGATCTCGTTCGGCGCGACCTTGAAGTTCATGCCATGGAGCACTTCGCTCTGGCCGTAGGCGACGCGCAGGGATTCGACGTCCAGCATCGCTTCGCTCCTCAATGGCCGAGATAGACTTCGACGACCTTGGGATCGGTCTTCACCTTCTGCATGGACCCTTCCGAAAGGATCTTGCCCTGGTGGAGCACCGTCACCTTGTGCGCGATGTCTTCGACGAACTTCATGTCGTGCTCGATGACGAGCACCGAGCGGTTCTTGATGATGGTGTTGAGCAGCTCGGCGGTCTTGATGCGCTCGCTCACGCTCATGCCGGCGACCGGCTCGTCCAGCATCAGCAGCTCCGGGTCCTGGATCAGCAGCATGCCGATTTCGAGCCACTGCTTCTGGCCGTGGCTCAGGAACGCCGCGCGCTCGTGCAGCTTGTCCTTGAGGAAGATGATCTCGGAGACCTCCTCCACCCGGTCCCGCACCGCCTGGTCGCGCTTGAAGGTCAGCGCGCCCCAGACCGAGCGGCCCTTCGGGTAGGAGATCTCGAGGTTCTCGAAGATAGTCAGGTCGTCGTAAATCGACGGCGTCTGGAACTTGCGGCCGACGCCCGAGAGCACGATCTGGCTCTCGCTCATCTTGGTGAGCTCCGCCCCGCGGAAGCGGATGGAGCCGGCGGTCGCCTTGGTCTTCCCGCAGATGAGGTCGAGCACCGTGGTCTTGCCGGCCCCATTGGGGCCGATGATCACGCGGATCTCGTTCTCGTCCACGTAGAACGACAGGTCGTTCACCGCCTTGAAGCCGTCGAAGGAGACGGTGAGGGCCTCGACCGCGAGCAGGTAGTCCTTGGGAGGGGTTCCGATGGTGGTCACGGGGCGGTCCTCACTCGGCGGGGGCGGTGGAGGCCGCCTGCTTGGCGACGTCGTCGCCCTGGTGCTTAGGGCGCAGCTTCAGAGCCCGGTCGATCGGCGGCTGGACGTAGTCGTTCCAGATGCCCGCGAGGCCGTTCGGGAAGGCGAGCACCACCGCGATGAACAGGCCGCCGAGGCCGAGCAGCCAGAGCTCCGGGAAGCTCTCGGACAGGCTGGTCTTGGCGAAGTTGACCGCGAGCGTCCCGTAGATCGCGCCGAACAGCGACATCCGCCCGCCGACGGCGGTGAAGATCACCATCTCGATCGAGGGCACGATGCCGACCAGCGAGGGCGACATGAAGCCGACCTGCAGGGTGAACATCGCGCCGCCGAGCGCCGCGAACACGCCGGCGAGGCAGAACACGAAGATCTGGAAGTTGGCGACGGAGTAGCCGGAGAACCGTACGCGGTCCTCCTTCTCGCGCATCGCCACCAGGATGCGGCCGAGCTTCGAAGCGCGGACGAACAGCGCGAGGCCGACCACGCTCAGCAGGAGAACGACGTTCACGAAGTAGAGGATGAACTTCGCGCTGTCGGTGCGAATGTCCCAGCCGTGCAGCGTGCGCAGGTCGGTGATGCCGTTGACGCCGCCGGTGTAGCCCTGCTGCCCGATGATCAGGATGGTCGCGATCGCCGCGATCGCCTGGGTGATGATCGCGAAGTACACGCCCGACACGCGGCGCTTGAACATCGCCGAGCCGATCACGAAGGCGAAGAACGCCGGCACCAGGATGATCAGCAGGATCGTCAGCGGCAGCGAGTGGAACGGCTGCCAGAAGTACGGAAGCTCGGTGATCTGGTTCCAGTCCATGAAGTCCGGGATGCCGGGCGTGGACTGGATCTTGGTGTTCTCGACCGACGAGGCCTCGAGCTTGAGGTACATCGCCATGCCGTAGCCGCCGAGCGCGAAGAACACGCCCTGGCCGAGCGACAGGATGCCGCCGTAGCCCCAGCACAGCACCAGGCCGACCGCCACGAAGGCGTAGGTCAGGTACTTGCCGACGAGGTTCAACCGGAACCCGTCGAGCAGGGCGGGAAAGACGATGAGCAGGAGGGCTGCGACGACCGCCAGGGCGAGCATGTCCCGGCGGTTGAGGAAGGAGGGCGCGGTCTTCATCTGGGTGTCGCTCCTCAGCGCCGGACTTTGAGGGTGAAGAGGCCCTGCGGCCGCAGCATCAGGATGGCGACGACGGTCAGCAGCGTGATGACCTTGGCCATCGAGCCCGAAAGGAAGAATTCGAGGGTCGACTGCGTCTGCGAGATCGAGAAGGCCGAAGCGATAGTGCCGAGCAGGCTGGTCGCGCCGCCGAAGACGACGATCAGGAAGGTGTCGACGATGTAGAGCTGGCCGGAGGTCGGGCCGGTCGAGCCGATCATCGTGAAGGCGGAGCCCGCGACGCCCGCGATGCCGCAGCCGAGGCCGAAGGTCAGGCGATCGACCTTCTCGGTGTCGATGCCGACGGCGCCGGCCATGACCCGGTTCTGCACGACCGCGCGGACCTGCTGTCCCCAGCGCGACTTGTACATGAGCAGCGCCACCGTGACCGTGATCAGCGTCGTCAGGCACATGACGAAGACGCCGTTGATCGGCACCTCGATGACGTCCGTCACCGGAAGCGAGCCGAGCAGCCAGTCCGGCAGCACCACGCCGACCTCGCGCGGGCCGAAAACGGACCGGTAGGTCTGCTGAAGAATGAGGCTGAGGCCCCAGGTCGCGAGCAGCGTGTCCAGCGGACGCTTGTAGAGCCGTTTGATCAGCGTCCACTCCACCAGCATTCCGAGCGCCCCGGACGCGACGAACGCGAGCGCCATGGCCACGAAGAAGTAGGCCGGGAACAGCGACGGCAGCTGCGCCTGGAAGAACTCCGAGCAGAAGTAGGTGACGTAGGCCCCGAGGATCATGAACTCGCCGTGGGCCATGTTGATCACGCCCATCTGCCCAAAGATGATCGCAAGGCCGAGAGCCATAAGAACGTAGACGGAAAACAGGATCAGGCCGGCGAAGCCCTGCATCGCGAAGATCGCGCCGAGATCGCCAAGAGAGTAGTCGCCGAGCATGAGCTTTCTCCGCTTCCGGACGCATCTTCAAGGAAACGGGCGTCATGGTCCGGCTTGACCGGACCATCCATGTCGGGCCTGGATCGCCACGCCCGGCGTGGGTCCTCCGGTCGAGCCGGAGGACGACGCCGCGTTTGAGGGAAGCGGGAGCGCAGACCGTCAGGCCGCGCCCCGCAACCTCACTGGTAGCCCTTCGGGAAGGGGTTCGGCTCGATCAGCTCGGGGCTCTCGTAGACCACCTTGAACTGGCCGTCCTTCTGGGCGAGGCCGATGCGGGTCTTGGACCAGAGGTGGTGGTTCGCGTGGACCTTGACGTAGCCTTCCGGCGCCTTGGTGAACTCGATGCCCTCAGAGGCCACGGCGATCTTGTCGACGTCGAAGGAGCCCGCCTTCTCGACGGTCATCTTCCAGATCCACGGGCCGAGATAGGCGGCCTGCGTCACGTCGCCGATGACGGTCTTCTCGCCCCACATCTTCTTGAACGCCGCGACGAACTCCTTGTTGTTCGGGTTGTCGAGCGACTGGAAGTACTTCATGCACGAGTAGGCGCCGGCGATGTTGTCGCCGCCGATGCCGTCGATCTCGTCCTCGGTGACCGAGATCGTGATCAGGGTCTGCTTCTCGAGGTTGATGCCGGCGGCCTTCAGCTGCTTGTAGAACGCCACGTTCGACCCGCCGACCACGTCGGTGAAGATCACGTCCGGCTTGGTCAGCTTGAGCTTGTTGATGACCGAGTTGAACTGGGTGTGGCCGAGCGGGAAGTACTCCTCGCCGACGACCTTGGTGCCCGTCAGGTGATTCTCGATGTGCTTGCGCGCGATCTTGTTCGACGTGCGCGGCCAGATGTAGTCCGAACCGATGAAGTAGAAGGTCTTGGCGCCCTTCTCCTTCACGACCCAGTTGATCGACTCGAGGATCTGCTGGGTGGCTTCCTGGCCGGTGTAGATGACGTTCTTCGACTGCTCGAGGCCTTCGTAGAACGTCGGGTAGTACAGCATGCCGTTGTACTGCTCGATCACCGGCAGCACGGCCTTGCGGGAGGCGGAGGTCCAGCAGCCCATGATGGCCGCGACCTTGTCCTGCACGAGCAGCTTCTTGGCCTTCTCGGCGAAGGTCGGCCAGTCGGACGCGCCGTCTTCCTGGATGAACTTGATCTTGCGGCCGAGCACGCCGCCCATCTCGTTGATCTGCGCGATCGCGAGCTTCTCGGCCTGGATCGAGCCGGTCTCGGAAATCGCCATCGTGCCGGTGGCGGAATGCAGGATGCCGACCGTCACCTCGGTGTCCGTCACCGCGAGGCCGGTGGTGTTGACCGCGGCCGTCGCCGGCGTCTGCGCGAACGCCGTCTTCGGCATCATCCCGGCGAAAGGCGCCGCCGCCATGCCCATCAAGAGCTTGCGGCGGAGCGGCGAATGAAATCCCGTCTTGTCGTCGCGCGACATCAGCGTCTCCGTCAGTCACCCGGCTCGTCGGCGAGCCCCCGAATGCCGGAGAGACTGCGGTTTGTTCCGCAGCGCAGCATATACGTCGGTTGACGTATGTCGGTCGCGCCGCCGCCGGCCCTAGGCTGCACGACGCTTGTCCGCCGCTCCCGTGATTGGGACTTGATCAGGACGGCCAATTTCTTGCATGCCACGTTCGGACGTCGGCCTGGGCCCGGCGACGAGGGGATGCACAAGCGACATGGCCATCGGCCCCAGGCGGACGGCATGACCGGGCGGCAGCGCATCGTGCCTGCGCGGCGCCAATACAACCAATGGGTCGCCGACGAGACGCTCGAGGATTACGCGCTCCGCTTCACCGCGAAGAGCGCGCGCCGCTGGTCGTCCGTGCGCGTCGGCAACACCGCGCTCGGGGCCGTGTCCTTCCTCGCGCTCGAGGCGATCGGGGGCGCCATCACGCTGAGCTACGGCTTCGACAACGCGGTCGTCGCGACGCTGGTCGTCAGCGTGCTGCTGCTGCTGACCGGGCTTCCCATCGCCTATTACGCCGCCCGCGACGGCGTCGACATCGACCTCCTCACCCGCGGCGCCGGCTTCGGCTACGTCGGCTCGACCGTGACGTCGCTGATCTACGCCTCCTTCACCTTCCTGCTGTTCGCGATCGAAGCCGTGATCATGGCGCTCGCGCTGGAGCTCTGCCTCGGGGTGCCGCTGGCGCTGGGCTACGTCATCAGCGCGCTCGTCGTGCTGCCGATCGTCACGCACGGCATCAACTGGATCAGCCGCTTCCAGCTCTGGACCCAGCCGATCTGGCTCGTGCTGCATCTGACCCCGATCGTGTTCATCGCCTTTCAGGACACCTCGGCCTTCGCCGACTGGACGGCGTTCCAGGGGACGAGCCCGAACGGCGGAGCGCTGAACCTGATCGCCTTCGGCGCGGCGAGCTCGGTGGTGTTCGCGCTGATCGCCCAGATCGGCGAGCAGGTCGACATCCTGCGGTTCATGCCTGCGAAGACTCGGGAAAACCGGCTGGCGTGGTGGTCGTCGCTGCTCGCCTCCGGCGCCGGCTGGATCGTGCCCGGCGCCCTCAAGCTCCTGCTGGGCTCGTTTCTGGCCGTGCTCGCGCTCAACCACGGCGTCCCGGCCGAGCGCGCGAGCGAGCCGACCCAGATGTACGACGTCGCCTTCGGCTACGTGACCTCGTCGCCGCAGTTCGCGCTGGCGCTCACCGGCGTCTTCGTCGTGCTGTCGCAGCTCAAGATCAACGTGACCAACGCCTACGCCGGCTCGATCGCCTGGTCGAACTTCTTCTCGCGGCTGACGCACGCCCATCCCGGACGAATCGTCTGGCTGGTGTTCAACGTGGCGATCGCCCTCATCCTGATGGAGGCGGGCATCTACAAGACGCTTGAGCACACGCTCGGGCTCTACTCGATCGTCGCCGTCGCATGGGTCGGCGCGCTGGTGGCCGATCTCGCCGTGAACAAGCCGCTCGGCCTGTCGCCGCCGCGGATCGAGTTCAAGCGCGCGCACCTCTACGACGTGAACCCGGTCGGCGTCGGCGCCATGACGCTCGCGACCCTCGCCGCATTCCTCGCCTATTCCGGCGCCTGCGGCCTCACCGCCAAGGCGCTCGCCCCTTTCGTCGCGCTCGGCGTCGCCTTCGTGACGGCGCCCCTGATCGCCGCCGCGACCCGCGGCAAGTTCTATCTTGCCCGAAAGCCGCGGGCGCACTGGCGCCTCCAGCCGACGCTGCGCTGCTCGATTTGCGAGCACGGCTTCGAGTCCGAGGACATGGCGCACTGCCCGGTCTACTCCGGCCCGATCTGCTCGCTCTGCTGCTCGCTCGACGCGCGCTGCCGCGACGGCTGCAAGCCGCACGCCCGCCTCTCCAGCCAGGTGGTGGGCGCCTTGACCGCCGTGCTTCCCGCCTGGGCGGTCGGAGGCCTGAATTCGCGCGCGGGGCACTACGTCGGCGTGATGACGTTGCTGGGCGGCGCGCTCACGCTGGTGCTGCTCATCGTCTACGTCCAGGCGGCGGCCGAAGCGCCCGAGCAGACCACCGTGATCGGCGGCGCGCTCTCCGCCGTCTTCCTCATCCTGATGATGATCGCCGGCATCGCCGCCTGGCTGTTCGTGCTGGCGCATGAGAGCCGGGAGATCGCGCAGGACGAATCGGGCCGGCAGACGGCGCTCCTGATGAAGGAGATCGAGGCCCACAAGCGCACCGACGCCGCGCTCCAGCGGGCGAAGGAGGTGGCGGAGGCCGCGAACGTCGCGAAGAGCCGCTATGTGGTGGGCATCAGCCACGAGCTCCGGACGCCGCTCAACGCCGTCATGGGCTACGCCCAGCTGCTCGACGCCGACGAAACGCTGCCGCCCCGCGGCCAGAAGGGCGTGCGGGTGATCCGCCGCTCGGCCGAGCACCTTTCCGGCCTGATCGACGGCCTGCTCGACATCTCCAAGGTCGAGGCCGGCCGACTGGAGCTCGCCCGCAACGAGGTCCGCACCCGCGACTTCCTCGACCAGCTCGCCGACATGTTCCGCCTCCAGGCCAACGCCAAGGGGCTCGAGTTCCGGTTCGACGGCGCCGAGCGGCTGCCGGCGGTGGTGCGCTGCGACGAGAAGCGCGTGCGGCAGATCCTGATCAATCTGCTGTCGAACGCCGTGAAGTTCACCGACGCGGGCCATGTCGCGCTGCGGGTCTCCTACCGCAGCCAGATCGCGGAGTTCACGGTCACCGACACGGGGGCCGGCATCCGGGTCTCCGACCGCGAGCGGATCTTCGAGCCCTTCGAGCGGGGCGAGGCGACGCGCGCCAAGCTCCAGCCCGGGATGGGGCTCGGGCTCACGATTACGAAGCTGCTGGTCGAGATCATGGGCGGCGACCTGACGCTCGAGAGCGTCGAGGGCGCCGGCAGCACCTTCCGGGTGAAGCTGATGCTCTCCCAGGTGGCCGCGCCGCGCCCCTCCCCCGCCCCGCAGGCGCGCGCGGTGGGCTACGAGGGTCCGCGCAAGCTGGTGCTGGTGATCGACGACGACGGCGACCACCGCGAGCTGATGCGCGAGGCGCTGGAGCCGATCGGCTTCAATGTGATCGCCGCCCCCGACGGCGTGGCGGCCCTGACGCTGGTCGACGAATGCCGGCCGGACCTGTTCCTGCTCGACGTCTCGATGCCCGGAATGTCGGGCTGGGACGTCGCGCGCAGGCTGCGCGAGACCGGGCATGTGGCGCCGATCCTGATGATGTCGGCGAACATCGGGGACTTCGCGTTGAAAGCGGTCGAAACGCCGGACCACGACGGCGCCCTTCCGAAGCCCTGCGACCTCGGCGCCCTGCTTCGCCAGGTCGAGACGCTGCTCGACCTCGTCTTCGTCTACGACGCGCCGCCTCCGGCCGCGCCCCCGGCGCGGGCGAAGCCCGAACTGCCCGGTCCCCGGCATGTGGGCGATCTGCGGAGGCTCGGCGAGATGGGCTACGTCCGTGGGATCGAGGCGAAGCTGGCGGAGCTCGAGCAGGTCGAGCCCGGGGTCGCGCCCTTCGTCGCCGAGGCGCGGGAGCGGCTTCGGGCGTTCGACATGAACGGCTACATGGCGCTGCTCGGGACCCGTGCGCCGGAGGAGACCGCCGATGGCTGAGGGCGCGCCCATCGTCGTGCTGGTCGTCGACGACAGCCCGGAGACGCTCGGGATGCTCACCGAAGCGCTCGAGCGCGCCTCCTGGACGGTGCTGGTCGCGCCGGGAGGCGCGGAGGCCCTGCGGGTGGTCGACCGCGTGACGCCCGATGTCGTGCTGATGGACGCGGTAATGCCGGAGATGGACGGCTTCGAGGCCTGCCGACGCCTGAAGCGGCGGCCGGACATGGCGCATGTCCCGGTGATCTTCATGACCGGCCTGCGCGAGACCGGCCACATCGTCCAGGGCCTGGAGGCGGGCGGCGTCGACTACGTCGCCAAGCCCGTGGCGCTGGACGAGATGATGGCGCGCATCCGCGTCCACATCGGCAACGCGCGGCTCTCCAGCAGCGCCCGGGCGGCGCTCGACACCACGGGACGCTATCTGCTGGCTGCGGGCGAAGACGGCCGGCTGCGCTGGGCGACGCCGCAGGCGGGGCGGCTGCTCGCCCGCGCCTTCTCGGGATTCGACCAGGATACGTTCGATCTGCCGGAGCCGGTGCGGGCCTGGCTCGCTGCGCGCGTCGCCGGCCGCACCGAACAGCCCTCGGCGCCTCTCGCCGGGGACGGCCCGGCCCAGCTCACGCTCGCCTTCGTCGGGCGCACAGAGCGGGGCGAGACGCTGTTGCGGGTGACCGAGGAGGCGCCGTCGGGCGAGTGGCCGACGCTGCGCGCGAAGCTCGGCCTTACGGCGCGCGAGGCCGAGGTGCTGCTCTGGATCGCGCGCGGCAAGGCCAACCGCGACATCGCCGAGATTCTCGGCATGAGCCCGCGCACGGTGAACAAGCACCTCGAGCAGATCTACGTGAAGCTCGGCGTGGAGAACCGCGCCGGCGCGGCAGCGATCGCCGTCCGCACGCTGGGCTGACACGCGGGCCGCGGCGGGAAGACCGCGCGAAACGTCTTGGAAAAACGGGGGCGGTCGAAGCGCAGACCACGCGTCCGGCAATCTCGAAGCCGGCGTCCAGAGCCCTGTCACAGCTGCTGGAAAAATACTTGGCGGGAGTGACGGGACTCGAACCCGCGGCCTCCGGCGTGACAGGCCGGCGCTCTAACCGACTGAGCTACACCCCCAAATCGGGGCGCGCCCCGATCAAGTGACGCGGTTGGTACGGGACCCCGCCGAGGCTGTCAAGCAGCCCCGGAGCGGTTTCACGTCAGGGCTGGGGAAAAGGTCAGCGTGGTTTCCGCAGCCCTCGCGTCGGGGCTTAGGCCCAACGAAAAAGGGCCCGGCGTCGGCCGGGCCCTTCGGTCTCATTCCGCTGCGGCCACCTGCCGTGGCCCGCGGGCGAGTCGCTCCGTCTTGAGCTGCTCCGCCACCAGGAAGGCCAGCTCGATCGCCTGCTCGGCGTTGAGCCGCGGGTCGCAGTGTGTGTGGTAGCGCGAGTGCAGGTCCGCGTCGGAGATGGCGCGGGCGCCGCCCGTGCACTCCGTCACGTTCTTGCCGGTCATCTCGATGTGGATGCCGCCGGCGTAGGAGCCCTCGGCGCGATGCACGTCGAAGAACGCCTTCACCTCTGCGAGGATGCGGTCGAACGGCCGGGTCTTGTAGCCCGACGCGGCCTTGATGGTGTTGCCGTGCATGGGATCGCACGACCACACCACGTTGCGGCCTTCCGTCTTGGTCGCGCGCACCAGCCCCGGCAGGTGGTCGAACACCTTGTCGTGGCCGAAGCGGGCGATCAGCGTCAGTCGGCCGGGCTCGTTGTCGGGGTCCAGCGCCTCGATCAGCCGCATCAGCTCGTCCGGCTTCAGCGAGGGGCCGCACTTCAGGCCGATCGGGTTCTTGATGCCGCGGAAGTACTCCACATGGGCATGGTCGAGCTGGCGGGTGCGGTCGCCGATCCAGATCATGTGGCCGGAGGTCGCGTACCAGTCGCCGGTGGTGCTGTCGACGCGGGTCAGCGCCTGCTCGTAGCCGAGCAGCAGCGCCTCGTGGCTCGTGAAGAAGTCGGTCGTGCGCAGCTCAGGATGCGACTCCGGGTCGATGCCGCAGGCGCGCATGAAGTCGAGCGACTCCGCGATCCGGTCCGCCACTTCGCGGTAGCGGCTGGACTGGGGGCTCTCCTTCACGAAGCCCAGCATCCACTGGTGCACGAAGTCGAGGTTGGCGTAGCCGCCGTTCGCGAACGCGCGCAGCAGGTTCAGCGTCGCCGCCGACTGGCGGTAGGCCTCGAGCTGGCGGCGCGGGTCGGGGATGCGCGACTCCGGCGTCGCGTCGGTTCCGTTGATGATGTCGCCGCGATAGATCGGCAGCTCGACGCCGTCGACGACCTCGGTCGGCGACGAGCGGGGCTTGGCGAACTGGCCCGCGATGCGGCCGACCTTCACCACCGGCGAGGCGGCGGCGTAGGTCAGCACCACCGCCATCTGCAGCAGCACGCGGAAGAAATCGCGGATGTTGTCGGCCGAATGCTCGGCGAAGCTCTCGGCGCAGTCGCCGCCCTGCAGGAGGAAGGCCTCGCCCTTCGCGACCTTGGCGAGCTGCCGCTTCAGCTTCCGCGCCTCGCCGGCGAACACGAGCGGGGGAAAGGTCGCGAGCTGGCTCTCCACCGCCGTCAGCGCGGCCGCGTCGGGATAGGTCGGGGCCTGGACGATGGGCATGTCACGCCAGGTCGAGGGGGTCCAACGCTCGGACATTGTCTTCACTCCACGTGCCGGAAGCGGCCCGGCCGGCGACCGCCTTCGGTCGTCCGCGCGTCATATGGCCGCTCGTGCGGCGGGCTTCTAGCACCCCCCCGGCGTTTAGACCACCTGCGGTGCGCGCAGGCCGGCCTTCAGCTTTCGACGGAGACCGGGTCCAGCGTGTCCCGCAGCGGCCGCCGGGGCATGGCCACGAGACAGGCGAGCGCGACCGCGGTCGTGCCGATCGCGATGAAGAACGCGATGCGGAAGTTCGCCGGGTCGATCGCGACTCCGCGCGCGGCGGCCCCGCCCTCTTCCGGCCCAAGCCCCGCGCCCAGCACCGCCGCGCCGAGGATCGCGACGCCGGCCGCCGAGCCGAGCGAGCGCATGAAGGCGAGCAGCGCGGTCGCGGCGCCCAGGTCGTGGCGGCCCACCGCGTTCTGGACGCTGACGGTCGTGGTCGGGAACATGGTGCCGACGCCGAAGCCGTAGACGCAGAGCAGCGCCTCCGACAGCCAGAACGACCGAAGGTCGAGGGTGGCGGCGAGCGCGGCCAGCATGACGATCGCGAGCGAGAGGCCGGCCATCGCCGGGGCCTTGTAGCGGCGGGCCTTCACGAGGAAGCGCGCGGCCGTCATGGCGCCGAGCACGGTGCCGATCGCGAGACCCACAAGGCCGAGGGCGGCAATGTCCGGGCGGAAGCCGGCGATGGTCTCGAAGTAGATCGGGACCAGCGTCGAGAGGCCGAGATGGCCGAGGACGCCGAAGAACACGGTCGCCACGCCGAAGGCGACCACCGGGTCCTTCAGCACGCCCAGCGGAATCAGCGGCTCGGCGAAGGTCCAGAGCCGGACCGCGAACAGCACGGCGCCGACGGCCGCCGCCGCGGCGAGGCCGAGCACGGCCGGAGACGACCAGTCGCCGCTGGTGCGCCCGATGGAGAGCGCGAGCATGGCGAGAGACGTCGCGGCCACCACGAGACCCGCGCCCGCCACGTCGAGCCGGTGCGACTTCGGCCGGAACGGCAGGTCGCGCAGCGGCGCGTTCATGACGAACAGCGCCGCGAGGCCAAGCGGAATGTTGACCCAGAAGATCAGCGACCAGTGCAGGTGCTCGGCGAAGGCGCCGCCGACGATCGGCCCCGCGACGCCGGACACCGCCCACATGCCGGAGATGTAGGCGGCGTAATTGCCGCGCTGCTTCGGCGGCACGATGTCGCCGATCACGGTCTGGGCGAGCGCCATCAGCCCGCCGCCGCCCAGGCCTTGCAGGGCGCGGCCGGCGATCAGCACGGGAAGATTGGGCGCCAGCGCGCACACGACGGACGCCGCCATGAAGATGGAGACGGCGGCGATGATGACGGGGTGGCGGCCATAGACGTCCGCGAGCTTGCCGTAGAGCGGGGTGACGGCGGTCGCCGTGACGAGATAGGCCGACACGACCCAGGGCAGGTACTCGGCGTGGCCGAGCGTCTCGCCGATGGTCGTCATGGCCGGCGCGACGATGGTCTGGTCGAGGGCTGCGAGCAGCATCGCCGTCAGCACGCCGACAATGATCTGCCGGCGGCGACGGTCGTCGATCGGAACGTCAGCCGGGGGGCGCGAGCCGTCCATCAGGCGCGGTCACGAGCGAGCGCGGGAAACCCTCCTCGCGCCGTCAGGCGTGGGGAGAGTGGCCCCGGTCGCCGAGCGGGGTCGGGTGGGGACGCCAACGCTGTTCTTGCGGCGTTGGCCCTTGCAGGGGGCCCGTATCGGACAGGCGTCGAACTCCATGCTGCGGCCCACCCCACCCGGCCGGCTTCGCCGTCCACCCTCCCCTGGGACAGGGGAGGGATAGCGCCGCCCGAAAGACCGCTCACGACGGCGTCCACTTGGTGCGGAGCGTCACGAGTTCTTCGGCGGCGCTCGGATGCAGCGCGACGGTGTCGTCGAAATCGGCCTTGGTCGCGCCCATCTTCACGGCGACCGCCGCGAGCTGGATCATCTCGGCGGCCGCCTCGCCCACGACGTGGACGCCGAGCACGCGGTCGGTGGCCGCGTCCACCACGATCTTCATCAGCACCTTCTCGTCGCGGCCCGAGAGCGTCGCCTTCATGGCGCGGAACCGCGTCTTGTAGATGTCGACCTCTCCGAACTTCTCGCGCGCCTGCGCTTCGGTCAGGCCGACTACCCCGACCTCCGGCGTCGCGAAGACCGCCGTCGCCACGTTCGTGTAGTCGACCGCCGTCGGCTTGTGTCCGAACACGGTGTCCGCGAAGGCGTGGCCCTCCCGGATCGCGACGGGGGTCAGGTTGAGACGATCGGTGACGTCGCCCACGGCGTAGATCGAAGGCACGTTGGTGCAGGACGAGGCGTCCACCATGATCGCGCCGTGGCGGTCGCGCATCACGCGCGTGGCGTCAAGGCCGAGATCGACGGTCAACGGCGCGCGGCCGATCGCGAGCATCACCTGGTCCACGTCGAGCGTGACTCCGGCCTTGGTCGTGACGCGCTTCGCGCCGTCGACGGCGGCGACCTCGGCGATCTCGTCCTCCAGCAGCAGCGTCACGCCGCGCTTCTTCAGGCCCTCGGCGACTTCGTCGCGCACATCCTCATCAAACCCGCGCAACAGCTTGTCGCCGCGATGAATGAGCGTCACGTCCACGCCGAGACCCGCGAAAATTCCGGCGAACTCGATCGCTATGTAGCCGCCACCATTAACCACGATTCTTCTCGGAAATTCAGGAAGATCGAAGGCTTCGCTGGACGAAATCGTTAACTCCGCACCGGGGAAGTCGCCGCGGGTCGCGCCGCCGCCGGCGGCGATCAGGATGACGCCCGCCGTCACCTCGGTTCCGTCCGCGAGCCGCACGGCGTGATCGCCCGTGACGACGGCGCGCTGCTTGTGGATCGCGACGCCCGCCTTCAGCAGATTCGCCTCATAGATCCCCGACAGCCGGGTGACCTCGGCCTCCTTGGCGGCGACGAGCCGCTCCCATGAGAAGGTGGGTTCAGGGACGCTCCAGCCGAAGCCCGCGGCGTCCTCGAATTCGTCGGCGAAGCGGCTGGCGTAGACGTAGAGCTTCTTCGGCACGCAGCCGCGGACCACGCAGGTGCCGCCGATGCGGTACTCCTCGGCGATCGCGACCCTCGCCCCGTAACCGGCCGCGATCCTCGCCGCGCGCACGCCGCCCGATCCAGCTCCGATCACGAAGAGATCGACGTCGTAGTCCGCCATCGCAGTGCTCCCTGCCCGCTCGTCGCCGCCCCGCCGCAATAGGCGGATGCTCGGGACCGGGCAAGATGGGAAGCGGGTGGACGAGCGACAACTTCAAGCTCGACATCACAGCTCCGCGATTGCAACGTTCGCGACGAACGGTCGCGGCGCGAAGCCCATCGGCCGAAGCAAGACGCCTCGCCCGGAGACGCAGATGCCCGTTTCGCCTCGCCGCCTGTTTGGAGCCGCCGCAGTCCTCGTCATGGTCGCGACCGGCGGCTCCGCCCTCGCCGCGAACCTCAAGATCATCGCCCCCGCCTCCCCCGGCGGCGGCTGGGACCAGACCGCCCGCGCCATGCAGCAGGCGATGCAGGGCGAGAAGATCGCGGGCTCCGTCCAGGTCGAGAACGTGCCGGGCGCCGGCGGCACCATCGGCCTCGCGCAGTTCGCGAACCGCGCCAAGGGCGATCCGCACCAGCTCATCGTCGGCGGCTACGTGATGGTGGGCGCGATCATCATGAACGACGCGCCGGTGACGCTCGACGCGGTCACCCCGCTCGCCCGCCTCACCGGCGAGTACGAGGCGATCGTGGTGGCGACCGACTCGCCCATCAAGACGATCGGCGAGGTGATCGCGAAGCTGAAAGCGGATCCGGGATCAGTGTCCTGGGGCGGAGGCTCGGCCGGCGGCACGGACCACATCGCGGCCGGCCTCATCGCCAAGGCGGTCGGCGTCGACCCCACCAAGGTCAACTACATCCCGTTTTCCGGCGGCGGCGAGTCGCTCGCGGCCGTGCTCGGCGGCCAGACCACGGTCGGCGTCTCAAGCTACGGCGAGTTCGACGCGCAGGTGAAGTCCGGCAAGCTCCGCGTGCTCGCGATCACGGCGCCGGAGCGCGTGCCGGGCATCGACGCGCCCACCATGAAGGAGAGCGGCGTCGACGTGGAGGTGCAGAACTGGCGCATGGTCGCCGGCCCGCCGGGGCTGACGCCCGAGGGCAAGGCCGAGATCCTCAAGGCCATCGACGACATGGCGAAGACCAAGACCTGGCAGGACACGTTGAAGACCAAGGGCTGGACCGACACCTATCTCGCGGGCGACGCCTTCACGGCGGAGCTCAAGGAGGACATCGCCAAGGCGCACATCGTGCTGCGCGACATCGGGCTGGCGGAGTGAGCGCCCCGCAGGAAGGCTCCGGCCGCAAGCTCGGGGCGATCGTCGTCGCGGTCGCGCTGATCGCGGTGGCGGGGATCGTGGCGGCGGACGCGATCCGCCTGGGCACGGTGCGCACCTTCGGCCCCGGCATCGGCCCGCGGGCGTTTCCGTGGGCGATCGCGATCGGCCTCGCGCTGCTCGGGCTCGCGAACCTCGTCGTCGCGCTCAAGGGCAAGGCCGTCGAGACCGCGCCGGTGGAGATGGGGCCGGCGCTCTGGGTGATCGGCGGCCTCGTCGGCCAGATCGCGCTGCTGTCGTTCGCAGGCTTCTCGATCGCGACCGGGGTGCTGTTCGGCATGACGGCCCGCGGCTTCGGGCGCGGCCCGCTGTGGCTGACGATCCCGATCGGGGCCGCGCTGTCGTTCGTGCTCTACGTGATATTCACCAAGGCCCTGGCGCTCACGCTGCCGGCGGGTCCGCTCGAAAAGCTGGTCTGAGGAGCGACCGATGGACGCCTTCGTCTCGCTCGCCGGCGGCCTCGCGGTCGCGTTGCAGCCCATGAACTTGGCTTTCTGCCTGATCGGCGTGACGCTCGGCACCGCCGTCGGCGTGCTCCCCGGCATCGGGCCGGCGCTCACCGTCGCGCTGCTGCTGCCCGTCACCTTCAAGCTCGACCCGGCAGGCTCGCTGATCATGTTCGCCGGCATCTACTACGGCGGCATGTACGGCGGCTCGACCTCGTCGATCCTGCTCAACACGCCCGGCGAAAGCTCGTCGATCGTCACTGCCCTCGAAGGCAACCTGATGGCCCGCTCGGGTCGCGGCGGGCCGGCGCTCGCGACCGCCGCCATCGGCTCCTTCGTCGCCGGCGCCATCGCGACGCTCGGCCTCGCGCTGCTCGCGCCTTACGTCGTCAGCGTGGCGCTGGCGTTCTGGCCGGCGGACTACTTCTCGCTGATGATCCTCGCCTTCGCGACTGTGTCCGCAGCCTTCGGCGACTCGGCGCTGAGGGGGCTCACCAGCCTGTTCCTCGGCCTCGCGCTCGGCCTCGTCGGCATCGACCTGATGTCCGGCCAGGCGCGGCTCGACTTCGGCGTGCCGGACCTGCTCGACGGCGTCGAGGTGACGACCGCGGCCGTCGCGCTGTTCGCCATCGGCGAGACGCTGTTCGTGGTCTCGCGCAAGGGCGCGGCCGACGAGACCATCGAGCCGATCAAGGGCTCGCTCTGGATGACGCGCGAGGACTGGGCGCGCTCGTGGAAGCCGTGGCTGCGCGGCACGGCCTTCGGCTTCCCCATCGGCGCCATGCCGGCGGGCGGCGCCGAGATCCCCACCTTCCTCAGCTACGCCACGGAGCGGCGGCTGACCAAGCACCCGGAGGAGTTCGGCAAGGGCGCGATCGAGGGCGTGGCGGGGCCGGAGGCCGCGAACAACGCCTCCGCCGCCGGCACGCTCGTGCCGCTGCTGACGCTCGGCCTGCCGACCTCCGCCACCGCCGCCATCATGCTGGCGGGCTTCCAGCAGTACGGCCTGAACCCCGGCCCGCTGCTGTTCGCGGCCAAGCCCGACCTCGTCTGGGGCCTGATCGCCAGCCTGTTCGTGGCGAACGCGCTGTTGCTGATCCTCAACCTGCCGCTGATCGGGCTGTGGGTGCGGCTGCTCTCGATCCCGCGGCCGTGGCTCTACGGCGGCATCCTGGTGTTCGCGACTCTCGGGACGCTGGGCGCAAACCCCTCGCTGTTCGAGCTGGGCTCTCTTCTGGCGCTCGGCCTGCTGGGCTTCGGCCTGCGCGTGTTCGGCTATCCCATCGCGCCGGTCGTGATCGGCCTCATCCTCGGGCCCATGGCCGAAGTGCAGCTCCGCCGCGCGCTCGCCATCAGCCAGAACGACTGGAGCGTGCTGATCACCTCGCCCATCTCCGCCGTGCTGCTGACGATCGCGGCGCTCGCGGTGATCCTGCCGATCGTGCTGAAGACCCGCGAAAAGGGCATCACCTTCGGCGAGGACGACTGACGCCTCAGCCCTTGGTGCGGAGCGTCGAACGGCCGCCGTCGACGCCGAACACCTGGCCGGTGATCCAGGAGGCCTCCTCCGACAGCAGGAAGGCGCCGAGCGCCGCGACGTCCTCCGGCCGGCCGAGCCGCGGCAGGGCGTGCATCGCGGCGATGGCGGCGGACATCTGGTCCGACCCGGTCAGGGGCGCGGCGAGCGGCGTCTCGGTGAGCGAAGGCGCCACCGCGTTGACGCGGATCTTGGGCGCAAGCTCCGCGCCGAGCGCCCGGACGAGGCCCTCGACCGCCCCCTTCGCCATCGCGACCGAGGCGTGGTTGGCGAAGCCCTGCTGGGCCGCGACGGTGGAGAACAGCAGCACGGCCGGCGTCCCCGTGGCGCGCTTCAACGCGGAGAGCGCCGCCTGCACAGCCTTCGCCGCGCCCAGCGCGTTCAGGCGGAAGTCGGTTACGAAGTCGTCGGTCGTGAGCTTGGCCAGCGGCTTCAGGTTGATGGTGCCGACGGCGTAGGCCAGCCCGCCCAGCGCGCCCTCGCCGGCCGCCTCCACGGTCGCGCGCCCGAAGGTCTCGTCATCCAGCACGTCCCCCGCCGTGAAGGTCGCGCCGAGCTCTGCGGCCAGCGCCGCGAGCTTGCCCTCGTCACGGCCCGCGAGATGCAGCGCGACCCCTCGCCCATGAAGCGCCCGCGCGAGCGCCGATCCGACGCCGCCCGCGCCGCCGTAGATGAGCGTCCTGTCCGTCATGCCGTCTCCTAAGGTCCGAGGTGTCGCCCCGGTCGTTACGAGACCCACGACTGCGCGGTTCAAACGAGGGAGATCCGCCTGTGCCCAAGGGCGTCGCGAAATCCGACCTGCCGACCAAGACCTGCGCGGCCTGCGAGCGCCCATTCGCCTGGCGGAAGAAGTGGGCGAAGGACTGGGAGGCGGTGCGCTACTGCTCAGAGCGCTGCCGGAGGACGGGAGCGAGCGCGAAGGGCGGCGTGAAAGCGCTCGGCTGACCTGCGGACTTCAGCCGCCCGCCCTGAGCGCGCTCAGCGCCTCGGGCGTGTCGACGTCGAGCAGCACGCCGGCGTCCTCGACCTCGACCTCGCGCACCGCCTCGACATTCGTTCCGAGCAGGTGCCGGCCGCCGACGTCGCCCTCGACCGCCTGAAGCTCGTCGAAGAAGCGTCGGCCCCACAGCACCGGGTTGCCTCGCTTTCCCGCGCGCACGGGCAGCACGACGTGCGCCCCCGCCGCGGGATCGAACGCCTTGGCGAGCTGCGCGACGAGGGCCGACGACACCCGCGGCATGTCGCCCAGCATGACGAGCGCGCCGTCGACGCCGGGCGCGAGCGCCGAGAGCCCGGCCTTGAGAGAGGTCGACAGGCCGTCCGCGAAGGCCGGGTTTTCGACGAAGCGCACGGGAAGGCCCGAGAGCGCGCGCTCGACCTCGGCGCGCTGGTGACCGACCACGACCACAACCTCCGACAGCTTAGCGCCCACCGCCGCCTCGACCGCGTGGCGCACGAGCGCGCGGCCTTCGACCACCTCGAGCAGCTTGTTCGGGCCGCCCATGCGGCTCGAGCGCCCCGCCGCGAGCACGAGACCTGCGATCTTCGCCCGGCCCTCCTCGCGGATGGCGCGCGGCTGCGGGCGGGAGACGATCTCCATCAGCAGGCCGCCGACGCCCATGCCCGTCAGGTCGTCGCCGCTGACGGCGAGGCCCGCGAGCAGGCGGTTCAGCACCCAGTCGAAGCCGTTCTCCTTCGGGCTTCGGGCGCAGCCCGGCGCGCCGATCACCGGCGCTTCGCCGATCCGGCCAAGCAGCAGCAGGTTGCCCGGATCGACCGGCATGCCGAGCCGGTCGACCGCCCCGCCGATGGTCTCGATCGCCACCGGCACCACGTCGCGGCGGTCGGTGATGGCGGAGGCTCCGAACACGATCACCAGCTCGGGCTGAAAGCGCGACAGCTCGACGAGCGCGCGGGCGAGGCTCGCTTCGTCGTGGGGCACGCGAAGTTCAGCGACAACGCGCGCGCCCGCGGGCGCAAGCCGGCGCTCCAGCGTGGCGATGGTCTTGTCGACGACTTTGGGCGCGAGGCCGGGCAGCAGCGTCGAGACCACGCCCACGCGGCTAAGCGCGAAGGGCGCCAGCCGGACGAGCGGCCCCCGCGCCCGCGCGGCGCCCTCCGCGCGGGCGACCACGGCCTCGTCGAGCGCGAACGGGATGATCTTGACGGTCGCGACCATGGCGTCGGCTGCGACGGCGGCGTGCTCGGCCAGGGTCGCGAAGGTGACGTCCTCGTCGATCCGGTTGAGCGCGTCGACGCCGGCGCGGTCCACCACGAGCACGCCCGCGCGTTCGGCGAACAGGTTGGCGCGGCCGGTGAACGGCGCGTCGACGCGCACCCCCTCGCCCACCAGCGCCCGCGCGATCCGATGAGCCGCCTCGTTCTCGGGCACGTCGTCGGTCCCGAGCGCCGCCACCACGATCTCGCTGACGCCCGCTCGACTGAGTTCCGCCACGTCGGCGAGGGTCACCACCGCGCCCTTCTTGAGCACGAAACCGTCGGCGCGGATCGCGTGCGCGGCGACCGAGCCGACGGCCTTCTCGACAGCGACAGAACCGAACTTCACGCCCGGCGCTCCTCGGGACGGCGTAGCGCCGCGACGACTTCGGCGAGGATCGCGACTGCGATCTCCGCGGGACTGGCCGCGCCGATGGACAAGCCAATCGGCGCCCGCACGCGGTCGAGTGCTTCCTCGGACGCGCCGGCCGCGGCGAGACGGTCCCGCCGCGCCGCGTGGGTCTTCCGGGAGCCAAGCGCGCCCACGTAGAAGCAGCCGGCGTCGAGCGCGGCCTTCAGCGCGGGGTCATCGATCTTCGGGTCATGGGTCAACGCCGCGAAGGCGGTGAACGGGTCGAGCGCCAGCCCGGGCAGCACGACGTCCGGCCACTCCGCCCTGAGGTCCACGCCCGGGAAGCGCTCGGAGGTCGCGAAGGCGGTGCGCGGGTCGACGATCGCCACGGCGAAGCCGACCGCCGCCGCCATCGGCGCCAGCGCCTGCGAGATGTGGACCGCGCCGGTGACGACCATGCGCGGGGCGGGAACGTGGGCGGTCAGAAACCAGCGCGCGCCGTGCGCCTCGACGACGCCGCTCCGGCCGGAGCGGAGCGCCGCGCGGATCTCCGCCTCGAGCGGATCGCCCGCGGGGTCCCGCACAAGCCGCTGGGCGCCGCCGGGAAGCTCGGTGACGACCACGGCTGCGCGGCGGGAGGCGCGCGCCGCGTTGAGCTCGGCGAGAAGCTCGAGCCTCATGCCTTGGCCGCCGCGAGCTTGACGCCGAGGCCGACGAGCAGGGATCCCGCGAGCCACCGCACCGCCCGCCCGCCGCCTCCGGACCGCTTCATCTTGCCCACGACGAACGACGCCGCGAGCACGGTGACGACGTCGGCCGAGGAGAAGGTCAGATTCACGATCGTTCCAAGGATCAGGAACTGCGCCCACAGCGGGAAGGCGGCGGAGGGATCGACGAACTGCGGTAGGAAGGCGATGAAGAAGATCGCGACCTTGGGGTTCAGCAGCTCGACCAGCACGCTGTCGAGGAAGGCGCGGCGGCCGGACTTCGGCGCGGCGGCGGGCGTCGCGTCGGTCGCCTCCTTCGGCCGGCGGAACATGCCGATCCCGAGCCAGATCAGATAGGCCGCGCCGGCGAACTTCAGCGCGAGATAGGCTTCCGGCACGTGCCGGAACACGGTCGACAGGCCCGCCGCGGCGGCGATGACGTGGGCGTAGCAGCCGATGTGGATGCCGAAGGCCGCCATGAAGCCGGCGCGCCGGCCCCGCGCCAGCGTCTGGGCGGCCGTGTAGAGCAGCGCAGGGCCGGGAAAGTAGGCGAAAAGCGCCGTCGCGACGGCGAAGGCGAGCAGCGTCTCGAGCGGCGGCATGTCAGGCGACCTTCTCCACGAAGACACGGATGCGGCCGCCGCAGGACAGTCCGACGCGCCATGCGGTCTCGTCCGCCACCCCGAACTCCAGCATCCGCGGCGCGCCGTCGGCGATGACCTCGGCCGCCTCCGCGACCACGGCGCCCTCCACGCAGCCGCCGGAGACGGAGCCTTCGAAGCGGCCGTCGCCGTCGATGACCAGATGGCTGCCGACGGGGCGCGGCGCGGAGCCCCAGGTTTCGACGACGGTTGCGAGCGCGACGCCGCGGCCGGCGCGCGCCCACTCCTCCGCGATCGACAGCAGGTCGGCGCCGGGGGTCATGGGGAAGCCTTTCAGTACCTCAGAGCCATTCAGATAGCGCGCCCTGCGCCGGCTTGCGAGACGCCGGCGCTACTCCGTCTTCGGCGTCAGAGCGAGATCCTCCAGCAGGGCCCGCATCCGACGTTTGGCGTCGAGGCCCGTGACGTCGTCGCCGCCCTTCTCGACGGCCGCGAAGACCGTGGTGCGGCGGCCGCGGTCGACCCAGCCCACCGCCCAAGCTGTCTTCGCCCCGTCAGCCGGGCCGCACGCGCCCGTTTTCCAGGCGACCAGGCCGTCCGGGATCGAATCGTAGGGGATCACCTCGACCGTCCGCGCCTGAGACTCCGCCGACGTCGGCAGCTCTCCCCGCTTGAGGCGGGCGAGGAAATCCACCTGCTCGACCGGGCTGATGCGCGGCCCGCCCGGGCTTTCGCCCAACGCCATCCGTTCGATCGGGGTCGCGACGTCCGGCGCGCCGTAGCGCAGCGCCGAGAGCGACCTGCCGAAGGCGTCCGGTCCGATCCGCCGGGCGATCTCCTCGTAGACCCAGGGCACCGGCGTTCGGAACGCATCCTTGAGCGTCACGCCCTGCTCGGGCGGCATGCCCTCGCGACGGATTGGCGTGTTGGCGTCGGGCGCGAGGCCGCGGTCGAGCGCGATCACGGTGACGGGCACGTCGAAGGTCGCGCAGGGCGGAAGCCGATCGGCGCAGACCTGCGCGTCGGAGGTGCGCGGCTCGGCGCCGGGAGCCACGTCGCGCAGCGTGACGCAGGCGTCGACGCCGGCGAAGGCCCGCGCGTAGGCGGCGGCGAAATCGGACGCAGGGCCCTGCGGCGCCTCCTGCGCCTGCCCTGCGAGCGGGGCGCTCGCGAGGGCCAAGGCGATGATCAACGTCGAGCGATACGCCATGCTCAGTAAGTCGCCCCCTGCCGAACGGGCGCAGCCCGGCGCCCGCATCTTGCTGTGGCCGCCGATCCGCGCCACCCGCATCGTCCGATCACCCGATCCACATCGTCGAGCGGCGACGATAACGTCCCGATTCAGCCCCGCCCAGAGCGTTTCGCTGCGAAGCGGGGCGCAATACGCCCACGCTGCATACGACGCCGCTGGGGAATCGGCTCAACGGTCCGACGGTTGTCCACGTGCAATCCGACATTTCAGCGGCCATGACGCGCTGCACGCGTTGTCGGCGCGCACGACCCGCGCTAGAACTGCCTAAGACGCGCGCTCGCCTATCCGAAGGGCGCCGGCCGCCCGTGACCATGAGGGAACGACGCGAAGCGCATGGAATATTTTCTCCAGCAGCTCATCAACGGCGTCACGCTCGGCTCGATCTACGGGCTCATCGCCATCGGCTACACGATGGTCTACGGCATCATCGGCATGATCAATTTCGCCCATGGCGACGTGTTCATGGTCGGCTCGTTCATGGCGTTGATCGTGTTCCTGGCGCTGCTCGCGCTTGGCGTCACCTTCATGCCGCTCGCGCTGCTGATCGTGCTGATCCTCGCGATGGCGCTCACCTCGCTCTACGGCTGGACGGTGGAGCGCATCGCCTACCGGCCGCTGCGCGGCTCGTTCCGCCTCGCGCCGCTGATCTCGGCCATCGGCATGTCGATCTTCCTGCAGAACATGGTGCAGGTGGCCCAGGGGGCGCGCGTGAAGCCGCTGCCGCCCGTGATCACCGGCGGCTACCAGTTCGGCGCGGCGGACGGCTTCGTCGTCAACGTGTCGAACGTGCAGGTCATCATCGTGGTGACGACCATCGCGCTGATGGTGGCGTTCTCGCTGATCGTCTCCAAGACGCCGCTCGGCCGCGCCCAGCGCGCCTGCGAGCAGGACCGCAAGATGGCCGCGCTGCTCGGCGTCGACGTCGACCGCACCATCTCGCTGACCTTCGTCATGGGCGCGGCGCTCGCCTCGGTCGCAGGGCTCATGTACCTGCTCTATTACGGCGTCATCGACTTCTACATCGGCTTCGTGGCGGGCGTGAAAGCCTTCACCGCCGCCGTGCTCGGGGGCATCGGCTCGCTGCCCGGCGCCATGCTCGGCGGCCTTCTGATCGGCCTGATCGAGACGTTCTGGTCGGCGTATTTCACCGTCGAGTACAAGGACGTCGCGGCGTTCTCGATCCTCGCGATCGTGCTGATCTTCCTGCCCTCCGGTCTGCTCGGACGGCCCGAGGTCGAGAAGGTCTGATGGCGGACCCTCACGCCGGCGCCGGCGCGCCTTCCGTCTTCGCCGTCGCGTTCAAAGACGCGGCTTTCGCGGCGCTGGTCGCGCTCGGCCTCGCAGCCCCCATGCTCGGCCTCGTCACCGTCCAGACCCAGAGCGGCATCGAGCTCGAGCAGCACTGGGGCAAGGTCGCGATCGCGGTAGCGATCGTCTTCGCCGGACGCCTGCTGCTGAACCTCACGCTGTGGCGGCCCGGCCGGAAGAAGTCGCTGGGCTATGTGCCGCCGAAGGTCGAGGCCCGGCTCGCGCGCTTCGCCAAGTACCTCGCGCCGCTCGCCATCCTCGGCGCGGTGGTGATGCCGATGCTGCCCTTCACCGAGCGCTACGCGATCGACCTCGGCATCCTCGTGCTGACCTACGTGATGTTGGGCTGGGGCCTGAACATCGTCGTGGGCCTCGCAGGCCTGCTCGACCTCGGCTACGTCGCGTTCTACGCCGTCGGCGCCTACTCCTACGCCCTGCTCGCGCAGTATTTCGGCCTGTCGTTCTGGGTCTGCCTGCCGCTCGCCGGCATTCTCGCCGCCTTCTGGGGCGTGATCCTCGGCTTCCCCGTGCTGCGGCTGCGCGGCGACTACCTCGCGATCGTGACGCTCGCCTTCGGCGAGATCATCCGCATCGTGCTGCTGAACTGGTACTGGTTCACCGGCGGCCCGAACGGCATCTCCGGCATCCCGCGGCCGAGCTTCTTCGGGCTCGATTTCGACCGCGGCGACGACGGCTTCGCGGCCACCTTCGGCCTGACCTACTCGCCGCTGCACCGGATCGTGTTCCTGTACTATCTGATCCTGGCGCTCGCGCTGCTCACGAACGTCGTCACGATCCGGCTGCGCCGCCTCCCCATCGGCCGCGCCTGGGAGGCGCTGCGCGAGGACGAAATCGCCTGCCGGTCGCTCGGCATCAACACCGTCAACACCAAGCTCACGGCCTTCGCGCTCGGCGCGATGTTCGCGGGTTTCGCCGGCTCGTTCTTCGCGACGAGACAGGGCTTCATCAGCCCCGAAAGCTTCGTGTTCATGGAGAGCGCGCTGATCCTCGCGATCGTCGTGCTGGGCGGCATGGGCTCCCAGTTCGGCGTCGCGGTCGCGGCGGTGGTGATGATCGGCGGCTTCGAGCTGTTCCGCGAGTTCAGCGACTACCGCATGATCACCTTCGGGCTCGTCATGGTGCTGATCATGATCTGGCGCCCGCGCGGCCTGGTCTCGACGCGCAGCCCGTCGGTGTTCCTCAAGGAGAAGAAGGCGATCTCCGGCTCCCTCGTGCAGGAGGGCCACGGATGATCGACGACACGCCCGCCCTGCCGCCGGAGCTGCTGCTGCGGGTCGAACGGTTGACCATGCGCTTCGGCGGCCTGACCGCGGTGAACGACGTCTCGTTCGACGTCCGCCGCGGCGAGATCACCGCGCTCATCGGACCGAACGGCGCCGGCAAGACCACGGTCTTCAACTGCATCACCGGCTTCTACAAGCCCACCGTCGGCCGCCTGACGCTCGCGTCCAAGGAGGGTCCGCTGCTGCTGGAGCGGCTGCGCGACCACCAGATTTCGCGGAAGGCCAACGTCGCTCGCACCTTCCAGAACATCCGCCTGTTCGGCGGCATGACCGCGCTCGAGAACCTGCTGGTCGCCCAGCACGCGCCGCTGATGAAGGCCTCGGGCCTCACGGTGCTCGGCGTGCTCGGGATCGGCGGGTTCAACAAGGCCGAGCGGGCCGCGATCGAGAAGGCCAAGGTCTGGCTCGAGCGCATCGGCCTGATCGACCGCGCCGACGACCCGGCCGCCGACCTGCCCTACGGCGACCAGCGCCGGCTCGAGATCGCGCGCGCCATGTGCACCGAGCCGGTGCTGCTCTGCCTCGACGAACCCGCCGCCGGCCTGAACCCGCGCGAGTCGCTGGAGCTCAACGCCCTGCTGCGCTCGATCCGCGACCAGGACGACACCGCCGTGTTGCTGATCGAGCACGACATGAGCGTGGTGATGGAGATCTCCGACCACGTGGTCGTGCTCGACTACGGCAAGAAGATCTCCGACGGCGCGCCGCTCCACGTCCGCAACGACCCGAAGGTCATCGCCGCCTATCTCGGCGTCGAGGACGAGGAGGTCGAGAAGGTGGAGAGCGAGATCGCGGTGGAGGCGACGTCGTGACGGAGCCCCTGCTCTCGATCCGCGGCGTGACCGCCTACTACGGCGCGATCGCCGCCCTGAAGGGCGTGGACGTCGACGTCGGCGAGGGCGAGATCGTCACGCTGATCGGCGCGAACGGCGCCGGCAAGTCGACGCTGATGATGACGATCTTCGGAGCCCCGCAGGCTCGCGACGGATCGATCGTCTACGACGGGCAGGACATCACCCGAACGCCGACGCACAAGATCGCGCAGCTCAAGATCGCCCAGTCGCCCGAGGGGCGGCGCATCTTCCCGCGCATGAGCGTGATCGAGAACCTCAAGATGGGCGCGGCCGTCACCGGCTACGCCCATTACGAGGCGGACCTCCAGCGCATGTTCGACATCTTCCCGCGGCTGAAGGAGCGCGCGAACCAGCGCGGCGGCACGCTCTCGGGCGGCGAGCAGCAGATGCTCGCCATCGCCCGCGCGCTGATGAGCCGGCCGCGCCTGCTGATGCTCGACGAGCCCTCGCTCGGCCTCGCGCCGCTGATCGCCAAGCAGATATTCGCCGTGATCGCGGAGCTCAACCGCACAGAGGGTCTGACGGTCTTCCTCGTGGAGCAGAACGCCTACCACGCGCTCAAGCTCGCCCACCGCGGCTATGTGATGGTCAACGGCCAGATCACGCTGTCCGGCGCCGGCCGCGAGCTGCTGGAGCGCGAGGAGGTCCGCGCGGCCTATCTGGAGGGCGGGCGCTGATGGCTTCGACGAAGGCGCAGGCTCCCCTCCCCCTTGCGAGGATGGGTTGGGGGTGGGGGTCGTTCAGGATGAGCCGCGGTCTGCGCCGCATCTCGACGCCTGACCTCGCCGCCCTTTCCGGCGCCACCCCCACCCCGGCCCTCCCCGCAAGGGGGAGGGAGAAGGAAGGGCGCACGCCATGGGCCTGATCTGGGAAATCTCGCTTTCCGAATTCCTGTTCGTGACCGTGTTCCTCGGCGGCGGCGCGGCGTGGCTCGCGGGCCGGGCCGTCGCGGGCTCCTGGGAGCCGGCGTGGAAGGTCGCGGCCTGGATGATCCCGCTCGCGGCGGCGGTGCGCTTCATCCATTACGCGCTGTTCAGCGGCAGCCTGCTGACGCTGCACTATTACGTCGTCGACCTTGCGGTCCTCGTCGTTCTGGCGCTCGCCGGGCACCGTGTGCGGCTCGTGCGGCAGATGACGCGGCAGTACGACTGGCTCTACGAGAGCGCCGGTCCCTTCGGCTGGCGCGCCAAGGCCGGCCGATGACAAGATTCCGGCCGGCACTCACGCGATCGCTGCGTGACAGGCCGACGGCGACGCGCAATCAATGGACGGCGCGCGGGCGGCGAGATCCGCGGACGTCCGGAACAGCCTTTCGCATCAGGGGAGAATTCTCATGAAGACGCGTCTTTCGGCCGGTCTGGTGACCGGTCTCGCGCTGGCGCTAGCGACGCCGGCCTATGCGGACGTCACGATCGCGGTCGTGGGTCCGATGACCGGCTCCAACGCCGTCTATGGCGCGCAGATGCGCAACGGCGTCGAGCAGGCTGTCGCCGACATCAACGCCGCCGGCGGCGTCAACGGCGAGAAGCTGGTGCTGAAGGTCGGCGACGACGCCTGCGACCCGAAGCAGGCGGTCAACGTCGCGAACCAGATGGCCGGCGAAGGCGTCAAGTTCGTGGTCGGGCACTACTGCTCGGGCTCGTCGATCCCGGCCTCGGCGGTCTACGCCGAAGAGGACATCATCGAGATTTCGCCGGCCTCGACCAATCCGGTGTTCACCGACAAGCGCGCGGGACCGTCGATCTACCGCATCTGCGGCCGCGACGACCAGCAGGGCGCGGTCGCCGGCAAGTACATCGCCGAGAACTTCAAGGGCAAGAAGGTCGCGATCCTTCACGACAAGTCGGCCTACGGCAAGGGCATCGCCGACGAGACGCTGAAGGCGCTGCAGGCGGCCGGCGGCAAGGAGACCCTCTACGAGGCGATCACCGCGGGCGAGAAGGACTACTCCGCTCTCGTCTCCAAGCTGAAGCAGGCCGGCGTCGAGGTCATCTATCTCGGCGGCTACCACACCGAAGGCGGCCTGCTCGTCCGCCAGTTGCGCGAGCAGGGCGTGAACGCGCCGCTGATCGGCGGCGACGCGCTCGCCACCAGCGACTTCTGGGCGATCACCGGCAAGGCCGGCGAAGGCACCCTGTTCACCTTCCCGCCGGACCAGCGCAAGCTGCCCTCCGCGGCCGAGGTCGTCGCCAAGTTCAAGGCCAAGAACTTCGACCCGCAGGGCTACACGCTCTACAGCTACGCCGCCGTGCAGATCTACGCCGACGCGCTGAAGGCCGCGAAGGCTTCCGACACCGAGAAGGTGCTGGCGGAGATGAACAAGGCCGACTTCAAGACCATCGTCGGCGACGTGAAGTTCGACGAGAAGGGCGATCCGACCGTCGCCGGCTACGTGTTCTACGAGTTCAAGGACGGCTCCTACGTCGAGAAGTGACGTCGGCCGCCTGACCCTGTCGAGGCCCGCCTTCCGAGGCGGGCCTTTTCCTTTGGCCGAGGCTTCGTCCGCCTGCGGGCCGCAAGCGCCATTGCCAAGCGCGGCGAAGCGGGGAGAATGCGCGCCATGTCGCACGCCCCCTCCCGTTCCGCGCTCCTCCTCGTCATCCTCGCCGGCCTCTACGGCGCCGCCGGCGTCGCGCTCGCGGCGGTCGCGGCGCACCGCCTGGACAGTCCCCTGCTTGGCGCCGCGTCGAACTTCCTGATGCTGAACGCCGCCGCGCTCGTCGCGCTGGCGGCGGCGGCCCACGCCTTCGCGGCCGGCGCCCGGCTCGGCGCGCCAGCCTGGGCGATCGCTCTCGGCACGCTGCTGTTCTGCGGCGACCTCACGCTGCGCGCGTTGAACGGCGCGAGCCCTTGGCCCATGGCCGCGCCGACCGGCGGGACGCTGATGATCCTCGGCTGGCTCGGCGTCGCGATCGGCGCGGCTCTCGCCGCCGCCGGCCGGTCGCCGCGGGCGTGAGCGCGGCGACCGTAGCCGTTCTCGGCATCTTCGCCGCGGACCTGACCTTTCGCGCCCGCCGCCTGCCGCAGCTCGGCGAAACGCTGCTCGCCGAAGGGTTCGTCCTCGGGGCCGGCGGCAAGGGCTCGAACCAGGCGATCGCCGCCGCCAAGGCCGGCGCGGGCGCTGCGCTGATCACCCGGATCGGCGCCGACCCCTTCGCGGCGGTCGCGCGCGCGGAATGGGCGGCGACCGGCGTCGACGCCGGCTTCGTCGTCACGGACCGCGCCCGCCCGACCGGCGCGGCCTTCATCTTCGTTCAGTCCGACGGCGGCGAGAACGCCATCATCGTCGAGCCCGGCGCCGGAGGCGCGCTGTCGGCGGAGGACGTGGACGCCGCGCGCGGCGTCATCGCCGGGGCGCGCGTGTTCCTGACCCAGCTCGAACAGCCGATCGAAGCCGCGCGCGCGGGCCTCCGGATCGCCCGCAGAGCCGGCGTCGCGACACTGCTCAATCCCGCGCCCGCCGCGCCGCTCGACGACGACCTGCTGGCGCTGTGCGACTACCTCACGCCCAATGAGAGCGAGGCGCGGGCGCTGACCGGCGTCGCCGTCGTCACCCTCGACGACGCGCGGCGGGCCGGCGACGCCTTGATCGCCCGCGGCGTGGGCTGCGCCGTCGTGACGCTCGGGGCGCGCGGCGCGCTCGTCCATGGGCCGGGCGTCTCCGAGATCGCGCCGGCGCTCGACGCCGGCCCCGTCGTCGAAACCACCGGCGCGGGCGACTGCTTCGCCGGCGCATTCGCCGCAGCGCTCGCCGAAGGCCGCCCGCCGCTGGACGCCGCCCGCTTCGGCTGCGCCGCCGCAGGCCTCTCGGTCACGCGGCCGGGCGCCGGGCGCTCGATGCCGACGCGCGCCGAGATCGACGCGCTGCTCGATCGCAAGCCCCGGCTTGCGCCGAAGCCTGGGCTTGCGCCCTGCGACTGAACGCCGTCTCGTGGCGCAACGTCGATCGACACAGCAGGACCACGCGAGCCATGGCCGAGACCTCTTCCGCGCCGAGCCTTCTCGTCGAGCGCCGGGGCGCCGTCGCGCTGTTCACGCTCAACCGGCCGTCGCGCATCAACGCCTTCACGCCGGAGCTGCTCGCGGCGCTGGCCGCGGCCTTCGACGCGGCGGAGGCCGACGCTACGGTGCGCGCCATCGTGATCACCGGCGCCGGCCGCGGCTTCTGCTCGGGCCAGGACATCGGCCTGATCGCGACGCTCCCGCCCGAGGAGCGCGACGTCGGCCGCATCCTCCGCGAGTTTTACGAGCCGGTGATCGCCAGGATGCGCGCCTCGCCGCTGCCCGTCGTCACCGCCGTGAACGGCGTCGCGGCCGGCGCCGGCGCGAACTTCGCGCTGCTGGCGGACATCGTCGTCGCGGGGCGCTCGGCCGAGTTCGTGGAGGCCTTCGTGAAGATCGGCCTCGTGCCGGACGTCGCCGGCTCCTGGACGCTGCCGCGGCTCGTCGGCGCAGCCCGCGCCAAGGCGCTCGCGCTGCTCGCCGAGCCGATCAAGGCGGAGACGGCGGAGGGCTGGGGGCTGATCTGGAAGGCGGTCGACGACGACCGGCTGCTGGACGAGGCCTTCGCGATCGCCGAACGGCTCGCCGGCCAGTCGGCCAGCGCGACCGCCCTGACCAAGCGCCTGCTGAACGCCTCCCCCGGCAACGACCTCGAGGCCCAGCTCGCCCTCGAGCGGGAGCTGCAGACGGAAGCCGCCGCCTCCCCCGACCACGCCGAGGGCGTCCGCGCCTTCATGGAAAAGAGGCCGCCGGCATGGTCCGAGCGGAGTTGAGCGGCCGCACGCCGGCGTCCGCCTTGCGCCGGCCCGCGCCGCGGGCCTAAACCGAACGCCCTGATTCCCTCTCGTCCGACGGAGCTTCCATGCGCGCCGAGGATCCCCAGCTCGTTCGTCTCGCCGACTATCGCCCGTCGGACTTCCTGATCGACACGGTCGATCTCGACGTGAACCTCGACCCGCACGCGACGCGGGTGACGGCCCGGCTCAAGGTTCGGCCGAACCCGGAGGGGCGCGAAAACGCGGCGCTCGCGCTCGACGGCGATGAGCTGAAGCTGGTCTCGGTCGCGATCGACGGCGCCGAGCTTGAGGCCGACGCGATCGAGGTCTCGCCGGAGCGGCTCAGCATCGCCAACCCGCCGCGCGGACCGTTCGAGCTCACGATCGTCACCAAGATCGATCCCACCGCGAACACGCGGCTGATGGGGCTCTACCGCTCCAATGCCTCCTACACCACGCAGTGCGAGGCCGAGGGCTTCCGCCGCATCACCTACTTCCTCGACCGGCCCGACGTGCTGGCGGTCTACACCACCCGCATCGAAGGCCCGACGGACGAGACTCCGCTGCTGCTGTCGAACGGTAATCTGATGGAGACCGGGCCGGCCGGCCGCGGCCGGAGCTACGCGGTCTGGCACGACCCGCACCCGAAGCCGTCCTATCTGTTCGCGCTGGTCGCGGGCGACCTCGCCAAGGTCTCCGACACCTTCGTCACCCTGTCCGGCCGCACGGTCGCGGTGGAGGTGTTCGTCGAGCACGGCAAGGAAGATCGCGCGCCCTACGCCCTCGACGCCATCAAGCGCTCCATGCGCTGGGACGAGGAGGTGTTCGGCCGGGAGTACGACCTCGACGTCTTCATGGTCGTCGCCGTGTCGCACTTCAACATGGGCGCGATGGAGAACAAGGGCCTCAACGTCTTCAACGACAAGTACGTGCTGGCGTCTCCGGAGACCGCGACCGACGGCGACTACGCCAACATCGAGGCGATCATCGCCCACGAATACTTCCACAACTGGACCGGCAACCGCATCACCTGCCGCGACTGGTTCCAGCTGTGCCTGAAGGAAGGCCTGACCGTGTTCCGCGACCAGGAGTTCACCTCCGACACGCGGTCGCGGCCGGTGAAGCGCATCCAGGACGTCCGGGCCTTGCGCGCCGCGCAGTTCGCCGAGGACTCGGGGCCCCTCGCCCACCCCGTGCGACCGCAAGCCTACGCCGAGATCAACAACTTCTACACGCCGACGGTCTACGAGAAGGGCGCCGAGGTCATCCGCATGCTGAAGGTCCTGATCGGACCGGAGGCGTTCAAGGCCGGCATGGATCTCTACTTCGACCGCCACGACGGCCAGGCCTGCACCATCGAGCAGTTCATCGCCTGCTTCGCGGAGGTCTCCGGCCGCGATCTCGGCCAGTTCATGCTCTGGTACCATCAGGCCGGGACGCCCGAGGTGACGATCCGCACCGCCTACGACGCGGCGGCGAAGACCTTCACGGTGACGGCCGCGCAGCGCGTGCCGGCGACCCCTGGCCAGCCGACCAAGCAGCCCGCCGTCGTCCCGATGGTCACGGGGCTTGTGGGCCCGGACGGCGCGGACATGCCGCTGGTGATAGCCGGCGCGCCCGCCGGCCCCGTGTTCGCGCTGACCGAGGCGGAAACGACGCTGGTGTTCGAGCAGGTTCCCGTCCGCCCAGCGGCCTCGCTGTTCCGCAACTTCTCGGCGCCGGTGAAGCTCTCGACCGACCTCACGGACGACGACCTGCTGTTCCTCGCGAAGTCCGATTCCGATCCGTTCAACCGGTGGCAGGCCGGCCAGACGGTCGCGCTCCGCAACCTCGTCGCCCGGGTCGACGCGCAGCGCGCCGGCGCGCCCGCGCCGGAGGAGCCGCGGCTCGCCGAAGCGGTCGCCCGCGCCTTCGATCCGAGCGAGACCGACCACGCCTTCGCGGCGCAGGTGGCGGCGCTGCCGAGCGAGGGCGACGTCGCCCGCGAGATCGGAGAGGACGTCGACCCCGACGCGATCCACGCCGCCCGCGCGGCGCTGAAGCTCGACCTCGCCCGCCGGCTCGCGGGCCCGCTCGCGGCCGCCTTCGAGCGGCTGGTCGACGAAGGCCCCTATTCGCCGGACGCGGCCTCCGCCAGCCGCCGCGCGCTGAAGATCTCGGCGCTCGACTATCTCGCCGCCGGCGGCGCGCCGGACGGCGTGGCGCGCGCCAAGGCGCTCTACGACGGCGCGACCAACATGACCGATCGCATCATGGCGCTGCAGGTCCTGTCGCTCTCAGCGTCGGACGCGCGCGACGCCGCGCTCGCCGACTTCCACGACCGCTACAAGAGCGATCCGCTGCTGATCGACAAGTGGTTCCTGATCCAGGCCTCCGCGCCGCTGCCGGACACGCTGGACCGGGTCCGCGCGCTGATGACGACGCCCGCCTTCGACATCCGGAACCCCAACCGCGTGCGCTCGCTCGTCGGGGCCTTCGGCTCCGGCAACCCGACGCAGTTCAACCGGGCGGACGGGCTGGGATACGCCTTCGTCGCCGAGGTGGCGCGGGAGCTGAACGGGACGAACCCACAGGTCGCCGCCCGTCTTCTCGGCGCGTTCAAGACCTGGCGGGCGCTGGAGCCGGTCCGTCGCGGCAAGGCCGAGGCCGCGCTTCGGGCAGTCGCCGCCGCTCCCGGCCTGTCGCCGGACGTCGGCGACATCGTCCGGCGCGCGCTTGGATGAATCCATCATTCGGTCAAGTGATTCATCCGACTCACGTTTTTCGTCTGCGCTCTCAAAAGTAATTAACCGGGGGTTAATTCGCACTAGACAGCCACGGCAGGTATTGATTCTAATAGCCAAGTCGAATCGGGCTGTCGGGATTATCTCCGGTCGACGTCATCACTCGTCGATCGGAAGGACACACGCGATGGCGCGCGCCAACGTGGCAGGCATGCCTGCGCGCAGCTTCAGCGTAAAAGGCGTGGCGCGGTCCATCGGCCGCCCCGCCTACCGTCGCCTGCTCTCCGCCGAACCTTTCCTTCGCAAGCTTGTCCCCGCGCTGATCATCGCCTTCCTGCTGATCGTCGGCGTGGGCGCGGTGATGCAGACCATCGACGCCCGCGCCCGCGCCCTGCGCGCCGCCGCGGACGAAATGTCGATGCTGGCGGCCGTCGCAGCCTTCGAGGCGCCGCCGGTCATGGAGCGCGGCGGCGACGTCGGGCGACGCCTCGGAGCCGTGCTCCCCGGCAACGCCGGCGAGCGCGGCCGGCGCTACTACATCTCCGACGAAGGCGGCCGCATCGTCGCCGCCTACGGCGCGCCCGAGGGATCGCTGCCGGCCGACCTCGTCACCCTGCTCGGCGCAGCGCAGCCGCTGACCACCTTCGGCGAGCGCGCCGGCGTGATGACGCTGACGCTGCCGGACGGCGCGCCGGCGCTCGCGACGGTCCGCAATCTCGGCCAGGGCCGGCTCGGCCAGATCGCCATGGTCCAGGACGTCGAGGCGGCGCTGGAGCCCTGGCGTTCGGCTACCGCGAGCTCGGTCGCTCTCTACGCCTCCACCAGCTTCGTGCTGGCGCTGCTCGGCGTCGCCTTTCACTGGCAGTCCGCCCGCGCCCGGCAGGCCGACCAGATCTACGACCACGTCCGCCAGCGCATCGACACGGCGCTCTCGCGCGGCCGCTGCGGCCTGTTCGATTGGGACATCGCCCGCGGCCGCATCTTCTGGTCGCGCTCGCTGTTCGAGCTTCTCGGTTATCCCCCGCGCGACGAGCTGGTGTCGTTCGGCGAGTTCAACGCCCTGATCCATCCCGACGACGGCGACTTCTACGCCCTCGCCGACGAGGTCGCCCGCGGCGTCACCACCAACATCGATCGCATGTTCCGCGTGCGCGACGCCCGCGGCCAGTGGATCTGGCTCCGCGCCCGTGCCGAACTGGTCCGCAACCGCGGCGACGACGGCCCGCGGCTGATCGGCATCTGCGTCGACGTCACCGAGCAGCGAGCGCTGCAGGAGCGCACGGCCACCGCCGACATGCGCCTGCGCGACGCGATCGAGACCATCTCCGAGGCCTTCGTGCTGTGGGACAGCGAAAACCGCCTCGTCATGTGCAACTCGAAGTTCCAGCAGCTCTATGAGCTGCGCGAGGAGGCGATCCTGCCGGGCGCCCACCGCGAGGCGATCATCGCCGCGGGACGGCAGCCGGTGATCCTCAACCACGTGAAGCCGGACGGTCGCACCGAGGAAGGCGCGCGCACCTACGACGCGCAGATCGAGGACGGCCGCTGGCTGCACATCAACGAGCGCCGCACCAAAGACGGCGGCTTCGTCTCGGTCGGCACCGACATCACCTCGCTGAAGCGCCAGGAAGAGCGGCTGATGGAGAGCGAGCGCGCGCTGATGGCGAACGTCGCCGACATGCGCAAGTCGCGCCAGACGCTCGAGGTCCAGGCCCAGCAGCTCGCCGACCTCGCCGAGAAATACGCCGAGCAGAAGAGCCAGGCCGAAAGCGCCTCCAAGGCCAAGTCCGACTTCCTCGCCAACATCTCGCACGAGCTCCGGACGCCGCTGAACGCCATCATCGGCTTCTCCGAGATCATGGAGAGCGGGATGTTCGGGCCGCTGGGCTCCGACAAGTACCATGAGTACTGCCGCGACATCCGCGAGAGCGGCCAGCACCTGCTGGACGTCATCAACGACGTGCTCGACATGTCGAAGATCGAGGCCGGCCGCTTCCGCCTGACGCACGAGACGATCGACATCGACAAGGTCGTGCTGGAGGCCATGCGCGTCATCACGCCCCGCGCCGAGGAGAAGTCCATCGCGCTCAGGGCGGAGGCCGCGACCGGCGTGACGGTCGAGGTCGACCGCCGGGCGCTGAAGCAGATCCTGCTCAACCTGCTCTCGAACGCGGTGAAGTTCACGCCCGCCGGCGGCCGGGTGACGGTGCGCACCCGCGCGGTGGGCGGGGCGCTCAACCTCTACATCGAAGACACCGGCATCGGCATCCCGAAGGACGCGCTGCCGAAGCTCGGGCGGCCGTTCGAGCAGGTGGAGAGCCAGTTCTCCAAGAGCCACAAGGGCTCCGGCCTCGGCCTCGCGATCTCGCGCTCGCTCACCGAACTCCACGGCGGCACGATGCGCATCCGCTCGACCCTGCAGGTCGGCACCGTGGTGCTCGTTCGCCTGCCGGTCCGCGCCGACCGGGCGATCGAGCCCGAAGAGAAGATCGCCTGAAGCCGCATGGAGCGGCCGTGTTCGCGTGAACGCGACCTGCGTTCCACGCTCCGTCGGCGCACGGGCTTGTCCCGAGGGCCCATAAGCCCGACGCGCCCGGATGATCCCGCACCGGCGGAGCGATGGGCTCCCGGACAAGCCCGGAACGACGGCGAGGTTCCTCGCGTCATTCCGGCCGGAAGGGTTCAGCCCCCGGCCAGCACCCGCTTCGCCGCCGCCCGCACCGCCTTCTGCGCGTCCTTCAGAGTGGCCTGCAGCACCGCGAAGTCCGGCGAGTTGGCCGCGCGCGCCAGCCGCAGCTTGAGCCCGGCGGGCGAGTTCTTCGGGTCGAACTGGCCGTCGATGGCGAGCTTCACGATCTGGGTGAGGTCCTGCTGCAGGCGGCCGCCTGCGGTGAGCGCCTCGTAGTCGTCGTCGTCGAGAACGCCGAGACGCCGCGCCTCCGCGAGCGCCGCCAGGGTCGAGGCCCGCAGGATCTCCGGGCGCTCCTGAGCGTGAACGAGCTGCAGCGCCTGCGCGGCGAACTCGACGTCAACGAGCCCGCCCGGCGCGTGCTTCAGGTTCCACGGCCCGCCGCCGCCCTTCTCCTTGTCGAGCAACGCCCGCATCTCGCGGACGTCCGCGAGCGCTTTGGTCCTGTCATGGGGCGCGCAGAGCGCGGTCGCGATCGCGCCCTCGACCTTGCGGCGGAACGCCTTCGGCCCGGCGACGACCCGCGCGCGCGACAGCGCCATGTGCTCCCAGGTCTCCGCCTCCTCCGCCTGATAGGTCTCGAACGCCTTCAGCCGCGTCGCGAGCGGCCCGGCGCGGCCCGAGGGGCGCAGCCGCACGTCCACCTCGTAGAGCACGCCCTCGCTCGTGGGCGCGGAGAGCGCCGAGACGAGGCGCTGCGTCAGCCGCGCGAAATACTGGCTCGCGGCGAGCGGCCTCGGCCCGTCGCTCTCCGTCGCCTCCTCGGGGTGGTCGTAGAGCAGGATCAGGTCGAGGTCGGAGGCCGCCGTCATCTCCTCGCCGCCGAGTTTGCCGAGCGCGACCACCGCGGCCGCGCCGCCGGGGACGCGGCCGTGCGCCTTCCGAAGCTCCGTCTCCACCGCCGCGAACAGCGCCGTCGTCAACGCGTCCGCGATGCGCGAGAACGCGGCCGCGGCCTGCTCCACAGGCACGACACCCGCCGCCACCCGCAAGGCCACCAGCGTCTTGAGCTCCTGCCCCGCGATGCGCGCCCGGTCGAGCAGGTCTTCGTAGGAGCGCGCCTCGGAAAGCGCGTCCGCAATCCGGGCGTCGAGCTCCGCCCGGTCCGGCAGATGGCCGAAGAAGGCCGGGTCCGTCAGCGCGTCGAGCACCCGCGGCCGGCGCGCGAGCGTCTCGCCGAGCTTCGGCGCGGCGCCCAGCACGTCGGCGAGCAGTTCGAGGATGTTCGGGCTGGCGCGGATGAGCGCGAGCAGCGCGACGCCCGACCGCGTGCGCTCCAGAGCCTTGTCGAAGGCGAACAGCGCGGCGTCGGGACGGCCGGATCTCGAGAAGGCCACCAGCATGGCGGGCACGAGTTCGGTCAGGAGTTCCCGGGCGCGGGCGGAGCGCATGGCCTCGTAGCGGCCGTGGTGCCAGCCCCGCACGATGGCGGAGACCGACGACGGCTCCGCATAGCCCAAACCTTTCAGCGTCGCGAGCGTGCCGGGGTCGTCCGCCTCGCCGGTGAAGACCAGGTTGCCGACGTCGGCGGCGAGCGGCGGGGCGTCCTCGAACAGCTTGGCGTAGTGCCTCTGCACCGTCTTGAGGCGCTTCGTCAGCGCCTTCGCGAAAGCGTCGCGGGAAGCGAAGCCCGCGAAGCGGGCGAAGGCCGCAAGCCGCTCCGGGTCCTCCGGCAGGGAGTGGGTCTGCGCGTCGTCGACCATCTGCAGCCGGTGCTCGATCGTCCGCAGGAAGCCGTAGGCCTCGCCCATCTCGTCCCGCGCCGCATCGGTGATCCAGCCGGCCTCGTTAAGCTTCGCGAGGCCCTCGATGGTCCCGCGCGTCTGCAGCTCGGGGTCGCGTCCGCCCGCGACGAGCTGCTGGGTCTGCACGAAGAACTCGATCTCCCGGATTCCGCCGCGGCCGAGCTTGAGGTTGTGGCCCTCCACCGCGATCGCGCCGTGACCCTTGTGGGCGTGGATCTGGCGCTTCATGGCGTGGATGTCGGAGATCGAGGCGTGATCGAGCGAGCGGCGCCAGATGAAGGGCCGCAGCTCCTTCAGGAAGGACCCGCCGGCCGCCCGGTCGCCGGCGACCACGCGGGCCTTGATCATGGCGGCCCGTTCCCAGTTCTGGCCGACCGTCTCGTAGTACGACATGGCCGCGTCGCGGGAGAGCGCGACCGGCGTCGCGCCGGGATCGGGCCGCAGGCGCAGGTCGACGCGCGCGACGTAGCCGTCCGCCGTGCGCTCCTGCAGCAGCTTGGTCATGCTCTGGGTGACCCGGACGAACAGCGTGACCGCTTCCTCGCCCGCGGCCACCGGCGCGACCAGCGGGTCGAAGAACACGACGAGGTCGACGTCGGAGGAGTAGTTCAGCTCGCGCGCGCCGAGCTTGCCCATCCCGAGCACGAACAGCCCGGAGCCCGTCTCGGGATCCGCGATGTCCGGGAGGCGCAGCTTGCTCGAGGCCGCCGCCTCCCGAAGCGCGAAACGCAGCGCAGCGCCAATCGCCGCGTCCGCGACGTCGGACAAGGCGCGGGTGACCTCGGCGCAGCCCCACAGTCCGCCGAGATCGGCGAGCGCGATCAGCAGCGCCGCCTCCGCCCGGCCCCGACGCAGCGTGCGCGCCAGAGCGGCGCGCTCGTCGCCTGACGTGGCGGCCGCCGTGAAGCTTTCGACGATCTCGGTCAGCCGCCGTTCCGGCTCGGCCTCGAACAGCGCCGCGACGCGGTCGGGATCGCGCAGAATCAGGCCCCAGAGGAACGGCGAGCCGTCCGCGACGGCCTCGAGCAGAGCCTGGGCCTGGGCCGAGGACGCCGCCTCCGCGAGCGCCGGCGCGTCGCGCAGCAGCGCGGCGACCGCGGCGCGCGCGGCCTTCGGATCCGCCGGCCTGGTCGCGGGCGCGAGCCTCGCGGCGAGCGCGCGGTCGTCCTGCATAGCTGCGGGCGCGGCCGTCTTGCGTGCGGTCATCGCCTGTCCTCCCTTTCGCGCGACCTTAGCAGCCGGGCGCCCGAGCGAGACATAGCCAAAGGCGTGATTGCGGATGGCGGACGCTACTCCGCGGCCTGGGCGCCGGCGTTCGCCGCGGGCGCGGGCAAGACCGGAGGGGCCGGCGGCGGCAGCGCCTGCGTCTGGATCGGCAGGGTGAGGACGGCCCGCAGGCCCGGTTCGTTGTCGGCCAACGTCAGCGCGCCGCCATGGAGCCGGGCGACCGCGGACACCAGCGCAAGGCCGAGACCGGACCCCGGCCGCGAGCGCGAGGTGTCCAGCCGCACGAATCGCTCGACCGCGCGGGCCTTGTCGGCGTCGGGTATCCCGGGGCCGCGATCGGCGACCACGATGCGCGCGAGGTCGCCGTCGCCGTGGGCGGTCACCCGCACCTCGCCGTTGGAGCCGCCGTAGTTCAGGGCGTTTTCGATCAGGTTCGCCACCGCCTGGCCGATCAGCTCGCGGTTGCCCAGCGCCTGGATCGGCTCCGGCGTCTCGACGAGCAGCGCGACGCCGCGCTCCTCCGCCAGCGGCTCGTAGAGCTCGGCCACGCTGCCCGCGATGTCGGCGAGGTCGACCGCGGCGAGCTGGTCGCGGGCGCCGCCGGATTCGGCGCGGGCGATCAGCAGCAGCGCGTTGAAGATGCCGAGCATCGCGTCGGTGTCGGCGATCACCCGCTCCATCGCCCCCGCCCAGTCGTCCTCGCTCCGGGCGTCGCGCAGAGCGGCCTCGGCGCGGTTGCGCAGCCGGTTCAGCGGCGTCTTGAGGTCGTGGGCGATGTTGTCGGAGACCTCCTTCAGCCCCGCCATCAGCTCGTTGATGCGGTCGAGCATGGCGTTGGTGGCCTGGGCGAGGCGGTCGAACTCGTCGTCGGAGCCGGTGACGGCGAGCCGGCCGGAGAGATCGCCGGCCATGATGCCGCGCACCGTGTCGGTCATGGCGTCGATGCGGTTCAGCACCCGCCGCGCGACGAACACGCCGCCGGCGAGGCCGAGCACGATGACGAGCGCTAGCGACCACTGCACCGCGTTCGCGATGACGCCGGAGAGCCGCTCGCGCTCCTCGGTGTCGCGGCCGACGAGCAGGCGGTAGCCGCCGGGCAGCACGAACACCCGCACGACCGCGGGATAGGGCGCGACCGCGGTCTCGCCCGCGCGCTGGTAGGGCAGCTCCCGCTCGCCCTGCTCCGCGAGCGCCGCGTCCGGCAGGCCCACGACGTTGCCGGCCAGCACGTCGCCGGCGAAGGTGGTGAGGAGATAGAGCGTGCCGGCGCCGCGGTTGGAGCGCTCCTCCACCGTCGCCACCAGCTTGCGGATGCCGCCCTGGCGGTACTGCTCGGCGAGGCCGGTGATCTCGGCGTTGACGGTGGCGTTGAGCTGCGCGGCGATCAGCGCATTCGCGTGCCACGACACATAGGCCAGCACGACGACGGAGAGCGTCGCGAACACGACGAGATAGGCGAGCGCCAGCCGGAAGGCCGTGGTGCGGAGTAGCTTACCGAGCGCCGTCACGTATCACGTACCCCGCTCCGCGCACGGTGTGCAGCAGCGGCTTGTCGAAGCCCTTGTCGATCTTCGAGCGCAGCCGCGAGACGTGCACGTCGATGACGTTGGTCTGCGGGTCGAAATGATAGTCCCAGACGTTCTCGAGCAACATGGTGCGCGTGACGACCTGGCCAGCGTTGCGCATGAGGTACTCCAGCAGCCGGAACTCGCGGGGCTGGAGCACGATTTCCTGGCCGGCGCGCGCGACGGTGTGCGACAGCCGGTCGATCTCGAGATCGCCGACCTTGTACACCGTGTCGCCGGCGCCCGCCGCGCCGCGCCGCGCGAGCGCCTCGACGCGGGCCAGCAGTTCGGCGAAGGCGTAGGGCTTGGTGAGATAGTCGTCGCCGCCGGCGCGAAGCCCGTCGACGCGATCATCGACCTGGCCGAGCGCCGAGAGGATCAGGACCGGCGTCGTCGCGCCCTCGGCGCGCAGCCGGCCGATCAGCGACAGGCCGTCGAGCTTCGGCAGCATGCGGTCGACGACCAGCACGTCGTAGTTCGACGCGGACGCAAAGGCGTAGCCGTCGAGGCCGTCCGCCGCGTGGTCGGCCACATGGCCGGCCTCGGTCAGGGCCTTCACGACATAGGCCGCCGCTTCGCGGTCGTCTTCGACGATCAGGAGCTTCATGGCCGTGGTCATGGCGCGCCTTTCGGGCCGCCGCAAGCGCGTTCGCGAGCGCTGGCCCAGAACCTTGAACGGGGGTGAGAAAAAGGACCCTCCGGAGGAAGAGGGGTCGAGAACCTCCGGAGGGCCTATCGGCGACGAGGGGCGGACGGTCACGGGACACAACCGTCCGCCGGTCGCCTGCGGAAGACCCAAGCGTCGTCGACGGGGGGCGACTGACGCCTCGGGTCCCCGCGTCAGACGCGGGACTTATCCGCGGCCGATCTCGATGGCGACGAAGCGGGTGGCGTCGCCGCGCTTGACGCGGAGCAGCACCGACTTCTTGCCGCCCTTCTGGGCGGCGTCGAGCGAGGCGGTCACGTCGCGCGCGCTGGACACCTCGCGGTCGCCGACCTGCAGGATGAGGTCGCCGGACTCGAGCTTGCCGGCGGCCGAGCCGTCGTCGTCGACGCCGGTGACCACGAGGCCCTTGTCGCCGGAACCCGCGACTTTCGACGCCGGCGTCACCTGGATGCCGAGCTTGACGTTGGCCGAAGGCTCCCCGCTGTCCTCGTCGTCCTGGGTCTTGAGCGACGCCTCCTGGGTCTCGGGCAGCTTGCCGAGCGTGAGCTCGGTCGTCTGCTCGCGGCCGTCGCGCCAGTAGGTGAGCTGAACCTTGGTGCCGGGCGCCATGCCGCCGATCTTGCGCGACAGGTCGCGGGCGGCCTCGACGGTCTCGCCGTTGACCTTGAGGATCGTGTCGCCGGACTTCAGGCCGGCCTGCTCGCCGGGGGTGCCCTTCTGGGCCTCCGCGACCAGCGCGCCTTCCGCCTTCTTGAGGCCGAGGCTGTCGGCGATGTCCTCGGTCACCGGCTGGATCTGCACGCCGATGTAGCCGCGGGCGACCTTGCCTTCCGACTTCAGCTTCTGGACGATGTCGGACGCCACCTCCGACGGGATCGAGAAGGCGATGCCGACGTTGCCGCCGGACGGGGAGTAGATCGCGGTGTTCACGCCGACCACTTCGCCCTTCAGGTTGAAGGTCGGGCCGCCGGAGTTGCCGTGGTTCACGGCGGCGTCGATCTGCAGGAAGTCGTCATAGGGCCCGGCGCCGATGTCGCGGCCGCGGGCCGAGACGATGCCGGCCGTCACCGTGCCGCCGAGGCCGAACGGGTTGCCGACCGCGAGCACCCAGTCGCCGACCTTGGTGTCCTTGGCGCTGTCGAACTTCACGAACGGGAAGTCCTTCTTCGCGCCGTCGATCTTGAGCAGCGCGAGGTCGGTGCGGCTGTCGGTGCCGACCACCTTGGCCTTCAGCGTGTCGCCGCCGTCGGTCAGCACTTCGACGTCCTGGCCGCCCTGCACGACGTGGTTGTTCGTCACGACATAACCGTCGGCCGAGATGAAGAAGCCCGAGCCCTGCGACATGCCGAACTTGCGGGGCGAACGCTTCGGACCGCCCTGGCCTTCGCCCTGCTGTCCGAACTGCTTGAAGAAGCGCTTCAGCGGGTGGTCGTCGGGAAGCTGGTCGAGGCCGGGGATCGAGCCGGGACCGGACTGCGGTCCGCTGTCGTCGCCGCCGGCGACCTTGGTCGGGTCGACGCCCTTCACGCGCACGCTCACCACCGCGGGCTTCACCCGCTCGATGATGCCCGAGAAGCTCGGGAGCGCCGGCGCGGGAGCCGGGTTGATTTCGGTCGATTGCGCGAAGGCCGGCGCGACGGCGGTCGTCAGCGCCTGGCCGCCCAGCGCGCCGGCGACGCCCAACGCCAGCGCGGAAACGAGAAGGGTCTTGCGGCCGCGCATCCGGAAGCCGCGCGGCGTCTTGGTGGTGAAGTCCGGTTCAGTCGACATCGTGAGCGTCTCTCCGCAGAGGTGATCCTGCAGGGCCATATGGGCCTTCGGAGAGAGACATTCAGCCCGTTCGCCTTACGCGATCCTGTCGGGCGGATGAATTGTGCGTAAGCCGTGAAATCGCCTTGATTCAAACGGTCCGCGAGGCGTCGCGGTCTTCGGCGAGCAACACCTCCAGCCGCGCGCGCTCGTCCGCGGTCAAGGCGTCGGCGGGCGCGTCGCGCCGGCGCGAGCGGAGAGCCCAGACCAGATAGCCCGCGAGCCCCACGACCAGCACGCCCGGCGCGAACAGCCAGAGCAGCGCGGTGTCCGTGCGGAAGCGCGGCTTCAGCAGCACGAACTGGCCGTAGCGATCGACAAGGAAATCGAGGACCTGGGCGTCGCTGTCGCCGCCCTTGATCCGCTCCCGCACCAGCAGCCGCAGGTCCTTGGCGAGTTGGGCGTCGCTGTCGTCGATCGACTGGTTCTGGCAGACCATGCAGCGCAGTTCGTAGCTCAGCGCCCGCGCGCGGGACTCGAGCGCCGGGTCGGCGAGCTCCTCGCCCGGCTGCACGGCGACGGCGGGCGACAGGGAGAGCGCGAGGACCAACGCCGTCATCCCGGCCGCAGCGCAGCGGAGAGCCGGGATCGTCTTCCGCACGCGGCGTCCACCAGGCGCCTGCGCCGGACGACGATCCCGGCCCGGCCTCTGGCCGTCCGGGATGACGAGCTTGCTCACCCTCATTCCGCCGGCTGCATCGCAGGCGAAGGCCGCGCGGCCTTGCGCGGCGCTCCGACCCTGAGGCGGCGGTCGGCGAGCGACAGCAGGCCGCCGAAGGCCATCACGATCGAACCGAGCCAGATCAGCGTGACGAGCGGCTTGTAGGAGATCCGCAGGGCGGTCTTGCCGTCGCCGCGCGCCTCGCCCATCGCCGCGTAGAGCTGCGACACGCCGAAGGTGGCGATGCTCGATTCCGTCAGGTCCATCTTGCGCGCGGTGTAGAGCCGGCGCGCCGGCTCCAGCCGGGCGACCTCGACCCCGCCCTCGCGGACCACGAGTTCGGCCGCGGTCGTGCGGTAGTTCGGTCCCGGACGCTGCTCCACGCCCTGGAACGCGATCTGCCGGCCCGCGAAGTCGATCTGCTCACCCGGCCGCATCGCCAGCACGACCTCGCTCGACCACGCGGTGGCGGCCACGACGCCGAGCAACGTGACGCCCATCCCGGCGTGGGCGAAGGCCCCGCCCCAGCTGGACGACGGCAGGCCCTTGGCGCGCCGGAAGCTTTCGGCCAGCGGCGCGCGGAACAGCTTGGTCCGCTCCATGACCTCGGCGAAGGCGCCCACGATCGCGAACAGCGCGAGGCCGACGCCGAGCGCCGCGAGCGTCGGGCCGCCCTGAACGAAGCCCGCGACCAGCACGGTGGCGAGCACCGCGACGCCGACCGCGCCCACCATGCCGCGCGCCGCCCTCGTGGCGTCGCCGCGCTTCCAGGCGAGCAACGGCGCGAACGGCATCACCAGCATGATCGGCAGCATCAGCGGGCCGAAGGTGTTGTTGAAGAACGGCGGCCCGACCGAGATCTTCTCGCCCGTCGCCGCCTCGAGCGCTAGCGGGTAGAGCGTGCCCACGAAGACGGCCGCGGTGGCGGCGGTCAGGAACAGGTTGTTCAGCACCAGCGCGCCCTCGCGCGACACCGGCGCGAAGATGCCGCCCTGCTTCAGCGCCGGCGCCCGGATGGCGTAGAGCGCCAGGCTGCCGCCGACGAAGACCGCGAGGATGATCAGGATCGCCACGCCGCGCGCGGGGTCGACCGCGAAGGCGTGGACCGAGGTCAGCACGCCGGAGCGCACGAGGAAGGTGCCGAGCAGCGACAGCGCGAAGGTCAGCAGCGCGAGCAGGATCGTCCAGACCTTCAGCGCGTCGCGCTTCTCCATCACGACGGCCGAATGCAGCAGCGCGGTGCCGGAGAGCCACGGCATCAGCGAGGCGTTCTCGACCGGATCCCAGAACCAGAACCCGCCCCAGCCGAGCTCGTAATAGGCCCAGTACGAGCCCATCGCGATGCCGAGCGTGAGAAACAGCCAGGCCATCAGCGTCCACGGCCGCACCCAGCGCGCCCAGGCGGCGTCGACCTTGCCCTCGATCAGCGCGGCGACGGCGAAGGAGAACGCCATCGAGAAGCCGACGTAGCCGATGTAGAGCAGCGGCGGATGGATCGCGAGGCCGGGGTCCTGCAGCAGCGGGTTGAGGTCCTGGCCCTCGAGCGGCGACGGATCTACCCGGGTGAAGGGGTTCGACGTCAGCAGCACGAACAGCAGGAACGCGACCCCGATCATGCCCTGCACGCCGAGCACGTCCGCCTTGAGGCGGTCCGGCAGGTTGCGGCCGAAGGCGGCGACCAGCGCGCCGAACAGCGTGAGGATCAGCACCCAGAGCAGCAGCGAGCCCTCGTGGTTCCCCCAGACGCCGGAGATCTTGTAGATCAGCGGCTTCGCCGAATGGGAGTTCTCGATCACGTTCTGGAGCGAGAAGTCCGAGGTGACATAGGCGTGGGTCAGCGCCGCGAAGGACAGGGCGACGAGCGCGAACTGGCCGAGCGCGAGCGGGCTCGCGAGCCCCATCAGCGCAGCGTCGCGGGCGCGGGCGCCCCACACCGGCAGGACGGACTGCAGCAGGGCGAGCGCCAGCGCCAGCACCAGCGCGTAATGGCCGATCTCAGCGATCACTTGGACGCTCCCGTCGCGGCCGCGGGCGTCGGACCCGGCGCCTGGCCCTCATTCCAGAGCCCCTGCGCCTTCAGGCGATCCGCCACGTCCTTCGGCATGTAGTTCTCGTCATGCTTGGCGAGCACGTTGTCGGCCTTGAAGCCGCCCTCTGGCTGCACGAAGCCCTCGGTCACCACGCCCTGCCCCTCGCGGAACAGGTCCGGCAGCAGGCCGGAGTAGGTCACCGTCATGTCGCTGGCGTTGTCGGTCACGACGAAGCGGACCGTGGAGCCCTCGTGGACGATCGAGCCCTGCTTCACGAGGCCGCCGAGCCGGAAGCGCTGGCCGGGCGTCACGTCCATCTTGGCGATCTCGCTCGGGGTGCGGAAGAACACGATGGTGTCGTCGAGCGCATAGAGCACCAGCGCCGTCGCCGCCGAGAGCACGAGGCCGACCAGCGCGAACAGCGCCATCCGGCGGCGCTTGCGGGACGAGCCGCGGCGGCGGGGCGAGGGAAAAGCGGAGGGCGCGGCGTCGATCGTCATCTCGGTACCCTTTACGCGCCTCGGCCTTCGAGACCAAGCCCGAGGGCCAGCGCCTCCAGCCGGGTCTGGGCCTGCGGATCGGCGGCGAACTTCGCCCGCGCCGAAGCCAGCGCCTCGCGCGCTTTGGCCTCGTCGCCCAGCGCTGTGCGCGACCGCACAAGTTTGAGCCATTCGCCGACGTCGCCGCCGTCGGCCGCGAGCCGTTCGCCCAGACGATCGACCATGCCGCGCACCAGCGCCATGCGCTCTTCGGCGGTGCGGGCGACCTGCGCCTCCTCGGGCGACGGCATCGGCAGCGCCGGCGGCGCGGCGAGCCGCTGGAACTCGTCCCTGAGACCCTCGAGATAGGGCGAATCCGCCGGCGCCTGCACGTAGAGCGGCTTCAGCCGGTTCAGCGCCCCGGCGCGGTCGCCGTCCTGCGCCGCGGCGCGGGCGAGATAGACCGCCGCCTTGATCGAGGGCGGCGCGCTCGCGGCCGCACGCTCGAGGGCGGCGCGGGCGTCGTCGGTGACGACGCCGTCGGCCTTGGCCACCAGCGCCTCGCCGAGATTGGCTTCGCGGTCGCCGGAGGGGCCGAGCAGGCGGATCGCCTGGGCGAAGGCCTCCGCCGCGTCGTCATAGCGGCCCAGCCGCATGTAGATCGGGCCCACCACCGACCAGCCGCGGCCGTCGTCGGGGTTTTTCTCCAGCGCCGCTTCGACGCGCGCGACCATATCGGCGACGTTGTTCCTGTCGACGGGCGCCTGCAGCCGCGCCGCCAGCGGGCGGTCCGGAACATCGGGCCGGCCGAGCGCGCCATAGACGCCCAGCGACACGGCTGGGAGCACCACGAGCGCGATCGCCGCGGCGATCCGGCGGCGACGCACGGCGGCGGCGGAATCCTGCGCCGCGCCGGCCTCCTGCGCCGCCGAGGCCGCGAGCAGGCGCCGGGCGACCTCCGCCCGTGCGGCCTCCGACTCCCGGTCCCCGATCAGCCCGCGCGCGTGGTCACGCCCGAGCTCATCGAGCTGGTCGCGGTAGACCGCCACGTCGCCGTCGCCGGCGCCGGCGTCCGCGGCGGCGCGGCGACGCGCGAGCGGCGCGATCGCCACGAGCGCGGCTGCGCCCGTCATGAGCGCCAGTACGATCCAGAGGGCCATCTTCGGGTCCGTTTCTCCCTGTGGGCCACGACATAACGACGCAAGCGGCCCGCGAGAAGCGACATGGGGTCGCGCCACGGCCGTCCCCGCCGTGGAGTCGTCGAGGTTTTCCGCTCCCTTTTAAAATGACTCCGAACGGGGCTGAAGGCGACGAAAGCTCAGGTTAGGATGGCGCGCAGGCTCTCCCCCCGCCGCATCGTCCCGTGGCCCACGCCGTTGACGACAGAGCATTGACCCTTCACTCGCTGATCGCCCGGTTCCGCCCTCCCCTACCGTCTCTTTCGCTGGAGCCCGCTCCTGCCTTGGCCGACGGCTACGACGTCGTCGTGATCGGAGGCGGCGTGCTGGCGCTCGCCATCGCCCGCGCCTGCGCGCGCCAGGGCGCCGGCGTCGCTCTGCTGGCCCCCGGCGAGATCGCCGCCTCCGCCGCCGAGCGGGCGTTTCCGCTGGTGCGAGGCGTCCATCACGATCGCGCGCGCGCCGAAATCCAGGCCGACGCTCCCGCGCAGCTCGGAAAGCTGGCGCGGCGGCTGTCGCCGTCGCCCTGGCCCGACGTCGTCGGCTGCCTCACGCTCGCGCCCGACGGCCTGACGCTCGAGGCGCTGCGGCGCGCCTCCGCCGCCGCGAAGCCGCTGGGCGCCCGGTCGTGGATGGTGCCGGCCCAAGAGGCGCAGGCCCTGTCTCCCATGCTTCACGACAACGCCGCGCCCGCGCTGTTCGAGCCCGCCGCGACGGTGCTGTGGCCCGACGCCCTCGCCGCGGCGCTCGGACGGGACGCCCGCGCCGCTGGAGCGACCCTGCGCGCGAACGCGCCCGCCATGGCGCTGGCGCGGGACGGCGCGGCCGCGGTCGGCGTCGAGATCGACGGCCGCTTCATCCGCGCCGGCGCGGTCGTGCTGGCCGACGACGCCTCGGCGATCCGGCTCGTGCGGGAGGGGCGCGGACGGCTGTCGCTGATGCGGGACGAGCGGATGACCCTCGTGACGCAGCCGGGCGCGGCGCCGATCGGCGCGGCGCTGGTCGCCGACGATCTCGCGATGGCGCGCGACCTGACCGGCGCGATCACGCTGTCCGGCCCGCTCGGCGCCGAAACGCTCGCCGAGCAGGCGATGCGGCTCGCCCCGTCGCTCGGCCGCCTCGAGATCGCGAGCGCCGAACCCGTGACGGTGTGGCGCGGGGTCGACGGACGCGCTCAGGTGGGTCCGGCCGAGATCGACGGCCTTTGGCTGGCGCTCGGCTTCGGCCGCGACGCGCTGTCGCCGGCGCTGGCGGTCGCCGACCATCTCGCGGCCGAACTTGCGGGTCGCACAGGCGACGCGGCGTTCGAGGCCTTCGCGCCGACCCGTCGCGCCTCCGCGCGCAATCTGGAGTTCGTCCGATGAGCGGCCCCCACCGCCTTCCCGAGACGGCGCCGGCCCGCTTCGGCGCCGCGATCGACCGCACCGAGCCGATCGGCTTCCGGCTGGACGGACGGCCGCGCACGGGCCTCTACGGCGACACGCTGGCGAGCGCGCTGCTTGCGGGCGGGCGGACGGTCTTCGGCCGCAGCCCCCTGCTCGGGCGCCCGCGCGGCCTGACGGCGCTCGGCTTCGACGACGCCGCCGCCTGGGCCGCGGCGGAGGGAGAGCGCGACCTGCGGCCCGCGGACGAGTTGGTCCTCAGCGAGGGCGCGACGTTCCGAACCGTCCCGGCGTGGAGGGCCGGTCCGTCGCTGGCGCTCGGCGCGCGGGCGGGTTTCGGCCCCGAAAGCCGGCTGCCGAGCCTCGGGCGACGGCTGTTCGAGCGCGTGAGCCGGCAGGCGGCGCTGCCGATCGCCACGACGCGGGAGCTTCCTCCCCGGATGGCCGCCCGGTTCGAAAGCTGCGACGTGCTCGTCGTCGGCGCCGGTCTCGCCGGCCTCGCCGCAGCGAAAGCCGCCAGATCCGCAGGGCTCGATGTGCGCGTCGCCGAGGCGAGCCTCCGGCCGGGCGGGCTCGCGGACCTTTACGACGGGACGATCGACGGCCTGCCCGCCGCCGCCTGGGTCGCCCAAACCGCTGGCGACCTGGCGGACGCGGGCGCGCTCTGGCTGGGAACGCGCGCCCTCCAGGTCGACCGCTCCGGCTCGGCCCATCTGCTGGAACGCGTGCGCGGCCAGCTTGGGCTCCTGCGCGTCGCGGCCCAGCTCGTGGTGGTCGCGAGCGGCTGGCGCGAGCGGCCGCTGCCGTTCGCGGACAACGACCGCCCCGGCGTCATGCTGGCGACGACCGCGCGCGCCCTCCTGCGGCGCCACGCCGTGGCGCCGGGCGTGCGGGTGGTGGTCGCGACCACCGGCGACGAGGGCTACCGGACCGCCGTCGACCTGAAGGACGCAGGCGTCGAGGTCGAGATGATCCTGGACGCGCGCGACGACCCGCAGGGGCCGGCGGTCGACGTCGCCAAGGCGGCCGGGGTCTCGATGAGCTTTGCGAGCGTCGCGACCGGGGTCGAGACCGACAAGAGCGGCGAGCGGCTGAAGGCGGTGCGCGCTGCGAACCGCGACGGAGCCGGCTTGGGCGCGCGGACCCTGTTCGCGGACGCGCTCGTCGTGTCGGGCGGGCTTGCGGCCCGATCGGAGCTCGGAGAGGCCGGCGATCGCGTGATCGTGGCCGCGGCCGGCTTCAACGCGCGCGACGCGCTGGCCGGCGGCGCGGCGGCGGGCGCCGAAGCCGCGCGGCGGCTCGAAGTCGGGCTGGCCTCGGCCCCGCCCGTCGCTGAGATCCCCGCGGACGAACCCGACGGCGGCCTCGATCTCTACATGGCGGGGCTGGATGCGCAGGCCGCCCGGACGGCCTTTGTCGATTTCGGCGCCGACGTCACCGCGGCCGACGTGGCGGAGGCCGCGGCGATGGGCGTCGACGGACCGCAGGTCATGGCGCGCTGGCTCGGGCTCGGCCGCGGGCTCGACGGCGGCGGCGCGGCGGCCGGCCTCCCGCAGGCCGCCTTCGGCCGGATCCACGGCGAGGCGCCCTCGCCCGCCGGCCCGGTCCAGGGACCGCGCTGGACGCTGGCGGCGCTGGCCGCCGCCGCAAGCGTCGAACCCTACTGAACAAAAGCGCCTGCGAGGGGTCCCCGCAGGCGCTTTCAAATCATCCGCGCGTCGCGGACGTCAGTCCAGCGGGACCCACCGGCCGCCGGGGCCGCGGCAGGACTCGCCGCGCTCGACCACCGTGCGGTTGCGGAGATAGATTCGGCGCTCGTAGGTGCGGCAGCGATCGTAGCGGGCGCGGGCGTAGGTCGGGCCGACCATCACCGTGCCGCTGTAGCTCTCCGAGCGCCACTCGTAGGGCCGCCCCTCGTCGCCGCGCTCCAGCGCGTCGTATTCGGCCTCTTCGGCGCGCGCCCGGGCGTCGTCGTCGATCGCCGCGCCGATGCGGTTGCCGAGCAGGCCGCCGAGACCCGCCCCGATCACCGTCGCCGCCACGCGGCCGCTGCCGCCGCCGATGGTGGAGCCGATGAGGCCGCCGCCGACCGCGCCCGCCACCGTGCCGAACCCCTCGCCCTCGCGGCCAGGGCCGCAGGCCGCCAGCGAGAGCGCGAGAACGCCTGCGGCCGCAAGGGCCGCCGCCTTCGAAAACAACATGAAACCTCCCCGTTCGCCGCCGAATCAGCCCCCTCGAGCGGTCCGGCGGGACGTGCAGTGAAACGGTGGATTTGGGCGAAACCGGGGACGGAGCGGTCAGACGCCCGGCAGCAGGAGATCGCAGCGCAGGCCGCCGAGCGGCGCGCGGCCGAGCGTGAAGCGGCCGCCGTAAAGCCGGGCGAGATCGACGACGATGGCGAGCCCAAGTCCCGAGCCGGGCTTGGTCTCGTCCAGCCGCCGGCCGCGCTCCAGCACCGCGGCGCTCTGCTCGTCGGCGAGGCCCGCCCCGTCGTCGTCCACGACGACCCGGAGCGTGGCGCGGCCGCCGGGCAGCCGCTCGCCTTCGGCGACAGCGATCGCGACGCGCGAGCCGGCCCACTTGCAGGCGTTGTCGACGAGGTTGCCGACCATCTCCTCGAGGTCCTGCTTCTCGCCGCGGAAGCGCAGACCCTCGGCGACGTCGACGTCGATCGCGAGGTCGCGCTCGCGGTGCACCTTCGCCATGGTGCGGGCGAGCGCCTCCACCACCGGCTTCACGGGCGTCGTCTCGCCCGCGAAGGCCACGCCGGCGGCGAGGCGCGCCCGTTCCAGATGGTGGTCGATCTGGCGCTGCATGATCGCCGCCTGCTCGCGCACCTTGTCGGCGAACGGCCCGTCGCCGACCGCGGCCTCGTTCTTGATGACCGACAGCGGGGTCTTCAGGCCGTGCGCGAGATTGCCCACATGGGTGCGCGCCCGTTCGACGATCTCGCGGTTCGACTCCAGCAGACCGTTGAGCTCCACCGCGAGCGGCGCGATCTCCTCCGGGAAGGCGCCGTCGAGCCGGGAGCGCTCGCCGCCGCGGATCTCCGCGAGCTGCTGGCGGATGCGGACGAGGGGGCGCAAGCCGAAGCGGACCTGGAAGCCGGTCGTCACCACGAGGCCGAGACCCAGCAGCAGGAAGCTCACCAGCAGCGCGACGTTGAAGTCGGCGATGTCGTCGTCGATCTCGGTGGCGTCGCCGGCGATCGCGATGAGGTAGCGCCCATCCTGCCCAAGGTCGATCGTCCGCTCGACCACGCGGAGCCGCTGCCGCTCGGGCCCCTGCGCATAGCCTTCGCGGGTGCCGACAAGCGTCTCCTCGATCCCGAGATCCGCCAGGCGGGGCAGCTGCTCCTCGAACAGCGACTTCGAGGTGGTCGCCTCGGGGGGATCGCGGTCGATGCGGGTGATCTGCCAGTACCAGCCGGACAGCGGCAGCTCGAACCGCGGCTCGCCGAAGGAACCGGGGTCCTCGCGGTCGAAGGCGCCGGCGGCGACCGCGCCGACGAGCGTCTTGAGGTAGACGTGAAGACGCTGGTCGAAACCGCGTTCGACCGAGCGGGTGTAGTAGGACGACAGCGTGACGCCGCCGATCAGCAGCATGGCGAGCGTCCACAGCGCCGCCGAGCCGAACAGGCGGGCGGCGATGGACGCGGTCTTACGCCGCCGGAGTTCCGGCGCCGCGCCTTCACGCGTCGAGGCGCCGTCCGCCGCGGCGTCGGCCGGCGCGCCGTCCTCGGCGCGCGCGGTCATGCGGTCTCGGGCGCGAGCAGCAGATAGCCCAGCCCGCGCACCGTCTGAATCGCGTCGGAGCCGAGCTTCTTGCGCAGCCGGCCGACGAACACCTCGATGGTGTTGGAGTCGCGGTCAAAGTCCTGATCGTAGAGATGCTCGACCAGTTCGGTCCGCGACACGACCCGGCCCTGGTGGTGCATCAGATAGGCGAGCAGCCGGTACTCATGGCTCGTCAGCTTGATGGCGTGGCCGTCGATGGTGACGCGGCCGGCGCGGGTGTCGAGCCGGATCGGCCCGCACAGCAGCTCGCTGGACGCGTGGCCCGTGGCGCGGCGCAGCAGCGCGCGCAGGCGGGCCAGAACCTCCTCCATGTGGAACGGCTTCGCCACGTAGTCGTCGGCGCCGGCGTCGAAGCCCTGCACCTTGTCCGACCAGCGATCGCGCGCGGTGAGGATCAGCACCGGAGTCGTGCGGCCATCGCGACGCCACTGCTCCAGCACGCTGATGCCGTCCATCTTCGGAAGGCCGATGTCGAGCACGATGGCGTCGTAGGGCTCGGTGTCGCCGAGGAAGTGGCCCTCCTCGCCGTCGAAGGCGCGGTCGACGGCGTAGCCCGCCTCTTCGAGCGCGGCGACGATCTGGCGGTTCAGGTCGGGATCGTCCTCGACGACGAGCAGGCGCATGACGTTTCCTCGAAAGGCTTCAAGCGACGCGTTCTAGCGCACGTTCACGAGTTTGCCCGTGCCGGCGTCGACGCGGGCGCGGGCGACCTTGCCGTCGGCGTTGAGCAGGGTGAGATCATAGGTCAACAGCCCGCCGACGTCGCAGAGCTTGTAGTCAATCACCTCGCCGTCCCACGCCTCGCGCGCGGCGCGCGCCGCCTGGGCGAGCGTCACCGCGCGCTTCGAGCCGATGGCGCCGCGGGCCTCGCGCGCCGAGAGGCATTCGCCCCGCGCGGCCTTGCGGGCGCCGTCGTCGTCGCGCTCGCGGCGCGGGCGGTCCTCGGGCGGGGGGGCGGGGCGACGGGCGGGGGCGATCTGCAGATATTCCGTCTGCGGAGGGGTTTCGCCCTCGCGCAGCGGCGTGACGCGCTTGTAGAGCCCGGGGGGCGGTCCGTCGTTCTCCTGGCCGGGCGGCCGGGGCGGCACGATCTTGAGCTGTTCGTCCGCCTGCGGCGCCGGCACCAGTATCGTGCCCGGCACGGAGCCCGCGCGCGGCTGGTCGTCGGCTGCGGCCGGAGCCGCGCCGAGGCAGACCGCCAGCGCCAGAAGCACGGCTTGGGCTACGCGAAACGACGTCATGACCGCTTATATGCCCCGGACGCCCTGAACCCGCGATGAATGCGGGCTCTTCGACGCCGCTCTCGGTCGTAAAGTGGGCGGGCCCCCGGGTCCGGCAAGCGCCCGCGTCACCGCTCGCCGCCGCGCTCCAGCCGGTCGAGCCGGTCGTTGAGCCGGTCGAACGCCCGCCCTTCCGCCTCGCGACGGGAGAGGAGATCGTCCCGCGCCGCCCGCCGGTCGTCGGCGTAGGCGCCTTTGAACTCGGCGAAGGTCGACAGCGGCGTCGCCGCGAGATCGAGCCGCAGCACGTCGCGCTCCAGCCGCGCGAGCGCGTCGTCAATCGGGCTTTTCGCGAGTTGCCCGCCGGCCACCGCGAGCGCCAGCACCACGCCCATCGCCGAGACGATCGTGGCCCAGGGCGTGCGCGAGCGTTCGTCGAGCTTGGCGCCGAGCCCTGAAAGTTGAGCGGAGACCTCGCCGATCCGGCCGCTGAACAGCTGGTTGAGGTCCTGCACCATGCGCTCGAGCCCGTAGACTCGCTGCTCGAGCGCGGCGAAGCTCGCGTCGTCGGGGAGCGCCCGGCGCGCCTGCTGCGGGGCGGTCACGGCGCGCGCCTCACGCCAGCGGGCGAGTGGTGGTCTCGCGGCCGAACCAGGCGTAGGCCGCGCCGGCGAGCGAGAGCAGAGTCGCGACCACCGTGGCCGCGTCCCCTTCCGCGATCTCGACGCCGGAGAGCCGTCCGAGCGCGACCAGCAGCGGCGCCCCAGCCGCGATCACGATGCCGCGAAGGGTCTGGCTCTCGAAGCGGGAGACGGGCGTGAGCGCCGGCGCGAGCCGCGGGTCGGCGGCGACCCGCTCGGCCACGCGCCGCGCCTCCGACTGCGCCTGATCGAGCGTCGCGCGCTCGGCCAAGGCGGCTTCTGCGGCCTCCGCGACGACGTCCGCGAGCTTGGTTCTGGTGATGGCCGTCCTGGCTTTCAGCGTCATGGGATCCTCCGTCAGGCTTCGTTGAGGGACAGCTCGCCCGCCGCCGTCGAGGCGACGCGGCCGCGCGCGGGCGCCGGCGCCGTCTTCGGCCAGCGCACGGCGAGCAGGCGGGCCTTCGCGATCCAGCTTTCGGTGACGGCGTTCGACTGGTTGCCGCCGAGCACGCGCAGCCGCGTCGCGTCCTCGCCGACGTAGAAGCCGACGTGGCCGCCGGTTCCGCGGGAGAACACGAGGATCGCGCCCGGCGACGGCGTCGCGAGACCGACGCCGAACTGCGCCCAGCCCCGCGCCCAGAGCGCGTTCGCCGGCAGCGGCTCGTCGGGCAGCGTCGCGGCGATCTGGGCGTGGACGAAGGCGCCGCACCACGGCGTGTCGTCGTCGCGGTACCAGTCCGCGATCGCCCGGCCCCAGCGCAGGATCGTGGCGTTCGATCGCGCGCCGGCGATCTCCGAGAGCCCCATCCACCGCCGCGCCTCGGCGAGCCAGACCGGCTCGGCGGGGGTCGCAGGCGTCGCGGACAGGCGCGCCACGGTCGCGGCGTCGGCGAGGCCGGTGGCGGGGAGCCCCTCCCGCGTCTGGAAGGCGATCACCGCCGCCCGGGTGAGGCGTCCGAAGATCCCGTCGAGAGGGCCGGGCGCGAAGCCGCGCTGCCTGAGCGCGCGCTGGAGGTCGAGAACCGTCATGGGCGTTCCCTCACATCGCATAGGAGATGATCACGCAGGCGCCCGCCGCGCCGGCGCCGCCCGCGCCGGAGCCCGCGGCCGGTCGGCCCGCTCCGCCCCCGCCGCCTCCACCGCCGCCGGCTCCGCCCTCGCCGCCCGCGCCCGCGGCGCTGGTCGGGTGCGATCCGCCGCCGCCGCCTCCGCCGCCCGCGCCGCGCGCCCAGGCTCGCGCCGTCCCCGCGCCGCCCGCCGTGGCGGCGGCCCCCGACGCGCCGCCCGTGGACTGGCGCAGGGTCGAGCCGATGACGAAGCCCGTGGCCCCCGCGCCGCCGACGAAGCCGGACGCGGTGGCGCTGGTCGGCAGGCCGCCGCCCCCGCCGCCGCCGCCCGGCCCCGAGGGCGCGACGGCGTTGGACGCGCCCGCGCCCGCGCCCGAGATCGAGCCGGCGCCGCCCGCGTTGGAGGCGCCGCCTGCGCCGGACCCACCCGCGCCGCCGGCCGCCGCGCTGGACGAGCCCCCGACGCCGCCGGACCCTCCCGGCACGCGCAGAGCCTGCAACGACGCGCCCGAGCCGTTCAGCCGGAAGGCGCTGACGCCGCCGTCGCCGCCGGCCCCGCCCGATCCTGACGAACCGGCCGCGACGCCCGCGCCGGCGGTCCCGCCCGCACCGACCACGACGCCGCAGTCGGTGGTGATCTCGTCGCCGAGGAACTCCATGGCCGCGACGGCGCCCGCCCCGCCGCCGCCCCCGCCGCCGCGCGCGGCGGTCGCGTCGCCGCAGGCCCCGCCTCCGCCGCCGCCGCCTCCGCCGGTGAGCAGCACGACGACGCGGCCGGCCCAGGCGGGCTTCGTCCAGCTGGCGTTCGCCGTCAGCACGTCGACCTGCGCGCGCTGGGGCGAACGGGCGAAGCTCGCGACGCCCGTCGCCCCGGCGATCTCCAGCGCCGTCGTCCAGCTCGCCCCGTCCGCCGAAACCTTCAGCGCCAGCGCGTCCGAGCCGATCAGGCCGAACTCAGCCCGCCCGCCGTAGGCCGTCTGCAGCAGCAGGCTGGCGGTGTCGGCGGCGGTCGCCTTGTTGAGCTTGAGCTGCACGCCGGCGCCTGCGTGGGTGAACAGCGCCGCGGCGGAGGCGACCACGAGGCGGTTGACCTCGTCCGCGGTGGCCGAGATTCCCAGCCGCGCCAGCCCGTCGAGGCTCGCAAGCGCACCGACGGCGTTGACCCAGGCGCCGCCGAGCCAGACCACCAGCTCCATCGTCGCCGCGTCGTAGGCGAGCCAGCCGGGCTTCGGCTCCACGAAGGTCCAGGCGCCGTCGAGGAACGCGGCGATCTGGCCGTCGCGCGTCGCCCAGGCGCCGGTCGCGCCGGCGCCCACGATGTGGCGCTCGCCCTCCGCGGGGGCGGACGGCGGCGCCGCGCGGTCCCGGTCGAGCACGCCGAGCTGCACCAGCGCGTCCAGACGCCGGAAGGCCTCGTTGACGGTGACGTGCTTCTGCGCCTGCGACGGCGCGAGATAGCCGAGGCCGAGATGCGGGCTCGCGCTCATGGGGGTCTCCTGAGACGGTCGGAAAACTTCGAGAGAGGCGCTGGCTTTCACCTCTCCCCGGCGGGGAGAGGTGAAAGCCAGCGCTCGGTCGGATGGGAGCGATGAACGTCCCGATGTCAGGCCTCGAAGCGGCCCGCGGCCGGAAGCCCGAGGCCGACGACGGCGGAAAGCTGCCGGACCTCGAAATCGAAGGCCGCGGGCAAGGCCCCGAAGTCCGCGGTCTGGTCGGCGGCGGCGTAAGTGGCCGTCGGCGTGGCGGCCGCGAGCGTGCGGAGCACGGCGCCGGCGCCGTCGAGGATCGCGACCTCGTAGGCCTCGCCGTCCTCAGCCAGCCGCACCTCGCGGGCGTCGAAGTCGTCGCCGCCCACGCGGGCGCGGCGGATCCAGCGCAGCGCCACGTCGCCGCCCGTGGACCGACGCGCGGCCAGCCCCACCGGGGCGAGCGGCCTCAGGCCCCGCGCTCCGGCGCCGACGACGTAGCTTTCGTAGGTCGCGTCGTCCCGCGGTTTGGTGGAGGGGCCCACCCGCCAGGTCACGTCGAGCCCCCGGTCGCCCTCGGGCAGGTTCGAGACCGACGTCGCGGCCGTGATGAGGACGAAAGCGGCGTTTTCGGGCGTGGGCCGACCGATCGCGTCCTCCGTGCCGCACTGCCCGCGCAGAAGCTCCGTCAGCCGCCAGAGGTTCGGCCCCAAAAGCTCCGCCGCACGGAACTGCAGCACCTCCCAGGCGCCCGACGGCCCCTTCACCGCCGCGACGTTGGCGCCCGCGAACAGCGCCGCCTCCGTGACGCTTTCGAGCGCCCGGTCCGGCCCAAGCTCCACCACCAGCGCGTTGGTCCGGTCGAACCGGCCGGAGGCATGGAACCCCAGCGACTGGTCGAGCCGGCCGATGGTCGCCGGCGTCCGCAGGACCTGGTCGAGCGCGAAGCCCGCGCCGTCGCGGGAGCGGTAGACCGCGACCGGCGTCCAGGGCCGGGCGTAGGCGGCGAGCCGCGGCGCATGGGGCGCCTCGTCGCCCGCGATCAGCGGCAGGTCGAGCGCTTCGAACACAGGCGCGACCGGCAGCGCGCCGGCGGGCGGCGGCCGAGTTTCGCCTGCGACCGGCTCTACGTTGCGGGCGTCGGGGTCGGCGCGGGTGGCCTTGGCCGGCCGGACGTACTCGTCGCCGACCTCGTCGAGCCGCATCAGCGTCGTGCGGCCGTGAGCGGTGAAGGTGACGAGGTCGCCCGGCTCCAGCGCGAGACGGCCCGGCGGCAGGGTCCACTCCGCCCGCTCGCGCTGGACCGAGGCCTCGATCAGCATGCCGTCCGCGATCGCCTGCGCCTCGACGGGCGAGAAGGCGATCGGCAGCGAGCGCTCCGCCACCGCGCGCCCCTCGCCGCCCAGCCGCCGGGCCTCGACCGCGCTGGAGCGGTAGTCGAGCGTGGGCTCGACGTAGCGCAGCTTCAGCACCGCCGGCACCTCGGAGGCCTGTGCGCGGGTCAGCCGGAAGGCCGCCTTCCGGTCGCCCGGATCGACCAGGTCGTCCGGCGTCAGCTCGGCCAGCGGCGTGTCCGCGCGGTTGGCGATCTCGATCGCGGCGCCCCGCGCCCGCGCCCGGGCGCCATAGGCCTCCAGCAGCGGCTCGATCGCGTCGCGGGCGCTCATCACCTGATCGAGCGCGTAGCCGCGCACGAGCCCGTCGAGGTTCTGGAGCGCAAGCGGCGCGTCGACGGGCCGTCCGAGATCGGCGACGACGTCGCGCAAGGGGACCTGCCCCAAGCGGCCCGACAGCCAATGCCCGCGCCGCCAGTTGTCGGCGTCGGCCCAGACGTCGCTGCGAACGGGAAACACGGGGAACGGCCGGGCGTCCCAGGTCCAGACGTAGCGCCGGACCGGGTCGATCATCCGCTCGCCGGTGACCTCCGACAACGGGTTGTTCCCGCTCCAGCGGCTCCAGTGCGTGAGCTGCGCCGTGAGATAGGCGCGCTGGGCGAGGTCGTCGCGGCGGCCGTTGGAGAACCACGGCGTCGCGCTTTCCGACGACTTGCCGTCCACGAACACGTTCGGCTGGTTGGCGCCCTTGTCCACGCCCGCGCAGCCGATCTCGCAGAACACGATCGGCTTCGACTGCGGAACCCAGGCCGTGGGCGTCGCCGACCGAACGCCGCCGGGACGGTCGTGGTGCGGGTTCGCCCACCAGTTCCGGAAGTCCTTGACGCGAAACAGCCAGTGCTCGCCGTGGGCCGTGTCGACGATCGGCGTGCGGGCCTGCGCCGCCCGGTCGGCGGGGCTTGCGTAGAACCAGTCGTAGCCCTCGCCGCCTTCCACGTTTTCGTCGAGATAGGCGAGGTCGTACGGGCTTTTGGCGCCGCCAAGGGCGTCGAGATGGCCCGCGCCCTCGCGCCAGTCGGCGAGCGGCACGTAGTTGTCGACGCCGACGAAGTCGATGTTCGGGTCCGCCCACAGGGGGTCGAGGTGGAAATGCACGTCGCCCGTGCCGTCGGCCGGCCGGTGGTTTGAATATTCCGTCCAGTCCGCGCCGTAACCGATGCGGGCGTCGGGCAGCAACGTGCGCGCCTCGGCGGCGAGCGCCCGCAGCGCTTCGACGGCGGGGTAGCTCGACGGCCCGTCGCGGAGCGTCGTCAGCCCCACCATCTCGGAGCCGATCAGGAAGGCGTCGACGCCGCCCGCCTCCTGAGCGATCCGCGCCATGTGCAGCACGAAGCGGCGGTAGGACCACTCGTCCGGCCCGTCGTAGTCCACCGTTCCGTCGTCGTGGTCCCACCCGAAGTCGCTCGCTTCCGCCGCGCCGAAGAACGCCGCCAGGTCGCCCGCGACCGCGGCCGTCCCGTCCGGCGAGCCCATGCGTCCGGGCGCCGGGTGGCAGGTGATGCGCCCGCGCCAGGGATAGGTCGGCTGCTCCGCGGCCCCGTAGGGGTCCGGCAGGCCGTTGCCGGCGGGCACGTCCATCAGCACGAAGGGCGTCAGCATCACCTTGAGGCCGCGGTCGTTCATCTCGCGGATCGCCTGCAGGATCGCCCGGTCCGCCGGTGCGCCGCCGAGCGCGGGGGCGCCGTCGAACTGCGACACCACCTCGACCTCATCCCGCTTGCGGCCCGAGACGCGCCAGCTCCACGGCCGCGTCGGCTTGTCCGCGGTCTCGACCTTGGGGCGGATCGCGCAGTGGCCGACCCGCAGGTCCGCGCCGTGCCAGGCCACGATCAGCGAGACGCAGGACGCCTCGGGCGCCGCGGTCTCCAGCTCGTCGAGCGCGACCAGCAGGTCGGCCTTCTCGGCGCCGGTGTGGACGTTCTCGGAGGCCCAGGCGCCGAAGGCGACGCGGCGCTCCACCGGCTCGGTCGCATAGGCGAATTCGGCCGCGCCGGGGATCAGCGTCACGCCGGTGACGAGGTCCTCCAGCGCCGGCTCCTCGGACGGCGGGCGGCGAAGCACCTCCACCGTGATCTGCGGCACGCGGTTGCCGAAGTCCTCGAGCGGCAGCTCCTCGAACACGAGATAGGCGAGCCCGCGGTAGGCCGGCGCGAAGTCCGCGCCCTCGACCGCGACGATCTTGGGGTCCGGCTCCTGGTCCTCGCTCCCTCGGTAGAGCCGGATTTCGACGTCGTCCTTCGCGATCTCCCGCCCGTCCGCCCAGATGCGGCCGATCCCGTCGATCGGGCCTTCGCAGAGGCCTAGCGCGAAGCTCGCGTAATAGGCGTAGGTCGTGACCTCGGCCTTAGGGCCGCCGCCCTTGCCGCCCGAGCTTTCGGTGTTCGCGTCCTCCCGGAAGCGCGCGGCCCAGATGACCTGACCGCCGAGGCGCATGCGCCCGTAGAGCCGCGTCACGGCCGCGCCCTCGGTGGAGGCGGTGACGCGCAGGTCGTCGAGCCGCGGGCCCTTGGTCCGCTGCGTCGTCCCGAACAGCGCCTGGTCGAGCGCGGAGCCCGCCAGCCCGCCGATCGCCGAACCGATGGCCGCGCCCGACAGCGTGGCGCCGAGCAGGGTGATCCCCGTCGGCAGCAGCGAGCCGCCGATCGCGGCCCCGATCGCGGTGAGCGCAAGCACGGCCATGGCGGGGTGTCCTGGGGTTAGGGCACGAGGGAATTGACGCGCGCGCCCTTCCCTTCTCCCCTGCGGGAGAAGGTGGCCGGCGGCGCAAGCCGCCGGCCGGATGAGGGGCCGCCTGGACATCCTCGACGAGGCCGGAGGACGTCCCAGACGACCCCTCACCCCAGCCCTCTCCCGCAAGGGGAGAGGGGGCTAAGACGGCGAGCTGGGTTCGACGAGGAAGGGCCCGATCGAGCTCGCCTCACGCCGCCGGAAACCGGAAGCGCGCGACCAGCCGCCTTCGCCAGACGTCGGGGATCGGGGTCTCCGCCACCGCGTGGCCGTCGTAGGCGTGGACCATGGCGGCGGGGCCGGTCGCGACGCCCGCGTGCCGCGCCGGGCCGTCGCGGCGCACGCGGAACAGCAGCACGTCGCCGGGCGTCACAGCGTCCGGCGGCAGCTCGACGAGGCGCCGGCGGGCGGCGGCGAGCAGCATCTCGGCGCCGCCGTCCTCCGCCCAGCTGCGGGCGTAGGGCGCGAGCGGCTCCGGCTCCGGGCCGATCAGCTCGCGCCAGACGCCGCGGACGACGCCGAGGCAATCGGCGCCCGCGCCGATCAGGCTCGCCTGGTGGCGGTAGGGCGTGCCGATCCAGCCGCGCGCCGCCGCCACAACCCTGTCCCCGTCGAGCGTTGCCGGCCATTCTTCATCCGGGATCTCAGACAAGCCGGCCTCCGTCGTTGTCGCCGTCGGCGCGGGCGGAGCCGGTCAGCCAGTCGTTGCCCGGCATATGCGGGAAGCCGCGGAAATTTTTATGGTTAATGAAGCGTTTACGGCAGGTCGTGAAGCTCTTGTCGCAACCCGCCGTGACGGTGAAGGCGTCGCCGACCGCGATCTCCATGGCGGGCGTCTCGGCGCACTCCGCCTCCGCCCCCTCGTAGCGCCTCAGCTCCGAGGTCGAGCCCGCGTTCGCGCCCTCGACCCAGAGGAGCCGCCCGCGCGTGAACACCGTTCCGCGCCCGCTAAGCGCCTCGGCGCGGAAGGCGCGGGCGCTGACGATCTCGGTGACCACGCCCTCCGCGCGGTGGGCGGGCGCGGCGAGGTCCACCCCGCAACGGGCGTCGCCCAGCTCCGCGTCGCAGGCGCGCTGGTAGAGCCGGCCCTGCGGCTGCTGCAGCGCGGAGGCGAGGCCGCGCAGCTCGGCCGTGAACAGGCTGCGCTCCCGCGCCACCTCGCCGAGGACGCCGGCGAACAGCAGCAGCGGCGCGCCCGCCGCCCGCCAGTCGACCAGCGAGAGCGTGACCGAGGCGCCGTCGTAGAGCCCGCGCGCCAAGTCGGTTTCGCTGAGCCCCGCGTCGTCCAGCGCGCCGACCACGTCGAGCCCGCCGGCGGCGAGGCCGAGCGCGGCTTCGGCGGCGGACGCCGTCATGCCGCTTTCCGCCCGGTAGGTCTCGCCGGAAACGACCAGGTCGCGGTCGTGGTCGGTGAAGCCCAGCACCGCCCCGTCCCGCCGCGCGAGCCGCCACAGCCGCGCGAAGGTAGTGGCGCCGGAGGCGAGCGCCGCCGCCATGGGTTCGGGAATCTCGCGCATGGGGACGCCTCTTCGACGAAGGACCGGGGTGATCTTGGGGACGCCGCGCAACCCTCTTGGCCACCCTCGGACGTCATGGTCCGGCTTGACCGGACCATCCATGTCGGGCGCAGAGCGCGACGTCGGAGATGGGTCCTCCGGTCAAGCCGGAGGACGACGGAGATGGTGGCGCGGAGGCAGACAGCGAGGCGCGGCTATCGCAGCCGGATCTCCACCACCGGGATCGACGGGATCGCCCCCGCCTCGAAGGCGGCGAGGTCGATCTCCAGCCGGTCCATGTCGAACCGCACGGGCACGTCGAACCGGAAACCCGCGGAGACCGCGGCTCCGGCCGTCGGGGCGACGTCGAGCGCGACCGCGGCCTCGGCGAGGTCGAGCGCGAAGGCCGTGGTCGGGACTCCGGCCACCGCGACCACGACCGAGTCCGCCACGGGCTTTGCGATCGGCCGGACATAGGGGTCGAAGGCGCCGCCGTAGGTCTTGGTGAGGGGGAACCGCCGGGTGGTCCCGTCGCCGGTCCCGATCGGCTGGTCGGTCGCGGAGACCGCAGCGCCCGGCGCGGAGGAGGCGTGGTCCAGGGGGTCCTTGAAGCGGAAGCCGTGGAGCCGCCCGCGCCGCTCTTCGAAGAAGGCGACGACGGCCGCGAGCTGGGCCAGCGTGCGCACGCCGAGCCCCGCGTCCCACCGCCGCCGCGAGTGCGCCCAGACGGCGTTGCGCTCCTCGAAGCCGGAGCCCAGCGTCGCGATCTCGGTCTTCCGTTCCGGCCCGCCCCGCGCGCCGCGGGCGATGTCGGTGGGGAAGCGGACGTCGTGGAAGGCGGTCACAGCCCCCGCCTCCCGCGCGCCACGGCCCGCGCAAGGGCGGCGGAGACCTGGCCTTCGGAGCGGCGGAAGCCTTCGACGTCCGGCGTCGTGATGTTGACGGTGACGGACCCGCCGCCTCCCCCGCCGCCCGACGCCACGCCGAGCCGTCCGTCCGCGCCGCGCGTCAGCGGCAGCACGGCTTCCGGCCCCGCCTCGCCGGCGAGCGCGAGCGCCGCGCCGCCGGCGGACAGCACGGTCGGCGCCGAGAGCACGCCGCCCTTCGCCATGGGCGTGACGCCGCCGAGGAGGCTCGACACGAGGTTCGAGAACATGCCCCCGACCGCCTTTTCGGCGGGCCTGAGCGCGGCCGACAGCGCGAGCTCGGAGAGCCTCGAGCCGAGCCCCTTCAGCACGTCGGACAGCGAGCGCCCCTTAACGACGCCGCCCTCCAGCGCGTCGCCGATCGCGGAGCCGAAACCGCGGGCGAGGCGCTGGGCGTCGGTCATCTCGCGGCGGAAGCCGGTCAGGTCGACCCGGACGTCGAGGGACACAGGTTCAGGTCCGGCCATGGGACGTCTCCTCGTCGGGGAAGCGGGCGATCAGGGCGGCGAGTTCGGCCTTGGCGAGCGGCTTCGGGCCGGCATGACGACGCGTCAGGCCGTCGGCTGCGGCCGCGATCTCCCGCGGGGTCGCGCGCCAGAAGGCGTCGGGGCTCAGCCGCAGCACGCCGAGGCCGAAGCCCATCAGCTCGTCCCAGGGAAAGGGCCGGTCGCCTCGCCCGGCGCGCCCTCCCCCGCCCCGCCGAAGGTCGCCTGCAGGAGGTCGGCCACCGCGCGGACGTAGCCGGCGGCGCCCTCCGCATGGGCGAGCCGCGCGACCTCGGCGTCGGCGATCTCCTCGCCCGCGCCGCGGAGGCCGCCTGCGAGGATGAGGGTCGCGTCGCGGGCGGAGAGACGGCCGCTCTCGAAACGCTCGGCCAGCGCGGTCAGGTCGGCGACGCCGAACGCGGCTTCGAGCTCCGCCAGCGCGCCGAGGGTGAGCACCAGGCGGCGCGGGCGGCCGTCGAACACGGCCTCCGTCTCGCCGCGGCGATGGTTCGCGGGCATGGGGTCGCTCCGGATTGGGGAGGGTATGGCGATTGCGGACAACCACGCCGCCGTCGTGGTCCGGCTTGACCGGACCATCCATGTCGGACGTGGAGTTCGACGCCGGGCATGGGTCCTCCGGTCAAGCCGGAGGACGACGCGTGGGGAGTGGGAATGACGGCGTCCGTCAGATCGTCGTGAAGGCCAGCGCGCCGGCGCTCTCGAGCGCGAGGTCGTAGGCGACCTCGCCGGCGTGGTCGCCCTTGTAGTCGAGGCCCGTCACCTGGAACGGCCCCTCGACGCGGCCGAAGTCGGGGATCACGATCTGGAACACGGCGGCCGCGCCGTCGAACACGAGCCCGCGCACCAGCGCGTCGGAGGCGTCGTCGCGGAAGACGCCGGCGCCGGAGACGCTCGCCTTCTTCACCCCCGCCCCCGCCAGCAGCTCCCGCCACCGGCCGGCGCTTTCGGAGTGGGTGACGTCGACCAGCTCCGCGTTGAACGACAGCGAGCGCGAGCGCAGCCCCGCGACCGTCGTGAAGCCGCCCGCGCCGTCGGCGATCTTGAGCAGCAGGTCCTTGCCCTTCTGGATGGCCATGCGGGTGTCCTTTGATGGAAAGTAGACGGGAAGGCCCCTCACCCGGCCCTGCGGGCCGACCTCTCCCCGGCGGGGAGAGGTCGGAGGGCGCCAGCCCTCCGGGTGAGGGGGTGCTTAGCCCGAAGGCTCAGCCCAGCGGTTCGGTGACCGCGCGGAACGAGACGGTCGCGCGGCGGAGGCCGTTGTCGGCGGCGCGGCCGGAGTCGGTGAAGCGCCAGGCGAGGCTCGCGAGGCTGTGGCCTTCGGGCGCGAGCGCGGCGCCGTCGAGCCGTCGCACCAGCCGGTCGGCGATCTTGAGCGCCTCGGCCAGCCCGCCCTCGCGCGAGACCACCTCCAGCGCGAACAGGTGCTCCTGGACGGGCGCCGCATCGCCCGAGAGGTCGCGGGTCTCGACGCCGCCGAGCGCGACGTAGGGCGCCGCGGCCGCGCGGGGCGGCTCGTCGTAGACGCGGGCGGCGCTGAGCAGCGCGATCAGCGCCACGTCGGCCACCACGTGCTGATACACGGCGGCGCGAAGCGACAGGGTGGAGGAGATGTCGCTCATGGCGTGGTCTCCTCGCAGAGCAGCTCCTCGAACCGGCCGTCGGCGTCGGCGAGCCGCACCGAGAGCACCTCGAACGTCCGCTCGCGCCAGAGCACGCGATGGCCGCCGGTGAGGTCGCCCCGGGCGCGCAGCGTGATCCGGTAGAGCCGCGCGAGGCCGAGCGCGAAGCCGCGCTGCGTCTCTGCGGCGTTCAGCGGCTCGACGCTCGCGAAGGTCTCGCCGGCGGAGGCGAAGCTGCGGGCGACGCCGCCGGCGCCGTCGGGCGTCTCGACCGGCGCAAGGATCTCCACCCGCCGCCGCAGCGCGCCGAGGGGAAGCGCGACCACGCCGCTCACAGCCGCAGCTCCCGGTAGGGCGCGAGGAGGCCGGCGACGTCGGCCGGCGGCCCGTCCCCGGCGCTCCGCCGCTCGAAGCCGTCCGCCACCAGCCGCCGCAGCGCGAGCCGCAGCGACTCCGGAACCTCGTCCGGCTCGCCGTAGCCGCAGGCCATGTCGATCTCGACGATCCGGCCGACAGGCAGGCGCCGCAGCAGCGTCAGGCGCTCGGCCGCCCAGTCGAAGCGCCAGTCGGCGGGGTCGAGCGCGTCGAGCCCGCCGTCGGGGCGGCGCACGCGCACCTCCTCGACGTCGCGCACGGGGCGGGGCTTCAGCGCGATGACGCCGTCCCCGGGCGCCGCCACGTCGAGCCGCCAGCGCTGGGCGACCAGCACCCGCCGCGTGAGGCGCTCGACCGCGTCGCGGGCCGAGGCGGCGAGCGCGAGCACGAGGTCGTCCTCGGCGTCGTGCTCCAGACGCAGGTAGGCCTTCGCGTCCGCCAGACCGAGAGGCTCGGCCGCGGGCGCGGTGAGAAGAACGGCGGGCATGGGCTTGGGTCTCTCGAAGCGGCGCGGCGGATCTGCGGAGGACGCGGGCGTCCCTCCCCGGGAACTGGGGAGGGTGGACGGGCGGAGCCCGGCCCGGTGGGGTGGGCGGCCGGGCGAGGCTCCACACGAACGTCGCGCGCTACGCCAAAGACCCCACCCGACCCCGGTCTGACGGCCGAGGCCACCCTCCCCGCGCTTCCGCGCGAGGAGGGATGAAGAGCCTCAGCTTGCGCTGAACCGCAGCGTCTTGATGGCGTCGAAGTCCTGCACGCCGCCGCCCACGCGCTTGGTGGTGTAGAACAGCACGTAGGGCTTCGAGGTGAAGGGATCGCGCAGCGTGCGCACGCCGATCCGGTCCACCACCAGGTAGCCGCGGCGGAAGTCGCCGAAAGCGATGGCGTGGGCGTCGGCCGCGACGTCCGGCATGGCCTCGGCCTCGACGAGCGGGAAGCCCATCAGCGTGGCCTCGGCGCCCGCCGTCGCCGGCGGCTCCCACAGGTAGCGGCCGTCGGCGTCCTTGAGCTTGCGGACGGTCGCCTGCGTGCGTCGGTTCATCACGAAATGGGCGTTGCGCCGGTAGCCGGAGCGGAGCGCGTAGACGAGGTCCAGCAGCCGGTCCGAGGGGTTGCTGGCCGCGAAGGCGCCGGCGGCGCCGGTCGCCACATAGCCGATGGAGCCCCAACTCCAGCTCGCGTTCGCCACCTTGTCGGGCGTGAGGAAGCCCTGCGGCCGGGTCACGCCGTCGCCGGTGACGAAGGCGACGCTCTCCTGCTCGGCGAAGGCGGTCTCCACCTCCTGGGCGATCCACTGGTCGAGGTCGACCGCGGCGTCGTCCAGCAGCGTCTGCGTCGCCGCCGGCATGGCGAACAGCTCCATGGCGGGGAACGCCAGCTCGTCCAGCGCCGGCGTCGCGGACTGGGCGCGGGCCGCGGTCTCCGCCGCCCAGCCGGAGGCGAAGCCCTCGGTCGCGAAGGGCTTACGGAACACCGAGGACGTTACCTGCTGCACGCTGGCGATGGCGCGGATCGGCGAGACCTCCGCCAGCTTGCGGCCGATCTCGCGCTCGGTCTCCTCCGGCACGAGGTAGCCGCCCTGGGCGTCGGTCCCGGCGACCAGCGCCTTGGATTCCAGCCCTTTCAGCGAGGACACCTCGCCGCGCCGGACATAGGCGTCGAACGCCGCCTTGTGCTCGCGGGTCACGAGCCGCGCAGGCGCGCCCGCCGCCTCCAGCGCCGGCCGGCGGCCCTTGAGCGCCAGATCGTCCAGCAGTCTCTGCTGCCGGTCCAGCGCGTCGTCCAGCCGGGCGAGCTTCTCGCTGGTCACCGGGTCCGGCGACAGCCGCTGCTCGATCTCGGCCAGGCGCTCGTCGTTGACCTCCTTGAAGCTCTCGAAGGCGCGCATGAAGTCGTCGAAGGCGTGGACCACCTCGAGGCTGGAGGGCGCGGCGCCCGCCGCCTTGGTTTCGGGCGAGGCGAAATCGGAAAACGTCATGGACGAAGACCTTTCGGGCTGAGGAAGCAAGGCGCGCCTTTCCCGATCCCGACCTGGAGGTCGGGGCGAGGCTTGCGCAAATGAGATCGAAAAGCGGCCGGCGCCGTCCCCCGCGCCGTCATGGTCCGGCTAGTCCGGACCATCCATCTAGGGCGTCGAGCCCGACGCCGACTGTGGGTCCTCCGGTCAAGCCGGAGGACGACGGAGAGCTTGGGGACGCCGATCCGGGTCAAGCCGGCGTGGGTTGGAGGAAAGGAGAAGAGCCCTTCACCGCGCCGACGCGGGCGTCGGGCAGCATCGGGAAGGTGACGACCGAGATCTCCCAGAGGTCGACCTCGACGAGACGGCGCACGCCGCCCGGCTCGCGGGCATGGCGGACGGGGCGAAAGCCGATGGACAGGCCGTCGAGCCCGCCCTGGCGCAGCAGGGCGTGCACCTCGCGGGCGCGGGCCACGGCCATGTTGAGCCGGCCGCGGACGCGCAGGCCGCGCCGGTCCTCGGCGAGGCTTTCCCAGGCGCCGATCGGCTCGGCCGGATCGTGCTGGAACAGGAAGCGCACCCCGCGGGCGCCGCGCCGGGCGAGGCTCGCCGCAAAGGCCCCGCGCGCCACCCGGTCGCGGCCGAGATCGACCACGTCGAACAGGCTGGCGTAGCCCTCGATCGTCCCGTCCGCGGAGACGGCTGGGGCGACGGGCAGGCGCTTCAGTTCGGGCGCGACGGCGCGCGGCCGGCGCAGAGCTGGCGTCATGGAAAGCTCCTGATGATCGGAGGCGGAGAACCGCAGGACGATCGCAGCGACCGAAGATCGAACCGCAGGCGGCGTGGCCGTCGGCTCACCCCGCCCCGTACCCCACCGCCGCGCGCTTCTCGTCGGCGGTGAGGAAGTCCGCCGCGCCGACGCGGCGCCAGAGCGACTCGCGCTCCTCGGCCAGCGCCTCGATCGCGTCGAGGTCGGGCGTCAGCGTCAGCGCCGCGCCATAGGCCGGCGACAGCCAGCCGGCGAGATTTTCGGCCAGGCGGCCGAGCAGCGGCAGCACGGTCTGGCGCCACAGCGCGCGGTTGGCCTCGCGGTAGTTGGCGTAGGTCGCGTCGCCCGGGATGCCGAGCAGCATCGGCGGCACGCCGAAGGCGAGCGCGATCTCGCGCGCAGCCCCGTTCTTGGCGGCGAGGAAATCCATCTCCTGCGGGGAGAGCGACAGCGGCTTCCAGTCCAGCCCGCCGTCGAGCAGCAGCGGCCTTCCGGCGTTGGCGGCGCCGGAGAACTGCGCCTCAAGCTCCTCCTTCAGCCGCTCCACCTGGTCGTCGGAGAGGCCCGCGCCCTCGGCGCCTTTGTAGACCAGCGCGCCGGAGGGCCGGGCGGCGTTGTCGAGCAGCGCCTTGTTCCAGGCGGAGGCGGCGTTGTGCAGGTCGAGGGCGGTCGCCGCAGGCTCCAGCGAACTCAGGCCGTAGTGGTCGTCGAGCGGGTGGAACAGCGTCAGGTGCAGGATCGGCGGGACCGGCTCGGCGCGTTGGTCGAAGCGCACGACCTCGGCCCCGACGCGGTACTCGTAGGCCTCGGGCCAGCCCTCGGCTCCGGGGACGACGCGCATCCGGTCCGGCCGCAGCGCGTGAAGCTCGCGGACCTCGTCGCCCAGCGTCACCGCCTCCACATAGGCGTTGCCGGCGATCAGCAGCTGCGACGCCAGCGTCTCGACGAGGCCCGCCCGCCCCTGCCGCGGGTTCGGGCGGTCCAGCAGCGCCGCGAGCGGATGGCCCTCGAGCTCGCGCCCGGCCTCCATCAGCGTCAGCGGCGTGCCTCCGGCGGCCTCCGCGACCAGGCGCACCGCGCGGTGGACGATCGGGTTCCGCTGGTAACCCTCGCGGGCGAGGCTGGTCGGATCGCGCGGGCTCCACACCGCCCGGCCGCCGCCGTGCAGCGCGAGCAGGCCGCCGGCGCGGGAGGCCTTCGCCTCGGGCGCGCGGCCGAGAAGGCGAGCGAAGGGAAACGCCATGGCGCTCTCCATCTGGTGGGCGGAAACGGGAACCCCTCGCGACCGGTCGGAACGATCGGTTCCGGCGGCGCGTTTTTTCGTCAGGACGCGGCTCCGGCATGGGCGGCCGCGTCGGCCACGATCAGAGGAGCCAGCCATGAAACGGCGCATCGCACTGGCGCTCGCCACCGCGGCGCTCTTGAGTTTCCCCTTCGAGGCCTACGCGCAGAGCGGAGGCTCCGGCGGCGGATCCTCCGGCGGGTCGTCGTCGTCCGGGTCCGCCGGCGGCGGATCGTCGACGAGCGGCTCGGGCGCCGCGGGCACGACGGCGCCGGGCGCCACGGCCCCGCGGACCGGCGGGACGGTGGGGACCGGCGCCGACGAAGCCCCGGCGAAGCAGGGCGGCCTCGAACGCGGCTCGGGCGGCGTCGCGGGGCGCAACGGCCAGGGCGGCGGCTCGACCGTGGGGTCGAGCGAGAACAAGGCCGACGATCCCTCGCTGAACCAGGGCATCTACCGCGATCCGAAGAAGGCCGGCCGCGGCGAGCGCTGACGGCCGGCTTACAGCCGCAGCACCCGCGGGCCCCTCCCCCGGGCGCCGAGCATCAGATGCGTCACAGCCCAGACGAGGGCGTCGACGCGGTCGGGCGAGCGGCCGTTGGCGAGGCCGTCGAGGCCGAACGCGGCCATCTCGTCCTCGAGCGCAGGATGGGCGCCGACATGGGCCACCCGCCCTTGCGCGTAGAGAGCTGCGACCGGCTCGGCCCTCAGCCATTTGCCCCGCGTGGCCCTGACGGCGACGACGGGCACGCCGGGGTCGACCTGCGCGATCACGGAACGCACCATCTCGCCGCCCTGGTTCACCTCCGCCACCAGCGCGTCGGCCTCGAGCCGGCGGTGCAGCGCGACCGCGCGGGCGGCCCAGAGCTCCGGCCGGGCGGCGTGGGCGGTTTCGTCCGCCAGCACATAGGCCCGGTCGTTCGCGCCCAGCCCCACCGCCACCAGCCCGCAGGCGTCGGAGCGTTTCCCGCCGCCCGCCGGCGGATCGACGGCGACCACGATGCGCTTCAGCTCCGGCGCCTCCCGCACCCGGGAGCGCTCGATCGCCTCGCGGCTCCAGAGCGCGTCCTCGTCGTCCTCCAGCAGCTCGCCGTCGAGCTCCTGCCGGCCGAGCCGGGTGCCGGCGTAGGTCCCGACCACCGCTTCGAGAAAGCGCGGCGCGAGGTTCGCGGCGTTCATCCGCGTGGTCGCCCGCGACACCGCGGTGGCGGGGTCGGCCAGCAGCCGCTTGATCAGCGGCACGGCGCGCGGCGTGGTGGTCGCGAGCTGGCGCGGCCGCTCGCCGAGGCGAAGTCCGAACTGCAGCATGTCCCATGTCTCCTGCGGGTGGCGCCATTTGGCGACCTCGTCGCACCAGGCGGCCTCGAACTGGGGCCCGCGCAGCGCCTCCGGATCCTCGGCGGAAAAGCCCTGCGCGATCGCGCCGTTCGGCCAGACGAGGCGCTTGCGCGTCGGCTCGTAGCTCGGCCGTTCGGCCGGCGGGCTCACCGCCAGCAGGCCGGACACGCCGTCGATCATCACCTCGCGCAGGTCGGCGTAGGTCTCCGCCACCAGCGCGATGCGGCCGACCGGAGCGGCCGCGAAGCCCTCCCGGCCGAAGACCAGCCCCCGCACCCACTCGGCGCCGGCGCGGGTCTTGCCCGCGCCCCGCCCGCCCAGCATCAGCCAGGTCGTCCAGTCGCCGGCCGGGGGCGTCTGGTCGGTCCGCGCCCAGATCGGCCAGAGGCCCGCCAGAGCCTCGACGTCCCTAGGCCTCAGGGAGGCCAGGAACCTGTTCGTCGTGCTCGGCGCGCATGCGAGCAAGTCGGCGCGCAAGCTCGTCCCGGAGGGCGTCGACATCGACGGGTCCGCCATTCTCGTCCCCCCGTCCGCCGGCGCGCGCCTCGTCCCGATCGAGCGCGGCCAAATCCTTCAGCGTGCGCACCAGCGCGCCGAGCGTCTTGGCGGCCCGCTCCGCCTCGTCGAGCCCGCTCCCGCCGGATTTTGCGAGCAGCGGCTCGATGGCGGCCAGCCGTTCGTCGACCCGCAGCCGCAGCCGGCGCACGGTCTCCAGCCGATCGACCGCCGGCCGGCCCCAGCCTTCGCGCGCCACCATGCGGCAGAGCGCCTGACCGGAGACGCCGATCCGCTGGGCGATCTCCGCCTGGGTCAGGCTCGTGGTCTCGATCAGCCGCCGCGCCTCGGCGATGGTCTCGGCGGACGCACGCGGCTTCGGCCCGGCTTTGGGCGCAGCGTCGAACTCCGTCATGGAAGGCCTCCCTCTCGGGGCGTGGAAGGCGTCGCCGCCGTCCCTCGCCCGCAGTTCTGGAGCATGGGAGAAACCTACCCGAGCAGCGTCACGCTGTCAATGCATATTTTCCTAGTTAGGATTTTTAGCTGATCAGGAGCGGAGCTTTGTGGGAGGGCCGGCGGCGCGCTGGGTCATGGCTCCGATGACTTGGCGGAGCCGGCTTAGGCCAATCTGGAGGCCCGCTGCGACGCGCGCTACGTCACGCACTCCGCGCCGGACCGGTAGGCAATGCGCGGTCTCGCCCGTTAACCGCCCGTGAACCGTCTGAACCGGAGATGAACCTTATTATTAGAATAAATTCAGAATGGCTGAGCTAACGTCGCGCCGCGTCCAGGGTGTCCCCCGTCCGAAAGACGCTGCGCCGGAATTCCGCCCCTCTCCGGTTCAGGCCCCTTAGACGATGCTCAACCGTTGGGGAGCGGTTGAGCGCCTTTTCCGCTCCCTGCGTTTGGGTTCACCCCGTCCGGATCGTCGCGGGCCAGCGGTTCTCGAGCCTTGTGGAAGCCTACCCAGCGAGCGTCGGGCGTTCGGGTCTAGCCAGTCACGGCAAGCACCCGCGCGCGGATGTCGACGCGCGGGTCACGCGCGAGCCGGGGGCGAAGGTCAGCGGCCAGCGCTCGGGCGCGGGCGGCGGCGCCCGGCTGGGCGTAGGCGTCGCGGACGGCCGCGCGGAAGGCCTCCGCGCTGCGCTCCTCGCGGGAAACGACCCGCATGACGCCCGCCTCCGCAGCCCGGCGGGCGTGGTAGCCCTGCTCCAGATGCTGGGGCGCCGCCACCTGCGGCAGGCCGGCGCCGAGGCCGAGGCACAGGATGCCATGCTGGCCCGCGCTCAGCAGCAGGCGGGTGCGGCGGGCGATCAGATCGACAGGCACGGGGGCGGGCTCGACGGTCACGCCGCGGGCCGCGAGTCGCGCGGCGTCTGCGGCGTCGAGGCCGGGGATGAAGGCCCGGGTCGGGGCGCCGAGGTCTTCCAGCGCCTCCATCAACGCCGGGTTGCCGCGCTCGGTGGTGGAGAAGTAGACGAAGATCTCCTCGCCGGAGCCGTCGGAAGGGGCGGTCGGGAGATCGGCCACCGGCGGCAGCAGCGGACGCCTCCTCAGCCCGTCGTAGGGATCGAGCATCGGCAGCGTCCGCGCGAGCTGGTCGTCGGACGCATAGACCGCCGGCAGCCGGTCGATCTCGGGAACGCCGAGCGGCGTGGCGGCGCGGTTGACGGCCGCGACGATGTCGCGCTCGTCGTAGAGCCGCTCGGCGTGCTCGGGCATGAAGATCGGGAACGCGGCCATGTCCGGCGGCGGGCAGGAGTAGCCGACGCCGATCGCGACCGCGGTAACGCCGAGGCCACGCGCGGCCATCAGCGCGCAGGGCGCGAAGTCGCCGACCACCAGCGAGATTTGGCGGCAGCGGATCACCTCCTGCCACCAGGCGATCTGGCGGCTCAGAAACCCGTCGTCGCGGAAGCCGAGATCCCCGAGGAACTCGCCCCAGGTGGCGGTGGGGACCCTGCCCGGTCCACGACGGCGGGACTCGTCGGGCTGGAAACTCGCGCCGGGAAACACAAGCTCGCAGACCGGATCGAGCTCGGCCGCGTGCTCCATCCGGCACAGGGCCGCGTCGAAGACGAAACGGTCGCCGAGGGCTTCGGCGACCGTTTTCAGCGTGACGACATGGCCGCGCCCGGCCCCGCCTTCCCACGCGAGCAGCGCGCGGCGCATGGCTTACTGCGGGTAGCAGGGACCGCAGGAGCTTTCGCCGCCGCACGTCGGAGGCGGCGGCGGCGGCGTGACGCCGGCCGACCTGCGCTTGCGCGAGGAGGTCGCGAACAGGTCGTCCTTCAGCCAGTTCGGCGGGTCGCTCTCGCGGTGACGGGCGATCAGGGTCTTGTCGCCGCCGCCGAAGTAGACCTTCAGGCCGCCCCAGACCGCCTTGTAGTCCTTCTCGCCGAGGCGCCCCTCGACGAAGGCCGAGGAGTCGAAGCCGGCGACCGGCAGCGCGATCTCCGTGCCAAGCGCCGCGGCGTGCTTGCGGCCGGTGTAGCGGTGGCCGGCCGAGACCTTCCAGTCGTCGGTGACGTAGTAGCTCACGTCGACATAGTCGAAGAACGAGCCGCCCTTGCGGGTCCGCTCGGTCGCGCTCGAACCGCCGCCGATGCGCTCGTAGCCCAGCACGCCGGACAGGGTCAGCCGGCCGAAATAGGCCTCGCCCTCGGCGCCGATCTTGGCGTTCCACGAATTGAGCCGGTCGTCGAAGCCGATCCCGGAGCCATAGACGCCGAACAGGTAGCTCGCCGGGTCGCGGGTGAAGAGATGGCCGGCGCCGCCGCCGACGAAGTCGCCACGCTTCGACGCCGCGATGCCGTCGACCTGCGCGCCGAAGCGCTCGCCGAGCGGCAGCGTGACCGAGGCCAGCCCGCCGCCGACGAAGTCGCCGCTGCGGCCGAAGCGGCCATCCGCCCAGCCGCCGAAGCCTTCGACCTTGCCGTTCAGCACGTCGACCGCGGGAGCGAGCCCGGCGCTCTCCGAAAACATGTCAGCGGCCCGAACCGGCGCCCCCGCGCCGAGCGCAAGCCCAATCGCGGCGCCCGACAGGAGCGCCGTCTTCAATCTCATGTGCATGTGATCTCGCTCCCCCCGGGCGAATCGTCAGAGCCAAAAAGAGACCACACTCCTCGTGCGCTGACCAGCGTCCGATCGGATGATCCGGGGGTCGTCGGTCAGCCCCTCGCCCCGCCGCTCGCGCTGCGCAGCTCGGGGGCTTGGCCGCCGGTCAGGAGGCCCAGGAGGTCGGGCTCGGAGAGCGGTCGCGCGAGGTAGAATCCCTGAACCTCGTCGCAGGAATCGACGCGGAGCAGCATGAGCTGCTCGGGGGTTTCGACGCCCTCGGCGGTGACGGTAAGGCCCAAAGCGCGGCCAAGGCCGAGGATCGCCTGCACGATGGCGCGCGCCTCGCCGCGGGGCCCGAGATCCGCCACGAAGCGGCGGTCGATCTTGATGGCGTCGAACGGGAAGCTGCGGAGATAGCCGAGGGAGGAGTAGCCGGTTCCGAAATCGTCCATCGCCAGGCGGACGCCGAGGGCCTTCAGCTCCAGCATCACCGCGCGGGCTCGGTCGGCGTCCTCGATCAGCACGCTTTCGGTGATCTCGATCTCGAGCCGGCTGGGCTCCAGACCGGAGCTGAGAAGCGCGTCCGCCACGACGGCCGCGAGCTGGTCGTCGCGCATCTGGACAGCGGACACGTTCACGGAGACGCCGATCTCCGGCCAGCGCGCGGCGGCGGCGCAGGCGGCCCGCATCACCCATTCGCCGATCGGGACGATCAGCCCGGTCTCCTCGGCGAGCGGAATGAATTCCGACGGGCTGACCAGCCCGCGGGTCGGATGGCGCCATCGCAGCAGCGCCTCGGCCCGACGGACGCGCATCGAGCGCGTGTCGTAGCGCGGCTGGAAGTCCAGCGTGAACTCGCGCCGCTCAAGCCCCTGCCAGAGCTCGGCCTCGAGCTTCCGGCGCCCGAGGATCTTCTCGTTCATTTCGCTTGCGAAGAAGCGGTAGGTGCCCCGGCCGGCCTCCTTGGCGCGGTAGAGCGCGAGGTCGGCGTGCCGCATCAGCTCGCCCGCGTCGCAGTCCGGCTCCGGCATCGCCACGCCGATCGACAGGCCGACGCGGACCTCGCCAAAGGCGTGCCGGATCGGCGCCGCCACGGTCGCGATCAGCCGCCGGCAGAGCCGCTCGACGCCCTCCTGGTCGAGGCCTGCGGCCACAACCACGAACTCGTCGCCGCCGACCCGCGCGACGAGGTCGCCCTCGGGCAGGCTGCGGCGCAGCCGCTCCGCGACCTGCTGCAGCACCTCGTCGCCGGCGGCGTGGCCATGGGCGTCGTTGACCGGCTTGAAGCGGTCAAGGTCGAGGAACAGCAGCGCCGGGCGCGCCGCCGGGTCCTGCAGGCGCTCCTCCATGTGCCGGTCGAGCATCAGCCGGTTCGGCAGCCCGGTGGTGGCGTCGTGCATCGCCTTGCGCTCGACGTCGCGGTAGGCGGCCTGGAGCCGGCGTTCGCTCGCGCGGATCAGGCCCGTCGCGCGGCGGGAGTCGTGCACGAACAGCGCGAGCAGGAAGGCCATGGCCGCGCCCGCGCAGAACACCAGCGGCAGCACCATGTCCACCAGTCGCCGGCCGGGGCGCTCCGGGTCCCAGCGCAGCGTGATGGGAGAGCCGTTCTCGAGGGCGAGACGGACGGACGGCGCGGCGGCGGCGTCCGCCGCGTCCCGCGCGACGCGGAGGTTGTCGACGAAGTAGCGCGACCCGAGCGCCTTCAGCCGCGCCGGCGTCATGCGCTCCGCGAACAGCATCACGGAGGCCGGCCCCGGGACCGGCGTCACCGTCCAGTCGGCGCCGGTCGAGATCGCCGCGGCCGAGACGATCGCCGGATGGCCGCCGACCGTCAGCAGGCCGGGCGTCGGCGCCGTCGCGTTGTCGCCGGCGGCCTGACGCGCGCGGGCGATCAGGTCGGCGACCGAGGGGCCAAACGTGTCCTCGACCGTGGAGGAGCTCAGGGCGCCGTCGACGAGCGCGTAGCGCGTCTCTCCCGCCGGTCCCACCACGAAGACATGGGTGAACCCCAGCCGGTTGAACACGGTGTCGCCGAGGTTGGCCTGGGTGTAGGCCCAGTCGATGTCGACCCGGACATGCAGGTTGGCGTAGGCCGCGCCCCAGGCGGCGTAGTCCTCGAGCGTCGTCGCGAGCAGGTCCCGCCGCCCCTGCCAGGCGTGGCTCTCGAGCGCGATCGAGCGCCGTTCGGCGGTGACGTCCTGGTCGTCGGCGATCCAGGTCAGCAGCGCGAAGGCGACCACGAAGGCGAACACGATCGCCCCGACCAGCGCCGTCATGGCGCGGCGCCCCAGCGCGGCCGCCGCCGCGGCGTCCTGATCATGCGACATCTTCGCTCGCCCCCGATGCGGGGGGCATCCTGGCGCCAAAGACTAAAGATTTCGGCGCCGCGACCCGCTCGGCGGCCTGTTTCGCCGGGAGCTTGAGGGCGGATCGCCCAACGGCGTCGCAGATTGCGCGGGCGCCCGGCAGAAAGTGCCGGGCCGGTTAACCCGTCGTTAACCACGGGAGCGTCAACTCAGCTGGCAACGCTTCGTTAACCCTCCTGATTCCGGGACCGCTCGTGTCGCAAGCCGCTCTCCAGATCGTGCCGAAGCCGGCCGACGCCGTCTCCGAGACCGCCGCCAAGCGGCGTCCCATCCGTTTCCGCGGCCGCTCCTTCATGGCGCTGGTGCTCGCCCCCGAGCAGCCGCTCGAGGAGTGGTACGCCGAGCTCGACGGCCTCACCGCAGGCTCGCCCGGCTTCTTCGGCGAGCGCCCGGTCGTGCTCGACGTCTCCGGCATCAAGCTGTCCCCCCGCCTGCTCGCCGCCCTGCTGGGCGAGCTCGACATCCGCAAGGTGCGGATCATCGGGGTGGAGGGCTGCGACCCGAAGTTCCTCGACGGCCCCAACGCCCGGCTCGCCATGCCGGTCGGCGGACGGGCGGCCGGCGAGATCTCGGCCAAGGAAGCGGCCGCGGCCTCGACCACCTCGCTCGTGATCGACCACCCCGTGCGCTCGGGCCAGAGCATCTCGTTCCAGGGCGACGTCACCATCTGCGGCTCGGTCGCCTCCGGCGCCGAGATCGTGGCGGGCGGCTCCATCCACGTCTACGGCGCGCTCCGCGGCCGGGCGATCGCGGGCTCCGCCGGCGACGGCAAGGCGCGCATCTTCTGCCGCAAGCTCGACGCCGAACTGCTGGCGATCGACGGCGTCTACATGACCACCGACGAGCTGGACAAGGCGCTCCGCGGCAAGCCCGTCCGCGCCCAGCTCGACGGCGAAATCCTGCGCGTTCACGCGCTCGACTGATCTTTCGACGAACGACACGACACAACGATTTTTGGAGAGAAGTCACATGGCTGAGGTTCTGGTCGTCACGTCGGGCAAGGGAGGCGTCGGCAAGACGACGTCGACCGCGGCCCTCGGCGCGGCTCTCGCCCAGACCGGGCAGAGCGTCGTCGTCATCGATTTCGACGTCGGGCTGCGCAATCTCGACCTCGTCATGGGGGCCGAGCGCCGGGTCGTCTATGACCTGATCAACGTGGTCCAGGGCGACGCCAACCTCAACCAGGCGCTGATCAAGGACAAGCGCGTGGAGAGCCTCTCGCTGCTGCCCGCCTCCCAGACGCGCGACAAGGACGCGCTGACGGCCGAGGGCGTGGAGCGCGTGATCAACGAGCTCAAGGGCCGCTTCGACTGGATCATCTGCGACAGCCCCGCCGGCATCGAGCGCGGCGCCTATTTCGCGATGCGCCACGCCGACCTCGCGGTCATCGTGACGAACCCGGAAGTCTCCTCGGTCCGCGACAGCGACCGCATCATCGGCCTGCTCGACTCGAAGACCGAGAAGGCCGAGCGCGGCGAGACCATGGAGAAGCTGCTGCTGCTCACCCGCTACGACCCCGTCCGGGCCGAGCGCGGCGACATGCTGAAGGTCGACGACATCCTCGAGATCCTGTCGATCCCGTTGCTCGGCATCATCCCGGAGAGCCCGGAGGTCCTGAAGGCCTCCAACCTCGGCTCGCCGGTGACGCTCGCCAACCCGCTGTCGGCGCCGGCGCGCGCCTACCTCGACGCGGCGCGGCGCCTGCGCGGCGAGACCATCGAGATGACGGTGCCGAGCGAGAAGAAGCGGCTGTTCGGCAACCTGTTCGGTCGGAGGGCGGCATGAGCGTTCTCAAGTTCTTCACGCGCCGCACCTCGGCGCCCGCCGCCCGCGAGCGCCTTCAGCTCCTGCTCGCCCACGAGCGCGCCGTGTTCGGCCGCACCGACCTCGTCGCCCAGCTCAAGGACGAGATCCTGGCCGTCATCGCGAAGCACATCGCGATCGATCCGGAGAAGGTGCGGATCAAGACCGACACCCGCGACACGCTGGCGACCCTCGAGGTCGACATCGAGATCCGCACGCCGAATGGCGGACTGAAGCTCGCCGGCTGACGGCGGCCCCGTTCGACGCGAAATGAAACGGCGCGCTCCTTGGAGCGCGCCGTTTTTCACTCACGCCGTTCCCTCGGCAGCTTCACGAGGAGCCACGCCGTCGTTCCGGGCGAAGTCCCGGCGCCCATCAGCCCGCCGTCTGAAGAGCATCTCGACCGTGGGATCATAGGCCCCGGGACATGCCCGGGGGCTACGGCTGCGGTCGGCCCATTCGAGGCTCGGTCGAAGCGCGCGCGCCGCTCACCCCAGCGTCGCGAGCCCCGGAAACGTCTCGAGCAGCCAGAACGACGCCGTGGTGGTGAAGCCGGTGAGGAAGGCGATCCCGGTCAGCACCAGCAATCCGCCCATGACCTTCTCGACCGTGCCAAGATGCGAGCGGAAGCGGCGGAGGAAGCCGACGAAGGGTTTCATCGCAAGCGCCGCGATCAGGAACGGCACGCCAAGGCCGAGCGCGTAGACGCCGAGCAGCCCCGCGCCGGCCGCCACCGTGGTCTCGGAAGCCGCGACCGACAGGATCGCCGCCAGCACCGGCCCGATGCAGGGCGTCCAGCCGAAGGCGAAGGCGAGCCCCATCACGTAGGCGCCCCAGAGTCCAACGGGCTTCTGCACCTCCAAGCGCGTGTCGCGCATCAAAAACGGAATGCGGAACAGCCCCAGAAAGTGCAGCCCCATCACGATGATCGCGACGCCCGCGATGGTGGCGAGCAGCGGCGCGTTCTGGAGCAGCAACCGGCCGAGCAGCGACGCGGTCGCGCCGAGCGCCACGAACACGGTGGAGAACCCCGCGACGAACAGCACGGCGGCCGCCAGCGCCCGGCCGGTGGCGGCCTTGGGCGCGTCGTCGGCGGTGAGCTTGTCGAGCGTCGTGCCGGCGAGGAAGCACAGGTAGGGCGGCACCAGCGGCAGCACGCAGGGGCTTAAGAAACTGATCGCCCCGGCCGCGAAGGCGGCGGGAATGGTGACGACGCCGATCATCTCACGCTCCGGTCGCGCGAGGTCTTTCGCGCCCCCCTGCCCTAGCCCGGCTTCGGGCCGAACGAAAGGCGCCCGTTCGGCGCGGCGCGGGAACGTGAAGTAAGGGGTCGCCCCGGCGCGCGCCCGCGCCCCGAAGCTCTACGACGGCCCGAACCGGTCCCGCCACGCGGCTTGCACGGCCGGAAGCGGCAGCGCCGTCGCCTCGTACACGCCACGGGCGACGGCGCGCGCAAGCGTCAGCGCCGCCACGTGCCCAAGCGCGGTCAAGGCCGCCACGCGATCCCCCTCGAGCTCCCGAAGGCCGGTCGCGGCCGAGAACACGACGTCGCCGTCGAGCGGCGAATGGCAGGGAACGAGCGCCCGCGCGAGCCCGTCCTGCGCCATGACGGCGAGCGCCTTCGCTTCCGCCTTGGTCAGGCGCGCGTCGGTCACGACGACGGCCAGCGTCGTATGCGCCCCGGCCTGCGGCTTCGCCGGCGGGAACAGCGCCTCGGGCGGAACCACGGGCGCCGGCCCGCGCCCGCCGAACTCGTCGCCGATTTCGAACGGCGCGGCCCAGAAATGCGCTCCCTCCCCGACCGTCGCGGAGCCCAGCGCATTGACGACGGCCAGCGCGCCCACCGTGACGCCGAGGTCTTCGAGGACCGCCGAGGCCGAGCCGAGCCCGCCTTTCAGCGTGGCGGTGCGCGCGCCGAGCCCCGCGCCGACCGAGCCCAGCGCGAAGTCCTCGCCGGCGGAGAGCGTCGCGCAATAGCCGAGGTCGCGGTAGGGCGGATAACGGCCCCAGTCCTTGTCCCCGCCGTTGTTCAGGTCGAACAGGATCGCGCCCGGCACGATCGGGACCCGCGCCGGTCCCACGGCGAAGCCGCGGCCGGCTTCCGCCAGCGCCGCCATCACCCCCGCGGCGGCGTCGAGGCCGAAGGCGGAGCCGCCGGAGAAGACCAGAGCATCGATCGCCTGCACCGTGCGCTCAGGGGAGAGCAGCTCGGTCTCGCGGACGCCCGGCCCCCCGCCGCGCACGTCGACCGAAGCGGCGGCGGGCCCATCGAACACGATCGCGGTGACGCCGGAGGCGAGCCCGGCGTCGTCGGCGTGGCCCACCCGGACGCCCGCGACGTCCGTCAGGAGGTTTCGGGCGCCCGCCCGGAGCCTCACGCGTCGCCCGGCTGGGGCGCGTGCCAGCGCACCCGGTAGAAGATATGGCGGCCGATCTTGTCGAGCTTGACCATGTCGCGGATCCAGCGCGGGCGGACGTAGGTCGCGTGATAATGCGTCGAAGAGCCGACCTCGGGAAGCCACGCGCCGCCCTCGGTCACGTCGCGGGCGATGCGGGTCGCCAAGCGCCATGCGTAGACGTTGTTCACCCGGTCCGGGATCCGGTCGCAGGCGAAGGAGAACTGGCAGGCGTTGCGCCAGGCCTTGTTCTGGTAGACGACGCCGCAGACGCTGTTCGGGTAATAGCCGGAGCGCGCGCGGTTCATCACCACCTGCGCCACCGCGTACTGGCCTTCGACCGGCTCGCCGCGCGCCTCGAAGTAGATCGCTTCGGCGAGGCACTTTTCCGACGAGGCGAGCTGGGCCTCGGGGATGAACAGGCGGCGGGAGATCCGGGTCTGGATGACGCCGTCGAGGCCGCCGCGGAGCGCCGCGGTCTCAGCTTCCGAGAGCGGGCCCTTGCCCAGCGGAGCGTCGTCGGCGCGGGCGTCGACCTTCGCAAGATGACCGGCGTCGCCCTTCGTCGGCGCCACCGGCATCGCCGCCACCGCCATGGGCGGCTCCGTCTCGGGCGTGGTGGTGCGCGGGATGTGGCCGCCGGACAGGAACGCGACGGACGGCGTCGAGCCGTCGTGATTGGCGCCGGCCTCGCGGCGCGTCATCGGCACGCGCGTCACCGCGCCGACGTCCTGAACCGTCGAATAGGCGCCGTCCTCGTCGAGGCCCTCGTCCTTGGGCGCGGCGTCCGCGACCTTGGCGGACAGCTCCGCGTGGTTCGGCCGCGGCGGCAGAATGATGGTCGGAGCGGCGCGGCGGCCGTCGCCGACCAGCGGCAGGACGCTCAGCACGCCGCGGCGGTCGGGATGAAGCAGCGCGCCGATCGCAGGCAGGGTCACGAACGCCTCGCCCGACTCGACCATCGCCGCGACCGTCGGCGCCGTCGGCTCGGGGGGCGGGAGGATGGCGCTCCGGTCGCCCTTCACGGTGCGGTCGAGGAACGCTTCGGGACCCTGGCCCTTGACCGCGGCCGCGACCACCTCGGCCTTCGGCTCCTCGGCCCCCCGCAGCAAAAGGTACTCGCCGCCGCCGAGCGGATCGACGGACAATTCGGGCCCGCGACCCGACGCGAACAGGTCGGCCGCCTCGAGCGAGACGAGATCGGCCGCGCGCCGATGCCCGGCTGCGAGATAGAGCGCGCGATCGCCTTCCTCCCCCCGTGCGCGGCCCGACGAGAGGCCGAAGGCGTCCTGCCGCGCGATGGAGGTCGTGGCGAAGGGAAGCGTTGCGGCCGCGAGCGCGAGGCGCAGCATGAACGGCCCGAGCCGCCGCTCCCGCCGTCCGCCGGCGCGCCGCTTCGTCTCCCGTGACGCCATCGAACGCGCACTCCACGCGACGCCGGGGCGGACCACGTCCGCCTCAGCCGAAACCACACACGGGTATGGTTTTCGCGTTTTAACCTTGAGGAGCGGTTAACGGGGGCGATTTTGGCGGCGGGCCGAAAATTTACGCTGTATGTAAAAGGGCTTAGCCGGGAGGCCCGAGAGGCTTTTATGCCGCTGGGTAAAATGGCGTAAAATTATTGGGGGTGCGGGGCGCTGGGCGTTCGGGATGCGTTCTCGTGTCTTACGGCGCGCCCGGCACACGAAATCCCTTCTTGAAATCCTCCTCTTCCTTCGCGTTAGGATGGCGTTCAGCCGGGAAATTCCACCGCGCTGGTTTCGTCGGACGCTCGCGAGGTATTTCTCTAAATGCCCAAGATCCCGGCATCTTATTTAAATTGCACCGTTTACCTCTATAAATCGACTGAAGATGCTGAGATCGGAAAAGCAGAAGGTGGTACGGGATTTTTTGCCTTCTACCCGATCGACGACAGCAACAAGGGTTATACGTGCATCGTATCGAATTGGCACGTCGCTGTCAGAGATGGATTTTCAGTCGCTCGAATAAACAGCCCAGATGGCGGATCAGATATAATCGACCTTGACCCTTCAGAATGGTATTTTCAACCCGGAATTGATGTAGCTGTCGCCATCTATCGGCACGATCATTTAAGACATAAGGGTTCATTTGTAAGGCCAGGTGATTTTATTACGAAAGAAATTATAACAAGGGAAGAAATCGGACCAGGAGAAGATGTATTCTTAATTGGCAGATTTGTCGATCACGATGGAGGCAAAGTAAACAAGCCATCCGTAAGATTTGGCAATATCAGCATGATGCACAGTAAGCTTATAAATCCTACCGACAAATTCAGTGATATGCTTTGCGTCGACCTTAGGTGTAGAGGCGGATATTCAGGATCTCCTGTATTTGTTTACAGAACTCCTGGGTTCGATTTAACACAGCCTCCTGCAAAAAATCTTGAACAATCATTTATTATGCTAGATGGCGTAATCCTTCTCATGATGCTCGGAATGCTTACGTCACAATTTCAAGAAACTTCAGAAATACGGAAAGGGATCAAAGCAACTCAAGATCAAAGTGAGCCTCCTAACGTTCCCGAAAAAGACCATGTCAAAATACTCAGCGGAATGTCGTTAGTTACGCCCAGCTGGGACATTGAAAGAGTAATTGCTGCCGCAGTGATCCAACACCACCGATCGTAAGTTGGCGGCGCGTCGCGGATCAGCCAATACGCGACGCGCCGCCTAAGCGCTCAACCCCGGCAGGGCGTTACCGGAGGAGCGCTATCTCGTTAGCTCGCGAGGGCCGCCTTCGCAGCGGCCTCCGACGCTTCGGCCTTCTCGATAATCTGCGGGTCGGCGAGCGACGCGGCGTAGCCCACCAACAGCGCCCCTCCCCGTTCCGTGTCGGCGACGGCCGACTTTAGCCGGTCGATACGCTCGATCTCGTCGCCATGCCGGGACCGACGCCAACGGTCGCGAAGGCTCGCCTGCTGCGGCGCCGACATCCCCGACAGCATCGCCGGGCCGTGTAGCGCAGCGGCGACAACCTCATCCGCTCCCTCGGCCAGAGCCGTCTCTAGCGCTGCACGCCGCTCGTCCTCTTTAAGCTCCGACAGTCGGCGGCGGATTTCGCCGGCCAAGATCGTATCGCTCGCGTTCGTCGAACGCGGCGGGGCGAAGGTCCGAGCTTCGACGGCCTCGATCTCGCGGCGCGCAGTGCGTAGCGCCGCATCGAACTCGCGCAGCGTCGGCTCCGCAGCTTTCCAGGCGGCGTCCTTCACCAGGCGATGGCGCGCAGGCAGCGTCTGCATCTCGTCGGCAAGTAATGAGGGCGCGTCAGGGGCCGGTCAGGCGGGCGGCGAGGCGTGTGGTGACTTCGCGTTCGCGGGCGAAGGCGCCGCCGGAGAGCTCACGGAGCAGCGGGGCCGCGGCGGCCACGCCGGCCGTGCCGAAGCGGGCCTTGAGAGCCGCTTTCAGCCGGGCTTCGGACTGCCGTCTGCGTTGCGGGACGAGCTGCCCGGTCGCCTTCAGATGCGCGAGGTGCTCGTCCACCAGCGCGGCGAGGTTTTCGACGCCATCGCCGGTCTCCGAGGACACCAGCGTCACCGGGGGGCGCCAGCCGTTGGCGCCGCCGCTCGCGAGCGTCAGCGCGCTTTCGAGGTCGTCGCGGGCGCGCGTGGCCGGGGCGCCGAGGTCCGCCTTGGTGACCGCCACGACGTCCGGCAGCTCCATCACGCCCGCCTTGATGAACTGCAGCGCGTCGCCGGAGGCGGGCTGCACGGCGAGGAGGATGGTGTCGGCGACCAGCGCCACGTCCGCCTCCGACTGGCCGACGCCGACCGTCTCCACGATCACCCGGTCGAACAGCGCCCGCATCAGGATGACCACGCCGAAGGCGAGGTCGGACAGGCCGCCGAGGCGGTCGCGCGCCGCGAGCGAGCGGACGAAGACGTCCTGGTCGTCGGGGTCGGTCGGGATGCGCGCGCGGTCGCCGAGCAGCGCGCCGCCGGAGCGCATGGACGAGGGATCGACCGCCACCACGCCGACCGAGAGGCCACGGCCGCGCAGGCGCTGCACAAGCGCGCCGGTGAGGGTGGACTTGCCGACGCCCGGCGGGCCGGTGAGGCCGATCACGTCGCCCTTCGGCTCGGCCTCCGCGGCGTCGAGCAGGGCCGCGACCTCGAGGCCGCCGGCGCCGCGCTCGAGCCGGGCGAGCGCGCGCGCAAGGCCAACCTTGCCGGCGCCGCGCAGGGTCTGGAGGTCGGGAAACGGCTGGGCTGTCACGGAAACTGGCGCACCGGGGGCGAGAGAAGCGTCAGCCTCCTCTCGCACGATTCCGCGGCGCCCGCGACGGCGCCTTCGTCGGCGGGGCGCCTCGGCGTCAGGGCTTCGGCGCGGCGTTCGTCGGGGCGGGTGCGGTCTTGTAGCGGTCGCAGGCGTCCTTCAGCATGCTGTCGGCTTTCTGCAGCGCCACGTTGAACACGCGCGACTTCTCCGGCGGGAACATGGCGCGCTGCGCCTTCGCCTTGTCCACGTCGCCCATCATGTAGTCGTAGAACACCTGCCGTTCGGCGACGTCGTTGATGTGCAGGTTCGCGACCTGAACCACGCAGCCGCACAGGTCTTTCGAGACCTTCGCCGTGCAGGCGGCGGTGTAGGCGGCGTCGACCTTCGCGGATTCGGCCGGATCGGCCGGCTGTTGCTGGCCCGACGACGGCGCGCCCTGCGCGAGGGCCGCGCCGCTGGCGGCGAGGAAAACGGCGGCCGCGAGGCCGAAGCGGGCGTGACGCATAGGTGAGGTCCTCCGACGCGGGCGGCGCCGTCTGTCGCGGCGCTCGCCTTCTTATGGCGCGCTTACGTTTGGCACGCCGCGTCCGGATCAGCCACCCCCGAGGGGGGCGACGATGGGCGAAAGCGTCAGTGCGCCGCGGTGGCGTCGTAGGCGGGAGTGGTGGCGCGGAAGGCGTCGAGCCATTCGACGAGTTTCGGATGCTGCGCGCGCCATTGTCCTTCAAAGCGGAAGTCGAGATAGCCGAGCGCGCAGGCGACCGCGATGGCGCCCACGTCGCCGTGCTCCACCGGCGGCGAGGCCTCAAGCGCGGCCAGCGCGCGGGCGACCTTGCCGGCCTGCATCTCGAGCCACTTCGGCTCGATCCTGGCCTCGTCGCGAAAGCGCCGCTCGTAGATCTGCAGCAGGGCGGCGTCCATCAGCCCGTCCGCGAGCGCCTGCGTCCGCAGCGCGGCGAAACGGGCGGAGGGGTCGGCGGGGATGATCTTCCCGCCGCCGGCGAGATGATCGAGGTATTCGAGGATCACGCGGCTGTCGAACAGCGTCGCGCCGTTCTCGAACTCGAGGGTCGGGATCTTGCCGAGCGGGTTGACGTCGCGGATCGGGTCAGCCGGGTCGGCGGTGTTTGTGGCCACCACGGTGAGGCGGTCGGACAGGCCGAGGATCGCGGCCGCGATCTTGACCTTGCGCCCGAATGGCGAGGGGGCGGCGGAACGCAGGATGAGCATGGCGTCTCCAGAGCATGAGGACCTTCGGACCCCCCGGCGGCGACCGTCAGGATCGCCGTCACCCTGTAGCACGGGGAGACGCGGCGGAAACGCGCGAAGCCCCGCCGCCCGCGATCCCTCTGCTCCGCCCGCAGGCGCGTCAGCCGACGGTGAGGTTGACCGCCTTGGGACCCTTGCCCTTGCGGTCCGGCTCGACCTCGAACGTCACCATCTGGCCTTCCTCAAGACCCGTTAGACCCGAGCGCGTCACGGCCGAGACATGCACGAAGATGTCGGCGCCGCCGCCGTCCGGCTTGATGAAGCCATACCCCTTCTCGGCGTTGAAGAACTTGACCGTCCCGCTTTGCGCCATGTGGCGCCCCCTTCGCTCGCATGTGAACCACCCGCGCCCCCTCCGGCGCGTATCGAACGCCGCCCGCCCGCCTGGGCTGCAAAGACGAAGGTTTCACCTGCGCCGCCTCGCCCATCACGCTCGGCCTCCCCATTTTGGTAACGTTTCGCACCTGCGAAAGGCAAGGCGAAAAGATGGCGCGTTCCAAGGGCGCGGCGCCTCAGGAGGGGGCAGATCGGCGTCGACGACGGGCGGACGCGCTGGTCAGGCGCTCAGTTCTTCAACGATCGCCCGCCCGCCTGCGTCCTGTTGGAGAGCCTGGGCGATTTCCGGCAGTCCGGAACGGCAGTCGTCGGCGAGCGTCCAAGGCGGGTTGGCGAGGATGAGCCCGGACCCGTTCAGCAGCCGGTCGTCTTCGCACCCGCGAACATGGACCTCGACGCGCAGCAGCTTGGGCCGGCCCGAAGCCTTCAGCGGCTCGATCAGCGCCTGGAGGTCGCGGGGGTCCTTCACCGGATACCAGAGCGCGAAGACGCCGGTCGGCCAAACGGCGTGCGCCGCGAGAAAGCGCTCCGCCATGCGGGCCAGTTCGCCCGGCTGCTCGTAGGGCGGATCGACCAGCACGAGGCCGCGGCGCTCCCGCGGCGGCAGCCAAGCGTTGAGCGCGGTCCAGCCGTCGATCTCGACCACCTTCACGCGCTTGTCCCGGCCCATCGCCTGCCCGAGGGCGGCGGCGTCCTTTGGGTGCAGCTCGCACAGGCGAAGGCGGTCGTCGTCGCGCGCGAGCCGGCGGACGATCTCCGGCGAGCCGGGATAGCGCCCCGGCCGCCCCGCGCCGTCGTCGAACTCGGCCAACACCTGGCGCCATGGCGCGAGCAGCCGCTCCGCCGCCTCCCCCAACCGCCGCCCGGCGAGGCGGCCGACGCCGTTCCGCCATTCCGCGGTCCGGCTCGCCTCCTCGCCTTCGAGATCGTAGACGCCGACGCCCGCATGGGTGTCGAGATACCCCCAGGGCGCACTCTTCAGGTTGAGGTGTTCGATGACGCGGGCGAGCAGGACGTGCTTGAGCACGTCCGCGAAATTGCCGGCGTGAAAGGCGTGACGGTAGTTCACGTGCGGCGACCGGCGTCAGGCGTCGTCGGACGGCGGCGGGAGCATGACCACGAAGTCCTTCTCGCAGGCCTCCACGACCGTCCAGACGCCGACGAATCCGGGCTCGATGACGATCGTGTCGCCGGCCTCGTAGTCGACCGGCTCGCCGCCCTCGGGCGTCAGCACGCAGCGACCGGACCGCAGACGGCACCACTCCCATTCGTCGTAGGCGACGCGCCACGCGCCCGGCGTCGCGGACCAGACGCCGGTGATCAGCCGTCCGTCCGGCGACTCGTAGTGCACCGAGGTCCGGAAGGTGGGCGCGCCTTCGACGATGAGCTCGGGCGCGGGCGCGCCGTCCTCGAACGCGGCGCCCGGTCCTCCCACGAGGTGCAGGCGCATGGCGGCTTCGACGTCGTCACCCACGGTCACTCTCCCCGCATCGGCGGAAACGCCACGCGGTCGGCGCGGCAGGCGCGGCGGTCGACCTCGCCGCAGGCGCGGAACTCCAGGTCCTTGGTCATGCAGATTCTCACTTCGCGCAGGTTTCGCCGCGCACAGTCGACCGCGACCATGTCCGCGTTCAAGCCGGGATTGGCCGCGACGAAGGCGCGCTCGACGTCGTCCGGCGAGGTCGTAAGCCAGCGGTCGAGCGCCCGGTAGGGCGTCGGGATCGTCACCTTGTCGTAGGCCGCGCGGGCTTTCGCGAAGTATCCGGCCGGATCGAGCCCCGAACACGTCCCGTGCTTGCGCCACTGATAGCGCACGAGGCCCGGGCTCGGCATGACGTCGAGCATCCCGTCGACGGTGCGGCGCGAGGGGCCGCGGCTGTCGGCGCCGCAGGACGACGGAAAGCCGCGCTCGTACTGCGGCCAGAGCCCGTGCAGCACAAAGGCGAAGGGCCTGGGACCCGCGCATTGCATGCGGTCGGCCCGTCGACCGCGGTCGGCGCAATAGGTCGGCGACCACGACAGCGAGAGCACGTAGAAGTCGAAGTCTCCGGCCCGCCCGCGTTCCTGCGCCGAGGCTGGGGCGATGGCGGCGAGCAGGAGCGCGGCGGCGAGAAGGCGTCGGATCACGGACGAACCATCTTGCAGCCCGGAGCGAAGGCGCGGTGACGATCGAGCCCGGTGACGCACCAGTTCACGCCCCAGCCGATGCCGGCGAAGCCGTCGCCCTCGATGATCTCGTAGAACACCCGGCGCGGGCGCCGGTCCGTGGTGAGGGTCTCGGCGGCGCAGAACCGGCGGGGCACGAAGCTCGCCCCCCAGCTGCGGTAGCCGATCTCCCGAGGGTGACCGACGGCCTCGAGAGCGAGGTCCGAGCCCCAGTAGCCGCGTTCGCGGGCGGCGAAGGCCGAGGTTATACGGCCGATCACGCCGCTGTCGCCGCAGGCCGGCAGGCGGCCCGAGAACCCGCGATAGAACGGCGCCGGTTCTACGACGGTCGCCGCGTAAGTCTTCGTCGTCGCATAATCCGCGGCCACGGCGGCGGGCGCGGTCGCGACCGCCGCGAGGATCGCGCAGGCGCCTGCAAAGCTCTTCATCCGACCCTCCGCTGCGTCGTCTTTGGGCGCACGCGCGCCCGAAAGCGACATCAAGCGCCTTACTGGTTAAAATCAAGCGTTTGCGCCCGACATGGTTACGTCGGCCGGCCGGTCTTTGGACCGTCGCGGAGCGGATGCTAACGTCCGGCCGCCCGACCGCCCGCTCGCGAAAGGATACGTCGCCCCCGATGCAGAGGTTCGAGACCGCCCAGGACGCCGCCCTCGCCCTCCGGCCCGACCAGCCCGTCTACGCGTTCCGGCCGAGCGTCCTGGCGACCGACGCCAAATCGTTTCTCAGCGCCTTCCGTGGACAGACGGCCTACGCCGTGAAGACCAACGGCGAGCCGTTCGTCCTCGACGAACTGGTGAAGGCGGGCGTGACGGCCTTCGACGTCGCGAGCCCGGCCGAGTTCGCCGCCGCGCGCGCCGCCTCAGCCGATGCCGGGATGTTCTACATGCACCCGGTGAAGGCGCAGTCGGACATCCGGCTCGCGCTCGAGACCTACGGCATCCGCCATGTCGCCCTGGACCACGAGGACGAGATCGCGAAGATCCTCCGGATCGTCCGCGCACAGGACATCGCGCCGAGCGACATCACGCTGTTCGTCAGGCTCGCGACCAAGGGGCACGCCGCCTACGAGCTGTCGAAGAAGTTCGGCGCGACCGCCGCCCACGCCGTCGAACTGCTGCAGCGCCTCGACCGGGTTGGCTTTCGCGCGGGCCTCACCTTCCACGTCGGCAGCCAGGTCGAGGATCTCGACACCTACGAGCGGGCGATCGGCACCGCCGCCTGGGTGAAGGGGCGCGCCGGAGTCGACATCACGGCGCTCGACATCGGCGGCGGCTTTCCCGCGCCCTACGGCCGCGACCTCAAGAAGGACGCGCGGCCGACGCCGGAAATCGGGAGCCTGGTCGCCAAGATCGAACAGGAGATCGACGCCTGGGGCCTCGGCGACCTGCCCCTGATCGCGGAGCCGGGCCGGGTCGTGGTGGCCCGCTCGCTGTCGGTGGTGGTCCGCGTGCTGTTGAAAAAGGGCCAGCGGCTCTACATCAACGACGGCGTCTGGAGCTCGCTCTCCGACAGCTGGACCGGCAAGATCACCCTGCCCGCCCGGCTGATCCCGGATCCCGCGCGCCGCCGCGCGCCGCGGTCCTCCGCGCCGAAGCTCGCGCCTTACCGGGTGATGGGCGCGACCTGCGACTCTGTCGACATCCTCTCTCGGCCATTCTGGCTGCCGGACACGGTGGACACCGGCGACTGGATCGAGATCGGCCACATCGGCGCCTACAGCCTCGCGCTGCGCACCCGGTTCAATGGCTTCTATCCCGACACCTTCGTGGAGGTGGCGACGCCCTATGAGGACGAGGAAGGCCTCGAAGGAGTCGCGACGGTCGAGAGCCGCGGCGCGGTGCGCTGAGCCGCCAAGCGTCAGCGCTCACCGCGGAACACGATCGGGAACTTGCCGGGCTCGCCGACGCCGTCGCACTCCTCCTTGGCCCGGTACTCGACCATGCGGAAGGCAGCGCCGCCCCACTCCCATGCCCCGACCTGCCCGCAATCGCCCTGGGCGCGGCCGCGGTCGAAGGCGGTGAGCTGCTTCTTCGCAGGGTCGTAGGCGACGTTCGAGAGCACGTCGACGCCGGTCCAGCCGACCGACTCCAGGAAAGCCGCGAACAGCAGCGGTTCGAACCGCCCCGCCGCCCGCGACGGATCTTCGAGAAAAAGAGTGAAATCGACGTTGGTCGCGCCCGAGGCGCAGACCATCGCCCAGAGGGTCAGCCCCCCGCCGAGATCCGCCGCGAAGGATTCCTCCGCCAGGAACGAGGCGTCGGTTTCGTTGCGGTCCCAGACCGGGCAGTCGCGATCGACCATGATCTGACGCAGGGCCGGGGGCGCATTCTCCCGGCTCACGTCGCGCACCTGCCCCGAACGCGCCGCCGGCGTGTCGCCGCCGACGAGAGCGACCAGCGCGTCCGGACGGTCGACGCGGCCCTGCGCGCGATCGACCTCGGCGAAGGCCGGCGCCAGACCCGGCAGAGCGAATTCGGCCGAAACGGCCCGGCGATCCTCCGCGATGATCTCGACCGCGAGCGTCTTGCCCCGCCGGAAGAAGGGCAGGAGCTTCCGGGTGGCCGCGTCGGAGAAGCGAATCTCGACGCCGCCGGCCGGCCCTGGGGCGCTTGCGAGATCGGCGCCTGAGGCGAAGCGGATCGGCGGGCCCCCGTCCACCGCGAGCGCCAGGCGGGGGCGGTTCAGGGCTTCGGCGACGTCGACCGACAGCGCCAGCCTGGGCTGGGCCTCCTTGAGGCCCGCGCGCTGGGCGACGAGCCTGGCCGAGTTCCCGGTCGTCTTGAGCGCCGTGGTCTCCACCCGGCAGTCAACCGCGGCCCCGCCAGCGCCGCAGACGACCGTCCAGCCCTCGAATTGCAGGGCGTTCGCCGCGCCGCCGGCGACGATCAGGACGAGGCTTGCGAGCAGACGGCGCATGGCGGGACGCGACCTCGGATGCAGCGGCGGAGGCGCGACCCTAATCCGGAATCACGCCGAGAGGTACCGGCCCGAAGGCTGACGTGTCGGAGGCGTCGTCACGCAGACGTGAGGCGCATCGCCGATGCGCGCGAAACCTTTCTCCGGACGGGGAAGTTATCTCCTGTGGGAGAGGCGCAGAAACTGGCGCGCACGCGCGCCCTCAAGAACCAGGAGCTTCACGATATGCGAAAGACGCTCGCCATAGCGATCGCCGCAACGATCGGCCTGACGGGAGTCGTCAGCGCCGAAGCCGCCCCGCTCCGCGCTCCGGAGCCGCGCGTGACGTTGGATCAGGTGCGCGCCCAAGCGCTCGCCGACATGCAGACCGGAAACATTCAGAAGGTGGATCGGCGCCGGTGGCGCGGCGGCGGACGCCACTGGGGTGGACGTCGCCACTACGGCGGTCGCCGGCATTACTCCAGCCGTCGCTATTATGGCGGCCGGCGCTATTACGGCGGACGGCGGTATTACGGTCGGCGCTACCACGGCCGGAGGTACTACCGTGACCGGGATTACGGCGGGTACGCCGCGGCCGGCATCGCCGGCCTTGCAGCCGGCGCGCTGATCGCCGGAGCGGCGAACGGCCGCAGCTATTCGCGCAGCGACAGCTACTGTGCGCAACGGTTCCGCTCGTACAATCCGCGAACCGGCACCTATACGGGCTATGACGGGCGTCAGCACGCCTGTCCGTAAGACGCCATGCGAACGGCGACGCCGACCAGCGTCGCACGTTCCTCCGAAGCCCCGGCGCGCGCCCCGCGCCGGGGCTTTTTCATGTCCGCCGTCGAGGAACCGTCATTCCCGCTGGGCGTTTCCCTTTGTGAACGAAGACAGAACGAGGACACGCCCCATGGCCGAAAGCCGCCCCCAAGCTCATGTCGACGCCCGCCGCGCGGCGGACCCCGATGCACCGACGCCCGGCGCGCCGGCTCATGAGGTTCATCCCAATCCGAAGACCGCGCCCGATCCCGAGAGCAATGCGGAAAAGGACCCGAGCGACTGGGTGTCCGGCGACGAGCCGATGACCGGCGCGCAGGCCTCCTACCTGAAGACCCTCTCGGAGGAGACCGGGGCCGAGGCTTACAAGCCGGATCTCACCAAGGCCGAAGCTTCGATGGCGATCGACGAGCTCAAGGACGCCCGCAACCGGAAGCGCTGACGCGAGCGTTCAGAACAGACGGCCGCCGTTCGGGACGGCGGTCGTCGGCGACAGCAGCACGACCTCGCCGTCAGCGTCGGGCACTCCGAGCGTCAGGACCTCGGACATGAACTTGCCGATCTGCCGCGGCGGAAAGTTCACCACCGCAACGACCTGGCGGCCGATCAGCGAGTCCGGCGTATAGTGCTTAGTGATCTGCGCCGACGATCGCTTCACGCCGATGTCCGGACCGAAGTCGATCCTGAGCTTGATCGCGGGCTTTCGCGCCTCGGGATAGGGCTCGGCTTCGACGACGACGCCGACGCGGACGTCGACCTTCAGGAAGTCGTCGAAGGCGATAACGGGTGCCGCGGTTTCGGCCGTTCCGCTCACGCAGCGCTCGCCACGTCTTCGGCGACGTCGTCCTTGCGGCGCTTGCGACCGAAGGCGCGGTCGCACACGTCGCGGAACGGAGCCGTCAAGCGCAGCGCGCCGTCAGCCCTTTGCGCCCAACGCTCGGCCTTGCGGAGCTCCTCATCGAGCGCCTTCATGGTGCGGGCGAGGCCCTGATCGGAATCGTTGAGGAAGGTCTCGAACACGCGCGCGTTGACGAGCACGAGCGCCTGCGCCCGGGCGGCTCCCAGCGGGCCGGACTCCTGCACGCCGGCCGCCGCGAGCATCCACTGCATCGACGAGACCGCAACCTTGTTCATCTCGGCCGCACCGAGCGGATCGCGCATCACGCCGCGGCGGGCGGCGCGCAATCCCTCACGGTAGGGAGCCAGCGCCTCGAAACGCCGCATCAGCACGTCGAAGAGACGCTCGCGCGCAGGCTCGTCCGCCATGTCCTTGACGTCGTGCTTGAGCACGTCGAGATCAATCTTGCGGACGAAGCCAGCAAGCACCGCGCCCTTCGAAGGGAACAGGCCACGAAGATCCGCCAGGCCGATCCCGGCCTGCTCGGCCAGATCGTGGAGACCGATGTCGCCCCAGGGCTTCTCGGCGAGCAGCGAAAACAGCGCGTCGATCGCCTTGTCGCGTGGATCGGGTCCGGGCTCAGACTTCGACGGCTTCGCCGAAGCGTCGCTGGACGATGGATTGCGTGCCATGGCGCGTCTCCTCGCGTGTCTGTGGTGACCGCTCGTCACACGATTATGGGCGCGCCGCGCGTCCGTTCCAAGGCGGCCCGTGCGGCTCAGCCCGCAAGTTCGCGGGAGCGCGCCGTCGCGGCCGCCACCGCCCGCTCCAGCAAAGGATCGAGGCCGTCGGCCGCCATCAGCACGCCCAGCGCCGCGGCCGTCGTGCCGTTCGGAGAGGTCACGTTCTTGCGCAGCGTTTCCGGCGTTTCGGGCGAACGGTGCAGCAGTTCGCCCGCTCCCTCGACGGTGGCCCGCGCGAGCTTGCCGGCGAGGTCCGGCGGCAACCCGGCCGCGACGCCTGCGCGGGCGAGCGATTCCGCCATAAGGAACACGTAAGCCGGGCCCGAACCGGACACGCCGGTGACGGCGTCGATCAGCGCCTCGTCGTCGACCCACACCACCTCGCCGCAGGCCTGCAGCAGGCGGTCCGCCAAAGCCCGCTGCGCCGCGCTGACGCCCTCGCCCGCGACGCAGGCCGTGATCCCGCGGCCGACGGAGGCCGGCGTGTTCGGCATGGTCCGCACCACGGCGGCGCCGTTGGGAAGCCCGCTGCGCAGCGTCTTGAGCGTCGTTCCGGCGAGGATGGACACGACGACCGTATCGGGGCTTACGAACCCTGCGACGCTTGGAAGCGCGTCGGCCGCCATCTGCGGCTTGACCGCGAAGAGGATCGCGGCCGGCGGCGGCAGGTTCCCCGGCTCAGGCGCGAGGATGACGCCCTGTGCGCTGAGGCGCTCCGCGACGTCAGGCGGCAGTCCGGGATCGACGACGGCGACCAGCGCCGGATCGAGCCCGCCCGCAAGCCACCCGTCCAGAAGGGCGCCGCCCATCTTGCCGGCCCCCACGAGAAGGATCGGGCCGCCCGGAGAGAGCGGCCCGATGGAATGCTCGGTCATGAAAGGCTCAACGCCGTCACGCCTCCCCCGCCGTTTCGAAAGCCACCACCTGCATGGCCTCCTCGGCGCTCTTGCCTGCCCAGACCACGAACTGGAACGCTTGGTAGTGACGTTCGCAGGCTTCGAGGGCCCCTTGCAGCAGGGCTTCGCATTGGGGGGCGCTCGCCTCCGCCCCGCCGGTGAGCAGGAGAGAGTGCCGGTAGACCACCACGCCCTCCTTGCTCCACAGATCGAAGTGACCCAGCCACATCTGCTCGTTGACGAGCGTCAGGAGCTGGAGAATCTCCACCTTGCGGCGGTCGGGAACCTTGAGGTCGAAGGCGCAGGCGAGGTGAAGGGACTCCAGATCGTCCATCCACGTGAGAGACACGTGGTAATCGGACCAGGATCCATCGACGGAAATCGTGATCTCGTCGTCGTCGGACCGGTCGAAAGACCAGTCGTTCAACGTCGCGATGCGTTCGATCATGTCGACAGGGTGGCCGTGACGCTCGGCGTCCACGTCGATGAGAGCCATGAGCTCCTCCCCAGGTGAAGGCCCTGCTCGAGGGCGTGGGAACGACGTCGCGCGTGACCTGCGGACCAAGGGCGGTCCGCCGACCGAGGCTCCGGATCGCGTGGCGCAAAGCCAGCGATTCGAGCCCCCTCAAACAGTATATGGCGCCCGTTTCCGCGCTGCACACATGCTGTCGTACTTGTATGAGCGGATCGGCCCGTCAAATCGCGACTGTGTCTTCCGGACCGCTGCCGCCTTGCGGCGTCGAGGTCGCGCCCGCGAGCTTCGCTTCGAGCGCGTCGAGCCGGGCGGAGAGCGTCTCGTTCTCCTCGCGCGCCTTTACCGCCATGGCGCGCACGATCTCGAACTCGTCGCGGCGGACGAGGTCGAGATCCGCGAGGATCTTGCTGGCCTGCGCCCGCACGATCGTCTCGACCTCGCGCTTCACCCCGGAGGCGGCGCCGGCGGCGTCGGTCATCAGGCGTCCGATCTCGTCGAACACGCGGCCGCGGGTCTCGGTCATGGGGTCAGGCCTTTCGCAGGGAAAACGCTCGTCACACATGGCCCGCCGCCGCCCTCCCCGCAAGATCGGACGCTCATGCGGCAGCCGGCTTCCGCGCCACGAGGAAGGCGTCCACGTCCGGAGCGTCGCTCGGAACCGGCCTGAAGGGCACCGCGAGACGCGCCAGCGCGTAGGCGAGGACGAGGCTGACGTGCCAAGACCACCGGTGCCCGACATACCGGGCTTGGGGCGGCGGATCCGTCCGGCGCGCGAGCAGACGCCACAGCCAGAGAATGACGCCCTGATGGGGCGAGACCGGCAGCGTCTCCAGAGCGACGACCTCGAGGCCGAGCTCCGCCGCCAGCGCACGGAACGCGCCCGCGTTCCACCATGTCACGTGGTGCGGCGGCAGATTGAGTGGAAAGTTAGGAATGTCCGTCAGCGGCGACGGGTGCAGCGGCGCCGCGAGGATCAGCAGGCCGCCGGGTTTCAGCAGCTTCGCCATCAGCCTGGCGTGGCCGAGCGGATCAGTCACGTGCTCGATGACGTGGAACGCCGTCGCGACGTCATAGGCGGCGGGATTCGCCTCCGCATGGCGCTCGAGCGTCTCGCGGATCACCGTCTCGTCGGCGCCTGGGCCGGCGTAGGGGTCGAGCCCGACGAACCGGGCGTGCGGCAGGTGGCGGCGAAACAGGCCCGGGCCGCAGCCGATGTCGATCACCGTGGCGCCTTCGGGCACGGAGCGGGCCGCGCGACGGAAATCGACGCGGCGGTCGACCTCTTCCGTCAGCCCCTTGTGGATGTCCCACTTGGCGTAGAACCGGGCGTAGAAGGCCGCGTCGCCGACGATCGGCGGATCGAAGAACATGAGGCCCGACGGGCTTTCGTACAGCGTCAGCCGCTTCACGCCTTTGAACAGGCGCGCCACGTCCACCCCCTGCCCGAACCGCCAGAGGTGCCGCACGAACTTGGTCGACACGCTTTGCACCGCGCGGGCCGGCTCGCCGGTGATCGGGCAGGTCGGGCCGACGGCTCCGGACGTCTCGGCGGATGTCATCATGATGTTCGCCGCCGGAAGGCGCCTTTACGCAACTGCGAGATGCCCTGTATCGCCCGCGCGGCCGGCGGCGTCCATGGAAAGCGTGGGCGAGCCGGACGCCTGCTCAGGTCCGGCAGCTCGCCGCCGCCATCGGCGTCGGGCGGTCAAGCCGCAGGCTGAAGGCCGCGACGGCGAGCCCGGCGAAGGTGATCGCGGCCGCCACCAACGGCACCGACCAGAGCCCCGGCCCGTGGTCGATCGTCGCCCCGCCGGCCCAGGCGCCGATGGCGTTGCCGAGGTTGAAGGCTGCGATGTTGAGGCTGGAGGCGAGGTTGCGGCCATCCGCGCCGGCCTTCTCCATCACCCGCATCTGCAACGGAGCGACGGTGGCGAAGCTCGCCGCGCCGAGCAGGCCGAGGACCGCGACCATGGCGATCTTGTCGTAGGCGGCGACGGTGGTCAGCGCGAGCGTCAGCCCGAGCGCGGCCAGCGTGCCGATCAGCGCCAGCCCGACGTTGCGGTCCGCGAAGCGCCCGCCGGCGAGATTGCCGACCGCGAGCCCCGCGCCGAACACCAGCAGGATCGGCGAGACCGCGGCCTCTGAAAACCCGGTCAGCTCCGTCAACAGCGGCTGCACATAGGTGAAGGCGGCGAAGACGCCGGCGAAGCCCAGCACGGTCATTAGGAAGCCGAGCTGCAGCTGCGGGTTCTTCAGGCTTGCGAGCTCGCGCTTCAGCGGCGGGGCGGGCTCGGAGGCGACGTCGCGCGGCACCGCGAGCGCAATGATCACGAACGCGACGAGGCCGATTACGACGACCGCCCAGAACGTCGACCGCCAGCCGAACGCGAGGCCGAGCCAGGCGCCGGCGGGCACGCCGAGCAGGGTCGCCGCGGTGAGGCCGGTGAACATCACGGCGATCGCGGACGCCTTCCGCTCCTGCGGCACAAGGCCGGTGGCGACCACAGAGCCGACGCCGAAGAAAGTGCCGTGGGCGAGGGAGGTGACTACCCGCGCCGCCATCAGCCAGCCGTAGTCGGGAGCGAGCGCGCAGGCGAGGTTGCCCACCACGAACACCCCCATCAGCGCGAGCAGCACGGTCTTCCGCGGCAGCTGGCGGCTCGCGATGGTGAGGACGGGGGCGCCGATGAACACCCCGAGCGCGTAGCCCGAGATCAGCAGTCCGGCGGCGGGGATGGAGACGCCGAGGTCTCCGGAGACCTGCATCAGCAGGCCCATGATGACGAACTCGGTGGTGCCGATGCCGAAGGCGCCGGCGGCGAGCGCATAGACCGCGAGGGGCATGGAAGCCGCTCCTGAACGCGTGGAGTGGAAGGATTGGCGTCAAGGTAGCGGACCCGGCGTCTTTGGATTAGCCTTCACAAGATCCAACCACCTGTGACGCGAAGGAATTAATGAGCCGATCCGACGCCAATCGCGCCGCCGAGATGGAGACCTTCGTCCGCGTGGTGGAGCGGGGCGATTTCTCGGCCGCCGCGCGCGAGCTTCGACAATCGCCGTCCGCCGTCAGCAAGCTGGTCGCCCGGCTCGAGACGCGGCTCGGCGCTCAGCTCATGACCCGCACCACGCGCAAGCTGCTGCTCACGGCCGAGGGCGAGGCCTTCTATGACCGTGCGACGCGCATTCTCGCCGACATCGACGAGGCCGAGCGGGAGGCCTCCGGCGGCGCGGTTCCCAAAGGCCGCGTCCGGGTGAACTGCAGCGTGTCGTTCGGGCAGCTCTACGTGCTGCCGCTGGTGCCGGCGTTCCTCGCCCGCTATCCGGAGGTGACGCTCGACATCGTGCTGACCGATCAGGTGGTGGATCTGTTGGAGCAACGCGCCGACGTGGCGATCCGCATCGGGTCGCTCGCCTCCTCCCGCCTCGTCGCCCGCAGGCTCGGCGAGAGCCGTCTGGCGGTCGTCGCCTCGCCGGACCACCTCGCCCGCCACGGGGTCCCGAAGACGCTGGAGGACCTCGAGCGACATCCTCGAATCGGGTTCAACTTCACCCGCCGGACGCCCGGCTGGCCGTTCCTCATCGACGGACGGACGGTGACCGTCCCACCCATCGGCCCGGTCCAGGTCGGCGATGGCGAGACCTCGCGATTGCTGGCGCTCGCGGGCGTCGGCCTCGCCCGCCACGCGCTGTTTCACATCGGGTCCGACATCGCGGCGGGAACGCTTGTGCCGGTGCTCGAGGAGTTGAACCCCGGCGACACCGAGGAGATCCACGCCGTGTTCGTCGGCCGCCCGGGCCGGCTCCCGGCCCGCACGCGCGCCTTCCTCGATTTTCTGGCTGAGGCCGCGGGCGAGCTGAACCGCAGCGGCTGGACCACCCCGCCTTGACGCTGGGCGTCGCCACGTCCATCACCGCGCCGACCCTGGAGCGCGCATGCCGCTGTTCGCAATTCCGTTTCCGATGATCGATCCGATCGCGGTGTCCGTCGGCCCGCTCGCGGTCCGCTGGTACGCGCTGGCCTATGTGGCCGGGCTGCTGATCGGGTGGTGGCTCGCCAAGCGCATCGCCGCCAACGACGCCCTTTGGGGCGCGACGCGACGTCCGACGCCGCTCGAGGTCGACGATCTTATTCTGTGGGTCGCCTTCGGCGTGATCCTCGGCGGCCGCGTCGGCTATGTGCTGTTCTACAACCCGCTCTATTACCTCGACAATCCGCTTGAGGCGCTGCAGGTCTGGCACGGCGGCATGAGCTTCCACGGCGGGCTCGCCGGCGCGGCGCTCGGGATCATCCTGTTCGCTCGGTCCCGCACCCTGCCGGCGCTGCCGATCTTCGACCTTTGCTCGGCGGTCGCGCCCATCGGCCTGTTCTTCGGCCGGGTCGCGAACTTCATCAACGGCGAGCTGTTCGGCCGCGTGACCGATGTGCCTTGGGCGATGGTCTTCCCCACCGCGGACGCCCAGCCGCGGCACCCGAGTCAGCTCTATCAGGCCGCGCTCGAAGGGCTGGCGCTGTTCGTGCTGGTTCAGGTCCTCGTGCGCACCGGCGCGCTGAAGCGTCCCGGCCTCGTCGGGGGCGCCTTCCTCGCGGGCTATGCCGTCTGCCGCATCGTCGGCGAGGAGTTCCGAGAGCCGGACGCGCAGATCGGCTTCCTGCCCGGCGGCCTGACGATGGGCATGGTGCTGTCGCTGCCCATGCTGGCGCTCGGCGTCGTCGTCGTGGTCCTCGCGCTGAAGCGCGCCCGGCGGGCATGACCCCGCTCGGCCGCGAGATCGCCGAGACGATCGCGCAGGACGGGCCGATCACCGTGGAGCGCTACATGGCGCTCTGCCTCGGGCACCCCTCTCACGGCTACTACGCCACCCGCGACCCCTTCGGCGCCGGCGGCGACTTCGTCACCGCGCCCGAGATCAGCCAGATGTTCGGCGAACTCGTGGGCCTGTGGTGCGCCGAGGTGTGGCGGCGCATGGGCGAGCCCGCACGCGTGCAGCTCATCGAGCTCGGCCCCGGCCGCGGCACGCTGATGGCGGACGCGCTGCGGGCGGCGAAGGCCGTACTCGGCTTTCGCGACGCGCTCGACGTGACGCTGGTGGAAACCAGCCCGACGCTGCGGGAGATCCAGCGGGAGAAACTGGCCGCGACTGGCGTTCCGATCCGCTGGGCTTCAACGATCGAGGATGCGCTCAGGGGTCCCTCCCCTTGCAAAGGGGAGGGTGGCCCCGCGCCAGCGGGGTCGGGTGGGGTCGGGGCCGCAGAGCGCTCGACATCCGAGGCCCCACCCGACCTCGGCTTCGCCGAGGCCACCCTCCCCACGCCTGCGGCGCGAGGAGGGCTGATCGCGCCTTCTGCGACGGGAGCGTCTCTTCCCGTCCTTGTGCTCGCCAACGAGTTCTTCGACGCGCTCCCCATCCGCCAGTTCGTGCGCACCGAGGCCGGCTGGCGCGAACGGATGGTGGGGCTCGTCGACGGGGCGCTCGCCTTCGGCCTCGCCTCCGAACCGCCCGCGGGCCTGCCGCTGCCCTCCCGACCCACCGGCTTCGTGCTGGAGCTCAACCCGCAGGGCGTCGCGATCGCGACCCGCCTCGGCGCCCACCTCGCGATTCACGGCGGCGCGGCGCTCGCGCTCGACTATGGCGAAGGCCACAGCGCCGGCGACACGCTGCAGGCGATGCGGCGCCATGGCTTCGTCGATCCGCTGGCGGAGCCCGGCGCAGCCGACCTGACCGCGCAGGTCGATTTCGGCGCGCTCGCCCGCGCGGTGCGGGCGGCCGGCGCCACGACGATGGCGCTGCTGCCGCAGGCCGACCTGCTCGAACGGCTCGGCCTTCACGCCCGCGCGGCGCAGCTCACGCGAAACGCCACGCCCGCGCAGGCCGAAGCGGTCGAGGCCGCCGTCCGGCGATTGACCGACCGCTCCCCTTCCGGCATGGGCGCGCTGTTCAAGGCGCTGGCCATCGGTGATCCGAGTCTCGGCGCCCCTCCCGGTTTCGAACTCGACGGAGAACCGCGATGACCCTGACAGTCCCGACCGTCCAGTCCGAGGCTCTGGCCGTGCTTCCGGGCGTGCGCCATGCTTTCTTCACCCGGCAGGGCGGCGTCTCCACGGGCGTGCTGTCGAGCCTGAACGGCGGCCTCGGCGCCAAGGACGATCCGGCGAACGTGCACGAGAACCGCCGTCGCATGGCGGCGACGCTGGGCCTGGAGGCCGGTCGGATCGCCCTGCCCTGGCAGGTGCACTCGGCGGACGTCGCGGTCGCGACCGCGCCATGGACGCGCGAGACCGCGCCGCATGTGGACGCGGTTGTCGTGGCGATCCCCGGCCTCGCCGCGGGCGTCACCATCGCCGACTGCGGGCCGATCCTGTTCGCCGACGCCGAAGCCCGCGTGGTCGCCGCCGCCCACGCCGGCTGGCAGGGCGCATTCAAGGGCGTGGCCGAGGCGACGCTAGCGAGGATGGAGGAGCTGGGCGCCCGCCGAGAGCGTGTGGTCGCCGCGCTCGGCCCCTGCATCCGCCAGGCGAGCTACGAGGTCGGGCCCGAGTTCGCCGCCCGCTTCGCAGCGGTCGACGCCGACAACGCCCGTTTCTTCGAACCCTCGGGCAAGCCGGGCCACGCGCTGTTCGACCTCGGCGGCTACGTCGTGGCGCGGCTGAAGGCCGCCGGCGTCGGCACGGTGGAGGACCTCGGCCTCGACACCTACGCCGACGAGGAGCGTTTCTTCAGCTACCGCCGCATGACCCACCGCGGCGAGGACGACTACGGCCGGCTGGTGGCCGCAATCGCGCTGTCGGACTAGTCCGACCTAGGGCGGGCCAAACTCGATGGCGATCGAGTAGTTCAACCCCGACGTCTGAACGCCGCTGACCTTAAGAATGTAGACTTGGTTCGGCGTCAGGCTCGACACGTCGAGCGTCGAGACCGCCGCGCGGGTGGCCAGCGTTCCTGTGAAGGCGTCCGATCCGACGAGGGCTCCGTCGCTCGTGGTGAGGTCGACGTTGACGCCGACGAAGCGCGTCCGGTTGTAGATGTTCCAGGTGATCGTCGCCCGCATTTCGTTCGACGGCGCGGTGAAGCGGACCACGTGGGAGATCTCGCCGGTCCCGCTCCTCGGCACCTGCCCAGTGAGAACCATCACGTCGTTTTGCGACACGCGGTCCAGAAACACGCTGACCTTCCGGCCAGAGAGCGAAAAGTACAGACTTTCCGCTTGCGACGGCGACGCGCAGAGCGCGGCGACGAAGATCGCGGCCCATCGAAATCTCATCGTGAACATGCCGGCGCCCCCTCGGCTTGCGCGATCATGCTCCCGCTGTTTCGTCACCGCAAGTAAAGACTAAGTCGGAACGCCCCCTTCACTTGTAGGTAAGCATGCCGCCCCCTTCGCCTGGACGATCGCCGCCGAGCGGCGGCCGTAAAGGCTTCTGTGACCCTTCTGCGACGAAGGTGCGCATCCGGCTCGCAGTCGGTTGAGAGCGGTTGGAATAGTTGTTAAGAGCCGCACGCCTTTCCTCGGCGTCACGGTCGTGGGCAGCACAACGGCGCCGCGGGGCGCGCACGAAGGTCGTTCAGCATGAAGGTCGTCGCCGGCAACTCCAACCGCGGGCTCGCCGAAGCCATCGCGGCCTATCTCGCCACGCCGCTCACCCGCTGCAACGTGCGCCGCTTCGCGGACATGGAGGTGTTCGTCGAGATCCTGGAGAACGTGCGCGGCGAGGACGTGTTCGTCGTCCAGTCGACCTCGTTCCCGGCGAACGACCACCTGATGGAGCTGCTGATCATCATCGACGCGCTGCGGCGCTCCTCGGCGCGCCGCATCACGGCCGTCATGCCCTACTTCGGCTACGCCCGGCAGGACCGCCGCGCCTCCGGCCGGACGCCGATCTCGGCGAAGCTCGTGGCCAACATGATCACCCAGGCCGGGGCCGACCGCGTCATGACTCTCGACCTGCACGCCGGGCAGATCCAGGGCTTCTTCGACATCCCCACCGACAACCTGTTCGCGGCGCCCGTGATGGTGCGCGACATCAAGGACCGGCTGCCGACCGACAACGTCATGGTCGTCTCGCCGGACGTCGGCGGCGTGGTGCGCGCCCGCGCCATCGCCAAGCGCATCGACGCCCAGCTCGCCATCGTCGACAAGCGCCGCGAGCGCCCGGGCGAGTCGGAGGTGATGAACGTCATCGGCGACGTCGAAGGCCGATCCTGCATCCTGGTCGACGACATCGTCGATTCCGGCGGCACGCTGGTGAACGCCGCCGAGGCTCTGCTCGCGAAGGGCGCGAAGGACGTCTACGCCTACCTGACGCACGGCGTGCTGTCGGGCGGCGCGGTCGCCCGCGTCACCGCCTCCAAGATCAAGGAAATGGTGATCACTGACTCGATCCAGCCGACCGAGGCGGTGCGGGTCGCGAAGAACATCCGCGTGATCTCGATCGCGACGCTGATCGGAGAAGCCATCGCGCGGACGTCCAGCGAAGAATCGGTGTCGAGCCTGTTCGATTGATCCGATCAGGCGCCGCCGCCGGTCAGCGGCGCGCCGTCCCACGCTCGTACCGCCGGATCGTCGTCGTCCGGCGCGTCTCGACGACAGCCGGCTCGTAGCCGGGAACGTCCGCCTCGACCCACATGCCGCGCACCTGCTGGGGCAGGCGCCGGGATGTGAACACCGGTTCGAACAGCCCGTAGAAATCGTCCTCCAGCAGCACGCGCGGCCCTCGCTCCACGACGACCTGCCGTGCGGCGTCCCGCAGCGGCAGTTGCGGGCCGTAATAGCGCTCGGCGGCGCTCGGCCGGTAGGAGCGCTCCACGGGCCGCGTGACGACGCGCTCCGCAGGGTCGGCCGCCGTGGCGGCCCCCGAGCCGAGGGTGAGAAGAACGAGGACCAAGCCTCCGACGCGCATCATGCCGACCTCCCGGGAACTGCAGCATGGAGATGGAGCGCTGCGACCGGCCGTCGAGACCGGACACGTTGCGCGGGAACGGCGTTTCTGCTAGCTCACGCGCGCGGCGTCCCACACCCCTGGAGGGGTTCGCCGCCTGAGGCCGTCCGCATCGGGCGGCCATTTCATTTCGGAGAACTGATATGTCCGCGACCAAGCCGCTCAAGGCCGAAGCGCGCGAGAAGGCCGGTAAGGGGGCCGCCCGCGCACTTCGCCGTCAAGGCAAGATTCCCGCCGTGATCTACGGCGGCAAGAAGCCCCCCGTCAGCATCGCGCTCGACGGCCACGAGGCGTTCAAGCTGCTGCACGCCGGCGGCTTCAAGACCACGATTTTCGAGATCGACACCGGCGGGGCCAAGGAGCGGGTCATTCCGCGCGACTACCAGCGCGACGTCGTGACCGACACCCTGCTGCACGTCGACTTCTTCCGCGTCACCAAGTCGTCGATCGTCGACGTCGAGGTCCCGGTACACTTCCTGAACGACGAGGCCGCCCCCGGCATCAAGCGCGGCGGCGTTCTGAACGTCGTGCTGCACACGGTGCACGTGGAGGCGGGCATCGACGACATCCCGTCCGCGATCGAAGTCGACCTGACGGGCCTCGAGATCGGCGACATCGTCCACGCCAGCTCCGTGAAGCTGCCGCAGGGCGTCGCGTTCAAGGCCGAGAACCTCGAAGAGCTGACGATCGCCACCATCGCCGCGCCGACCGTGGTCGCGGAAGAGGTGGCCGAGGAGCAGGCTGAGGCCGCCGCCGAGAACCGCGGCGAGACCATCGAGCCGGAAGAAGGCGCCGAGAGCGAAGGCGAGACGGCGGCCGACGAGGCCGACGCCAAGCAGGACGAGGACAAGAAGTCCGAGAGCCGCAAGTCGCAGGACGATTGATCGATCCGCGCGTCATGCCCGCGACCGCGCGGGCATGACGCGACGGGCCGTCCCTGTTGGGAGCTTCCGACATGCTGCTCCTGGTCGGCCTCGGCAATCCGGGGTCGAAGTACGAGAAGAACCGGCACAACATCGGCTTCATGGCCGTCGACCGGATCGCGTCCCGCCACGGCTTCGGCCCCTGGCGGGCGCGCTTTCAGGGCGAGACGGCGGAGGGCGCGATCGGCGGCGTGATGACGCTGCTGCTGAAGCCGCGCACCTACATGAACGAAAGCGGCCGCGCCGTGGCCGAGGCCGCCCGCTTCTTCAAGATCCCCCTGCCAGACATCGTGGCGCTGCACGACGAGCTCGACCTCGCGCCGGGCAAGCTGCGCGTGAAGGTCGGCGGCGGCAACGCCGGCCACAACGGCCTGCGCTCGATCACCGCCCATATGGGCAACGACTACAAACGCGTCCGCCTGGGGATCGGCCACCCCGGCAAGGACGCGGTGCTGTCCTATGTGCTGAACGACTTCGGCAAGTCCGAAATGGGCTGGGTCGACGTGCTGACCGAGGCCGTCGCGGACGCCGCCGACCTGCTGGCGGGCGGGCAGGACGCGAGCTTCCAGAACAAGGTCCACCTCAGGATGGAGGCGGCAGGCTTCGGCGAGGTGGAGAAGCTCGGAGCGCCCAAGACCTGACGCCCCGCGCCTTGACCGGCGGACACGGAAACACGAAGTTCGTGTCGAGGAGCGCAGGACCTATGAAGAACGTGACGATTTCGATGGACGACGATGTGTTGAGCTGGGTGCGTGTGGAGGCCGCAAAGCGGGGTGAGAGCGTTTCGCGCTACTTTGCGACCCTCGCTTTGGAGCGAAAGCAGCAGGGTCCGCATGTCAGCCAACGCGAGAGCCTGGAACGGTTCCTGTCCTATCCGAGGCGGGATCTGACGCGCGCCGACGGGACGCTGCCGAGCCGCGAAGAGATCTACGACGATGCGTTGCTTCATCGATTCGAACATCCTGATCTATCTTCGGGACCGGCGAAGCCCGGCGAAGACTGAGCGCGCGACCGGGTGGGTGCGTGAACTGTCGGACCGCGAGGGCCTCGTCGTCAGCCCCCAGGTGATCAACGAGTTCACGGCGGTGCTCACCCGGAAGCTCAGGATGTTCAGCCTCTCCGAAGTGGAGCCGATGGTCGCCGAGATCGGCCGCTGGTGCGATGCGCCGCTGACGTTCGAGACCTCGAGCCTCGCCTTCGGGGTTCACGAGCGGTTCGGCTTCGCCTGGTGGGACAGCCTCATCGTCGCCTCCGCGCTCCAGTCGAACTGCGAGCTTCTGCTGTCCGAGGACATGAGCCATGGCCAGCGCATAGGCCCGCTCATGACCATCAATCCCTTTCTCGTCCGACCGGACGAGATCCTCTCTCAAGACTGATCGGTTCCTGCCATGGGCTTCAAATGCGGCATCGTCGGCCTGCCGAACGTCGGCAAGTCGACCCTCTTCAACGCGCTGACGCAGACCGCCGCCGCCCAGGCCGCGAACTATCCGTTCTGCACCATCGAGCCCAACGTCGGCGAGGTCGCGGTGCCCGATCCGCGGCTTGGCAAGCTCGCCGCGATCGCCGGCTCCAAGGAGATCATCCCGACGCGGCTGACCTTCGTGGACATCGCGGGCCTCGTGCGCGGCGCGTCGAAGGGCGAAGGCCTCGGCAACCAGTTCCTCGCCCACATCCGCGAGGTCGACGCCATCGCCTACGTCCTGCGCTGCTTCGAGGACGACGACATCACCCATGTCGAAGGCAAGATCGACCCGCTGTCCGACGCCGACACCGTCGAGACCGAGCTGATGATCGCCGACCTCGAGAGCCTCGAGAAGCGGGTGGTCGCACTCGAGAAGCGGGCGCGCTCGAACGACAAGGAGGCGAAGGAGCAGCTCGAGCTCGTCAACCGCGTGCTCCCGCTGCTGCGCGACGGCAAGCCGGCCCGCCTCGCCAAGATCTCGGACGACGAGCGGCCCGCCTTCGACGCGCTCAACCTGCTGACCTCGAAGCCGGTGCTCTACGTCGCCAACGTGGACGAAGGCTCCGCCGTGGACGGCAACGCCTACTCCGCGCGGGTCGAGGAGCGCGCGAAGGCCGAAGGCGCGGTCGCGGTCGCGATCTCTGCCCGCATCGAGAGCGAGATCGCGGTGCTTCCGGAGGACGAGCGGACGGAGTACCTCGAAGCGCTCGGCCTGCACGAGCCCGGCCTCGACCGCCTGATCAACGCCGGCTACCAACTGCTTGGGCTCGTGACCTACTTCACCGTCGGCCCCAAGGAGACCCGCGCCTGGACGATCGAGCGCGGCACCAAGGCGCCCGCGGCGGCGGGCGTGATCCACTCCGATTTCGAGAAGGGCTTCATCCGCTCCGAGACCATCGCCTACGACGACTACGTCACGCTGAAGGGTGAGACGGGCGCGAAGGACGCTGGCAAGATGCGGCTCGAAGGCAAGGAGTACGTCGTCGCCGACGGCGACGTGCTGCACTTCCGCTTCGCGAACTGAGCGTTGTTTCGGTATCCATCGATCCGCTGAACCAGGCCGTCGTTCCGGGCGAAGTCCCGGAACCCATCAGCCCACCGGGTCAGATTTGTCCGGATACGTCGGGGTTATGGGTCCCGGCACTTCGGCCAGGGCGACGGCGGAGCGAGGAACGCAAGGCGCATTCCCTGACGCCGAACCTGCTCAAGGAGCGCCACAGATGCCCAACCCCCGCTACGCCTTCGAGGACTTCGCGCCCGGCGACACGGCGGAGTACGGCGACCTCGTCGTCGATCGCGACGACATGGTGGCCTTCGCCGAGGAGTACGATCCGCAGCCGATGCACCTGTCGGAGCAGGCCGCGCGCTCCAGCATGCTGGGCGAGTTGATCGCGTCCGGCTGGTACACGGCGGCGCTGCTGATGCGGATGAACTGCGACCGCTGGCTCGTCGACAGCACCTCGATGGGCTCACCGGGCGTCGACAGCGTCGAGTGGCGCGCGCCGGTGCGCGCCGGCGACCGGCTGACGGTGCGGAGCGAGGTCGTCGCCGCCCGCGCCTCCCGCAGCCGGCCGGAGATGGGCGTGGTCTCCTTCGCCTTCGATGTCGTGAACCAGGACGGCGTGGTCGTGATGCGGCAGGTCAACGCGGTGATGTTCGGCCGTCGCGACGCGGGAGCGGTCTGATGCATCTCGAGGACTACGCCCCCGGCGACCGCGCCGAGATCGGCTCGCACCTGTTCACGGCCGACGAAATCCTGCGCTTTGCGCGCAAGTACGACACCCAGGCCTTTCATCTCTCCGAGGAGGCCGGCCTCGCCGGCCCGTTCAAGGGCCTTGCGGCCTCCGGCTGGCACACTTCAGCGGTGTGGATGAAGCTGATGATAGCCTTCCAGACCCGGATGGCGAAGGAACGGATGGCGGCGGGCCTGCCGGTCGGCCGCGTCGGCCCCTCCCCCGGCTTCCGGGATCTGCGCTGGAAAGCGCCCGTCATGGCCGGCGACACCCTGACATACTTTTCGGAAGTGCTGGAGACGCGGCCGAGCGCGTCCCGCCCCGGCTGGGGCGTGCTCACGGCCCGCAACACGGCGACGAACCAGCACGGCGTTGAGGTTTTCGAGTTCACCAGCGCAGTGTTCGTCGGCGTGCGGCCCTGAGCGCGGATAACGTTCGCGCGAGGGGCGGAATGTTCTCGGGCCCGGCGCGTTATTCAGCGCGGAGCGGCCGGATCGAATCGCGTGCACGCGACGAGGACACCCGAATGACCCTGCCCAAAATTGCTGCGCTGACGCTCGCCGGCGTCGCCGTCCCGCTGCTCGGCCTGAGCGAGGCGACCGCGCGCCCGCTGGCTTCCGTAGCGGCGCCGCTGGCGCCCACGGCGGGAGCCGGCCTGCTGCTCGTCGAAGATGACGACGACGACCGTCGCCGCGACGGCGCGCGCGTCCGCTCGGGCGACGACGATGATGACGATGACGACCGGTCGCGCCGTAGGCAGGGCCGCGACGGCGATGAGGACGATGACGACGACGCCATGTTCGGCCGGAACGACGACGATGACGACGGCCGCCGCGGACGCGGGGAGCGCGACGACTGACGCCGTGCGTCAGCGGGGGCCGAACACCCGCCCGGCGACCGCGTCGAGCTTCGCCAGCAGTTGCGGATCGCGGTGCTCCGGCGCGGTGACGATGGCGTAGTCGAGCGCCCGGTCGGATCCGAGCGGGCACGGCTCGTGCTCCTCGGGGAAATCGGCGGCGAGCCGCGCCACCAGGCGGCGGGCCTTGTCGCCGTTGGCGTGCATCACCGCGAGAATGTCGGCGACGTCGACCCCGGCCTCGTGCGGCCGCCAGGCGTCGTAGTCCGTCACCATCCCGACAGTCGCGTAGGACAGCTCCGCCTCGCGGGCGAGCTTGGCTTCGGGCATGTTCGTCATACCGACGATGGACGCGCCCATGGCCTTGTAGGCGACGGATTCCGCCCGAGTGGAGAACTGCGGGCCTTCCATGCAGACGTAGACGCCGCCGACCACATGCGGCACGCCTTCGGCCGCCGCGGCCCGGGCGATCCGCGCCACGAGGTTCGGAGCGACGGGGTCGGAGAACGCCACATGCGCCACGCAGCCGGGGCCGAAGAAGGTGGGCTGGCGGCGGAAGGTGCGGTCGATGAACTGGTCCGCCAGCACGAAGGTCCCCGGCGGAAGCTCCTCGCGGTAGGAGCCGCAGGCCGAGAGCGACACGAGATCAGTGACGCCCGCCCGCTTCAGGACGTCGATGTTCGCGCGGTAGTCGATGTCGGAGGGCGACAGCCGGTGGCCGGCGCCATGGCGGGGCAGGAAGACGATCGTGGTCGCGCCGATCCGGCCGCGCTTCGGCTTGGCCGAAGGCAGCCCCCAAGGACTCGCGAGATCGAGCTCCTCGACGTCTTCGAGGCCGGGCAGATCGTAGATCCCCGACCCGCCGATCACGCCCAGAACGGCCTTCGCCATCGTTCGCTCCTGACAATGAAAAACGGCGGACCCGAAGGCCCGCCGCTCTATAGCACGGGGTCGCCCGCCAGAATCAGGCGATCGCCTTCGGCTTCGCGCCGGCCCAGATGCGCTTCTTGACCAGATAGACCAGCGAGCCGAACACCAGCAGCCAGATCATGACCACAAAGCCGGTCTGCTTGCGGACCGCGAGGTGCGGCTCTGCCGCCCACATCATGAAGGCCGCGGCGTCCTTGCCGTACTGGTCCACCGTGGTCGGCGTGCCGTCGGTGTACTCCACCTGGCCGTCCTGGATCGGCTTCGCCATCGCGATCCAGTGGTTGGGGAAGTACTTGTTGTAGTGCAGGTTCGCCGCAGCCGGCTTTGCGCCGGCCGGGGGCTCCTCGTAGCCCGTCAGCAGGGCATGGATGTAGTCCGGCCCCTGCTCCTGGTACTGGGCGACGATGTCCCACAGGAACCACGGGAAGCCGCGCTCGTAGGTCCGGGCCTTGGCCAGCAGCGAGAAATCCGGCGGATAGGCGCCGCCGTTAGCGGCGCGGGCCGCCTGCTCGTTGGGGAACGCCTTCGGAAAGGCGTCCGACAGGCGGGCCTTGCGGGTGAACATCTCACCCTCGTCGTTCGGACCGTCCTGGACCTCGTACTCGCTGGCGATCGCGCGCGCCTGGCCCTCGTTGAAGCCGAGGCCGCCCGGCTCCATCAGGTTTCGGAAGGAGACCAGCGAGAGCGAATGACAGCTCGAGCAGACCTCCTTGTAGATCTTGAAGCCGCGCTGCAGCTGGGCCTGGTCGAACTTTCCGAACGGACCCCAGAAGGTCCATTTCTGCATCGGCGGCTGCGGCGTGTGGTGGGCGCCGCCTTCCTGCGCGCCCTCCCCGCCGGCCGCGAGCGCCCCGCTGGCGCCGGCCAGCGCGCCGAGGCCGATGACGGCCGCGGCGGCGACGGCGCGAAGAGAACGCAGGCTCATGGTCTTGCCTTCGAAACGCAGGGTCATGGGCCCGATCATCCCTTCGTCTCGGGCGACGCCGCCGCGCCGCCCGGGAAGCCATGGCCGCCCGAAGGACCGAGGACCGATTCCGCGATCGAGGCCGGGAGCGGCTTGGTCTTTTCGATCCTGCCCAGGACGGGAATGACGATCAGGAAGTGGATGAAGTACCAGGCGGTCGCGATGCGGGCGTAGGTGATGTAGGGCTCCTCGGCCGGCTTCGAGCCGAGCCAGCCCAGGATCACCGCGTCCGCCACGAAGATCCAGAAGAAGATCTTGAACATCGGACGGTACTTGGCCGAGCGCACCTTCGACGTGTCGAGCCACGGCAGGATGAACAGCACGGCGATGGCGCCGAACATCATCAGCACGCCGCCGAGCTTGGACGGGATCGCGCGCAGGATCGCGTAGAACGGCAGGAAGTACCATTCCGGCACGATGTGCGACGGCGTCACCAGCGGGTTCGCCTCGATGTAGTTGTCGGCGTGGCCGAGGTAGTTCGGGATGTAGAACACGAACCAGGCGAAGAACGCGATGAAGCAGATCATCGCGAAGCCGTCCTTGATGGTCGCGTAGGGCGTGAAGGGCAGCGTGTCCTTGCGGAAATCCTTCACCTCGACGCCGGTCGGGTTGTTCTGCCCGACATGATGGAGAGCCCAGATGTGCAGCGCGACCACGCCCGCGATCATGAAGGGCAGCAGGTAATGCAGCGCGAAGAAGCGGTTCAGCGTCGGGTTATCGACGGAGAAGCCGCCCCACAGCCAGGTCACCACGGCCTGGCCCACGCCCGGGATCGCCGAGAACAGGTTGGTGATCACGGTGGCGCCCCAGAACGACATCTGGCCCCAGGGCAGCACGTAGCCCATGAAGGCGGTCGCCATCATCAGCAGGAAGATCAGCACGCCGAGGATCCACAGGATCTCGCGGGGCGCCTTGTACGAGCCGTAGTACATGCCGCGGAACATGTGGATGTACACGGCGATGAAGAACATCGAGGCGCCGTTGGCGTGCAGGTAGCGCAGCAGCCAACCGTAGTTCACGTCGCGCATGATCTTCTCGACCGAGGCGAAGGCCTTGGTCGCTTCCGGCGTGTAGTGCATCGCGAGCACCACGCCGGTCAGGATCTGGGCGACCAGCATGAACATCAGGATGCCGCCGAAGGTCCAGAAGTAGTTCAGGTTGCGCGGCACCGGGTAGGCGATCGCGCTGGAGTGCACCAGGCCGACGATCGGCAAGCGGCTCTCGAACCATTTGGCGAGACCGCTTTTCGGCTGGTAGGTCGAATGTCCTTGCATCGAATTCACCTCGTCGCGCCGCGCGGGCGTGAACCTGCGGGGGCGGCCTCAGCCGATGGTGATCTTGGTGTCGCTGTCGAAGGCGTAGGGCGGGATGTGGAGGTTCTCCGGCGCCGGCCCTTTGCGGATGCGTCCCGCACTGTCGTAGTGCGAACCGTGGCAGGGGCAGAGCCAGCCGTCGAATTCGCCGGACTTCGAGGTCGGAACGCAGCCGAGATGGGTGCAGATGCCGGTGACGATCAGCCAGTTCTCCTTGCCTTTCGCCGCGCGGTTCTCGTCCGTCGCTTCAGCGTCCGGGGCGAGGTTCTCGTTGCGCGCGTTGCGGTCGGGCAGCTGGCTGACCTTGACGGCCTTCGCCTCTTCGATGTCCTTCGCCGTGCGGTTCCACACGAACACCGGCTTGCCGCGCCATTTGACCGTGATGATCTGGCCTTCAGCGATCTGGCTGATGTCGACTTCGCTGGTCGCGAGCGCGAGCGCCGAGGCGTCGGGGTTCATCTGAGCCACGAACGGCCACACGGTGAACCCGGCCCCGACGGCGGCTGCGGCCCCCGTCGCCAGATACAGAAAGTCGCGACGGGTCGGCTCGGCGGCGTCGTGCGTGGCTGCCACGATCAGTCTCTCCCAAAAGCTTCCTCAGTGCGGCGGAACGGCAGGCGAAGCTCGTCGGTCCAACGCGCGGCCGTCCTTTGGAACGGCTCTTATCTCTTGCGCGCTTTGTCGCACCCGATGTCGCGGCCTGTCCAGCCCGCCTAAGACTTTAGGACACAGTGTCGCATCTTCACCACCCGGATTCCGCCACGATTCCGTTATGGGAGGCTATTTTCCCTTTGCGTCTCGCGCTTTACCAACCCGACATCCCCCAGAACGCGGGCACCCTGCTGCGGCTCGCAGCCTGCCTCGGCGTCGCGGTCGACATCATCGAACCGGCGGGATTCCCTGTGTCCGATCGGGCATTTCGCCGCGCGGGGCTCGACTACCTCGACCATGTGGAGATCGTTCGCCACGTCTCGTTCGCGGCGTTCGAGCAGGCTCGCCAGGCCGCGGGCGCGCGGCTGGTGCTTCTGACGACGCGAGGCGCGGTCGCCTATGTGGACGCCGCCTTCCGGGCCGACGACGTGCTGATGCTGGGCCGCGAATCGGCCGGCGTCCCGGACGCCGTCCACGCCGCAGCTGATCTGCGCGTGGTGGTGCCGATCCGCGCCGAACTCCGCTCGCTCAACGTCGCGGTCGCCGGCGCGATCGCCCTCGGCGAGGCGCTGCGCCAGACCGCGGGGTTTCCATCCCGCCGCTCACCACCCTAAATGCCGGCCTCCCGCCCTCGCACTCGCGGATCGGTCGCCATGCCCTCGCCTCTCGTCGACGTCGACTCCCGAAAGACCCGCGTCCGCGCCTGGTTCGAGGAGCTTCGCGACCGGATCCACGCCTCGTTCGAGGCGCTCGAGGACGAAGCGCCGGGCGACGCGCCGGCCGGCCGGTTCGAGCGCACGCCCTGGTCGCGCAAGGACCACACCGGCGCGGACGGCGGCGGAGGCGTCATGGGCATCATGAAAGGCCGGCTGTTCGAGAAGGTCGGCGTGCACTGCTCGACTGTCTACGGCGAGTTCGCGCCCGAGTTCCGCAAGGACATCCCCGGCGCGATGGAGTCGCCCGGCTTCTGGGCCTCGGGCATCTCGCTGATCGCCCACCCCGTGAACCCGAACGTGCCGACCGTGCACATGAACACCCGCTTCGTCGTGACGAGCCGCGCGTGGTTCGGCGGCGGCGCCGACCTCACGCCCGTGCTCGATCGGCGTCGCACGCAGGAGGATCCGGACACGGTCGCCTTCCACGCCGCCTTCGAGCGCGCCTGCGAGGGCCACGCGGTTGCGGACTACGCCCGCTACAAGGCGTGGTGCGACGAGTACTTCTTCCTGAAGCACCGCAACGAGCCGCGCGGCATCGGCGGCGTGTTCTACGACTGGTTGGACAGCGGCGACTTCGAAGCGGACTTCGCCTTCACCCGCTCGATCGGCGAACGCTTCGCCGAGGTCTATCCGGAGATCGTACGCGCCAATTTTGCGAAGGACTGGACCGAGGCCGACCGCGCCGAGCAGTTGGTGCGCCGCGGCCGCTACGTGGAGTTCAACCTGCTGCACGACCGCGGCACCATCTTCGGCCTGAAGACCGGCGGCAACGTCGCGTCGATCCTGTCGTCGCTGCCTCCGCTCGCCGCCTGGCCGTAGAGCGGCCCGCGTCATCGACCGCGCCGTCGCTCCGGGCTCTCGCTTCACAGGCCCGTGATCTTGTTGGAAAAGCGCCAATTCGTGACGCTTTCGCACTGGCGCGGCGGACCTCGGCGCTTAGTTCGACCCAAGCAAGCACGTCTTGGGGGCCACCATCATCGCCGCACGCATTCTGATCCGCCTTCCGGCGTTCGGGCTGGTCGCTCTCGCGCTCGGGGCCTGCTCCGGCGTGCAGTCCGCGCTCGACCCCGCCGGCCGCGAGGCGCGCGACGTTGCGGACCTGTTCTGGGTCATGTTGATCGGCGCGGGCGTGGTCTGGACGATCGTGCTGGGCGTCGCGGTCTACGCCACCCGTGTCCGCACCGACGCACACGAGGAAATCGTCGGCAAGCGGCTCATCCTCTGGGGCGGCGTCGTGTTCCCCGTGGTCGTGCTGGCCGCCCTGCTGGTCTACGGGCTGCGGCTGATGCCGGAGCTGCGCCAGCCGGGCGAAGGCCTGCGGGTCGACGTCGCCGGCGAGCAGTTCTGGTGGCGCGTGCGCTACAAGCCGCTGAACGGCCCGGAGGTCGTGAGCGCCAACGAAATCCGCATGCCGGTCGGCGAGCGCGTCGAGTTCGCGCTGACGAGCCCGCATGTGATCCACGCCTTCTGGATCCCGACGCTCGGCGGCAAGGTGGACATGATCCCCGGCCGCGAGAATCGGCTGGTGCTGGAGGCGGAGAAGCCGGGGACCTACCGCGGCGTCTGCGCCGAGTTCTGCGGCGCGAGCCACGCGCTGATGGCCTTCGACGTCGTCGTGATGGAGAAGCCGGCGTTCGACGCCTGGCTCGCCGCGCAGGCCGCGCCGCAGCCGGCCCCGACCGGCGATCTCGCGCGCGGCCGCGACCTGTTCCTGCAGAACGGCTGCGGAGCGTGCCATGCCGTGGCCGGGACCGAGGCCAAGGGCGAGGTCGGCCCCGACCTCACCCGCTTCGGCGCCCGCAAGACGCTCGGAGCCGGCACGCTGCCGAACACCGCCGACAACGTCGCCCGCTTCATCGCCGAGACCGACACGGTGAAGCCGCGCGTGACCATGCCCGCCTACCCCGCCCTGCCGCGCGACGACCTGACGGCGATCGCCGCCTATCTCGGGAGCCTGAAGTGATGGCGATCGTGGCCGCGCCCTTCCTGATCCCTCCTCAAGCGAAGCTTGGGGAGGGTGGCCCTTCGCGGAGCGAAGGGTCGGGTGGGGCCTCGGGCGTCGAGCGCCATCCTGAACCCACCCCACCCGGCCGGGCTTCGCCCGTCCACCCTCCCCTCTCCGAGGGAGGGAGAAGAGCATGACCGACGCCGCGCTCGCCTCCCCCCAGGACGATCCGGAGGTCCGCAAGGGCCAGGAGGAACGCCTCGAGAAGGTCTGGGAGACGCCGAAGGGCGTTCGCTACTGGTCGGCCGTGAACAATTCCGAGGTCGGGATCTGGTACACCGCGACCGCGCTGTTCTTCTTCCTGTTCGCGGGCGTGCTGGGGCTGCTGATCCGCACGCAGCTCGCCGTTCCGGACAACGATTTCCTGTCCGCCACCTTCTACAATCAGGTCTTCACGCTGCACGGCACGGCGATGATGTTCCTGTTCGCGATCCCGATCTTCGAGGCGGTCGCGATCCTGATCCTGCCGGAGATGCTGGGCGCCCGCGACCTGCCCTTCCCGCGGCTGTCCGCCTTCGGCTACTGGAGCTTCCTGCTCGGCGGCGTGTTCGTCTGCGGCTCGATCTTCTTCAACGCCGCGCCCGACGGCGGCTGGTTCATGTACCCGCCGCTGACCACCGACGAGAAGCAGACCGGCATCGGCGCCGACGTCTGGCTGCTGGGGCTGTCCTTCATCGAGGTGGCGTCGATCGCTGCCGCGGTGGAGCTCATCGTCGGAACTTTAAAATGCCGGCCGCCGGGCATGCGCATCAACCTTATGCCGCTCTACGCCTGGTACGTGCTGGTGGTCGCCGGCATGATCCTGTTCGCCTTCCCACCGCTGATCGCGGGCGACATCCTGTTCGAGCTCGAGCGGATGTTCGGCTGGCCGTTCTTCGATCCCGCCAAGGGCGGCGATCCGCTGCTGTGGCAGCACCTGTTCTGGATCTTCGGCCACCCCGAGGTCTACATCATCTTCCTGCCGGCGATCGCGCTGCTCGCGATGATCGTGCCGACCTTCGCGCAGCGTCCGATCCTCGGCTACTCGTGGATCGTGCTGGCGGCGGTGGGCACCGGCTTCCTGTCGTTCGGCCTGTGGGTCCACCACATGTTCACGACCGGGCTGCCCGCGATCTCGCTCGCCTTCTTCTCGGCCGCGTCGGAAGCGGTCGCGATCCCGACCGGGGTGCAGATCTTCGTGTTCCTTGCGACGCTGCTCGCGGGCCGGGTGATCTACTCCGTGCCGATGCTCTACGCGGTCGGGGCGCTCGCGATCTTCGTGTTCGGCGGCCTCACCGGCGTCATGGTGGCGCTCGCGCCGTTCGACTGGCAAGCGCACGACAGCCACTTCGTGGTGGCGCACCTGCACTACACCCTGATCGGCGGCATGTTCTTCCCGCTACTCGCGGGCATCTATTACTACTTCCCCTTCGTGATGGACCGCAGACTGTCGGACCGGCTGGGTAAGATCAGCTTCTGGCTGCTGTTCGTGGGTTTCAACGTCACCTTCCTGCCGATGCACATCACGGGCCTTCGCGGCATGCCGCGCCGGGTGTTCACCTACGCGGAAGGGCTCGGCTTCGACACGCTCAACATGGTCTCGACCGTGGGCGCCTTCGTGTTCGCGGCCGGCGTGCTGGTGGTGGCCTGGGACATCCTGCGGCCGAGGGGCAAGGAGCCGCTCGCGCCGCGCAACGTCTGGAACGCCGGCACGCTGGAGTGGCTCTCCCCAAATCCGGGCAAGGAGTGGGGCGTGCGCACCGTACCGATCGTCTCCACGCGGTACCCGCTCTGGGACCAGCCGAACTTCGTGCGGGACTACGACGAGGGCCGGTTCTACCTCCCCGACGCCGAGGAGGGAAAACGCGAAACGCTGATCACCTCCGTGCTCGACGCCCGGCCGATCCAGTGCCTGCGCGTGCCGGGCAACACCTTCATCACCATGGGGGCGGCCTTCCTCACCGGCGGCGCCTTCATTGCGGCAACCTTCTACGCCTGGACGCTGACGATCGGCTTCTCGATCGCGGCGCTGATCGCGATCCTGATCTGGCTCTGGACCGGCACCGCGATCATCCCGGAGAAGAAGGACAAGGACGTCGGCCTTGGCCTCCGGCTGCCGCTCTACGTCTCCGGACCGGATTCGGTCGGCTGGTGGGCGATGTTCATCACGATGATCGGCGACATGTCGGCCTTCGCGAGCCTGATCTTCGGCTACTTCTTCTACTGGACGATCCACGCCACGGGCTTCCCGCCTGCGGACGCCGCGGGTCCCGGCCTGCTGTGGCCGTTCACGGCGCTGGTGCTCACAATCGCGTCGTGGGGCGCGATGCTGCTCGCCCGCCGGGCGAACGCCGCCGACCGGCCGCCGTCGCTACGGCTGTGGCTCGCCCTGTCCGTCGTCCTCGCGGTCGGCGGCGGCGCGGCGCTGCTGTGGGGGCCGCACACCACCGGCCTCGACCCGACCTCCCACGTGTACCCCGCGACGGTCTGGGTCATCGCGATCTGGACCGCGGTCCACGTCGGCGTCGGCGTGATCATGACGCTCTACTGTCTGGCGCGCTCGGTCGGCTCCAAGCTGACCAAGGAGCACGACATCGACATCCACAACGTCGTGCTGTTCTGGCACTTCGCTCTGATCACCATGGCGGTCAGCGTCGCGACCATCGCCCTGTTCCCGCTGGTGGCGCGATGATCGGCGTCGAAGGTCACGTCATCCCGGACGGCGCGGAGCGCCGGGCCGGGAACCACGCCGTCGTCCTCCGGCTTGACCGGAGGACCCATCTCGGACGTAGAGCTCAACGCCTGGCATGGATGGTCCGGTCAAGCCGGACCATGACGGCGGGGGTGGGTCACGGCCTCATTCGGATGATGATCCCGGCTCTGCGCTGCGCTTCGGCCGGGTTGACGCCGCACGCGGAGGCCTGTGCATGATCGCCTCCACCCGCGCCAACCTCGTCACTCTCGTCACCGCGCCCACCGTCTGGGCGCTGCATTTCCTCGTGTCCTACACCGCCGCCGCGGGTTACTGCGCCAAGACCATGGCGGACGCGCGGGTGATGACCGGCGCGGCGTGGCCGGACATCACCATCGCCCGCCTCGTCATCCTGGCCGCGACGGTGGTCGCCGTCGCAATCATCGCGCTTTGCACGCGGCAGGCCTGGGGCCACTGGCGGAGCGGCGACGTGGACCCGCCGTTCGACGAGCCGAGCTTCGAGGGCCGGCAGGGCTTCCTGGGCTTCGCCACGCTGCTCCTTTGCGGGCTCTCGGTCGTGGGCGTGATCTTCGTGGCGCTGCCGGCCGTGTTCATCGGAGACTGCCGATGAACCGCAAGCTCCTCCTCGGCGCAGGTCTCGCCGCGCTCGCGCTCGCCTGGGCGCCGCAGACCAGCGCCCTGATCGGCCACGGCTTCACCGGCCACATGATCCGGCACATGGGCGTGGTGGCGATCGCCGCGCCCCTGCTCGCGCTCAGCGTCGCGGGCTCCCGCTACGATCTGTCGGACCGCCATCCGCTGCTGTTCGCGGCCGTCCCCGCCTCGCTGGTGGAGCTGATCGTGGTGTGGGGCTGGCACACGCCCGCCGCCCACGATCTCGCTCGCGGAAGCGACCTCGCCTACCTCGGCGAGCAGGCCTCGTTCCTGCTCTCCGGCCTCTGGGTCTGGCTCGCCTGCTTCGGCTACGGGGCCGCGACCAAGGCGGGGCGCACCGCCGCGGGCGTGGTGGCGATGCTGCTCACCTCGATCCACATGACGCTGCTCGGCGCGCTGCTCGCCATGAGCGTCCGGCCGCTCTACGCGGCGCATCACCAGGCGAGCGAGGCGCTGACGCTGCTCAACCCGCTCGACGACCAGCAGCTCGGCGGCGTGATGATGTTGCTGATCGGCGGCGCGGCCTACCTCGCCGGCGGCGTCGCCCTCGTCGGCCGCCTGCTCTCCGACGACCGCGCCCCGTCGGCGCTCACCCGCGGTGGCCGGCCATGAGCGGGTTCCTCAACCGCGGCGTGAACGTCCGCGTGACCCCCAAGCGCGCCGGTATCGCGGCGGTGGCGGCTGTCGCGGCCGGCCTCGCCTTCGGCTGGTCGGGCCTGTTCAACATCTCGGCCAGCACCAAGCACTGGCCGGTGACGGACTGGTTCCTGCACTGGGTGATGATCAACTCCGTCGAGACCTGGTCGATCGGCGTCGAAGTTCCGGACAACCTCGACGACCGGGCGCTGATCGCCCGCGGCGCCGGGCACTACGCCACCGGCTGCGCCTCCTGCCATGGCGCGCCGGGCCGCCCGCGCTCGCCGCTGACCGACGTGATGAGCCCCCCGCCGCCGGACCTCGACGCCAAGGTCCCGACCTGGGAGACCGCGCACCTCTTCACCATCGTGAAGCACGGCGTGAAGTTCTCCGGCATGCCGGCCTGGGTCTCGTTCGACGAACGCGAGGACGAGGTCTGGTCGGTCGTCGCCTTCCTGAAGAAGCTGCCGGGCATGACGCCGGACGAGTACAAGGCGCTCGCCATGGGGGCCGAGACCGACGGCGCCGTCGGCGGCCTCGTGGCGCTCGCGCATGGCCCGCAAGGCCGCGGCCCGCGAGAAGACACGCTCGCCGACTGCGCCCGCTGCCACGGGCGCGACGGCCTGGGACGGGACGGCGACGCCTTCCCGGTGATCGCCGGCCAGTCGGAGGACTACCTGTTCGACGCGCTGTCGGCCTACGCCGTGGGCAAGCGCCACAGCGGCATCATGCAGCCCGCGGCGGCCCGTCTGCCTTACTCGGAGCTCGCGGCGCTGGCCGAGCACTACGCCAACCAGCCGGCCGCGCGCCCGAAGGACGCGCCGACGCCCGATCCGGCGCTCGTGGCCACGGGCGAGACAATCGCGCGCGAGGGCGTGCGCGCCACCGGCACCCCCGCCTGCCAGTCCTGCCACGGCCCTTCTGCCGCAGCGCGCAACCCCGCCTACCCCTCGCTCGCGGGGCAGCACGCGTCCTACCTCGAGACGCAGCTGCATCTCTGGGAGAAGGAGCACGATTCCCGCGGCGGCGGGCCGTTCCGCGAGATCATGCGCAAGGTCGCGTTCCGCCTGACGCCGGAGGAGATCCGCGCCGTCGCCGCCTACTACGCCTCGCTGCCGCCGGGGAAGTGAGGGGCGGCGGCGTCACCTGAGAGTCCGCTCGAGAGACGCAACGTCTCGGCCCCCTCCCCGCAAGGAGGAGGGGAGAAAAAACGGCGGCGCAGTCGCCTTCAAAGGCTGGGAATGGGGCGCTACGGCTTCCGGTACGACGTCGCCCGGATCGTGAGTTCCGCTCCCGCGGGATCCCGCGCGAACACCACGCCGGCCTGCTTCGACGACTTTCGCGCCACGTAGTCGAGCGTCACCTCGGCGCTCTCGAGCACCGCATCGCCCTGCTTCAGCTCGGCGAGCATCAGGATTTCCGCCGCGGTCGAGGCGCCCTCGTTCTTCGCGGTGAAGCGGACCACGTAGCCGCCGGGGCCCTGGCTGACGTCGTCGACGGTGGCTATGATCGCGGGCGGCCCGTCCTCGTAGGTCAGCGCCTCGTGGGTCAGCACCCCCAGCACGCCGACGACAAGGGCGGCGCCCAGCCCCGCGACGCCCCACTCCAGCCATCCGACCCGCCGCGTCTCGGCGCCTTCCTCGGCCATGTCCGTTCCCTATACGATGAGCCGCGCGAAGGCGGCGCCCACGGCGGCGGGGAAGCCCAGCGTCACGCACAGCCGGAGCGCAGCCTCGATCCCGAGATCGTCGAAGCGGCCGAAGGTCCACATGAGGGCGAAGCACACGAGCAACGACAGCGCGTAGCCGACGACGGTGTAGCGCGCGAACAGGCTCCAGAAGCCGGCGCCCTCGGGCTCCACCGGCTCTTGGCCGGCGTACTGCAGCACGTAGACCACGGAGTGCATCGCGGCGAGCGAGACGAGGACCAGCACGATGGCGTGAAACGGCGTCATCTCGGCCGAGATCAGGTCGACCTCCTCGGTCGGCGCGACGCTGAAGCAGAGGTAGATGGCGCCGGCCGCCATGAACAGCAGCTCCGCCCAGTAGCCCGCCTCGCGGGCGTGCCGTTCGTCGCTTTCGTCCGGCTTGCCGAACTGGCCCTGCGCCACCACCGCGCCGAGGCTCGCCGGGACGCTCTCGATCACGATCGCTCCCATGATCTCGTCGAACGACATCCGCGGCTCGATCAGGCCGAACAGGCTGAGGATCACCGCGGAGGTGACGACGCCGACCGCGAAGGCGACCAGCGCGTCGCGGATGTCGTCGCGCCAGCACGTCGTCTCTTCGAAACCGATGAAGCGCGACAGGCCGACGAGCAGCGGGATCAGCCCCGCGACGAGCGCCAGCATCCGCCAGCGGTCGAGGCTGGCGCCCAGCGACCACATCTCCATGGTCATCAGCACGGGCAGCGAGAACACCACCGCGCCGCCGACCGCCCGGCCGACGCCCGCGAGAAACTCGACTTCGATCTCGCGGCGGGACGGGCTTTGCGCGGACGCCATGAATGCGGGTTCCGGAGGGCCGCCGGCGGATGCCGGCGTCGGCGCTAGATCGCGCCGGCGCGGCCGGCGTCAAGCGGCTAAACGGCGCGCGGCGTCAACGAGTTCGCAGGTGTACTCCTCGCGCGGCGCGGCGAGCACCGTGCGGCAGGCGCCCTCCTCCACCACCCGGCCGCGGCGCATCACCATCACCCGGTCGCACAGCGCCTCGACCACAGCGAGGTCGTGGCTGACGAAGACGAGACTCAGCCCGCTGCCGTCCCGCAGCTCCCGGAGCAGCGCGAGCACCTGCGCCTGCACCGACACGTCGAGCGCCGAGACCGGCTCGTCGAGCACGACGATCGCGGGCTCCGCCGCCAGCGCCCGGGCGACCCCGATACGCTGCAGCTGTCCGCCGGAGAACTCGTGCGGGTGGCGGCCGGCGTGCCCGGGCGCGAGCCCCACGCGCGTAAACAGCTCCGCCACCCGGGCCTTCCGGCGCGCGGCGTCCCAGCCCTTCAGCCCGATCATCGGCGCCTCGACGCTGGCGCCCACCGTCTTGCGCGGGTTCATGGCGCTCGCCGGATCCTGGAACACCATCTGCACGCGCCGCTGCAGCCGGCGGCGATCGCCCGACCGGCCGAGATCGAGCGTCTCGCCGTCGAGCGCGACCGCTCCGGCGCTCGGCTGCAGCAGCCCGACCAGCATGCGCGCGAGCGTGGATTTGCCGGAGCCGCTCTCGCCGACGATCCCGAGCGTCTCGCCCGGCCGGAGCGCGAAGCTGACGCGATCGACCGCCACAAGCGCCGGACGCGCCGCGCCGAACCACCCGCCGCCTCCGCCGAAGCTGCGGGTGACGGCGCGGGCTTCGAGCAGGGGCGACGACGCATTCCGTGCTTCGAGACCCCGTCCTGCGGACGGCTCCTCAGCATGAGGAGGTGGAGAGTCGCCGGGGAGTCTCAATCCAAGGCCTCCTCATGCCGAGGAGGCCCGAAAGGCCGTCTCGAAGCACGCACCCCATCACCGAGCCATCCCCTCACGCCGCCTCTCCCAAAAGCTCACGCCAGCGGATGCAGCGCACACGGCGATCGTCGCCCGCGTCCTCGAGCGGGATCGGCCCCGCCCGGCAGGCGTCGATCGCGTGGTCGCAGCGGGGAGCGAAGGCGCAGCCGTCGGGGCGCGCGTCGATCGCGGGCGGCGCGCCGGGGATGGGCGCGAGCGGCTTGTCCGGCTGCCCGAGCTGCGGCGCGCAGGCGATCAGGCGGGCGGCGTAGGGGTGTAGCGGGCGTTCGGCGACGGCGCGCGCGGGGCCCTCCTCCACGATCTCGCCGGCGTACATCACCGCGATCCGGTCGCAGAGGTGGGCGACCACGCCGACGTCGTGGCTGACGAAGATCAGCGCCGCGCCGCGCTCGCGCCGGATGCGGGCGAACAGCTCCAGAATTCGTCCTTGCGTCGTCGCGTCGAGCGCGGTCGTCGGCTCGTCCGCGATCAGCACGTCGGGGGCGTTCGCGAGCGCCATGGCGACGCCGACGCGCTGGCGCTGGCCGCCGGAAAGCTCGTGCGGGTAGGCCCGCGCGATGCGCCCGGGGTCCGGCAGGCCCACGTCCGCCATCAGCGCCCTCGCCCGCGCGCGAAGCGCCTTCGCGCCCTCGCCCGGTCCGGGCCGGATCGCCTCCACGATCTGCGCATCGATCCGCATCAGCGGATTCAGCGTCGTCAGCGGATCCTGGAACACATAGGCGATGCGGTCGCCCCTGAGGCGCCGCAGGGCGTCGAGGCTGAGGTCAAGCACATCATCGCCGCCGATCCGCACCTCGCCGGACACGATCGTCCCCGGCGGCGTCGGCGCGAGCCGCGCGAGCGAAAGCGCGGTGACAGACTTGCCCGAGCCGCTTTCGCCCACGATTCCCAGCGCCTCGCCGGCCCGAAGCGCGAAGGAGACGTCCCGGATCGCCGGGAAGCTCCCGCGCGGCGTTGCGAAGGCGGTGGAGAGGGCTCGGACGTCGAGGACGGAATTAGCGAGAGCGCCGCTCGCTTCGTGCCCCAGCGTTCCCGACGCTGCCCTCCCCCGCTCCACCCGCGTCGCCGGCTGCGGGACGCCGGTCTCGGCGCCCTTCATGCGGGGGTCAAGCGCGTCGCGTAGGCCGTCGCCCAGCAGGTTGAGGCCGACGACGAGCACGAACACCACGACGCCGGGCGCCGCCGCCACATGGGGCGCGGCCGCCACCACCTTGCGGCCGTCGCCCAGCATGGAGCCGAGGTCCGCCTGCGGCGGCTGCGCGCCGAGGCCGAGGAAGGAGAGGCCCGCGGTCTCGAGGATCATCCAGCCGATGGTCGTGGCGGCGGTGACGATGAGCAGCGGGGCGACGTTCGGGAGCACTTCGCTGACGAGGATCCGCAGATCCGAAAACCCGGCGAGGCGGGCCGCGGCCACATAGTCCCGCCGCACGATCCCGAGCGCCTGCCCTCTCACCGCGCGGGCGAAGAACGGCACGTTGACGATGGCGATCGCGAGCGCGGCGTTGGTCAGGCCCGGCCCCAGCGCCGCGACCACGGCGAGCGCGAGGAGCAGGTAGGGAAAGGCCATCAGCACGTCGACCAGCCGCATCAGCGCGCCATCGACCCAGCGGCCGTAGAAGGCGGCGACGAGGCCGATGATCCCGCCGACCAGCGCCGCCGCGAGCGTCGCCGCGACGCCGACCGCGAGGCTGACGCGCAGCCCGAAGATCAGCCGCGCGAGGATGTCGCGGCCGAGCTGGTCCGTGCCGAGCAGATGCCCCGCCGCGCCCGGCGCCGCCAGCCGGTTGGCGGGCTCGGTGGCGTTGGGGTCGAGCAGCGGGAGGAACGGCGCCGCCAGCGCCAGCGCCACGAAGCCCAGCACCAGCGCGAGGCCCGCCACCGCGAAGGGCTGCCGCAGGAGCCGGGCGAGAACGCTCACACCTCGATCCTCGGGTCGAGGGCGGCCTGCGCGAGGTCGGTGACGACGTTGATCGCCACATAGAGCGCGGCGACCGCCAGCACCCCGCCCTGCACCAGCAGGATGTCGCGCCGGCCTATGGCCTCCACCAGCATGCGGCCGACACCCGGCCACTGGAACACGGTCTCCACATAGACCGCGCCGCCCAGCACGTAGCCCGCCTGAAGCCCGATGACGGGGACGACCGCGACCAGCGCGCTTTTCAGCGCATGGACCGAGATCACCCAGTCCTCCTCCACCCCCTTGGCGCGGGCGGTGCGCACGAAATCCTGCCGCAGCACGTCGAGCATGGCGGCGCGGGTGAGCCGGCCGAGGATCGCGGTCGCGACCACCGCAAGCGTCACGGCCGGCAGCACGAGATGGCGCAACAGATCGGCGATCCCGCCTCCCCCAAACAGCGCGCCCATGCCGCCGGTCGGGAACCAGCCGAGCCCGACCGAAAGCCAGAGGACGAGCAGGAGCCCCAGGAAGAACGAGGGCGTGGAAACGCCGAGCAGCAAGGCCAGGCCGATAGCGCGGTCGACCCAGCCGTTCTGCCGCACGGCGGAGGCGACGCCCGCGGCGAGGCCGAACAGCGCGCTTAAGCCCAGCGCCGCGGCGGCGAGGATCAACGTGGGCCCGAGCCGCTCCAGCACCTCGTCGAGCACCGGCCGGTCGAGCGCGTAGGAGCGCCCGAGGTCGCCGGTGAGCGCGTTCCCGACCCAGGCAAGGTAGCGGACGGGAAGCGAACGATCGAGGCCGAGCTCCGCGTTCAGCCGGGCGACGCTCTCGGGCGTGGCGTAGGAACCGAGGATCGCGAGCGCGGGATCGCCGGGCACGAGCGCGATCACGAGGAACACCACCACCGTGACGCCGAACAGCACGGGGACCGCGAGCGCGAGGCGGCGGAGGGCGTAGGACCTCATCGCTTGCGCACCCCCTTGAGCTCCAGCAGCGACGAGGGCTCCAAAGTCACCCCCTCGACGCCTCGCGCGGTCACCGCCGTCTGCTTGGCGGAGGCGACGAAGGCCCAGGGCGCGGCGTCGTGCACGAGCCGGTCGATGCGTCGGTAGAGCCCGGCGCGCGTCTCGGCGTCAGTCTCCTTGCGCGCGGCGTCGATCAGGCGGTCAAGCTCCGGGTCGGAGAAGCCGCCGGCGTTGAAGCCGCCTTTGTCGGCGACGGCCTCCGAGCGCAGGGCGAGATAGGGCAGCGTGTCGGGGTCGTTGGTCGCCCAGGCCATCTCCGCCATCCCTGCGCCCTTCAGGCCGCCGTTGACGCGGGCGAGATAGGCGTTCCACTCGAAGGTCTCGATCACGGCCGTGAGCCCAACGCGGGCGAGGTCCGCCTGGATCGCGGTCGCCATAGCAAGCGGCTCCAGCATGCCGGAGCCGCCTTCGGCCGCAAGCAGGGTGAGCGTCGTGCCCTCGGCGCCGGCCTCGCGGATCAGCGCGCGGGCGCGTTCGGGATCGTGCGGGTAAGGCCCCAGCGCCGGGTCGTGGGCCACGCCGAACGCGGGCGAGATCGGGCCAGCCGGCACGGTGGCCGCGTTCGACAGAACGTCCTCCGCGATCGTGCGCTTGTCGATCGCGAGGTTCACCGCCCGGCGCACCCGCACGTCCCGGAGCGGCCCCTCGGCCGCGTTCAGGATGAGGAACCAGAGGTGCGGCGCCGGCGCATCAAGCAGGGCGAAGCGGGCGGGGTCGCGGAAGCTCGCGAGTTGGTCCGGCGGGACCTCCACCATCAGGTCGAGCCCGCCCGCCAGCATCTCGCTCGCCCGGGCGTTGGCGTCCGGGATCGGGCGGAACGCGATCCGCGCCAGCGACGGCTTATCGCCCCAGTAGGCGTCGTTGCGCACGAGCGCCACCTGCCGGCCGCTCTCCCAGCGCTCAAACCGAAACGGACCCGTGCCGACGGGCGCGCGGCCGAAGCCTTTGCCTGCCGCCTTCGCCGCCGCCGGCGAGACCATGTAGCCGATGGGGTAGGCCAGATGCGCGAGCAGCGGCGCGTAGGGCTCATCGAGCCTCAGCCGCACGGTGAGCGGATCGACGACCTCCACCGCCGTCACCGGCGTGAGGAAGAACGCGAGCGGAAACGGCCCGGCGTCCGCGTTCGGATGCTTCGGGTCGAGCAGGCGCGCGAGGTTGAACCAGACGGCCTCCGCGTCGAACGCCGTCCCGTCGTGAAAGCGCACGTTCGGGCGGAGATGGAAGGTGTAGGCCCGCCCGTCCTCCGACATCTCCCAGCGCTCGGCGAGCGCGGGCGCGGGCTCCAGCGATCCGGGGCGAAACCGCACCAGCCCCTCGAACAGGTTGGCGAGGATGCGAAAATCGTTCGCGGCGGTCACCGTCGCCGGATCGAGCGACTTGGGCTCCGCCATCTGGCCCACGACCAGCGTGTCCTTCGGCGTCGCCGTGCGCCCCGGCCCGGTGGCGACGAGGGCGGCGATCCCGAGCGCGAGGCCGAGGACGCAGATCGTGAAGCCGGTCGCGGCGCGGCCCATGTCCCCTCCCGGTTCGGCTGCAGGCCTCCTCCGTTATAGGCCGCGTCGTGCGTCCGTCAGGGTCGTCGAGAGGTCAGGAGAAATCTACCCGGCATAGACAGCCAAAGATCCATCCTGCGCCACTCGACCGCAGTCATGGACTTTCACTTGAAACGCAACGCGATGCCCATACTCTCCACGCCCCGCAATAATCGAAGGTGCAATCCATGGCATATGTGCTGGGCACGGGTCAGAACGACGTCCTCGACTACAGCTCAGGCGTCACCGACGGCGGAGACACTATCCTAGGTGGCAGCGGCGAAGACGTGATCTACGGCCGCGGTGGCAACGACACCATCTACGGCGGCAACGACGTTTCGACGAACTACCTCGGCGCCGACATCCTGTACGGCGGCGACGGCGACGATCTGCTGGTCGGCGACAAGGGCGTCGACACGCTCTATGGAGGCGACGGCGCCGACACCTTCGCGATGCGCTACGAGACCGAGATCGACGACGTCTATGGGGAGAGCGGCGTCGACACCTTGTCGTTCTTCGGGTTCGACCGTGCGGTCAACGTCAATCTCGCAAAGAAATCCTATTACGTCGAAGGCGCCACGGAGGGCGCACATGTCGTGTCCGGCGTCGAAAACGTCCTGGGCGACGGCGGCGACGACATAATCGTGGGCGACACGCGCAACAATCGCCTGGAGGGCGACCTCGGCGACGACACGCTCGACGGCGGCGCCGGCAACGACTACCTGCAGGGCGGCTCCGGCGCGGACCGGCTGATCGGACGGGACGGGAACGACCGGATCTACGGCGGCAGCGACAGCGACCAGCTGTTCGGCGGCGCAGGAAATGACCGGCTCTACGGCGGGACCTTCGCCGATCGGCTGTACGGCGACGCCGGCGACGACGTGGTGTCGGGCGACGACGGCGACGACCTCGTCTACGGCGGCGACGGGGCCGACAAGCTGCTCGGCGGTCTCGGTCAAGACAAGCTCTACGGCGGCGACGGGAACGACACGCTCTACGGCCAGGACGGGAACGACGTGCTCCGCGGCGATGCGGGCGCCGACACTCTGATCGGCGGGAGCGGCGACGACACGTTGACCGGCGGCGCGGGCGCCGACCGGCTTTCAGGCGGGGCCGGAAGCGACACCTTCGTTTTCGCGGGGCTCGCGGAACGCGACGTGATCACCGACTTCGCCGCCGGATTGTCGTCGCCGGACGTCATCCAGATGAACTCGAGCGTCTACGCCTCCTTCGCCGACGTGATCGACCACGCCCGGGACACCGCCTCGGGCGCGCTGATCACCTACGACAAGGGCAGCATCCTGCTGGCGCACGTCAGCGTGGCGGACCTCCACGCCAACGACTTCGTCTTCGTCTAGCAGAAGCTCAGGCGGCGTTCGAACGCGCTTCCGCGTCGTCCGAACGCCGCCTGAGCTTCGTAATGTCCCCGACTGTCAGAGCACCTTAAGCAGCCGGATGGTCGCCCGCAGATCTTCCCTGAAGCTGCCCTTGGCGTCCAGGTCATGCTGAAGCAGGCCGAGCACCTGGAAGTCAGGCGTCAGAAACTTTGAAACTTCAAACCTGATCTGGTCGGCCTTGGTGGCGGAACCGTTCGAGACGCCGTCGAGCTTCTGCTCGCCGCCCCAGAGTTTCGAATAGCCCAGCGCAACCCGAAGGGTGGAGTCCGAGGGCGGCGCATAAGACAGCCAGCCCTGGAACTGATAGGTCTCGTCCTGCGTCAGACGGCCGGAGCCCCGCGCCACGGCGTCCTTGTTCGCGCCGTACCACACCACGTCGCCGTTTAACTGCAGGGTGAACGGCCCCGCCGTGTGGACATAGCCCGCCTGCATGTCGAACTTCCACCGGTTCTCGCCGAGATTGAGGGTCTCGCCCGCGTCGTAGGCGCCGAGCGGCACGAACAGATAGGGCGTGATCGCGAAGTACCGTCCCGCCTCCGCATCGTTCAGAAGCCAGACCGGCGCAGCTAGGATCGGGTCGGCCATCCCCTTTGCGGAATCGAGATGCGCGCCGCCGAGCTTGCCGTCGAACAGCCCGCCGAAAGGCAGAAGCACCTGTGGCGCGACGGTGAACCCGCCGACGTCCATGTAATGAACGAAGCGCAGGGTCTCGACGAGCGAATTGAGCTTCGTGCCGTCCTTGATTTCGGCGCCCCCGACCGGCTTGAAGCTGCTCCGGGTCGTGAAGGTGGTGTAGGAGAGCGCAACCGTGGCGCCCGTAGGCGCAGGAATATAGTCGGTCGAGTTCACGTCGACGGCGTACGACGGCAGGCTGGACATCAGGACGACGGCTGTCGCCGAAAGGGCTGCGCCGAGCGCTTTCACGGGTGTCATGGTCATGAGTCTCCTGTCCCCAGAACGAGCCGAGCTCGTGGGATTGCGTGTTTCAGCGAGATGATGCGTGTGCGCCGGCGGCGGCCGCCTTCGCTCGTGGAGCGTTAGCGCGGAGCGCCTGGGGGATCGCGCTTGGCGGGCGGGAACCGCGTCCGGAACGCCGGGGTGATCTCGCCGGCCCTGACGGCGCGGGCGGGACCGTCGGACCGCAGCGGCGCGTCCGTCGGCGCGCGACGGGATCCGATAGGGAGGCGTCGGGCGGTCAGCGGCAGCATGCGTCGGCCCGCCGCCCGCCGACGTCGATCATCTCGCCGATCGTGACGAACTTCTCGCGCGGCTTGCCCGCACGCCGCCCGCGTTCCACTTCCGCTGCGTCGATCCGTTTCCAGGCCGCGTAGTCGACCACGGAGCCGCTGCGTGGGGCCGCGCCTGCGATCAGGCGCTCCGCGGCGAGCGGCGGAGCGGCGAGGCTGGCGAGGTCCGCAAGCACGCGCTCGACGGTGCCGGCGCTGCAAGCCCTGTTGGCGCCGATCGTTCCCTCGGGGCCTCGCTTGCTCCAGCCGCAGACGTAGAGCCCGGGAACGACCGCGCTTGCGGCGACGACCCTGCCCTCGATGTTGGCGTGGACTCCGCGGGCCTCGTCGTAGGGCGCTCCGGCGAGCGGCGCCGAGCGCCGACCAATGCTGGAGAACAGCAGACCGCACTCGATCGCGACGAGTTCGGCGCCGGCGTCGCCCTCGCCGCACCGCGTCCGGCGGAACATGGCGCGTTCGACGCGGCCGTCTCCCTCGATCGCGATCGGATCGAGATGAAAGCGGAAGACGCAGCGCCGCGGCTTCGTCCGGGGACCGCGGGCGAAGGCCTCCAGCATGCCGAGCGCCGCCCGTGTGTCGGGGCCCGCGTTCGCCGGCGACGCGAAACTGTGGGGCGCGAGGTCGTCCTCGTCGAGCGCGGGTTCGCAGCTTGTGAGATCGCTGAACTCGTGGAGCTCCTTCGGGGAGAAGCGGGTCTCGCAAGGGCCGCGGCGGCCAACGACGTGCACCTCCCGGATGCGGCTTTCCGCAAGGGCGCCGAGGGCGTGCTCAGCGATGTCGGTGTGACGCAGCTCGTCCGCGGTCTTCAGCAGAATGCGGGCGACGTCGAGCGCGACGTTGCCGTGGCCGACGACCACCGCGCGTTCCGACGAGAGGTCGAAGCGGAGGTGGCTGTAGTCCGGATGGCCGTTGTACCAGCCGACGAACTCGCCCGCGGAGCGGCTCCCCGCCAGCCCCTCGCCGGGAACCCCCATGCGTCGGTCCACCATGGCCCCGGTCGCGAGGATCACCGCGTGGTAAGAGGCGCGCAGCGTCTCCAACGGCACGTCCTCGCCGATCGCGACGCCGCCGACGTAGCGGAAGCCGGGGGTATGGGCGATGCGGTCGAAGACGGCGGCGACCTGCTTCAGCTTCGGATGATCCGGCGCGACGCCGGATCGCACGAGGCCGAACGGGGTTGGAAGTCGGTCGAACATGTCGACCGCTATGGGAAGCGCCGACCGCAACAGGCCTTCGGCCGCGTAGAACCCGCTGGGCCCGCCGCCCACGACGGCGACGCGGAACGTCGCCTCGGAAGGCTGGGGCCGCATGGGCGTGAGGGAGCCGCTCATGCGCTGAGCGCCTTGCGACGCTCCTCGGCGGTCGGCAGCGGCGGCAGCTTGCTGATGATCGTCGGCGTCTCGGCCGACCGAGCCCGGTTGATCTCGATCCAGGAGACCTTGTCGGGCGCCAGAAGATACGACGCCTGGATCGCGCCGACGGGGCACACCGGAACGCAGCCGCCGCAATCGATGCAGTTGTCGGGATCGATGTACGTCATGGTTTCATCGACGTGGAAGCATTCGACCGGGCAGACCGTCACGCACTCCGTGTAACGGCAACCGCAGCAGAGATCGGTCACGACGTAAGCCATGGTTGAGAGTCCTCATGCGTAGAGAAAGACGAAGCGTCGGCGGCGCGGCGGGCGTCAGGCCGAGGCCACTTCGACCAGCATGTCCGAGAAGGTCGGTCCGCGACCGAGGTCGGCGAAGGCCGGCGGCGTCAGCGCGTGGACGGTCGCGCCTCTGCGGTTGGAGCGCTGCCAGTAGCCGGCGGGCGCGACCACCACGCCGCGCAGGACGTCCGGCGACAGCGTGGCGAAGGCTTCGAACGCGCCCCGCTGGTTGAACACGCGGATCGCTCCCCCCGAGACGATCCCGCGATCGGCGGCGTCGTCGGGATGGAGAATGACGGCCTGCTCCTCGCCCGCCTGCGCAAGTTGCGCGGGCAGATTTCCGTAGTTGGAATTCAGAAAAGCATGGCTCTTCGGGGAGATCAGGCTGAGCGGGTACGACGCCGCGAGGTCCGGGCTCGTCCTCTTGCTTTCGTTCGGAGCGATGTAGTGAGGCAGCGGGTCGACCGTTTCGCCGGACTGCGAGCCGCCATAGCCCTGGCGAAACAGCGGGACCACGAAATTGCCGCCCGCGGCCATGGTGGAGCTGAACTCGCATTTGCCCGACGGCGTCGGGAAGTTGCCGTCGCGGTGGGGCGCCCAGTCGTCCGCCGCAGGCATGTTCAGCCGGATGTAGCCCTTCGCCTTCAGATCCTCGAGCGTGACGCCCTCGAGCACAGGGCTGCTCCAGTCCATCGAAGCCTCGATCATCTCGTCGTCGGAACGGAAGAAGAAGGGGTCGTCGATTCCGAGCGCCTTCGCGAGCCGCCGGAACAGCTCCGTGTTCGACACGGCTTCGCCGAGCGGCTCGATGGCCTGGTTGTTGTAGGACAGGTAGAGATGCCCCCAGGAGAACATGATGTCCTTCTGTTCGAGCTGCGTCGTTGCGGGCAGGACGATGTCGGCGTACTTCGCGGTGTCGGTGATGAAATGCTCGCTGACGACCGTGAACAGGTCCTCTCGCGCCAGTCCCGCCTCCAGCTTCTGCTGCTGGGAGACCATCGCCATCGGATTGGCGTTGTAGACGAACAGCGATCGGATCGGCGGATCCATGGGCTCTTCGCCGGTCAACGCCGGGCCGAGGCGCCAGGTGTTGAGCACGCGCATGGTTTCGGGCTGGAGGTCCGGGCGCATCAGGCCGGGCCAGTTGACGGGAAAGGCCCAGATCGGAAGCTGCAGCAGACCGCCGCCGACATGCGTCCAGGCGCCGATCAGCGCGGGCAGGCAGGCGATGGCGCGCACCGTCTGGCCGCCGCCGGCATGGCGCTCGACCGCGACGCCGATCCGCACCACCGCGGGCGGCGTCGTTGCGTACTCGCGCGCGAGCGTCAGGATGTCTTCGACGGGGATGCCCGTCTCGGCCGAGGCGAACTCGGGCGTATAGTCCGCCGCGCGCTCCGCCAGCGCGTCGAAGCCGATCGTGTGCTTCTCGACGTAATCGCGATCGACCAGCCCCTCCTTGACGATGATGTTGATCAGCGCCAGCGCGAGCGCGCCGTCGGTGCCTGGACGGATCGGAATGTGCCAATCCGCGAGCCGGGCGGTCCGCGTGCGCACCGGGTCGATCACGACGAGCTTGGCGCCGTTCTTCCGGGCGCGTTCGATGAAGGGCCAATGGTGGGAGTTCGTGCTGAGCGTGTTGCACGCCCAGAGGATGATGTACTTCGAATGGACGAAGCTTTCGGGATCGACGCCCGGCGTGTGGCCGATCGTCATCATGTAGGCGGTGCACGAGGCGGAGTCGCAGAAGGTGCGCTCACTCACCGTCGCGCCCAGCTTGTTGAACAGCGGATCGCCAACGTTGAGGCCATTGATGACGCCCTGGGTGCCGAGATAGCTGTAGGGGAGGATCGCCTGGCCGCCGTCCGAGGCGATGATGCCCTTCCAGCGCTCGGCGATCTCGCCCATCGCCTCATCCCACGTGATCCGCGCGAACTGGCCTGAGCCCTTCGGACCGACGCGCTTCAGCGGATAGAGGACTCGCCGGTCGCTGTAGACCCGGTCCTGATAGTTGTTGACCTTCACGCAGAGCCGCCCTTGCGTGAAGGGATGATCCGGATTGCCGCGCACCGCGATCGCTTTGCCGTCCTCGACGGTCGTAAGGATCGAGCATGTGTCCGGACAATCGTGCGGGCAGGCTCCGATAACCGCGTCGCGCGCCATACGCCAAATCCCTCTCGCCGCTTCCATGACTAAAATTCAGCATGGCGAGTTTTTGGGCAGGCGGCTTTATCCGTCCCTGCGGCTTGGTGTTCCTTTTCTGCGAAATTGAACAATAACAATCATGGCGCGGAACTTGCGTGCGTTCTCGAACGGTCATGCGGAGATGAACGCCAGATGCTGGGACATTCCGTCGACAAATACGTGAACGGATTCCTCGCCCAGACGTCGAACGCGCGGTGCTGGTCCGGATTGCTCGCCGAACGGTGGAGTCACGCCGCGGGCGAACTTCCGTCGCTCGTGCCGCGCGACACCGAGGTCGCCGTCTTGCTTCAGGGCCGAACCGTGGTGGAGCGCGCCGGCGGCGGCATGCGCCAGCACACCCATGGCAGACGCGGGACCATTTGGCTGTGCCCCGCGGGCGTGGAGGAGGAGTTCGTGGACGTGGTCGAGCCCATCGCCGACTGTCTGCACATCTTCCTGCCAGCGCGGCCCTTCGATGAAATCCTCCTGCGCGAGCACGACATCGACCCGGCGAGCGTGGAGTTGCGCTACGAGACCATCGCGAACGATCCTTTCATCGAGCAGGTCGCCGGGCAGATCGCGCGCGAGCTCTCGGCGGAGACCGCCGCCGGCCGGCTGCTGATGGAGACTCTGGGCGTCGCCTTGGCGGCGCACCTCGTCCACACCTACGCGTCCACGGCTAGGGGCGCGCCGCAGAAGTCCCCGGCGGCGCGGCCGCTCGACGCGAAGCGGCTGGCGCGGGTGACCGAGTTTATCGAACAGCGCCTCGACGGAGACTTCACCGTCGCCGACCTCGCCGCCGTGTCGTGCATGAGCGTCGCGCACTTCGCCCGCAGCTTCCGCGCGGCCACAGGCGAGCCGCCGCACGCCTTCGTCAGCGCGCGTCGGCTAAGCCGCGCGAAGCAGCTTCTGCTCAGCGACGCCTCCATCGCGGACATCGCGTCCACATCGGGCTTTTCGTCTCAGGCGAATTTCACCCGCGCGTTCCGCAACGCGACCGGCATGACCCCCGCCCAGTTCCGGAAGGAGGCCCGCTTCGCCGGCGGAGACCGACGCTGGCCTTGAGAAGCGATGGTAGGCCCGGCCGGACTTTGGCCTGAGGGCGGCTCTGAGCGGCGAAGCCGATCATCGCAGCCTTGTGCCGCCCGCGATTGAGCGGGGCTCGACCGCAGGACGACATCCGCTGTTTTGAACTCCTATAAACTATTGATCTTGCGGCGTTTTCTTCCATTGGATATGTAAGCCCTCAGCCGAGGGCGGGATCATGAACGTTTCGTTTCGAGGCGGGACGGAAGGTTCCGCCGACATGGATGCGCTCTTTCGCGACTACAGCGAAGACCTCAGGCGCTATGCCTATCGGCGGCTGCGCGACCGAGAGGCTGCAGCCGATCTGACGCAAGAGGCGTTTCTCCGTTACGTCGCCAGTCGGCAGCACGAGCGCTCAGACGCACGCGCCTCTCAGTTCTTCCTTTGGCGGATCGCCGGCAATCTGATCGTGGATCTCGTGCGCCGGGAACGTCGCCAGGGGCGGACGCTGCCGCTCGAGCACGCGGCTATGCTCGCCGACGCCGCGCCGCTCGCCGATCGAAGCCTCATCGCCCGCCAGGACTTCGCCGCGTTGAAGACCGCCCTCGACGGCCTGCCGCGCAAGACGCGCGCGGCGCTTCTGCTGAACCGCGTCGAGGGTCTCACCCACGCGGAAATCGCGACGCGGCTATCCATTTCGCCAAGCATGGTCAGCAAGCACATCATGAAGGCGCTCAGGGTCTGCCTGCTGAGTCTTGAATCCTCGGACGCCTAGGCCTGTCGGGTCTTGTTTTCCGGACGTCTTATGGAGAGGAAGACCGCCGGGAGAGCGTACGAGCGATGACGGACAATGCCGAGGACAGGCTGGACCCACTGACGGAGGCGGCGCTCGAGCGCATCGTCCATCTGCATTCCGGGGCGGCTGTCGCGACTGACTGGGCGGCCTATGAGGACTGGAAGGCCTCGTCAGCGGAGCGCCGCGCCGCGGCCGAGCGGGCCGAACGGTTATGGGTGCGGCTCGGCCCGGCTTTGAAGCCGCGGCGTGGCGGCGGAACAGCGGCAATCCTGGCGGCGCTGGCGATCGGCCTCGGCGGCGCATTCGCGGCGGGAGCCTTTGGTCCCCCCCGCGCCTTTTTCGCGGACGAGCGCACGTCCGCGGGTGAACGGCGGACCATTTCACTTGCAGACGGATCCACCGTGGAGGCGGACGCTTCGACCAGCTTCGACGTCGAGCTCAGGCCCGCCGAGCGCCGGCTGACGCTCTATTCCGGCCGCATCCACGTGGCTGTGGCGCCGGACGCCGCCCGTCCCTTCGTCGTGGAAGCGGGAGATCTCGAGGCGCAGGCGCTCGGCACCGCATTTGAGGTCGAACAGGCGCATGACATGTCCAGCGTACTGGTCACGGAAAGGCGCGTCCGTGCGAGCGACGTCCGAACCGGCGATCAGGTCGAGCTCGGGGTCGGCGAGGAAACGACCCTCAGGATCGGCGGTCGTCTCGCGCCGCGCGCCGTCGACGTGCGCGCCGCCACGGCTTGGCGGAGGGGACTCCTTGTTTTTGACGACCAGCCGCTGGAGGACGTCGCGGAAGAAATCAGCCGTTATGTCGGGGGGCGGGTTATCGTCCTGGGCGAGGCGGGCCGGCTAAGGCTGACCGGCGCCTTTCCTTCGAACGACGCCGCCGCGATGCTGGACGCAATCGCCGCGGCGCTTCCCGTTCGCGTGACCCGGCTCCCCTTCGTCACCATCGTGCGCGCCGCGGCGCCGTAGACGTCGCGATTCTTTTTCATCAGCTCGGTGTCGAAGTCGCACCCGCCGACGTCTTCCCCTGTGAGGCCGCCACGCGCGGCCCGCACGGCAAGCGGGGATTGAGATGGCGGGACGGGTGGGGACATGGCGTCGGCGAGCGGCGGCCTTTGCCTTGGTGGGCGTGGGTGCTTATGCGCCAGCCGGCCCAGCGCGATCGGACGAATTGGTTCGCTTCGCTATTCCGGCCGGGCCGCTTGGGGCGGCTCTTACGCAGTGGGCCGAGGTGTCGGGCCGCAAGCTTCTTTCGCCCGGGTCGGCCCTGCGCGGCGTCGAGACCACCGGCGTTCAGGGAGAATTACCGCCGGTGGACGCCCTGCGGCGTCTGCTGGAGGGCACGGGTCTTTCGTACGAACAGATCGACCCACACGCAGTGACCCTGGTGCAATTGCGCCGCGAGAGCGCCCTTACGGCGCAGGACGCCACCGAACTCGAGGAGATCTCGGTCGAAGGCGCAAGCCCAGGGGGCGGGGCACGTGGCGGGGCTCAGAGCTACGCTTCGAGCGTCAGCCCTGGCGCGACCAAGTCCAGCGCGCTCCTGGTCGAGACCCCACGCGTCGTGAATGTCGTTACCCAAAAGCAAATCGAGGACCAGGGCGCGCAGACCGTCACGCAGGCGCTGCGCTACACGCCGGGCGTCGTCACCCAGTATGGCGACACGGACTCGCGCTATGACTGGCTGACGGTCCGCGGCTTCACACCGAGGCGGTATCTGGACGGGCTGCGCCTACCCTTCGGCGCCCAAGGTTATTCCCAGGCCCGCATCGAGCCGCACCTGCTTGAAAGCGTGGAGGTTCTAAAAGGTCCGGCGTCCGGCCTTTACGGTCAGAGCAACCCGGGCGGCCTGCTGGCGATGACCAGCAAGACCCCGACCGAGACGGCGCGGGGAGAGATCGAACTGCTTGGCGGCAGCCATGACCGCAAGCAGGCGGCTTTCGACGTCTCCGGCCCGCTCGACGCGGAAGGACGGTTCCTTTACCGGCTGATCGGCCTCGCCCGCGATGCGAACACTCAGGTCGACCACGTCGAAGACGACAAGCTTTTCATCGCGCCGAGCTTCACCTGGAAGCCCACGGAGAGCACCACACTGACGCTTCTTGGGCACTATCAGAAGGTCGACGACAAAGGGGGCGGCGCTCCGCCGGCCCTGCCGGCCATAGGGACGCTTTACCCCTACCCCGGCTACGGCAAGCTCCCAACGAGCACATTCACCGGCGAACCCTCCTACGATCGCTTCATCAACGAACAGTGGTTTATCGGCTACAAGCTCTCCCATGAGCTCTCCGAAGGCTGGACGCTCCGTCAGAACCTCCGCTACGGCGAAGTCGACACCCACACCAGGCGTGTCCAGAACTATTGCCTTTCGGCAGCGTCCTGCGTGCCAACGAATCTCATTCGCTATGCTTGGGCGTTTCCCGAGCGGTCGCAGATGTTCACCGTCGACAATCAGGCGGAGGGTCGTTTTTCAACAGGTGAACTGGAACACACGCTGCTCTTCGGCGCCGACTTCACCCGCGAGAAGGCCGGCTATCGCGAGTCCAAGCTGGCGTATGTAAATCTGGAGGACTATGACGCGTTCAATCCCGGCCCCGGACATTCATTGGCGGAACCTCCGCTCGCGTTGCGCATTGGCACGGTCCAGCGCCAGCTCGGCCTATATGTGCAAGACACCATCAAGTGGAACGCGTGGACGCTGCAGGGCGGCGCTCGCTACGACTGGGCTAAGAACAGGACGTCCAGGAGCGGACCCGCGAGCAGCGACCCGCGACCCGTTACGAGCGATGACAAGGCCTTCACCGGCAACATCGGGCTGAGCTACCGGTTCGAGAATGGCTTTGCGCCGTTCATCGGCTATTCGACATCATTCCTGCCGGTGGCCGGCGTCAAACCGTCCAGCAATCCGCTTACACCGGAACCGTTCGAGCCATCTGAGGGCGAGCAGATTGAAGCTGGCGTAAAGTACCAGCCGGACGGATTTGCCGGCCTCGTCAGCCTGTCGGCCTTCCACCTCACGCAGACGAATGCGGTCACGACCAATCCCAACGGCTCCCGTAGCCAAACTGGCGAGATCGAGATCAAAGGCGTCGAGTTCGAGGGCAAGGCCGATCTCGGCCATGGCTTCGAGGGGATCGTCTCCTACGCCTACACCGATGCCGAGATCACCCGCACGACCGCTGCAGGCCAGCTTGGCAACCGCCCGGCCTTTGTGCCGAAGCATCAGGCGGGAGCTTGGCTGAATTACTCCTTCGGTCCCGGAGCGGCGGACGGCGTCAGCCTCGGCGGCGGAGCGCGTTATTTTGGAGCGTCCTTCGGCAACGAGGCGAACCAGTTCAAGACACCCGGCGTGACGCTGTTCGACGCCTCGCTGCGTTACGATCTCGGCCGGAGGATTACGCGGCTCGAAGGCGTTTCGCTGCAAGTGAACGCGAGCAATCTTCTGGACAAGAAGTACGTATCAACCTGCCTCGCCGCTTATGGCTGTAATTATGGCGACCGCCGCACCGTTTATGCGACGATGAAATACCGGTGGTGAATTGGACGCGGCGGTCGGTCCTGGGCGCCGCTTTGGCTCTGGCCGGAGCGGCGCGGGCTCACGCCGCGGGCCCGCGCGTCATTGTGCTCGACTGGGCGCTGACCGAGCTCGCCCTTCTGCTGGGGGTGACCCCTGCCGCCGTCGCTGAGGCGCCCTACTACCGCACGCGGGTTGCGACGCCGGAGTTGCCGGCGGCGGTGGTCGACGTCGGTCTCCGGTCGCAGCCGAACCTCGCACTCATCGCGAGCCTCAGACCGGACCTCATCGTCCGCCTGCGCCATTATGGGCCGCCGCAGGCCCGGCTGGAGGCTATCGCGCCCACGCTGGAGCTCTCGATCTATGACGCCGACCGGCGGCCCTACGATCGATCGCTCCAGGCGCTCGCCCGCCTCGGAGACGCCTGCGGCGCGGCGGCCGAGGCGCCGGCCGTTCTGGCGCGTCTCGACGCCACGCTCGCCCGCGCGTCCGCCCGCCTCGCCGCACATAGGGGACGTCCTGTCCTGATCGCCAATTTTGCGGACGACCGAAGGGCTGACGTGTTCGGCGAGGGCTCGCTGTTTCAGACAGCGCTTGAGCGGATCGGGCTGACGAACGCCTATGCCGGCCCGACCAATATGTGGGGCTTCTCGACGCTGGGGCTGGACCGATTGGCCCGCCTTGAGGGCGCCAGACTGGTGGCGTTGTCGCCGGGCCCTCCGGCCTCGCTGTCGCAAAGCGCTCTATGGCGGGCCTTACCGGCGTTTCATGACGTCGTGGTCCTCCCGCCCGTATGGGTCTATGGCGGCCTCGCCAGCATGGCTCGCTTCGCGACCCTGCTTGCGGATGCGCTCGAAAGCGAGAGCAGGCAGTGACGCGTTCGCTCATCGCCGCGGCGCTTTTCGCGGCGGCCGCAGCGCTGTTTGTAATGAGCGTGGCGCGCGTTCTGCCCCCCGCGGGGTGGCTCGCCGCGCTGTTGGCGCCGGACCCCGGCGACGTGTCCGCGCTGATCGCCCACTACACGCTGTTCCCCCGCGCGGCGACCGCGCTCGCCGCAGGAGCGGCGCTCGCGCTGTCCGGCCTCGTTCTGCAAATCGCGCTCGACAACCCGCTTGCGGAGCCTTCGACCACCGGCGTCTCGGCGGGAGCCGTGCTCGCGCTCGCCCTGTTTGGCTCGGCGGGGCTGGGCGGCCCAGCTCAGTCGCTGGTCGCGCTTGCCGGCGGCCTCGCGGCGGCGGGGTTCACGCTCGGGCTCGCGTTCCGCGGCGGCATGAGGCCGGCGACCATCGTGATCGCAGGCCTCGTACTGAGCTTTGCGGCGAGCGCGGCGACGACGCTGATCGCGCTTTTCAATCACGAATGGATGCGAGCCCTGTTCCTATGGAGCTCTGGCTCGCTCCGGCAGAACGACTGGTCAGCTGCGGCGAACATCGTTGCGTTCTTGGCCGTCGCGTGGCTCGCGGCCGCAGGACTGGTCCGCGCCTTCACCCTCGCCGCGCTGCGTGACGCGGGAGCCGCTTCGCTGGGCGGAAACCCAAGAGCTATTCGCACGGCGGGTCTGGCGCTCGCGGCCGGCCTTGCGGCGCTGACCACGGCCGAGGTCGGGGCGATCGCCTTCGTCGGCCTCGCCGCGCCCCATCTGGCCCGCGCGGCGGGCGCCCGCACCGTCGCCGCGCAACTGCGCTGGACCCCGATCTACGGCGCCGGGCTGCTGTGGCTGACCGACGAGGCCGTGAAGCTGATCCCGCTCGATCTGCCGACCGGGGCGGCGACCGGGCTGCTCGGCGCGCCGCTGCTGTTGGCGCTCGCCGGTCGCCTGCGCCGTCCTTCGCTTGCGCTCGCGCCGCTCTCGGCGCCGCCTCGCCGCCTACGGCCGGAGTGGGCCGCTTTGATCGTCGCCTGCGTCGTTGCTCTGGCCCTAGCGCTCTTTGTCGAGCGCACGGCGGACGGCTGGGCTCTGGCGACCGTGGCCCAGGCGTCCGACTGGCGCTTCCCACGCGCCCTTGCGGCATTCGGCGCTGGAGCGGCGATCGCTGTTGCGGGCGCCCTGCTGCAGCGCATGACCGGAAACGTGATGGCGAGCCCAGATATGATCGGCGTCAGCGCCGGCGCTGCTTTGGGCTTCCTCGCTTTGCTCTACGCCGCGCCTACGGCCGGCGCCGGAGCGCAACTCGCGGCTGGGGGGCTCGGCGCTGGGCTCGCCGCGCTCTGGACGCTCAAGGGGACTGGGCGCGGGGCCGCGCCGGAGCAGCCCCTTTTGCTCGGCATCGGCGTCGCGTCGGCCTTCACAGGCGTCGTTTCGTTTCTGCTCGCGAGCGGCGATCCTCGCATGGCGCTCGCCGTCGCCTGGCTCAGCGGCTCGACCTACATGGTCGATGCCGGACGCGCGCTGGTCATCCTCTTCGTCGCAGCCGGCGGTCTCGTAATCGCGCTGGCTCTCGTTCGCCCTCTGCAGTTGCTGCCGCTGGGACCAGCGGCGCGCTCATCGGGCTTGCGCGTTGGTCAGGCCCAGATGCTGACGCTGGCGCTCGCCAGCGCACTTACTGCAGCGGCGACGCTTGTGATCGGCCCCCTGAGTTTCGTCGGCCTTATCGGGCCCCACGCTGCGCGCAGCGCTGGGTGCCGATCACCCGCAAGCCTGCTCGCAGGATCTGCACTCATCGGAGGCGGTCTTCTCGCCACCGCAGACTGGATCGGACGGGTCGCATTGTTTCCGTATGAGATTCCAGCGGGTATCATCGCGATGCTGATTGGCGGCGCCGCTGCGCTTGTCGCTCTCTCTCGGTGAGATACTCCCCGTTTACGACTTTCGGATCGCTAGGCTACGTCGAGGTCCCCAGCCTCGTGAGACAGTCCCGCGTCGGTCGTCGCATCGTGCTGAGCGAGGCAGGCGCAGCCTTCCTCAACGAGGCTCGCGCCGTCTTGGCGCGGGCGGCCGCCGCCGAGGGTGGTCCTCGCCGACATCGCCGGCCTCAAGAAGGGATGGCTGGCGCTTGCGGCGAGCCAGACCGTCGCAAACTACTGGCTTCTGCCGCTCGTGCATCGATTCACGACCGATTATCCTGGCGTCGTGATCGCGGTCGAGATCGCCAACACCGAGCGCGTCGCGGCGCTCATACATGACGGCGAGGCCGATATCGGGATCGTTGAAGGCAAGATCGACGACCCTGCGCTCGCCGCCGTCGTGGTGGCGGAAGACGAGATGAGGCTCGTGGTCGGCAAAGATCATCCGTGGGCGGACGGTCCGCGCGGACGAGTTCAACTCGACGCGATCGGTGTTGCGGAAGCTCGGCTCAGGCACACGGTCCGTGCTGGAAGCGGTCATGAAAACCGTCGACAGCAACCTGTCGGATCTCGACGTCGCGATCGAGTTTTCATCCAACGAAGCGTTGCGCACCGCGGTCGAAGCAGGCGCAGCGGCGGCTGTCATGTCGCGGCTCGGGGCGGCGTCTTCGCTCCTCTCCGACGCGCTCGTCGAGGTCGCGATGGAGCTCGCGGCGCCGCTTCACGGCGCTCAGGCACAAGAGCCGTTACGCGACGAAGTCCTCGACCGCCATTCTTGAGACGATCGCGACCAGCTGAGGCCTAGATCGTCGTCAGACCGTGAAACGCCGAGTCGCCGTAGATGAGCGGCGCGCCGTCGCCGGTCTCGGCGTGAAGCACCCTGCCGACGAAGATCGTGTGGGTGCCTTCGTCGTGGCGGCTTTCCAGCACGCAGTCGAGGCGCGCCGCGCACCCCTCGATCAGCGGACAACCGGTCGCGCCAAGGCGGTGCGGGACCGCGTCGAAGGATTTGCCGTCGCGGCCCGCGAAATATGTCGCAAGCTCGCTTTGCGTCTCGCTCAGGAAATTGAGCGCGAAAGCCCCTCCGCGCGAGACGACGCCATGCGAGGCGCTCGACCGGTTCAGCGCCACGAGCACCAGCGGCGGCTCGGCGCTGACGCTGCAGACCGCGGTCGCGGTCATGCCGTTGACGGTCGCGCCATGGCGGCTGGTCACCACGGTGACCCCGGCCGCCAGGCGGCGCATCGCGGCCTTGAAGGCGGCCGGTTCGACGTCCGGCTCGGGCGCTGCGCGCATGACGGCCGCCGCGCTCACGGACGCGCTCCCGACGTTCCGAGACGCTCGCGCAGCGAACCGGCCCCATAGTCTATGCGGGCCCGGCCGCGCGCCTGGAGGATCGGCACGACCTTGTCGACGAAGTCATCGAACGTGTCGGGCAGGAAGGCGGGCGAGATGACGAAGCCGTCGGCCGCGCCGGAATCCACGATCGCGATCAACTCGTCCGCGACGTCCTGCGCGGTGCCGACGAGGCGCGGACACATCACGCCGCGGCCGTAGATCTTGCCGGCGTCCGCGATCGTAATCGAGCTGTCGCCTGCGATCGAGCGCAGCGCCGCAAGATTGCCCTGGCTGCCGGTGTCGGCGATCTCGTCGATCGTGGCGTCGAGCGGCAGCGCGCCGAAGTCGGCGTTGGCGTGGGCGGCAAGCGTCGACAGGCCGACGCGCGGGTCGATCAGGCTGTCGTGCAGATCTCGCTTGGCCTCTGCCTCATCGCGCGTCTCGCCGATGAACGGCATTACGGCCATCATGACTTTCGCGGCGTTGGCCGCGCGGCCGGCGCCTTCGAGCGCGGCGCGCACGTCCTTGGTGAAGGCCGTCATGCGCGTCATGCTCGGCTGCAGCGCGAAGATCACCTCCGACCAGCGCGCCGCGAAGGCCTTGCCGCGGCCCGACGAGCCGGCCTGGATGATGAGGGGACGTCCTTGCGGGCTGCGCGGGATGTTGAGCGGCCCGCGCGCCTTGAACCACCGGCCCTTGTGATTGGCGTAATGGACCTTGGACGGGTCGGCGTAGACGCCGCCCGCGCGATCGAGCACCAACGCGTCCGGCTCCCAGCTGTCCCAGAGCTTGAACGCGACCTCCATGAATTCGTCGGCGCGGTCGTAGCGCTCGTCATGGCTGAGATGCGGCACGTCGCCGAAATTGAGCGCTTCGCCATCGTTCATCGAGGTGACGACGTTCCAGGCGGCGCGGCCGCCCGAGATGTGGTCGAGCGTTGCGAATTCTCGCGCGATGTTAAACGGCGCGTCATAGGTCGTGGAGCGCGTCGCGCCGAGGCCGAGATGGTTCGTCACGGCGGCCATCGCGCCGAGGATCGGCAGCGGGTCCATGCGGGTCGCGTCCTGGTCCCCAAGACGCAGTCCCATCTCGTGGCTGTCGCCATAGCGATCCGCGATCGCCAGCCGGTCGGCGAAGAACACGAAGTCGAAAAAGCCCCGCTCCAGCGTCTTCGCGATGCCGGCATAGTGCGCGAGGCTCAGGAACGGCGTCTCGTGCGCTGGGTTACGCCAGATCGCGTGACTGTGGACAACCGGGCCCGCGACGAGAAATCCGCAAAAATGGATCGGATTTGACTTTGTCATGCACGCCTCTTGCAAGCCATGGCTTTTTATTTGATCGATTTTACTTTAGCGCCCGGATCAAGCGACATTCGAAACTCTAGTAATTGCCGTATGCAAAAACAAATTTATATTGTTTTGCATAAAGCAAATATTTGTTTATGAGGAGGATCGGCGCATAGGCCCGCGCGGCGAGGCCCGCCACGTGATTTCGGCCGTGGAGACTCCCTCGACCGTCATGCCCGGGCTTGACCCGGGCATCCGTCGTTCCGGCCGCGTCCGCGGCCGATGAATCCTTGGGTCAGGCCCGAGGATGACGGCAGAGCTTGAACGGACCGCGGCTCGTCAGCTCACCACGCCGAACGGCGTGTTCTTCCCGCCCTTGATGAGCTGCACGTAGAAGGAGCGGTTCAGCGAGTCGCCTTTCTCGTCGAAGTCGCAGGTGCAGCCGGCGCCGTTGAAATTGATGGACTTGCCCTCGCGGACCATCTTCAGCGCCTCGACGATGTCGTCGACGGGTTCGCCGGGAGGGTTGCAGACCTCGCGGACCGACTTGGTCCACACCGCCGCCTCCTGCGTCTTGGCGTGCTCCATGGCCAGCACCGTGACGCAGACCTGATCCCAGGCGTTGCCGGCGAACAGGAACACCGTGCCTTCCGGCGCGCCCATCTCCTTGACGAAGCGGGCGTAGGACGGGCTGTCGATCGGAGGTGAGGGCTGGAGGTGGTAGATGCCTTCCGCGACCTCCGGGCCGACCGCCTGCAGGAACTTGCCTTCCGCGTCGGCGCCTGTGCCGAGCGACACGACCTTCGAACTGAAGCCCCCGCGGAAGATCTCCTTGGAGATCGACACCATGTCGGTCAGCAGCGGCAGCACGAACACCGCGTCGGGCTCCGGCCCGAAGGCCTTCTCGACCTCGGCGCGGTAGGAGGCCTGGTCGGGATTGTACATGACGACGTCGACCACCTCGCCGCCGATCTTCTTCATCTCCGCCTTGAACGGCTCGACCATCGCGACGATGAAGGGGTTCTGCTGGGCCAGCACCGTGACCTTTTTGGCTCCGATCTTGTCCATCACCTTGGCGCCGGCCGGGCCCCACTGGCTGGACTTGGCCTGAAGCCGGTAGATAAGGCCTTTCGTGTCGCCCTCGGTCACGGCGTTCGCCGCGCAGGACAGCATCTGGACCTTGTTGGCCGCGAGGATCACGGGTTTGGCCGCAAGCGCCTCGGGGCTGCCCCAGAAGCCGCCCACGAGCTCGACCTTGTTGACCTCGAGCAGCTTCTTCGACGCCGCGACGCTGACGGTGGCCGACGTCTCGCTATCCTCGATGAAGAGCTTCACCTTGCGGCCGCCGAGAATGCCGCCCGCCTCGTTGACCTTCGCGACGACGAGTTCTGCAGCCTGCTTCATCGCCGGCCCGTAGGAGCCGGTCGCGCCCGAAAACGGCAGGACCATGCCGAGCGGCACGTCGCCGGCGGCCTCTTGCGCGATGGCCGGCTTTCCGAGCGCGGCCACGAGCGGAAGCGAGCCGACGCCTGCGAGGACGGTCCGGCGGTTCATCACGAATCTGCTGTCAGTCATCGGGAGCGTCCTTCTCAAAGTGACGGCGGGCTTGGGAGGTTCATGGCGGCAGCCGCGCGGCCGTCGTCGATCTGAAGGGCGTCGTTGAAGCGATTGAAGAAGCCCGCCAGCGCGATGCGCAGCGTCAGCTCGACGATCTGGGCCTCTGAAAAGCGCGACGTCAGCCGCTCGAACACGGCGTCGCGGAGGCCCCAGGGGCGGTTGGTCACGAGCGTCGCGTACTCGACGACCAGCCGATCGGTCTCGTCGAGGCCCGGATGGTCGAGGTTCGGCAGATCTCCGATCGCCTCGGTGGGGACGCCTTCGACGGCGAGCAGCGGCGCGTGGTGCGCGATGCAGTACGGGCAGGCGTTGAGCTTCGAAACGGTCACGACCGCGAGCTCGACATAGCGCAACGGCAAGTTGGACTGCCGCCGGAGCTCGATCAGCATGCCGAACAGCCCCTCAAGCGCGGCGGGCACATGCGCCATCACGGCGGCCTGATCGTGGAAATCGGCGTAGCCCGAGGCGAACCGCTCGTAGAGCTCGGCGAGATGCGGCGGCAGGCTCGAAGAAGGCAGAGGCGTCACGCGGGGCATCAGGCGGCCCTTTCGTCATTGGACAGCAGGTCGGCCGCCCGCCGCTTCGGCTCCGGGGCGAGGCCCTGCGGCCGCAGGATCAGCAGCAGCACGATCCCCGCCCCGATCAGTCCGAGCCGGAGCGCCGAGAGCTGGACGCCGTCGATGACGGTCACGAAGTCCTTGAGGAAGCGCGTGCCCTCGAGCAGCGCCATGATTGAGCAGGCGCCGATCAGAAGCCCGAAGTTCGAGCCGCGCCCGCCGGCGATCACGGCCATGAAGGCGTAGGCGGTCACGATCGGGGTGAACTGGCTGGGGTCGATGTAGGTCAGGTAGAAGGCGTGCAGCGCGCCCGCGATCCCCATCACGGCGCCGCCGACCGCGAACGCCCTCACTCTCAGCGCGAACACGTTCTTGCCGAGGGCGGCGGTCACCGTCGCGTCGTCGCGGATCGCCCGGAGCACGCGGCCGAAGGGCGAGCGGGCCATGCATTCGAGCAAGGCGAACACCACCGCGACCAGCGCCAGCGCGAACACGATGAACACCGTGTCTCCGCCGATCGCCTGCCCAAGCGACGCGAACGGCCGGGGAATGTCGGCGATGCCCAGCGCGCCGCGGGTCAACCAACCCTCGTTCAGGATGACGAGACGCACGACCTCGCCGAACCCGATCGTGACTATGGCGAGGTAGTTTTCCTCAAGCCGGATCGACAGCAGCGCGAGGCCGGCGCTCAAGATCGCCGACAGCGCGCCGGCGACCAGCATGGCCGGAAACCAGCCGATCTGCGGGGCGAGCAGCGCGGTGGCGTACGCGCCGATCGCCACGAAGCCGACGACGCCGAAATTGACGAGTCCGGCCTGGCCCCATTGGAGGTTGAGCGCGAGGCCGACAAGCGCCGCGATGGATACCAGGATCGCGATGGTGACGAGATAAGCGATCATTTGCGCGCCGCCTTAGCTCCGAGAAGCCCGTTCGCCCGGAACAGCAGCAGCGCGAGGATCACCGCGAAGCTGACGACCTGCCGGTAGTTCGTGGGGATGACGAGAGCCGACATCTCCTCGGCGACGCCAATCGTGAGCGCACCGAGCACGGCGCCGATCGGCGAGCCGAGGCCGCCGAGTATCGCGGCCGCGAAGATCGCGATCTGGTAGTTCCAGCCGATCAGCGGATCGATCGAGCGGTCGAGCCCGGCGAGGACGCCGGCAAGCCCCAGCAGCGCCCCGACCAGAACCCATGTGAGGCGAGCGATGGTCCGACGCTCGACCCCGCGGACGGCCGCGAGCGAGGCGTTGTCCGCGACCGCTCGCATGGCGCGGCCAAGCGGCGTGAAGCGCAGCAGCACGTCGACCGCGACGAGGCAGACCACCACGGTGATCGCGATGGTGATCTGCTCCTGATTGATGCGGATCCCCTCCCAGCGGATCGGGCGGGAGAGCGCGACGTCGAAGCCGCGGCTCGCGTTGCCGAAGAAGAAGCGGCAGACGTTCTCGATCATGAGAGAGACGCCCATCGATGCGACCAGCAGCGTGATCGAGCCGCGCCGACGCAAGCGCTCGAAGGCGAACTGGTCGGCGAGGAGCCCGGCGCCCGCCACCGTGACGGCTGCGATGGCGGCGGCCGCCGTCATCGGCATGCCGAGCTGGACGTTCGCGACCCACGCCGCGAAGGAGCCGAGCGTCAGCATCGCCCCGACCGCGAAGTTTGCGAATTTCAGCACGCCGAAGACGAGCGTCAGCGCGAGCGCCGGCAGAGCCAGCAGCAGGCCGGTGACGAGGCCATTGAAGAAGAGTTGCGCGGCCATCTCAGGCGACCTTCGCGAAGAAGAGGTCGCCGAGATCGGCGCCGCGCACCGCCGCGGCGGTGTCGCGCAGGCTGACCTGCCCCGCGACCAGCACTACCGCCTCGTCGGCGATCTCAAGCGCCGCCGCGACGTTCTGCTCGACGAGCAGCACAGTGACGCCGGCCGCCCGTACGCGCACGATCGCCTCCATCGTCTGAGCGACGATCTTGGGGCTCAGACCCGCAGAGGGCTCGTCGAGCAGCAGCACTTCGGGGTTGGCCAGCAGCGCGCTCGCGAAGGCGAGCATCTGGCGCTGGCCGCCTGAAAGATCGCCGGCGCGGGTCTTCAGCCGGGTGGCAAGTTCTGGAAACAGCGCCAGCACACGCTCGCGCTGCTCGGGCCCGACGCCTGCGCGGCCGCGCAGGAATTCGGTGGCGAGCTTGAGGTTCTCGCCGATGGTGAGGCTCGGAAAGACGTTCTGCTCTTGCGGCACATAGGCCATGCCGGCCGCGACGCGTTTGGCGGGCATCTCGGCCGTGACGTCGATCCCGGTGACCGAGACGCGGCCCTGGCGGATGTCGAGCAGCCCCGCGAGCGTCTTCACGAAGCTCGACTTGCCCGACCCATTCGGGCCGATGACTGCAAGGATGGTTTCAGGCGCCTGGTCGAGCGTGATCCCCCGCACGATGTCGTCGCCGCGGCCGTAGCCTGCGCGAAGCTCGCTGACGGACAACGCCGGGACCACGCTCACGCCGCCACCCCGAGATAGGCTTCGACCACGCGGCGGTCCTTGGAAACCTCCTCGAAGGTCCCGGAGACGAGGCGCTTGCCCTCGGCCATCACGTGGACACGGTCGCAAAGCTCGCCGACGAGATGCATGTCGTGCTCCACGAGGCCGAACGAGACGCCCTCGGCTTTCAGCTCGCGGATCAGCCGGATCATTTCGATTTTCAGCGGCGGCGCGACGCCAGCGCCCGGCTCGTCGAGCAGGATGAGCTTTGGCTCGAGCAGCAGAGCGCGGGCGAGATCAAGCAGCTTCTTCTGACCGCCCGAGAGTCCGCCCGAGGGGTGGTCGGCGAGCCGGAACAGGCCGACGCGGTCGAGCAGAGCCTTGGCCTTCTGGGCGTTGGCGCTCTCTTCCGCCCACCATTTGCGGCGGCCGAAGATGCTGGCGACGACGCCTTCGCCGGTCTGGAGGCGGGGCGCGACCAACAGGTTCTCGAACACGGTGAGGCTGCCGAGCTCGCGCACGATCTGGAACGTGCGCGCCATGCCGAGCGCCGGGAAACGATGCGCCGAGACCGCCGTAACGTCCCGGCCCTCGAACAGGACGGATCCCCGGTCGGCGCGAACGAGCCCGGTCATGACGTTGAGCAGCGTGGACTTGCCGGCGCCGTTCGGGCCGATGAGCCCGGTGACCTGCCCGGCCTCTAAAGCAAGCGAGCAGCCGTCGAGCGCGGCGAGCCCACCGAAGCGCTTGGCGACGTCGCGGACTTCGAGCAGCGGGCCCGCGGTCACGACGCGCGCCTCGCGAGACGCGATCCAGTCACCGCCTGGCAACTGCCCATTCCGCGAGCAAATACTGCTATAACTCTATGCATTAGCCTAATAATTATCCTGTATTATTCGACACTTCCAATCTTATTGATCGAAGATACATCAACGCAAATTTATATTGCTTTGCACAAAGCAAAATAATATTTAGCTTGCATGGCGAGACCCCTCGAAATCTCTCTGCTCCGAACCTTTGTGTTGCTGGTCGAGGAGCGCAGCGTGACGCGCGTGGCGCGTATGCTGTTCAGGACGCAGCCGGCCATCAGCCTGCAGATCAAGCGGCTCGAAGACGCCGCCGGCCGCCCATTGTTCGAAAGCGACCTCCGGCATCTGAGGCTGACGCCACAGGGCGAGACTCTGCTGCCTTACGCGCGCGCCGTGCTGAAGATGCACGACGAGGCGCAGATGAAGCTCTCGTCGGAGGAGATCGACGGCCGCGTCACGCTCGGATGCCCGGACCTCTACGCCGCCTATCTGCTGCCCGAGACGCTTGCGAGCTTCCGCCGCGCCTATCCGCGCGTCGAGGTCTCGGTGCGCTGCTCGTTGTCGCGGCAGATCGCAGCCGACATGGACGCAGGCCTGGTGGATGTGGCGATCGCGACCCGCATGCCGGGCGTCGGACCGAAGACCGGCGACGCCGCACGGCTGCGTTCGGAACGGCTGGTCTGGCTCGGCGCGGTAAACGGCGAGGCGCACCGCCGCTCTCCCGTGCCGCTCGCCATGCTGCCCGAGGGCAACCTCTACCGCGACGTCGCGCTCGCGGCTCTGAACGAGGCGGGCGTCGGCTGGCGCATCGCCTGCGTGTCGGAAAGCATCGCGGGACTTCAGGCGATGGCGCTGGCGGACGCGGCCGTGATCGTCCTGTCGGCTTCGGTCCACGTCAACGGCCTCGAGCGGTTGCCGCCTGACTCCGGACTCCCCGAACTGCCGGAGGTCGACATCATGCTCTGGCGGCGAATGCAGGGACTGTCCCAGGCCGCCGAACACTTCGCTCGCCACATCGAGCTCGGGGTTTCAGGCGCGGCCGCCGACGACCGCCAAGACGAGGATGAGACCGCCCGCAGCCCAGCCGCCGAATAGGTCAGGCGGACTTCGCTCTCCGGACGATCACGAGCGCTACGCCCGTCAGCGTCAGAGCCAGCGCCACGAGATCCTGCACGGTGAGCGCGACGCCGAGGATCGGCGCAGAAGCTAGCACGCCGACGATCGGCGCCAGCAGCGACCCTGTGGTCGCGACGATCGGGGGCAGACGCCGCACCGCGCCGAACCATGCGAGATAGCAGAGCCCCATCGGCACCGTCGCCATATAGGCCCAGGCCACGAAGCCGAGGCCGGAGAGGCGGGCGGGATGCGGCTGCTCGAAGGCGAGGCTTAAGCCGACCATCGGGACCGAGCCAAGCAGCACCTGCCATGCGGTCGACACGACGGGCAGCATCGGCCGTGTCTCGCTCGCGGCCACCGTGCCGAGCGCGAACAGGACAGCGGCCGCGAGGGACAGCAGGATGCCGGGAAGCTTGTCGCCGGACAGCGTCGCGACGCTGTCCGAGAACAGCACCAGCGTCCCGGCGAAACAGAGGCCAAGCGCCATGATCGCCCGCGCGCCCGGCCGAGCGCCACGGATTGGCCAGGCGATGAGCGTCGCCCAGAGCGGCATCGTGTAGACCAGCAGCGCGCCTTCGCCCGGCGTCAGCCAGAGCAGCGCGATGGCCGAAAAACCCATGAAGGCGAAGACGTTGGTGAAGGAGAGGACGATCAGCTTGCCCCAGGAGCCTGCGGGCACGCCGAGCCGGTCGCGCTTCAGCGCCGCATAGGCGAAGAGGGCCGCGGCCGCCAACAGGCCGGCGGAGCCACGAGAGAACAGCGGCGGCCAGTCGCGCAGAAGCAGCTTGATGATCGGCCAGTTGAGGCCCCAGCCGATCGCCGCGAACAGCAGGCAGCCGATCCCTGCGCGCATGTCGCCTGAAGCGCTGCGCGACGCGGTCGAAGTTTGAGCCTCAGCGGTGTCCGGCACGATAGCGGGCGATGCGCTCATGCAGACCGGACGGCGCCAAGGAGCGGACGAGATCCGCCAGATCGGCGTCGCGTGTGTCGGGCGTCGTGAAGGTGAGAATTCTCGCCGTCGACTCCGCCGAGAGGCCACGATGAGCCTCCAGCAGCGCCGCGGCGGTCGCCTCGAATTCGCTCTGCTCGACGACATGGGTGACGAGGCCGAGCTTCAGCGCCTCCTCCGCCGTCACCGTCTTGTTCTCAAGCAGGATCGCGCGCGCGGTGTCGGTCCCGACGAGGTTTAAAAGCCGCCGCGTGCCGAGAGCGACGCCAAAACGGAAGCCTGGAAAGCGGAACGTCGCGTTTGGAGACGCGATCCGATACGTGCAGGCGGCGGCAAGGTCTGCGCCGGCCCCGAAGGCCGCGCCGCCCACCAGCGCGATAGTCGCCACCGGCGCATAGGCGACCGCCTGCAACAGCGCCTCGATATCGACGAAGCGCTTCAGCAGATCGCCGTGACTCTGGTTCTCGACGTCGGTGAAGTCGAAGCCGCCGCAGAACACCTTGCCATCGCTCGCCAGGGCGAATGGCGACGCAGACCGGCTGGCTTCCACGACGGCTTCTCGCAGAGCCTCGACGGTCAGGTCGTCGAGGGCATTCGCCTTTTTCGGGCGGTCGATCTTGAGCGTGCGGAGCGCGCCGTCGGCTGTGATCGCGATGCTCACAGGGCTTTCGCCAAACGCCGTTCCGTCCACTCGCCCAAAACCTCGTCATTATGCTCGCCGAGATGCGGCGGCGTGCGCGTGATCTCGAACGCGTATTCGCTCATGCCGATGGGGAAGCCGACCGTCTCGGCCCTGGCCCCGTTCGGCATGCCGACCTCCTGAACCCAGCCGGCCTCGCGAACATGCGGGTCGGAGAGGATTTCGGCGAAGTCGTTGATCGGCGCGCAGGGGATGCCCTTCGCGTCGAGATCGGTCAGCCACTCCTCGGCCGTTCGGGTCGAGAAGATCGGTTGCAGGATCTTCGCCAGCGCATCCTGGTTCTTGGCTCGGAGCCCTTGGCTTGCGAAGCGCGGATCGTCCGGCAGGTCAGGTCGGCCGACGATCGCGCAGGTGTCGCGCCAGAGCTTGTCATTGCCGGCCGCAATCGTGAACGGCTTGTCGGAGCCCTGGAAGCCCGCATAGGGAGCGTTGCGCGGATGGGCCGAACCGAGCCGCTTCGGGGCCTTGCCGGTGCCGAAATATTCGCTGGTTTGGAGCGCCGAGACGCCGAGCAGCGAGCCGAGGATCGAGCAGTCGATTTGCGCTCCCTTGCCGGTCTGGCGCGCGCGCATGACGGCGGCCAGGATCACATAGCCGGCGTAGAGGCCGGTGGCGAAGTCTCCGACCGGCACGCCGCACTTCACCGGCGGACCGTTCTCCTCGCCCGTCACGCTCATCAGACCGCTCATCGCCTGCGCCGTAACGTCGAAGGCGCCTTTCAGCGCGTAGGGCCCGGTCTGGCCGTAGCCGGTGATCGAGCAGTAGACGAGGCGCGGATTCCGGGCCTTGAGCTGGCCGTAGCCGAGCCCCGCGCGCTTGAGCGCCCCGGGGCGGAAGTTCTCGATGAACACGTCGGCGTTCTCGACCAGCGCATAGAGCTTGGCGAGATCATCCTCGTTCTTGATGTCGAGCGCGACTGACCGCTTGTTGCGGTTGAGCGAGGTGAAGTTGCCGGAATAGACGTCGTCGGCTCCGCCGTCGCCCTGATGCAGCGGCGGCCAGCCGCGCATGCCGTCACCGCCGTCCGGACGTTCGACCTTGACGACGTCGGCCCCGAGATCGGCGAGCAGCATTCCTGTGAAAGGGCCGGCCGCGATCTGCGCGAATTCCAAGACGCGCAGGCCTTCGAGCGGCTTGGGGAGCATCGAGGCCGCGCTCATGCCGCCACCCTCTCGTCGAGCGCCGCATAGGCCCCACGGTGATAGAGCAGCGGCTCGCCGCCGTGGATGTGGACCTTCTCGACCTGGCCGATGATGATCGTGTGGTCGCCGCCCAGGCACATCTCGGCGAGGCTGCATTCGGCCGCGGCCAGCACGCCGGAAATGATCGGGCTGCCGTTCTCGCCGGCGACGTAATCGACCTCGGCGAATTTGTCCGCGCTCTTCGAGGCGAAGACCCGCGAGACCTCGGTCTGGCCCTTGGCGAGGAAATGGATCGCGAACTTGCCGCTCGAGAGCACCGCGCCCAGCGTGTTCGACTTGTGGTCGAGGCAGATGAGGAACAGCGGCGGCGTCAGCGAGAGCGACGTCACGGCGTTGATGGTGACGCCGGCGAGCTCGCCTTCGCTGCTCTTCGTGGTGACGACCGCGACGCCGGTCGCGAATTGTCCCGCGAAGGTTCGAAGATCGGTCGCGGTGATGGCCGAGGCGGACATGGGAGAACTCCTCCTGATACGGCGCGCCGTCTTGAGGCGGCGCTTCTGCGGGCCGGATTCGGGCTGTCCGATCCGGCGTTGAGGAAATGTTATTCGACGAGGATTTCGATTGAAAACGAGAGTTTTCGATCGAGTTTGTTCGACAAACTCGATGTCCGAGGAGCTGTCAGGAACCGCCTTCGAGCGCCGCATAGGCGCCGCGGTGATAGAGCAGCGGCTCACCGCCATTGACGGTCGTGGCCTTCACCTCGCCGACGACGATGGTGTGGTCGCCTATGGCGGTGATCCGCAAGACGACGCATTCGGCAGCCGCCAGAACGCCATGGATGATCGGGCTTCCGGTCTCGCCGATCGCATGGCCGACGCCCGAGAACTTGTCGGCCTGCTTCGAGGCGAAGACGCGGGAGATGTCTGATTGGTCCTTCGTCAGGAAATGCAGCGCGAAGGCTTTGGCCTCGCGCACGAGGCCGAGCGTGTTCGAGCCGTTGTCGAGGCAGACGAGATAGAGCGGCGGATCGAGCGAGAGCGAGGTGACGCCGGTGATGGTGACGCCCGATTTCTCACCCTCGGGTCCGCTTGCGGTCACGACCGCGACGCCGGTCGCGAACTGGTCGGCGAAGCTGCGGAAGTCGGACGGGCTGACGGCCGGCTCTTCGTCCGCCGGGACGGACGCCCCGGCGGAGACCTGCGCGTCCATGTCAGGCCGCGGCCGCAAGCGGCGTGTCGAGCCGTAGTCCGGCCTGGCGCATCAACGGCAGCACGCGCTCGCCGAAAAAGGTCAGGTCGGGGATGAAGTCGTAGAAATTGACTTGCACGCCATCGATGCCGGCCGCCTGCAGCCGCTTGAAGCCGTCGACCACCTGCGCCGGCGTGCCAACGATGTGGACGTTGCCCCCGACGGTCCAGTCGTCCTTGGTGGCCCCGCGCCACGACGCCTGATCGCCGCCCGTGAACGTCTGGTAGAAGTTCTGGGCCGCGACGGGATCGGCGTTGTTCAGGATCGAATGATACTGCGCCCAGGCCTCTTCCTCGGTCTCCTGGCAGATGACGTGCGGGTTGAGCAGGATCTTTACGTCGCGCCCCATGTCCTTTGCGGCGGCCTTGATCTTGGCCGTATGCGCGGGAAGCGCCTCGCAGGCGCGGTCGAGATTAGCCCCGGCCGGGCTTGTCACGAAGATCAGGTCGGAGTGCTTGACCGCATAGGCGAGCCCCGCTCCGGACGAGGACGCGTTGACCAGGATGCACTTTGCGCCCGCGGGCTTCGGGGCGATGAAGGCGTCGTTCATCTTATAGAACTGGCCGTGATGGGTGAGGTTTTCGTCCTCGGCCCAAAGCCGCTTCATCATGGTCACGAACTCGTCGGCCATGACGTAGCGGTGGTCGTGCTCGATCTGATCGAGCCCGAACATTTCGAACTCGCTCTTCTTGTAGCCTGTCACCATGTTGAGGCCCCAGCGCCCCCCGCTCATCTCGGAGATGGTGGCGCCGAACTTGGCCAGATGCAGCGGGTGCCAGCCGTAGAGGATGTGCACCGTCGAGACGAGCAGGATTCGCTTGGTGATGGCTGCGAGGCCAGCCGTAACGAGCAGTGGGTCGGTGGCGTTCTCGCGGAACTTCATCTCGCCGCCATATCCGCCCTTGCCCATCCATTGCGCGAGGCCGAACACGAGGTCGAAGCCGAGATTCTCGGCCATGACCGTGCAACGGGCGTTGTAGTCGAACGTCCAGGACGTCTCGCGCGGTGCGAGCGATGGGCTCCAGGCGCCCTGCTGGATCGGCAGGAATAGGCCCAGCATCATCGGCTGCCGCAGGGCCGCGTCGAGCGGCGAGAGTGTGTCGGTCATGAAGTTCTCCATGCGTCGCGCTCAAAAGCAGCGGCGCTTTCCGGTCGGCCGGGGCGTTCAACGAGCCTAGGCGTCAGCTTTTTCGATTGAAAACGAGAGTTTCCGATCAGTTTTCTTCGAGAAATTCGATGCGGACAAAGGCGCTGGCGGTCGACGGGGACGCCGTCGACCGCCAGCCTGACGCGACCTGTCAGACCGTCTTTGGACGGACGAGCGTTGAGGGCGCGGATGTCGGGGCGGACGCTGAGTCGTCCTCCCGGTCCCAGCCTTCATCGGTCGCGTAGTCGGTTTTCGAGCGATCCTTCAGCAGCATCGCGGACACGAGGCTTATGGCCGCGATCACCGCGATGTAGACGCTGAGAGCCGTCGAGGTGCCGTAGGTGTGCAGCAGGTAGGCGCAGATCAGCGGAGCCGGTCCGCCCGAGGTCAGCGAGGCTAGGTGGTACCCGATCGAGGAGCCCGAATAGCGCACGCTCGGCGGGAAGCTCTCGGTCGTGAAGGCCGCGAGCGGCGCCCACTGCATGTCGTGGATCGGGATCGAGATGACGATCGCGAAAATCACCAGCGCCGGGATCTTGCTGTCGAGCATCCAGAAGTAGGGGAACGCGAAGGCGAGCATCGTCGCCGCCCCGATCACGTACATCCGCTTGCGGCCGATTTTGTCCGACGCCCAGCCGAAGAACGGATTGGCGAAGAGCGAGAACACGCAGGCGACCAGCACGCAATTAAACAAGAACTGTCGTTCAAAACCGAGCTGCTTCGTGCCGTAGGACAGTAGGAACGTCGTGAAGATCACGAACGGCGCCTGCTGGCCGGTGCGGATAAGGCAAGTCAGGAGGATCTGCTTCCAGTAGCCGCGGATGGCCTCCATCACCGGCGCCTGGGCGAGCTTGTTCTCCTTCTGCATCTTCTGGAACACCGGCGTCTCGAGCACGCCAAGGCGGATGTACAGCCCGGCGCCGATCAGCACGGCGCTGATCAGGAACGGGATTCTCCAGCCGATGCGTTCGAACCAGGCGGCGTCGCCGAACTGGGCCGTGAGCGTCAGCGCGCCGACCGCCATCAGCATGCCAAGCGGAGAGCCGAACTGCGGCCAGCTGGCCGCGAGGCCGCGGCTCTTGTTGAACTTCGACCATTCGGTCGCGACCGCGACCGCGCCGCCCCATTCGCCGCCGACGCCGATGCCCTGGAACACGCGAAGGACCACGAGCCCGACTGCGCCCCAAACGCCGATCGTTTCGTAGGTCGGCAGCAGGCCGATCATCACGGTGCTGACGCCCATGAGAAGCAGCGTGACGACGAGCGTCGTCTTGCGGCCGATGCGGTCGCCCCAATGGCCGAACAGGATGGCGCCGAGCGGGCGCGCCACGAAGCCAACGAACATGGTGGAGAACGACAGCAACGTCGCCGAATAGGGGTCGCTCGAAGGGAAATAGAGCTTGCTGAACACCAGCGCGGCCGCGAGGCCGTAAAGATAGAAGTCGTACCACTCGATCATCGTGCCGACCGTCGACGCGATCACGGCCCGCCTTGCTTGTTTGTCCGTGTCGCCGTCAGCCACGGCTGCTGGCTGCGCTGCCATAGAGTCCTCCTCACGTCCCCGCAGGGACCGTATCCTCACCCAGGCGCCGCAGTTCTCGGGGTCGCGAGGTCGCACGAACTCAGGCCGGCGCGCGGGCGCGACGGCACAGCTTCCGGCGGCAATGCAGAAAGAACGGGCGTGCGTCTCTCATGATCAGGTCGTTCAGTCGCCTGATCTGACAAAACCTTATGATCCGAAAATTTCGATTGAAACCGATTAATTTCGATCCTTATGCTTCGGGATATTCGATGTTAGGCGTCGCTCTTCATGAACTTCCGTCAGCTTCAGACATTCGTCGAAATCGTTAGCCTCGGCAGCTTTGCTGCGGCTGCGAAGAAACTTAATGCGACGCAGTCGACAATCTCCGCGCGCATCCAAGAACTCGAACAGGATCTCGGAGTCACGCTGTTCGACCGCAGCCAGCGCAAAGCAACCGTTACAGCCAAAGGTCGTGAACTCGTCGGCTACGCCGAACGCGCGCTCGCTCTTCAGGACGACATCCGCAGGCACATCGGGCCGAGCCAGGAATTGTCCGGCCTCGTTCGGGTCGGCGTCGCCGAGTTGGTCGCCATGACGTGGCTGCCGCGTTTCGCCGCGACGCTGCGTGAGCGCTATCCCCAGGTCACGCTCGAGCTGGACATCTCGCTGACCAGCCCGCTGCGCAGTCGGTTGGTCTCTGGCGATCTCGACATCGCGTTCATTCCGGGACCGGCCTTTGACGTCGGGCTGATCACGCGCTCGCTCGGCGAGGTCCAGTTCACCTGGATGGCGGGAAAAGGTTTTCCTCTTGGCGAACGACCAATGGTCGCGTCGAATTTCGCCGAACTGCGCATTCTGTCGCTCGGCGAGAATTCGGTTCATTTCGAAACCGTGTCGTCATGGCTGGCGGAGAGCGGCTCGACCCAGCGGCCGGACCTCTGCAACTCCATGACGGTGCTGGCGATGCTGACCGCCGCGGGCGTCGGCGTGAGCCTCCTGCCACCGATGTGCTACGCGTCCGAACTCGCCTCTGGCGAACTCGTGATCGTGCCGTCCAGCCCCAAACCACCGAGAATGCCGTTCTCGGTGGTCTACAAGGCCCGCAAGATGACGGCGTTGCAATCCGCGATCGCGGAGCTTGCGGCGGAGGTCAGCACATTCGATCCCACAGAGCCGAACGCTTGAGATCCTGCTCGCGGCGTTCGCGGCGGCCAGGATCTCCGAACATTCACCGTGGCGCGAAAGGGATTTCGAGAACGCCGGTTCCCTTGGCTTTCTTCGGCGGATGCGTCGCGCCAGATAATCGGGGATTACCTTGCGGTCCTCGCCCTCGAGCTTCCGGCATCCCGTGCTTGTCGGGCATGAGCGTCATGGTCTTGTCCCACCGCTCCCGGCTCATGGCCCGCGCCGCCACCAGCTTGTAGGCGTGGCAAGCCGAGCACATGCCGAAGGCCTCGTCCCAGCCGGGGCCGGCCGGAAACTGTTCGGCGCTTTCCTCCGCGGGCCGTCGATTGCGCCATGGTGGGTCCCGGCGCGCCGAGCATGAGCGCGGCAGCGAAAAAGGCGTCGCGGTATCGCATCGGCTCAGCCCACCATCACCGCGATGCGATGCTGCGCGTCGCCGCCATAGCCCTGCGGGTTCCAGTTGGTGGCGAGCGTCGGTTGGGTCTTGCCGTTCGCGTCGGTCGCCCGCGCAAAGACCTCGAAATAACCCTCCTATGGAAGCGTCACGTCGAGCGTCCAGCGGTTTCAGTCGTAGCGGTTCTTCACCGGCGTGAGCTTGGCCTCGATCCAGGTCTGGCCGCCGTCGATCGTGACGTCGGTGCGCTTGACGGGCACGTCCCACCCCAGGCGACGCCGCACAGCTTCAACCCACGCGCCCCGGCGGGCATCTGGGTTCCGTTCGCAGGCGAGGTCGTCGCCGCCCGGATCGGCGTCGACTCCAGGATCTTGAACTTCACGCCGTCGCCCTTCGAGCCGGGGATCAGCGGCTGCTCGGGCATACCGTAGTAGCGGCCAGTCATGCCCTGCCCGTCATGCTCCTTGTCGCGCAGCGTGATCCGCGTCAGCCACTTGTGAGAGGCCGACGCCGGCCAGCCGGGCACGACGAGGCGCAATGGGCCGCCATGGATGTTGGGCAACGGCTCGCTGTTCATGGCGAAGAGCAGCGTGTGCTCCTCCATGGCCTTGGCGACCGAATGCTCTCCGGGGTCAACGTCCGCACCTGTCAGGCCTACGCGGCCGACCGGACCCAGCCGACGCGGAAGGAGAAGGGCGGACGCGCCGCCCGTCCAGGACGCGCTCGCCGCGACCTTAAGGATCTCCGAGCCGCCATCGCTCACCGCGAAGACAAAGGGCTTCATCCGACAGTCGGGTAAGTGCTTGATTTGAAATGGTAGGCCCGGCCGGACTTGAACCGACAACCAGACCGTTATGAGCGGTCGGCTCTAACCAATTGAGCTACGGGCCCCCGGCGCAGACATACGCCACAGCGGGGCGTTTTGTCATCGGCCTGATGAGGGAGCCGGAGCGACGCCGGCAACGCCCTTGTTCCACGCGTCACCACATCAATTTGTTGTTTCGTGTGGATTTACGTTGACTTTAAGCCGACGCCACGAGAGGAACGTCGACGTGCGCCGCGGCGGGCGGCGCGCGAGACCTTTCCACGGCAGGGCGCGCGCATGGCGGATTTCCCGACTCAGGCTCAGATCGTCATCGTCGGCGGCGGCATCATCGGAGCCTCCACGGCCTACCACCTGGCGAAGCTCGGCCTGAAGGACGTCGTGCTGCTGGAGCGGCACAAGCTAACCTCCGGCTCGACCTTCCACGCCGCCGGCCTCGTCGGGCAGCTGCGCTCGAACGCCAACATCACCCAGCTGCTCGGCGAAAGCGTGAAGCTCTACCAGACGCTGGAGCAGGAGACCGGGCTCGCCACCGGGTGGAAGATGAACGGCGGCCTGCGGCTTGCGTGCACGCAGGAGCGCTGGACCGAGGTGAAGCGGCAGGCCACGACCGCGCGCTCCTTCGGCCTCGAGATGCACCTGCTGAGCCCGCAGGAGGCGCAGGACCTCTGGCCGCTGATGGACGTCTCCGACGTCATCGGCGCGGCCTTCCTGCCGACCGACGGCCAGGCCAACCCCTCCGACATCACCGGCTCGCTCGCCAAGGGCGCGCGCATGCACGGCGCGCGCATCCTCGAGGACACGGAGGTGACGGGCTTCCGGATCGCGAACGGCCGCGTCACGACCGTCGAGACCGACCGCGGCCCGATCGCCTGCGAGATCGTGGTGAACTGCGCGGGCCAGTGGGCGCGCAAGGTCGGCCGCATGGCGGGCGTCAACGTGCCGCTCGTCTCGGTCGAGCACCAGTACATGATCACCGACCGCATCGAGGGGGTGACCTCGACGCTGCCGACTCTGCGCGATCCCGACCGGCTCACCTACTACAAGGAGGAGGTCGGCGGGCTGGTCATGGGCGGCTACGAGCCGAACCCGATCGCGTGGGGCCTCGACGGCTTCCCGAAGGGCTTCAACTTCCAGCTGCTTCAGTCGAACTTCGATCACTTCGAGCAGTTGATGGAGCTGGCGCTCGGCCGCGTGCCGGCGCTGGAGACAGCGGGCGTCAAGGAGCTGATCAACGGGCCGGAGAGCTTTACCCCCGACGGCAACTTCATCCTCGGACAGGCTCCGGAGCTGACGGGCTTCTTTGTCGGCGCCGGCTTCAACGCCTTCGGCATCGCCTCGGGCGGCGGCGCGGGCAAGGCGCTGGCGGAGTGGATCGCCGGCGGCCGCGCGCCCTACGATCTCGCGCCCGTCGACATCCTGCGCTTCGGCCGCAATCATCAGGACGTGGCCTGGGTGCGCGAGCGCACGCTGGAGGCCTACGGCAAGCACTACACCATCGCCTGGCCGCACGAGGAGCACGCAAGCGGCCGGCCGCTGCGGCGCTCGCCGCTCTACGACCGGCTGAGGGCGCAAGGAGCGGTGTTCGGCGAGAAGCTCGGCTGGGAGCGGCCGAACTGGTTCGCTCAGCCCGGCGAAGAGGCCAGGGATCGCTACACCTTCGGCCGGCCGAACTGGACCGACGCGGTCGCCCGCGAGCACGCCGCGGTGCGCGAGGCGGTCGGCCTGTTCGACCAGACCTCCTTCGCCAAGTTCCGCATGGTGGGCCGCGACGCCGAGGCCGCGCTGTCCTGGCTCAGCGCCGCCGACCTCGCCTACGCGCCGGGGACGATCACGGTCGCGCCGATGCTGAACGCCCGCGGCGGGGTCGAGTGCGATCTCACCGCGGTCCGCGTCGCGCCCGACGACTACTACCTGGTCGCCGGCACGGGCGCGGCCACCAAGGACTTCGACTGGCTCCGCCGGAACACGCCCCAAGGTCTCGACGCCCACCTGATCGACGTGTCCTCGGCCTACGGCGTGCTCAGCCTGATGGGCCCGAACGCGCGGCGCACGCTGGAGCGCGTCTGCTCCGACGACGTCTCGAACGACGGCTTCCCGTTCGCCCGCGCCAAGAGAATCAACGTCGCCGGCGCGCCGACGCTGGCGCTGCGCGTCACCTATGTCGGCGAGCTCGGCTTCGAGCTGCACCTGCCGGTCGAGTTCACCGCCACGGTCTACGACGCGCTGATGGCGGCGGGGGCGGACCTCGGGATCGCCAACGCCGGCTACCGGGCGATCGAGACGCTGCGGCTGGAGAAGGGCTACTGGGCGTCAGGTTCCGACGTCGGGCCGGACCACACCCCGTTCGAAGCCGGATTCGGCTGGGCGGTCGCGCTCGGCAAGACCGCCGACTTCCTCGGCCGCGACGCGCTGCGCGCCGCGCAGGGCCAGCGACTGAAGAAACGGCTCGCCGGATTCACCGTCGACGACCCGTCGATCGTGCTGCTCGGCCGGGAGACGATCTACCGGAACGGCGAACGGGTCGGCTGGCTCTCGAGCGGCGGGTTCGGGCACACTCTCGGCAAGCCGATCGGCTACGGCTACGTGCGCCAGCCGGAGGGCGGCCTCGACGAGGCCTTCGTCCTGTCCGGCGCCTACGAGCTCGACGTCGCCACCGTGCGCGTGCCGGCGACGGTCCATCTCGCGCCGCTGTACGATCCCGAGATGCGGCGCATGCTCGCGTAACAGGCGCGTGATCGGCCGGGGCGCCGCAGGACGAGGCGCCCCGAGCTGAATTGCCCTGCGCGCGAACTTTTTTCTTCGGAAGAAAGCCTCGGACGTCAACAGAAACCCTCGTCCGGTGTGGAGTTTCCTTCCCTCTGGCATCGAACCTGCATTACGCTGCTGGCCAAGTCCGGACGTCCCGAGGAGGACCGACATGCGACGCATTCTGACGAGCCTGATCGCGGCCAGCGCGGTGGCCTTCGCCTCCGCCGCGGCCGCCGCCGCGCCCGAGTCCAAGGACCCGATCAAGATCACACTGAACGATTGGACCGGCCAGCTCCTCACCGCGCACATCATGGGCGGCGTGCTCGAGAAGGCCGGCTACACCGTCCAGTACGTGCCGGCGGACTATCTCGCGCAGTTCGCGGGGATGCGAACCGGCGACCTCACCGTCGCGATGGAGGTCTGGGCGACCACCGCCAAGGAGGCGATGGACGCCGCGATCGACGCCGGCGGCGTGGAGAACGTCGGCGAAACCGGCATGCAGGCGCGCGAGGACTGGTGGTACCCGTCCTACATGAAGGAGAAGTGCCCCGGCCTGCCGGACTGGAAGGCGCTGAAGGACTGCGCCGAGGCCTTCTCGATGCCCGAGACCGCGCCCAAGGGCCGCTACCTCGGCGGCCCCGTGACCTGGGGCGGCTACGACGAGGAGCGCATCCAGGCGCTCGACCTGCCGTTCGAGGTGGTGCACGCCGGCACCGACGCGGCCCTCTTCGCCGAGCTGAAGAGCGCCTATGAGCGCAAGGCGCCGGTGCTGCTGTGGATCTACGCGCCGCACTGGGCCCCCATCAAGTACGAGGGCGAGTGGGTCGAGTTCCCGAAGTACGAGAAGGCCTGCTACGAGGACCCCGCGTGGGGCTCCAACAAGGAGGCCAAGTACGACTGCGCCAAGCCCGTCGGCCCGATCTACAAGGCGGTCTGGACCGGCATGAAGGACAAGTGGCCGACCGCCTACAAGGCGGTGAAAGCCTACGCCTTCGACAACAAGGGCATCGGCGAGCTCGCGGCCCGCGTCGACATCGACGGCGAGAAGGTCGAGGCGGTCGCGGCCGACTGGGTGGCCAAGAACGAGGCCGTCTGGAGCGCGTGGCTGAAGTAGGCTCTTCGCCTCGATCGTAACGCGTGTCCCCGCCCGGCGTCGCAGGATCCGGGCGGGACGTGTCAGCAGCCGTCGCGGGAGCTGTCGATGAGCCACCCCATCCTCGCCTGCAGAGGCGTCGCCAAGCTCTACGGAGCCAAGGCCTCGCGCTTCGTTCGCGACGGGCGTTTCGCCGGCGCGCCGGAGGAGCTTTCGGCCGCGGGCGTCGTCTCCGCCGTCCGCGACGTCGACCTCGAGATCGCCCGCGGCGAAACCTTCGTGATCATGGGGCTGTCGGGATCGGGCAAGTCCACGCTGGTCCGCTGCCTCTCCGCCCTCACGCCCCCGAGCGCCGGGGAAGTGCTGTTCGAAGGCAAGAACCTCAACGCGATGGCCGAGGGCGACCTCCTGCAGATCCGCCGGCACCAGATGGGCATGGTGTTCCAGAACTTCGCGCTGCTGCCGCATCTTACCGTGCTCGGCAACGTGGCCTTCCCGCTCGACGTGCAGGGCGTGAGGAAGGCGGAGCGCGAGGCCAAGGCGCTGGAGATGATCCGGCTCGTCGGCCTCTCCGGCCGCGAGGGCCGCTTCCCGCGCGAGCTCTCCGGCGGCCAGCAGCAGCGGGTCGGCATCGCCCGCTCGCTCGCGGTGAAGCCCGACCTCTGGTTCCTCGACGAGCCGTTCTCGGCGCTCGATCCGCTGATCCGCCGCGAGATGCAGGACGAGGTGCTGCGGCTGCAGGGCCTGCTCAAGAAGACGATCGTCTTCATCACCCACGACTTCGATGAGGCGGTGCGCATCGCGGATCGCATCGCCATCATGAAGGATGGGCGCATCGAGCAGATCGGCACGGCCGAGGAGCTCGTGCTCCACCCCGCGACCGACTACGTCCGCGCCTTCACCCAGGAGGCGCCGCGCGCCAAGATCCTGACCGCGCGCGCCGTGATGGCCCCCGCGCCGTCCGGGGCCGATTTCGCCGGCCGCGTCGAGGCCCGCGCGCGCATCGCCTCCTTCGCCCACGAGGTCGAGGCCGCCGACCGGCCCTTCGCCGTGGTCGACGGCGGCGCGGTGATCGGGGTGGTCGACCGGCTCGCGATGATCGACGTTCTGGTCGGCCGCGAGCGGAAGGCCGCCGCGGCATGAGCGTCGCCGCCGCGACGCATCCGGCGCCGGCGCCGCGTGCGGGCGTCCCCCTGCTGCGCTTCGCCGTTCCGCTGGCGCTCGTCCTCGTCACCGCGGTCCTCGTCTCGCTGCCGACGAGCGCGCTGCCGGCCTGGGCGTGGAAATACCCGCTTGCATGGCAGGCGCCGCTGCCGGCGTGGATCTCGGCCTTCATGAAATGGCTGATGGAGACCGCGTCACTCGGCCTGTTCACCGTGCGCGACCTCACCCGCGGCGTCGCGAGCGCGCTCGACGCGGTGCTGTTCGCGGCGAAGGCGGTGCTCGCGACCGGCGTCGTGCAGGGCGCGGGCGCGAGCGCGACGACCATCGCGCCGCCGATCCCGTGGTTCGCGATGATCCTGGCGAGCTCCGCCGCGGCCTACGCCGTCGGCGGGCGCAGGCTCGCCTTCGGCATGGCGGCCGGGCTGCTGTATCTCGCCGTCTTCGGCCAGTGGGCGAGCGCCATGATCACGCTCGCCTCGGTGCTGGTCGCGAGCGTGATCGGGGCGGCCAGCGGCCTGCTGATCGGCCTCGCCTGCGTCCGCTGGCGAACGCTCGAGCGGCTGATGTCGCCGCTGCTTGACATGGCGCAGACCATGCCGGTCTTCGCCTACCTGCTGCCGATGCTGATCCTGTTCGGCTTCGGCCCCGCCTCCGCGATGGTCGCGACGGTGATCTACGCCCTGCCCCCGATGGTGCGGGTGACGATCGTCGCGATCCGCGCCGTCCCGGTGGAGATCCGCGAGCTCGGGATCATGTCCGGCTGCACCCGGCGCCAGATCACCTGGAAGATGCTCGTGCCGAGCGCGCTGCCGGCGCTGATGGTGGGCGTGAACCAGGTGATCATGCTCTCGCTCAACGTCGTCATCATCGCCTCGATGATCGGCGCCGGCGGCCTCGGCTGGGACGTGCTGGCGGCGCTGCGGCGGCTCGACATCGGCGGCGGGCTGGAGGCGGGCCTCGCCATCACGGTGCTCGCCGTGCTGCTCGACCGCTTCGCGCAGGGGATGGCGCAGCGCGCCGAGCGCGTGGCGAAGGAAGACGGCGCCGGGGCGGGCGGCCGGCGTCTCGCGGTGAGGGCCGCGCTCGTCGCCGCGCTCGGTCTCTGGATCGCCGCGGCGGTCTGGCCGGAGATCGCGCTCTACCCCAACGGCTGGAAGCTCTCCACCGCGCCGTACTGGAGCCAGCTCGTCAGCTGGATCAACGTCAACTTCTTCAGCGTGCTGGACGCGATCCGCACCGCGGCGCTCGTCAATGTGCTGACGCCCGTGAAGCGCTTCATGCTCGCCCTGCCCTGGCCCTGGGTCGTGGCGCTGGTCACGCTCGCCGGCTGGCGGCTCGGCGGACTCCGGCTGGCGCTGACCACCGGCGCGATGACGCTGTTCCTGGCGGTCGTCGGCCTGTGGCAGACCTCGATGCTGACCGTCTACCTCTGCGGGGTCGCGGTGGTCATCTCCCTCGCGATCGGCGTGCCGATCGGCGTGGCCGCCGCCAATCGCCCTCGGCTGTGGCGCGTGGTCGAAGCCGTCATCGACACGCTGCAGACGCTGCCGGCCTTCATCTACCTGATCCCGATCGTGATGCTGTTCCGGGTCGGCGACTTCACCGCGCTGATCGCGATCGTGCTCTACGCCGTCGCGCCGGCGATCCGCTACACCGCCCACGGCGTGCGCCGCGTACCCGTCGCGCTGATCGAGGCGGGCCAGATGACCGGCTGCAGCCGCCGGCAGCTGCTCACCCGCATCCGCCTGCCGCTGGCGGCGCCCGACATTCTGCTTGGCCTCAACCAGACGATCATGCTGGCCTTGTCCATGCTCGTGATCACCGCGCTCGTCGGCACGCGCGATCTGGGCCAGGAGACTTACATGGCGCTGTCGAAAGCCGACGTCGGCCGCGGGCTGGTCGCCGGCGTCTGCGTCGCCTTCATCGGCATGGTGGCCGACCGGCTGATCTCGGCGGCCGCCGAACGCCTGCGCCGGCGCACGGGGCTCGCCGCGTGACGACGACCGCGCTCGACCGCATCCGCGCGCTGCCGCTGTGGACGGGCAAGGTCGACCCGCAGCCGCTCGCGGGCGGCATCACCAACAGCAACTTCATGGTGGAGGACGGCGGCGCACGCTTCGTGGTGCGGCTCGGCGAGGACATCCCGGCGCACAACGTCATGCGCTTCAACGAGCGCGCGGCGGCGCTGGCGGCGGAGCGCGCCGGCGTCTCGCCCGCGCTGCGCCATTTCGAGCCGGGCCTGATCGTCATCGACTACATCGAGGCCCGCACCTTCACCGAACAGGACGTGCGGGACCACCTGCCGCGGGTGGCCGAGCTGGTCCACCGCGCCCACCGGGAGGTGACGCGCGAGATCCGCGGGCCGGCGCTGGCCTTCTGGACCTTCCACATCCTGCGCTCCTACGTCCACGCCCTGCGCAACCGCGCCCACCGGCTGGCGGGCGATCTCCCCCGCTACGCGGCCGTCGCCGAGCGGCTCGAGGCGACGCTCGGACCCACCGAGATCGTCTTCGGCCACAACGACCTGCTGCCCGGCAACTTCCTCGACGACGGCGAACGGCTCTGGCTGATCGACTGGGACTACGGCGGCTTCAACACGCCGCTGTTCGACCTCGGCGGCCTCGCCTCCAACAACGGCTTCAGCCCGGCGCAGCGCGACGAACTGCTCGCGATCTACTACGGGCGCGCGCCCGACGACCGCCTGCGGCTGCGGCTGCAGGCGATGCTCGTCGCCTCGCTGCTGCGCGAGGCGCTGTGGAGCATGGTCTCCGAGAGCGAGTCGAGGATCGACTTCGACTACCGCGCCTACACCGCCGAAAACCTGGCGCGGTTCGAGCGGGCGCACGCCGAGTTTGAGGCCATGGCCGGCTGAACCCGCGCATCGCCACGCAATCCGGCGCCCGGTACGACGTTTTGGCTGTCGGCGACGAGGCTTTGCGCCTAGGTTCTGGGGAAAGCGTCGCCCCGCTCAGAGCCCCGCGAGACCTGCAATGTCGCTGAAGCGCCAGAACGACATCCTGCAGGCCGTCCGGGCGAACGGCAGCTTCAGCATCGCCGAGCTCGCCGTGCGGCTCGCGGTCTCTACCGAGACGATCCGGCGCAACGTCCAGCCGCTGATCGACGACGGCGCCCTGCTGCGCTTCCATGGCGGCGTCATGCTGCCGGAAGCGGTGGACGAGCCGCCGTTCCAGCGACGCATGCAGGTGAACCACGAGGCCAAGTGGGCCCTCGCCCGCATCGTGCGCGATCGGGTCCGCGACGGCGACAGCCTGATCCTCGACAACGGCACGACCTCCGCCTACGTCGCCGATGCGCTCGCCTCGCACTCCCGCCTGACGGTCGTCACCCATTCGGTCCAGATCGCCTATCGCCTGGCCTCGCGGAACGGCAACCGGGTGTTCTTCGCCGGCGGCGAGCTCTCGGGCGAAGACGGCTCGGCGATCGGCCCCTCCGCGATCGAGTTCGTCCGGCAGTTCCAGGTGCGCTACGCCTTCATCTCGGTCGGCGGCATCACGCTCGGCGGCGAACTCGGCGATTTCCATCTGTTCGAGGCCGAGTTCGCCCGCGCGGCCCTGCAGCAGGCGCAGGAGACCTGGATCATCGCGGACGCCACCAAATTCGGCCGCGAGGCCCCGGTAAAGGTCTGCCAGCTCTCGGCTGTCGACGCGATCGTGTCCGACGGCGCGCCGCCGCCCGAGTTCGCGGCGAAATGCCGGGCCGGCGGCGTCCGCGTGCTGACCCCGCAGACGGGATAGCCGCTGCATTGTCGTACGACAATAATACTTGGATACACGGACTTATTAACTGTTTACGGACAGATTATCGCGCTTAAGAGATGTCCGTAGACAGGCAAATTCCATGCTGGCGAAAGTAAATATTCTTTATAAGTTGACGGCCGTCATCGCCCTGATCGGCGCCGTGATCGCTGGCTGCATATGGTTTGCGGCGTCGCAGATGACGTCGATCGACGACAGCTACCGCGCCTTCATCGCCCAGGAAACCAAGGCGGCCTCTTCGGCCCGCCGGGTGAATCGCGCCGTCTTCGAGATGAACTACGCGCTCTATCGCGCCATCGCCGAGACGGAAACGGCGCAGGTCACGGCCGCGGAGGCCCGTTTCGCGGCCGCCAAGGCGCTCGGCGCCCAGATTCTGACGAGCATCCGCGACCAGGCTCCGTCGTTTGCAGGAAGGGTGGACGATCTTCAGAAGAACTTCGATCTGTTCTCGACGAGACTGACGAAGGCTTGGGAGCTATCGCGCACGGATCAAACCCAGGACGCGCTTAACATGGTGCATCGCGAGGTAGATCCGGTCTTCGAGGAGCTCACGCAGTCGTCCACGAAGCTGGGCGACGACATCGCGGCCTATGTCGACGAGGGCTCCGACAGGTTGAACGCTCAGACGAACTCCACCCGCTGGACGCTGATCTCGGTGAGCGGAGCCGGCGTGCTTGCGGGCTTCGCCATCGCTGTGATGGTCGTCTTGAGCATCACGAAGCCGCTCGGCCGTCTCGTGGACGTGCTGCAGCGGATGGCCCGCGGAGATGTCGGCGCGTCGATCGACGAGGCACGTCGCGGCGACGAGATCGGCGCGGTCGGACGCGCAGTCGAGGGCATTCGCGAGATGGTGGCGACAAAAGCCGCCGAGGACGCGGAGCGTCAGCGCATCGCGGCGGACGCTGCGGCGCAGGAGCGCAAGCGCACGTCGATGAAGCTCGCAGACGACTTCGAGAAGGCGATCGGCGGCGTGGTCAACATGGTGTCCTCCGCCGCGACCGAGATGCAGGCGACAGCCCAGCAGCTCACCGCGACCGCCCAGCAGACCTCCTCGCAATCCGCCGTCGTCGCCTCGGGAGCCGAGGAGGCCGCCGCCAACGTCACCTCGGTCGCGGCGTCCGCCGAGCAGCTCGGCGCCTCGGTCAGCGAGATCGGCCGGCAGGTCGAACGCTCCGCCCACATGTCGCACTCGGCGGTGGGCGAGACCGAGCAGACCGCGGCGATCGTCTCCGAGCTGTCGGAGGCCGCGGCCCGCATCGACGGCATCGTCGCGATGATCTCCGACATCGCCGCGCAGACCAACCTGCTGGCGCTGAACGCCACCATCGAGGCGGCGCGCGCGGGCGAAGCCGGCCGCGGCTTCGCGGTCGTGGCGGCCGAGGTCAAGGAGCTCGCCAACCAGACGGCCAAGGCGACGGCGGAGATCGGCCAGCAGATCTCCGGCGTCCAGCTCACGACCGGGCGCGCGGTGAAGGCGATCGAGGCCATCTCGGGGACGATCCGCGACATCAGCGAGACGGCGACCGCGATCGCCTCCGCCGTCGAGGAGCAAGGGGCGGCGACGCAGGAGATCGTCAAGGCGGTCTCCCAGGCCTCCGTCGGAGCGGGCGAGGTCACGGCCAACATCGCCGGCGTCTCCCGCGCCGCCGACGAGACCGGCGCCGGGGCGAGCCAGGTGCTCTCCGCCGCATCCGAACTCGCGACCCAGTCGGAGACGCTGCGCCACGAGGTGCAGACCTTCCTGGCGGGCGTGCGCGCCGCCTGAGAGGCCCCCTCCGCTCGAACCAGAACGCCTGGGCTCGCGCCCAGGCGTTCTGCGTTTTCACAGGACCCCGTCGGGCGGCGGGCTGGACGGGCGGCTTCCGCGCCCCACGTCGAAACGCGACCCGCTTCCGCCCAGAGGACCCGACGATGGCCGCTCTCATCCCCACCCCGTCGCGCCGCGACGCGGAGATCGCCTCCACGGCGCTCGGCTGGCTGACCCTCGCCCTCGCGGCGGTGGAACTGGCCGCCCCGGGCCGGCTGTCGCGCTCGCTCGGCCTGTCGGCGAACCACCAGTTCCTGAAGGGCTTCGGCGCCCGCGAAATGGCGACCGGCGCGGGCCTGTTCGGCTGGCGGCGGGGCCGCGGACGCTCGCTGTGGATCTGGGCGCGCGTCGCCGGCGACGCGATGGACATCGCGACGATCGCGCCCGCGCTCGGCCGCGACAACCCGAAGCGCAAGGCCGCGATCGCGGCCTTCGCGGTCGTGGTCGGCGTCACCCTCGTGGATGTGCTCTGCGCCCGCGCTCTCGACGACCGCGACTAACGCCGAGGGCCATCGCCCCGCGCGGAGAGACCCGTCACCGCAAAAATCGACCGAGCCGCTCCAGCGCGGCGTCGAGCACCGCGTCATCCTTGGCGAAGCAGAACCGGGCGACGGTCGTCACCTTGTCCTCGGCGTAGAACGCCGAGAGGGGAATCGCGACCACCCCGCCCTCGCGCGCCAGCCGCGCGCAGAAGGCGACGTCGTCGGTCACGCCGAGCGGCGCGAGGTCGATGTTGAGGAAGTAGGTTCCCTGCGTCGGAAGGGCTTTGAAGCCGGCGCTCGCGAGGCCCTCCGCGAACCGGTCGCGCTTGGCCTGCAGCCCCGCCCGCATGGCGTGGAACCACGCGTCCTCCTTGCCCAGCCCATAGGCCACTGCGGCCTGCAGGTTGGGCGGGGTGGTGAAGGTGAGATACTGGTGAGCCTTCGACAGCGCGCCCATCAGCGGCGGGGGCGCGCAGACGAGGCCGACCTTCCAGCCGGTCATCGCGAAGATCTTGCCGGCCGAGCCGATCTTCACCGTGCGGTCTTTGAGCCCTTCGACGCCGAGCGCGGAGACGTGGGCCGCGCCGTCGAAGGTGACGTGCTCCCAGACCTCGTCCGAGATCACCACCACGTCCGTCCCCTCCACCGCGCGGGCCACCGCCTCCAGCGTCTCGCGGCCATAGACGGCGCCCGCGGGGTTGAGCGGGTTGTTCAGCAACACGGCCTTCGTGCGCGGGCCGATGGCGGCTTTCAGCGCGGCCTCGTCCAGCCGCCAGTCCGGCGGCGAGAGCTTCACGAACCGCGGCGTCGCGCCGGCCCGCAGCGCGAGCGGCAGATAGGCGTCGTACATCGGCTGCAGCAGCACGACCTCGTCGCCGGGCTCGACCAGCGCGAACAGCGCGCCGGCGAGCGCTTCGGTCGCGCCCGAGGTCACCATCACCTCCGCATCGGGATCGAGATCGAGCCCCTGCCAGCGGGCATAATGGGCGGCGGCGGCGGCGCGCAGCTCCGTCAGCCCCATCATCGGCGGGTACTGGTTCCAGCCGTCGACAACGGCTTCCGCCGCCTTCGCCCGCACGTCGGCGGGACCGGGGCCGTCGGGAAAGCCCTGGCCGAGGTTGATCGCGCCGGTCTCCCGCGCGAGCCGGGACATGGTTTCGAACACGGTGACGGGCAGGTCAGCGAAGACGGGGTTGAAGCGAGGCGACATGCTGGGGAGCGACACGCGGGACTTGGAGAGATCGAGAAGACGGCCGGGGAAGCGGACGCCTAGCTTACGCGACTTCAGGCCGGCGTCAACGACGGCGCGGCTCTTCGCGGGGAGCCCCTGGGGTCTATCGCCGAATTCCAAATGATCGTAGTTACAATCTACAAAATCTATATGATTTTCGATTGACCTTTTTCGACGCGGCGGGCATGGTGCCGGCTAACGGCCGCATCGCGCGAAGCGTCGTCGCTTCGCCAACGCGTAGCGCCGGCTCCTGCGCCTTCCGGACGACGACCGGGGACACGCCGAATGACGACCCCGTCGAAACGCGGATGCTGTTGACGAGTACGTCGTAAGGCGCTGTCGCCGCGCGCCGCGTCTCCTCTAGAATGCATGTCGCCGGCGCGAACGCCGGCCTCGAGGCCCGCCATGAACGTTCCTCTCCGCGCTGCGCCGCTCGCCGCGGCGCCCGAGCCCTCGGTCGTCGTTCCGTCGGACCACATCCTGTTCGAGGACGTGCGCCTGACCTACCGCGCCAGCGACGGCGCGGAGATCGTCGCGCTCGACGGCGTCAGCTTCTCGGTGCCGCGCGGCGGCGTGGTCGCGGTCATCGGTCCCTCGGGCGCCGGAAAGTCGTCGCTGCTGCGGCTCGCGGAAGGCCGCGAGCGCCCGACTGCGGGCCGCGTGGAGATCGTCGCCTCGGGCGGCGCCGCGCCGTCCGTTGGGGTGCTCGCGCCGCACGCCGCCCTGGATCCCGACCTGACCCTCGCCGAAAACCTGGCCGCGCCGCTCCGCCGCTCCGGCCGGCCGGAGCCGGAAATCGCGCGCGAGATCGAACAGGCGCTCCACTACGCCGGCCTCGACGACGAGCGAAACCGGCGGCCCGGCGAGCTCGCCACCGGCGAACGTCGGCGCGCGGCGCTCGCGCGCGCCCTCTCCGGCGGACGCGACGTGCTCCTGCTCGACGAGCCTACCTCCGCCCTCGATCCCGACAGCGCCCAGGAACTGCTCGCCGCTGTGACGCGGGCGAGCGAGGAGCGCGGCGCGACCGTGCTGCTTGCGACCCACGACATGGCGGCCGTGACGACGCTCGCCGGCGCCGTCGTCGTCATCGATCAGGGCCGGGTGGTCGAGACCGGCCGCACCTCGCGCATCTTCTCACGACCCGAGCACCGGGTGACGCGCCGGTTCGCGGCCGCAGCCCCCGGCGCCGCTCTCCCGCCGTTCCTTCGGGGAAAGCTCAAGACCTCTCCCTCGCCGCAGGGCAAGGCGCTGCTTCGCCTCGGCTTCGAAGGCCCCGCCGCGACGCGGCCCGTCCTCACCCATGTTGCGCGGGAGCTCGGCTTCGACCTCGGCATCGTCGCGGGCTCGATGGGGGCGCTGAGCGGCGACCCTTTCGGCGTCCTGATCGTCGCGGCCCCGTCCGACGAGCCCTACTTCACGGCGGCCGTCGAGCGGCTCGAGGACAACGGTCTGGCGGTCGAGACGCTCGGCTTCGTCAGCTGACGGGGCTTCAGGCGACCCGTCCCGCCGCGCCGAAGAAGCGCCACGTGCCGCGGCCCGCCTTCTTCGCCGCGTAGAGCGCCCGGTCGGCGCGGACCACGAGATCGTCGTCGACCTGCGCCCCGACGCCCGCGACCGCCACGCCGATCGAAACGCTCGGCGTCACCTCGAAGCCGACGCCGAAGACGGGCTCCGCGAGCACTGCGCAGAGGCGCTCCGCCAATGTGTCGAACTCCGCCGCCGTCTGGCCGGAGGCGATGATCGCGAACTCGTCGCCGCCGAGGCGCGCGACGAGGTCGTCGGCGCGGGCGGAGGTGCGCAGGCGGATCGCCGTTTCCTGAAGCAGCGCGTCGCCGGCGGCGTGGCCGAAGGTGTCGTTCACCTGCTTGAAGTGATCGAGGTCGATGAGCACCACCGCGATGCGCCCCCCCATGCGGTCGAGCCGCGCGGAGGAGCGCAGGAGCCCCCGTTCGAACACGCCGCGGTTGGCGAGGCCGGTGAGAGGGTCGTGGGTCGCGAGATGCTCGAGCGCCTGCTCGAGGTTCTTGCGCTCGGAAATGTCCGTGAGGGTGCCGACCGCGCGCACCGCATGGCCCTGCGCGTCACGCTGGACAATCTTGCCGCGATCGAGCACCCAGACCCAGTCGCCGGTCTTGTGGCGACACCGCATCTCCGCTTCGTAGAACGCGGTCTGGCCCGCCGCATGGGCGCCGAAGGCCGCCCGCGCCTTCGCGAGATCGTCGGGGTGGACCAGCGCGTCCCAGGCGCTCGCGCGGGCGAACTCCGCCGGCTCGTAGCCGAACATCCGGCACGCTCTGGGGCTGAAGAACCCCTCGCCCATCGGCACGTGCCAATCCCAAAGACCGTCGTTCGCGCCTTCGAGCGCGAAGGCCAGACGCTGGGCGTCCCGATCCAGCGCCGCGAGCTCTCGCCGGCGCTCCGACATGATGACGGCGACCAGCAGCGCGGGAACGGTGGTGAGCGCCAGCATTGCTTGAAGCGGCAGCAGGACCGAGGAGCGGTTCAGGTCCGTCACGTCGGGCCAGAAGTCGAAAAACGCCGCGCCGGTGACGCAGACGGCGAAAATGGTCGCGGTGAGCGCGGTCGCGAACGCGCCGAAGCGCAGCGCGAACCACAGCAGCACGGTCGCGCTCAGTTCGATCAGCGCTAATTCGCCCGTGATCGGCACGAGCACGCCGGCGACGGCGAGCGCGATGGACGCCGCGCCGAGCTCAAGCCTGCGCAGCCGACGACGGCGCGTGTCCTTCCGCCGGGTCCCCCACCCGCCGAGCCGGGCGGCGAGCCGCTCCCGCCGGAGGCGCCAGAACAGGAACGGCGGCACCAGCAGGATGAAGTTCACCGCCTCCACCAGCCACCAGGCCACCGTTGCGTGAAGCGGGTCGGCGGCCGCCTGGACCGACGCCGTCGCGACGCCGCCGATCAGCGCTCCCGGAATCGGCGCGGCGGCGGCGACGAAGAACAGGCGCACCACCTTGCGCACCGTGGAGTGAGCCCCTGTCCCGACCTTCGTCCAGCGCAGGCCGATGCAGGTCGTCAGCACGGTCAGCCCATTCGCGACGCCGTGCACGGCCGAGAAAAGCAGCTCCCCGTCGAGCGCGTAATGGACGGACGCGTTGGCGAGGCCGATGGCGCAGACCTCCGGCCATGGGCGGGGGCGACCCCAAACGATGAGCATGCCGATGGCGACGGCCGTGGCGGGCCACACCACGGCGACGCCCATCTGGCGTCCAAACACCAACGTGGCGTACGCAAGACCGCCGTAGACGCACGTGAGCGCTACGATATCGACCGCGCGTTTAGCCCCGGATCCCACCATGGAGCGAGCGACCCTTCTGCACATACCCGCGGCAGGATAGCCTGAACGCTCTTAGGATTGGTTGATTGATCACTTCAAACAGCGAACAAGCCGATCATGGCTCGTTCATGGAGTGTGGACCAGCGGCCTTGCGAGCCTCCCCCGCGCGCCTCAGCTGACGCCGGCGCCAGGCCGCGACAAGCAGGGTGGCGGCGACGCGCCCCGCGAGCGAGAGCGCGGCGCCGAGCGCCGCAATCCAGACGATCGCCCGCTCGATCCGCGCCGTCTCCTGCGACCGGCGCGCCAGCAGGTCGCGTTCGGCGCGGTCCATGGCGCCGACGATGGCGCGAAGCTCGTCCATGGTGCGCTTGCCGTCGTCGGTCGCGACCGCCGCTCGCGCGGCGTCGTAGCCCTCGGTCGCGCGCAGGTCCGTCGTGCGGGCCAACTCCTCGAGCTTGCGCGCGGAGACGCGCGTCGCCGCCGCCAACCGTTCGCTCTGCTCGGCGCTGTCGGCGACGAGATCGCCCAGCGCCGCCAAGGCCGCGGGCTCCGCCGCCACGGCCGCCTCGTAGGGCCGGAGGTAGCCGCGGTCGCCTGTGATCACGTAGCCGCGCTGGCCGGTCTCGGCGTCCTGGAGCACCGACAGCAGCCGGTCGATCGCGAGCAGCACGCGGTAGGTGTGGACGACGAGGTCGCGCTGGTCCCGCACCGCCTGATTGTAGCGCCAGGACAGACCTGCCGCGGCGGTCATCGCCAGCGCGAGCGGCAGCGCGGCGATCAGCATCGCCGGCGTCACGAGACGGGCGAGCCGCCGCAGCACGCCCATCCCGCCCCCGGTCAACCCCGGTTGACGTCGAAGGCGGAGAAGGCCTGCTGCGTCGGCATGACCTGCAGCCGGTTGATGTTGACGTGGCGCGGCAGCGTCGTCGTCCAGAAGATCGTCTCGGCGACGTCGTCCGCCGTCATCCCCTCCATCCCGGCGTAGACGTTCGACGCCTTGTCGACGTCGCCCTTGAACCGGGTGAGCGAGAATTCGGTCTCGACCATGCCGGGCTCGATGTTGGTGACGCGGACCTTCTTGCCCTGCACGTCGGAGCGCAGCGCGAGCGCGAACTGCTTCACGAAGGCCTTGGTGCCGGCATAGACGTTGCCGCCCGGATAGGGGTAGTCGCCCGCGACCGAGCCGATGGTGACGATGTGGCCGCCGTCGCGCGCGATCAGGCCCGGCAACGAAGCCCGCACGGTGTTCACGAAGCCGGTGACGTTGGTGTCGATCATCGTATGCCAGTCCGCAATGTCCGCGGTCTGCGCCGGGCCGAGGCCGAGCGCGAGGCCGGCGTTGGCGATCACCACGTTGACGTTCCTGAACGCCTCCGGCAGGCCTTCGAGCAGCGCTTCGGTCGCCGGGAGATCACGGACGTCGAGGGCCGCGACGTGCAGCGCGTCGCCGAGCTCGGCCTTGAGCGCGTCGAGCCGCTCGACGCGCCGGCCCGTCGCCACCACCTTGGCGCCCTCCGCCACGTAGCGGCGCGCCAGCGCCTCGCCGAAGCCGGAGGTCGCCCCGGTGATGAGCACGACGAGGGTCTTGGGGTCGATCAGGGCGTAGGACATCGGCGGGCGTCTCCAGACGGCGGCCGGCCGCGCGCGTGCGCCGCCGGTTCGGAACCGATCGCCGAGATAGCGCAGCGAGAGCCCCGCGCCAACGTCGCGGCGCGCGGGGCGCCCGCGCGATTTCTGCTGACGCCTGAAGTCATCGGGCGTAGCCTTCGATCCAAAGGGAGTTCGCGGCGCGTTCGTGACTTCTGATCAACTGTCACGTTCGGCTTGCTCACACGCAGCGGCTCCCGACACAACGTCAGGGAGGGTACGAACATGACCGGAGCTATCCGGAATCCCCTGCAATGGGGCGTCGACGGACTGGGCGAAAGCGTCGAGGCCTTCGGGGCCGCCAACCACAGCCTGCGACGGCCCGCGACGGAGTGCGAGACCACGCGGCCGCGCGTGCGCAGGATCGGCCTCGGCGATCTCGGGATCGCGCTCCGCCTCGGGCTCGACGACTTCCTCGCGGCGCGCACCGACGTGCTGTTCATCGGCCTGATCTACCCGCTCGCGGGCCTCATGCTCTGGGCGATGACGCTGCACGAGAACATGATCCCGCTGCTGTTCCCGCTGACCGCGGGCTTCGCGCTGATGGGACCGTTCCTGGCGCTTGGTCTCTACGAGCTCAGCCGGCGCCGCGAGGCGGGCGAGATCGCCACATGGGAAGCAGCGATGGGCGCCTTCGCCACCCCCTCGGGCGGCGCGATCCTCCGGCTCGGGCTGATCCTCACCGCGCTGTTCGCGGCCTGGCTGCTGACGGCGATGGCGATCTACGCGAGCATCTATGGATGGGAGACGCCGACCTCGCTCCGCGCCTTCGCGGAAGACGTGCTCGGCACCCGTCGCGGCGGGGAGCTCATCCTCTACGGCTGCGGCGCCGGCTTCCTGTTCGCGCTCGCGGCGCTGTCGATCAGCGTGATCTCGTTCCCGCTGCTGCTCGACCGCAAGCTCCGCGTCCGCACCGCCGTCGGCGCCTCGGTGCGCGCGGTGGCGAAGAACCCGGTTCCCATGCTCGCCTGGGGCGCGCTGGTGGCGGCCCTGCTCGTGCTCGGGTCGCTGCCGCTGCTGATGGGGCTGATCCTGGTGCTTCCGATCCTCGGGCACGCGACCTGGCATCTCTACCGCCGCGTCATCGTCTGACGGGGCCCCGAAACGACGAAGGCCGCGCGTCCAGTGGGACGCGCGGCCTTTGAACGAGAGCGGCGGCGTGGGAGGCCGACCGTTACCGGGAGGCGGTCGCGGCCCCGGCCGTCACGCGCCACACCTTGTCGCCGACGTCGTCGGCCACCAGCAGCGCGCCGGCCTTGTCGAAGGCCACGCCGACCGGGCGGCCCCAGGCCGTGCCGTCGGTCATGAACTCGGTCAGCACGTCCTTGGGTTCGCCGGCGGGCTTTCCGCCCGAGAACGGCACGAAGATCACCTTGTAGCCCGACGGCGGGTTGCGGTTCCACGACCCGTGCTGCCCGACGAAGGCGCCGTTGCGGAAGGCCTCCGGCAGCGCCGTCCCCTCGACGAAGGCGAGGCCGAGCGAGGCGGTGTGCGGCCCGAGCGCGTAGTCCGGCTTGATCGCCTTGGCGACCAGCGCCGGCTGCTGCGGCTGCACCCGCTCGTCCACGTGCTGGCCATACCAGCTGTAGGGCCAGCCGTAGAAGCCGCCGTCCTGCACCGAGGTCATGTAGTCCGGCACGAGGTCGGAGCCGATCTCGTCGCGCTCGTTGACGGCGGTCCAGAGACGGCCGTCCTCCGGGTTCCAGGCGAGGCCGTTGGGGTTGCGAAGACCGGAGGCGAACAGACGCGAGGTCTTGGCCGCGGGATCGACCTCGAGGATCGCCGCGCGGTTGGTCTCATGCTCCATGCCGTTCTCGGCGACGTTCGAGTTCGAGCCGACCGTCACGTAGAGCTTCGCCCCGTCCTTCGAGGCGATGACGTTCTTGGTCCAGTGGTGGTTGATCGGGCCGCCCGGCAGGTCCACGACCTTCTCCGGCTTGGCCGTGATCTCGGTCGCGCCTTCCGCGTACTGCACCGCCACCAGCGCGTCGGCGTTCGCCACGTAGAGCCGGTCGCCGACCAGCGCCATGCCGAAGGGCGACATCAGGTCCTTCATGAAGACCGTCTTCACCTCGGCCTTGCCGTCGCCGTCCGCGTCGCGCAGCAGCATGATCTTGTTGGGGCTCTCGACGCCTGCGCCGGCCTGGCTCTTGACGAGGCCCGCGACCGCGTCCTTGGCCCGGGCGAACAGGCCCTTCTGCCCGGCGCCCTCGTCCTTCGGCGGCGCGTTCGACTCCGCGACGAGGATGTCGCCGTTCGGCAGCTTGTAGAGCCAGCGCGGATGGTCGAGCCCTTCGGCGAACGCCGTGACCGTGAAGCCCGGCGCGGCCTTTGGCGTCTTGCCCTCGGGCCAACCCTTGGCGTCGGCGACCTTTACGGTCGGGATCCAGCTCTGCTTCGGCTGGGAGAGCACCGGATCGGGCCCGTAGGTCTTCGCCAGGGGGACCGTCGCCTCCTCGCCGCAGGCCGCGAGCGATAGGCATGCGACGGACAGCAGAAGGGCTTTGGAGTGGGGAAGCATGTCAGGGCCTTTCAAGGCGCGCGACGGCGTATCCCCGACGCGACGCAAGGGGAACTCAAGGCGGAAACGTGGCGGGCCGAAGGAGGTTCCGCACATGCACGACGGCGTGATGACCGCCCGGCATCGCGACACGCGCGCTTCGTTAATGCGATGTCCTTTACTATGCGCCGATCTAACGCCGGCCCCTATCCCGACCGCATGTTTCCGACGCCCGACTTCAACACGCTCCGCCTTTGCAGTCTGGTCGCGAGCGTCGCCTACGCCGGGGTGTTTCTTTCGCTCTGGCGCGGCCGCGCCAGCGAAAGCCACCTGCTGTACTGGGCCACGAGTTCCGCGGTCTACGCCGGCGTCCTGATGACATTTCCGGCAGTGGAGGATCTCGCCTCGCCCCTGCCCGGCGCGGCGTTGTTCGCCATCGTCGCCGTCAGCAACACGCTGCTGCACGCGGGCGCGCGGCGGTTCGACGAGCGAACGCCCGTCGTGTGGTGGATGGCGCTGCCGCCGCCGCTCGCCGCCATCGGGTACGCGACGCCGGCGTTTCTCGGTCCGATCCCGGGCGTGACCGCCAAGGCCGCGATGGAGACCGGCGCCGCGTTGGGACTGACGGTCAGCGTGACGATGACCGGCCTCGCCCTGCTGTTCGAGCGCCAGGCGACGCCCATGATCGGGCGCCGCATCGCAGGCGTCGCGATCCTCGCTTACCTGCCGAGCTACTTCGTCGGCATGGCGGCCCAGTTCTACGCCGGCTGGTTCGAGAAGGCCTCCGCGGTGCTGGCGTTGCTGTCGGATCAGGCGCTTCTGGTGGCCATGTACGTCGGCCTGATCGCCATGTCCGGCGAGCGCGCGCAGCAGGCGCTGCGCGAGGCGGCGCTGCGCGATCCGCTCACCGGCGCCTGGAACCGCGCCGCGCTTGACGCCAGGAGGTCGGAGCTGGCGGCGGCCCAGTCCGCCGTCATCCTGATCGACGTCGACCAGTTCAAGGCGATCAACGACCAGCACGGCCACGCCGCCGGCGACGCCGTGCTGGCGGCCTTCGCCGCGGCGGTGATGGCGCTGAGCGTCGCCGCCCGGGGCGCGACGCTGGTCCGGCTCGGCGGCGACGAGTTCATGGCGGTGCTGCCGCGGGCGACCCCGCTCAGAACGCAGCGGTTCGCCGAGCAGGTGCTGGCCGCGGCGAGGGCCGGCGCGCCAGGCCTTCCGGCCTGGACGGTGAGCGTCGGCGTCAGCGCGGTCGACATCCACGAAACCGACCTCGCGCCGGCGATGGCTCGCGCCGACCTCGCGCTCTACCGGGCGAAAGCCCGCGGCCGCAACTGCGTGGCGGCCTGACGTCCGCCCCTCACGCCGCGGCGCGGGAGAGCCCGCCGGCCTCCGCGATGAAGCGCAGCACCCGGTCGAGCCCCTGCCCCGTCTTCATGTTGGCGAACACGAAGGGCTTGCCGCGCCGCTGGGCGGTCGCGTCCCGGTCCATCACCTCGAGGCTGGCGCCGACCATGGGCGCGAGGTCGATCTTGTTGATCACCAGCAGGTCGGAGCGCGTCACGCCCGGACCGCCCTTGCGCGGGATCTTGTCGCCGGCCGAGACGTCGATGACGTAGATCGTGAGGTCGGCGAGCTCGGGCGAGAAGGTGGCCGCGAGGTTGTCGCCGCCGCTCTCGATCAGGATCAGCTCCAGCCCCGGAAATCGCGCCACGAGGTCGTCGACCGCCGCGAGGTTGATCGAGGCGTCTTCGCGGATCGCGGTGTGCGGGCAGCCGCCGGTCTCGACGCCGAGGATGCGCTCCGGCGCGAGCGCCCCCGAGCGGGTGAGGAACTCGGCGTCCTCCTTGGTGTAGATGTCGTTGGTGATCGCCGCGAGGTTCACCCGGTCGCGCAGGCTTTTGCAGAGCGCGTCCATCAGCGCGGTCTTGCCGGAGCCGACCGGACCGCCGACGCCGACGCGCAGGGGGCCGTGGGGAGATGCGGTCATGTGCGGAACAGCCTCGTGCGTTGGGTTTCGTGACGCATGGACGCGATGTCGGAACGGAACGCCGCGCCGGACACGTCGTCGAGCGGCGTTCGCGCCGCGCGGGCGGCCGCCGCGAGCACCGCCGGCTCCAAAGCCGCGAGCGCCTTGAGCCCGTCGGTCTGGCCCAGCGGCACCAGCCGCACCGCCGCCGAGATCAGATTCGCGACGCCCGCGTGCAGGAAAGCGGCGAGCGCGGGATCGCGCGGCAGGCCGTGACCGGCGCTCGCGAGCGCCACCGCGACGGGATAGGCGACCGGACCGTCCCAGCCCCGGGCCAAGTCGAGCGCTGAGGTCGGCGCCGAGGCGCGGATCGCGGTGAGGAACGCGGTCCCTTGCGCGAAGCTCTCGAGCCGCCGTTCGCGCGACGGCTGGAACGCCGCCGCAAGCTCGGCCACGGCGACGAGCCCCGCGGCGTCGCCCTCGGAGACCGCGTCGTGGGCGCGGGCGAAGAACACCGCGTCAGACCCGAGCCCGCCGTGCTCGAGCAGCGCGTCGAGCCAGTCGACGAGCGCCGGGCGGGTCGTGACATCGCCGGTCTCGACCGCCCACTCCAGCCCGTGGCTGTAGGAGAAGGCGCCGATCGGGAAGGCCGGCGACAGCCAGGTGAGCAGCTTCAGGAGGCCGGCGTCGGCCGCGTCGATCCGCGCCAGCATCTAACCGTGGCCGTGGGCGTGGTAGGCGCCGCGTTCCGGGGTGAAGGGACGCGTCACCTCCGTCACCGTCGCGCCGAGCCCGCGCGCCATGTCGGCGAGCACGTGGTCCGGCTCGATGTAGATCGCATCCTCGCGGATCTCCGCCGGCGTGTGGCGGTTGCCGACGTGCCAGGCGAGCCGCGCAAGGCGGAGCGGCGACGCGGCGGTGATCGCGAGCAGCGGCTGGGCCGCGGCCCTCACCAGCACGAGCCGTCCGTCCTCCAGCGTGAGCGCGTCGCCGTCTTCGAGGGCCATCGGCTTCTCGAGGTCGAGCAGCACGTCGAGCCCGCCCTCGCAGGCGAGCGCGATGCGGCGGCGCTGGCGGCCTTCGTGATCGAGCGTCACGACGTCCACGGTCCGCTCGGGGCGCACGGCGGCGCGGCGGAGAACGGAGACGGCGCGGATCATGGGGCTTCTCGACCAGGGAACGGGATGCGGGAGGGCGCGACTATGGCGGAGCGGCGGCCGGCCTGTCCACGGCGCCGAGGGCGCGGATCACAGGCGAGCGCCGCCTACAATTTAGGCGTCTGCCGCAAGTTGGGCCGTCCGTCCGCGTGCCGCCCCCCGGCCGGGACCTGTAGCCCCGGCCGGTCCGGATCGACGCTCGAACATCTTCCCCCGCGGGGCCGTTGCGTTTGCGGGTCCCGACCGACGGCGCGGACGCCTTTGGGCTTGCCCATGGCACGCGCCTTGCTGCAAGCTCGGGGTGCAGTGCGTCTAGGGTTCCGGCCGTCCGATCAGGGCGGCGCTGGTCCGAGAGACGCACTCTCCGCCAGCATGCGGGGAGACACGGCGGGGCAAAATCCCGGGAGGTCACTGCACGGGTTCGTCGCCGCGAACCGACCTCCATGATTCGTGCGCGGCGGACTCCGAGGACACCACGGCCCACATGGCCGACCGAGGAGCGTTCCGCATGCTACGCAGGCTCATCGCCGCTCTCGCCCTCTCCGCGACCATCTTCGCGCCCGCCGCCGAAGCCGCGCCGAAAAAATCCTTCGAGGTCGCCTGGACGATCTACGTCGGCTGGATGCCGTGGCCCTACGCGGCCGACAGCGGCATCGTGAAGAAGTGGGCCGACAAGTACGGCCTCGACATCAAGGTCACGCAGATCAACGACTACGTGGAGTCGATCAACCAGTTCACCGCCGGCAAGTTCGACGGCGTGACGCTGACCAACATGGACGCGCTGACGATCCCCGCCGCCGGCGGCGTCGACACCACAGCCCTCATCGTCGGCGACTTCTCCAACGGCAACGACGGCGTCGTCTCGAAGACGGCGAAGTTGGTCGCCGAACTCAAGGGCAAGAGCGTCAACCTCGTCGAGCTCTCGGTCTCCCATTACCTGCTGGCCCGCGCGCTGGACGGGGCGGGTCTGGCCGAAAAGGACGTCAAGGTCGTCAACACCTCCGACGCCGACATGGTCGCCGCGTTCAAGGCGCCGGACGTCGAGACCGTCACCACCTGGAACCCGCTGCTCGCCGAAGTGAAGGCCGAGCCCGGCGCGACCGCGATCTTCGACTCCTCCAAGATCCCCGGAGAGATCATCGACCTTCTGAGCGTCAACACCGAGACGCTCAAGGACAACCCGGACTTCGGCAAGGCGCTGGTCGGCATCTGGTACGAGACGCTCGCCCTGGTCGTCGACCCCGGCGAGAAGGGCAAGGCCGCGCGCGAGGCCATGGGGAAGCAGTCCGGCACCGACCTCGCCGGCTTCGAGGCCCAGCTCGCCGCGACAAAGCTGTTCGCGACGCCGGCCGAAGCGGTGGCCTTCGCCGAGAGCCCGGAGATCGTGAAGACGATGGATCTGGTGCGCACCTTCTCCTTCGACCACGGCCTCCTCGGCGAGGGCGCGAAGTCGAAGGACGCGGTCGGCATCGGCTTCGCCGGCGGCAAGACGCTCGGCGACGCGGGCAACGTGAAGCTGCGGTTCGACCCGAGCTTCATGAAGATGGCCGCCGACGGGAAGCTGTGACGGCGCAGCGTCTTCGCGCCGTCTCCGTCGAACGATCCCGGATCGGCCGTCGGCCGTCCGGGATGACGGCCTGATCCCAAGGGGAGCCCCCATGCGTCGCGCCATGAACATCCGTCCGAGCCCGGGCGGCCGCCTGCTGCTCGCGATCATCCCCTTCGTGCTGCTGGCGCTCGTCTACGTGCTGGGCTCGGCGGAGCGTCGGGCGGTCAACCCCAACGACAAGCTGCTGCCGCCCTTCTCCGAGATGGCGACCACCGCGACGCGCATGGCGACCGAGCCGGACAAGCGCACCGGCGAGATCACACTGGTCGCCGACACCGCCGCCAGCCTGCAGCGGCTCGCGCTGGGGCTCGGCCTCGCCACGCTGATCGGCCTCTCGCTCGGCGTCGCGATCGGGATCCTGCCGGTCGCCAACGCCGGCGGCGGCCCGCTGGTCGGCGTGCTGTCGATGATCCCGCCGATGGCGATCCTGCCGATCCTGTTCATCGTGTTCGGGCTGGGCGAGGTGTCGAAGGTGGTGCTGATCGTGATCGGCATCACGCCCCAGATCGTGCGCGACATCGCGATGACCGTGCAGGCGATCCCGGTCGAGCAGCTTGTGAAAGCGCAGACGCTGGGCGCCTCCACCTGGCAGACCGTGGTGCGGGTCGTCCTGCCGCAGGCGCTGCCGCGGCTGATCGAGGTGGTGCGGCTGCAGATCGGGCCGGCGTTCCTGTTCCTGATCGCGGCCGAGGCGATCGCGGCCGACAGCGGGCTCGGTTACCGCATCTTCCTCGTCCGCCGCTATCTCGCGATGGACGTGATCCTGCCCTACGTCGCCTGGATCACGCTGCTCGCTTTCATCATGGACTGGGCGCTCGCCAAGCTGTCGCGCTCGGCCTTCCCCTGGGCCTACGCGGGAGAACGCCGATGAGCGCGATCTCCGTCCGCGACGTCTGGGTCGAGTTCGGCGACCAGATCGTCATCGAGAACCTCAACCTCGACATCGCCTCGGGCTCCTTCGTCTCCGTGGTCGGCCCCTCCGGCTGCGGCAAGAGCACCTTCCTGCGCATGGTGCTGGGCCAGGACCGTCCGACGCGCGGGAGCATGACGCTCGATGGCAAGCCGCTGCCGGACGAGCCGGGCGCCGACCGCGGCGTGGTGTTCCAGCGCTACTCGGTGTTCCCGCACCTCACCGTGCTCGGCAACGTGCTGTCGGGCTACGAGTTCGCGCAGTCCCCGCTGCTCGGGAAGCTGTTCGGCGCCAAGCGCCGGGCCGCGATCGAAAAGGCCGAGGAGCTGATCGTCGCCGTCGGCCTCGGGGCCCATCGCGACAAATATCCGAGCGCCCTGTCCGGCGGCATGCAGCAGCGCCTCGCCATCGCCCAGGCGCTCGCGAAGGACCCGAAGGTGCTGCTGCTCGACGAGCCCTTCGGCGCGCTCGACCCAGGCACCCGCGCCCAGATGCACGCGCTGCTGAAGCCGCTGTGGGCGCGGCTCGGCATGACCGTGATCATGGTCACCCACGACCTGAAGGAGGCGTTCACCCTCGGCACGCGGGTGATCGCCTTCGACAAGACCCGCCATGATCCGCAGGCCCCCGGCCGCTTCGGCGCCCGGATCACCTACGACCTCGACCTCACCCGCGACGTCGCGGTGCCGGTGCTGGGGTTCGAGAAGAGGGCTGCGGAGTGATGCGGGGCGACAGGTCGCTCTCCGATGACTTCGCCGCAGCGGGCGCGGGGATCCCTCCTCACGCGAAGCGTGGGGAGGGTGGCCCTTGGCGAAGCCAAGGGTCGGGTGGGGCCTTCGGCGTCGAGCGCAACGCCGCGCCCACCCCACCCGACCCCGCTGTCGCGGGGCCACCCTCCCCTGTCCCAGGGGAGGGATTCCCGCGCTTCATCCTGAACACGCTCCCGGCCCACCGCTCCGCGGCGGCCGGGATGACGCCGACTGTCGCGTTTTACCCGCTGATGACGTTCCCGCGCGCTCAGGCGCCCGGGAAGACGGCCAGCCTTACCCAAGGAGAAGCCGAATGACCTCGACGCCAATGCGCCGCCGCCGCCTCGCAGGGCTGAGCGCCTCGCGCGAACGCCTGCGCCGCCACCATCCCGACTTCACCAAGATGGACACGCAGGGCTGGAAGGCGCTCGACGCCGAAAGCCGCCTGCCGGAGACCATGTGGCGCAAGGAGCAGCAGTGGGCGCTCGACATGGGCCTGCCCGGCGCGGACAGCATCACCGACAAGTCGATCCCGACCTTCGCCCGCGGCGAGCTTCCGCACTTCGCCGGCATCAACACCTTCATGAAGGCGCCCTACGTCGAGAACGTCCGCGACGTCGGCAACTACGACGCCGCGGTGATCGGCATCCCGTTCGACAGCGGCACCACCTACCGCCCGGGCACCCGCTTCGGGCCGCAGGGCGTGCGCCGCATCTCGGCGCTCTACACGCCCTACAACTACGAGATGGGCATCGACCTGCGCGAGCAGATGACGCTGTGCGACGCCGGCGACGTGTTCACGATTCCCGCGAACCTCGAGAAGAGCTTCGACCAGATCACCCGGGGCGTCAGCCACATCGCCTCGTCCGGCGCGCTGCCCATCATGATCGGCGGGGACCACTCGATCGGCTTCCCCTGCGTGCGCGGGATCGCGGACGTCACCTCCAAGCGCATCGGCATCATCCACTTCGACCGGCACATCGACTGCCAGGAGAAGGACCTCGACGAGCGCATGCACACCACGCCCTGGTTCTGGGCGACCAACCTGCCGAACGTGAAGCCCACCAACCTGGTGCAGCTCGGCATCGGCGGCTGGCAGGTGCCGCGCTACGGCGTCAGCGAGGCGCGCAAGCGCGACACCAACGTGCTGACCATCGACGACATCGAGAAGTTCGGCCTCGAGAAGACCGCGGAGATCGCGCTTGAGCTCGCCTGGAAGGACGCCGACGCGGTCTACATCTCCTTCGACGTGGACTGCATCGACTGCGGCTTCGTGCCGGGCACCGGCTGGCCGGAGCCGGGCGGCTTCCTGCCGCGCGAGGCGCTCAAGATCCTCGGCCTCGTCTGCGCGCCGGGCATCTGCGGGCTGGAGGTCGTCGAGGTCTCCCCGCCCTACGACACCTCCGACATCACGGCGCTGTTCGGCACCCGCGTGATCGTGGAGGCGCTCGGCTCGATGGTGGCCCACGGCACGCTCGGCAAGCACAAATCGATCATCGACAAGCCGGTGAGCTTCTGATGGGCGCGCACCGGACATCGCCGGCGGGCTTCGGGACGCGCGCGCGTCTCACCTCTCCCCTGTGGGGAGAGGTCGGCCCGCAGGGCCGGGTGAGGGGGCGCGCGTCATCCGGACAGCCTGCAAGCCCCCTCACCCGCTCGGCTTCGCCTTGCGACCGCTCCCCGCTGGGGAGAGGTGAAGGCGGCAGCCTGATCGAGAGCTGCTGAAGGAGATCGCCATGCACGACGGACATGACCACCCCCACGAGCACATGGGCGGCCACTCCCACAGCCACGCGCACGCCGGCCCCGGCCACAACGCCGGGCCCGGGCGGAACGTGCAGTGGCAGACGCCGCACCTGCCGCACGGCCATGCACCGCAGCCGGAAGACCCGCGGACGACCGACCTCGACCTCGTCGAGGCGGCGTTCGTGGAGGCCTTCTCGGCGGCCTCCGACCCGACGAGCTTCCTGCGCGTCGCCGGCATCCCCTTCGTCGGCGAGGACGAGACGGGCCGGCGCTTCCACCTGCTGCGCGTCGAGGTGGAGGACCGCGTCGACGTCGGCGCCGTCGCTCCGCTTCTGGGCGGCGCGGGCGTGCGCTACGATCCGCTGCCGGCTAAGATGACCTCGCGCCGCCGGGCGCTCGCCTTCCTGTTCCACGACGGCCGCGCCGTCGTCCGCCTCGACTTCGCCGCCGCGCGCGCGCTCAGCGACCGCTCGGCGGCCTCCCGCTTCGACACGCCCTCGGCATGATCCCCTCCGGAGACAGACCCATGCGCCGTTCCCTCCTCCGCGCCGCGCTCGCCGGCGCATCCGTCCTCGCCCCCACGCTCGCGCTCGCCCACCCGGGCCACGGCGACGCCTTCGGCTTCGCGGCGGGCGTCGGCCACCCCGTGGGCGGGCTCGACCACTTGCTCGCCATGGTGATGGTGGGCGTGTTCGCCGCCCAGCTCGGCGGCCGCGCAATGTGGGCCGTGCCGGCCACCTTCGTCGCCGTGATGGCGCTTGGCGGCGGGCTCGGCATGGCGGGCGTCGCGCTGCCCTTCGTCGAGACCGGCATCGCGCTGTCGATCGTGGTGCTCGGCGCCGCCGTCGCGCTCGGCGTCAAGGCGCCCGTCGCCGCCGCCATGGCGCTGGTCGGCGTGTTCGCGACCTTCCACGGCTACGCCCACGGCGCCGAAGCGCCGGAGACCGCGAGCGGAGCGGCCTACGCCGCCGGCTTCCTGCTCGCGACCGCGGCGCTCCATGCGGCGGGCGTCGGCTTCGGCCTGCTCACGGCGAAGCTCTCGGCCGCGAACGGCGGCTTGGTCGCCCGCGCGGCCGGCGGCCTCGCCGCGCTTGCCGGCGTCGTGATCCTGCTGGGCTGAGGTTCAGGGAAACGCCAAACCCGGACGGCGCACGCGCCGTTCGGAGGGACCTCGACAGCGTCCTCAACGACGCCGTCCTCCACGCCGTCAAGGTCCGGCTTGACCGGACCATCCATGTCCAACGATGTGCTAGACGTCGCCGGTGGGTCCTCCGGTCAAGCCGGAGGACGACGGCGCGCTCTATGTCAGGCGGCGGGACGCGCGTGACCGGTCACTAACGCGCCAGCCCCTCAGCCGCCCGAGGCCGCCAGCGCCTGGAGCACCTCGAGCGTGGGGTAGCCGTCTTGGGGAAGGCCGAGCTTGGCCTGCGCCTTCCGCGTCGCCTTGCGGGTGTCGCCGCCGAGCTTGCCGTCGGGCGCGCCCGTGAGAAACCCGTCCTTCGCCAGCAGACGCTGCAACTCGTGCAGTTCCTCGGTCGTCAGCGGCCGCACCGGCGCGGCGCCGATCGAGACCTCTGGCGCGCCGTCGAAGCGGGTGGCGAGATAGGCCGCGGTCGTCGCGTAGATGAACGACTGGTTCCACTTCCGGTAGACGTCGAAATTGTCGTAGGCGAGGAAGGCTGGCCCGTTGCGGCCCATGGGAAGCAGCAGCGCCGCCTTCGACTCGTCCGGCGGCAGCGTCCCGTTGCGCGGCTTCACGCCCCAGCCCGCCCACTGCCCCACGGGGTGCTTGACGTCGATGTCGGCCTCGACCCACGGCATCTCCGCCGGGACGACGACCTCCTGCAGCCACGGCTCGTCGCGCTTCCAGCCCATGTCGGAGAGGTACTTGCCAGCCGACATGATGGCGTCGGGCACGCTGCGCATCAGGTCGCGCTTGCCGTCGCCGTCGCCGTCGACCGCGTCGCGGAGGTAGTCGATGGGCATCATCTGGGTGTGGCCGAGCTCGCCCGCCCAGGCGCCGCGCATGTCGGCAGGCGCGAGATCGCCGCGGTCGACGATCTTGAGCGCCGCGATCAGTTGCGGGCGGAAGAAGTCGGGCCGGCGGCAGTCGTGGGACAGCGTCGCCAGCGCGTTGCGGGTGTCGAACTTGCCGAGATTGGCGCCGTAGTCCGTCTCCAGCCCCCAGAAAGCGGTAATGACCGAGGCCGGGACGCCGTAGTCGGCCCTTACCCGTTCGAACAGCGCCGCGTTCTGCTTGATGACCTGCGGCCCCTTCGTCAGCCGCTGGCCCGCCACCATGCGGCTGGCGAACTGCAGGAAGGTCTGCTGGAACACCGCCTGGCCGCGGTCGAGCGCCAGAACCTTGGGGTCGATCACGACGCCCGCGAGGCCGTCCGCGATCGCGCGCTCCGAGACGCCCTGCGCGCGGGCTTCAGTGCGGACGCCGTCGAGCCAGGCGGCGAAATCCCCGCCGCAGGGGGCGGTCTGGACGGGAGCTGTCTGCGCCAAGGCGCCGCCGCAGGCGACGATCATGGCGAAGGCGCAGGCGCTGCGAAGAAGGTGCGTCATAGGCTCGTCGGCTTCGACTTCGAATGGCGACACATCGACCGAAGGGGCGCGCGGGTCAAGCCGAAGTGGTGGGCGGCGCGCCTCAGCCGCCGGCCTTCATCCGCCGCACGAGCCGCGCAAGCGCCGTCTCCGCCTTGCGCAGGCCGGGCTTCGCCCGCGCGCCCTCATAGGCCTTCTTCAGCGCGCCGGAGGCGAAGGCCTCGACCACCACGGCGTGGACGTAGGACTTGCGCACCACGGCGGGGGTGTTCGCGAGCCGGTCGGAGACGGCGCGCATGACGGCGGCGAGCTGGCGCCGGCGGCCGGTCTCGCTCTGCGCGGGCGCGACCTCGAACAGCTGCTCGGCCGCCGCGGCGCTGGCGCCCAGCATGCGCAGGTCCTTCGCCGTTACCGGCAGGCCGGTGACCTCGCGCAGGTACGCGTTGACGTCGACGGACGTGATCCGCCGGACCTTGCCGTCGGCGTCGCGGTACTGGAACAGCCGCCGCCCCGGCAGCGAGCCGACGCGGCCGAGCGCGCGGGCGAGCCGGCCTGAGCGGATGCGGGCGGCGACGTCCTTGCCGCCCTTGCCGCGGAAGGCGAGCTCCACAGTCTCGCCCGTCACCGTCACGTGCCGCTTCAGCAGCGTGGAGGCGCCATGCGCCTTGTTGGAGCGGACGTAGGATTCCGACCCCACCCGAATGTGGGTTTCGTCGATCAGCGCCACCGCGCTCGCGAGCGCCTTGGTCTTGCTGAGCTTCGGGCTCGCCATGTCGCGGGCCAACGCGCGGCGCAGCTTCGGCAGCGACTCGATCACCTTGTCGAGCCGCTCCACCTTGCGCGTCTCGCGCACCACGTCCCAATCGGGATGGTAGCGGTACTGCGTCCGGCCGGCCTCGTCGCGGCCGACGGCCTGGAGGTGCCGGTTCGCCTGCGCCGCGATGCGGACCTCCTCATAGGCCGGCGGGATCGCGAGCGAACGGATTCGGGCGAGCGTCGCCTCGTCCGCCACGCGCTTGCCCCGGCCGTCGAGATAGGTGAACCCCGTCCCGGCGCGGCGTCGGACGATCGAGAGATCGCGCGCCGCCGTCAGCTTGAGGCCGGCTTCCTTCGCGAGCGTTTCGAGCGCGACCTCGTCGTCGGCCATCAGTGCGACCGCAGCGCGTGGATGAGATCGCCCTTGGACGCCTTCGAGAGGCCCGAGAGCCCGATCTCCTTGGCCTTGCCGTAGAGCTCGTTGCGGCTCCACTCCTCGTAGTCCGGCGTCTTGCCGCCCTTGTGCGACGGCGACTTCGGCCCCGTGTCGCCGTACTTCGCCTTGGCGTTGGCGATGCGCGCCGCCTTCTCCTTGCTGGCCCCCTGCTCCCGCAGCGCCTCGTAGACCTCGGCGTTCTTGATGGAGGGGTTTTCGTCAGCCGGCGGGCGGGACGCCTTGCTCCCCGCCTTGGCCTTTGTCTGCTTCGCAGCCATGATCGGCTCCTCGTGGATGCGCCTATTTCAGCGGTCTCTCGCCGTGCGGCGCCGAACGTGCTGTGTGAACACGCCACCCTCGGGCCCGGTTCCTGCCCCGCGATCCATCTTTCAACCAAAGGCCCCGCATGACCGCTTCCGCTTTGCTCGCCGAGGTGACGCGGGGCGTCGCCGTGGAGAGCCGTCACTATGGCGCGCTCGCCGTCTCCGACGCTTCGGGCCGCCTGCTGCTGGCACTGGGCGACGTCGAGCGGCCGGTCTTCGGCCGCTCCGCGGTCAAGGCGCTGCAGGCGCTGCCCCTGGTGGAGAGCGGTGGGGCGGAGCGCTTCGGCTTCAGCGACCGCGAACTGGCGCTCGCCTGCGCCTCCCACGGTGGCGAGCCGGAGCATGTGGAGACCGCCGCGGGCGCCCTCGCACGCCTGGGTCTCGGCGTGGAGACGCTGGAATGCGGCGCGCACTGGCCGACGAACGACGCCGCGGCGCGGGCGCTCGCCGCGAGCGGCGCAGGGCCGATCGCGCTTCACAACAACTGCTCCGGCAAGCACGCGGGCTTCCTCTGCCTCGCCTGCGCCATGGAGACGGACCCCGCGGGCTACGTCGAAGCGGAGCACCCCGTGCAGCGGGAGGTGACGGCGGCGCTCGAGGGCGCGTTCGGGCTGTCGCTGGCGGACGCCGCCTTCGGGATCGACGGCTGCGGCATCCCCACCTACGCGGCGCCGCTGGCGTCGATCGCGCGCGCCTTCGCCCGCTTCGGTTCGGGCGAGGGATTCGGACCCGAGCGCGCCCGCGCGGCGCGGCGGCTGCAGCAGGCGGGCTGGTCCGCGCCGTTCGAGATCGCGGGCACGGGCCGCTTCGACACCGAGGCGATGCAGGTGCTGAACGGACGCGCCTTCGTGAAGATGGGCGCCGAGGGCGTGCACGCCGGAGCGCTGCCGGGGCTCGGGCTGGGCGTCGCCATCAAGATCGACGACGGCGCGACCCGCGGGGCGGAAGCCGCGATGGCGGCGGTGCTCGCGCGCTTTCTCAGGCCGGAGGGCGACGCCGCAACGTGGCTGGCGTCGCGCGAGCGTCGTTCGCTCAGGAACTGGGCCGGCGCCGAGGTCGGCGAGGTCCGCGCGGCGGGCGAGCTGGCGGGCGGCTGACGGAACGTTTTCCGACGCCCGCGCTCCGCGGCCGGTTTCAAACGGCTGCAAACGAACGTGCGTCGTCGCAAACGAAAACGGGGAGCGCCGAAGCGCTCCCCGTCCCGAACAGTCCGAAAGGACCGAAGACTTTGCTCAGTACTTGGTGACGAGCGGGGTCATCGGGGTCTCGGGGGTCCACAGCGGCACGATCAGACGGACCCAGCCGCGCGTGTCGTCGTCGGAGTTCTTGGAGTAGATGCTGGTCGTCAGCGCGGCCTGGGCGATCACCGGACCGAAGTTGTAGCCGACGAGCGGACCGACGGCGAAGCCCTCGACCTTGCCGCCGTTCAGGCGCCGGTCACGACGGGAGACGTCATACTGGGTCGAGCCGAAGCCGATCGCGCCGATTTCCCACTTGCCGAAGGTCTTGGTGGCCGTGAGGTCCAGGTTGAAGCCGTCGCGGACGTCGTTGTCCTTGATGCCCCAGATCAGGTTGGCGGTCAGGTTCCAGCCGTCGGCCGTGTAGCTGATCGCGAAGTCCTGACGCCAGGTGGTGGCGTGAACGCGGATGTTCTTATCGCCGGCGTTGAAGTAGACGCCCGAGAGGTAGCTGACGCCGAAGCCGTTGCCGAGGTCGAAGGCGACCTTGGCGGCCAGGAAGGGGTTGTAGAGGCCAGCGTCGTCAAAGGCGGCGCCGGGGCCGTCGTTGTGGATCATCGGCAGCGCGCCGAGCAGCTGGAAGTTCGCGCCGAGCGGATGCCACGGGGTCGACCAGGCAATGACCGGAATGTTGACGCCGCTGCGCGTGTCTCCGCCGCGGGTGTCGGTGACGCCCCAGTCGAGCGTGTTCACGAAGTACACGCCTTCCGGGAGGGGGGCGCCCATCGCGAGGCCGGCGGTCTCGCCCGGCTGGGCCGTGGCGTTCGCATACGCCGCAGTAGCGGAGGCGCTCAGCGCGAGAGCGCCGGCAGCCGCAATCTTGATCACGTTCTTCATTTCGATCTTTTCCTCCGATCGACGCGTTGCTCACGCGTCGCCCTACCCGAGCTCTTTCGTTTGCGCTTTCGACTGGGTTTCTAAACGCCCCGAAATCGAAACCCGCCGAAAGTCGATACTTAAAGCGGAACAGCGTCGGTGAGTCGACGCCGTCACCAGCAGAGGACAGTTTTTCCTCGACGAATGCTAGAGGAACAGCGGCTCTCGACACCGATCTGCAGGCGGTGTCTCCGAAATGTCGCATCCTCGCCACCCGCCGCCACGATTCACCTTGGGCGATGCCGCATTGCGGCGAACAACGCGAGTTTTGTGCAAATTCTAAAAACTTCAAACGGTTACGTGATCGGGCGCCCGGAATTCGGGCGCCGCTGAGCACCGACTGGGCGCTCGAAGGTTAACGAAAGATTAACGGACGGTGTTCTGCCCCACCGTCAGCGCGGGCAGGCCGCCAGACCCGCCGACGCCAAGTTCCGGCGTGGCGATCTCAGTCCAGCGGTATCCGAGAACCGCGCCCCGCCGGGATCCGGTGATCGTGTTGCCGACGATCGTCGCCGCGCCGACGCCGTCGACGACGGAAACGCCGATTCCCACCTCGCAACTCCGCACCACATTACCACTGATGCTGACGTCCCGAAGGTAGGGACCCCACCCGGCGTGGATCCCGAAACTCGGCGCGCCCTCGATCACGTTGCCGGTGACCGCGACGTCGGCTTCGACGCCGATCCCCTGGCCGTAGCTGTCGCCGGGCCCGTCGAGCTTCTTGCGTCGAAAGAGGTTGCGCACGACGTTGCCGACGATCGCGCCGAGGCGGCCGCCCTCGTTGAAGTTCGCCACTGAGATGCCGTTCGCGGCGCCGTCCACGAGGTTGCCGGAGATGACCGCGCCGGCGAAGCCGAACTCGGCGTAGAGCGCGGTCTCCCCGCAATCGAGGCACATGTTGTCGGCGATCTGCACGTCGTCCGATTCGTGCGCCCGCACAGCGGTGAAGGCGGACCGCCGGATGGCGTTGCCCGACACGATCACGCCGCTCGCCTTGGAAAGGTTCACGGCGTTTCCGTTCCAGCCGAGACCGCCGTCGAGCGCGCCGGTGCCCTCGATTCGGTTCCGCGACACGATCGAGCCGTCCTCGCCCTTGGCCGAGCGGCGGATCACCACCCCGTTGTTGCGGCAGCCTCGGATCAGGTTGTCGGTCACGGTCAGCCCGCGCCCGTCCAGGGCGAACAGCGCCGCATGCCGGGCGTTCTCGACCCGGCTCGCCCGCACGACGCCGCCCGAGCGCAGCATGACGATCCCGGAGCCGCCGGCGTCGACCACCGCGACCTCGTCCAGAAGCGCGGCGGCGACGTCCTCGAACTGGACGACGCCGAGCTGCGGCTCTCCGGGAATGTTCCCGCCGTCGAGCGCCAGTCCGCGCAGCGCGACCCGCGCGGCGCCGCGCGCGACCAGCAGCGGCCCGGGCTCGCTCAGCTCGAGCCGGGTGGCCTCGGGCGCGCCTATAAAGGTGGCTCCGTCCGGCAGGCTGAGCCGCGCCGCGCGGTAGACGCCGGGACCCAGGGCGAGCGGCCGTCCCTCGCGGACGGCCCGGGTGAGCGCGCGGGCGAGCGCGCGCGTCTGGTCGCCGTCGCCGGGCTTGACGCCCATCGTCGCCGCGTCGAGCGCGCCCGGCAGGGCGTCGGCGAAGCTCGGCGCGAGGCCGGCGGCGGCCGCGCCGGCGATACCGCCGAGGAGCCGGCGTCGATCGATCTGGCGCTCGTCGGGAGCGGAACCTCCTGTCGGCATGCGGCGTCTCCATGGGGCGTCGGCCATACGATCCGCCTCACGATGCCGGACGCCGCGTTAAACTCACGTGTCGTGTGGGCGCGGCTTTGCTAAAGACTGCGCCGATGCCCCCTTCGCCCTCCGCCTCTCCCCGCCGCCGCGCCGACCTGCTTCTGGTCGAGCGCGGCCTGTTCGAAAGCCGCGCGAAGGCGCAGGCCGCGATCGCGGCCGGCGGCGTCGTGGCGGACGGCGTCGCCGTCGCGCGCGCCTCGGACATGCTGGCCCCTGACGCTGCGATCGCGGCGGAGCCCGCCCACCCCTACGTCTCGCGCGGCGGCGTGAAGCTCGCCCATGCGCTCGATGTCTTCGCGCTCGACGTGGACGGCCTGCACGCGCTGGACGTCGGCGCCTCCACCGGCGGGTTCTCCGAGGTGCTGCTCGCCCGCGGCGCGGCGCACGTCACCGCCGTCGACGTCGGGCGGGACCAGCTGCATCCCCGCCTGCGGGGCCATCCGCGGCTGACGAGCTTCGAAAGCCTCGACATCCGCGCGCTCGACGCGGGCGCCCTGCCCCAGCCGCCCCAGCTCGTCGTCATGGACGTGAGCTTCGCGCCGCTAGCGGTCGTCCTGCCGGCGGCGCTCGCGCTCGCGGCCCCGGCGGTGACGCTGGTCGCGCTGGTGAAGCCGCAGTTCGAGGCGGGGAAGAAGGACATCGGCAAGGGCGGCGTGGTGAAGGACGAGGCGGCGCGCCGGCGCGTGGTCGAGGCCGCTGAGGCTCTGGTCCGCGGGCTGGGGCTAAACGTGCGCGGCGTCGTCCCCTCCCCGATCGCCGGCGGCGACGGCAATGTGGAGTATCTGCTGGCGGCGGGCCGCGATCCCGGCGCGGGGGGAAGCCGACCATGAGCGAGCCCGCCCGGGTCCAGACCCTCGCCGTCGCCCGCCTCGGCCACCGCGGCGACGGCGTGGCCGAGACGCCCGAGGGCGCGGTGTTCGTCGGCCGCGCGCTCGGCGGCGAAACCGTCGAGGTCGAGCGGCGAGGCGAACGCGGCCGCCTGCTGCGTGTGATCGAGGCCTCCCCCGACCGCGTCGAAGCCTACTGCCCCGAGGTTCCCCGCTGCGGCGGCTGCGCGATCCAGGAGTTCGCCCAGCCCGCGGCGCTCGCCTGGAAGCGCGGGCTGCTGATCGACGCGTTCCTGCGCGAGGGGCTCGACGTGGCGGAGCGGGTGGCGCCGACGCTGGACGCCCACGGCGCCGGGCGGCGGCGCGCCACCTTCCACGCCCGGGCCGACGCCACGGGCCGCATTCATGTGGGCTTCGCGGAGGCGCGCAGCCACGCGATCACGCCGATCGCCGCCTGCCCGCTGCTCGCGCCCTCGCTCGCCCGCGCGCTGCCCGTCGCCCGCGCGGTCGCGGCCGCGCTGTCCTCCCGCAAGAAGCCGCTCGACATCGTCACCACGGGCACGAGCGGCGGGCTCGACGTCGACGTCCGCGGCTCCGGTCCGCCGCCCGAGGCGCTGCGTCTCAAGCTCGTCGCGCTGGCCGAAAGCCTCGATCTGGCGCGGCTCGCGATCCACGGCGACGTCGTCGTCGAGCGCCGGCGGCCGGAGATCGCGATGGGCCGCGCGCTGGTGGCACCGCCGCCCGGCGCCTTCCTGCAGGCGACCGCGGAGGGCGAAGCCATTCTCGCCGCCCTGGTGACGGACGCCGTCGGCAAGGCGAAGCGGGTGGCCGACCTGTTCTCGGGCGTCGGCACCTTCGCGCTCAGGCTCGCCGAGGCGGCCGAGGTTCACGCCGTCGAAAGCGGCCGAGAGGCGATCGCCGCGCTGGAGGCTGCGGCGCGCCGCGCCTCAGGCCTGAAGCGTCTGACGACCGAGGCGCGCGACCTGTTCCGGCGCCCCTTGCTGGCGGCGGAGCTCGCCCGCTTCGACGCCGTCGCGTTCGATCCGCCGCGGGCGGGCGCCGAGGCCCAGGCGCGGATGCTGGCGGAGTCGAAGGTTCAGAAGGTGATCGCGGTGTCGTGCAGCGTGGCGACGCTCGCCCGCGACGCGGCCATCCTGACGCGCGGCGGCTACGCGCTGGAGCGCGTCACGCCGGTCGACCAGTTCAGGCATTCCGCGCACGTGGAGGCGGTGGCGACGTTCACGCGCCGCTGATCGCGACGGATCCTGACGGCGGCCATGAAAAAGGGCCGGAACGCTGAAGCGCCGGCCCTTTCAATCGCAATTCGTGAGGTGCGGATCGACGCTGGAAGCATCGTATCCGTCGGAGATCAACTCTTCCGTCCCTTCTGGGCGTCCTGAACCGCTTCGTCGTGGTACCAGGCCCCGGTCTGCACGACGGGAGCCTGCGCGGCGAGACGCATCTCGGCGGCGAACTGCGCCTTCCGGCGCGCGTCCGCGGACGCCATGTGGCTCTGGGGGAACGCGTAGATCTTGGCGGTCGGCTGCGGGTGGTGAGCCGGTGTCATTGAGAAAACCCTTTCGTCCTCTGCGCGAGCCGCGCGGCTCGCTTCGTCTTTCAATATGGGAAGACTGAGTAGTTTTTGATCGGTTTGCCTAGTAAAAAAGCAGAAATTGGCTAAACTATCAGCATGCACGCTTCAGCCGCGCTTTTTGCCGCGGCTCGCCCACTCCGCACGCACGCACATTAGGCAGGCGCGCGCCATGCGGACCGGAGGGGTTGACAGCCGCGCCCGCCGCACGCTCCGGCGAAGCCGTCCTGACAGGGGCGCGGCCCGCCGTCGCCCCGCACCATCCGCCAAGGCCTTGATTCCAGAAGCGCTTCGCCGGGGACGCCATCGCCCGTCGGCTGCGCGCGGCGCGCCTTGCGCAAGCTGAGATGGCGCGGAAGCCCGGGACGCCCAGCCCGCCCCGAGACCCCGCCTCGTTAACTGGCATGTTTAATGCTTTTGCAGAGTGCGGTCGTCGACGTCTGCGTCGGCGGGCGACCGGCCGCGCCGAGATTCTGGACCCCTCGCGTCATACGCTTTCTGAGAGGCTCGAAATGACGAAGTTTAAGCTCGAGTACATCTGGCTCGACGGCTACACCCCGGTGCCGAACCTCCGCGGCAAGACCCAGATCAAGGAGTTCGACTCCTTCCCGACTCTCGAGCAGCTGCCGCTTTGGGGCTTCGACGGCTCGTCCACGCTGCAGGCCGAGGGGCACTCGTCCGACTGCGTGCTGAAGCCGATCCGGCACTTCGTCGACCCGGCCCGCACCAACGGCGTGCTGGTGCTCTGCGAAGTCATGATGCCGGACGGCGTCACCCCGCACTCGACCAACAAGCGCGCCACCATCCTCGACGACGACGGCGCCTGGTTCGGCTTCGAGCAGGAGTACTTCTTCTACCAGGACGGCCGCCCGCTCGGCTTCCCCGAGCAGGGCTACCCCGCCCCGCAGGGTCCGTACTACTGCGGCGTCGGCTCCTCGAACGTCGGCCCGCTCGCCCGCAAGATCGTCGAGGAGCACCTCGACCTCTGCCTCGAGGCCGGCATCAACCACGAGGGCATCAACGCGGAAGTCGCGAAGGGCCAGTGGGAGTTCCAGATCTTCGGCAAGGGCTCCAAGAAGGCCGCCGACGAGATGTGGATGGCGCGCTACCTGCTGCAGCGCCTCTGCGAGACCTATGAGATCGACATCGAGTATCACTGCAAGCCGCTCGGCGACACCGACTGGAACGGCTCGGGCATGCACTGCAACTTCTCGACCGAGTACCTGCGCACGGTCGGCGGCAAGGACTACTTCGAAGCGCTGATGGCGGCCTTCGACAAGAACCTGATGGACCACATCGCCGTCTACGGCCCGGACAACGACAAGCGTCTCACGGGCAAGCACGAGACCGCGCCGTGGAACAAGTTCAGCTACGGCGTGGCCGACCGCGGCGCGTCGATCCGCGTGCCGCACTCCTTCGTCAAGAACGACTACAAGGGCTACCTCGAGGATCGTCGCCCGAACTCGCAGGGCGACCCCTACCAGATCGCTTCGCAGGTGCTGAAGACGATCTCGGAAGTCCCGACCGCCAAGTCCGCCGCCGCCGCGGCCTGATCGGCTCCGTCCGGCCGGGACGTCAGCGTCCCGGCCGGACCTTCCGCTCTTTCGAACGCCGACGGGCCCCGCCCGTCGGCGTTGGTCGTTCTGGGGTGCGGATGGAGCGAGAACCAGCGGGGCTCAGGTCGGCGCGCTAGGCGCTTCAGCGCTTTGGGGCGCATGAAGAGCAAACCGCGCTTGCGAAACGTCCAAAAGCAGGCTCACCAACGCTCTGGGCAATTGCGAAGTTTTACTGTGCAATCGAGACTAGGTCGTCTGATTCATCGCACGCTGAGAAATTGGGGGAAGAGCGCATGAAGCTTGTTGAAGCGGCGGGCATCGCCGCTTGCGTCCTGTTGTTGGGGGGATGCGCAACGACCGTCGATCCTAAAACGTTCGCAGCGGGACGCGAGGTCTTGATCGGGAGTCCTGCGGCCGTGCGACATGTCACGGCCGATTGCGCCGCCAAGGTACGCCGCAACCCGCAGCTCCATCAATCCATCAACCTTTTGGTGAGTTTGCCCCCCGATCGCTCGCCTGATGTCTTCTGCGAACGCTTCATAAAGGCCTACCGCGACGGCAGGATCACCTATGAGAAATACTTGGAGAGTTCGAAAAAGATCGTAGATCCGGATTTAGTCCGGATAGCGCAAGGCCGTTAGTCGCCCGCGTTCAATGTCGAAGCGGCGGGGGCAGGCTCATTGACGGTGCGCCGAGGCCGGCATGGTCGCTGCCCCGCCGCGCAAAGCCCGATCCGCTCAGGATCGATCACCCGTCATGCCCGCGACTTAGCCCAGGTATCCACGACTTGTGCGCAAGCGCTTGACTGCCAAGTCGTGGATACCCGGCTTCGCCCGGCATGACGCCGCGCCCCGACGCGCCTTACGACGTCCAGCGCCAGCCGGCGTCGTCGAACACGATCGCGCGGCCCTGCACGATCGCCATGTCGGGCACGGCCGCGCGGTCGACGCCGCCCCTCAGCGCCAGCAGCACGCGCGAGACGCCGCCGTGGGCGACGAGCACGGTCGGCCCGTCGAGCCCGTCGACGGCTTCACCGACCCGCAGCGACAGGTCCGCGTAGCTCTCGCCCTCGGGCGGGCGGAAGTCCCAGATGGCCTTCGTGCGGCGGGCGACGCTCGCCGGGTCGCGTCGCTTGAGCTCGCGGAAGGTCGCGCCCTCCCATGTCCCGAACGAGAGCTCCTTCAGGCGTGGATCGCGGTCGAAGGCGTCGGGGTCGAGCCCGAGAACGGCCCGCAGGCGCCGCATGGTCTCGGAGGCGCGCGACAGCGGGCTCGCGACGAAGCGGTAGCCCGCGGCGTCGCCGAGCGCCGCCTTCAGCGTGCGGCCGACGGCGTCCGCCTGGTCGCGGCCGCGGCCGTTCAGCGGAATGTCGGTCTGGCCCTGCAGCCGGCCCTCGGCGTTCCAGTCGGTCTCGCCGTGGCGGACGACGACGAGCGGAGCCGTCACCCCGCGACCGACATGTCCGGCGCGTCTGGGTTCTTCATGCCGACGATGTGGTAGCCCGCGTCGACGTGGTGCACTTCGCCGGTCACGCCGCGGCCCATGTCGGACAGCAGGTAGAGCGCCGAGTCGCCCACCTCCTCGATGGAGACGGTGCGACGCAGCGGCGCGTTGTACTCGTTCCACTTCAGGATGTAGCGGAAGTCGCCGATGCCGGACGCGGCCAGCGTCTTGATCGGGCCGGCGGAGATCGCGTTGACGCGGATGCCGCCCGGGCCGAGGTCGGCCGCGAGGTAGCGCACGGAGGCCTCCAGCGCGGCCTTCGCGACGCCCATGACGTTGTAGTGCGGCATCCACTTCTCGGCGCCGTAGTAGGTCAGCGTCAGGATCGAGCCGCCGTTCCCCATCAGCTTCTCCGCCCGCTGCGCGACGGCGGTGAGCGAATAGCAGGAGATGAACATGGTCTTGTGGAAGTTCTCGGCGGTGGTCTCGACGTAGCGGCCGTCGAGCTGGTCCTTGTCCGAGAAGGCGATGGCGTGGACCACGAAGTCGAGCCCGCCCATCAGCTCGCCGGTCTTCTCGAACACGGCGTCGATGCTCGCGGGGTCGGTCACGTCGCAGTGGCCGACGACATGCGCGTCCAGTTCCGCCGCCAGCGGCTCCACGCGCTTCTTCAGCGCGTCGCCCTGGTAGGTGAAGGCGAGCTTCGCCCCGGCCTTCGCCGCGGCCTTGGCGATCCCCCAGGCGATGGATCGGTTGTTCGCGACGCCCATCACGAGGCCTCGCTTGCCGGCCATCAAGCCTTGGACATCGGTCATGAAAACACCCTCACAGCGCGCGTTATCGCGGAATTCGCCCGCTATGGCATAGGGCCTCAAGGCCTTCAAGCCGCAGCGGTCGCCCGTTCATCACAGCGCGTTTCATTTCGCGCCCGCTCGCGCCGCCCCAGGCGCGTTGACGGACGTCCGGCCGCATGGTGCGCTGCACCCCGCACGCACCGAAGCGCCGGGGAGATCCTATGAGCGACACGCGTCCGCCGTTGCCGCCGTTCACCTTCGAAACCGCAACCCTCAAGGCCCGCAAGGCGGAGGACGCCTGGAACACGCACGATCCCGAAAAGGTGTCGCTCGCCTACACCGAGGACAGCTCCTGGCGGAACCGCTCGGACTTCTTCACAGGCCGCCCCGCCATCGTCGCGTTCCTGACGCGCAAGTGGGCGAAGGAGCTGGACTACCGCCTGATCAAGGAGCTGTGGGCCTTTCACGACAACCGAATCGCCGTCCGTTTCCAGTACGAGTGGCACGACGCCGCCGGCGACTGGTTCCGCTCCTACGGCAACGAGCAGTGGGAGTTCGACGAGCGCGGCCTCATGCGCCGCCGCGAGGCGAGCATCAACGACGTCGTGATCAAGGAAAACCAGCGCAAGTTCCTGTGGCCCAAGGGCCCCCGCCCGGACGACTTCCCCGGGCTGACGGAGCTTGGACTGTAGGACGGCTTGCGGCGGCCTTGGAGCCGCCGCTCGCCTTCGGCGCGCCTCAGCCGCGCGGATCGTAGGGCGCCTCGTCGCGCAGGCGCTTGGCAAGCTCTTCGAGCTTCGGGTCGCCGCCCGGCGGCAGCGCGATGCGCAGCTCCACCAGCAGGTCTCCGGCCGAGCCGTCGGCGCCGATGCCCTTGCCGCGCAGGCGCAGCGTGCGGCCGCCGTCGGAGCCGGCCGGGACCTTGAGCTCCACCACGCCGTCGAGCGTCGGCACGCGCACCTTGGCGCCCAGCACCGCCTCGTAGAGCGCGACCGGGACCTCGACGCGCACGTCGCGGCCCTCGGCGCGGAACTGCGGGTCGGGCGCGACGCGCACCCGCACCAGCGCGTCGCCCGGCGCGCCGCCGAGCCCGCTCGCCTGTCCCTGGCCCTTGAGGCGGATCGACTTGCCGTCCTCGATGCCCGCCGGAACCGAGACCTCGAGCTCCTTGCCCGTCGGCAGCCTCACCCGGCGTTTGGCGCCCCGCGCCCACTCGCGGAACGGCACAACGATCTCCGCCGTCACGTCCTCGCCGCGCGGCGGCTCGCCGCCGAATCCCGCGCGCGGCCGGCGACCGCCGAAGGCGCCGAGAATGTCCTCGAAGATGTCCTCGCCGCCCGCGCCGCCGCCGAAGCCCCGGCGCGCGCCGCCGAACGGCGAGCCGCCCGCGTCGAACTCGAAATGGGCGCTGCGGGGGCCAGCGCCGGGGCGCGCGGAGGCGCCCTCGAACCCGCGGAACCGCGGCTTGCCCTCGGCGTCGATCTCGCCGCGGTCGAACTGGCCGCGCTTGTTCTCGTCGGACAGCAGCTCGTAGGCCGAGCTGATCTCGGCGAAACGCTCCTTCGCCTTGGGATCGTCGGGCCGCTGGTCCGGATGCCACGTCTTGGCGAGCTTGCGGAAGGCTTTCTTGATGTCGGCGGACGTCGCCGAGCGCGTCACGCCGAGCACGTCATAGGGATCGCGCATCGGGTCGTTCGTCACCGTCGTTGATGTTGGGCGCGCCGCCGCGGAGAGGCGCGACGCGTGTCGTCGTCAATGTGGAGCGGCTGTGACTGGAATGCAACAATCCGCGAGCGCGTTCAGAGCGAACGGCTCGCCGTGGTGCGGATCGCCACCGCCTCCCAGTAGCCGGCGGCGGTCCGGCAGGCCGTGCCTTCGAGCCGCTGCTCGCGGCCGCTCGCGCTGTGGCTCGCGACGAAGGGCCGACAGGTGGCGCCGTTGGCGTTGCTGACGGCGGCCGCGGCGACAAAGGAGCCGTAGGAGCCGCTGTCGGGGTTGGCCCAGGGCACGGAGGCGTTGACGGCGTCGGCCGTCATGGCGAGGCCGAGCGCGCCGCGGGCGTAGCCCCAGTCCGAGGCGGTCAGTCCTGGCGGGGTCGCGGCGGGCTCGACGGCGGCGGCGGGCGCATAGGCCGCAGGCTTCGGCGCCTCCGACGGCGCGGCCGAGGCGACGCCCGGCGGCGGCGCGAGCGGGGCCGAGGTCACGGCGCTCTTCGCCTCGCCTTCGTACTTGAAGTCGTCCGCCTGCCGCTCGGCGGCGGGGCGGCGGATGCTGCCGGTCTTCAGCTCGTCCGCGTCCGAGCCGAACAGCGGATAGGATACGCTGCAGCCGCCCATGAGCAGGGCGAGGCCGAACGCCGCGCCCACGCCGCCCCCGCGGCGGAGCGCCGCTCGCGACGGGCCGGCGGCTCGTGTAGACCGTTCGCTGTCGGACAAACGCTGATACAGGCTACGCATCCGCACTCGTAAACTCCGTGATCACGGTACGAACTGAACGGCAGGAGCGGTTAATGTCGAGTGACTTCCACGCCACAGACGATCCTTTCCAGGCGTTCGACGCGTGGATGGCGGAGGCCGTCGCCGCGGAGGTCAACGATCCCAACGCCATGGCGCTCGCGACCGTGGACGCGGACGGCCTGCCGGACGTGCGGGTGGTGTTGCTGAACGGCCTCGATCGGCGCGGCTTCGCGTTCTACACCAACCTCGGCAGCGCCAAGGGCCGCGAGCTGACGGCCCAGCCGAAGGCGGCGGCGGTGTTCCACTGGAAGTCGCTGCGGCGGCAGATTCGCATCCGCGGCCCGGTCGAGCGGGTGACCGAGGCCGAGGCCGACGCCTACTTCGCGACCCGGCCGCGGCTGAGCCGGATCGGCGCCTGGGCCTCGCGCCAGTCGACGCCGCTCGGCTCCCGCCGGGAGCTCGAAGACGCGGTCGCCGCCTTCGAGACTCGGTTCGAGGGCGAAGAGCCGCCGCGCCCGCCGCACTGGACGGGCTTCCGCATCGTCCCCATCTCGATCGAGTTCTGGCAGGATATGCCGTTCCGCCTGCATGACCGCGCGACCTTCGCGGCGCAGCCGGACGGCTCCTGGACCCGCACCCGCCTCTATCCGTGACCTCCCGCCCAGGATCAGCGATGAGCCCGACCGATCCGAAGCCGCAAGCGGCGCCCGGCGTCTGCCCGATGACCGGCGCGCGCCCAGGCGACCCGTCCCCGATCGCCGCCGCGCCCACGGCGACGCACGCCGCGACGCCGGCCGCCTCCCCCGCGCAGCGCCCGCGGGCGTCGGGCTCCAACGAGCCGCGCAAGACGCTGCTGCTCACCGGCGCCAGCCGCGGCATCGGCCACGCCACGGTCAAGCGGTTCTCCGCCGTCGGCTGGCGCGTCATCACCTGCTCCCGGCACCACTTTCCCGAGGAGTGCCCCTGGGGCGCGGGGCCCGAGGACCATGTCCAGGTCGACCTGTCCGACGTGGACGACACGGTGCGCGCGATCGACGAGATCAAGAGCCGGCTCGACGGCGGCCTGATCCACGCGCTGGTCAACAACGCCGGCATCTCGCCGAAGGCCCCCGGCGGCGGTCGCCTGAACGGGCTCGAGACCGCGCTCGACGACTGGAAGACCGTGTTCCAGGTGAACTTCTTCGCGCCGATCATGCTGGCGCGCGGTCTCTCCGCCGAGCTTACGGCGGCCAAGGGCTCGATCGTCAACGTCACCTCGATCGCCGGCGGCCGGGTGCACCCCTTCGCGGGCGCGGCCTACGCTACCTCGAAGGCGGCGCTCGCCTCGCTCACCCGTGAGATGGCCGCCGACTTCGGCCCGCTCGGCGTCCGCGTCAACGCCATCGCCCCGGGCGAGATCGACACGGCGATCCTCTCGCCCGGCACCGACAGGATCGTGGCGCAGATCCCGCTCCGCCGGCTCGGCACGCCGGACGAGGTGGCCAAGACGATCTACTTCCTCTGCACCGAGAACTCGTCCTACGTGACGGGCGCCGAGATCCACATCAACGGCGGCCAGCACGTCTGAGCGGCTGGCCGCGGCCGTTCGGGCTCACCGGCTCGCGAAAGCCCGCGCCCGCGTCATGGAGCCGTCGAACGACACCACCGGGCTCGGCCGCCCCACGAGATATCCCTGGATCTCCTCGCAGTTCAGCTCGGCGAGGAAGGCGCGCTGCTCGAGCGTCTCGACGCCCTCCGCGGTGATCGGCATGTTCAGGCTTTCACCGAGCGCCACGACCGCCCGCACGATGGCCTTGGCCTGCGGGCTGGTGGAGAGCTGGCGGATGAACGAGGCGTCGATCTTGATGCGGTCGAACGGGAACGACTGCAGGTACGACAGCGACGAGTAGCCGGTGCCGAAGTCGTCCATGGCGATCTGGACGCCGAGCGCCTTGAGCCGCCGCAGCGTGTGGAGCGCGCTGGAGAGGTTGTCGAGCAGCACGCCTTCGGTGATCTCGAGCTCGAGGCGCGGCGCCGGCAGCCCGGTCTCGACCAGGATGCCGTGCACCAGCTCGACGATGTCGCCATGCTGGAACTGCACCGGCGAGAGGTTCACCGCGACCTTGCCGGGCTTGATCCAGCCGGCCGCGTCCTGGCAGGCTCGGCGCAGCACCCACTCGCCGATCGGCACGATCGCGGCGGTCCCCTCGGCGACGGGAATGAACACGGCGGGCGACACCACGCCGCGCGTGGGATGCTTCCAGCGCAGCAGCGCCTCGAAGCCGACGATCTCGCCGGTCTGCGTGTTCGCCTGCGGCATCCAGTGCAGGAACATCTCGTTGCGGGAGATCGCGGTGGCGAGGTCCTGCTGCAGGGCGCGGCGCTCGCGCAGGGCGAGGTCCATCTCGGGCTCGAAGCCGCGCGCTAGGCCCCGTCCCTCCGCCTTCGCCCGGTAGAGCGCGCTGTCGGCGTTGGCGAACAGCATGTCCGTGGTGGAGCCGTGGCGCGGATGGACCGCATAGCCGACGCTCGCGCCGCAGCGGATGGTCTTGCCGGCGATCACGGTTTCGGTGTTGAGCCGCTCGGCCAGCCTCGCCGCGAGCTTGTCCACGTCGCCGGCGTCGGGGCCGGTGCCGATCACCACGAACTCGTCGCCGCCCAAGCGGAAGGTCATCGCTCCCGGGGCGGCCGAAACGATCCGGCGCGCCGCCGTCCGCAGCAGGTCGTCGCCCGCCGCGTGGCCGAAGACGTCGTTGACCTCCTTGAACTTGTCGAGGTCGACGCAGAACAGAGCGACCTCCCCTCCCCGCTTCAAGGCGGCGGCCAGCGCTTCGTTGAAGGCCGCGCGGTTGGCGAGGCCGGTCAGCGGGTCGTGGTAGGCGAGATGGCGGATCCGGTGCTCGTTGCGGCGCTGCTCGGAGAGGTCGCGCAGCGTGTAGACGCGGCGAAGCCGGCCCTCGAGCGTCATGTCGCGGCTCGCGATCTCGACCGGCACGGTCGCGCGGCCGGTGGCCTTCAGCACCGCCTCCTGCGGCTTGGCGAAGCTCGCCGACAGCAGACGATCGGGATCCGGCGCCGCGAGGAAATCGCGGAGCGCGCGGCCGCGCAGCACCGCGGGGTCGAGCCCGATCAGACGGGCGGCCGCGAGGTTGACGTCGACGATGCGCTGCTCCTCGCAGATCACCAGGCCTTCGTTGGTCAGGTCGGCGAAGGCGCGATCGCGGGCGTTCTGCTGGCTGCGGCCGGCGCCGCCGAAGCTTCCCTCCGCCATGGCGCCGGCGAAGGCGGCGACGAGCGAAACCACGCTGACGGCGGCGGCGGCGAACGCCAGCTGCATGCCGTTGATCGCGTGGGGAAAAGTCAGGAGACGGGGGTTCGGGCTGACCACGGCGGAGAAGGTCGCGACGGCGTGAAACGCGAACAGCGCAATCCCGAGCAACGCGGCTGCGAGCGCGTATCCGGCGATGGTCCTGAGTTTCCCCGCGAGGGCGAAGGCGCCGGCGGCGCCGCCGCCGACGACGACCGTCGCCAGGAAGAACGCGGTCATGTCGAGCGACGCGCGTCCCGGCGCGCGCAGCGCGGTGACGCCGAGGAAGCCGGCCAGCGCCGCGGCCGAACCCAGGAGCGCGCCGCCGAGCGCCGCCTTCGCCACGGCGCCGCTGTTGAAGGCGGCGCCCGTGACATAGACGGCGGTCACGGCGACGACGAGCGCGATCACCAGCGACGCGCCGAGGATGCGCAGATCGTAGGCCGCGCCCTCGACGCCGCCGAGCATGAGCAGAGCCAGCGCATGGCCGACCCACGCCGACATTCCGAGCGGCCCGCCGGCGAGCCCGGCGCGCCAAATCCGCCCCTCGTCGGAGGCCTCGTCCATGCGAGCCAGCAAGACGATCGCAAGCGCCCCGGTCAGGCAGCACGTAAGCAGAAGCGTCGCCGCCCCCGGGAGCGCCAGACCGATCGAAGCTGCGGAGAGCCAGGGCATTCTGCGAAAGCCGGTGCAAGATCTGTTGTTAGCAGCCGACTAAACACCCGCTGGGATAATAAGTGATGAAACTCCACCACGGTCGCATGGGAAATGTGGCGGTCGACAGGGCTCGGACGCGGCGTCAGTCGCCCGCGTGGTCCCGCGGCGCGGCGCCCGGCGCCGGCCGCTCGACGCCTCGCCGGATCGAGGACGTCGAGCTCAGCCCAAGTCGTGGATGCCCGCTCGATAAGCGCGGGCATGACAGCGTGATCGATCTGAACGGGTAAGGCTCTAAAGCCAGCGCCGCCACTTGAAGACGATGTAAGGCACGATCGCGCTGACCAGCATCAGGCCGAGCGCCATGGGATAGCCGAGGCGCCATTGCAGCTCCGGCATCGCCTCGAAGTTCATGCCGTAGATCGACGCCACCAGCGTCGGCGGCAGGAAAACCACCGCCATGACCGAGAACAGCTTCACGATGTCGTTCTGGGCGAGGCTGACCATGCCGAGCATGGCGTCGAGCAGGAAGGTGACCTTGTTGGCGAGAAAGCCGGCGTGCTCGATGAGCGAGGCCACGTCCCGCTGCATGGGGCGGAGCTGGGCCTTGGTCTCCTTCGAAGGCTTCACGCCCTCGATCTCGGCCGAGAGGTAGAGCACCACGCGCTGGAGCGTGACGAGGCTCTCGCGCGACTTCGACAGCAGGTCGCCCTTGCGGCCGATCAGCTTCAGAAGCTCCTGGTACGGCTTGCGGTAAGCCTGGGCGCCGGCGCGCTCGAAGATCAGGTGCGACAGCTCGTCGACGTCGGCCCCGACCCGCTCGAGGATGTCCGCGACGCGGTCGATGACCGCGTCGAACAGGCCGAGCAGGACGCCCTCCGGCGACCGGATCGGCTGCACGCCGTTCGCCTTGCAGGCGCGGGCGGCGAACAGCGAGAACGGCTTGGGGTCTTCGTAGCGCACCGTCACGAGCGCCTTCGGCGTCAGGATAAAGCTGACGGCGGAGAGCAACGGCATCCGCGTGTCGACGTGGCAGAGCACGGACGCCGTCATGTAGCGCGCGCCGTTCTCCACGTAGAGCCGGCTGGACGGCTCGATCTCCACCATCTCCTCGCGGGTCGGCACGCCGGCCCCGATGGTCGCCTCGACCAGCTTATCCTCGTCGGGGGTGGGCGAGATCAGGTCGATCCACACCAGATCGCTGGGCAGCGCCTCGCCGGGAGACGGATCGACGCGCTGCAACGCGCCGTCGCGGGCGACGTAGACGATGAGCATGACAAACGCTCCGCCGGCGGGAGGGACTGGACGATCAGCGGCCAAGCCGCGGTAGCATGCTCCGCGAGGCTTCGCCAGCGTCGCGCCGCTTCCCTGCCCTGCTTGCGGGAGAAGGTGGCGCGGAGCGCCGGATGAGGGGTCGTCTGGGGCATCCGCGACGCCCCCTGAGGAGTCGTCCGCGACATCCTGAACGGTCCTGAACACCGGGGAGGGCGTCCCAGGCGACGGAGCGAGCCTGACTCAGTTGCCTACGACCCGCGCGTTTGCCCCCACGTTATCCCGGGTCGAGCGGCGAGAGACCCTTGGCCGCTCCGTCGGCGCCGACCGAGATGATCTCGACCCGGGCCTCGGCCTTGGCCAGCAGCTCGTCGCAGCGCTTCTTCAACGCCTCGCCGCGGCGGTAGATCTCGATCGATTCCTCGAGCGACGCCCGCCCCTGCTCCAGCCTCGAGACGATGCCCTCGAGTTCGCCAAGCGCGGCCTCGAAGGTCAGGGCGGCGACGTCAGGGTCGGCCGCCTGCGGGTCGGACGTTTGGGGGGCGATGTCGGGCACGGCGCGGCTCCTCTCGTCGAGAGGGGGTGGTTTAGGCGCGGATCAGCCGCGCATCAAGGCGCGGACGTGCGCCGCGGTGGACTGGCCGAGCCCCTGCAGGTCGTAGCCGCCCTCCAGCACCGAGACCACGCGGCCGCCCGCGTGCTCGTCGGCGACGTCCATCAGCCGCTTCGTCATCCAGCTGTAGTCGTCCTCCACCAGCCACAGCCCGCCGAGCGGGTCGCGCTTGTGGGCGTCGAAGCCGGCCGAGATGACGATCAGATCCGGCGAGAAGGTCTTCAGCGACGGCAGGATGGCGTCGTCGAAGGCCTCGCGGAAGCGGTCGCCGCCGTCGCCGGCGCGCATCGGGCAGTTGACGATGTTGCCGACGCCGGTCTCCGACCGCGCGCCGGTGCCCGGAAACAGCGGCATCTGGTGGGTCGAGGCGTACATGATGCTGGGGTCGTCCCAGACGATCGCCTGGGTGCCGTTGCCGTGATGGACGTCGAAGTCGACGATCGCGACCTTCTGGGCGCCGTAGGCCTTCTGGGCATGGCGCGCCGCGCAGACGACGAAGTTGAAGAAGCAGAAGCCCATGGCGGTGGTCTGCTCGGCGTGGTGGCCGGGCGGGCGGATGCCGCAGAACGCGTTCTGGGCGCGGCCCGCCATCACTTCGTCGACCGCGTGCGTCACGCCGCCCAGCCCGCGCAGCAGCGCCTCCCAGGTGCCGACGCTCATCACCGTGTCGCCGTCGATCCGGACCGAACCCTCGCGCGGGCGGACGCGGTCGAGCGCCTCGACGAAGGCTTCGGGGTGGGCGAGCGTCGCGACCGCGGCCTCGGCGAGCGGGGCCTCGACGCGGGCGAGCGCCTGGAACGTTTCGGCCTCCAGCGCCTGCTCCACCGCGCGCATGCGCTCAGGCCGCTCGGGATGGCCAGGCGGCGTCAGATGATCGGCGAAGGCCGGGTGCGAAACATAGAGCGTGGACATCGCGGCTCCGGCGTTGACGTGAGGCTCGCCCGCGGCGCGGCGCCGCAGGCGTCTGCACGATATGGCGCTGGTACGCCAGCCGCCAACCCGCGATCAGGCGCCGAGGGCTGCGTCCACAGCTTCGCCCTCGAGCGCGCCGGCGCCCTCGGTCACGGTGCGCGCCAGCCCCGAGGCCGCGACCGCGAGGTTCTCGGCGAAGAAGCGGGCGAGCGCGACGCGGCCCGTCGCCCGGTCCTCGGCGCGCAGCCCCGCCAGCGCCTCCTCCGCGAGGCCTGCGCCGCCGGCGGCGAGCGCGAACAGGCGGAGGTAGGGCGTCGCGCCGGCGAGCGTCTCGGCTTGCGTGCGGGCCGCGCCGGTGAGCCACAGCGTCGCGTGCTCCAGCGCGTCGACCGCCTCGGCGAGCCGCGCGGCGGTCGCCCCGAAGCCCGGATCGTTGGCCTCGGCGACGCGCCGCACGGTGTCGCGCAGCGACAGGATCACGCTCCGCACGGTCTCGCCGCCGCCGAGCGGCAGCTTGCGGGCGACGAGGTCGATCGCCTGGATGCCGTTGGTGCCCTCGTAGATCGGTGTGATGCGCGCGTCGCGCAGGTAGCGCGCGGCGCCGGTCTCCTCGACGTAGCCCATGCCGCCGTGGACCTGGATCCCGAGCGAGGCGACCTCGCAGCCGACGTCGGTGCCGAAAGCCTTGGCGATCGGGATCAGCAGGCTGCCGCGGCGCTCCGCCGCCGCGTCGTCGTTGAGCCGCCCCCGGTCGAGCTCGACCGCCGCGCGGAAGCAGATCGCGCGCGCCGCGGCGGTCAGCGCCCGCATGGTGAGCAGCATGCGGCGGACGTCGGGGTGGGCCGCGATCGGCGCCGCGCCGTCGTGTCCCTCCGCCCGCCCCTGCCGGCGCTCCTGCGCGAAGGCCTGCGCGCCTTGCGTCGCGCCCTCCGCCGCCGCCACGCCCTGCAGGCCGACGCCGAGGCGGGCGTTGTTCATCATCGTAAACATGCAGGCGAGGCCACGGTGCTCCTCGCCCACCAGCCAGCCCACCGCGCCGCCCGCGTCGCCATAGGCCATGGTGCAGGTGGGGCTGGCGTGGATGCCGAGCTTCTCCTCGATCCCGACGCAGGCGACGTCGTTGCGCTCGCCGGACGGCAGGATCTTCGGGACCAGGAACAGCGAGATGCCGCGGGTGCCGGCCGGCGCGTCGGGCAGCCGCGCCAGCACCAGATGGACGATGTTCTCCGCCCAGTCGTGCTCGCCGTAGGTGATGTAGATCTTCTGGCCGAACAGCCGGTAGGTCCCGTCGTCCGCACGCTCGGCCCGGGAGCGCAACAGCGCGAGGTCGGAGCCCGCCTGCGGCTCGGTCAGGTTCATGGTGGCCATCCACTCGCCGGAGACGAGCTTGGCGAGGTAGGTCGCCTTCAGCTCCTCCGAAGCGTGGGCCTCCAGCGCCTCGAGCGCGCCTTGCGTCAGCATCGGCCCGAGGCCGAAGGCGATGGAGCCCTCGTGCCAAAGCTCGGTCAGCGCCGCCCAGACCGAGAGCGGCAACCCCTGGCCGCCGTGGTCCTCGGAGGCGAGCGTCCCGTTCCAGCCGGCCTCGCGCCAGCGGCGGTAGGCGTCGGCCCAGCCCGGCGGCGTCGTGACCTTGCCGTCGGCGAAGCGCGCGCCCTGGCGGTCTCCGGCCTTCGCCAGCGGCTCCAGCACCTCGGCCGCGAAGGCGCCGGCCTGGCCGATCACGGCGGCGACGGTCTCCGCGTCGAGGTCGCCGTACACCCCGTCCTCCCGCGCCGCGGCGAAGCCTGCGGCGTCGAGCGCGAACAGGATGTCGGCGACGGGGGCGCGGTAGGCCATGGGCTGAACTCTCCTGAAGCCTCGAAAGCCAAGGCGCTCTTGACGGCGCCGAGGGCCTTGGGGCAATGCCGGGCGGCGGCTCGGGGCCGTGCGGGCGAGCTTAGGGCGCGATGACGACGGATAAAGAGGCAAGCGCGGAGGCGCAGTCAGGCTTTCGTCGCACGGCGCGGCTTGCGCCGGCCGACGCCGCGACCGCCGGCGCGCTGCTCGCCGCGGGCCGCCTCGTCGCCTTCCCGACCGAGACCGTCTACGGCCTCGGGGCCGACGCGACCGACGCCGGCGCGGTCGCCGACCTCTACGCCGCCAAGGGCCGCCCCGCGTTCAATCCGCTGATCTCGCACGTCCCGAGCGCGCCGGACGCGATGCGGCTCGGCCGCTTCGACGCCCACGCCCGCGTGCTGGCCGAGGCGTTCTGGCCGGGCCCGCTGACGCTGGTCGTGCCCGTCACCGAGGATTGCCCGGTGTCCGATCTCGCCCGCGCCGGCCTCGCCACGCTCGCGCTTCGGGTGCCGGCGCATCCGCTGGCGCGCGCGGTGCTCGCCGCCGCCGGCCGGCCGATCGCGGCGCCCTCCGCCAACCGCTCGGGCCGCGTCAGCCCCACGACGGCCGCCCACGTGTTCGACGACCTCGCGGGCCGCATCGACGCCGTGCTCGACGGCGGCGCAACGCACGTCGGCGTTGAATCCACCATCGTCGCGTGCTTCGGGGCCGAGGTCCGCATGCTCCGCCCCGGCGGCGTCTCCCGCGCCGAGCTCGAACGCGTCCTTGGCCGCCCGCTCGACGGCGACGTCGCCGACGACGCCGCGCGACCGCTCGCGCCCGGCCGCCTGCTGTCGCACTACGCCCCCGCAGCCCCCGTCCGGCTGGACGCGACCGAAGTCCGCCCCGGCGAGGCGCTGCTCGCCTTCGGCCCGCTCGTTCCCGGCGCGGAGAGCGCGACCGCGGTCGAAAACCTCAGCCCGACCGGCGACCTGCGGGAAGCCGCCGCCAACCTGTTCGCGGCGCTCCGCCGGCTCGACGCCGCCGGCCCCGCGGCGATCGCGGTCGCGCCGATCCCGAGCGACGGCCTCGGCGAGGCCATCCGCGACCGCCTGGAGCGCGCCGCGGCCCCGCGCTGAGCGGCGGGATCGCCGCGGGCTTAGGGGCTCCGGGACGCGGCCCGGAGCGACGCAGCGGGTGGCCCTGACGGCCGCCTAGGCCTTCAACCCTCCCGCGATCCGTGCCACATGACGCTCGATCCACGGAGGCTTCCCATGTCGCCCGAGCTCGCCGCCCGCTTCGCAGCCCTGGTCTCAGCCCGCGACGTGCTGGACGCCGACGCCGCAAAACCCAAGCTCTCGGAGCCGCGCGGGCTCTACCGCGGCAAGGCGGCGCTCGTCCTCACGCCGCGCTCGACCGAGGAGGTCGCGGCCATCGTGCGGCTGGCGCATGAGACGGGCACGGTGGTGGTCCCCCAGGGCGGCAACACCGGCCTCGTCGGCGGCCAGACGCCGGACGGAAGCGGCGAGGCGATCCTGCTCTCCACCGCCAAGCTCGACCGCATCCGCGAGGTCGACGCCGAGGGCGACCTGATGGTGGTGGAGGCCGGCGTCACGCTCGCCCGCGCCCAGGACGCCGCGGCCGAGGTCGGGCGGCTGTTTCCGCTGAGCCTCGGGTCCGAGGGAACCTGCACGGTCGGCGGCAACGTCGCGACCAACGCCGGCGGCACGGCCGTGCTCGCCTACGGCAACACCCGCGACCTCGTGCTCGGCGTCGAGGCGGTGTTGCCGGACGGACGGATCTGGAACGGCCTCCGCCGCCTGCGCAAGGACAACACCGGCTACGACCTCAAGCACCTGTTCATCGGCTCGGAGGGCTCGCTCGGGATCGTGACGGCCGTGGTGCTGAAGCTGTTCCCGGCGCCGCGCGAGACCGCGACCGCCTTCGTCGGCCTCGCCTCCCCCCATGCGGCGCTGGAGCTGTTTCGCATCGCCCGCGCCCACGCCGGCCCCGCGCTCACCGGCTGCGAGATCATCCCGCGCATCGGGATCGAGTTCGCGCTGAAGCACCTCGACGGCGCGCGCGACCCGCTCGCCGAGCCGCACCCCTGGAACCTGCTGCTGGAGCTGTCGTCGCCTCTGTCGGTGGGCCTCGCCGCCACCATGGAGGCGATCCTGGAGGAGGGCTTCTCGAAGGATATCCTGCAGGACGCGACCATCGCCGCCTCCGGCGACCAGGCGGCCGCCTTCTGGCGCATCCGCATGGGGCTGTCCGAGGTGCAGGGCCACGAGGGCGGCTCGATCAAGCACGACGTCTCGGTTCCGCTCGGCTCCGTCGCGGTCTTCATCGAGGAGGCGACGGCCGCGGTCGAGGCCCATGCGCCGGGCGCCCGCGTGGTGGCCTTCGGCCATCTCGGCGACGGCAACATCCACTTCAACGTCAGCCAGCCTGTGGGCGCCGACAAGGCGACGTTCCTCGCCGGCTGGGACGCAATGAACCGCGTGGCCCACGCGGTCGTCCACGCCCACCACGGCTCGGTCGCGGCCGAGCACGGCGTCGGTCGGCTGAAGCGAAACCTGCTCCGCGAAGTAAAAACCGACGTCGAACTCGATCTGATGCGTATGGTTAAGAAAGCGCTCGATCCGAAGGGGCTGTTTAACCCCGGAGTAATACTTGAAGAAACGCAGTCTTAACGCCGACTGAGTCACGACAGGGGCGACAGTTTCTCCGACCGGAGCCGCCCGATGCCGATGACCCGACTGGCCGGCCGTCTGATGTTCGCGATCGTGCTTCAGATCATAGCGACCAACGGCGTGCGCGCGGCCGACGCCGCCTACTCCTCCGGAGCCTATCGCTACGGCGGCGTCGACGACCGCTGCGGGCGGCCCGAGGTCGTCGAGACCAAATACAAGGAACAGATCTGCTACGCGGGCGAGAGCGGCTACGGCTATGCCGCCTGCCGCTGGGTCAAGCGCACCTACGCCGTCCGCATCCCCGCCGAATGCGCGCGTCCTCCGGTGCTCGAAGACGCCTACCGCATCGAACGCCCCCGCCACGAGCGCGCGCTCTCGACCAAGGGCTGACCCTGCGCGTCAGCTTTGACAGGGTGATGCGCGCAAACCCGGGCGCATCATGCTTCGGCTTTTCCGTGGCATCCAGGGTTCGGTTGACGCGTGCCAGATGACCAGCCTGGATTCCCCGGATAAACCCGGGAGTGACAAACGTCTTCGACCGCGACGACTGTTCTCCCGCACTCGGTCGCCGTGCGGGACCCATGTCTTCGAAGCCGTCTCAGGCGGCGCTAGGAAGAGAGGATGATGGGCGCTGTTTTTTCTCAGTGTGGACGTTACCGCTATCGCCTCGATCGCCATATCGGCGGCGGCGGCCCCCCCGTGACCTTCATCCTACATAACCCCAGCACGGCTGATGCCGTCGCGGATGATCCAACCCTTCGTCGCGCTATGGGCTTCGCGCGTAAGTGGGGGTGCGACCGGCTGGTTTTGGTTAACCCTTGGGCAAGGGTCGCCACCAAGCCGAACGAGCTTTGGATAACCTCCGATCCTGTCGGGCCGGAGAACGACGCATACATTGACCAAGCGATCGGAGAAATGATTCAACAGGGAGGGTTTTTAGTTTGCGCTTGGGGGGTGATTCGGCCGCCAAAGCCGGTCTGGCCAGTGGCGGTGAAGCGAGTTTTATCCATCCGAGAGAGGCTCAGAGCGTGCAGTGCCGACGTCCGTGCTCTTGGTCTCAATAATGACGGCTCGCCAAAGCATCCGCTCTATCTTCGTGCAGATGCCACACCTGCGACTTGGGCGCTTCCTGGGTAGCGTCCGTCTCGTGACGCAGCCGTGCTTGATAGCGAACGGCATAGGGGAGCATTTCCGGTGATCCGGCTAAGACCCATTCGTAACGAGACGCTATATCTATCTCCGGACGATTTGTTGCGCCTGCAAAAGGAGCAGCACAAACACGACTGCAGAAACCATGCCGACATTCACAGCCTGCACAAAGTCGAGCGGCTAAAGCACTACGGTTTGCATTTTTGCAAGTATTTGGGTCGATTGGCGCGAAGCAGCGAAGCCGTTGACGTTCAACCAACTCTGACCGATGCCTTTTTGGTTGCCCTCAGCGCTGCCAATACGTTGCATCAGGATCTTTCAAGGTTGACGTTCCCTTACAAGTCGCTAGCGACGAAAGAAGCCTTTTACACGTTTGCCGACGCTGCTGGACGGTTTGCCGACGCGTGCGAGAAGATCGATCATATTGAAGAATTTGTTGAGATGGCGCGTGCTGCCAATCGCGACATTATCGTTTGCATAGGTTCTATGGCTTTAGATCTTCAGTTTGACTTGCAGAAATCAATAAAGGACCGCAGATCGCAACTGCGAGAGCGCGCTTTTTACATCGAGGATTAGCGCTTATGGCGTTCTGGAGTGACAAGACCTGGAACGATCTCGATGTAACAACATCCCCAGTCCGTCCGTTCAAGAAGAAGCGCATAGACGACTCGAACTATCTCCTTTCAATTGGGGAGGAGATTTATGTTTCTTCGCCAGATTCTAAGAACAATGTTAAAAAACTTAGTGATAATGAAAGTTTTTCTATAGATCCTGGACAATTTGCATTCTTATTGACCGAAGAAGAAATTATAATACCGTTCGATAAAATAGGCTTCATCTCCATAAGAGCTTCCGTAAAATTCAATGGGTTGGTGAATATTTCGGGCTTCCACGTCGACCCCGGCTACAAAGGAAAGCTGATATTCGCCGTTTTCAACGCCGGCCCTATTCGAATACATCTTCGTCGAGGCGAGGACATATTCCCCCTATGGATAGCTGATCTTGATAGACCCTCAACAAGAACAGAATATAAGAAGGGGCACTATAATATTCCATCGAAGTTAATAAACCAGATATCTGGTGATTTTACAACTGCTTATCAACTTTCTGAGCAAATAAAGTCTGCTAGAAAGGATATAGATGAACTTAAGTCATTCAACTTTTATTCTAAGATAATAATAGGGCTGCTACTGCTGGTGCTTTCGCCGTATATTAAAAGCACAATTGATAAAACTTTAAGGACTCCTGAAGCAGCCCAAGTTCAAACAAAAGACGGAGCAAACTAGTTCGGATTTTTGCGGTAAATCTATTTCTTACGTAGATTTTGTGGGTTTAGCCTGTTGATCTGCGAGTGGCTTAGCCTTGACCAGCCTGCGGATACGGTAAGCGAGGAACCACGCCGTCTGATACTGGACCTATAGGATGCGGCGCAGTTGGTGGGCGCTTATCCAGACAGACTAAAACAAAGTCGCGGGTGCCCGGCTCCGCCGGCCACCTCTGTCCAGAACAACCGCCGCTTCAGATCAGCCGCGGCTGCGCGTCGGCGACGGGCTCCGCGATCGCCGGCGCGGGCTCCTGCACCTCGGGGCCGTCGTTCGTCGTCTGGTTGACGCGCGCGCCCACCGTCACCGTTTCGAAGGTTCCGACCGGCGCCGGGTGCAGGCCGCGCAGCGCAAGGCTGCGGCCGTCGACGCGGGTGTCGAGCCAGGCCTCCCAGGCCTCCGGCGGCAGGACCGCGGGCATCCGGTCATGCACCATGGCGAGATCGGGGCTCGCCGTCACCGTCACGATGGCGACCGACCTCAAAGCCTCGCCGTCCGGCCGCTTCCAGCTTTCCCAGATCCCGGCGAACATGACGGGCTCCCGGTCCGGCCGACGGATGAGATAGGGCTGCTTGAAGCGCCCCACCGCGCGCCACTCGTACCAGCCGTCCGCCGGCACGAGGCAGCGGCGGCGCTGCAGCGCCGAGCGGAAGGCCGGCTTCTGGGCCAGCGTCTCGGCGCGGGCGTTGAACATCAGCGGACCCGAGGCGAGGTCGGGCGCGAACTCCGGCACGAGGCCCCAGCGGTGGAGCGCGATGCGCCGCGCGCCATCCTCGACGAGCGCGACCGGAATCATCTGCGTCGGCGCGATGTTGTACCGCGCGGGAAAGTCCGTCTCGGCGGCGGCGCCGAGCAGCGCTTCGAGCGACCTGCGGCTCGTGGTTTGGGCGTAGCGACCACACATGCGTAAAACCCCTGAGGCCCTTGCAGGCCGAGGCTTAACTTGCAGGAAACCGAAACGCCACGATCATCTGGCCCGAAACGCGCGCGAACGACGTCGCGCGCCCCGGAACCTCAGTCTCCATGATCGCCGCCGAGCTTCTCCTGACCGCCCCCGCGCCCGACGCCGACGTCGCGCTGACGCCGGAGGCGTTGAAGGCCGCGAACGTGCACCCCCTGACCGGGCTCGCCACCGATTACCTCAACCACTTCAACGAAGTCGCCATGCTGCTCGATCTGCTGGCGGACATGCCGGAGATGCGCGAGGACGTGCTGGCGTGGCGGCCGGCGAGCTACCGCGCGCATTTCGAGCGCTCCGGCTTCCGCGGCCGGGCGATCGCCGTCGCCGCCTACGAGGCCGCGCCCGCCCACATCCGCGCGCCCTTCGACGCCACGGTGGCGGCGATCGACGCCAAGCTGACCGAGGTGCAGGCCGCGCTCGAATCGGCCGACGACGCCGCCGTCATGACGTTCGGGCCGGCGGCGGCGCTGGAGCTGCGCCCGATGCTCGCCCGCGCCGACGCGCTGATCCACGGCGCCCCCTCGACGTGAGCGACGAGGGAGGACGGCTGCGGCCCCCGCGCCCTCTGCTTGCGGCGAGCCTCGCCTGCTTCCGCGACGGGAAGGTCCTGATCGCCCGGCGCGGCAAGCCGCCCGCCCTCGGGCTGTGGTCGCTTCCCGGCGGCATGGTGAAGCTCGGTGAAAACGCGGCGGACGCGGCGGTGCGCGAGCTCCACGAGGAGACCGGCGTGCGGGCGACGGCGGTCGCGCTCGCCGACGTGGTCGAGGTGATCCTGCGCGCGCCCGACGGCGTGGTGGAGCGGCACGTGACGATCCTCGCCTACGCCGGCCGTTGGCTTGCCGGCGAGGGCGCCACGGGTCCGGAGGCGACCGAGATCGCCTGGGCGCGGCCCGACCGCCTGGGCGCCCTCGAGACGACGCCCGGCCTCGCCGCCGTCGTCGCCCGCGCGGCGGCGCTGCTTCCATGACGCGCTTGCGAAGCCCGTGTCCGCGCGCGAGGGTGCGCGCCATGTCCACCGTGTCCCGCGCCGCCCTCGCCGGCCTGCTGCTCGCGACGGCGCCCGCCGTCGCCCAGCCGCGCGAGTCCAAGGCGGCGCCCGCCTCGCCGCCGCAGCAGCCCGCCCCGCAGCCTCCGCCCGCCGCGGCGCCTTACGAGCCCAAGCTGATCCGCCTCGCCGAGACCCTCGGCGCGCTCCATCATCTGCGCGCCGTCTGCAAGGCGAAGGACGCCGACGTCTGGCGCGACCGCATGTCGGCGCTGATCGCGGCGGAGGCCCTCGCGCCCGAGCGGCGCGACGCCCTCGCCGGCGCCTTCAACGCCAGCTACCGAGCCTGGGCGCGCAGCTACCACGCCTGCACCCCCGCGGCCGAGGTCGCGACCGCGCGCTTCCTGCAGGAGGTCTCGGCGATCGCGACCGAGGTCAACGCCCGCTACGGGCCCTGACGCGGCGGAGAAGTCGTTTAACTTTTCCCTCCGGCGTTAACCCTTTTTTCGAGAATCGCTGCGCCCCGGCCGCCCTTCCGTTAGAGTCTCAGGCGGACAGGGAAGGGACGCCATGGCTCATGACGATTCGGCCGCGACGGACGAAGGCGCCGTCGACGACCGCCGCGCCGCGCTCGCGTATCTCGACGAGGCGTGGGAAGAGGCCCTGCTGGACGGCATCGCTCCGGACTGCGTCGCGCACGCCGCGCTGTTCGCCGCGCTGAAGGAGCTCGTGCTGTCCTTCGGCGAGGAAGCGACCGCCCGTTTCGTCGAGCGGCTGCCCGACCGGCTGCGGAAGGGCGACTACACGCTTCCGAGCCTCGCGCATTAACCCGCGGGTTACCCTGGCGTTACCCTTCAGTAGCCCAGCGCGACGCTGATCAGCACCGCGAAACCGAACAGCGCGAGGCCGCCGCCCGACACCGTGTTGAGGCGGCCGAGCCACTTCTCGGCGAGCCGCTCCCGCAGCCGGCTCGCCCCCATCGAGAGCATCAGCCACCACGCCGCGCTGCCGATCGCGACCCCGAGCGTGAGCAGCGCCGCGGCGCCGAAGTCGCCGACCTGCTCGCCGATCCCGGCGAGGCCGCCGAAGATCGCGAAAAACCCCAAGAGCACGGCCGGGTTCGTCACCGTCAGGGCGAAGGAGGCGAGCGCCGCGCGGAACAGCGACATCCGGGAGTCGTTGGCCGGCGCCGCGCCCTTCGAAGGCGCGTAGAGCAGCTTGACGCCGAAGGCGATCAGGATGGCCCCGCCCACCACCTTAATGACGCTGAGATGGCCTTCGATGAAGCTCGAGATCGCCGTCACGCCGAAGGCCGCGAGCCCAGCGAACAGCACGTCCGCCGTGAACGCCCCCGCCCCCGCCGCCATGGCCGACGCCGGACCGTTGCGGATCGCGCGGTGGATGCACATCACGTTCACCGGCCCGACCGGAGCGTTGACGCCGACGCCGATGGCCACGCCCGTCGCGATCAGCGAAACGTCGTCGATCACGCGAAGCGTCTCCCCGGAGACTCGCGCCGAAGCGCGGGTTGTGCACGGACGACTGCGGTCTTAGCCCGCGGTCGCTTCGCAGGGCAACATGGGGCTCGAACCGTCTCCCGCAAGCGCGCGTGATCGGTCAGCCGATCATCTCCGGAGCGTGTCGATGAAGCGCACCGGCTCGCCGGTTCCGGGCGCTGCGATCTCGCCCTCCCACATCACGCGGCGCCCGCGGAGGATGGTTCCGACCGGCCAGCCCTGCACCGACACGCCGTCGTAGGGCGTCCACCGGCTGCGCGAGCCGATCCAGTCGTTCGTGATGGTCTCGCGACGCTTCAGGTCGACGACCGTCACGTCGGCGTCGTAGCCGACCGCGAGCCGGCCCTTCGTCGCGATGCCGAAGATGCGCGCGGGCCCAGCGCTCGTGAGGTCCACGAACCGCGCCAGGCTGAGGCGCCCAGCCGCGACATGGTCGAGCATGATCGGCACCAGCGTCTGCACGCCGGTCATGCCGGAGGGGCTGTCGGGATAGGCCTTGGCCTTCTCCTCCAGCGTGTGGGGCGCATGGTCGGAGCCCAGCACGTCGACGATGCCCTGGTGCAGGCCCCACCAGATGCCGGCGCGGTGGGCGTCGTCGCGCACCGGCGGGTTCATCTGCGCCCGCGTGCCGAGCCGCGCATAGGCGTCCGAGCCCATGGTGAGGTGGTGCGGCGTGGTCTCGACCGTCGCCACGTCCTTGAAGTCGGCGAGATAGCGCATCTCCTCGGCCGTGGAGATGTGCAGCACGTGGACCTTCGCGCCGTGCTCGCGGGCGATGGCCGTCAGCCGCCGGGTGCACTTCAGCGCCGCTTCCGCGTCGCGCCAGACGGGGTGGCTCGACGGGTCGCCGGCGACCCGCTCGCCCTTGCGCTCGGTGAGCCGGGGCTCGTCCTCGGAATGGACCGAGACCCGACGCCGGGTGCGTTTCAGGATCTCGCCGACGCCGACGTCGTCCGACACCAGCAGCGAGCCGGTGGACGAGCCCATGAAGATCTTGATGCCGGCGGCGCCGGGCAGGCGCTCCAGTTCGGCGACGTCCCGCGCGTTGTCATGGGTGCCGCCGACGAAGAAGGCGTGGTCGCAATGCATGCGGCCCTTGGCGCGGGCGAGCTTGTCGGCCAGCGCCTCGGGGGTGACGGTGAGCGGGTTGGTGTTCGGCATTTCGAACACCGCCGTCACGCCGCCGAGCACGGCCGCGCGGGAGCCCGTCTCGAGGTCTTCCTTGTGGGTCGCCCCCGGCTCGCGGAAATGCACCTGGGTGTCGATCACGCCGGGCAGCAGGTGAAGCCCCGCGCAGTCCACGACCTCCCCGGCGGACGCCGCCGCGAGATCGCCGATCGCGGCCACCCGGCCGGCGCGGACGCCGAGATCGGCGCGGCGCTCGCCGTCCTGGTTGACCACGGTCCCGCCTTTGAGCAGGAGGTCGAAGGTCTCGGACATCGTGCGTCCTCCGGAAAAAGGTTCGGCTTGAAGGCGGGGCTCCCGGGGGCCTACCTTCGCGCGGCATCGAAGGCAACAGGAACCGAGACCATGCGCGGCGCGATCCTGGACATGCGTGGAACGATCGAGGTGACCGGCGCCGACGCCGGCCGCTTCCTCGACAATCTGCTCTCGAACGACGTCGGAGGGCTGGCGCCCGGCCGCGCCGCCTACGCCGCGCTCCTGACGCCTCAGGGCAAGATCGCGGTCGACCTGCTCGCCTCGGCGATTCCGGGGGGCGTCCGCCTCGACGCGCCGAAGTTTCTCGTGCCCGATCTCGTGCGCAAGCTCGGCCTCTACAAGCTGCGCTCGAAGGCCGAGGTGCGCGACACGAGCGCGGAAACCCGCGTCGCAGTGCTATGGGGCGACGGGCTTCTGCCGAACGGCCTGCCCTCCCTCGTCTTCGATCCGCGGCTCGCGGCCCTCGGCGCCCGCGCCTACCTGCCGGCCAACGGGGCGCTTCCCGAGGGCGTGATCGACGTCGGCCCGGAGGGCTGGCGCGCGCACCGCGTCACGCTCGGCGTGCCGCAGGGCGGGCTCGACTTCGTCTACGGCGACGCCTTCCCGCATGAGGCCTGCATGGAGCAGCTCAACGGCATCGACTTCAAGAAGGGCTGTTATGTCGGCCAGGAGATCGTGAGCCGCATGGAGCACCGGGGCACCGCCCGCACCCGGGTGGCGCCCGTTCGGATCGACGGGCTTCCGCCGGAAATCGGCGCGGCGGTGACGGCCGGCGAACGCGTGATCGGGCGCATGGGCTCGGCGATCGAAGGCCGCGGCCTCGCGCTGCTGCGGCTCGACCGCGCGGAGGAGGCCCGCGCCGCGGGCGTGCCGCTGATGGCGGGCGCCGCCATGCTGACGGTCGAGAAGCCGGCCTGGGCGCGGTTCGCCTTCCCCGGCGAGACGGCGGCGTGAGCGAAGCCGCGCCCCGTCACGCCGACGGAAAATGCCGCTGCGCCTGGTGCGGGACCGACCCGCTCTACGTCGCCTACCACGACACCGACTGGGGCCGCCCGGAGCGGGACTCCCGCGCGCTCTACGAGAAGCTCGTGCTGGACGGCTTTCAGGCCGGGCTCGCCTGGATCACGATCCTGCGCAAGCGGGAGGCCTTCCGTGCGGCCTTCCAAGGCTTCGAGCCGGAGGTCGTCGCGCGCTTCGGCGAGGTCGACGTGACGCGCCTGCTGGGCGACGCCGGCATTGTGCGCTCCCGCGCCAAGATCGAGGGCGCGGTGAAGTCCGCCCGTGCGGTGCTCGCCATGCGCGAGCGCGGCGAGGACTTTTCGGAGTACCTCTGGGGCTTCGTCGACGGCGCGCCGATCGTAAACCCGTGGCGCGAGCGCGGCGAAGTCCCGGTCTCGACCCCGCTGTCCGAGGCTCTTTCGAAGGACCTGAAGCGCCGCGGCTTCACCTTCTGCGGTCCAGTGATCGTCTACGCCTTCATGCAGGCGGTCGGCATGATCGACGACCACGTCGCGGACTGCTGGCGGAAAGGCGCGCATGAGGCTTGAACCGCGACCGCCTTCGGCGTCGGAAGCTTCATCACGCGACTTCCCGCCTTGCGCGGCTAAGGCTGCCTCCTCTCCAAAGATCAAAAATGACGACGATTTGGTACAGCGCGGACCCGCATTTCGGTCACAAGAACATCATCAAGTATGCCAATCGACCGTTCGCCTCGGTCGAGGACATGGATGAGGCGATCCTACGGAACTACGAGGAGGCGTTCAAACCGGGCGACCTCTTTTTCTGCCTCGGAGACTGGGCGTTCAAAGGCGGGCAGAGGGCCCTCAATCGCATTCTGGAGACTGGCGTCATTCCGACGCTCGTCCTCGGCAACCACGACACGACCGCCGCCGACCTCGCGCGAGGAAAAACCGCCAGCTATGGAGTTGGGTGGTCCGAGGTCGTGCACTATCGGGAGGTGCGGCACCCGAACGCCGTCGGCGACGACCTCGTCGTATGTGCGCATTACAGCATGCGCGTCTGGAACCGGTCGCATGCCGGCAGCTACATGCTGTATGGACGCAGTCACGGGGCGCTTCCGCCCATCCTCCGATCCATGGACGTCGGCGTGGATTGCTGGGCGTTCAGGCCCATCACGCTGGACATGATCAAGGCGAGACTGACCTCGCTCTCGCTCGACGCCTACGCGCCTCCCCCGTTGCGCTGAACGGTGATGCGCCAGAGATTGGCGACCAGCAGCAGCGGCGCGCAGCTGTCGGGGACCTCATCAGGGCGCTCAGGCGAGGAGGCGCGCCCTCACGCCCGTATAGGAGCCGCCGCCGGCTCGTCGTCGTCCGCGCTCCCGCCGCTGTCGAGCTGGGCGTGCAGGCGTCGTTCGTCCAGCGCGCCCTCCCACTTTGCGACGACGATGGTGGCGACGCCGTTGCCGACGAGGTTGGTCAGCGCGCGGGCTTCCGACATGAAGCGGTCGACGCCGAGGATCAGCGCGATGGCCGCGATCGGGATGTGCTCGACGGACTGAAGGGTCGCGGCGAGCACGATGAAGCCCGAGCCGGTGACGCCGGCGGCGCCCTTCGACGTCAGCAGCAGGATGGCGAGAATGCCGATCTGCTCCCAGAGCGTCTGCTCGGTGTTGGTGGCCTGGGCGAGGAAGATCGCGGCCATCGTCAGATAGATGCAGGTGCCGTCGAGGTTGAAGGAGTAGCCCGCGGGAATGACGAGGCCGACGACCGATTCATCCGCGCCGGCGCGCTTCATCTTGTCCAGCATCCGCGGCAGCACGGACTCGGACGAGGAGGTGCCGAGGACGATCAGCAGTTCCTCGCGGATGTAGCGCACGAACTTGAATATCGAGAAGCCGGTGAGGTAGGCCACGATCCCCAGCACGCCGAAGATGAAGATCAGGCATGTGACGTAGAAGCCGAGCATGAGGTAGAGCAGCGAGGCGAGCGCTCCGAGGCCTTGGGAGCCGATGGTGTAGGCCATGGCGCCGAAGGCGCCGATGGGCGCGACCTTCATCACGATGCCGATGATCTTGAAGAACACGTCCATCGACGAGTCGATGAGCGCCATCACGGGCTTGCCCTTCTCGCCCACCATGTGAAGCGCGACGGCGAAAAGCACCGCGAAGAACAGGACCTGGATGATCTCGCCCTGCGCGAAGGCCCCGACCACGGCGTCCGGTATGATGTGAAGGAAGAAGTCCGAGACCGACTGGCCTTCGGCGGCCTTCTGGTATTTCGCGATCGAGCCGGCGTCGAGCGTCGACGGGTCGACGTTCATGCCGGCGCCCGGCTTCAGCAGGTTGACGATGACGAGGCCGATGACGAGCGCCACGGTCGTCAGCGCCTCGAAGTAGATCAACGCCTTGAGGCCCACGCGCCCGACCTTGCGCATGTCCTCCATGCCGGCGATGCCGTGCACCACGGTGAGGAAGATGATCGGCGCGATCAGCATCTTGATCAGCTTGATGAAGGCGTCGCCGAGCGGCTTCATCTGCTTCGCGAGATCGGGCGCGAGATAGCCCAACAGGATGCCGATCGCGATGGCGAGCAGGACCTGGAGGTAGAGGATCCGGTACCAGGGACGGGACGCCCTTGGAGCGACGGGCTCCGCTGCGTGGGTCGTAACCATATCGCTCTCCTCCGGCGCGCCGTGTGCTTGAGGTGAGAGCTAGATCACGAAGCCGCGAGGGCGAGCGCCGCGCGGCGCGATAGGCCCGCTCGTCTCGCTTGCGTCCGGGCGTTCGGGCGACTTCAACGATGGGGTCGCGCCGCAAGTTCGAGATTCGCCCGCCCCATGACGCCCCGCCCTACGACGCCCATCCCCCCTCGCCCCGCCGCACGCGACGCCGCCCCGCGCGCATGGCAGCGCATGCTGTCCGGACGTCGGCTCGACCTGCTCGACCCCTCGCCACTGGACGTCGAGATCGCCGACATCGCCCACGGGCTCGCGCGGGTCGCGCGCTGGAACGGGCAGACCAGCGGCGAGCACATCTTCTCGGTCGCGCAGCATTCGGTGCTGGTGGAGGACATCGCGGCGCGCCTATCGCCCGGCTGCGACGCGCGGCTGCGGCTGACGGTGCTGCTGCACGACGCGCCGGAGTACGTCATCGGCGACATGATCAGCCCGTTCAAGGCCGTGCTGGGCGGGGAGTACAAGGCCGTGGAGGACCGTCTGATGCGCGCGATCCACGTGCGGTTCGGGCTGCCGCCGGAGCGCGGCGAGAGCGCGACCAAGCTGCTGAAGCGCGCGGATCGCTCCGCAGCCTTCCTCGAGGCCACCCGGCTCGCCGGTTTTTCCCTGACCGACGCGCGGCGCGTGTTCGGCCGGCCGGAGGGCGCGCCGGCCGAGGTCGATTTGACGCCTTGGCCGGCGGAGCTCGCCGCGCGACGCTTTCTCGCGCGGTTCGAAGAGCTCCACGGCTGAGAGGGAGATAAAACGGATGATCATCGTCTGCCCCGCCTCGCAGCTCGAAGACAGCGTCGCGCGCTATGGCGTCAAGCGCGTGCTGACGCTGACCAGCGGCGGCCTGCCGACGCCGCGCCCGGCGGGCGTCGCGGCCGAAGACCATCTGACGGTCACCTTCCACGATCTGCTCGGCGCGCGGGACGGCCACGTCGCGCCGGGCGCGGCCCATGTCGCCGAAGCGCTGGCCTTCGCCGCGCGCGACGACCTCCCGCTGCTCGTGCACTGCTACGCCGGCGTAAGCCGCTCGCCCGCCATGGCCTACGCCATCGCCTGCGCGCGGGCGCCGGACCGCGACGAAGCGGAGATCGCACAGGAGCTCCGGCGCCTGAGCCCGAGCGCCACGCCGAACGCCCTGGTCGTGGCGCTCGCGGACGACGCCCTCGGCCGCGGCGGCCGGATGCGCGCGGCGATCGCCGCCATCGGCCGGGGCGAGGACGCCTTCGAGGGCGAGGTCTTCGTCCTGCCGACGGGGCCGGTACGATGACGCCGGCTGCGACCGTCGGCGTCGGCCTGTCGGCGGCGGTGGTCGCGGTCGAAGGCGACAGGCCGCTGATCCTGGTGGCGCAGCCCCCCGGCGGGGCCAAGGCGCTCGGCCTGCCGTCCGGCTCGTTCGACCCCTTGCGGGACCGCACGCTCGAGATCGCGCTCCGCAGCTCGATCGCCGACCAGACCGCGCTCGACGTCGGCTACGTCGAACAGCTCTACACCTTCGGCGACCGCGGCCGGGCGGCCGAGCCGGGAGACCTTGCGCCGCACATGGTCTCGATCGGCTATCTCGCGCTCACCCGCCGTCCCCGCGACGGCGCGGCTCTGGCGGCCGCCGGCGCCGCCTTCCGGCCGTGGTACGGCTTCTTTCCCTGGGAGGACTGGCGCGAGCGCCGTCCCGACGTCCTCGACGCGCAAATCCTGCCGGCCCTCGCGCAATGGACGGCGGAAGCGCCTGAGGCTGAGCCCGGCCGGGCTCTGCCCCGCCTCGTCCGCGCCCGCCAATGCTTCGGCTTCGACGGCGCGCCCTGGGACGAGGAGAAGGTCCTCGACCGCTACGAGCTGCTCTACGAGGCGGGTCTCGTCGAAGAGGCGGCGCGCGACGGCCGGCCGGCGGCGCTCGGCCGCGCGGCCCTGCCGCAGCTCGGCGCGGCCATGCGCGACGACCACCGCCGCATCCTCGCCACCGCCATGGGGCGCATCCGGGCCAAGCTAAAGTACCGGCCGCTGGTGTTCGAGCTGATGTCGCGTCAGTTCACGCTGACCGCGCTCCAGCGCACCGTGGAGGCGGTGGCCGGGCGCCATCTGCACAAGCAGAACTTCCGCCGGCTGGTGGAGGCCGCGGCCCTCGTCGAGCCGACCGGCGCCGCCGAGACCGCGACCGGCGGACGCCCCGCGCAGCTTTACCGCTTTCGTCGCGAAGCGCTTGAGGAGCGTCCCGCGCCGGGGCTGCGATTGGGCCGAGGCTGAACCGAAGGAAAGAGCGGGACGCGGGGCGACCCTGCCCTATAACCCCCTGCCCGCCTCCCCTTCCGGACATCGATGGCTTCCGACATCCTCATCCCTGGCGACACCTGCTGGCGGATCGCGCATGCGAACCGCCTGTCGGTCATCGTCGACGCCGCCGACTACTACCGCGCCGCCCGCGCCGCCATTCTGAAGGCGCGACGGTCCGTGCTGCTGATCGGCTGGGACTTCGACAGCCGGATCGAACTGGAGCCGGAGGGCGAAACCCTCGAGGGCCCGAACGCGCTGGGCCCGTTCCTCAGCTGGATCGCCGACCGGCGGCCGGAGGTGAGCATCCATCTGCTGAAGTGGAACCTCGGCATGATCGAGACGCTCGGCCGCGGCGAGACGCCGTTCTACATGCTGCAGTGGATGTGGAAGACGAACATCCGGATGAAGCTCGACGCCGCCCATCCCCCGCTTGCGGCGCATCACCAGAAGATCGTGGTGGTCGACGACGCCCTGGCGTTCTGCGGCGGCATCGACATGACGCTCGGACGCTGGGACACCCGCGCCCACAAGGACGACGACCCGGCGCGCCGCTCGCCCCGGGGCAAACCGCTGCAGCCGTGGCACGACGCGACCATCTGCGTCGACGGCCCCCTCGCTGCGGCGCTCGGCGAGCTCGCCCGCGAACGCTGGCGGCGCGCGACGAAAGAAGACCTTCCTCCCCCGTCGGCGGCGGAGGATCTGTGGCCGGACTTCCTCGAACCGACGATGAGGGACGTCGACGTCGGGATCGCGCGCACCGTCGGCGCGTACGGCGCGATCGAACAGGTCTGCGAGATCGAACGGCTCTACCTCGCCGCCATCGCGAGCGCCCGCAGCGCGCTCTACATCGAGAGCCAGTACTTCGCCTCGCGCAAGATCGCGGAGGCGATCGCGGCGCGGCTGCAGGAGCCGGACGGGCCGGAGATCGTCATCGTCAATCCGGACGCGCAGGACGGCTGGCTGGAGGAGACGACCATGGGGTCGGCGCGCGCCAAGCTGCTCCGGTTCGTCCGCCGCGCGGACCGCCATGGCCGCTTCCGGATCTATTTTCCGCAGACGACGGCCGGCGCGCCGATCTACGTCCACGCCAAGGTGATGATCGTGGACGACCGGCTGCTGAAGGTCGGCTCGTCCAACCTCAACAACCGCTCCATGGGCTTCGACACCGAGAGCGACCTCGCCGTTGAGGCGCGCTCCGACGACGAGGCGCTCAGGGCCCGCATCCGCTGGGTGCGCGACGACCTGCTGGCGGAGCATCTCGGCGTCGCCGCCGAGGACGTCGCCCGCAAGATCGACGAGGCCGGCTCGCTGATCGCCGCGATCGAGGCCTTCGCCGTCGCGGGGCGGCGTCTCGCGCCGCTGGAGGCGCGGGAGGTCGGGGAGATCGAAGACGCGCTGTCGGAGAACGACCTGGTCGATCCCGAGCGACCGCCCGGCTTCTGGCGGCGGGCGCGCCGGACGCTCCGCTTGCGCTGAATTGGGGCGCGCCCAGAATCTGAAGACGCCCATGACAGGGCGGCCCGAATAGTCTAGTCCGGCGATCGTCTTTCTTCGCCGCCTGTCGCCGACGGAGGCCATCCATGCTCGCCTGGGACGACTTTCGGCTGGTGAAGGCCGTGGCCGAACGGCGCTCGCTCGCTGGCGCCGCGACGCTCCTCAACGTCAACGCCTCGACGGTGTTTCGTCGGCTCGGCGCGCTCGAAGAGCAGCTGGGCGCGCGTTTGTTCGAGCGCGGGCGGGCAGGCTACGGCCTAACCCCCGCCGGCGAGGAGATGCTGAGCGTCGCGGACCGCATGGCGGACGACATCGTCGCCTTCGAGCGGCGCATCTCCGGGCAGGACCTCGCGCCGGCCGGCGAACTGCGCGTCACCACCAACGACAGCCTGCTGATCCACCCGCTGACGGCGATCTTCGCCGGCTTCCGCGAGGCCTACCCCGACATCATCCTCGACGTCGTCATCGGCAACGACGCGCTCAACCTGTCCAAGCGCGACGCCGACGTCGCGATCCGCGCGACCGCCAACCCGCCGGAGACGCTGGTCGGCCGCCGGATCGCCGAGCTCGGCTGGGCGATCTACGCCAAGGCCCCGCGGGCGCCCGTGGCGGACATCGCCGAGTTGCAGGACGACGACTGGATCGGCCCGGGGGACATGCTCTCCCTGCTGCAGCGCTGGCTGCGCGAGACCGTCGGCGAGCATCGCACGGTCTACCGCATCTCCACGGTGCTCGGCATGGCGGAGGCCATCGAAGCCGGCCTCGGCGTCGGTCCCTTGCCCTGCTTCATCGGCGACATGAGGCCCGGCGTCGCGCGCGTGTTCGATCCGCCGCGCAAGGCTCCCGCCGAACTCTGGCTGCTGACGCACCCCGATCTGCGGTCCAGCGCCCGCGTGCGCGCCTTCATGGACCATGTCGGCCACGAACTGACGCGCCTGAGGCCGGCGTTCGAAGGCCGCCCGGCCTGACGGCGCGACGACGTCCGAAACCTCGACGGGTCGGCGCAAATCGGACCCAATGCGCGCCCGTTCTTCGCTCAAGGATGCCCCCATGCCCGCCGCCGCGCCCGCCAAGATCGCCGACGCCGCCCGCCTGCTGGAAAAAGCGCGCCGCAGCGGCGTCCAGCTTGCGGGCCTCCCCGCCGACCTCGCTCCGACGGACGAGGCGGAGGCGATGGCGATGCACTACGCCGGCGTCGCCGCGATCGGCCCCATCGTCGGCTGGAAGGTCGGAGCGCCGACCCCGGAGGCCGAGCCCGGCCAGGGCGCGCTCACGGCGTCGACCATCCATGAGAGCCCCGCCGCGCTTCCCGCCTCCGCGCTCAAGCTCTGGGCCGTCGAAGCGGAGATCGCCGTGCGGCTCGGCCGCGACCTGCCGGCGCGCGAGACGCCGTATTCGCGCGAGGAGGTCCTCGCGGCCGTTGCGACCTGGCACCCGGCGATCGAGGTGCTCGACACCGCCTTCGAGCGCTGGAGCGAGCAGCCGGCGCTGTGGCGCATGGCCGATCGCCAGAGCCACGGGCTGCTGATCCTCGGACCCGCGTCGTCGGAGCCGCCCCCCGGTCCGCTCGACCGCGCTCCCGTGCGCCTCGAGATCGACGGCGAGACGATCTTCGAGCATGAGGGCGGCAACACTGGGGGCGATCCGACGCGACTGCTGGTCGCGCTGGCGAATCGCCTGCGTCAGGGCCCCAACCGCCTGAAGGCGAGGGACGTCGTGACGACCGGCTCGGCGACGCCGTTCCGCCAGGCGGGCGCCGGGCAAACGGTCACCGCCTCGTTCGCGGGCCTGGGCTCCGCGACGCTGACGATCGGCGCCGGGTGAACCGGGAACGATTGCCCGGTCGCTGCGTTTAGACGAGCCTATTCACGCGCCGTTCATGTCGAAAGGCCTACCCAGAAGCACCAGCTGGGCTGAAGGCTCGCCCTACGGCTATTTTCGCATCCGAATACGTCACGCAGTGGTCGTAATCGGACGTCATTGCTCCAAGTGACGCTTGGGGCTTATTGGCGATCGCCGCACGAAAGAGGCGGACGCCGGAAACGAAACAAGGTTGGTTATGAAGACGACACGATATCTTCTTCTCGCCGGCGTGGCTCTGCCGTTGCTTGCGGCCTCCGCGCCGAGCATCGCCGCGTCCGGTCCGGCCCTCTCCGACGACCGACCGATCGTTCTCGCCCAGAGCGACGAGGACCGTGGTCGCGGCGGAGACCGCCCCGAACGCGCGCAGCGCGCCGAAAAGCCTGAGCGGGCCGAGCGGCCCGAGCGGGCTGAAAGGCCCGAGCGGGCGGAGAAGCCGGAGCGGGCGGAGCGCAACGACGCCGCCGACGAGCGCCGCCAGCAGCGCGCTCAGGAGCAGCAGGAGCGCCGCGAGCAGCGCGTGCAGGAAAAACGCGAAGCCGCCCCGGAGCGCCGCGAGGCGGCCCAGGAGAAGCGCGACGACGCGCGCGAGGATCGCCAGAAGGCCATCCGCGAGCAGCGCCAGGACGCTCAGCAGGACGACAAGCGGAAGGACGCGCAGGAGAAGCGCGAGCAGGACCGCAAGGACGCCGTCAAGGACAAGAGCGACACGGCTCAGGACAAGCGCGACGAGCGTCTGAAGGAGCTGCGCGAAAAGCGTCAGGACGACCGGAAGGACGCCGTCGAGGATCGCAAGGACGCGGCCAAGGACAAGAAGGACACCGCCGAGGACCGGCGCGAGGACCGTCTGAAGGAGCTGCGTGAAAAGCGTCAGGACGACCGGAAGGACGCCGCCGAGGATCGCAAGGACGCGGCCAAGGACAAGAAGGACACCGTCGAGGACCGGCGCGAGGACCGTCTGAAGGAGCTGCGTGAAAAGCGTCAGGACGACCGGAAGGACGCCGCCGAGGATCGTCGCGACGATCGCAGGGACGCCGCGAAGGACCGGCGCGACGATCGCCGCGAAGAAGGCCGCACCGCCGATCAGAAGCAGCGGATCGAGCGTCTTCAGGATCGCATCCGCGACGAGCGTCGCGACGCGAGCCGCGACAAGGATCGCATGAACGACCGCATCGACCGCCTGCGCGATCAGCGCAAGGAGCGGCGTGACGGCGATCGGGTGGTGATCACCGAGGGCGACCGCACGATCATCCGCGAGGGCGGCCGGACCATCATCCGCCGTGACGAAGGCGCGCGCTTCCGCATCGGCGCCCGTGACTGGCGCGAGGAGCGCCGGGGCGACGAACGGGTGCGCATCTCGGTGCGTCCGGACGGTTCCGAGGTCTACACCTATGTGGACGACGACGGCCGCCTGCTCCGCCGCACCCGTCGCTACCGCGGCGAGGAGTACGTCCTGATCGACAACCGCCCGCGCGGCGGCGGCGCGATCGGCGCGTTCATCGACCTCGGCCTGCCGCCGCCCCGGATTTCGATCCCGCGCGAGGAGTACATCGTCGACGCCGACACCGCCTCCTACGACGACATCGAGACGGCCTTCGCGGCGCCGCCGGTGGAGCGCGTCGAGCGTCGCTACACGCTCGACGAGATCCGCACCAATCCGCCGCTGCGCGATCGGGTGCGCTCGGTCGATCTCGACTCGGTGACCTTCGACACGGGCTCGTGGGACGTTCGCGACGACCAGATCACGAAGCTCGAGAACGTGGGCCTCGCGATGGAGGACGCGGTCAAGAAGGATCCGAAGACGATCTTCCTGATCGAAGGCCACACCGACGCGGTCGGTTCCGACGACGACAACCTGTCGCTGTCGGACCGTCGCGCCGAGGCGGTCGCCGAAGTGCTGACGAAGTACTTCGACGTCCCGGCCGAGAACCTCACGACCCAAGGCTACGGCGAGCAGTATCTCAAGGTGAAGACGGACGGCCCCGAGGAGCGCAACCGCCGCGTGACCGTCCGCAACATCACGCCTCTGCTGCAGACCAGCCAGGCGAACTGACGCCCCAATCGGCGCCGGACGAACGAACGCGCGGGCACTCGGCCCGCGCGTTTTCTTTTGGCCCTCGGGGAAATGCGGCGAAGAGGTGGCGGCGGCGGCGGAACGCTCTAGGTGCTTAGCAATGAACGAACGGCCGAACGGCCACGAGCACGAGGGGACCTGCCGCCGATGAGCGCCACAGATGCAGCCGACGCCCGGACCAAGGACGGCGAGCCCTCGCTCGATCGCTCCGTAACGCTCTTCCAGATCACGCTTTACGGCCTCGGCTCGATGCTCGGCGCCGGCATCTACGGGCTCATCGGCCAGGCCGCCGGCCAGCTCGGCAGCGCCGTGTGGATGGCCTTCGTGGTGTCCATGATCGCCGCCATGCTGACCGGGCTGTCCTACGCCAACGTCGTCTCCCGCCATCCCAAGGCCGGCGGCGCGGCCTACGTCACCCAGCGCGCCTATGGCATTCCGCTGCTATCCTACGTGGTGGGCCTCGCGGTCGTATGCTCGGGCCTCACCTCGATCGCGACGCAGTCGAACGTCGTCGCGGCGAGCGTCCAGAAGCTGTTCGGCCTCACCGCCATCCCGATCTGGGTGCTCGCCTTCGGCTTCCTGCTGCTCATCGCCGGCATCCTGCTGCGCGGCATCAAGGAGAGCATGTGGTTCAACGTCGTGTGCACGATCATCGAGGCCTCCGGCCTGCTGCTGGTGATCGCCGTGAGCGTGAGCTACTGGGGCTCCAATCCGCTGATGGAGTTCCCGCCGGAGGTGAGCCACAACGGCGAAGTCGGAGCCATCGCGGTCCTCGTCATGCAGGGCGCGGTGCTGACCTTCTTCTCGTTCATCGGCTTCGAGGACATGCTGAACGTGTCCGAGGAGTGCAAGGACGCCAGCCGCAACGTGCCCATGGCGATCGTGCTCGCGATGATCGGCGCGACCATCATCTACATGGCGGTGGCGATCTCCGCGGTCTCGGTGATGCACTACAGCGAACTCCCGAAGGAGCTCGCGCTGGTCGAGGTGGTCAGGCGCGCCGCGCCGTGGTTCCCGCCGGTGATCCTTTCCGTCGTCACGATCTTCGCGGTGTCGAACACGGCGCTGGTGAACTGGATCATGGGCTCGCGGCTGCTCTACGGCATGTCGAAGCAGGGCCTGATGCCCCAGGCGCTGGGGAAGGTTCACCCCACGCGCCGCACGCCGCATGTGGCGATCCTGACGCTGCTCGCGATCGTCGCCGTGCTGTCGCTGCTGGGCGACATCAAGGCGCTCGCCCAGGCGACCGTGCTTCTTCTGCTGACCGTGTTCACGGCCGTGAACATCGCGCTCGTCGTCCTGAAGCGTCGCCCGGGGGAGAAGCAGGGCCAGTTCGAGGTGCCGATCATCGTGCCGATCCTCGGCGCGATCATCTGCGCCACGCTGATCGTCGTGCGGCTGTTCCAGGAAGGCGGGCTGACCGCGCCCGCGATCGCCTTCGGACTGATCGCGCTGATTGCGGTGCTCTACTTCGTCACCGGCGCCGGCCGGGACCAGGAGCGCCTGCAGCGCTTCATCGAGCAGGACGAGGCGGCCGCCGAGGCGTGACCGCCCCGGCGAGGGGTAGCAACGCGTGAGGGTCGCTCTCGTCGTCAACGGCTCGTCCGGTTCGCTGCTCGGGCGCACCGGCATGGCCGAGGAGCTGGAGGCGAAGCTCACCGCGACCGGTCTCGAGGTCGTCGCGGTCCTCGACGGCGACGCCAGCGACGTCGCCGACCGGCTGAAGCGGGCCGCGGCCCTGCCTGTCGACGCCATCGTCACCGCGGGCGGCGACGGGACGATCGCGACCGCCGCCCAGCTTCTGATGGGAACGGACAAGGCGCTCGCGCCGTTGCCCTTCGGGACGATGAACCTGCTGGCCAAGGATCTCGGACTGCCGCTCGACGTCGACGCGGCGATCCAGCAGATGGCGGCCGGCGAAATCCGCGAGATCGACGTCGGCGAGGTCAACGGCCGCGTGTTTCTGTGCAACTCCATGCTCGGCCTGCCGGCCCGGCTCGCCGAACGGCGGGAGAAAAACCGCGAGCATATGGGCGCGCTCGGCTGGTGGCGTCTGTTCGCCGCCGGGCTCAAGGGCCTCTATCGCTACCCGCCGATGCGGATCGGGCTCGACCTCGGCCGCGGCCCCGCGGCGTTCCGGACCAAGGCCATCGTGATCGCCAACAACGGCTACGACGAGGGGTTCGGGCAGGTCCTGACCCGCTCGCGGCTCGATCGCGGCGAGCTCGTGGTCTACGCGACCCGCCGCCTGAGCGTCTGGCCACTGGTGCGGCTTTCGGTGCGCATGGCGCTCGGGACCTGGAGCAAGGACGCGGATCTCGAAACCTATCCGGTGACGCGGCTGGCGGTGACCAGCCGCCGCCGCAAGCTCCGCGTCATGAACGATGGTGAGACGATGCTGCTGACGCCGCCCCTGCGCTACCGCTCCCGTCACAAGGCGCTGAAGGTGCTCGCGCCGCGTTCGCCGGAGACGACCGCGACGGCGGACGCCTCAGCGCTGGAGGGCGCGGCATGACCCGTCTCGCCCACATCTCGGACCTGCACTTCGACCGCGTGGATCCCGCAATCGTCAAAGGCCTCAGGGACGAGCTGAACCACGACCGGCCCGACCTCGTGATCGTCAGCGGAGACCTGACGCAGCGCGCCTATCGCGAGGAGTACCGCTCCGCCGGCGCCTTCCTCCGCAGCCTCGAGTCGCCGGTGCTCGCGGTCCCCGGCAATCACGACATCACCTACATCCATCTCGCGCAGCGCTTTCTCGATCCCTACGCGCGCTGGCGCCGTTTTATCGCGCGCGAGATCGAGCCGACCTGGACCAACGATCAGGTGGCGGTGATCGGCCTCAACACCGCGCGGCGCATGGCCTGGGGATTCGACTGGTCGAAGGGGCGCTTCGGGCTCCGCCAGCTGCACCGGCTGAACAAGCGGCTGGAAGCGCTGCCCGAGCACCTGTTCCGGATCATCGTCGCGCACCACCCGCTGCATCCGCCGGCGCACGCGCCGGACCTCGACGTGGTCGGACGCGCCGACGACGCGCTCGCCTGCTTCCGCCGCAACCGCGTCGGGTTGGTGCTCGCCGGCCATCTGCACCGCGGCTACGTCCATGTCGATGAAATCGACCAGGGCGACGCGCCGCGGCTGCTCGTGGTGCAGGCCTCCACGGCCACCTCGACGCGGCTGCGCGGCGAGCCCAACGCCTACCACCGCATCACCGTGCGCCCCGGCGGTCGGGTGCATCTCGAAGTGCGCGCCTGGGACGGAGCGCGTTGGGTCGCCGTCGCGGCGCGCGACCAGGGAGCCAAGCTCACCATGGGCGAGCTGCCGTTCCACGCGCCCGAGGTGGAGGAGATCGCAGGGCGTGAAAACGCGCCCGCGGGGTTGGGATAAATCGACTACGGAATTTACTTCGCGAAAGCCTCTTTTAAACTAATCTCATCAGGTATTTGTCTTTCATCAGCCTCCGATATCATCCTCTCGAACGTCGATATCATTTTATTCTTCGATTTCGGAATATCATGATATTTTTCGACTAATTCTTTAATCTGAGCGATAGTGAAATTTTCGCTTAAGTTTGGAATCGTGAATGAGATATTTCGTCGAAGATACTTTGGTAGCTTTGGAACCATCGAGATCCCAGAGTGATTTGGAAACATCGACGATTGCCGCTCTGACTCTATCTTCTTCGCCGTCCTTCCGCCGACATCTTTGACTATCTGCATCAAAGCCATAGATGTAAGCTGCTCGCGAACGGAATTTATTTCAGACGAATGCCTTTCGATAAGAGCCGACGTCACCTTTTGATTACTATAGTTCCCTGTTTGAGCTAGCTCCCGGATTAGAGCTTCGACAATCGGCTTTAGATCCGTGATAGCGCGCATGAGATCCTTATCCCTCCGCCGTCGGATGTTCTATCTTTGATCCCTCTCTTTTGGGTTGCAACCTATTCCTGAAGGCACCCACAGGAAGCTTAAGCCGCCGATTGACATTTTCGGGCTGCGCGAGCCAAGACACGCCATGACCGACGCCGCCCTCGCCACGCCTGAGACGCCCCTCGCCCGCGAGGTGAAGCGTCGCCGCACCTTCGCGATCATCTCGCATCCCGACGCCGGCAAGACCACGCTGACCGAGAAGCTGCTGATGTTTGGCGGCGCGATCCAGCTCGCGGGGCAGGTCAAGGCCAAGGGCGAACGCCGCCGCACCCGCTCCGACTGGATGGCGATCGAGCGCGACCGCGGCATCTCGGTCGTGACCTCCGTGATGACCTTCGAGTACCGCGACTGCGTGTTCAACCTGCTCGACACGCCGGGTCACGAGGACTTCTCGGAGGACACCTACCGGACGCTCACCGCCGTCGACAGCGCGGTCATGGTGATCGACGCCGCCAAGGGCATCGAGGCGCGCACCCGTAAGCTGTTCGAGGTGTGCCGGCTGCGCGACATCCCGATCGTCACCTTCATCAACAAGATGGACCGCGAGAGCCGCGACCCGTTCGAGATCCTCGACGAGATCGAGACCACGCTGGCGCTCGACGCCACGCCGCTGACCTGGCCGATCGGCCGCGGGCGCGATTTCGCCGGCACCTTCGAATTGGGTTCCGGCCGCATCCGCCTGGTCGACGGCGGTGACGAGGCTGCCGGAGTGGGACTGGAGGCGCTGGGCGGTCTCGTCTCGGAGCATCGGCTGGCCGAGGTGACCGAGGAGCTGGAGCTGGCGCAGGGCGCGCTGAAGCCCTTCGAACTCGCCTCGTTCCGCGAGGGCCACCTGACTCCGGTGCTGTTCGGCTCGGCGCTCCGGAACTTCGGCGTCCGCGACCTGCTGGACGCCCTCGCCGACCTCGCGCCCTCGCCGCAGGGGCTCGACAGCGACAAGCGCCCGGTCGCGGCCGAGGAGCCGCGCATGACGGCCTTCGTGTTCAAGGTCCAGGCCAACATGGACCCCAACCACCGCGACCGCATCGCCTTCGTCCGGCTCTGCTCCGGCAAGCTGACGCGCGGGATGAAAGCGCTGCAGACGCGGACCTCCAAGACCATCGGCCTGCACGCGCCGCAGTTCTTCTTCGCGCAGGACCGGCAGCTCGCCGAGGAAGCCTTCGCCGGCGACGTCGTCGGCATCCCGAACCACGGCCTGCTGCGCATCGGCGACACGCTGACCGACGGCGAGAACCTGTCCTTCCTCGGCGTGCCAAGCTTCGCGCCGGAAATCCTGCGCCGCGTCCGGCTGGAGGACGCGATGAAGGCCAAGAAGCTGAAGCAGGCTCTACAGGAGATGGCCGAGGAAGGCGTGGTGCAGGTGTTCCGCCCCGTCGACGGCTCCCCCGCGCTCGTCGGCGTCGTCGGTCCCCTGCAGCTCGACGTGATGGAGGGGCGGCTCAAGGCCGAGTACGGCCTCGAAGTCGGGTTCGAGCAGAGCCAGTACTCGCTCGCCCGCTGGGTGTCGGCCGAGAACAAGCTCGACCTCGCCGAGTTCCTGAACGCAAACCGCGCCAGCACGGCCGAGGATCTCGACGGCGACCCGGTGCTGCTCACCGGCTCCGCCTTCCAGATGAGCCGCGCGCAGGAGCGCTGGAGCAAGGTCAAGTTCACCGACGTCAAGGACGTGCGGAAGGTGGCGGCGTAAGGACCCGCGGCCGCTGCGACCGGCGCAACGCCAGCCGATCGCCGTACCTGCCCCCAGCCTCCGTCGTCGTCCTCCGGCTTGACCGGAGGACCCACCGGCAACGTCGCGCTCGATGCCGGACATGGATGGTCCGGTCAAGCCGGACCATGACGGCGCGTTTGGACCCCCGGTGGATAGCCCGCGCTATCTCGTGGCCGCGTCCACCAACGCCTCGGCGGCTGTTCCCGCCGGAAATCCCGCTTCAATCCACGCCTCTTCCGCCGCGCGAAGCGCACGGCCTAGGGCGGGGCCCGGCGCGACGCCGCGCGCTATGAAGTCGCTCGCCGCGAACGGCGGCTTCGGGATCGTCCACCTCTCCGGGAGCGCTGCGAGCGCCGCCCAGGCCGCATCGCCCGGAGCCGCGGCGGCGTCGACCCACCCGAGCCGCGCGCGATCCTCGAACGCCTGCCGCCCCAGCCGGTAGAGCGCGACCTTGGCCGCCGCCTCGCCGGTCGCCGGGGTCAAGGGCGGCCGCGCGTCGCCGATGGCGGCGAGCCGCTGCGCCTCGGCGTTGGTCAGGCGAAGGCGTTGCTGGAGCCGCTCGCCATCCTCCGCCACGACCTGCGCCAGCGCCGCGAGGCGCAGCAGGGCGTCGCCCGCGCCGTCGAGTTCGACCATGCGTTCGAAGCGGCGGACGCGCGGCGCGCCGCCGAGCAGCAGGCCGGGCAGCCCCGCCTCGGCCATCGCGCGCAGGGTCTCTGCAGCCCGCGGCGCGATGAGCAGCTTGAGCAGCTCGACCCGCACCCGCTCGCGTGACAGCGTGGCGAGGCCCGCACGCTCGGCGACCGCGGCGGCGAAACCCTCGCGATCGAGCTCCCCCCTCCCGAACCGCGCGTGAAAGCGGAAGAAGCGCAGGATGCGGAGGTAGTCCTCGCGGATGCGCTCGCGCGCATCGCCGATGAAGCGCGCGCGCCCCGCCTCCAGATCGCCCAGCCCGCCGACGAGGTCATGGATGCGGCCGGCGCGGTCGAGGTAGAGCCCGTTCATGGTGAGGTCGCGGCGCTGCACGTCCTCCGCCCAGTCGCGGGTGTAGGCCACCACCGCGCGACGGCCGTCGGTCGCAACGTCCCGGCGCAGCGTCGTCACCTCGAAGGGATGGCCCTCCGCCACGACCGTCACAGTGCCGTGATCGATGCCCGTCGGGACCGCCTTCCAGCCGGCGGCGCGGGCGCGGCGCATGGTTTCTTCGGGCAGCGCCGTGGTCGCGACGTCGATGTCGCCGCGGGGCAGTCCGAGCCAGGCGTCGCGCACCGCGCCGCCGGCGATCCGCGCCTCTTCGCCGTCGCTGTCGAGCGCGGCCAGCACCTCGCGGAGCGGCGACGCCGTCAGCCAGGCGACGTCGTCGAGCCGCGCCGAGACCGTCATTTCGTGTCGGGCTCGATCATGCGGCCGGGCACGAACACGCCGTTCTCCATGCGCGCCGGCATGTAGAGCGCCTTGGTCGAGCCGCCGGTGGTCAGCGCGAGCGTCGCGAGGCTGCCGAGGGTGAGCGCCAGCGCGATTCCGACGAGCCACACCAGGGGAATGCCCCGCCAGCGCTCGGGCGCGCGCCAGCCGTGGCCGGCGAAGTGCAGCCATGCCGCGTAGGCCACGAAGGGCGAGAGAAACAGGGCTATCTGGAAAAGAATGCGCGTCATTCCGCGTAAAGCCGATCATAGAGGTTCCGCAGGACGCCCGCGGTGACCCCCCAGATATGGCGTTCCCGCCACGGCATGTGATGAACTTTTCGAAGGCCGCCCGCCCACTCCCGCATTTCGACGCCGTGGTTCTCCTCCTGCATGAGGAATCCAAGCGGAACCTCGAAGGCGTCGGCGACCTCGCCGGGCGACAGCGTGAGCGCGTAGGACGGCGCGATCTCGGCCACCACGCCCACGATCGCGAAGCCGGAGTTCGTGATGTAGAGATCGAGGTAGCCGAGCGGCCGCACCAGCGCGGCGTCGAGGCCGACCTCTTCCTGCGCCTCCCGCAGGGCGGTGGCGAGCGGGGACGCGTCCCCCGGATCGCGCTTGCCGCCGGGGAACGAGATCTGGCCGGCGTGGACGGGAAGGCCCGCGGCGCGCTGGGTGAACAGCAGTTGCGGCTCCTCCCGCGCCACGACGCCCACCAGCACCGCGGCCGCGCGCGGTATGCGGTCCGGCGGCAGCAGGTCGCGCTCGCCGACCACAACGGTCTCCGGGTCGTCGGGATCGGGCGCCGTCGCGTGCAGACGCCGCGCCGCGCGGGCGCGAAAGTCATCGAGGGTGAAGGCTGCGTCGGGAGCCACGTCGCTCGCCGCGGCGGAGGCGACGCCGTCACCCCTCATGCGCCCGCCTCGGCCATGGCGAAGAACGCGCCGCCGGCCCAGACGCCGAGCCGCCCGTCGCGCTCCTCGGCGAGGTCCACGAGATCGTAGACCGCGGAGCGCGCGACCAGCGCCCAGAGGTCGGAGCGCACGTGGACGTAGGGCTTGAAGCCGCCGTCCGGCGCCTCCTCGAAGCGCAGGGCGTGCTCGGGACTGACGTCGACCACCTCGTCCACGTTGGTGCGGAAGCGGATGCGGCGCTGTGGACCCTCGCCGTCGCTCGCCAGCTCCACCGCGAGGAAGGGCGCGTCCTCGACGGTGATGTCGAGCTTCTCGGCCGGCGTCACGAGGACGTAGCCTTCGGGATCCCGCCGCAGAACGGTCGAGAACAGTTTGACGAGCGCCGGGCGCCGGATGGCCGAGCCCTCGTAGATCCAGGAACCGTCCGCGCGGATGACGAGGTCCAGCCTTCCGCAGCGTTCCGGACGCCATTTGTGCACAGGCGCGACGCCGCGGGCGCAGGCCTCGCGCGCCGCCTCCGCCAGCGCGGTCATCCGGTCGGGAGCGGGCTCCTGGGGCGTTGCGCTCGGCGTGTGGTCGGACATCACGTTCAGTTGACGCTCCTGCATCTCCAGGCGGGGCCTTGGTGTCGCCCCTTTCCTGCCCTCTGCCTAAATGTAAGGCGGCGGACCGGCGAGGGTAACCCGCCTCAGCCCCGCGCGCCCGACCTTAGGCCCCGGCGCGAGGCTTGCATTGTGGGCCATACGGTCGTCCGATGCGTAACAGTCCGACGACACAGGATGCGAGGAGCGCTCCATGACGCAAGCGGCGACCGACGGCGCGACCGACCTCGACGCGGCCATCGTCCGCGGCGCGGAAGCGATCGGCGGCCATGTGGCCAGCGCCCGCGCCGCGATCGGCCAAGTCATCTTCGGCCAGGACAAGGTGGTCGACCAGGCGCTGCTGACCGTCCTGTGCGGCGGCCACGCGCTGCTGGTCGGCGTTCCCGGCCTCGCCAAGACGAAGCTCGTCGAGACGCTCGGCACGGTGCTCGGCCTCGACGCGCGACGGGTGCAGTTCACGCCGGACCTGATGCCCTCCGACATCCTCGGCTCCGAGGTGCTGGAGGAGGACGCCCACGGCCGCCGGTCGTTCCGCTTCGTCTCCGGGCCGATCTTCGCGCAGCTGCTGATGGCCGACGAGATCAACCGCGCGAGCCCGCGCACGCAGTCCGCGCTGCTGCAGGCGATGCAGGAGTACCACGTCACCGTCGCCGGCCAGCGCTACGACCTGCCGCGGCCCTTCCACGTGCTCGCGACCCAGAACCCGCTGGAGCAGGAAGGCACCTATCCCCTGCCCGAGGCGCAGCTCGACCGCTTTCTGATGCAGATCGACGTCGACTATCCCGACCGGGACGCCGAGCGTCGCATCCTGCTCGCCACCACGGGCGCGGAGGAAGCGAAACCGAAGGCGGCGATGACCACCGACGACCTGCTTCAGGCGCAGCGTCTCGTCCGCCGCCTGCCGGTGGGCGAATCCGTGGTCGAAGCCATTCTGGATCTCGTGCGCTCCGCCCGTCCGGAGACGGCGGAGAAGACCGTCGCCGACAAGATCGCCTGGGGCCCCGGCCCCCGCGCGAGCCAGTCGCTGATGCTGGGCGTGCGCGCCCGCGCCCTGCTCGACGGCCGCTTCGCGCCCTCGATCGACGACGTGGCGGCGCTGGCCGGGCCGATCCTGAAGCACCGCATGGCGTTGACCTTCTCCGCCCGCGCCGACGGCGACACGCTTCAGGGCGTGATCACGAAGCTCGTCGAGCGGCTCGGCTGACGCGGATGGCGGTGCGGGCCGGGCTGGTCGATCCCTCCGAGACGCGCGTCGCCCAGCGGCACGAGGAGGCGGCGCTCGGCCTCGCCGGCAGCCTGCCTCGGCTGGTCGTCGCGGCGCGCCGAGCCTCGGCGACCGTCGTCCACGGCCTGCACGGCCGCAGGCGGTCGGGCACGGGCGAGAACTTCTGGCAGTTCCGCCGCTTCACCGCAGGCGAACCCGCCGGCCGCATCGACTGGCGCCGCTCCGCCCGCGACGACAACGTCTACATCCGCGAGCAGGAGTGGGAGGCGGCGCACACCGTCTGGATCTGGATCGACCGCTCCCGCAGCATGGCCTTCCGCTCCAGCCTGTCCGAGACCTCCAAGGTCGAGCGCGCCGTCGTCCTCGGGCTCGCGCTGGCGGACGTTCTGGTGCGCGGCGGGGAGCGCGTCGGCCTTCTCGGCCTGACCCGGCCGACCGCGAGCCGCAACGCGATCGAGAACCTGGCGCAGGCCTTGATCGCCGCCGGAGACGACGACGCGCATCTGCCGCCCAAAGCCGCCCCCATCGCGCGGCTGTCGGAGGCGATCGTGATCGGCGACCTGCTCGCCCCGGAAGAGGAGATCGCGGCGACGGTCGCGAGCCTCGCGGCGCGCGGCGGACGCGGGCATCTGGTGGCGATCGTCGATCCCGTCGAGGAGACCTTCCCCTTCACCGGCCGCACCGAGTTTCTCGACCCGGACGTCGCGGGCCTGAAGCTCGTCGCCGGCCGCGCCGAGGAGTGGCGGCAGGGCTACGCCGAGCGGCTCGCCCGCCACCGCGCGGCGCTGGCCGACATCGTGCGTCGGCACGGCTGGGCGCTGCACATCCACCGCACCGACCGTCCCGCGACCGAGCCCCTGCTGGCGCTGCACGCGCGGTTGGCGGAGCCTGCCGCATGAGCGCGCTCCCCCTCGCCTTTCTCAGCCCCTGGCTGCTTGTCGGCCTGATCGCCCTGCCGGCGCTGTGGCTGCTGCTGCGCCTGACCCCGCCGCGTCCGCAGACGGTCGCCTTCCCGCCGATGCGCCTTTTGCTCGACGTGGTGGCCAAGCGCGAGACGCCGTCGCGCACGCCGTGGTGGCTGCTGCTGCTGCGGCTGGGGCTGGCGGCGCTGATCATCTTCGCCCTCGCCCGACCGATCTGGAACCCGCAGGCGGCCGCGACCGCAGGGTCCGGGCCGCTGCTCGTCGTGGTCGACAACGGCTGGGCCGCCGCGCCGGAATGGGACGCGCGAGTCGACGCGGCGAGCGCTGCGATCGCGGCGGCCGGCGACGACGGCCGCGCCGTGGCGCTGGTGGCGACCGCCGACGCCGCCCGCCGCGAGATCGGCCTCGAGACCGCCGACGAGGCCGCGAAACGCCTGAGGGTGCTCGCGCCGGAGCCGTTCTCCCCGGACCGCGCGCTGCTGCTGCCGACGCTCGGCGATTGGCTGAAGGCGAACCCTTCCGCCGACGCGCTCTGGATTTCCGACGGTCTCGCCGGGGGAAACGCCCGCGTTTTCGCGGACGGGCTCAAAGCCGCGCTCGGCTCCCGCGGGCTTGCGATCCGCATCGATCCCGCCCGCTCCGCCCGCGGCCTCGCCGCCGCCGACAATGCGCCGGGCGGCCTGACCGTGAAGGCGCTCCGCGCCGAGGCCGCAGGCCCCGAGACCGTCCGGGTCCGCGCCAGCGACCTGCGCGGCCGCGCGCTCGGCGAGACCGACGCGGCGTTCGGGGTCGGCGCCCGCGAGGCGACGGCGACCTTCGAGATGCCGGTCGAGCTCCGCAACGACATCGCCCGGCTGGAGATCGTCGGCGCCAAGACCGCCGGCGCCGTGCAACTGCTCGACCAGCGCTCTCGGCGCCGCACCGTCGGCGTCGTCACCGGCGCGACCGCCGACACCGCGCAGCCGCTGCTGTCGCCGACCTACTACGTCACCCAGGCGCTCAAGCCCTTCGCGGACGTGCGCGAGGCGCGCGGCCAGGGCGCAAGCGCGGCGGTGGAGAGCTTCGTGGAGCAGAAGCTGCCGGTGATCATGCTGGCCGACGTCGGCGCGCTGACCGAAGAGGCGCGCGCGCGTCTCGGCGCCTGGGTGCGGGACGGCGGCGTGCTGGTGCGCTTCGCCGGACCTCGCCTCGCCGGCGCCGCCGACGACGGGCTGAGCCCCGTGCGGCTGCGACAGGGCGGCCGCACGCTCGGCGGCGCCCTCGCCTGGGAGACGCCGCAGGCGCTCGCGAGCTTCGCCGGCTCCGGGCCCTTCGCGCCGCTTGCCGTTCCCGGCGACGTCACGGTGACGCGCCAGGTCCTGGCGGAGCCCGACGCCGACCTGCCCGACCGGGTGTGGGCGACCCTCGCCGACGGCACGCCGCTCGTCACCGGCGCGCGCGAGGCCAAGGGGATGAGCGTCTTGTTTCACGTCACCGCCGACACTCGCTGGTCGAACCTGCCGCTGTCCGGCGCCTTCGTCGACATGCTCCGGCGGATCGTCGACCTCGCCGGATCCGGCCCCGCTCCGACCGCCGCGGCGCCCGGCGCTCAGGGGGCGGCCGCCGCGCAGCCGCAGGGCGAGCCCGCGCAGGCCGCCGCGCCTCGCGCGACGCTGCCGCCAACCCGCACGCTCGACGGCTTCGGCGCCTTCCGCAGCCCGCCGGCGACGGCGAAGCCCGCGCCGGCCGACGGCCGCCCCGCGGCGACGCCCGACAACCCGCCCGGCTTCTACGGCCCGGTCGACGCCGGGATCGCGGTCAACGCGCTGGGCGCCGACGCGTCGCTGGCGCGGGTCGATCTCGCGGGCCTCGACGCGACGGTGTCCGACGTGGTCGCCGTCGAACCCACGCCGATCGCGCCCTGGCTGTTCACGCTGGCCGCGCTGTTCGCCATTCTCGACAGCCTCGTGGTGTTCCTGCTCGGCGGCGGCATGGCGCTCCTTGCCCGTCGCGGACCGAAGGCGGCGCTCGGGCTGGCCGTCGTCGGCCTCGCGCTCGTGGCCCACGCCACGCCCGGCTTCGCGCAGGCCGCGCCGCCGAAGGCCGCATACGACGAACGCTTCGCGCTGGAGGCGACGCTCGCGACCCGCCTCGCCTATGTCTCGACCGGCGATTTCGAGACCGACCGGATCGCCAAGGCCGGTCTCGAAGGCCTCACGCAGCAGATCGCGCTTCGCACCGCGCTGGAGCCGGGCGCGCCAATGGCGGTCGACCCCGCAAAGGACGAACTCGCGTTCTTCCCGCTGCTCTACTGGCCAGTCATCGAAGGCGCGCCTACGCCGTCCGCCGCCGCGCTCGCCCGCATCGACTCCTACATGAAGCAGGGCGGCACCATCCTGTTCGACACCCGCGACGCCCTGACGGGCGGGCGGGGCCCCGAAGGCGACAGCCTGAAGCGCATCCTGGCCGGCCTCGACGTGCCTTCGCTCGAGCCCGTGCCGCGCGACCACGTGCTGACCAAGGCGTTCTATCTGCTGGACGAGTTCCCCGGCCGCTACGCCGGCAGCCCGCTCTGGGTGGAGACGATCCCCGCCGCCGACGAGGGCGAGGAGCGCCCGGCGCGCGCCGGCGACGGCGTCTCCCCCATCCTCATCACCGGCGCGGACTTCGCGGGCGCCTGGGCGGTCGGCTCCGACGGGCTGCCGCTGTTCCCGACCTCCAGCGACGAACGCCAGCGCGAGATGGCGACGCGCGTCGGCATCAACATCGTGATGTACACGCTGACGGGGAACTACAAGGCGGACCAGGTCCACGTGCCGGCCCTGCTGGAAAGGCTGGGGCAGTGAACGGGCGACAAGCGAGCCAGTCCCCCTCCCCCTTGCGGGGAGGGGTTGGGGGTGGTTCCAAAGGAAGCGCTGCGGCCGTCGCATCTCTTCGGTCGACCGCCCCCCTCGTTCTGCGCCACCCCCAACCCCTCCCCGCAAGGGGGAGGTGGGCAGGCGGCGTCTGTGACAAGGCCTTCGCATGAACCTCGACGTCGCCTTCGCGCCGCTGCTGCCCCTCCCTGCGCTGATCGCCCTTGCGGCGGCGGGCGCGGTCGTGGCGGTGCTGTGCGTATTCGGGCGCACCCGCGGCGCGTGGCTGCGCGCCGGCGCCATCGCCTGCCTGCTGCTCGCGCTCGCGAACCCCTCCTTCACGCGCGAGGACCGCGAGACCCTGACCAACATCCTGCCGGTGGTCGTCGACCGCTCGGGGAGCCAGACGCTGGACGGCCGCAAGGAGCAGACCGACGCCGTGCGGCAGGCGGTCGAGGAGCGGCTGCGCGGCTTGCCGAACACGGAGGTTCGCTGGATCGAGGCGGGGCAGGACGGCACGGCCTCGGACGGCACCGAGCTGTTCTCGGCGCTGCGCAACGCGCTCGCCGACGTGCCGCCGGAACGGGTGGCCGGCGCGCTGTTCGTCACCGACGGCGTCGTCCACGACGTGCCGCCGGACGCGCGCGACCTCGGCTTCGCGGCGCCCCTGCACGCGCTGATCACCGGCCGGCCCGACGAGCGCGACCGCCGGGTGGCGCTGACGTTGTCTCCCCGCTTCGGCATCGTCGGCCAGACGCAGAAGGTCGGATTCCGGATCGATGAGGTCGGTCAGGGGCTCGGCCGACCCGTGCCGGTGGTGGTGCGGCGCGACGGCGAGGAGATCGCGAGGCTCGACGCGCTGCCGGGGCAGGTCACGACGTTCGACGCCCCGATCAGCCATGCGGGCGTAAATTTCATCGAGATCGAGGCGGAGCAGGTTCCGCAGGAGATCACCACGGTCAACAACCGCGTGGTGCTGCCGATCGACGGCGTGCGCGAGAAGCTCCGCGTGCTGCTGGTCTCCGGCGAGCCGCACGCCGGCGAACGCACCTGGCGCAACCTGCTGAAGGCCGACGCCAGCGTCGATCTCGTGCATTTCACCATCCTGCGCCCGCCGGACAAGCAGGACGGCACGCCGATCAACGAACTGTCGCTGATCGCCTTCCCGACGCGCGAGCTGTTCGCCCAGAAGATCGACGAGTTCGACCTCATCATCTTCGACCGCTACGCGCGCCAGGGCATCCTGCCGATCATCTACTTCGACAACATCGCCCGCTACGTGCGCGACGGCGGCGCCGTGCTGGTCGCCTCCGGTCCGGACTACGCCGAGCCCGGCTCGTTGTTCGAAACGCCCCTCGCCCAGGTGCTGCCCGCGGAGCCCATGGGCGGCGTGATCGAGCGCGCCTTCCGGGCGCAACTCTCCGACGTCGGCCGCAAGCACCCGGTCACCCGCGGGCTGCCCGGCTCCGAAACCAACCCGCCGACCTGGGCGCCATGGTTCCGGATGGTCGACAGCCGGCTGCGCGAGGGCGAAGCCGTGCTCAACGGCCCGGACGACCGGCCGCTGCTGGTGCTCGCCCGCGAGAACAAGGGCCGCGTCGCGCTGCTGCTCTCCGACCACGCCTGGCTTTGGGCCCGCGGCTTCGACGGCGGCGGCCCCCACGTGGACCTGCTGCGGCGGCTGTCGCACTGGCTGATGAAGGAGCCCGACCTCGACGAGGAGGCTCTGCGGTCGCGCGCGACGGGCAAGACCGTCACCTTCGAGCGGCAGACGCTGAAGGACGAGGTCCAGCCGGTGACGGTCACGCTGCCGGGCGGCGCCACGCGCGAGGTCACCTTGACCGAGGCGGAGCCCGGCCTGTGGCGTGGAACGCTGGAGACGCCGGAGCTCGGCCTGCACCGGGCGACCGACGGAACCTTCACCACGCTGGTCAACGTCGGCCCGCCGAACCCGCGGGAGTTCACGGAGGTCGCGAGCACGTCGAAACGCCTCGACGCTCTCGCCGGCGCGTCCGGCGGCTCCGTCCGCCGGGTGGTTGCGGAGCCGGGCGCGGACATCGAGGTCCCGCGCATCGTGCCGGTGGCCGCCGGCGCGCGGGCGTCGGGCTCCGACTGGATCGGCGTCCGCCAGGCGGACGTCTCGGTGGTGCGCGGCATCGGCATCCTGCCGGTCTTCGCGGGGATTCTCGGGCTGCTGCTGCTGATCGGCGCCTTCGCGGCGACCTGGGCGCGCGAGGGTCGGTGAGCCGCCCCCGCCGCCTCCGCCCGACCTGAGCTCCCGCGATGTCGTGGGGGCTCGATCTCGTCCAGCACTTCCTGCTCGCCTTTTCGGCGCTGTTCTCGATCGTGAACCCGATGGGCGGGGCGCTGATCTTCAGCCAGGTCACCTCGAACCGCACCCATCTGGAGCGGGTCGCGCTCGCCGGCCGCATCGGCGTCTACGCCGCCATGATCATGTTCGGCGCGCTGTGGGTCGGGGTCTATGTGCTGAACTTCTTTGGCGTGACGATCGAGGCGCTGCGGATCGCAGGCGGCCTGGTGGTGGCCGCCGCCGCCTGGCAGATGCTGAACGCGCCGGAGCACCGCGAGGCCCGCAAGCAGAGCCAGGCCGACGAGGCGATGGAGGGCTCGCCCGCCGACACCGCGTTCTTCCCGCTCACCATGCCGCTGACGACCGGCCCCGGCACCATCTCGGTCGCGATCGCGCTCGGCGCCAACAGACCGGCCGAGGGCGCGGCCTTCGTCACCTTCGCGGTCGGCGCCTCCGCGGGCGCGCTCGCGGTGGCGGGCTCCGTCTGGCTCGCCTACCGCTGGGCGGACGGCATCGTGAACCTGCTCGGGCCCGGGCGCGTGCAGATCGTGGCGCGCCTCGCCGCCTTCCTGCTGCTCTGCGTCGGCGTCCAGATCACGCTCAACGGCGCGATGGAGGCGCTGAAGCAGGTGCGGGCGGCGGAGGCGGCAGCGATCGTCGCCCCAGCGCGGTGATCTCCCGAACTGGATGCCGGCACAACAGGCGTCGTTCCGGGCGACGTCCCGGAACGCATAGCCACGCGGGTTTCGATGGCTCGGAAATGTCCGAGGCGTCGCACTGACTTAGCGGCAGGCTCGGTAACCGCTGAGCTACAAACGTGACACCGCTGAGTTTATGGGTCCCGGCACTTCGGCCGGGACGACGTGGAGCGTGGTCGAGGCCCTGATCAAAACACGGCGAACGTGCTGGAGCTCCGCCTCACAGCGGCTTCAGGCCCGCCTCGATCTCGGCCCGCCGCGGCTCGAGAAACGGCGGCAGCGCCAGCCGTTCGCCCAGCGTCTCCGCCGGCTCGTCGACCGCGAAGCCTGGGCCGTCGGTCGCGATCTCGAACAGCACGCCGCCGGGCTCGCGGAAGTAGAGCGAGCGGAAGTAGTAGCGCTCGACCTCGCCGCTGGAGCGCAGGCCGGCCTCCGTCACCCGCTCGGTCCAGGCGGTGAGGCCCGCCCGGTCGGGCGTACGGAACGCGACATGGTGCGCGCCGCCGGCGCCCTGCCCCGCAAAGCCGAGGCCCGGCTGCACCGCGACGTGCAGCTCCGTCTCCGGGCCGCCCCCCTCGCCCATGGCGAAGACATGGACGCGCCCGACGCCGTCGGGATCGGCGTGCTCGGCCACATGGCGCATGTTCATCACCTCGGTCAGCACCCGCGCGGTGCGTTCGAGCTTCGGCGCGCTGATGGTGATCGGCCCGAGCCCCCGGATCTGCCGTTCGGCCGGCACGGAGCTCGCCTCCCAAGGGCGCGCCTCGCCGACGCCGCCGTCGGCGACGAGCCGAAGCCGCTGGCCTTCCCCGTCCTCCACGTCCAGAGACGGCCGGCCGGCGCGTTCGGCGATGTCCGAGACCGTGACGCCCCTCGCGCTCAGCCGTTCGCGCCACCAGGCCAAGGCCGCCTCGTCGGCGACGCGCAGGCCGGTGCGCACGATGCTGTTCGAGCCCCGACGCTCGCGCGGCGCGGGCCAGTCAAAGAACGTCAGGTCCGTGCCCGGCGAGGCCTGCCCGTCGGCGTAGAACAGGTGGTAGGCGCTGACGTCGTCCTGGTTCACGGTCTTCTTGACCAGACGCAGGCCCATGGTCTCGACATAGAAGCGACGGTTCGCGGCGGCGTCGGCCGTGATCGCGGTGAGATGGTGGACGCCGGTGAGCGCGAGCGACATGGGGAGCGACCTCCTGGTTGACGGGGCTTGGCTCTCCATATCGGCGTGCGACGGTGCAACGTTAAGAGCGGACTTTTTGCGCTGATGCCAATCAATCACGCCATCGACGCAACCAGGAGCAGGCGATGACCGAGTTCGTGATCGTGACGACGACAGTGGACGACGCCGCGACGGCCGAGCGCATCGCCCGAAACGTCGTTGAGCGCCGCCTTGCGGCCTGCGCCGGCGTCGTGGCTCGGCGGAGCGTCTACCGCTGGAAGGGCGCTGTGGAGACGGCGGACGAGTTCGCGGTGGAGCTGAAGACGCTCGCCTCGGTCGCGCCGGCGTTGGAGGCCGCGATCCGCGAGCTGCACCCGTACGAGCTGCCGGAGGTGGTGGTCACGCCGATCGTCGGTGGATCGGCGGCCTATCTGGCGTGGATGCGGGAGGGCGTGGGGTAAACAGCCCAGCGCATGCTTCGAGACGCCTCCCTCCGGGAGGCTCCTCAGCATGAGGGCGTCAGTGATGCGAGACAAAACCTGCTCTCGCTTTCTCCCACCCTCCTCATGGCTCAGGAGCCCGCGTCGGTGGGCGTCTCGGAGCACGCACTCTGGCTCTCTTGCGAAGGGGGCGCTTAGGTCCTTACGCCCGCTCGGCCGCCCCACGGGGATCGAGCGACAGCGTCGGATCGATCGCCGGCGCCGTCTTCGGCTCGGCCTCGGCGCGCACCCGCGACTTCGTCGGGTCGTAGTGCGGGAACGCCACCACCGTCGCCGGGATGCGCTTCTGCTGGCCGTCGAGCTTGCCGATCTCGACCGCCGTGCCGAGCTCGGCGTAGGTCACGTCGAGCCTCGCGAGCGCGATGGTCTTGCCGAGGATCGGCGAGCGGATCGCGCTGGTGACGACGCCGATCTGGGCGCGGCCCACATGCACGCAGTCGCCGTGGCCGATGTGCTCGGCGCCGGTAACGTCCAGGCCGACCAGCTTCTTCGACGGCGTCTCCCGGCGGCGCTTCAGCGCCTCCGCCCCGACGTAGGAGTCGATCTTCTCCTTCGGCACGGCGAAGCCGATGCCGGCCTCGAACGGGTCGGTCTGGTCGCAGAACTCGTAGCCGGCGAAGGCGAGCCCCGCTTCGATACGGAGCATGTCGAGCGCCTTGAGGCCAAGCGGCTTCATCCCGCGCGGCTCGCCCGCAGCCATGATGGCGTCCCATACCTCCGGGGCCTTGTCCGGGTGGCAGAACACCTCATAGCCAAGCTCGCCGGTGTAGCCGGTGCGCGAGACCACGACCGGGATGCCGGTGATCTTGCCGACGGTGAAGCGGAACCACTTCAGCTCGGTCACCGTCGGCTGATGCGCCGGCGTGACGACAAGGGTCTCGAGGATCTCGCGCGACAGAGGGCCCTGGACGCCGACGTTGTGGAGCTGGTCGGTGGAGGTCTTCACCCACGCCTTGAGGCCGTGCTTGGCGGCGAGCTCGCGCAGGTGCACGCCGCAGTAGTCCTCGCCGCAGATCCAGCGGAAGTTGTCCTGGCCGAGACGGAACACCGTGCCGTCGTCGATCATGCCGCCGTGATCGTAGCACATGGCGGTGTAGACGACCTGGCCCACCGCCAGCTTCTTCATGTTACGGGTGACGGCGAGCTGCATCAGCGCCTCGGCGTCCGGGCCCAGCACCTCGAACTTGCGCAGCGGCGAGAGATCCATGATCGCGGCGCGCTCGCGAGCGGCCCAATACTCTGTGATCGGGCCCTCGTCGGAGTAGCAGTCCGCCAGCCAGAAGCCGCGGTACTCCACGAACTTGCGGGTGAGCGCGGAGGTGCGCGGGTGGAATCCGCTTTCGCGCGTCAGGCGCGGCTCGGCGTCGGGCGTCATGCGGTGGGCGATGCCTTTGGAGAAGGTTTCGGCGGCGTCGTAGACGCGCACGTGGATGTCGGTGGGCTCCCAGGCGTTGGCGACGTCGATGTCGTCCGCGCAGGAGGAGGAGGAGCAGACGAGGTCGGTCAGCGCCCGCAGCAGTACGTAGTCGCCCGGCCGGGACCACGGCTCGTCCATGGTGATGCCGTCGTCGGCGCCGACGACCGTGTTGAAGAAGAAGTTGATCGCCGGCCAGCCCGCCCGCGGCTCGATCCCGTAGGGCCGCAGCGCGCGGTTGAAATTGTCGGTGCAGTTGTCGTGGCCGGGGTAGCCCATGTCCTCGTAGTACTTGGCGGAGCACGCCAGCAGGAAGGCGTCGTGCCGGCCGACCGTGTCGCGCACGATCTCGACCAGCGGCGTCATGCGCGCGTCGAAGTACTTCGAGTGCAGGCCGGGTCCGGGGTTGGCGGTGCCCATCAGCGTGCGGGTGACCGTCGGGTCGAGGCCGAACTCCTTGCCGCGCTCCAGCGCCGCGGCGTCGAAGGCGAGGAAGTCGGAGCACTGCTTGCCGTCGACGTCGATGATCTGGATGTAGTCGCCGGCCTTGACGCGGTACGCCTCGGCGGTGGCCGCCTTCACCCGCAGGTCGAGCTTCGGCTCGGCCAACGGCTGAGGCGCCACGCCGCGGTTCGGGGCGTGGCTCGCGATCTCGAGCTTGAGGTCGGTCGGCGGCGTCTGCTCGTCGGGCGCCATGGCGCGACCGATCGGCGCCAGCGCCACGACGGCGTCCGCCGAGGCCTGGAAGGCCGCGACCGCGCCGGGCGCCGTGTCGGTCGACAGCAGCCGGAAGCCGGCGAAGCGCGAGACGTCGACCCCGCGCGCGGCGAGCGCGGCTTTGGCGGCGGCGGCGGCCTCCACGTCCTCGTCCGACACCTCCGCGAAATCGCCCGAGAGCGCGCCTTCGGCTGCGAAGATCAGGCCGGGCTGGCGCCCCTCCGGGTCCAGCACGCGGCAACGGTCGCCGGCCGCGAGATCGAACACCAGCGCCTCGCCGCCGCGGGCGACGAGCGTGGTGAGGCGGAGCGGAGCGGTGTCGGGCAGGGCGTCCATGGATACTTCTCCTCGGCCGTCGGCGAAGCTGCGGCCTTGAAACGAGACGTCATGGTCCGGCTTGACCGGACCATCCACCTCGAACGTCGAGACCGACGTCGAAGGTGGGTCCTCCGGTCAAGCCGGAGGACGACGGCTGAGGGTGGCCCTACGACTGAGGGTTGACCATTGCTGCAGATCATCCCGGCCCTCAGTTCACGCTACGGCCGGGAAGGCGCGCCGGCCGCCGCTTACTCCGCCGCCTGGCTCGCGGGCTGGTTCAGGAACGCCTCCAGCGAGTCGTCCAGCGCCTTCATCCAGGTGGTGTGATGCACCGGCGCGACGTTGCCGGTGATGACCGAGGGGTAGGCGCGGTCGCGGTAGGTGAGGATGCCCTCGACCTTGTGGTGCTCCCACTCCTTGAACAGCCGCGCGACGGTGTCGACGTCGAGACGCGGGTAGTCGGTCGGCTCCAGCAGCTCGCGCACGTAGTCGGTCTGGAAGTCGATCATCTGGTCGGCGTTCTCGAGCGTGCCGAGCCGGGCGACCCACGCCTCGCTGTCCGCGTGCATCGTCGCGTAATCCGGGAGATCGATGCGGCCGAGCACCACGTCGCGGGCGTACCACGCCTGCGCGTCGAACATGTTGAAGGTGTAGAACTGGTCCTGCGCGCCGATGTGCATCAGCTTCGGGTTCTTCTCCCAGAAGATCCCCTTGTAGAGGTTCGCCGGGTAGAGGCTGGTCCGGGTCTCGAGCCGAAGGTCGTCCGGCAGGAAGGGGTAGTGGTTGAGGTAGCCGGTGCAGAAGATGATCGCGTCGACGTCTTCCGCGGTCGAGCCGTCCTTGAAGTGGCAGGTCTTGCCGACGACCTTGGTCAGCAGCGGCTTCTCCGAGAAGCTCTCCGGCCAGTCGAAGCCCATGGGGCGGGTGCGATAGCTGAAGGTGATCTGCTTCGCGCCGTACTTGTGGCACTGGGTCGCGATGTCTTCCGCCGAATAGCTCGAGCCGATCAGCAGCACGTGCTTGCCGGCGAACTCGTCGGCGCAGCGGAAGTCGTGGGCGTGCAGCACGCGGCCCAGGAATTTCTCGACGCCCTCGAAGCTCGGGACGTTCGGGGTGGAGAAGTGGCCGTTGCAGACGAAGACGTAGTCGAACTCCTCCGACACGCGCTTCTTGGCGACGAGATCGGAGACCGTGACGGTGAATTTCTCCGTCGTCTCGTCCCACTCCACGTCGCGCACGGCGTGGTTGAACTTGCAGTACTTGCGGACGCCGCTGCGCTCGACGCGGCCGGCGATGTAGTCGTGCAGGACGGCGCGCGGCGGGTAGGACGGGATCGGCCGGCCGAAGTGCTCCTCGAAGGAGTAGTCGGCGAACTCCAGGCACTCCTTCGGGCCGTTCGACCAGAGGTAGCGGTACATGGAGCCGTGGACCGGCTCGCCGAATTCGTCGAGACCGGTGCGCCAAGTGTAGTTCCAGAGCCCGCCCCAATTGGACTGCTTCTCGTAGCAGACCATCTCGGGAACCTCGACGCCCGCAGCCTTCGCGGACTCGAAGGCGCGGAGCACGGCGAGCCCGCTGGGCCCGGCTCCGATGACGGCGACACGCTTGGGCAATGACCCCTCCTCGAACTCGTTCATGAGCGTCGTTCGCGGCCGGTCGCGTCGTGCGCGCCGGCTTGTTCCCCTGCAATTCGACGGCCGAGACGATCCTTCATGTTTTCGTGACTGTCAACGTTTTTGCTTTTGAGGAATTAGAGCGCGGCAAAGCCGCAAACCTCCGCGGGCCTGCCGGACGTCGAAAAAAGTCGCCTTCGCGGCCCGCCCCTGCTAGAGGCGCGGGCGACCCCGCAACGTGCCCGCCGACGCCAGACCCGATGTCCCCGCTCGCGCCCCTTCCGCCGACCCTGCTCGAACGCTTCGAAGCCGCTGGCTTCGCGCGCGCCGAGCCCCAGATTCTGCAGCCGGCGGAACCGTTCCTCCACGTCATGGGCGAGGAGCTGCGCACCCGCATGTTCCTGACCGCAGACGCGGACGGCCGCGACCTTTGCCTCCGGCCGGACTTTACCATTCCCGTGGCGCTTCAGCACATCGCCGGCGGCGACGCCGGCCGCGCCCAGTCCTATTTCTACGCCGGCCCGATTTTCCGCCAGACGCGCGCGGGGCCGAGCGAGATCGCCCAGGCCGGCGTCGAAAGCTTCGGCCGCTCCGACGCGCTCGCCGCCGAGACCGAGATCCTGGCGCTGGCGCTCGAGGCCGCGGCGGCGCTGGGCGCGCCCGAGCCCTCGATCCAGCTCGGCGACCTCGCCCTGCTCGACGCCGCGGTCGAGGCGCTCGAGGCGCCGTCCGCGCTGCGGCGCCGCCTGAAGCGCGAGATCGCCTATGGCGAGACGCTGGACGCCCTCAACGCGCCGCCGCCGGCCCGCGCGGCGCACGCCGGCCTCTTCGGCGCGCTCGACGCCGCCGGCCCCGACGCCGCCCGCGCCGTGGTGGAGGATCTGCTCTCGCTCGCCGGCATCGCGACCGTCGGCGGACGCACGCCGGGCGAGATCGCCGAGCGTTTCATCGAGCAGAACGCCGCCCGCTCCGCGGCCCGCCTGCCGGCCGCCCAGCGCAAGGCGCTGCAGGACTTCCTCGCGGTGGACGACCTCGCCCGCGCGGCCGAGGCGCGCCTCGGCGCGCTCGCCCGCGAGGGTCTCGCCATCGGGCCCGCCGTCGAGGCGCTGGGCCGGCGGCTCGACGCCTTCGCCGACGCGGGGCTGCCCGTCGACCGCATGCGGTTCTCGACCCGGTTCGGCCGCAGGCTGGACTACTACACCGGCCTCGTGTTCGAGCTCGGCCGCCCCGGCGCGCCCGGCCCGCTCGCGGGCGGCGGCCGCTACGACGGCCTGCTCACCGCGCTGGGCGCCACGCGCCCCGCCCCCGGCGTCGGCTTCGCCCTGTGGCTCGACCGCTTCCCCGGAGCCTGACGTCCATGTCCGGACCGCTGATCCTCGCCGTTCCCTCCAAGGGCCGCCTGCAGGAGAACGCGCACGCCTTCTTCGCGCGGGCGGGCCTCAACTTCGTGCAGCCCGGCGGCGCGCGCGACTACCGCGGCGCCATCGCGGACGTGCCGAACGTCGAGATCGCCTACCTCTCCGCCTCCGACATCGCCGGCCAGCTCGCGAGCGGCGCGGCGCATCTCGGCGTCACCGGCGAGGACCTCGTCCGCGAGGAGATCCCGGACGCGGCGACGCGGGTGAAGCTGCTGCAGCCGCTCGGCTTCGGCTACGCCAATGTGGTCGTGGCCGTCCCGAAGGCGTGGATCGACGTCGCCACCATGGCGGACCTCGACGACGTCGCGGCGGACATGCAGCGCCGCCACGGCCGGCGGCTGCGGGTCGCGACCAAATACGTGAACCTGGTGCGCAACTTCTTCGCCTGGACGGAGCCCGGCGACCGCCGGGGCGCGCGCACCAGCGTCTCGAACTACCGGATCGTGGAAAGCCTCGGCGCGACCGAGGGCGCGCCCGCCGCCGGCGTCGCCGACATCGTGGTCGACATCACCACCACGGGCGCCACGCTGGAGGCCAACGCGCTCAAGGTGCTGGAGGACGGCGTCATGCTGCGCAGCCAGGCGCAGCTGGTCGCGAGCCTCGGCGCGGACTGGAACGACGGCGCGCGCGCCGCGGTGCGCACCATCCTCACGCGGATCGCGGCGGAGGTGCGCGCCCGCGAAGTCCGCGAGATCCGATGCCGCTTCGACGAGGGCGTGGGCCGGACGCTGGTCGATCTCGCCGCCCGCTACGACGCGCGCGCGCCGTTCGGCCCGCCGCCGCCGGGAACGCCTCTGGTGCTGCACGCCCCGAAGAAAGCGGTGTTCGCGCTCGTCGAAGCGCTCGCGGCCGCGGGCGCCGGCACGATCACCGTCGCGACGCTCGAAGACGTGTTCGAACCCAATCCGCGACTGGTGGCGGATCTGTTCGGCGCTCTCGGCTGAAAATATGAAGGGCGGAACCGCTTCGGGGGTAGCGGTTCCGCCCTCTAAAGGCCTGCCGGTCGGGGGAGCCAGCGGCCAGTCGAAAAGCTCGGGGGGAGCTTTCGTGGACATAACGTGGGACTCAGCGGCTGGTTCCACCGTCCGCGAATTTTTTTGATTTGTTGGATCTCCGGCCCTCAAAACATCACCGCGGCGTTCGGCGAGGCCGATCGGCCGGTCGCCGAACGGTCGTGATCAACGGACCGCCGGCGGTTCCGTCACGCGCCGCGGAAAGGGCCGCCGCCAGCCCTCATGTCGGCGGGACGGCCGCCCCAAGATGGCTTTCGAGAAAAGCGATCGTGCGGTCCCAGGCGAGGTTGGCGGCCTTCCGCTCGTAACGCGCGGGGTTGGCGTCGTTGTTGAAGGCGTGGTTCGCGCCCTCGTACATGTAGAGTTCGAACTCTTTTTCGTTCGCCTGCAGCGCCTTCTGGAGCGCGGGCACGCCGGCGTTGATGCGCTCGTCGAGCCCGGCGTAGTGGAGTTGCAGCGCGGCCTTGATCTGCGGCACCCGGTCGTCGGCCAGCGGCTGCCCGTAGTAGGCGACGGCGGCCTTGAGGTCGGGCGCGGCGGCGGCGAGGCGGTTCGCCATGCCCCCGCCCCAGCAGAAGCCGACCGCGCCCACCGCGCCGTTCGAATCCGGCCGCGCCGCAAGGACCGGCAGCGCGGCGGCCAGGGTCGCGGCCGTCTTGTCGAGGTCGAGCTTGCCGATCATCTCGCGCGCGGCGTCCTCGTCCGCGGGCGTGCCGCCGAGCGGCGACAGCAGATCGACGCCGTAGGCGAGGAAGCCCGACACCGCGAGCCGTCGCGTGACGTCCTGGATGTGCGGGTTGAGGCCGCGGTTCTCGTGGATGACGATCACCGTCGGACGCTTGGCCTCGCGCCGTCCCTTGGCGAGGAGGCCGGAGACCGGACCGTCGGGTCCCGGAAAGGACACGGTCTCCGTCACGATCCGCTTGTCGTCCGGCGCGACGATCTGGGCCTGGGCGTAGTCGTTCGACATGGCGCCGAGGAGCGCCTGGGCCGCCGCGGTCGAGCCCGCGAGCAGCGCCAGCCTCTCCATGAAGCCCCGCCGGTCGAGATCGCCATGGGTGTAGCGGTCGTAGAGGGCGATGGCCTTCTGATCGGGGCGCAGGGGCATGGCGTCGCTCACGGCTTGGAGGCCGCGAAGGGCGCGGCGGACGAATCCCGAAGGACTTTAGACGAGAACCGGCGCGGTTCGCGTCTCACGTCGCCGTCACCGCGGAGGCTGGACCGAGCGCGCGACCGCCTCGAACTCGGCGCGGCGGGCGTCGAACGCCGCCTTGTCGGCGACGCAGACCACCGTGGTGCGGCCCTTCGGCGTATCGACCAGTACGAAATAGGAGCGCGCGTCCGGCGCGGGCTGGCCGTCCGTGGCCTTCACGTCGCCGACGACGGCCGAGCCTGCGAGGCCGCCCTGCTCGAACGGCGCCACGCTGACGACGTCGTAATAGAGCGCGAGCGTCGCCTTGATCAGATCGCTCCACTCGGACTTCGCGGTGAAGGCGTTGATCTCGGCCTGCGACAGGCCGGCGTTCTGCGGCGCGGCCTGGAAGCCGACGCGGCAGCCGGGCTCCGCGCCGTCGCCCTTCCGGATCGCGAAGGAGGCGGCGTAGCGGGCGCCGCCGTCGATCTTCTCCGCAACGTAGCCCGCCGGCGCGTCGATCGCGAGACCTGTGGCCTCGTCGCGCACGGGATCGGCCGCGGCCGCGGTCGCCACGAGCAGGCCCGAGATCGCTGTGGCCGTTCCGAGCTTCATGAGAGGCTTCCTGCGACGCATACCCCTGCACATAGCGCGCGTGGCGGCGGGTGAGGAGAAAACGTTCGTTTGACCGCGGTCGAAGGGCCCCCGGCGCGATGGAGCGATGCGACGGCTCGCGCGTTGTCGCTTCGCATCCCTCTGCGAAGGTCGGTTCCATGGGCGTCGTTTCGAAGTGCGCGGCCGTCGCGCTCGGTCTTCTGGTGTCATGGAGCGCCGCGGCGGCGGAGCCGCGTCCCGCGCCCCCTCCCCCCGCGGAACTGACGAGCCAGGCGGTCGACTCCGCCGATTTCGACGGCTGGCGGGCGCGCTCGGACACGCGCGCCAAGGCCGACGCAGAGCGCAAGGCCGCCGAGGAGGCCGTCGCCAAGGCCCGCAAAAAGAAGGACAAGGCCGCCGCCCGTGAGCGCCTCGCCAGGCTGCCGAAGCCGGAGGACGGCCCCGACCCGTTCCTGGTGCGCACGCAGGTGCTGCTCGACCGCGCCCACGCCTCGCCCGGCGTCATCGACGGGCGCGACGGCGACAACTTCAAGAAGGCGGTGCGGGCGTTCCGCGAGATGCGCGGGATGGCGATCGAGGGCGGGCTTGACCCGGAGGTCTGGGCCGCGCTGTCCGCCGACAAGGCCCCGGCGCTGAAGCCCTACGTCATCTATTCTGAGGACGTGAACGGCCGCTATGAGGACAAGCTGCCGGCCGACTACGCCAAGCTCGCGAAGCTCAAGTGGCTGGGATATCGCGACGCGGTCGAGATGCTGTCGGAGCGCTTCCACATGGATCCGCCGCTGCTCCGCGCCCTCAATCCCGGGGTCGACTTCAAGACCGCGGGCGTCACGATCCAGGTAACGGACGTCGGCGGCTTCGCCGAGGGGACGGTGCGACGCATCACCGTCGACAAGAAGCTCGGCGAACTCCGCGCCTACGACGACGCCGGCAAGATCCTGATGATCGCGCCGGCGACGATCGGCTCGCCGGACACGCCCTCGCCGGAGGGCGAGATGACGATCAACGGCGCGTTCCCCGATCCGCACTACATCTACGACCCGAAGAAGAACTTCCAGCAGGGCAAGAACCGGCGAAAGCTGACGCTGCCGCCCGGCCCCAACGGCCCGGTGGGTTCGATGTGGATCGACCTGTCGAAGCCGACCTACGGCATCCATGGCACGCCCGAGCCCTCGCAGATCAGCAAGACCGCGAGCCACGGCTGCGTGCGGCTCACCAATTGGGACGCGGCGGAGCTCGCCCGGATGATCGAGCCGAAGGTCACCGAGGTGGAGTTCGTCGACTAAGCTCAGCGCCTCCCCGGGATATGGCGGCGTTGAACCGCGAGATAACACGCGTCGACATCGCTGTTTGCATTCGTTCGTCGGCGGTCGATCGGTGACGGCCGCGCCGCGCCAAGCGGAAGATCGCGCCGCGCGGCGCCTCGGCGGCGGGCCTCGCTAACCCGAGCGATGACGCGCCGGCGCGCGGCGGGAGACGCGGGCCGATGTCCGCACGCGATCGTGATCATGACGACGCGACGCCGACCGCGAGGCGCGCAAACGCAAAAAACGCTTTTCCGGAAAGCGGTTAACCGGCCGCGGCGCGCGACCATCGAACGTTCGCGACCGACAGCCGGGCCACGCTGTCACGCAGCTTACGCACGCGATGGCGAGGAGCGGCGTCCTGGGCACAATCCGTGCTCTGGCCGGCGTGCGGCGCCCTGCGCCGCGATCGCCCGCGACCTACACGTCCTCACGCCATCGAGCCCGCCATGATCAGACACATCGCCGCCGCCCTTGGCCTCCTCGCCGCCGCGACGGCCGCGCCCGCCGCCGAGATCGACAATTCTTCGATCGGCCAGGCCGAGTTTCGACCGCACAAGACGACCTACGGCCTCGTCTATGTCCTGCCTCAGGACGCCAACGATCTCCTCGACTCCAAGATCCGCGGTCCGTTGAAGGACAAGCTCGTCGCGCTGGACCTGACGGCGGAAGCCGAGCTTCCGAACATCCCGCACATCACAGTCGTGCACATACACAACGCCGACCCCGCGACGCCGGCGGCGATGCTGAAGGCGCTGCCGAAGCCGCCGGCGCCGCTCGAGATCACCATGAAGAAATTCTACACGACCGAGGCCGCGAAGGGCGCGGGCCGGCCGTGGTGGCTCGATCTCGGCGTCGTCAAGGAGGGCAAGGGCTACGACGACATGATGGCCTACAACGTCGTCGCCACGGCGGCCCTCGCCCCCTTGCGCGACGGCCCGCTGCCGCGCGTCACGGGACCGGTCTACGCCGCCATGGGCGACGCCGGGAAGGAGTTGGTGAAGACGGTCGGCGTCAGCGGCGTCAACGTCATGAAGGACGGCAAGGCGACAGCGTCCCACAACCCGCACAACACGCTCGTCTACAGCATGGAGCCCTTCTCCAGGTTCCAGGCGCCGATGGACGCGCTGGCCTCGGAGTTCAACACGGTCCTTCCCGACGGGTTTCCCGTCATGCTGAAGACGGTGTCGATCGTGGAGCTGCAGTTCTCCGGCAACGTCGTCAGGGAGATCTACCGCGTCAGCCTCGAAGACGGGTCGATCACCAACGTCGCCACCGGCAAGGCCGCCTCGGCCCGTTGAGTCTGTGGGTTAGGAGCGTCGCCGCGGCGCCCGCCGTCGATCCCGTCATCCGCTCAAACGAAAAAGGCCCCGGATCACTCCGGGGCCTTTCTCAGTTCAAGCGTTCAGAAGAAGGCGTGGATCAGAAGTCCATGCCGCATGCCAAGTCGGGAACACCCGACTTGGCCACCCTTGATGGATGGGCGGCTTTTATGGACTTCTTCAGAAGTCCATGCCGCCCATGCCGCCGCCCATGCCGCCCGGCATGCCGCCGCCGGCGCTGTCCTTCTTCGGCAGCTCGGCGATCATCGCCTCGGTGGTGATGAGCAGCGCCGCGACCGACGCCGCGTCCTGGAGCGCGGTGCGCACGACCTTGGTCGGGTCGACGATGCCGGCCTGGATCATGTCGACATACTCTTCCGTCTGGGCGTTGAAGCCCGACGTGGCGTTGTCGGTCTCGAGCAGTTTGCCGACGACGATCGAGCCCTCGACGCCCGCGTTGGCGGCGATCTGACGGATCGGAGCCTCGAGCGCCTTCAGAACGATGTTGAAGCCGGCCTGGATGTCCGGGTTGTCGTTCTTGATGTCGCGGATCGAGGTCTTGGCGCGGAGCAGAGCGACGCCGCCGCCCGGCACGATGCCTTCCTCGACGGCAGCGCGCGTCGCGTTGAGCGCGTCGTCGATGCGATCCTTCTTCTCCTTGACTTCGATCTCGGTCGCGCCGCCGACGCGGATGACCGCGACGCCGCCAGCGAGCTTGGCGAGACGCTCCTGGAGCTTCTCACGGTCGTAGTCGGAGGTGGTCTCTTCGATCTGAGCCTTGATCTGGGCCACGCGGCCTTCGATCGCTTCCTTGTCGCCGGCGCCGTCGACGATCGTGGTCTTCTCCTTCTCGAGCGTCACCTTCTTGGCGCGGCCGAGCATGTCGAGGGTCACGTTCTCGAGCTTGATGCCGAGGTCCTCGGAGATGACCTGACCGTTGGTCAGGATCGCGATGTCCTCAAGCATCGCCTTGCGGCGATCGCCGAAGCCCGGAGCCTTGACGGCCGCGACCTTCAGGCCGCCGCGGAGCTTGTTGACGACGAGGGTCGCGAGAGCCTCGCCCTCGATGTCCTCGGCGATGATGACGAGCGGCTTGCCCGACTGCACGACCGACTCGAGCACCGGCAGGATCGCCTGCAGGCCGGAGAGCTTCTTCTCGTGGATGAGGATGTAGGGGTCCTCGAGGTCCGCGATCATCTTCTCGGCGTTGGTGATGAAGTACGGGCTGAGGTAGCCGCGGTCGAACTGCATGCCCTCGACCACTTCGAGCTCGGTCTCGAAGCTCTTGGCTTCCTCGACCGTGATGACGCCCTCGTTGCCGACCTTCTGCATGGCGTGGGCGATCATCTCGCCCACTTCCTTGTCGCCGTTCGCGGAGATCGTGCCGACCTGCGCGACCTCAGCGGAGGTGGCGATCTTCTTGGACGAGGCCTTGAGGTGCTCGATGACCTTGGAGACGGCGAGGTCGACGCCGCGCTTCAGGTCCATCGGGTTCATGCCGGCGGCCACCGACTTGGCGCCCTCGCGGACGATCGCCTGGGCGAGCACGGTCGCGGTCGTGGTGCCGTCGCCGGCGAGGTCGTTGGTCTTCGAGGCCACTTCGCGCACCATCTGGGCGCCCATGTTCTCGAACTTGTCCTCGAGCTCGATCTCCTTGGCGACGGTGACGCCGTCCTTGGTGATGCGCGGCGCGCCGAAGGACTTCTCGATCACGACGTTGCGGCCCTTGGGGCCGAGCGTGACCTTCACCGCGTTGGCGAGGATGTCGACGCCGCGCAGCATCTTGTCGCGAGCGTCAGCAGAAAAACGTACGTCTTTCGCAGCCATGTGAGTGCTCCTTTGAGCAGTGTGTCAGGACAACCCGGCTCGCCGCGGCGCGCGAATGCGCGTCGGGCCTCGCCGGGGAATAGAAAAGCCGGTCAATCTCAGGCGATGACGCCGAGGATGTCCGACTCCTTCATGATCAGCAGGTCTTCGCCGTCGATCTTGACCTCGGTGCCCGACCACTTGCCGAACAGGATCTTGTCGCCGGACTTCACGTCGAGCGTAACGACCTTGCCGGCCTCGTCACGGGCGCCGGGGCCCACGGCGACGACTTCGCCTTCCTGCGGCTTTTCCTTGGCGGTATCCGGGATGATGATGCCGCCCTTGCTCTTCTCTTCGGCGGTCAGGCGGCGGACGACCACGCGGTCGTGCAGCGGACGAAATGCCATGGGTGAATATCCTCTCGAGCGCGTGCGTTGACGCTTCGCGATCCATAAAAACAGACACGGGAAACCGTGAGGCCCCGTTGTTAGCACTCTTAAACCGAGAGTGCCAACGCGATGGCGAGATACGAACGAGCCCGTGGAGTGTCAAGGCCGAGGCGCACGGCGGCTATGCAAAAAAAATGACGCCCGCCTTCCGGAGCGGCGGCCGCGTCACGCCAGAGCCCTCGACGCAGGGCCGGCGACGGGCGGCGACAGCGTCGTCGATCCTCGCCCGCGGCGCTCTCGACGCTTGATTCCCAAGGACTTTCGGACGATCCTCGCGGCATGGCGACACGCGAACAGATCCTCGACATCCACAATCTCTGCGCCTGTTCCCACACGCGCATGGCCGCGCGGGCGGTGACGCGGTTCTACGACGACGCCCTGCGCCCGGCGGGCCTGAAGGGCACGCAGTTCGTGCTGCTCGCCGCGATCGAGGCCGACGAAGCCGGATCGATCACCGATCTCGCCGACCGCCTCGAAATCGAGCGCACCACGCTCGTGCGAAACCTGCAGCTGCTGCGCAAGGACGGTTTCGTGGCCCCGCTGAAGGGCGCGAACGGCCGCCGGAAGCCGACGCTGACGCCGCAGGGGCGCGAGGCGCTCGACGCCGCGTTGCCGCTCTGGCGCGCCGCCCAGGACCAGATGGAGTCCCGGCTCGGCTTCGGCTCCTGGCAGGTGACGCGGCGGCGCCTCGGCGAGCTCCGCCGCGCGGTGAGCTGACGGCGGGCCGATCCGGCCTCCGCTCAAACCTCTGCGACGTCACGCGCGTAATGATGCTGAAGCGTGCCGTTCGCGTCGTGCAGCGCCCGCACGCCCGGAAGCCGCAGGAAGCCGTGACGTTCACAGAAGGCGCGGCCTTCCTCGAAGCGCGAGTCCATCCACAGCGACAGCCGTCCCCCGCCGGACGCGGCGGCGAAGGCCTCCGCGCCCGCGAGCAGCGCGGCGGCGAATCCCTGGCCGCGCGTCTCCTTCGCGAAATACAGCTTGTCGATCTCGAACTCGTTCGGCCGGTGGTGCGCCTCGAGCGCCAGAGCGCCGAGGATCGCCTCCCCTGAGGCCATGACCCACATCCGGCCGCCGCGCTCGGCGTAGTGGCTCGCCGGCCGGTCGAGTCCGGGTATCGCCTCGGCCTCGAAGGCCTTGCCCTCGAGCTCGGCGAAGACGCTCGCGATCAGCTCGCCGAGCGCCGGCCCGTCGGCGTCGGTCGCCTCGCGGATCAGCACGTCCGTCATCGGCCCTCGTCGTTCCCTGCGTTCGGCCGCGGATCGGCCCCGCGGCCGTTCTGTCATGGGGCGGCGGCGCTCACAAGGCGAGCCGCAGGGCGAGCGCGATCGGCGCGTGTTGGTCTTCAGCCGCGCACATTTGTGCGAGGCAGAGGAAGCTGGGGCTGGTTTCGCCTTGGTTCGGCCCGAAGTCTCACGGACTCGTTCACGTCGCGTAAGGCGGTTTGTGCGTGTAATGACCGTCGAAGGCGGGCCGGCAGAAGGCCGCCGCCATCTTTCGAGGAGTAGAAGTCCCGTGTTCTCCCGCACAGCAGCGTCGCTCGCCGTCGCTTTCGGGGTGCTCGGCGTGGCTCCCGCCGCCCCGGCCCTCGCGCAGTCCCGCGTGATCGAAGCCCCGGACTACGTTCCCCGCGGCGAGCGCCGCGTGGTCGAGCGCCGCTACTACGACGATGAAGCCCCGCGCTACGTCCGTCCGATGGAGTCGCGCCGCAACCTCGGCGGCGGTTTCATCGAGGAGATCTTCGGCGACGACGACGCGCCGTCCTACCGCGTCCGCCGGGTTCCGACGCAGCGCGAGCGGCAGGCCGAAACCCGCCGCGGCCGCATGGCGCTCGACGGCGGCTACGATCGCTACGGCGAACGCCGGGCCGTCCGCGCGCCCACATATCAGCGCTACGACTACCTCGACGACGACTTCAACGACCCCTATGCGCAGGACAATCCGCGCTATCTGGCTCCCCGCCAGCGGCTGGCCGGGCCGCCTTCGGCCGCCGGCGCCGGAAGCCCGGTTCGCCGCAGCGTCGACCCGAAGTTCGCCCGAACGACGGTGCCGTTCAACGGGCCGGAGCCGGCGGGCACGATCCTGATCGACACCAAGACGCGCTACCTCTACCTCGTGCAGGCCGACGGCACGGCGATCCGCTACGGCGTCGGCGTGGGCAAGGAAGGCTTCGGCTGGAAGGGCACGGAGACGATCTCGCAGAAGAAGGAATGGCCGGACTGGCGTCCGCCGGCGGAGATGCGCCAGCGGCGGCCGGAGCTGCCGGTGTTCATGGCCGGCGGCCCGAACAACCCGCTCGGCGCCCGCGCGCTGTACCTCGGCTCGACGCTCTACCGGATCCACGGCTCCAACGAGCCCTGGACGATCGGCCGCGCGGTCTCCTCCGGGTGCATCCGGATGACCAACGAAGACGTCACGGACCTGTATGAGCGGGTCGGCGTCGGCACCACCGTCAAGGTGATCTGACGGCGCTTAAAAACGTTTCAGAAACATTAAGTTACAGCCGACGTCGAAAAAAGCGACGTCGGCTGTTTACGTTCGGTCGACCATGAAACCGAATGGCCCGTCGCGCGTTGGGTGCTCGAGCTTTGTACCGCCGGAGTACCTGTCATGGCGCCCTTCCGTGTTCTCATCCTTGAAGACGACGCTATCCTGGCCCTCGATCTCGAGACGATCGTGTGCTGCTGGACCGACGCCGAAGTGACGGCCTGCCGCTCGATCGCGCAGGCCCGCAAGGCGCTGTCCGGCGGCTTCGACCTCGCGCTGCTCGACATCGACGTGGTGGACGGCAAGTCCTACGAGTTCGCGGAGAGCCTCCGCAGCAGCAAGCTGCCCTTCGCCTTCGTCTCCGGCGCGATGCAGGACGACTGCCCGGAGACGCTGCGCGACGCCGCGTTCATCCCGAAGCCCTACACCCAGCGCGCGATCGAGAGCATCGTCGCCTCGGCCGCGGGCGGCCGTCGCCACCCCTGACGGGGGGATCGCCAACCGCATGAAAAAAACCCCGCGCGGTTCGCCGCGCGGGGTTTTTTTGTCCGGCCGCCGTCTGCGCGGCGGGCAAGGTCAGCGACGGCTCGACGCCGGCGGCACGAAGCGGTCGAGGAACGAGCCCGCTCCGGAATCCTCGACCTCCGTCTCGCCGTCGTCGAGATCGCTTTCCGGCGACGCCGCAGCGGCCCGGACGGCGCCGGCGTCGAGGTGGGACGGGCGGATGATGGTCAGGGTGTCGAAATCACGTTCAGCGGCCATGGCTGAACTCCTGTAACAGCGACCGGCGGCGCCGGTCGCGGGTGATGCCCCTCAGAAAAATCGGTCCTTCTCAGGCCCAGTCGTCGTCCGAAAAATCGTCGCCGCCGCCGGCGTCCTCCGCTCCGGTCAGCCCGGAGAACCAGCCTCCGCCGTCGGCGTTCGAAGCGTGGTCGTCCGCTGCGCCGTCCGACGCCGGCGTCTCGGCGACCTTGGCGGGCTCGGCGGCGGAGGCCTGCGCCTCATGGCCCCCGAACATCGACTGGATCCCTGAGAACAGCAGCGCGCCGCCGGCGACGCCGGCCGCCGTCTGCAGCGCCCCGCTCAGGAAGCCGCCGCCGCGCGACGGCTGAGGCTGCTGCTGACCGGGGACCTGCTGCGCATAGGGATCGCGGCCATAGCCCGGCTGGGCGTAGGGCTGGCGGTCGTAGGCGGGCCGCTGGCCATAGGCGAGCGGCTCCGGCTCGCGCGGACGTTCTCCGCCGCCGAACAGGCCGCCAAGGAAGCCTCCGCCGCCGCCGGTGGCGGCCGCCGCGCGCGGTCCCCAGGGCGACGGCTGGGCGCGCTCTGGTCCGGCCTGGACATCCTCGAGCGCCCGCTCCAGCTCATCGATCCGCCGCTGGGCGGCGTCGAGCCCCTGGTTCTGCATCACGATGGTCTGCGCCATCGCATAGGGCGCGTGCGGCTGTCGCTCGATCTGCTCGGCGATGAAGGCCTCCGCCTCCGGATCGCGGTAGGCGGTCTCCGCGCCGCGCACCCGCTCGAACAGGTCGGCGATCAGCTTGCGTTCTTCGGCGTTCATGGCGGAACCCTCCCCAGATCCCAAACCTCAACAACGCCGAAGCTGGTGATTGGTTGTGGCGGGTTCCAGTTTTCGCCGTGTCGATTGTTTGACGAAGCGTCGATCTTTGGCGGCGGCTTGTCGCAGGCCCCTCTGCGGACCGATCCCCCGAGCGAAACGCCGGCGTCAGGAGCGAGACGAGCGAGGCTCGGAGCGCGCCTAAGCCGCGGCCTCCGGCCGCCGCTCGAACCCGCCGCCCTGCAGGGGCGCCGGCAGCGGGCCGCCGGTCGCCCAGTCCGCGAGCTCCACCGTGTGGACGCACGGCGTCGGGAGGCCGGAGCGGATTTGGGTGAGGCAGCCGATGTTGCCGGCGGCGATCACATCCGCCCCGGTCTTCGCGAGGTTCGCGGCCTTCCGGTCGCGCAGGCGCGTCGCGATCTCGGGCTGGAGAATGTTGTAGGTGCCGGCCGAGCCGCAGCAGAGGTGCCCTTCCGCCGGCTCCTTCACCACGAAGCCGAGAGCACGGAGCACGTCCTTGGGCTCCTCCTTGATCTGCTGGCCGTGCTGGATCGAGCAGGCCGCGTGGTAGGCGACCGTCTGGCCCGTCTCACGCGTCGGCCTCAGCGGCAGCGTGGCGAGGACCTCCGAGACGTCCCTGGCCAACGCCGACACCCGCGCGGCCTTCTCGGCGTAGGCCGGATCCTCGCGCAGCATGAAGCCGTAGTCCTTGATGGTGGTGCCGCAGCCCGAGGTCGTCACCACGATCGCGTCGAGCCCGCCGGCGTCGATCGCCTTGGTCCAGGCGTCGACGTTGCGCCGGGCGCTGGCGAGGCTCTCCTCCTCGCGCCCCATGTGATGCACCAGCGAGCCGCAGCACCCCTCGCCTTCGGCATGCACCACCTCGACGCCGAAGCGGGTGAGCAGGCGGATCGTCGCGTCGTTGATCGAGGGCTCCAGCACCTGCTGGGCGCAGCCCTGCAGCAGGGCCACGCGCGCCGTGCGCTCGCCCGCCGCCGGGAACACGCCGGGGCCCTCGTGCGCCGACCGCGGCTCGGACTTCGCCGGCGCCAGCGCCAGCATCGCGCTGACGCTTTTAAGGCCGGGGACCCGCCCGAGCAGGGCCGCGAAGGGCTTGGCGAAGACCGCGCCCGCGAGCGCCAGCCGGAACCGGCCGGGATAGGGCAGCACGGCCGCCAGCACCGCGCGCATGACGCGGTCGGGCAAGGGGCGCCGGTAGGTCTTCTCGATGTGCGCGCGAGCGTGGTCGACGAGGTGCATGTAGTTCACGCCGGAGGGGCACGTCGTCATGCAGGAGAGGCACGAGAGACAGCGGTCGACGTGGCGCACGACCTCTTCCGTCGCCGGCTTGTCCGCCTCGAGCATCTCCTTGATGAGGTAGATCCGGCCACGTGGGCTGTCGAGCTCGTCGCCCAGCAGCACGTAGGTCGGGCAGGTCGCGGTGCAGAACCCGCAATGCACGCAGGTGCGCAGGATCTTTTCGGAAGAGGCGAGCTGCGGGTCCGCGGCCAGGCGCTCGGGGGCGAAGGAGGTTTGCATGCGTGTGGGCCTTAACCGCGCATCGCCTGCCAGTCCCGGATCGCGTCGAGCGGGTGCAGGATCATGATGACGTTCAGAGTGAGGTTGTCGCGGATCACATAGAGCGCGATCAGCTCCATCGCGATGGCGGCGACGACGATGGTCCAGGTCGGCGCGAGCCGCGCGATGGTGAAGCCGAGCGCCATGAAACCGATGTCGGCGACCGAGTTCAGCACGCTGTCGCCCGCGAAGGCGTTGGAGACGGTGCCCTCGCGGTAGCGCTCGATGATGATCGGCGAGTTCTCCAGCAACTCCCAAAGGCCTTCGATCGCGACGGCCGCGACCAGCGCCGTCATCAGGGCGAGAGGCCGTCCGCGGAGACGCCCGACGAGGACCGCGAGCCCGTAAAACAGAAAGCCGTGGATGACGTGGCTGAGCGAGTACCAGTCGGAGACGTGCTGGGAGGTGCCGGCGTCGTTCGCGGCGCCGTGCCAGAGCTCGACCGTCCCGCAGGGGCAGATCGCGGGCCGGCCCATGGCGAGCAGCGTCGCCGCGAAACCCGCGACCAGCGCGAGCGCGACCCCGGCCCGCACCGCGCTGAAGGCCGCCGGGCGCGCGGACAGGCTGGCTTCAGCGGGCATGCATGCGCCCCAGGTTCAGCACGCCGGCGGGATCGAAGCTCGCCCGGAGGCCGGCGGTGAGGCGCGCGAGCGCCGGCGCCTCAGGCTCGAACACGTCGACCGCGGCCCGCACCGCGTCCGGCGCCCGCATCAGCGTGGCGTGGCCGCGCGCCTCGCGCACGATCGGACGCAGCGTCGACGCGCCGGCGTCGCCCTCGGCGGAGGTCGCGACCCAGATCAGCCCGCCGCTCCAGTCGTAGATGTGCGCTTCCGCGAGCGGCCCCAGCCGCGCGACCACGCCCGGCCCCCGCGTGGGAGCGACCGAGACGCGCCACACCGCCCGCTCGGGCGCCCCCAGCAGCGACGCAGCTGCTCCGATCTCGCGCCACAGCGTCCGGGAGGCCTCTGCGTCCAGCCGCGACGCCGTTCCGAAACCCTTGAGCCGCGCGGCGAGTTGGCCCGCGCGGTAGGCGACCTGGCTCTCGAAGTTCTCGAGCCTGAGGCAGGTGCGCGACGGCGCGCCGTTCAGCGCCGGCAGATGCGCCGCCCCGGAGACCTCGAACGGCGTCCCCATGCCTGCGCACAGCGCCGCGACGCCGTGGGCGTCGTCGAGGCCTTCGAGCACCAGCGTCGCCTCGGTCTCGGCGATCGGCAGCGTCTTGAAGGTCGCCTCGGTGACGACGCCCAGCACGCCGTGAGAGCCGCAGGCGAACTTCACGAGGTCGTAGCCCGTGACGTTCTTCATCACCCGGCCGCCGGAGCGGATGGTCTCGGCGCGCCCCGTCGTCAGCCGGACGCCGATCAGCGCGTCGCGCGCCGCGCCGGCGATGACGCGCCGCGGGCCCGACGCGTTGGTGGCGACCAGCCCGCCGACGGTGGGCTCGGCCGTCGTTCCATAGAGCGCGCGGTGGTCCAGGGGCTCGAACGCCAGCCGCTGCCCAACGCGGGCGAGCTCCGCCTCCACCTCCGCCACGGTCGTGCCGGCCTTCGCGGACACCACAAGCTCGGACGGCTCCAGCAGGGTGACGCCGGTCAGGCGCTCCGTGGACAAGGTGATCGCAGCCTGTACGGGACGGCCCAGCCCCGAACGGCTGCCGGCGCCGCGGACGACGATCGGCGTCCCGGCCTCCGCCGCCTCGCGAATGGTCGCCTCGATCCCGGCTTCGTCAAAGGGGGAGACGGTTTCCATGTGGTCGTCGCGGATCATTCGGCGCCACCCCCACCCCGTACCCCTCCCCGCAAGGGGGAGGGAGGACCCTGACGTTTCAGATCATTCTCAACAGCTGAGCCAAGCTCCACCGGTCCCCCTCCCCCCTGCGGGGAGGGGTTAGGGGTGGGGGTGGCGCAGGATCGAGCGCCGCGGACTGAAACCGCCTTCACTCTCACGCCGCGGCCTTCGCGATGCGGTTCTCCAGCGGGAACACCTTGGCGGGGTTCAGCAGCCAGGCCGGGTCGAACACCGACTTCACGCGCATCTGCTGCATCAGCTCGATGCGGGTGAACTGGGCCGTCATCAGGTCGCGCTTCTCGATGCCGACGCCGTGCTCGCCGGTGAGGCAGCCGCCGGCCTCGACGCAGGCGAGCAGGATGTCCTCGCCGGCCCTCTCGGCCTTCGCGAGCGAGACAGGGTCGTTCATGTCGTAGAGCACCAGCGGGTGCAGGTTGCCGTCGCCGGCGTGGAAGATGTTCGCGACCTTGAGCCCCTGCGCCTCGCAGATCTCGCCGATGCGGGTCAACACCTCGGGCAGCTTGCCGGTCGGGATGGTGCCGTCCATGCAGATGTAGTCGGACACGCGGCCCATGGCGCCGAAGGCGGACTTGCGGCCCTTCCAGATCGCGGCGGCTTCGGCGAGCGTCTTGGCCTGCCGGGCGTAGGTCGCGCCATGCGCCTCGGCGATCGCGCCGATGCGGGCGAGTTGCTCGTCGATCTCGGCGGCGGAGCCCTCCACCTCGACGATCAGCATGGCGCCGACGTCGCGGGGATAGCCCGCCTTGGCGAAGTCCTCGCAGATGTCGATCGCGAGCTTGTCCATGTATTCGATCGCGACCGGCACGATGCCGGCGCCGAGCACCGCCGCGACGCAGGCGCCGGCGGCCTCGGGCGACGGGAAGCCGAACAGGATCGGCCGGGCGCCCTCCGCCAGCGGCAGAATGCGGAGCGTCGCCTCGGTGACGACGCCGAACTGGCCCTCGGAGCCGCAGATCAGGCCGAGCATGTCGAGGCCCGGCGCGTCGAGCGCGTCGCCGCCGATCTCGACGATCTCGCCCTTGAGCGTGACGAAGGTGACGCCGAGCAGGTTGTTGGTGGTCACGCCGTACTTCAGGCAGTGCGCGCCGCCCGAGTTCATCGCGACGTTGCCGGCGATGGTGCAGGCGAGCTGCGAGGAGGGGTCGGGGGCGTAGAAGAAGCCCTCGTGGGCGATGGCGGCCGAGACGCCGAGGTTGGTGACGCCGGTCTGCACCCGCACGGTGCGGTTCGCGAGATCGACGTCCAGCACCTTCGACATCTTGGCGACGCCGAGCACCACCGCGTCCTCTTGCGGCAGCGCGCCGCCCGCGAGCGAGGTTCCAGCGCCGCGCGGGATCACCGGCACGCCCTCGCGGCTGCAGAAGGCCAGCACCTCGGCCACCTGCTCGGTGGTCGAGGGCAGCACGACCACCATGGGCACGCGGCGGTAGGCGGTGAGAGCGTCGCTCTCAAAAGCGCGGCGCTCGTCCTCGGAGACGATGACGCCCTCCCCCGGCACGATCGCCCGCAGCCCCGCGACGATGGCGTCGCGCCGGGCGAGGATCGTGGGATCGGGGGCGAGCAATGCGATGCCGCTCATGGACGTTCGGTCTCCCTCGCCGCTTTTTGGTCTCGCGCGTCCCGCTGCGGCGGCGGAACGCGCTGTCTTTCATATGCGCCCAGACGACGGATTGGGTCGTTCGACTTTCGGAGGCGCGTCGGACGCCCTTGCGCCGGCCGCCGCCGATGGCCCATGGTCGCCATCCGGTTCGTCCGCTTTACATTTGTTCGCGTCCCTGGAGTCGTTTCAAGTGGCGACGATGATTGATACGAAGCCCCGCGTCGGCCTGTTCGCGACCTGTCTCGTCGATCTCATCCGCCCGTCCGTCGGTTTCGCCGCGGCGAAGCTGATCGAGGACGCCGGCTGCGAGGTGGTCGTGCCGTCGCAGACCTGCTGCGGCCAGCCGGCCTTCAACTCCGGCGACCGGGCGACCTCGCGGGCGATCGCGCTTCAGGTCATGGACGCGTTCCAGGGCGTCGACTACGTCGTCGCGCCGTCCGGCTCCTGCGCCGGCATGCTGAAGAAGCACGTTCCCGAGCTGTTCGAGGGCGAGCCCGACCTCGCCCGCCGCGCCGCGGCGTTCTCCGCGAAGGTCCACGAGCTGGTCTCGTTTCTGGTGGACGTGCGCGGCGTGACCTCGGTCGAGGCGCGGTTCGACGGCTCCGTCACCTACCACGACAGCTGCTCCGGCCTGCGCGAGCTCGGCGTGAAGACCCAGCCGCGGAAGCTGCTGGAGAGCGTCGACGGCCTGTCCATCTCCGAGATGCGCGATCCCGACGTGTGCTGCGGCTTCGGCGGCACCTTCGCGGTGAAGTACGGCGAGATCTCCGACGCGATCGTCGCCAAGAAGGCCGAGAACGTCTGGGCTTCCGAGGCCGGAACCCTGCTCGCGGGCGACCTCGGCTGCCTCATGAACATGGCCGGCAAACTGCAGCGCCAGGGCCGCGAGGTGAAGGCGCGGCACGTCGCCGAGGTGCTCGCGGGGATGACGGACGAGCCGGCGATCGGCGAGCCGGCGGAGAAGGTGTGATCCGATGACCCTCCACGTCACCTCCCCCGCCTTCAAGGCCAACGCCCACGAAGCGCTCTCCGACGAGGCGCTGCAGCGCGCGCTGACGAACGTCGAGAAGGGCTTCATCGGCAAGCGCAAGAAGGTCGCCGACAAGCTGCCGGAGTTCGAGGCGCTTCGGGATTCGGCGCGCGACATCAAGAACCACACGCTCGCCCACCTCGACCTCTACCTCGAGGCCTACGAGGCGAAGGTCACCGCGGCCGGCGGCCACGTGCACTTCGCGCCCACCGCCGCGGACGCCTCGAAGATCGTGCTCGACATCTGCCGCCGGGTCGGCGCGAAGGTCGTGACCAAGGGCAAGTCGATGATCTCCGAGGAGATCGACCTCAACACCCACATCGAGGCGGCGGGGATGGCCGCGGTCGAGACCGATCTCGGCGAGTACATCATCCAGCTGCGCGGCGAGACGCCGAGCCACATCATCGCGCCCGCCGTCCACCTCAACCGCGACCAGGTCGAGGCCGATTTCCGCCGCGTCCACACCGACCTGCCGGACGACCGCGACCTCCAGGCGCCGGAATCGCTGCTGGCCGAGGCCCGCGGCGTGCTGCGCAAGCGCTTCCTCGCGGCCGACGTCGGCATCACCGGCGCGAACTTCCTGGTGGCGGAGACCGGCACCTCCATCATCGTCACCAACGAGGGCAACGGCGACCTGACGCAGACCCTGCCGAAGGTCCACATCGTGCTGGCCTCGCTCGAAAAGCTGGTGCCGACGCTGGACGACGTGTCCCAGATGCTTCGGGTGCTGGCGCGCTCCGCCACGGGCCAGGAGATGTCGGTCTACACCACCTTCTCCACCGGCCCGCGCCGCCCGGACGACGTTGACGGGCCGGGCGAGTACCACGTGGTGCTGCTCGACAACGGCCGCTCGTCCATGCTCGGCGGCGAGTTCCAGGACATGCTCCGCTGCATCCGCTGCGGCGCCTGCATGAACCACTGCCCGGTCTACCATGCGGTCGGCGGCCACGCGTATGGCTGGGTCTACCCCGGCCCGATGGGCGCCGTGCTGTCGCCGTCGCTGATCGGCGTGGACAAGGCCGGCCACCTCCCCAACGCCTCCACCTTCTGCGGCCGCTGCGAGAGCGTGTGCCCGGTCCGCATCCCGCTGCCGAAGCTGATGCGGCACTGGCGTGAGCGCGAGTTCGAGCGGAACCTCTCCCCCGCCCCGGTGCGCTACGGCCTGAAAGCCTGGGGCTTCTTCGCGCGTCGGCCGGCGCTCTACCGGCTGGCGACCCGCGCGGCGATGACGACGCTGTCGCTGCTCGGCCGCAACAAGGGCCGCTTCGCCAAGCTGCCGCTGGCCGGCGGCTGGACCGCCTACCGCGACTTCCCCGCGCCGGAGGGCAAGACCTTCCAGGCCCGCTGGAAGGCGCAGCAGGACAAGCGCGCATGACCGAGACCCCGACCTTGAGCGCCCGCGATCAGGTGCTGGGCACCATCCGCCGCTCGCTCGGCGTCACCGGTCAGGAGGCCCCGCGGCGGTTCGCGGTCGCCGATCGGCTGAAGACGCATCCCTCCGGCGTGCTGCCCGCGCGCGCGACGTCGAAGTCGCCGGCCGAGCGCGTCCGGCTGTTCGTGGAGATGGCGGAGGCTTCGGCCGCAACCGTTTCGACGGTCTCCTCGAGCGCCGAGGCGCCCGCCGCGATCGCAGCCTTCCTGCGCGCCCACAACCTCGCGCCCGAGGTCCGGCGCGGCGCGGATCCTCGCCTCGCCGACCTGCCGTGGGCCGAGACCACGCTCACGGTGACCGAGGGCCGCTCCTTCGGCGACGACGCCGCCGGCGTCAGCGCCGCCTTCGCAGGCGTCGCCGAGACCGGCACGCTGATCCTGGCGTCGGGCCCCGACAATCCGACCACGCTGAACTTCCTGCCGGACAACCACATCGTGCTGCTCGACGCCGCCGACGTGGCCGCGACCTACGAGGACGTCTGGGGACAGGTGCGGCAGCGCTACGGCGCGGGCGTCATGCCGCGCACCGTCAACTGGATCACAGGCCCCTCGCGCTCCGCCGACATCGAGCAGATCCTGCTCATGGGGGCGCACGGGCCGCGGCGGCTGCACATCGTTCTGGTCGACCCGGCCCACGTGGCCGACGAGGCCAAGCTCGACGCGGAGACCGTCCCCGCGGGCTCGACGCCCGCGGAGCCGCGCGTCGGCGACACGCTCGCGCTCGATCCCGAGGCCCCGGAGGGCGGCGCGCCGACGCCGGCGGCGGAGACGCCCGCCCCCGCGATGTCGAAGCGGGTCCACGAGCCGAAGCACACGCCGGCTGAAGAAGACGCCGAACTCGACGAGGCGCTGGACGAGAGTTTCCCGGCGAGCGATCCGCCGTCGCAGACTCAGCCTTGAAAGCTGGATATCAGGCGCCGGCCCATTCGACGTCCAGGCGGAGGTCCGCGGCGCCGACGCTGCGCTTGAAGGTGGTCAAGGCGTCAAGCGCGGCCGCCTTATGCGCGAATGTCACGGATGCGTACAACACCTCGCCGTTCGGCGCCCGAAGCTGGAACCGAAAGGCGCCGCTGCTGTCCTTTTGGATCACGAACGACAACGGCCCAGCGAGGGCCGCCCGCTCGGCGTCTTCTTCCATCGCCAACGTGGCCTCAAGGACACTGGTGTCGTCCATGAGCGATCGCGACCGCCGCAAAATGCGCTCCTGACGATCGGCTGGCAATTCAGCGAGAATGTCTTCGAAAGAGGTCGCCATCATTGCTTCTCCCGCATCGCTTTGAGATGGGCGTCGAAACGACGATCCGCGAGGGCGATGAGCGCGGCGTAGAAGCGGCGCTGGCCGACGCCGGACTTTACGCCTCCACAGAGTATCACAGCCTGCCGCGCGGGGTCGAAGGCGAACGCGACGCGCCAGACCTGGCGGTCGACAGCGAACCGAAGCTCTTTCATGTTGGCGTGCTTCGAGCCGCTTAAGGCGTCGGCGATCGGCCGTTTCAGGTTGGGGCCGAACTCACGGAGCACAGCGACGGTCGCCAGCAGTTCGTCGCGGACCGCAATGTCGAAAGCCGCGAATTCCTTCATGAACGGGTCGCAGAAAAGCACTGTCCAAGCCATCCCGCGCGCCCTCCTGATCCCGTCTATCAACAAGATAGAAACGTAAGATGTCGACCCGCAACCTCGACGCCGTGTTCGCCCCCCGCTCCGTCGTGCTCGTCGGCGGCAGTCCGCGGCCGGGCAGCGTCGGGCGGGCGGTGCTGCAGAACCTGCGGAACGGCGGCTTCAAAGGCCCGCTCCGGCTGGTCAATCCGGACTACCCCGACCTCGACGGCGTCCCCGCCTCTCCCGATTTCGCGAGCCTGCCCGAACCGCCGGACCTGATCGTCGTCACCACGCCGCCGCACACGATCGCGGGCGTGATCGACGCGGCGGGCGCGGCCGGCGCGCGGGCGGCCGCCGTCATCACCAAGGGCCTCGGCCGCGGGCCGGGCTCGCTCAGGGACCAGGCCGAGCAGGCGTCGCGCAAGCACGGCATGCGGTTGATCGGGCCGGGGTGTCTCGGCGTGCTCAGCCCGCATGTGAAGCTCAACGCCAGTTTCGCGCCGCAGGCGCTCGCCGGCGACCTCGCGCTGCTCTCGCAGTCCGGCGGCTTCGTCTCGTCCACCATCGAGTGGGCCACCGCCCGTGAGATCGGCTTCTCGGGGATCGTATCGTTCGGCGACATGGCCGACGTCGACGTCGACGACCTGCTCGACCATTTCGCGATCGACCGCCGCACGCGGGCGATCGTGATGTACCTGAACGCGGTGTCCGACGCGCCGCGCTTCCTCTCGGCCGCCCGCGCCGCCGCCCGCGCCAAGCCCGTGGTCGTGATCAAGGGCGGCCGTCACGCGGCCGGCGCCCGAGCGGCCGCCACCCACAGCGGGGCGCTCGCGACCTCCGACGCGGTCTACGACGCCGCCTTCCGCCGGGCAGGCCTTCTGCGCGTGGCGGACCTCGCCGACCTCTTCGCCGCGATCGAAACCCTCGCCCATGTGGCGCCGACGTCGGGCAAGAGGATCGCGATCGTCACCAACGGCGGCGGCCTCGGCGTGCTGGCGGTCGACCGGCTGATCGACCTCGGCGGCCGCCCGGCGGAGCTGTCCGACGCGACCATCGACGCGCTCGACGCGGCGCTGCCCTGCGACTGGTCGCGCGCCAACCCGATCGACATCGCCGGCGACGCCACGCCCGAGCGCTACGAGGCCGCGGTGACGGCGGCGCTTGCGGACAAGGGTGTCGACGCGGTGCTCGCCATCCACGCGCCGACCATGCTGTCGGAGGCCGCACCCTGCGCCCACGCCATCGCCGCGGCCTCAGGCCGCGCGCGGGGCCGCACCTATCCGCCGAAGCCGGTGTTCGCGGCCTTCATGGGCTCGGAGACCGCGCCGCGACGGATTCTGGAGGCGGCGCACGCGCCGTTCTTCCGCACGCCGGAAAGCGCGCTCGCGGGCCTGATGCACCTCGTGCGGCATGTGGAGGCGCAGGCGGCGCTGGTGGAGACCCCGCCCTCCGCGCCCGAGAGCTTCACGCCGGACCCGGCCCGCGCCCGCGCCGCCATGGACGACGCGCTGAACACGGCGCGGGAGTGGCTGTCGCCGACCGACGTCGCGGAGGTGCTGCGGGCCTACGAGATCCCCGTGCTGCCGCACGCGGTGGTGGACACGCCCGAGGCTGCGGCCGAGGTGGCGCGCGGCTTCATCCGCGCGGGAAGCGCGGCGGTGATCAAGATCGTCTCGCCGGACCTCTCGCACAAGTCGGCCGTGGGCGGCGTGAGGCTCGCGCTCGACACCGCGGAGGCGGTCGAGGAGGCCGCTCGGGCCATGCTCGCCCGCGTCGCCGCGCGCGCGCCGCAGGCCCGCATCGAGGGGCTTCTGGTGCAGCCGCACGTGCGGCCCGACGACGGCGTCGAGACCTTCGCCGGCCTGTTCGACGACCCGACCTTCGGCCCGGTGGTGGCCTTCGGCGCGGGCGGCGGCGCGGTGGAGATCGTCCGCGACGTCGCGCTCGCCCTGCCCCCGCTGCACCATGGGCTCGCGCGCGAGCTCATCGGCCGCACCCGGGTCGGGACAGTGCTCGCCGGCTACGACGGCGCGCCCGCCGCGAACGTCGACGCCGTGGCGCAGACGCTGGTGAAGCTCGCGCAGCTCGCCGCCGACATGCCGGAGATCGCCGAGCTCGACGTCAACCCGCTGATGGTGACGCCGCAGGGCGCGGTCGCGCTCGACGCCCGCATCCGCGTCCGCCTCGCGCCGCGCAACCGGCGCGCGGGGCCGGCGAACCTGCGCCTCGCCATCCGCCCCTACCCCAAGGAGTTCGAGACCGGCCTCACCCTCGCCGACGGCTCCGAGGTGCTGGTGCGCCCCGTGCGGCCGGAAGACGAGCCCCAGGTCGCAGCCTTCTTCCGCGCGGTGGCGCCGGACGACCTCCGCCAGCGCTTCTTCACGCCGGTGAAGGAGGTGCCGCGGCCCTTCATCGCCCGCCTGACGCAGATCGACTACGCGCGGACCATGGTGCTGCTCGCGATCGACCAGCGGCAGCGCATCCTCGGCCTCGCCCAGATCCACGCCGACGCCGACGGCGTCGAGGGCGAATACGCCATCCTGCTGCGCTCCGACCTCAAGGGCCGCGGCCTCGGCTGGCGGCTAATGCGGACGCTGATCCGCCTCGCCGAGACCGAGCGGCTGCGGCGGATCACCGGTCAGGTGCTGGCCGAGAACTCGACCATGCTGTCGATGTGCCGCGCGCTCGGCTTCGCGGTGAAGGTCGACCCCGACGACGTCGGCGTGCGGCTCGTGACGCTGGAGCTGGGCCGCGGCGAGGGCGCGCGGGCGGTCGCGGAGTGAGGCGGGAGGCCGCGCGGGTCCTCGGGCTCCGCGGTCGCCTCGGGCTTGTCCCGGGGCCCATAAGCCCGCCGCTTGCGCAGACACTGAGCCGAAGGGGTGATGGATTCCGGCGCTTCGGCCGGAATGACGGCGTGGTTCACTGCGTCGGAACAAGCCGACACCGCTCTGCCCAGACCACGACGCGCGTCGCCGCCGGTGTCAGCCGCGGCTCAAAACGCCTTGAACGTGATCAGCGTGTGGGTGTCGCGCACGCCCGGCGCGGTCTGCACGTGGGCGCCGACGAAGTGGCCCACGTCGACGCCGTCGTCGACGTGGTACTTTACGATCAGGTCGTAGTCGCCCGCCGTCGAATAGATCTCGGAGTGCAGCTCGAGGTCGGCCAGATGCTCCGCCGTCTCGTAGGTGCGGCCGAGCTCGCATTTGATCTGCACGTAGAAGGTCTGCATCCGCCTCACGCTCCGTGGCCGCCGGGGGCCGGACCATACGGCGCGCGCGGGCGGATCGGCAACGGATGGCGCGCACCGCCCTTCGCTTGCTATGACGGCGGGCCCTGATCGCCTCGACCCGAGGTCCGCGCATGCCCGCTCTCGACATCCTCTGCCTCGGCGAACCCCTGGCGGAACTGAACGAAACCGAGGCCGGCCGCTTCACCCTCGGCTGCGGGGGCGACGTCTCGAACGTCGCGATCGCCGCCGCCCGGCTCGGCGCGCGTTCCGGCGTCCTCGGCGCGATCGGCGACGACGCCTTCGGCGAGGCGCTGACCGCGCTTTGGGACGCGGAGGGCGTGGACCGCGCCCATATGAGCGTCGATCGCGACGCGCCGACCGGCATCTATTTCGTGACGCACGGTCCCGACGGCCACCGCTTCAGCTACCGCCGCGCAGGCTCCGCCGCGAGCCTCGTCGGGCCGGACCGGATCCTGGCGGAGGCGATCGCCGCGACCCGTATCCTGCACGCCTCCGGCATCAGCCAGGCGATCTCGACCACCGCCGCCGACGGCGTGTTCGCGGCGCTGGCCAAGGCGCGCGACGCGGGCGTCGTCGTGTCCTACGACACCAACCTCAGGCTGAAGCTCTGGCCGCTCGCCCGAGCGCGCGCGACGATCCGAGAGGCGCTGACGCTGACGGACGTCGCGCTGCCGGGTCTCGACGACGCGGCCCTGCTGTTCGGCGTCGAGGATCCGGACGCGATCTGCGACGCCGTCCTCGCGCTCGGCCCCAAGGTGGTGGCGCTGACGCTCGGCGCCCATGGCTGCCTGGTCGCGACGCCGGAGCGGCGGGAGCGGATCGCAGCGCACCCGGTGCGGGCGGTGGACGCGACCGGCGCCGGCGACGCCTTCGACGGCGCCTTCCTGACGAGCTACCTCGAGGGGCGCGACCCGTTCGCGGCGGCGCGACGCGCCAACGTGTCGGCTGCGCTGTCGACCCGCGGCTACGGCGCGATCCCCCCGCTGCCGCGGCGGACGGAACTGGACGCGGAAATCACGCGCGATGCGGCTTCAGGTTAACCTCCGGTTAACCCTGCGCGCCGTCCGGCGGCGCCGTCGTTTCAGGCCGTGGCCGACGACGACGAGCCCCATGCCCGTTCTGGGCGGGACAGCGCGGGGGCCAGCGCGCGCGCGGAGCCCGGGGCGTATTCGATGACGCCGAACCACCCCATGCCGCGGTAGGTTTCGTAGCCCGGCGTCTTGTGGAAGGCGATCAGACGCCCGGAGGCGTCCGCGTAGAGGCCGGAGTCGCGCCCGCCCGTCGCGAGCGGAACCGCCTCTCCGAGAGCGGCGCCGCGGGTGCCGGCGATCACGCGATGGTCGGCGTCGAGCAGCAGCACGCGGCTCTGCGCCGCCTCGTCGGCGGTGAGCCGCACGCCTTCCACGACGGAGCGCGCTTGCGGCTCCCAATCGAAATGGACGGCGAGGAAGCCGAGCGGCCTGCCATGCGCCGCGCCGGCTTCGCGCACCGAGGCGACATAGGTCGCGACCTGTGCGCCCCCGAGCTCCGCGCAGCGGTCGATCTCGGCGACCGCGAAATCGTCGCCCGAGGCGAGGCTCTTCGCCTTGGCGAACCACCTCGCCCGGCTCGAGTCGACGCCGCGGGCGGCGAAGCGCTGCGGCCGACCGTTGGCGATCACCCGACCGTTCAGGTCGCAGAGCCAGAGATCCAGGTAGACCGTGTAAGCCGACAGGATCACGCCGAGCCGGCGCTCGGCGTGCGCGACGGTCTCCGGGCGCGGCGTCGCGGCGCAGTCCACCACCGCGCTGTCGGTGGCCCACCAGCGCACGTCGCATGTGCGCTCGTAGAGATTGCGATCGATGATCTCCACCGCGTTCAGAGCGAGGTCGACGAAGCGGTCGCCCCGCGCGGCGGAGGCGAGACCTGCGACCGCGTCGCGGAGATCGTCGACGCGGGCGCCCACGTCGCCGCCGAGGCTCGCCGCACGCGCTTCGATCTCCCCCGCGACCGCCTTCACCTCCTCCGCGACCACCGCGAATCCGGTCTGGCCGGCGTGGGCCGCCTCGATCTGGGCGTTCAGCGCCAGCAGCCGCATCCGCCGGGTGATGTTCTGGATCGCCGCGATGTTGGAGCGGGCCGCCTCCTTCAGGCTTTCCGCGGCCTGGTCCACTACGGCCCCCAAGGATTCCCCAGCCTGCGTAGCCATCACGTCAAGGTCCCCGACTAAGTACAATCACCGAGGCGAATGAGGTGATCGTGCGGGTTAGTCGGGGGTTAACCGCACCATGGCCTCCCCCCGCACCGGCTGCGACAAAAACGACCTTGCACAGATGATGGGCAGGGAGACGCGTCCGGGGCGGGCGGAGCGTCAGTCCGGCCGACGTTGAACCGCCGCGGGCGCTACGGCGTGAACCAGTAGCGCGTGAGGTGGAAGAACATCGGCGCGGCGAAGATGATCGAGTCCACCCGGTCCAGCACACCGCCATGGCCGGCGATGACGTAGCCCCAGTCCTTGGCGCCGAGGTCCCGCTTCACGGCCGACAGCACGAAGCCGCCGAAGAAGCCCGCGACGACGATGACGAGGCTCATCCCCGCGGCCTGCAGCGGCGAGAATGGGGTGAGCCCGTGGAGCGCGACGCCGATCAAGACCGCCGTCGCCCAGCCGCCGAGCAGGCCCTCGACCGTCTTCGACGGGCTGACGTTGGGCGAGAATCGCGTGCGGCCGATCATCTTGCCGAAGACGTACTGCGCGACGTCGGAGAGCTGCGTCACCACGACGAGGTAGAGCACCAGCATCGCCGGGTCGGTCCCGGTGTCGAGCATCATCAGCGCCGGGGCGTGGCTGAGCATGTAGACGGTGAGCATCAGCCCCCACTGCACCTTGGCCTGGCGCGCGAGGAAGTCGGTGACGTCGCCGGCGAGCGTCGAGATCGCCGGTAGGATCAGGAAGGCGTAGACCGGGATGAACACGGCGAAGAAGCCGTACCAGCCCGTGCCGAGCAGCAGGTAGTGGATCGGCAACGCCACGAAGAACGACAGGAACAGCGCCCGGTGGTCGCCGGCGCGCGAGGGCGCGAGCGACCAGAACTCCCGCAGCGCCATGAAGGACAGGCCGGCGAACAGCAGCGTGGTCGCCGCAGGCCCGAGCGCCAGCGCGCCGCCGAAGACGATCGCCATCACCCACCACGAGCGGGTGCGGGCGTTGAGGTTCTGGATGGTGGCGCGGCCCTCCGGCGTCGTCGCGCGCCGCTCCAGCGCGCCGCCGACGATGGTGGCGGCCGCGAGGATCGCGATCACGCCGACGAGCACCCAGCCGAAGGCCGCACTCACGCGGACGCTCCCTTGCGGCGCGGCGCGAGATTTTCGACCGCCGCGCGGGCGCGGGCGAGAAACTCCGCCTTGGGCTCGCCCGGCACGGCGTTCAGCGGCGCGCCGAAGCGGGCGGTGCAGGTGAGCGGCACGATCAGGAACGAGCCCTTCGGCATGACGCGGGCGAGATTGTCGAGATGCACGGGGATCAGTTCGGCCTCCGGATGCCGCTCGGCCAGGCGATGCAGCCCGCTCTTGAAGGCCGCGACCTCCTCGCCGGCGCCGCGCGTGCCCTCGGGGAAGATCAGCACCGACTCGCGCCGGGCGAGCGCCTCGTCCACCGGCGCCAGCGGGTCGCCCTCGCCGCGTCCGTCGCGGTCGATCAGCACGGCGCGCAGGCACTTCTCGGCGACGAAGCGCTTGAGCGCCGAGCCGCCCCAGTAGTCGCGCGCCGCCACCGGCCGCGTCCGCCGACGCAGCTCCGGCGGCAGCGCCGAGATCACGGCGAGCGTGTCGAAGTGGCTGGTGTGGTTGGCGAAATAGATCCGCGAGCGGGTCTCGGGCGTCGAGCCCACCCATTCGCCGCGCGCGCCGACGAGGATGCGCACGAGCACGATCAGGATCTGGCGGGCGAGAGCGGTGGCGCTCATGTCGCGCGGAGCTTCGTCGCGATGGCGGCGGTGCGCGTCACGCATGTGACGAGGCTGCCCGCGGCGATGAGCGCCACGGCGACCAACAGCGACCAGCGCGTGTCGCTGAACGTCCACTCCACGCTCTGAGCGACCAGCGCCGCGGTCAGCGCCGCCATGCGCCGCTGCTTCGCCATGACGCCGGAGAAATCCTGCGGCAGTCCCAGCGAGCCGCCGAAGACGCGGACATAGGCGGTGAGCGCCGCAGCCAGCGCCGCCGCCCAGCCGAGCCAGGGGACGCCCGCGGCGTAGCCCACGGCCACGAGCAGAAGCGTGTCGGCGATCCGGTCGGGAAACTCGTTGTAGATCGCGCCAACCGCCGACTTCTTGCCGCCCTCGACCGCGACCATGCCGTCGAGCAGGTTGCAGACCAGCCTGAGCTGGACGCAGGCCGCGGCCGCGAGCCAGGCGAGCGGCGTATGGCCGACGGCGATCAGCGCGCAGCCGACGCCCGCGAACAGGACGGAGGCGACCGAGATCTGGTTGGGCGTGACGTCGGTGCGCGCGAGGCCGCCTGCGAGCCGTATCGCCCAGCCCGACGAGCGGCTCGCGATCGGCCGGCGCCCCGGACCGTCTCCGTCGTTCAGCGCCCCCGGCTGCACGCGCGCATATCTCCTCTAGCAGGCCCCCCGCGAGGCTGAGGCTGCGAGTTACATCAAATTGAGCGCCGGCTGTCGACCCGAGGCGCGTGGGCCGGATCCGGATCGTCGGCAGGGACCCCGGGGCGTCGCCGCCCCGTTCCCGCGTCGTCGAAGCGCGCGCCGCTCAGCACCTCCTCCTCGATCCAACAGCGGAGCGCCGCGACCGCGGGCCTGTTCTCCGCCCCCTCAGGGCAGACGAAGTCGTAGCGCCAGCCCGGCAGCACCGGCCCGAAGGGCTGCGTGAGAAGGCCGGAGGCGAGCTCCGCGGCGACGAGAGCGAGGCTGAGCAATGCGACGCCCTGCCCTGCGACCGCAGCCTGGATCACGCTCGCTTCGTCGTTGAAGGCGACGCCCGCCTCCCAGTCGACGCCCCGGAGGCCGGCGGCCTCGCCCCAACTGCGCCACGTCGGAACCGAGGTCGCTCCGCTCGCCCCCCAGTCGAAATGGATCAGCGGCGCCATGGCGAGCTCCGCCGGAGACCTTGGCGCCATGCGCGGGCACGCAACCGGCGCGAATGCGTCGATCATCAGCGGCGCGCTCGCGAGGCCGGGACGCGGCCCGAGCCCGTAGCGGATCGCGGCGTCCGCCTCGCCAGCGGACAGGTCGACCGCGGCGTCGGAGGCGTGCAGGCGCAGATCCCACTCCGGGTGCATCTCGCGGAAGCGGGCGGCCTTTGGCACCAGCAGCTTGGCGGTGAAGGCGACGGTCGCGGTCAGGGTCGCGACACGGCGCGTGGGCCGGCGCCGGGCGGCCGCCACCGCCTCGTCCATGTCGTCGAACGCGCGCCGCAGCGCGGGGTAGAGCGCCTCGCCCACGGCCGTCAGCCCGACCCTGCGAGGGGCGCGTTCGAACAGCGCGACGCCCAAACCCTCCTCGAGCTGGCGGATCTGGTGGCTGACGGCCGTTGGCGTCACGCCGAGCTCCGCCGCGGCGTCCTTGAAGCTGAGGCGACGGGCGGCGGCCTCGAAGGCGCGCAGCGCGCCCAGCGGCGGCAGGCGGCGCATCGCGATTCCTCACACAGATGAATCCAACTCATTTATAGGCTGAAGATTCTGAGTTTGTCGCCTCTTGTTCAAGGGCCTAGCTATCCCGGAACGAAAAACGACGGAGTTCTACTCAGTCGTATCCGACGGAGTCCGCACCATGGCCTGGGGCTTTCTCGCCATAGCCGCCATCTTCGAAGTCATCTTCGCCCTCAGCATGAAATACGCGGATGGGTTCACCCGGCTGGGCCCGACGCTCGTCACCGTCGTCGCCGTGATCGGCGGCATCGGCTTCCTGACGCTCGCGCTCAAGACGCTTCCCGTCGGCGTCGCCTACCCGATCTGGACGGCGGTCGGCACGCTTGGCACGGTGCTGTTCGGGATCGTTCTGCTGGGCGAGGCGATGACGGCGGTGAAGATCGTCTCGGCGCTCGCCATCGTCGCGGGCGTCGCGGGCCTCAAGCTCGCCTCCGCCTGACTCCGACGGCGGGACCCGCTAAAGGTAACGCCATGGACACCGCCCCATCCCCCGACGACGCCCGCGCGCTGCTCGACTGGTACGCCGCCATGGGCGTCGACGCCGCGCTCGAGGATGTCGGGCAGGATCGGTTTGCGGAGAGCGCCGCGAGGCTGAGGCCGTCGCCGGCGGCGGAGCCCCTGCCCGCGCAGCCCGCGGCGCGGGCGCCCGCTTCGGCGGCGGCGCTGGCGGCGGCGCCCGACGAGACCGCCGCCGCGGCGCGGCAGGCGGCGGCCAGCGCCGCGACGCTCGACGACCTGCGCGCGATCCTCGAGCGCTTCGAAGGCTGCGCGCTGAAGGCGACCGCGAGCCGCACCGTCTTCGCCGACGGCGCGCCGGGCGCCAGGCTGATGCTGGTGGGCGAGGCTCCGGGCCGGGAGGAAGACCTTTCGGGCCTTCCCTTCGTCGGCCGGTCCGGCCAGTTGCTGGACCGCATGCTGGCCGCGATCGGGCTGGAGCGTTCGGAGGTCTACATCGCGAACGTCATTCCGTGGCGGCCGCCCGGCAACCGCACGCCGACGCCGCAGGAGACGGAGACCTGCCTGCCCTTCATCCGCCGGCAGATCGAGCTGGCGCAGCCCGACGTGCTCGTCGCCCTCGGCGGCTCCGCGGCGCAGAGCCTGTTCCGCGCCAAGGACGGGATCCTGAAGCTGCGCGGCAAATGGCTGGACTACGACGCCGGCGGCCGTTCGATCCGCGCCATGGCGACGCTGCATCCGGCCTATCTGCTGCGCAGCCCGGGGCAGAAGAAGTTCGCCTGGCGCGACCTCAAGGCGATCCGCCGCGTGCTCGACGGCGCATGAGGCGAAGCCGGCCGGCGCTCAGTGGTAGCCCTCGCCCTCGCGGACCTTGCCGCGGAACAGCCAGTACACGAACACGGTGTAGCCGACGATGATCGGGAACAGCACGATCGTGCCGGCCCCGAGGAAGATCTGCGAGGCCGGCGCGGCGGCCGCGTCCCAGAAGGTGATGGTCGGCGGCACCAGATAGGGCCAGGTCGAGATCGCGAGGCCGACAAAGCCGAGCAGGAACAGGGCGATCGAGCCCAGGAACGGCGGGATTTCACGGCCCGCGGCGAGCCCGCGCCACACCCCGAAGGCGACGAGCGCGGTCAGCACGGGCGCCGGCCAGAGATAGAGAATGTTCGGGAACGAGAACCAGCGGTCCCAGATCCGGTCGATCGCGAGCGGCGTCCAGAGGCTGACGAGCGCCATCGCCGCCAGCATGGCGAGCAGCAGGCCGGGCGCCTGCGCGCGGGAGCGGCGGGCGACCTCGCCGTCGGTCTTCATGTTGAGCCAGGTCGCGCCGAGCAGCGCGTAGCCGAGCACCACGCCGACGCCGCAGACCAGCGAGAACGGCGTGAGCCAATCGAGCGGACCGCCGGCGAACTGCAGCCCGTTGGTCGCGGTCGGCCGTACGTCGATCCCCTGCAGCAGGCCGCCGAGGATCAGGCCCTGGCAGAAGGCGGCGACGATCGACCCGCCGGCGAAGGCGACGTTCCAGACGCCCTTGTTGGGCTTCGCGACCCAGCGGAACTCGAACGAGACGCCGCGGAAGATCAGCGCCAGCAGCATGACGATGACCGGCAGGTAGAGCGCCGGCATGATGACCGCGTAGGCCTTGGGGAACGCCACCCACAGGCCGCCGCCGCCCAGCACCAGCCAGGTCTCGTTGCCGTCCCAGAACGGCGCGACCGTGTTCATCATCTGGTCGCGCTCGCGCTCGGTCTTGGTGAAGGGGAACAGGATCCCGATCCCGAGGTCGAAGCCGTCGAGCACCACGTACATCGCGACGGCGCCGCCGATGATCAGCCCCCAGGCGAGCGGCAGATACCATTCCATGGACGTGACGCTCCCTAATCGCTCGCCAAGCCGCCTGCGCGTCCACGCCACTTGATGACAAGCGGAGAGCTTACGCTGCAGACGTGGTCTGTCATGAGATGAATGATCTCACTGCCATGTACGGTTCTAATGTTTGAATCGAAGCGATCGAAAAATGATTTCAATTCTTCTATTCGCTGATCTCTAATAGGATTAGACGACGTCTCGCCATACGCCACTTCGATCATCGCCACACGCCGCTCCTCGATGAGGAGTCGCTTCGCCTGAGGTGAAATCCAGTGATTGAATGCGTCCAGCATCGCCCTGGTGACGACGCAAACCGATTCCTGCCGAGACTCCCCGTGATCCTCATCGACAAGACGGGGTACGAGCCCCAGGCGATCTTCTCGTCTTCCGCGAGCGCCCTCATCGCGCGGGCTCCATCGCGCCGTCGTGGACGACCTCTCCCACCGCCTCGGCCGCGCCCGACAGCGGGCGGCCGGGCTGGCCGTGGCGCGGCGGTGCGGTGACGGTCGCGTCGGGGCCGCGGTTGATGAGGCGGTTCACGTAGTAGACGCCCATCGAGAATACGACGCAGTAGACCAGCACGAACAGCGCGAGCGAAGTCCAGAGGGCGCTGGCCGCCACCGGCGAGGCGGCGTCGGCGGTACGCAGCACACCATGCACCACCCAGGGCTGGCGGCCGGTCTCGGTGGTGATCCACCCCGACAGGATCGCGATGAAGCCGAGCGGCCACATGCAGGAGGCCGGCCACTGGAACCAGGTCGCCTCCCAGAGCGTCCCCCGCCGCCACAGCCAGGCGCCGACGAGGCCGGTCGCGATGAACAGCATCCCGATCGCGACCATCAGCCGGAAGCCGAAGTAGGTGGTGATCAGCGGCGGCCGCTCATTGGCCGGGAAGTCCTTCAGCCCCTTGATGCGGCCGTCCCAGCTGTGGGTGAGAATCAGGCTGGAGAGATTCGGGATCGCGAGTTCGAAGTCGGTGCGTTCCTGCTGGGCGTTCGGCCAGCCGAACAGCGACAGCGCGACCGGCTCGGAGCCGTCCCAGTGCGCCTCCATCGCGGCGATCTTCGCCGGCTGGTGCTCCAGCGTGTTGAGGCCGTGCGCGTCGCCGACGAAGAGCTGCAGCGGGGCGACGACCGCGATCATGCCGACCGCCATGCGCACCATGGTGCGCGCGTCCTCGCCGAAGCGCTTCTGCAGGAGGTAGCGGCACCCGACCGCCAGCACGACCACCGCGGTGGTGAGGTAGGCCGCGATCATCATGTGCGCGAAGCGGTAGGGAAACGACGGGTTGAAGATGATCTTCACCCAGTCGGTCGGATAGGCGATCCCGTCCTTCATCTCGAAGCCGGCCGGGGTGTGCATCCAGCTGTTGGCGGACAGGATCCAGAAACCGGAGATCGCGGTGCCGAAGGCGACCACGCAGGCCGAGAGCACGTGCAGCCACGGCGGCACCCGCGTCCAGCCGAACAGCATGATCCCGAGGAAGGTCGCCTCCAGGAAGAAGGCGGTGAGCACCTCGTAGCCGATCAGCGGGCCGATGACGTTGCCGACGACCTCGGAGAACCGGCTCCAGTTGGTGCCGAACTGGTAGCTGAGCACGATGCCGGAGACGACGCCCATGGCGAAGGAGACGGCGAAGATCTTGGTCCAGAACCGGGCGAGCCGATGGTAGCGCTCCGCGCCGGTCTTCGACCACAGCAGCAGCAGCGTCGCGATGTAGGCCGAAGTGCCGATCGAGAACGCCGGGAACACGATGTGGAAGGAGACCGTGAAGGCGAACTGCAGCCGCGCGAGGAAGGTGGGGTCGAAGTCCATCCGGCGTCTCCCGTCCAGGCGCCGGACGCGTCGCGTCGCCAGCGTCCGCTTGGTCGCTGACCATAGGCGCCGCGGCCCAGCTTGCACAGACCGTCTTTTGAACTGTTCGAAGCGATCACGATCGCGCGTACCAAGCGGAAAAAAGGGCGCTAGATACGCGCCAGGACGGGCGATGATTTGCGAGGGAACGGCCATGCGCTGGGAGGATTTCCGCCGGAGCGAGAACGTCGACGACGAGCGTGGCGGCGGGGGCGGCGGCGGTTTCCGCTTTCCCGGCGGCGGCGGCGGCGTCGGGATCGGCGGCCTGATCGTGGTGGGGCTCGTCTCGTGGGCGTTGGGCGTCGACCCGCGGGTCATCCTCGCCGGCCTCGAGACCGTCCAGGGCGGCGGCTCGGGCTATTCGCAGCAGGAGCGGCCGACGGGCGACCCCAGCCAGCTCTCCGAGGACGAGAAGAAGCAGGGCGAGTTCGTGCGCGCCGTGCTGGCCCAGACCGAGGATGTCTGGACGCCGTTGTTCAAGGACAGCGGCAAAGCCTACGACAAGCCGCGGCTGACGCTGTTCTCCGGCCGCACCAGCACCGCTTGCGGCATGGGCGCCTCCGCCATGGGGCCGTTCTACTGCCCCGGCGACCAGCGTGTGTATCTCGACACCGAGTTCTTCGACGAGCTCGCCCGCAAGTTCAAATCGCCCGGCGAGTTCGCCCGCGCCTACGTGATCGCGCACGAGGTCGGGCACCACGTGCAGAATGAGCTCGGCATCATGCGCTGGGCGAACGAGCAGCGGCAGCGCGCCCGTTCGGAGGAGCAGGCGAACGCCATCTCGGTGCGGATCGAGCTGCAGGCGGACTGCTTCGCCGGCGTCTGGGGCTATTGGGCCAACAAGCGCTTCAACATCCTCGAGGATGGCGACGTGGAGCAGGCGCTGACCGCCGCCACCCAGATCGGCGACGACACCCTGCAGAAGCGCTCCGGCGGCGAGGTGGTGCCGGACAGCTTCACCCACGGCTCCTCCGCGCAGCGGGTGAAGTGGTTCCGCACCGGTCTCGCCTCCGGCGATCCGAAGACCTGCGACACCTTCAACCAGCGCCAGCTCTGACGGGCGGCGCGACCAAGGGACGCGCCGAAGGCGCGCTGCCGCGGTCGCGCCCCGAACGCCGGGCGTCCGGGGCGGACTGGATCGTCGGCCCCAACGTCACGCGGGACCGGCGCTTTCGTGCGCCGCTTTGGCTCGTTCAAACCTGATCACGTCGCCGTGCAGCGAACAGTATCGAATTAGACTACTTCCTAAGTAATGCTCCGTCCTAGAAAGCCCTTTCCGAGCCAGACATCCTTCCTTTACTTATCGCGCCGCCGGTCGGACGCCGTCGGCGACGCGATATTAGGGAGAAGACGACATGTGGAGAGGCTTTGTGCTGGCCGCGGCCGCGTTGATGACGCTGGTCGCAGGCGTGGAAGCCGCCGAAGTCGAAGTCAAGATGCTCAACCAGGGCGCCGAAGGGCGGATGGTGTTCGAGCCCAACTTCGTGAAGATCAACCCCGGCGACACGGTGAAGTTCGTGGCCGCGGACCCCAGCCACAACGCCGAGACCATTCCCGGCATGCTCCCGGACGGAGCCCAGCCCTTCAAGGGCGAGTTCAACAAGGACATCTCGGTCACCTTCGACAAGGAAGGCGTCTACGGCGTCAAGTGCCTGCCGCACGCCGGCATGGGCATGGTGGCGCTGGTCGCCGTCGGTGCGAGCTATCCGAACCTCGAGGCCGCCAAGGGCGTGAAGCAGACCGGCGTCGCCAAGAAGAAGTTCGAGGCGCTGTTCAAGAAGCTCGACGAGACCAAGGGCGCCGCCGCGCAGTGACGGCCTGACCGCTTCGGCCGACGCGCGATACGGGCGTCGGGCTCTCGGACAGTTCGGCGTTCCGTCGAACCTGCCACACCGTCATGCCCGGCGGAGCCGGGAATCCACTACGTTCCGGGACCGTCGAGATCGACGCCCAAGGCGTGGATGCCCGCGCGAAGGCGCGGGCATGACGGGTTGGGTCGGCCGTCTTCGGCTGCCCCGCTCTCGATCATCCTTCGCCGCCGCGCCGAAACGCCTCAGGCGTCAGCCCGCGCGGCGGGACGGCGCGCCGATGCGGGCCTCGACGATGGCGAGCGCCGCCGCGAAGGCCTGATCAGCGTTAAGCGTCGTGGTGTCGAGCAGCACCGCGTCCGCCGCCTGCGCCAGCGGCGCCACCGCGCGGCCCATGTCGCGCGCGTCGCGGGCCAGGATGTCGGCGAGGATCGACGCCTCGTCCGCGGGCTCGCCGCGGCCGGCGAACTCCAGCGCGCGGCGCCGCGCGCGCTCCTCAGGCGCGGCGGTCACGAAGATCTTCGCCTCGGCGTGCGGGCAGATGACGGTGCCGATGTCGCGGCCGTCGATCACGGCGCCGGGCGGCTCGGCGGCGAACCGCCGCTGGAAATCCAGCAGCGCCGCGCGCACCTCCGGGACCGCCGACACCACGGAGGCGCCTGCGCCGGCCGCCGGACCGCGCAGCGCCGGATCGCCCAGCATCTGCGGATCGAGCGCCTGCGCGACCGCCGTCGCCGCAGAGGCGTCATGCACGTCGCCGCCGCGGGCGATCAGCGCCAGCGCCACAGCCCGGTACAGCAGGCCGGAATCGAGGTGCGGCAGGCCATAGTGGGCGGCGATGCGCCGACCCAGCGTGCCCTTGCCGGACGCGGCCGGCCCGTCGATCGCGACGATCATGCTCCGGCCTCCAGCGAGATGTCCGCGCCAAGGCCGCGCATGAGGTCCACGAACGCGGGGAAGCTCGTCGCGATCATGGCGGCGTCGTCGATCGCGACGGGCGCGTCGGCTGCGAAGCCGAGCACCAGGAAGCTCATGGCGATGCGGTGGTCGAGATGGGTCTTCACGGCCTCGCCGCCGCCAGGTGCCCGCCCTTGCCCCACGACGATCAGGTCCTCGCCCTCGATCCGCGCCTCGACGCCGCAGGCGATCAGGCCCGCATGCACCGCGGCCAGGCGGTCGCTTTCCTTGACGGTCAGTTCGTGCAGGCCGCGCATGCGCGTCTCGCCCTGCGCGAAGGCGGCCGCCACCGCGAGCACCGGGTATTCGTCGATCATCGTCGGCGCGCGCGCCGCAGGCACGTCGACGCCCTTCAGCGGGCTCGCCCGCGCCACGAGATCCGCGACCTCCTCGCCGCCCTCCTCGCGCAGGTTCGTCAGCTCGATGTCGGCGCCCATCTCAATCAGCGTCGCCACGAGGCCGGTGCGGAGCGGATTTGTCATCACGCCCTCGAGCGTGACCTCGGAGCCGGGCGCGATCAGCGCCGCCACCAGCGGAAAGGCCGCCGAGGACGGGTCGGCCGGCACAACGACATGGGCGGGCTTGAGCTCCGGCTGGCCGACGAGCCGCACAAGCCGCCCGTGCGCGCCGTGGGGCTCGACCGTCACCTCGGCGCCGAAGGCCTTCAGCATGCGCTCGGTGTGGTCGCGCGTCGCCTCGCGCTCGATCACCACGGTCTCGCCCAGCGCATTGAGGCCGGCGAGCAGCACCGCCGACTTCACCTGCGCGGAGGGGACCGGCGTCTCGTAGGTCAGCGGCAGCGCCGTCTCGGGGCCCTTGAGCGTGAGCGGCAGGCGGCCGCCCTCGGCGGCGGAGACCACCGTCGCGCCCATCAGGGCGAGCGGATCGAGGATGCGGCGCATGGGCCGCGAGCGCAGCGAGGCGTCGCCGTCGAATGTCGCCTGGATGGGATGGCCTCCGACGACGCCCATCATCAGGCGCGACCCGGTGCCGGCGTTGCCGAAGTCGAGCGGCGCGTCGGGGCTCTTCAGCCCGCCGACGCCGACGCCCTGCACGCGCCAGCGGCCTGCGCCGAGGCGCTCGACCGTCGCCCCCAGCGCCGCGCACGCCCGGCCGGTGGCGAGCACGTCGTCGCCCTCGAGCAGGCCCTCGATGCGGGTCTCGCCGACGGCGAGCAGGCCGAGCAGCAGGGAGCGATGCGAGATCGACTTGTCGCCGGGAACCCGGACGCGGCCCCGGAGCGGACCGTTCGAACGGGAGACGGCGGGCTGTGCGGCGACGGCGGACGACACGGGGGCTCGGGCTTTCGCAGGCTGCGCAAGGAACTTTCACGGCGGGGCGACGCTTGATGCGTCGGGATGGGCCGCGGCGGCGCATTGGCTCTTGACAGCCCGGTCCCGCCACGTCAATCCACCGCCTCGTTTCTCGACAGCAGGGATCCATCCCCTTGGCTAAGCCCGAACTCGGCGTCAAACGGACCTGCCAGGCCTGCGGCGCAAAATACTACGACCTGGCGCGCGATCCGATCATCTGCCCGAAATGCGGGACGCAGTACGTTGCGACCGTTCTCGTCTCCAGCGCGGCCGCGGTGCGCGCCGCCAAGGCCGAATCGGCCCGGGCGAAGGCCACGGCGGCGGCCGCCGACGAAGACGAGGTCGAGACCGACGAGGAGGCCGACGTCGAGGCGATCTCGCTGGAGGACGCCGACGAGGAGGCGACGCCCGCGAAGAAGGTCGTGGGCGCTGACGACGACGACGTCGATGTGGACATCGACGAGGTCGATGCGGACGACGACGACGACGCGGACGACGAAACTTTCCTTGAGCCTGATGAGGATTCCGACGACGACATGACGGAAATCATCGGCGACCGGGAAAAAGACGAAGAGACTTGAACCGGCCTGCGAAACATGGTTTGAGATGCGCCGCTTCGGGTCGCCGAGGCGGCGGCGCCAGCCGGGGATGACCCGGACGGCGGCCTCCCCGGACGGGGCGGCGAGCCAGAACTGCCCGGTCCGGCGGATGCGTTTCCCAACGCCGCCAACCAAGGACCGACAGCCCGGTGGGGCCATAGCTCAGTTGGGAGAGCGCTTGAATGGCATTCAAGAGGTCGGCGGTTCGATTCCGCCTGGCTCCACCAATCACTCTCTGAAAACTCCCCCTTTTGACGTCTGCGGCAATGTCTTCGGACTGTCCGCGACTTAGCTCGGCCCGCCTGGCCTGTGCGCGTCTCTGCCCCGTGTGATTCGCGCCTCTGGGCCCTTTCGGCGCCCCCGTCTCTGCCGCCGTCGCGCCATGTCGTACGGGACGGTTGATGGCGCCATCGCCAAAAGCTTCTCAGCGGACGAGCAGACGCAAAAAAACGCCGGGATCGTCGACCGGCGGTCATATCGATTCGGAGTGGAGGCGGCCGCTGTTCTATCGCTCTAGCGGCTCGAGCCCGATCGCCCGCCACTGCTCGGACCAGAGCATCGGCGCGTCCGCAAGCACGCTCGCTGTGACGCCCCGAGGTAACCGGCCTTCCGCGATGGCCGTGACGATGTCCGGCGCGAGGAAAGCGTAGCCGATTATCCGATCCACGTGCCGCCGGGTGCAGCCCTGGCTCTGCGCCAGCTGGTCGAGGTCGAGCGCGGAGGTGCGGGTGAGCTCCCCGATCCATTTCCGGCCAAGCGCGATCCACCGCAGCAGCACCGCGCGCGCTTCCGCCTTCATTGGTCGGGCGGTCGCATCGGAGGTCGCGAGGATCTGCCGGCCGCTCGTGCGGCGGGGCGACGGCAAGCGAATCACGTCGCCATCGGCGAGCGTGAGTTCGATCGCGTCGATGGAGATCGTCGCGCGGCTGAGATGCTCCGCGACCAGCGCTCTGTCCTCGAGGCCAACGATGTCCCTCAGCCGCAGGGCGGCAAGGATCGCCTGCTCGATCTGCGGCGCGGAGATACGCTTCGCAGATCCCGCCTCGGCTCCCCTGCCTTGGGCGATCACCGATGAGACGTAGTAGCGGTAGACGACCCCCTTCCGGTTCGTCGCGCTCGGCGTCATCGGATGCCCGCGATCGTCGAACAGCCTTCCAAGCAACAGCGCGCCCGAGGCCGCTCGGCTGGTTCTCTGACCGCTGCGGTTGGCGGCGATTCTCGCCTGCACCGCCTCGAACAGTTTTGGGACCACGATCGGAGGATGCTCGCCGGGATAGCTGCGGCCTTTGTGGTTGATCTCGCCGAGGTAGACCCGGTTTGCAAGCAGATGCGCGAGAGGTCCGTTGGTCAGCGGCACGCCGCCGGCCGTGGCGCCGGATGCAAGTGGCCGGCCCCCATCAGGTGGTCCGGTTCCAATGTTAGTTTATGAGCGTCGCTGACGCGACGGTTGGGGTGGCCGGCGGAGCTGGTCGGGGTTGCGCAGCCGGCCATAACGCGACCTCTGGCGCGGGTGGCCTGTAGCCGAGAGCCGAGTGTGGCCGGACGCGTTGTAGTGCCGCCGCCAGCCTTCGATCACGGCCTTGGCCTCTGCGAGCGAGTAGAAGATCTCGTCGTTGAGCAACTCGTCCCGCAGGCGAGCGTTGAAGCTCTCGCAGTAGCCGTTCTCCCAAGGGTTGCCTAGCTCGATGAATGCGGTTCGGGAGCCGACTGCGGCGATCCAGTCACGGACGGCCTTCGCTGCGAACTCGGATCCGTTGTCCGACCGGATGTGGCCGGGCGAGCCGCGCAGGATGAAGAGGTCGGACAGCACGTCAATGACGTCGGTGGAGCTGAGCCTCCGACCGATCTGGATCGCCAGGCATTCCCGCGTGAACTCATCGATCACGTCGGCGCAAACGCGCAGCGTTTGTCGCCAGGCATCCTGAACTTGCGGCCGTCGTGGGTCCGGTCCTCGACGAAGTCGTAGGACCAGACGTGGTTAGGACGTTCCGGCCGCAGCCGCACGCACGAGCCGTCATTGAACCACAGCCGGCCGCGCTTGGGCTGCTTCGCGGGGACCTTCAGCCCCTCCCGTCGCCAGATCCGCTCGACCCGCTTCAGGTTCACGACCCAGCCAGCGGAGCGCAGAAAGGCCGCAATCCGCCGGTAGCCGTAGCGGCCGTATCGGGTCGCGAGCGCGACGATGTCAGCGGTCAACGCCGCCTCATCGTCGGCCTCGTCGGGACCTTGCGTTGCGTCGAGCGATGCTGTCCGAGAACCAGGCAGGCTCGGCGCTCCGTCACCCCGAGCTCGCTCACTACGCGATCCACGCAGTCGCGGCGGCGGGCGGGGCTGATCAGTTTCCCCGCGCCGCCTCCGCCAGGATCATCTTATCGAGCGTCACACACGCGTTGGCCGCGTATTGCGGATCAGCTCGACAGGAACGACTGAAACTTAACCCTCGTTCTCGTTGCCGTCCCAATGCATCCAAGCGTCCGATCGCGGCGCGAACGGCAGGAGGCTTCGGGTGGCGTGGGTCATCGCAGCCGGGGCGGAATCGGCCGCGCGAACTGTGGCCGAAGACTGCTGGTGCGTGCGTTCGAACCGGGCTTTCGTCGCCGACGGGTGCGGCGTCGGGCAGGCGAACGCCGCTCCGGGCGCGAGCACCGCAAGCGCGGCGGCGGCGAAAATGCTACGAAACGTGAAGGTGGTCATTTCAGTCTCCATAGATCTTGTTTGATCTATTGGTGAGACGCGCTGGATTATTCAAAATTCCGCCGCGGCCGTCTTTTTTTGCGTTTCAGAGACTTAGATTTTAGCGGTCTGCGCGCGGATAACGTCTGCAAGCGGGTAGATGTCTTTCGGCGCAGCGTCGCCCACAAGGCTGTACCCCATGCCGGCCCGAGCCCAGGCCACCCCGCCGATGCGTCCCATTTCATGCTCCGACATCGGCGCGTCGCCCGAAGACGCCATCCGCCGCATCAGCATGACAAGCCTTTGGCCGTGGTCGTCGTCGTACATGAACATGCCGGCCGGGCCGTGCGCCGTCGGGACGATCCGGCCGCCCATGAAACGATAGCCCGAGGCTGTTAGGTCGGGCGCCGTCACCTTGACGTTCAGTCTCTTCGACATCCAGGCCACCAGTTCTGCGCTGTCTGCGGCGCGAAGTTCGACCGGGCGGCCATGGTCGGACGCGTACGTCGTAAAGCTTTGGGACGCCTCCTGCGCGAGAGCCAAAACTCCCGTCGCCGGGAACTGGTTGACGCCGCGGCCGATCCAGCCCGCCCCGCCGCCAAGCGCGAGCAGCGCGACAGCCGCCGCCATGGAACGCCATGACGCGAAGCTTGGCCGCCGGCTCGCCTCGACGATCCTGCCGAGGTTCAACTCCGGCGGAACAGGCTCGCGCAGAATGGGCGCATAGGCCGCGCGAAGCTGATCGCGTTGCTCGCAAAGGCGACGCACCCGGTCGGCGACGTCTGGATTGGCCGAGAGATAGGCTGAGACGTGCCTGCGGCCGTCGTCGGAGAGGGCGTCGTCCACATAAGCCTGAAGATCGTCCTCCGAGATTGGGCGGGCGGTCATTTCACGCTCCTGAGGTGAGTGACGGAGTGCGCCGGTTCGTCTGCGCTGATCGAACGTAAGAGTCGTTCGCGTCCGCGCGACAGCCGAGACATCACGGTGCCGACCGGAATGTCGAGCACGCGCGCGGCTTCCGCATAGGACAGACCTTCGATCGTCACCAACAGGATGACGTCGCGCTGGTCGTCGGGAAGAGCGTCGAGCCTCGCCACGAGTTCGCGGTGGCGCATTCCGTCTTCCTGCGACGGCGCGCGGGCGACAGCATCCTCGCTCGCGTCTTCGATCGCGACATGTCCGCCGCGGCGCTTCGCTAGCCGGAACTGGCTGACGGCGAGGTTATGAAGGATCGTGAAGAGCCACGACTTCACGTCGCCGTCCGCTCGGCGCTGGCTCCAGCGGGAGACCACGCGTTCGAGACAATCCTGCACCAGATCGTCCGCTGAGGAGACATCCCCGGTCAGCGCGCGCGCGTAGCGCCTCAGACCAGGGATCTGCGGTTCGACAGAAGCCATCATGTCCTGCATTACGGACATCTTACCCACGGCCATTCATTCAATCTGCGTCTGAACCGGCGCGCCGATTTTGTCTGCCGAGCCCGACACGATTACGAGATAGCGGCGTTGCTCCCTCGCGTTCGGCGCGACGATCTGGCGGATCGGCCCGACGGCGTTGACGATGGCGGACCCCGCGGGGTTCGTCATGAAGTTCGCGAGCGGCTCCAAGGCGCCGCGGCCATCGGCCTTATCGGACAGCGCGAGCAGGTAAGGCGACTTCGGATCGAGGCCGGCCACCGCCGCCTGCAGCACCTGCGTCAGGCCCTGTTCGAACAGAGATACGCTGGTCGACGCGGCGTCGCCGGTCTTACCGATCGGGCGCATCGCGAGATGGACCGCGTCGCCCGCCGTCGATAGCGGCGCGAGGCCCGAAGCGCCGTCGCCGTTCGGAACGGCGTTCGAAACATATGCGACCGCCTGGGGCGCTTGGCCGATCGGAACATGCGCAACGACCTTGCGGGTCGCAGTGTCGATCGCGATCATCTCGTTCGCGTTCTCCAACCCGACATACATGCGGGCGCCATCGCCGGAGGGCCAGATCCCATGCGGGAGCGCGCCGACCGGGATCGTCGCGACCGGAGAAAAGTCGTCGGTCCGGAACACTTTGACCTCATTCAGCCCGCCGACCGTGACGTAGGCGAAGGTCCCTTCCGGGGTCCTTGCGAAATTGACGTGGTTGGTGATCGGCCCGGTATCTAGCGACTTGAGCACGGAGAACGGCGGGCGCGCGTCGAACACCATCGTGCGCCCGACGTCCTTCAATGTCAGCCACACCTGCGATCCATCGGGCGTCGCGGCGATGTTCGGACAGAACGGCGATTCCTGCTTCACTCGTCCGACGATCGCATGGTCCGCGACCGAGATGACGGCCGTCTCCGCGGTGAAGGACGAGCACACGTAGCCGTACTCGCCGTCGGGCGAGAAGATCGTCATCCCCGGCCCGGGCGCGACCTTGATGCGCGACTTTTCCTGGTAGGTCGCGGGGTCGAGCACGGAGACGTAATCCTCGCCGCGCACCGTCGCCCAGACTTCACGACCGTCAGGCGTGAAAAACGCCTCGTGCGGCGAGCGTCCGACATACGTCGTCGCCTTCACGGTATTGGTGGCGGTGTCGATGAACGTCACCGAGTTCGATCCGATCGAGACGACGACGAGCGTCTTATGATCGGGCGAAAAGCCCATCCCGTGAACCAGAACCTGTCCCCGGTAGAGCGGGCTCAGATTGCCGGGTTGTCGATCGCCCAGGCGGATGACGCCGACAAGCTTGTTGTCGACGGGATCGGTCACCGAAACGGTGTTGGAGAACTGCTCCGCCGCGTACACGCGATCGCGATGGCTGATCGGCGTGTCGGCGACGCCGGCCCCGCCCGGCGCTTGCCCCGCCAGGGCTGCGGACAGGGCGGACAGGCTCGAACCTGTCAGAACGGAGAGCATAAGAAGCGTATGACGCATCGGAGGGCTCACTTCATGGACATGGAATGATCGTGCGCCATCGGCGCGGCGGCCACCGGCTCGGTGGGCATTGGGCTTGAGGCGAACGGCGGCTCTCCGATCGCGATCCGCATCGCCGCGATCTCCTGCTGCTGGGTGACGATGATCTCCTGCGCGAGGCGTTTGAGCGTCGCGTTGCCGCCGTGGCGCAGCAGCGCCTTCGCCATGTCGATCGCGCCCTGATGGTGGGGCGTCATCATCGCGACAAAGTCGCGGTCGACGTCGCCGGTCGGCGTCGCCGCCATGTCCGCCATCATCCGGTCCATCGCCACGGTGTTCTCAGCGAGGAACGCGCCTTCGACGTCGTTGCGAGGCGTGGCGGCGACCGAGGCGGCAGAAAGCTCGGCATCCGCCTGCGCCGGATCTTGCGCGAGGGCGTCGACAGTCGGCAGGATTAGGGCGGCCAGCACCACGACGAAGCGGCCGAAGCCATGAGGGCAAAACGCCCGCGCGCTTAAAGCGTCGATCCGGATCATGCCAGGTCCCCTTGAGACGTGTGCGGTCTTGAGGGTGGGACGCCAGACCGGCCGCGAAATTCCCGTGGCGCGGAAAAATCTGCGCCATGCGGCTCTGCCTGCCGCGGCGGCGATCAGAGAAAGTGTCGGACACGAAGCCCATCGACCAGAGATCGTTCGGCGCGCCGGCCGGCGTCCTGGCCTCCCGCGTGGCCGCCGTGACGTGCCGGCGCGGCCGTTTGAGCCGGAGGCTCAGGCCGTACTCGCGGTACAGCCGATGCCCCCCTGTTCACGACCCAACCCTCCCGTCGCAGCAGGATGTAGATCCGGAAATAGCCGTACCGCACCCGGACCCGCGCGAGATCGCGGATGGGCATCAGAAGAGGAGTCTGATCGGCTTTGACCGAGCGGTAGCGCACCATCCGTCTGTGGGCGTTCAGGACGGCGCGGCTTCGCCGTTCGCTGACCCCGTGGGCGGATTGCACGTACCGGACGATCTCGCGCCGCCGGGCAGGCCTCAGACCTTTTTTGCCAGCACATGCCTCACAGGATGTGCTTATCCAGACTGGAGGTCGGCCACGAGCTGCTTCAGCTTGCGGCTCTCGTCCTCGAGCTGCTTCAGCCGCATCAGTTCGCCGACGCCCAGGCTGCCGTACTTACTCTCCAGCGTTAGAACATCTGCTCCGAGCCCCCCATCCTCCGGGTCGCCTCGGCCACAGGCGTGCCCGTCTCGGCTTGCTTCAACGCGTACGAGATCTGCTCTTCCGTAAACTTGGACTTCTTCATCGCCAGCTCCTTCCACTTCAGGGTCAGAAAGCCGGAAAACTCTCATTCAAAATGGAGAAGAATCTCGGGGGGAGGTCAAAGCACGAGGGCTAGTTAACGGCGCGGTGGGCGGGAGCCTCCGTTCTACCCAAAAGGGGAGGATGCGAGGGGACCGGATTCGGATGCTTAAATTTCACTCGGAAGCCCGAGACCGCGCATTGGCGCGTGCGGGACCCAATGGAGTTTCGCCATGAAAAAAGCTCTCCTGGGCGCCGCCCTCGCGCTGGCCCCAACCGCGGCGCTCGCCCATCCGGCCGCGTTCAACCACGTGCACGGCTTCAGCGAGGGCTTGGCGCACCCGCTTGGCGGCGCGGACCACGTTCTGGCCATGGTCGCCGTCGGCTTGCTCGCGGCTCGCTTCAAGGGCCCGGCGGCCTGGGCGATCCCGCTGTCCTTCATGGGCGCGATGCTGGTCGGCGGCGTGGTCGGGGCCGCGGGCGTCGCCGTGCCGGCGACCGAGATCGGAATCGCGTTCTCGGTCCTCGCGCTCGGACTTGGCGTCGGCTTCGCAGACCGGCTTTCCGCGCCCGCGGCCATGGCCCTCGCCGGCGTCTTCGCCCTGTTTCACGGCGTCGCGCACGGCGCCGAAGCGCCTGAGACCGCCTCGGGCCTGCTCTACGGCCTCGGCTTCGTCGCCGCGACCGGCGCTCTTCACCTCGCGGGCTTCGGCCTCGGCCGGGCGATCGCCCACGTCGGTGCGACGGGCGGCGGAGCGGTCTTCCGCATCGCGGGCGCCGGCTTCGCCGCGGCCGGCGCGGCGCTACTTGCCGGCGTGGTCTGACGACGACCACCCCGGACACGTCGCTGCCCGGGGCGACGTCTCCGCGGCCCAATCTTCCGCGTTGGCCCTGACCGCGGTCAGGGCAGCCCGCACAGCCTCTGGCGCAGGACCTGACCCATGCATCTCACCGTTCGCGAAGAAGAACGCATCCAGCTCTGGGCCGCGGCCGAAATGGCGCGTCGCCGGCTCGAGAAGGGCGTGAAGCTCAACTACCCCGAGGCGATCGCCGTCATCAGCGACGAAATCCTCGAGCGGGCGCGCGAGGGCGTGATCCCGATGCTGACCGACATGATGGAGTACGGCGCCACGATCCTGAAGCGGGAGCACGTCATGGTCGGCGTGCCGGACATGCTCACGATCCTGCAGGTCGAGGCTCTGTTTCCCGACGGCACCAAGCTGGTGACGGTGATGAACCCGATCCGGGATTAGCGCCGTGTCGAAGCTTAGGCCGCCGATCGACGCCGCGCGCAAGCGCGGCGTTTCTTTGTGCCTCCAGCGCAACGTCTAGACTTTGGCACGGAAAGTGCATGCGTTTCGTCTAGAGACGCACTTTGGCAAAAGCGAAGGCGGGCTCCTTCAGGACGGACCGCCATGCGCGCCCCCTCTCCCGACAGCGTTCGAGACCATTTCGCCGGGCGCGCGCCGCTCATCCAGAATTTTGGGTCCGCGCTCGACGTGCTGTCGGAGATCACCAGCGATCTCGGCTTCACCCAGGTTCTGTACGGCTACCTCCCGACCTCGGCCCGCCTGCCGAACGGCGAGTGGCTGCCGCTGAAGCTCAACGTTCGCAATTTCCCCCACGACTGGGAAGACGAGTGGACGCAGTTCATGTCCGTCGACCCGTACTACCGGGCTTGTTTTGACGGCATCATGCCGCTGGAATGGGCGGAGGTTCAGGCGCGGCCGGACCTGACGGCGAAGCAGCGCGCGGCGTGCGACTATCTCGGCGATTTCGGGCTGTCGCACGGCATCACCGTGCCGGTGCACCTGCCGTTCGGACGCTTCGCCGTGGTGAGCGCGATCGCGGACCGCTCCTGCGCCAACTGGACCGGCGTGCGCGAGCGCGCCCGCGAGCCGCTGCACTGGCTAACCCACGATTTCACCCAGTTCGTGCTCGATCGCGGCTACGAGGATCAGATCGAGACCATCGGGCCCGTGCGGCTGACGCCGCGCGAGATCGAATGCCTGAAATGGGCCTCGGCCGGCAAGACCTCGTCGGAGACGGCGATCATCATCGGCCGCTCGGTCGAAACGGTGCGGCTCCACCTGAAGAACGCGATACGAAAGCTCGACGCCTGCAACCGCGCCCAGGCGGTCGCGGGCGCCGTGCAGATGGGGTTGATCTGAGGGTCATTTTTGAGGTCGGGCGCGGCGCGGTGCGATCATCGTGACGCAGGCGCCGGGGCTCAGACTGTACCGACCAGAAGCCGCGGAAGGCGGGAGCTCAGATCGACAGATACCGCGCGGCGGTCTCGGGATCGTCGAGCGCCTCCGGCGCGATCTCGCCGACGACGGCGCCCTTATCCATGATCACGCAGCGATCGGCGACGGCGCGGATCAGGGACAGGTTCTGCTCCACGATCAGCACGGTCAGCCGCTCCTCGTCGCGCAGGCGGCGGATGATGCGGCCGATCTCCTGCACGATGTTCGGCTGCACGCCCTCGGACGGCTCGTCGAGCAGGATGATGTCGGGCCGGCCGGCGAGGATGCGGCCGATGGCGAGTTGCTGCTGCTCGCCGCCGCTCATGGAGCCGGCAGGCTGCGCCAGCCGCTTCTCCAGAATGGGAAAGAAGCCGAACACCCGCTCGAGGTTCGCCGCCGGCGCGCCGCCCACGCGCCGGCCGAGCGCAAGGTTCTCGCCGACGGTCATGCGCGCGAAGACGTCGCGGCCCTGCGGCACGTAGCCGACGCCGAGCCGGGCGCGGCGGGCGGCGTCCAAGCGCGTCACGTCCAGCCCGCGAAAGCTCACGGCCCCGGACATCGGCGCGATCTCGCCGATGATCGTCTTCATCAGCGTCGACTTGCCCACGCCGTTGCGGCCGATCACGGCGACGATCTCGCCGGTCGCGACCTCGAGCGACACGTTCTGCACCACCTTCACCCGGCCGTAGCCGGACTGGACGGCGGCGAGCGAAAGCTGGGAGGCGGACGAGGCCATCACGCGGCTCCCAGATAGATGCGGCGCACGTCCTCGTTGGTGGCGATTTCGTCGAACCCGCCTTGGGCGAACAGCCGGCCGTAATGCAGCACGCTGGTGCGCGCTCGCAGGCTGCGGATGAAGCCCATGTCGTGCTCGATCACGACCACGGTCATGCCCGAGCGATTGAGCTCGCGGATCAGCTCGGCCGTGCGCGCCGTCTCCTCCGACGATAGGCCCGCGGCGGGTTCGTCGAGCAGGAGCAGATCGGGTTCGGCCGCAATCGACAGGCCGATCGAGAGCCACTGCTGCTGGCCGTGCGAAAGCTGGCGCACGGGCGTGTCTTCCACGCCGGCGAGGCCGACCCTGGCGAGCACGGCGGAAGCGCGCGCGGGAATGTCCGCCTTCCGGTGGTTGCGGCGGAGCGGCACGAACAGGTTCTGCAGCGCCGTCAGCTCGCCGAAGGCGCTGATGTTCTGGAACTTCACCGAAAGGCCGAGCCGAGCGCGGCGGAACGCGGGCAGCTTGGTCACCTCCTGGCCCTTGTAGAACACCTGCCCCGTGGTCGGCCGCTCGACGCCGATCAGCGTCTTGAAGAAGGTGCTCTTGCCGGCGCCGTTCGGGCCGACCACGCAATGGATCTCGCCAGCCGCGACCGAGAGCGAGAGGCCGTTCAGGGCGCGGACGCCGCCGTAGACCTTGTGGACGTCCCGGACCTCAAGGATGGGCGCGCTCATCGTGCGGCTCCGAGTTTCGCCGCCGCCGTCGGGGGCGGCGCGGGACGCCTGCGGCTCCGGACCATGAGCCGCCCGAACCAGGCGCCGAGGGTGGCGAACACGCCCTCCGGCGCGACCAGCATCGCGGCCACCAGGATGACGCCCAGCACCAGAAGCGAGATCTCACCCCAGGTCGCGAGTTCGATCGAGATCCAGCTCAGGCTGAGCGTCGCGACCACCACCGAGGTGAGGTCCTTCCGGCCGCCGACCGCGACCCAGATGACGACGAGGATGTTCGGCCCGACGCTGAAGCCGTCGGGGTGAATGTAAGTCCCCCATGCGGTGTAGAGCGCTCCCGCGAGCCCCGCGAGCGCCGCGGAAATGCAAAAGGCGCCGAGCTGGATGAGCCGCACGTCGTAGCCGAAGGTCTCCGTCCGGCGCTCGTCCTCGCGCACCGCGACCAGCAGGTAGCCGAAGCTCGAGTTCACCAGCCACCGCAGGCCGAGGTAGACCGCGACCAGCGCGCCGAGCGCGAGCCAGTAGAACGACCGTCCGCGGCCGTCGAACTCCGCGACGAGCTCGCCGAAGCCGAGCGTCAGGTTGGGGATCGACGGGTCGCTGGCGGTCGCCGGGCCGAGGCCGTTCATGCCGCCAAGATAGGCCCCGCCGATCGCGTAGGCCGGGTCGGCCGTCTGGCGCATGAAAAGGCCGAGCAGCAGCGACACCACCAGCATCAGGATCGCGACATAGACGCCCTTGAGCCGGCTGTAGAACATGAGCGCGCCGACCGCCGCCGCGAGCAGCGCGGGCGCGAGCGCGCCGACGACCAGCGCCGCGCCGCTCTCGCCGGTGGCCTCGATCAGGTTGATGCCGACGATCCCGTAGGCGTAGCCGCCGACGCCGAAGAAGGCGGCCTGCCCGAGGCTGAGGATCCCGGCGAAGCCCCAGATCAGGCACAGGCTGAGCGCGAGGATCGCCGAGATGAAGAAGTTGCTGGCGGTGAGCACCTGGTAGCGCGAGGCGACACACGGCAGCAGCGCGAAGGCCGCGACGCCTGCGAGCCACAGGACCCAGAAAAGTCGCGAGTTGCCGAGCGTCTGCGGCCCGTTCAAGCCGGCGAGCAGGGCGGGGATCCGGGAACGCGTCACGCCGGTCATCGCGCCATCCGGCGGGCGCGCCGCTTCTGCACGAAGTCCGAGATGCCGGACGGCATGACGAGCAGGCCGATGAACGCCGCCGCCATGATCGAGACGTAGCCGACGTACTGGTTGAACACGTTGGAGGCGATGGTCTGGACGCCGGCGAGGTAGAGCGCCGCGTAGACCAGCCCGAGGATGGCGCTGGCGCCGCCGCCCATGACGACGGTGATGAAGGCCATCGGGGTGTAGTTCTGGCCGAAGAACGGCGAGATCGCCGCCGTCTGCGCGAACAGCGCGCCGGCGATCCCGCCGAGCGCCGAACCGATGGCGAAGGTCGCGGTGTAGACGCGCTTGGTGTCGACGCCGAGCGCCGAAGCCATCCGCGGGTTCTCCATCGCGGCGCGCGCGGCGACGCCGAAGGACGAGAACCGGAACAGCGCCCAGACGCCCGCGATCAGCCCGATCGCGGTGGCGAACAGCACCATGCGGTAGACGCCGAAGGAAAAGCCGCCGACGCTGAAGCTGCCGAACGGCGTCGGCATGTTCATGGTCGACGGCCCGAGCGCCAGCAGCACCCCCTGGCTCAGGATCAGGCTGAGGCCCCAGGTGACGACGAGCGACGACAGCAGCTGGTTGTAGAAGTGGCGGATGACGAGGCGCTCCATGGCGATACCCACGAGACCCGCGACAAGGCCCGCGGCGACGATCGCGACCGGCGCCGGCGCTCCGACGTAGAACGCAGCCGACGCGACGTAGGCGCCGATCATCATCAGCTCGCCGTGCGCCATGTTGATCACGCCCATCATCCCGTAGATCAGGATGAGGCCGGATGCGGCGAGCAGCAGGAAGGCCATGTTGTCGAAGTACTGATAGATCCAGCTGAAGACCTGGCCTGACCATTCCATGATCGTCTCTCCGCGTTGAGCCGCCGGACCCAAGGGGCCGTCAGAGGCCGCGCCGCATCGCGCAGGAGCCGGGACCGCGTGACGTCGAAGCGCGCGCGGCGACCTGCGGCGAAAAAGTACGCCCTGCGCCGAGGGGGGCCCCAGCGCAGGACGCCGTCGTGGGTGTTCCGCAGCTTACGGCGCGAGATACTTTTTCCACTCCGGGTTGTCCGGCGGGAGGAACTGCCGGTTCGGGGCTTTCTTGGTCATGTCGACGCCAATGCTCGTGAGGAACTGCGGCTCGGTCATGCCGAGATCGGAGACCAACGCGAGCGTGTGGTCCTCCTTCACCTTGAACAGGTAGGTGTGCATGGCGGCGTGATGCTGCTTGCCGCGCATGATCCAGGGGCCGCCCGGCGCGTCGGGCAGCGAGATGTCGCTCTCGAGCGCGGCGATCGTCTTCTCGGTGTCGGTGCTTCCGGCCTTCTTCCAGGCCTCGCCCATCGCCTTCACGGCCACATAGCCGAAGGCGGCGTGTTCGTTCACGTAGGGCGTGCTCGGGAACATCGCCCGGATCTTGGCGACGAACGCCTTGCTCGCCTCGCCCGGCACGTCCTCGATGTACCCCGGCGGCACGTAGAGGTTCGCGAGCGACGGCGGCGCGAAGCGCTTGTGCTCGTAGCCGTCGGAGATCGTGACGTTCGACCACACCGGCGTCTTCAGGCCCGCGGCCTGGGCCTGCGGGTAGAACTGCACCTGATCGGCGCCCACAAGGCAATGCACCTGGAAGTCGGGCTTCGCGCCCTTGATCTTGTCGATCGTGGCCTGCCACTGCGAGACGCCGAAGGGGAAGTACTCCTCCATCTCGATCTTACCGCCGGCCAGGCCGGCCGCGACGCGCACCCACTGGCCGATGGCGCGGCAGAAGTTGTAGTCGGCGCCGATGAAGGTCATCCGCGGACCGATCTTCTCGACCATGTACTTGATCGCGGGCAGCACCTGCTGCTCCGGCGTCGGGCCGGCGAAGAACGAGTAGTGGTCGGCGATGCCGCCTTCCCCCTGGTTGTTGTGCCAGTAGATCGTCTTGTTGCGGACGACCTCCTTGCGCGCGGCCTCGCGCTCGGCGCCGGTATAGCCGGCCATGACGACGTCGGCCTCGTTCTCGAACACACAGCGCTGCGCCATCTCCTGGTAGCGCTTCACGTCCGACTGGCCGTCGTAGGAGATCAGGTCGATCAGCTTCTTCTTGCCGTCGACCTCGATGCCGCCGGCGTCGTTGATCTCCTTGACCGCGAGCTTGTAGCCGTAGGTTTTCGGCGTCGACATGATCGAGAAGTCGCCGGACAGATCGTCGATCGTGCAGACCGTGATCTTGTCCTTTGCAGAGGCGGGCGTCGCCACAGCAGCCCCGCCCACGACCGACAGCACAAACAAAGACGAAGCAAGACTGCTTCTAACGGGGGCTCTCACCGGTGGGGCTCCTTCTGCTCCGAAAGGCGCGATGACTTTCGCCGGGAGCCTAGGCGCGGCCCCTAGCCGCCGGCAGCTACCCGAAAAGGGAAGATGCGCGGCCGCAGGGGGCGACGCTTAATCGGCCGAGACGCGGGGCGGCGGCGGTTGGACCCCCCACCCCGAACCGACCCCTCGCTCCCGGAGATGACCCATGTCCGCCAAGTGGGCGCCGCCGCCGCTTCCGAAGTCCATCGTCCCGTCCGAAGCCTTCGACGTGGGCGAGCCGGAGAAGGTCGGCGCGATCGATTTCGCGGACGACGAGATCGAGATCAACGTCGGGCGGCCGACGATCGAGCTGGTGCTGGTCAACACCGGCGACCGGCCGATCCAGATCGGCGCGCACTATCACATCGCCGAGTGCAACAAGGCGATGGCCTTCGACCGCGAGGCCGCCTTCGGGATGCGGCTCGATATTCCGAGCGGAACGGCTGTTCGCTTCGAGCCGGGCCAGAGCCGCAAGGTGCAGCTCACTGGCTACGCCGGCCGGCAGGTCGCCTACGGCATGAACAACATGACGAACGGCACTCTGCGCTCAGAGATCATCAAGGATCTCACGATCCAGAAGCTCAAGGCGCACGGCTACTGCTTCGAGGGCGAGCGCTACAAGGTCCGCGAGCGGCCCGATGGGCGCTTCGCGCCGAAGAGCGCGGCCAAGGCCGGCGGCAAGACCTCGAAAACGTCCTGACCCATCTGCGGCCCCGCGAGCTGGATAGAGCCCCATGAGCATGAAGATCTCGCGCCCGGACTACGCGGCGCAATACGGGCCCACCACGGGCGACAAGATCCACCTCGCCGACACCGGCCTCGTGGCCGAGATCGAGCACGACTACACCACCTACGGCGACGAGATGGTGTTCGGCGGCGGCAAGACCATCCGCGACGGCATGGGCCAGGCGTCGAAGTGGAAGGCGAGCGACGGCGCGCTCGATCTCGTCGTCACCAACGCGGTGATCATCGACCCGATCCTCGGCGTGGTGAAGGGCGACATCGGCATCAAGGACGGCCTGATCGTCGGCGTCGGCAAGTCCGGCAATCCCGACACCATGAACGTGACGCCCGGCCTGATCGTCTCGCCCAACACCGACATCCTGTCGGTCGAGGGCATGATCGTGACCCCCGGCTTCGTCGACATCCATCCGCACTTCGACAGTGTGCAGCAGCTCTACGAGTACCAGAACTCCGGCTTCACCACGGTGATCGGCGGCGGCTCGGGCCCGAAGACCGTCGGCATCGAGTGCCCCGGCGTGTTCAACCTGCACCGCATGTTGGAGGCGATGGCGGACATCCCGCTCAACTTCGGCAACTTCGGCAAGGGCAACGCCTCGACCAAGGGCGCGCTCGAGGAGCAGATCGTCATCGGCGGCGCCACGGGCCTCAAGATCCACGAGGACTGGTCGTCGTCGCCGGCGTCGATCGAGACCTGCATGGACCTCGCCGACGAGCTCGACTTCCAGGTGCAGGTGCACGCCGACACTCTGAACGAGACCGGCTACTACGAGGACACCCTCGCCGCCATCAACGGCCGCGTCATGCACATCTACCACGCCGAGGGCGCCGGCGGCGGCAACGCACCGGACATCATGCGCTGTGTGATGGAGCCGAACTGCCTGCCGAGCTCGACGAACCCGACCAATCCGTTCTCGATCAACACCTACGACGAAGAAATCGACATGCTGATCACATGTCACAACCTCAACAAGAGCGTTCCGACCGACATGGCCTTCATCCAGGGCCGGGCGCGCGCCGAGACCATGCGCGCAGAGGACGTGCTGCACGACCTCGGCGCGATCAGCATGATCGGCTCGGACAGCCAGGGCGTCGGCCGCGCCGCGGAAAGCGCCCAGCGCGCGTTTCAGCTCGCCGCGGTCAACAAGGTGCGTTTCGGCCGCCTGCCGGAGGACGGCGCGGGCAACGACAACTTCCGCATCCGCCGCTACCTATCCAAGGTCACCATCAACCCGGCGATCACTTTCGGCGTCGACTCCTACGTCGGGTCGATCGCGCCGGGGAAGCTCGCGGATTTGGTGCTCTGGCGGCCGAAGATGTTCATCGCCAAGCCCGAGACCACCGTGAAGGGCGGCTTCATCACCCATGCGGTGATGGGCGATCCGGCCGGCTCGCTGATGACCTGCCAGCCGCTGAAATACCGGCCGCAGTACGGCTCGCTCGGCGCCAATCCGGCCCGCCTCAGCTACTCCTTCGTGACGCGGGCGGCGCTCGACGCCGGCCTCGACAAGCGGCTGCGCACGCACCAGACGCTGATGCCGGTCAAACGCACCCGCACGATCTCCAAGCGCGACATGCACCTCAACAACATGATGCCGAACATCGAGATCGATCCGGAGACCTACAACGTCTATGTGGACGGCCGACGCATCACAGTGAAGCCGGCGAAGACCCTGCCGCTCACTCAGCTCTATTACTTCCGATGAGCGCGGCCGTCGGGATCGTCACCACCATCCTCGGCCGCCTGGGCGAACTACCGCGCGCGACCGTGGTGGACCCGCTCGATCTCACCTCTGAGGACCGGGCGAGCGCGCATTTCAGCGCGGTGACCGAGGGCGGCCGCACGTTGCGCGTGTCGCTGCCGCGCGGGACCGAGCTGCAGGACGGCGACGTGCTGCTGCGCGAGGGCGACCTAGCCGTCGCGGTGCGCGCGGCGCCCGAGGATCTGCTCTGGCTGCGGCCGGCCGGCAGCGCGCTGGTGTGGTGGGCCGCCTGCTACCAGCTCGGCAACCTGCACCGGCCGGCCCGCTTCCTGCGCGACGGCGTGCTGACCCCGCGCGACCCGATGGTCCGCCAGATCCTCGCCGGCATGGACGTCCGGATCGAGGAGGTGACGCAGCCCTTCGTCGGCCGCCGCTTCGGGGCCGCCGGCGCGCATCACCATCACGACCACGACGATCACAGTTATAGCCATGAGAACGGCCACGATCATTCCCATGGCTGAGCGCCGGAGCGCCGACTTCCGCCCGCAGGGCAACGGCGGCGACCGGCTGCTGGCGCTGCTGCAGCTCGCCAACGCCTCGTTTCCGACCGGGGCCTTCACCCACTCCTACGGCTTCGAGACCTGGATCTCGGAAGACGCGGTGGCCAACGCCGCCGAGGCCGAGCGCCGCTGCCGGGACTGGCTGCGCTTCGGCGTCGCGACCGGCGACGCGATCGCGGTCGTCCAGGCCTACCGGGCGGCGCTCGACGGCGACGCCGAAAAGCTCGCGGAACTCGACGGCCTGTGCGGCGCGCTGAAGCTTGGCCGCGAGACCAAGGCCGCCTCCACCATGACCGGGCGCGCGCTGCTCGCCGCCTGCCGCGACGTGTTCGAGCTGGAGGGCATGCGCCGCTACGGCGCTATGATGGCGGAGGGCTCCTGCGAGGGCCACCACGCGGTCGTCTACGGAATTGCGGGGGCGGGTCTCGCGCTGGGCGAAGCCGAGACCGTCACGAGCTATCTCTGGAGCGCGCTGTCGAACCTCGTCGCCGTCAACCAGCGCCTCGTGCCGCTCGGCCAGGTGGACGCCCAGCGGATCGTGGCGGGCGCAGGACCGCTGATAGACGCCTGCGCCGAGATCGCCCGTTCCCGCCCGCTCGAGGCGATGTGCTCGACCTACGCCGCGCTCGACGTCGCCGCGATGCGCCACGAACGGCTGCCGTCGCGGCTCTGCATCTCCTGATCCCAAGATCTCCTGATCCCACGCCGAAGGAGCGCCTCCATGAGAAAACCCGTCCGGATCGGCATCGGAGGCCCCGTGGGGTCCGGCAAGACCGCGCTGCTGGTGCAGCTCTGTCGCGCCATGGGCCCTAAGCGCTCGATCGCCGTCATCACCAACGACATCTTCACCCGCGAGGACGCGGAGTTCGTCGTCCGCTCGGGCGCGATCGACCCTGCGCGCGTGGTCGGCGTCGAGACCGGCGGCTGCCCGCACACCGCGATCCGCGAGGACGTCTCCATGAACATGGTGGCGGTCGAGGACCTCACCCGGCGCTTCCGCGACCTCGAGATCATCTTCATCGAAAGCGGCGGCGACAACCTCGCCGCGACCTTCAGCCCGGAGCTCGCCGACAGCCACATCTATGTGATCGACGTCGGCGAGGGCGAGAAGATCCCGCGCAAGGGCGGCCCCGGCGTCACCCGTTCGCCGCTGCTGATCATCAACAAGATCGACATCGCGCAATATGTCGACGCCGACCTCGGCGTGATGGAGCGCGACGCGAAGAAGCAGCGCGGGGCCAAGCCCTTCCTCTTCACGGACATGAAGCGCGGAAAGGGCCTCGACGAGGTCGTCGCCTGGATCGAGACCGACGTGCTGTTCGAAGAGGAGGCCGCCTGATGGCCGCCGTCGTCCTTCCGCACGAGGACTGGATCGTCGGCAAGCATGCGCTCATGAACCTGCGCGCCGTGCGACGCCGCGGCCGCACCGAGATCGACCCGCGTTCCTGGCGCATTCCCTACCAGTGGCAGGGCTGCCACTACCAGGACCACGACGACCAGCCGTTCCTGCTGCTCATCAACGCCGGCGGCGGCTTCGTCGAAGGCGACGTGGCGGAGCTCCACGGCACGCTCGAGCCCGAGACGCGGGCGCTGATCACCACGACCGCCGCGAGCAAGTTCTACAAATGCCCGGACGGCGCGACCTCGCGCGAGCTGGTCGCGATCGAGGTCGGCGACGGCGCGACGCTGGAATACTGCCCCGACGAGTCGATCCCCTTCGCGCGGTCGCGCGTCCAGCGCCGGACGCACATCGCGCTCGCCCCGGACGCGCGGCTGTTCGCGACGGACATGATCGCGGCGGGCCGCATCCATCACGGCGCCGGCGAGGCCTTCGCCTTCGACGCGCTCGACTCCGAATTCAAGGTCACCGTGGACGACCGGACGCTGCTGCTCGATCGCCTGATCGCGGATGGGCCGGACGAGGTGGGAGCCCTGCGCCGGCTGTGGGGCGGCGCGAGCCACGCCGCGACGGTCGTGGCCTATGCGCAGGACCTGCCCGCGGGGCTGGAGGAGGACATCGAGGCCCGCCTCGCAACGACCGCGGCGACCGCAGCCGGGGCGAGCCGGGCCGGAAACTTCATCGTGTGTCGCATTCTCGCGGACGAGGCCTGGGCGTACCACGAGGCAGTGTTCGCGTGCTGGACGGCGCTCCGTCCGGCGATCGCCGGCAAGCCCGCCCGTCCGATCCGGAAGTGCTGATCCCTGGCTTTGCGACCCGTTCGGCGGCGTCCCCCCCCCCCCCCGGAGGGACAGCCTGATGTCCGGCGTCTCAGTCCCAAACGTGGGCTGGCTCTTCCCGAGCCGAAGAGCTCTGGGCCAGCACATTGGTACACGCCAATATGCTCGGCTGATCGACAAATGGGGCCGGATGATCAACCTCGAGCCGTCTGCTTGCGGCACGCACAGTTTGCGTCGCACGGAGGAGGCGCCTTCAAAGCAGTACGGTGATTGGTCCGATTGTCACAACCCTCAGCCCCAATGACTTCGCGACGAAGGACAGCGCAGCGCTCTTGTCGGACATTCTGATCACTCCGCTCACCTTTCGCGCCTGAAGCGATAGGCGCGCGATCAAGATCCGGCCGGAGAACTTGCGGTTCAGCTCCTCGATTACGAAGGACAGCGTCTTGTTGTCGACCACCAACTGGCCGTCTCTCCACGAGGCCGCGAGCTTGCCGTCGGCTCCCTTCGCCAGTTCGCCCGAAGAAGCCTCGTACGCGATCTGCTCTCCTTCCTCGAGACGGACAGCCGGGCGATCGTGCGTGAACTCGACCAAAACGGAGTGCTGGGTGACCGAGACGTCGGTTTCGTCTCCCAGCCGCACATCAAAGGCGGTACCGAGCGCCGTGACCCGTGTTTCGCCAGCCTCGACAATGAACGGCCTGTCCGGGTCAGCCTTCACCTCGAAGTAGGCTTGCCCCCGAAGCAGACGAAGGGTACGACGATCCGCGGAATACTCTTCGGTGACGGCCGTCGAGGCGTTGAGCTGCACGGTCGAGCCGTCTGGCAGGATGAAGACCGGCGTTTCTTCTTTGCCAGAGATCATGTCCGCCTTCATCCGCATCGGACCGTCGAAGACCACAAACAGGGTCGCAGCCGCCACGAGCGTAGCAGCCACGACGGGTTTGCCCACGCCGCCGGTTTGGGCCGGCGTCGCGCGAAGGGTTGGGTCATCTGCGATCGCGGTCCGGGCGTCGCCCATAAGACGTTCCGCAGCCGCATAGGCCTTCGCGTTCTCCGGCGCTGCGGCGCGCCAGGTCTCGAAAGTTTCGCGTTCGCGCTCGGTTAGCTCGCCGTCCTGGTTCCGTAGGAGCCAGTCCACGGCCTCCTCGTGACGCCGTCGCTGCGCGTTGGCCGTTCGCCTGTCCGTCAATGGAAGCTCCCAGGCTTCGACTGTTCCATTCCTTGACGAATGAAGAGCCATGCTCCGGACTTCTAGTCGAACTCCGCGAGCCGATCGAGGCAATGCGTGAAGGAGCGCCTCAGGTGGCGGTCGACCATGTTGCGGGTGAGGTTCAGCCGATCAGCGATTTCGCTTGTTGACAGCCCGTGCAGCCGATGCAGCACGAAGACCGCGCGGCGACGCGGCGGAAGTTCCGCGATCGCGCGCTGCAAGAGGGCGACCCGTCGCTCCGCATCGAGCGCGTGCTCGAGAGCGGGAGAAGCGGCCGCGACGCCCGCCGCCTCGTCGTCGGCGCCCGAAAACAGCCGGCTCTCGAAGCGCTCCCGGCGGAGCCTGTCGACGCCGAGATTGGCGGCCGCGCGACGCAGAAAGGCTCCGAGCGACCGCTTGTCGGCCAGGAGCTCCGGTCGAGCCGCGAGCTTCAGGTAAACGTCGTGGACGACATCGAGCGCCGCCGAACGGGTCCTGCCGCCCCTGCGCGCCGCGGCGATCATCTCTTCGTAATGCGCTTCTATGGCCCGGTTCAGCAGATCCCTGCCGTCGCCGGCTTCGAAGCTTGTCGGTGCGCCAGTCAGCGTCGTCATCGCCTTGAGCCGTCCTGCGCCCATCGTCCGAGGCGCGACCGCTAACGCAGGTCGGCAAGCTGCCGGCCTAGTGGCGGATCGCACACGGATTACCTGCCGGCATCCTTGGCGACCGTAGAAAACCACGCAATATCAATGTTTTAGAATGACTCCAACTGATCAGGACGAACACCGCAGCGGTCGCCGTCAGAATGTGGCGAAGCGCCTGATTTCGTTCAGGCCGGACGAGCGCGATCGATCGGCCGGACGATTTCGGCGACGCGCAGATCTCCATACGCTTGTGGCGCCGTCACAACAGGTTCGGCGGGCGGCTCGCGCCGATGACGTCATCCCAGCGACGCTCGAGCGCGCCAGAGGGCGAACCCGAAGACTGGGGCTCCAATCAGCGCTGTCAGGACTCCTGCGGGAATCTGGATCGGAGCGAAGGCGACGCGGCCGATCAGGTCTGCGGTCATGACGATCGCGGCGCCGATCAAGGCCGCGGCCGGGACGATCCGGGAATGCCTCCAACCGACCAGCCGCCGCGCGGCGTGCGGCGCAATCAGACCCACGAAGGCGATGAGCCCCGAGACCGCGACCGCGGCGCCGGAGACCATGGCGCACAGAAGGATGATGAAGCCCTGGAAGCGGATGACGTCCTGACCCACGCTCCGCGCCGCGGCGGCGCCGAGCGACGCGACGTCGAGCGCGCGCGAAGCCAGCAAGCAGAGCGCGAGCGTCGGCGCGAGCCAGAGGCCAAGCGCCGAGACCTGAGCCCAGTTGGCGTCGTAGACGCTGCCCGAAAGCCAGACGAAGGCGCGGTGGACGTCGCGGGCGTCGCCGAGCGCAGTAAGTAGCGTGATGCCGGCGCCGGCGAGCGAGCTCAGACCGACGCCGATCAGGATGATGCGCAGCGACGTGGCGCCCGAGCGCCAGGACAGGGCCCAGACCGCGGCCGTCATGGCGCCGGCGCCCACGAAGCCCGCCCAGGGCGTGAGGAACGGCGACGACGCGGGATAGGCGACCGTCAGGACCGTCACGGCGAGCGCCGCCCCAGCGTTGACGCCGAGCGTGCCCGGCTCGGCCAGTGGGTTGCGCAGCAGCGCCTGCGTGATCGCGCCCGCGACGCCGAGCGCCATGCCGACGAGCCCTGCCGACAGGACGCGGGGCAGGCGAAGGTCGAACACGATCATCGCGACATCGGGCGGCGCCGCGGCGGGGTCCGCCAGGGCGGCGAAGATGTCGGCCCACGCGATCGACACGTCGCCCAGCCTCAGCCCGGCGAGCGCCAGCAGAACGACGAGAGCGCTCGCGCCCGCAACCGTCCACGTCATGGCGTGGCCCCCAGCCGGCGGCGGGCGAGCCAGATGAAGAACGGCGCGCCGATGAAGGCCATGGTGACGCCGGCCGGAAAGCTCTGGCCGAACAGCGTGCGGCTCGCAGTGTCGGCCGCGGTGAGCAACAGCGCGCCGCCGAGCGCGCAGAACGGCATGATCCAGCGCTGGTCGGCGCCGACGACCATCCGGGCGATATGAGGCACCACCAATCCGACAAAGCCGATCGGTCCGACGAGCGCGACCGCGCCGCCGGCGAGAAGCACGACCGTGACGACCGACGCCCCGCGCCCGAGGGTCACGTTCTGGCCAAGCGATCGCGCGACGCCCCCGCCGAGACTGAGCGTGTTCAGCGACCGGCCAAGGACGAGCGCCGCGGCGAGGCCGGACAGGATGTAGGGACCGACGGCGACGATCTGCGGCATGGTGCGCCCCGCAAGCGCACCGGCGGTCCACAGGCGCACCGTGTCCATCGCGCCTTTGTCGAGCACCAGCACGGCGGCGGTGAGCGAACTGAGGAAGCCCGACACGACCGCGCCCGCGAGCACGATCTTGAGCGGCGTCGTGCCCGTCCGGCCGGCTGAGCCGAGCCCATAGGCGACGGCGGTCGCGGCCGCCGCGCCCGCGAACGCCGGCCAGACGAAGGGGTCGCCGGTCGTCGCGCCCGCAATGGACGTGGCGAGCACCACCGCGAAGGCGGCTCCGGCGTTGAGGCCGAGCAGGCCGGGCGACGCCAGCGGATTGCCGGTGACGGCCTGCATGATCGCGCCCGCGACCGCGAGCGCCGCCCCCGCGCAGAGCCCAGCCAACACGCGCGGGGCGCGAACGCCTGCGATGACGAGATGGTCGCGCGAGCCGTCATTGGCGAAGAGCGCGTCCAGCACCGTCGTGACGGAGTGGTGCGTCGTTCCCGCCGACAGCGACCAGACGGCGACGGCCGCGAGCAGAAGCCCGAGCGCGACCAGGGCGGCCGGACGCCAGCTTCCGCGCGGCTTCCGGACGTTGACGCCGGCCACGCCGCTCACGGCGCCTTCAGGACGTACCGCTCGATGTCGTCGAGGACGCGGTTTGCGGAGGCGAGCCCGCTGAACTCCATCCAGGTGGCGGCGTCGACACGATGGACCCGGCCCGCCTTCACGGCCGGCAGCATGCTCCACAGCGGATTGGACACGACCGCTTCGTGCCGCCCGCTGCGGTCCGAGTCGTTGGAGCCGCCCACGATGTAGAGCAGCACGTCGCCATCGAGCGCCGCGAGGTCCTCGAAGTCGGGCCGCTTCACGCTCGGCCCGCCCGTCGACGTCTCATACGCGCTCCGCCTGACGCCTGCGTCCCGCATCACCGCGAAGGGCGCGTAAGCGCCGGGCCCGTCGAGATAGACCTGAAAATCCCAAGGGGTGATGCGTATCACCGAGACTTTGACATCGGGCATGCGGGCGCGGATCTCCGCAATCCGCCGCTGGTAGTCGTCGAACACGCCGTTCATGACCGCCTCGCGTCCGGTGACCTTCGCGAGATTGAGATAGAACGCCTTCCAGTCGTCATCGGTGATGAGCGCCGTCGGCGCGATGCGGGCGGCCATCTCGCGGGCCTTGGCGCCGAGGAAGCCGCTGCCCACGATGAGATCCGGCTTCAGCGCGATGATCCGTTCGATACTTGGCTGCTCGAAGGTTCCGATGTCCGCGACCCCGGCCTGCTCGGCGCGCAGCTTCAGCGCCTTGTCGCTCATGCCCGACATCGGCGCCGCGACGACCGGCGCGCCGAGTTCGAGCGCCATGCCCAGGCTGTAGGTCGGCTCGAGCGCGACGATCCGCTTCGGCGCAACCGGAAGGCACAGCGGAGCGCCCATGACGTTCGGGCTGTCGATCAGCCGTCCCTCGCAGGCCAGCGCCTGCGAGGCCAGGCCAAGCGCCAGCAGTGCGGCGAGACCGCTGCGCGCGACGGCCATCAAAACCTCGCCGTCCCCCGTACGCCCACCACGCGGCCGTCGCCGATGGCCGCCGAGAGCCCCGTCGAGTCGATGCCGGTCAGATACTGCTTGTCGAACAGGTTGCGGGCGAACAGCGCAATCGTGGCGTGCTTCGTCTCGTAGCCGAGCGTCGCGTTGACCAGCGTAAAGGATTTCACGTAGCGGCTTCGGCTGTTCGCCAGATCGCCGGAGCTGAAGAACCCGTCCGTGTAGGACACGTCGGCGCCGGCGAACACGCCCGTGTGGTGCTTCCAGTTGGCGCCGACCGCGAGGGTGACCGCGGGAGACTCGGGGAATTCCTTGCCCTTCAGGTTTCCGGCGGTAGTGAGCCCTTCGTCGAATTCGGTCTTCAAAAGGCCGAGGTTCGAAAACAGCGTCACCTCGTCGACCGGACGCCAGCGCATCTCGAGCTCTGCGCCATAGGCGTGCGATCCGCCGCTGTTCTGGGTGATCGTCTGACCGGGAAAGGCAGGGTTGAACGAGATGACCTGCTGGTTCTTGTAATCGTAGTAGAACACGTTGGCGTCGACCTGCAGGCGGTCGTCGAACCACTTGGATCGGTAGGCGAGCTCGTAGGACCACAGATATTCCGGCGCGATCCGGCGCAGCGTCGTGGTCCCGGCGACCACCTCTGCAAAGCCCGACCGATAGCCTTTCGCCGCCGTCGCGGCGATCGTCTGGTTGCTCGTCAGATCGAAGGCGAGGCCGATCTTCGGCAGGAACACCGTTTTGCTTACCGAGCTCTGTTCATTGAGCGAGCCGTAGACCGGGAAAGGACAGCCGAGGAAGATGCATCCAAGGGTGGAGTCGATGTCGATCGCCTGGCCTTCGTACCGGCCGCCGACTTTCTCACGCAACACCCGGCCGCCGGCGATCAGCGTCCAGCGGTCAAGGAATTTGTAGCGGAGGTCCGCATAGGCGGCGATCGAGGTCGTCTTGAGGTTGGCCTTGAGGTCCTGGACGATCGCGCTCGGGACGCCGAAGGGCGCGAGCTGGCTGGTGGTGATGTCGGACGCGACGTCGCTTGTGTAGCGCCCGGCGAAGACACCGACGACGCCCGAGAGGTTCGATCCTTCCGGATCGAAATTAAGCCGGATGTCTTGGGAGAGATCCTTGCCGTCGCGGGTGTCGTACCGAGTAAGCTCCGCGCCGGGCGGCGTCTCGATCTCGAGATTGGACTCCGAAAGTGTCGTCAACGACGTCAACTTCCAGCCAGGCGCGAACTCGTAGGACAGTTCCGCGCCGTAGCGATTGACCTTGGTGTCGCGGAACTCCGCCGCGAAGCCGACGGTGGGGTCGAACTTGCGGTCGAAAAAGTCCGGACCGGAGACGAAGCTCCAGCCCGGCTTGTCATGCGTGCGGCTCACCGAGAACAGCGCGGAGAAGCCCGGCACGGCGTCGGGCGTGACCAGCACTTTGGCGCGCAGTTGCTCGAACTCGTCCCGGAGCTGGTCCTTGAAGCCAGGCGCGGTGTAGCCGACGTCCTTGTCCTCACGCGCGATCTGGCCCGCGATGCGCACCGCCACCTGATCCTTGACCAGCGGTCCTGACAGCGCGAACGCGGCGGACTTCGACCGCTCCGTGCCGAGAGAACCGTCGAATATCACCTCCGGTTCGAAGGTCGGGTCCTTGGTCTTGATCAGAACGCTGCCGCCGAGCGAGTTCCGACCCTGCAGAGTGGATTGCGGTCCGCGGAGCACCTCGATCTGCTCCACGTCCCAAATTCCGCGGCTGCCGCGGCGGATGGACTCGATGTTCTGGGGCGCGCCGTCCACGAGCACGGAGATCACCGGCGCGGCGCGGCTCGGCTGGGTCACGCCCTCGGCGTTGAGGCCGCGGATCCCAATGCTCGCATTGCCCGAAGCCGACTGAAACGAGCGCACGTTGGCCAGGCGATTGTACGCTTGAGACGCGTCGCGGGCGCTGGAGTTCCGAAGGTCCTCTTCGGTCACCACCCCGACGCTGGTGTAGGTCCGGGACGAGTCTCTTGCGGCCTTCTCGCCGTAGACCGTGATGGGCTCAAGCGCCGTCACGTCGTCGTCGACCTGCCCGGTGACCAACGCCACGTCGGCGGTCGGCTCCGTCACGAGTTCGACCCGGCCCCCTTCGACAATCCGCCCGCTCACGCCGGTTCCGGCAAGCACCGAGGCCAGCGCCTGAGCGGGCGCCAGCCCGGCGCGCGCGCCCTGCGAGCGCTTTCCCTGCGTGACGCCGGCGTCGATGAGAACCTCCAGGCCCGTTTGCGCCGTGAAAGCATTGAGCACCGAGGACAGCGGTCCAGCTGGGATCGCGGCCGCCGTTATGCCTCCACGCTCGGCCGCCGTCTGCGCCGCCGCCGCGCGAGCGCCGGTCATCACAATCAACGCGCCCGCAAGCACGGCGGCACGACTGCCGAGCCTGCTCGCATTCCCCTGCGTTCCCCGCGCCATACTCATCGACCCCCGTCAGTCTCACGACACCTGCGGCCGCCACCCCCTGGATCGCAGCGGCCGTCCGACTCATGAGACCTGACGATTGACGCCAGGCGCTAAGGACTCCCGGCGGGTGATTTTTTTGAACCGCCATTTTTAACGTTGCCGTGTCTGATCGCCCGACGTTATTTCGCCCCATGGTATTGACGAGCAGATGATCATCCCGACACTCGCTCCCCTGTTCAGGGGGCCACTCGAGCCCTTCGCCAACAGCTTGACGCTGGCTGCCGCCGAGAACGTCCAGCCGGCTTCGGACTTGCTGAACCATGCGATACTGCGCAATCGTATCGAACGCCTCGCATCGTTTTATGATGACGGCGACCGTCGCGCCGTCGCGTCGATCTGGTCGAAGAGCCATTTCTCCACGCTTATCCCCGCCGCGCTAGCGGCCAATCTGCTCCTCGAGCTCGATCTTCCGGTCGCGATCAACCAAGTCGGCGTCGTCAGCGACGAACGGGGATGCACGAAACAGATCGTTCTCCCGCATGCCGGCGCGCCGGTGTCGCTCGATCGGGCGGCCCAGCGTTTCGACGCTATTTTCGAGGCTCACGTCACTCCGTTGATCGCGGCGCTCGCCTCGGTCAGCGGAGCGTCTCCCAAGGCGTTCTGGAGCAACGCCGGTTACGCCTTCGACGCTGTGGTACGGCAGGCCCGCGATTTTGGCGCGCACGCAGATGCGATCAACGCCGGTCTCGCCCTCATGTCGGCGCGTAGCTGGGCCGGCCGATCGAACCCACTCTATCGACCCCTGGTCGATCATTCTGGAGGAAGGCGGCTCCGCCGCGTCTGTTGTCTTCGATATCGAGCCCCGAATGTCGACTACTGCAAAACCTGCCCACTCGTTCCGCTAAGTTGACGCCATGGGCCTAACGTCCGGGCCATGTTGAACGCGCCCCGATCAAGATACTTGATGGGCGCCGGCGAAAGATAAGGCGGTGATGGTTGCCGCCCGCGCGGCTTTGGAAGGTCGAGAACGCCGACGCGATCTTAGTGGTCGATCAGGAGCGCTTTGTGGACGTGGGAGTTCACACCGAGCTGCTCGCGAGATGAGGCCGCTAGAAGGCTCTTGTCGACCGCAAGTCGGGCGCTCATGACCGGACACGGCCCCCCCCCGAAATGAGCTCGCACGACTCAGCTCGGCGGTGCCGATCATGTCAGGTCTAAGCCGAGAGTTAGTGACCGCTTCTGGGTTTGAGAACAATGTCCGCAGCTGGCGCCGAGCCGCGGCTACGCTGGGGTCGCGCACTGCTTCGCGCGGCGATCGACCGTTCCCTCTCGCCTATCAGCGTCTCTCGTTTTGCCCGTCGGGTTCGTGGGGGTTATGGGTAGCGACCGTCAGCTGCTCGTTGTGGCTCACGTCTCGTTCAACAGGTGACCGACATTGCCATCGAGGCCTAGCGATGAAACGCGACGGACGACGCCATCCTCAAGCATGACAAAGCTGTCGCGGCGCGAACCCTTCGCACATCAGATCGCAAACACGCTGCGCGATCGGATCATTCGCGGAGACTTGCCCGCGGGCGGGCGCATCGTCGAACGCAGCTTGTGCGAAACGCTGGCGGTGTCCCGGACTCCCCTCCGCGAAGCCCTCAAGCTTCTGGAGCTCGAGGGACTGATTGAGCTGTCGCAGAACCGGGGCGCCCGGATCATGTCGTTCACCGCGGAGGAGGCCTCGGATTTGTTCGAGGTCATCGCCGGGCTGGAGAGCCTCGCGGCCGAGATCGCGGCCCTGCGGCTGGAGCCGGCCGATCTCGACGAGCTCGACGAGATGCACTCCCGCATGATGGCGCACTATCATCGCCGGGAGAAAGACCCGTATTTCGAGCTCAACAGCGCCATCCACGACAGGCTCGTGCGCCTGTCCCGCAATCCGGTTCTGGTCGCCACCCATGCCAACCTGATGCTGCGCGCGCGGCGCGGTCGCTACATGGCGATCGTCGATCCGCGGCGGTGGGAGGAGTCGGTGAACGAACACGAGGCGCTGATGACCGCGTTGCACGCCCGCGACGCGGACGCCGCGCGCCGCGTCTGGAAGCGTCATCTGCTCCGCACCGGCGAAACCGTCTGCGCAGTCCTCACCGCAGCCGTTCGCGAGGCGACGCCGCTCGACGCCGTCGTCGACCAGGCGGCGGTCATCTGACGCGCAGCGCGCATCGGAGTTCTGCTTTCTCCGGCTGAAATAATAGGCAGGCGCTGCGGGTCTCCAGCAGCCTCGGCGGCGTGCGTCCCGCATCCACGCGCCGCCAAGGTGCGCGTTGCAAACAGGAAACGGCCGCGCGTTCGCCACGGCCCACGCCGGATTTTCGCAGACCACGCCGTGGCGGCGCGCAAATGGGCGGGGTCCTGCTCAACTTATAAGCGGGCATGGGCTCGATTTTTCCATCTAAGCTTATGTACATGCTTATATAAATCAAATGGAATGCAATCTGACTGCTGGTTGGCTCCACCGCAACGCGTTGAGATAGAAAGCGAAAGCCATGTCCTCCCGCCTTTCGTCCATCGGCGCCGCGTGGCGCCGCTTCCTCGGTCTGTCCACCCTGCTCTTCGCGGCGACGGCCCTCCTTCCGCTGACTGGCGCGCCGGTTCGGGCCGAGCCGCTGACGTTGGACGCCATCAAAGCCGCCGGCGTGGTGAAAGTCGGCGTCGAGGCGGCCTACCGACCCTTCACGTTCCGCGATAAGGGCGAAATCGTCGGCTACGACGTCGACCTCGCCAAGCAGCTCTTCGCCCCGCTGGGCGTCAAGGTGGAGTTCATCGACACGGCCTGGGCCGGCGTCATACCCGCGCTCTATGCCGGCAACTTCGATGTGATCATGACCTCGCTCACCTACTCCAAGGAGCGGGTGGCGAAGGTCGGCTATTCCATCCCCTACACTGAAGCGACGCAGGAGATGCTGATCCGCTCCTCCGACGTGGACACGATCAAGAGCATCGACGGCATGTCCGGAAAGGTGCTCGCCGTGAAGCTCGGCTCGGCGGGCGACACCATGAAAGCCGCGCTCGACGCGAAACTGAAGGCGAGCGCCGGCAAGGGCTTCTCCGAGGTGAAGGCCTACGACGACCATCCGGCCGCCTATCTCGCGCTCGCGCAAGGATCCGTCGACGGCGTCATCAACTCGCTCGCGACGCTCACCCAGGTGCTGAAGGACGCCCCGGGCCGGTACGCCATCGTCCGCGACATCGGTCCGCGCAACTGGGCCGGCATCGGCGCCCGGAAGGAAGACACGGCGCTGATCGGCTTCCTCAACGAGCGCATCGAGGCTCTGAAGGCCAACGGCGAGATCTACAAGCTGCAGGAAAAGTGGTTCGGCACGCAGATGAAGCTGGCCGACAAGGTGCCCGACTTCTCCTGACCGCCCGACGGGACGGCGGTGGCGAGCCGCCTGTCCCGCCTCGCCCGCCGACGGGCGCCCCCGCCAGCCGATCGCGGATCGCGATGCCATGACCATAGATTGGGCCGTCGTCGAGATGGCCATCCCCCTTCTTGCCGAAGGCACGGTGACGACGCTGAGAATCGCGTCGCTCGCGGCGCTGCTCGGCCTTACCGGAGGCGTAGCGCTCGGTCTCGTCTCGCTCGGCGGATGGCCGTGGGCGCGCTGGCTGGTGCGCGCCTATGTGGATTTCATCCGTGGCACGCCTCTACTTATCCAGATCTTCATCGTGTTCTTCGGGCTGCCGCTCATGGGCTGGCGTCCTGGCGAGTTCTGGTCGGGCGTGATCGCGCTGTCGCTCAACTGCGCCGCCTATGTCGCCGAGGTCGTGCGCGGCACGGTCGGGGCGGTCGAGAAGGGCCAGACCGAAGCTGCCAAGTCGATCGGCATGACGCAGGGCCGCATCTTGCTCTACGTCCTGCTGCCGCAGTCGATCCGGCCCATGATGCCGGCGTTGACGAACGACGTGATCACCCTCCTGAAGAACACGTCGTTGCTCTCGGTCATCTCGGTCTACGAGCTGACGCGCTCGGGGCAGGCGATCATCGCCACGCACTTTGCTCCGCTCGAGATCTTCGCCCTTCTCGCCATCTACTATTACGCCATCATCTCCGTGCTTTCGTGGATTTCGCGGGTGATCGAGCGGCGGCTCCCAGCCTGGTGATCGCCATGCCCCTCGAAACGCGAACCGATCCCTCAAGGCTGGCTGGCGAACGGCCGTTGCTCTCGGTGCGGGGACTGCGCAAGCGTTACGGCGAACGAGAGATCCTGAAGGGCATCTCGTTCGACGTCATGGCGGGACAGACGATGGTGCTGATCGGGCCTTCCGGCTCCGGCAAGACCACGGTGCTGCGCTGCCTCAACCATCTGGAGACGCCGGACGCCGGGACGATCGAGCTCACGGGCGAACCGATCGGCGGCGCCTATGTGGGCGAAGCGGCGCGCTGGACGCCCCTGACCGAGTCCCAGCTCGCCCTTCAGCGGCGCAAGTTCGGCTTCGTGTTCCAGCGCTTCAACCTGTTCCCGCACCTCACCGCGGCGCAGAACGTGGCGATCGGTCCGCGAAAGGTGCTCGGCTTGTCCCGCGAGGCGGCCGAAGCGCGCGCGGCGGAGCAGCTCGCCCGGGTGAGCCTCGCCGAGCACATGCACAAGCGCCCCTCGCAGCTGTCGGGCGGCCAGCAGCAGCGTGTCGCCATCGCCCGCGCGCTGGCCATGGACCCGCGCCTGATCCTGTTTGACGAGCCGACCTCCGCGCTCGATCCCGAGCTGGTCCACGAGGTCCTGGACGTTATGGGCGCTCTGGCGCGCGAAGGCATGACCATGATCGTGGTCACCCACGAGATGAGTTTCGCGCGGCGCGTCGCCGACACGCTCATCTTTATGGCCGACGGCCATATCGTCGAGCAGGGCTCGCCCGAGGCCGTGTTCTCCGCTCCGCGAGAAGAGAAGACGCAGCGCTTCCTCTCCCACATTCTGAATCGATAGCGCCATGTCCGAGCCGCTCTACGATCTGGTCATCACCGGCGCCACGGTCCTCACGGGGGCGCCGGCGTCGCACGCCATCGACGACGCCGTGATCGCGATCTCGGACGGCCGCTTCGCGCGGATCGAAGCCGCATCCAGGGACGCCGCGCCGCTCCGCGCCCACCGCAGCCTTCATCTTCCCGGCCGCGTCGTCACGCCGGGCCTGATCAACGTGCACACGCACGCCAACCTCAGCATGGTGCGCGGCGTCGCCGAGGACCTTGGGTTCGCGCCGGCCTACACGCCCGGCATTCCGCAGGGCCACATGGTCACGCCGGACGAGGCCTACGCCATCGCACGGCTGGGCGCGCTGGAGGCGCTGCTGTTCGGCTCCACGCTGATCAACGACACCTTCGTGCACGCCGACGTCGTCACGCCCGCCATGGCGGACGTCGGCCTTCGGGTGTGGTCATGCGGCCGCATTCACGACGTCGATTTCTCCGGCGTCTCGGTGGGGCGCTGGGATCATGTCGACGCCATCGGCGACAAGACGCTGGGCGAGGCGATCGCGCTGGCGGAGCGTTACGACGGCAAGAGCGGCGGCCGCATCGGTGTGCAACTCGCCGCGCATGCGCCCGACACGTGCTCGACGCCCTTCCTGCGGCGCATCGCGCGGGCCGCGGAAGACACTGGGCTTCGGGTGACGACCCATCTCTCGCAGAGCAAGGTCGAGCTCGCCCGGATCCGCGAGCGCGACGGCATGAGCCCGCCCGAACTGCTGGATGAGCTCGGCCTGCTGAACGACCGGCTCACTGCGGCGCATTGCATCCACGTCAGCGACGGCGACATCGCGCGCATCGGGAATGCCGGCGTCCATGTCGCGCACATCGCCAAGGGCAACGCGACGGGGGCGACGATCGCGCCGACGCACAGGCTGCGCGCCGCAGGAGCCAAGCTCACGCTCGGCACCGACAACATGCACGCCGACATGGTGGAGGTGATGCGCTGGGCGCTCGCGGTCGGTCGCATCCAGCTCGGCGCGGTCACGCCCGACTGGCAGCCCGAGACCGTGTTCGAGATGGCGACCCTCGCGGGCGCGCGCGCCATGGGGCTCGAGGACGAGATCGGCAGCATCGAGATCGGCAAGCGCGCGGATTTCGTCGCCTTCGATTTCCGTCGCCCGCATCTCACGCCGATGACCAACGCCCTCGGCAACCTCGTCCACGTCGCCCAGGGTCGGGACGCCGAGGTCGTCGCCGTGGACGGCGAGTTGATGGTTGTGGATGGAAAGCCGACCCGGGTGGACGCCGACGCGGTCCGCCGTGACGCCGCCCTCGCCATCGAGGCCCTGTGGGTCCGGGCGCGTGGGAGCTGAGCGGATGCGCATCCTCCTGATCAATCCCAACACCTCCGTCGCGATGACGGAACGCATGGTGGCGAGCGCCTCCCGCTCTCTGGCGCCGGACGTCGAGCTCGTCGCCCTGACGGCGCCGCATGGCATGCCCTACATCGCCAGCCGCGCGGAATCCGTGATCGCCGGCGCGGCGACGCTGGAGATGATCGCCACGCATCAAGGCGGCGTGGACGCCGTGGTGATCGGCGCCTTCGGCGACCCGGGGCTGATTGCGGCGCGAGAGCTGTTCGACCTCCCCGTGACCGCCATGGCGGAAGCCGCGATGCTTACGGCGTGCATGCTCGCGCAGCGGTTCTCGATCGTGACCTTTTCCCCCACGCTCACCGCTTGGTACGAGGACGCCGTGGCGCTCAGCGGCCTCCAGGGCCGCTGCGCCGGCATCCGCGTGCCGGACGTTCCGTTCGCGTCGATCAACGACGTCCAGAGCGAACTGGAGTCGCAACTGGTCGAGCTGTGTCTGCGCTCGATCGAGACCGACAAGGCGGACGCCGTCATCCTTGCCGGCGCGCCGTTGACCGGCTTCGCCGCCAAAGTGGCGGCGCGGGTTCCGGTTCCGCTGATTGATCCTCTGGACGCCGCGATCGGCCAGGCGACGTTGCTCGCTCGCCTTCAGACGATCCCGGCGCGCGCGGGGCGTTTCGCTCGTCCCCCCGCGAAGCCCGGAACGGGATTGACCCGGGCGCTCGGGGCCTGGATCGAACATCGCCCCATGTGAGCTTGGCGCTCACGTGCCGCCCGTGACGTCGGGAGCACAGCGCGGGCGTGAGGCAACGTACCGGAACAGCGTCTCGTTGAGGAGTTCGTCGCGCAGCCGGCCGTTGAAGCTCTCAATGAAGCCATTCTGCTGCGGCTTGCCTGGCGCGATGTAACGCCAGCCGACGCCGGTCTCGTCCGCCCAGCCGAGGATCGCGTTCGAGGTGAACTCCGTGCCGGTGTCGCTGACGATCGTCGTCGGCCGGCCACGCCGGCGCACGATGTCGTTGAGCTCGCGGGCGACCCGCAGGCCGGACAGCGAGGTGTCGGCGGCGAGCACCAGGCATTCCCGCGTGCAGCCGTCGATCACGGCGAGGATCCGGAAGCGGCGCCCGTCCGTGAGTTGGTCCGACAGGAAGTCCAGGCTCCACCGTTGGTTCGCTGCAACCGACGTCTCCGAGCTGACGCCGTGCTTCCGGCAGACCTCCACGGTCGCAACGCCCGCCTCCTGCTCACGCAGGATCGCGATGATCTGCTCGTCCGTGAACCGTGACTTCTTCATCCGTCCCTCGTGCTGGGGCGGACTCTAGCTATCCGTGGAGGAGTTTCAGGGGGTCACGTCACGGTCCATGGCTCGATCTTCTTCAGCTCCGGATTGTCGAAATTCAACGACACGTAGATGGCATCTGGAGCGACAAGGCGTTGGGCTGCAGCTTAAGTTTTGTCGGGCGCGGTGTTCGACAAAATTCTAGGACCACAGCAAGTGATGATGCCGACAGGTCGTCGGACTTGGTGATCTTCATGGAAAAGCGTCCTTCCGGCTCTCAGAGTTCGGAAGCGGTCGGAGACGACTGACCGTCCATCGATCTTCCGAGTGCTGTAGGAAGACGGGGCTCTACACCCGACAGGCGCGGTCGCGACGCCGCTGAAGAGCACCGTCAGCTCGCTTCGATCAGCGCACGGCTTTCGTCGGAACCGGCGTGTTGAGCAGTTGCTGCTCCCACAGGAAGGCGATGCCGGTCGCGCCGGCGTGCTGTTTCAACACCTCCGCCAGCGCCGGGACCGTCTCGGTTCGGGCCCAGTCGCGCTGCCATTCGGCCGCCACCGCCAGCCAGGTCATCATGTTTACGCCGGCTGCGATCATGCGCTGGATCGCCACCTGATGAGACTCGACCGAGACGCCGCCCGAGGCGTCGGTGACCACCGTCGTGTCCCAGCCTTCGCCGATAGCCTGAATCGCAGGCATTGCGACGCAAACTTCGGTCCAGAGACCCGCAATGATGAGTTGCTTGCGGCCCGTGGCCTTGACGACGTCCACCACCGCCGGGTCCTCCCAAGTGTTTATGAGCGTCCGGTCGATGACCTCCTGATCGGGGAACACGTCGGTGATCTGGGGGAAGATGAAGCCGCCTTGGGCGGCGATCACGCTTGTCAGGATGACGGGGACGTCAAACGCCTTGGCGGCCTTAGCCAGAGCCGCCGTATTGTTGATCACCATCTGCGGATCGTGGCTGTTGAGGTTCGCGAGCTGGAATGGCTGGTGGTCAATCAGCACGACGACGGAATCGTCAGGACGAAGAAGCGACGCAAGGCCGTTACGAAAGGTCATGAAGACATCCCCTGCCGCCGATGTGAGCGAGTTCTGTTGACGGCGAGACATGCGCCGTCTGCGACGCTGCCTGATTGAGGGAATGTCATTTCAGAACGTGATGCGGTAGCGCCGTTTTCTGCCAAGCTGTGTCGCGCAATCAGGAACGCCGAATTGGACATCGAAGAGTTGCGGACCTTCGTGGAGGTCGCCCACGCCGGCGGCGTATCGCCCGCCGCGCGCCGGCTCGAGGCGGATCTCGGGGTCCAGCTGCTGGCGTGAACAATCCACGGTGCGGCCCTCACGGAAGCCGGCCTCACGTTTCGCGACCATGCGGTGAGAGCCTGTGCTGAGGTCGACGAGGCGATGGAGACGATCCTGCCCGCTGGCGACCTCCGCAGCCGCCTGCGGATCGCCGCGCCGCTCAGCTTCGGCCAATACCACTTCGCTCCCGCGATCGCGGAAATGGCGAGACGGCGCCCTGGCGCGCGGACAAGCGCGGCGTGCCGGGCCCGGCGATCAGGGGCATCGGCAGGTCAACCGATATTTTCAGCAACTGATGGAGGCGGCTATTGAAGGCTCATCGTCTGGCGATCGCGAGTTCAGCTCGACAAGCGCTCGAGAAGTCGCGAAGCGGGTCGAGGTCGTTTGCGTGGCTGATGTCCGCGAAGGCCGAGAGATCCTTGTTCGGCGAAAAATAGGTCTCGCCGATGCGCCATATAACGCGTTCGGCCTCCTTCAGCGTTTCCGGCTCTCCGAACAGTCGGATCTTGCTCACCAGAGCATAGAGGTTCACGAGCTTGGCCGGATCGTCGAGTTCATGCCGGAAAGCGTCGCCGAACAAGGTCGAGGCCTCCCGGATGAATTCGCCGTAAAGCGCCTCCCGGCGCGCGCGGTCCTGAACCAGCAGGGTCGCGCGCTCTTGAGAATGCTGCGTCAGCCAGGTGGTGGCGAAGGACGCGAGCGCGCCGATGGCCGACCCCGCAAGGGCTGCAAGCGCGGAGATATAGGCCGCGTCCATCGGCTTCGCCTTTCTCGGGCCGCGTCCCTGGGATGACCTGCGAGCCAGCCGCCGAACCGCTTGTCCGGCATGCGCGCGCTTTCGTCCGTCGTCAGCGAGCGTTCGCCCACGAAGCGTCGACGCCGACGCCGCCGTGGGTTGCGGAGAGTGACCCGCCCGAACGCACAGCGGTAGCGCCAATTCGGGATACGCTGTGTAGCGGTTTGCGGAACGAAATGCGGCGGTTAGCTCGTGCGGCCCCCGTACAAGCTCTGACTCAAGAGATACGCAAGCGACTTATTCCTCGAGGGCTGACCATCGACTTTGAGACGCCAGTCCGTCGAGCGTGGTCGTCGCTCCCTGGCTTGGCGACTTACGCGACGGTCCGTAGCTCTTTGATGTCCATCTTGCGTTCCTCGTTACGCGACACGGCTTGTCGTGGAATGGCGCTACCGCGCATCAGCTACAAGACGCATATCGCGAACAACGGCTCGACCGAGCTGTCGGAGGCTGAACCTATCGGCGTCATTCGGCGTCTTCGCGCGCGGACTTTTCGGTCGGGGTACGGGTCCGTCGCAGGCCATCCAGATGACCGGCGCCGTGGCGAACTTCCACGTCTGACCGACGGGTTCGCGGCCGGCCAAATTCGCAGTTCAAGGACAACGCATGGACATCGGCATCGACAGCTTCGCCGCGATCCTTCCCGATCCGGTTACCGGTCGGCTTCCCTCGGCGACCGACCGGATGGCCGATCTTCTCGATGAGATCGAGGTCGCCGACCGGGTTGGGCTCGACGTGTTCGGCGTCGGCGAGCATCACCGCTCCGAGTTTCTGGATTCCGCGCCTGCGATCATCCTGGCCGCGGCGGCGGCCCGCACCAGCCGTATCCGGTTGACGAGCGCAGTGACGGTGCTGAGCGCCGCCGACCCCGTCCGGGTCTTCCAGCAGTTCTCGACGCTTGATCTGATCTCCAAGGGTCGTGCAGAACTCGTGGTCGGTCGAGGATCGTTCGGCGAGGCGTATCCGCTGTTCGGCCTCGACCCTCGCGCCTATGACGCGCTCTTCGTGGAGAAGCTCGACCTGCTCCTGCAGCTTGGGCGAATGACCAGTCCCGTCTGGGAAGGCCGCTTTCGTCCGTCTCTGACTGGCCAGGGCGTCTACCCGCGCCCGCATCAGAAGCAGCTGCCGATCTGGGTCGGCGTCGGCGGCACCCCACAGTCCTTCGCTCGCGCCGGCGAACTCGGGCTTCCGCTGATGGTCGCGATCATCGGGGGCGGCTTCGAACGCTTCCGCCTGCTCGTCGATCTCTATCGCGAGACTGGCCTGCAGGCCGGGCACAGTCCCGAGACGCTCAAGGTGGGGGTCCACGCCATGGGCTTCGTCGGCGAGACCGACTTGGCGGCAAGGGAAGCCTTCTTTCCCGGATGGGCGCATCTGACGGCCACGATCGGCCGGGAGCGCGGCTGGCCGCCGCCGACCCGCCAGCAGTTCGACGCCCTGGCGAGCCCCGAGGGCGCCTTCCTGGTCGGCGCTCCCGAAACGGTTGCAGCCAAGATGCTCCAGGCCAGCGAGACGCTCGGCGGTCTGTCGCGGATCACCTTCCAGATGAGCACGGCCTCGCTCGAAACGGCGGCGATGAAGCGCTCGATCGACCTTTTGGGCGCCGAAGTCGCGCCGATCGTCCGGGCGGCCCAAAAGCCGGAAGCAAGCAAGGAGACGGCATGATCGAACTGGTCATCGAACAGCGGCGCCGCAGTCTTGGCGGCGGCGTCGAGGTCGGCCGCGTGCTGCCCTTTGCGAAGCGGCGCATGGTCGGCCCGTTCATCTTCTTCGACCACCTGGGGCCGCTCGATCTCGCGGCGGGCGTCGACCGCAGCGTCGACGTACGCCCGCACCCGCATATCGGCCTGTCGACCGTCACCTACCTGTTTTCGGGCGAGATCATGCATCGCGACAGCCTCGGCTACGAGCAGGCGATCCGGCCGCAGGAGGTCAACTGGATGACCGCCGGACGCGGCATCACCCACAGCGAGCGGCTCGAACGCGCGCGCGCCGTTGGCGACCGCCTGCACGGCGTCCAGGCGTGGGTGGCGCTGCCGACGGGCTTGGAAGAGATCGCGCCGTCGTTTTCGCATCACGCGGGAAACGACCTGCCGCAGTGGAGCGACGCCGGCGTCCATGGGCAGCTCATCGCCGGAAGCGCCTATGGACTGACCGCCGGCGCCAAGACGCATTCGCCGCTGTTCTACGCCCATCTCGACATGGAGCCGGGCGCGACCGCCGAGATCCCGTTCGGTCACAAGGAGCGCGCGCTCTATATCGCGACCGGCGGGGTGGAGTTCGACGGCGCCTGCTACGAGGCCGGGAAGATGCTGGTGCTCGGCCCGGCGGCTTCGCGCGTTCGGGCCCTGGAGCGTTCGGCGGTGATGGTGCTCGGCGGCGAGCCAGTCGGCGAGCGGTTCCTCTACTGGAACTTCGTGTCCTCGTCGAAGGATCGGCTCGCGCAGGCGGCGGCGGACTGGAAGGCCGGACGGATGAAGCTGCCGGACGCCGACGACGAGGAGTTCATCCCGTTGCCGAACGAGCCGGAACCGCCCGCGCCGGCCATGTCCTGAGCCTTCGGCCTGCATCTCAGATCATCGGCCAGCGGGAAACGGCGCCCTATGATGACGGTCCAAGCTTCCCAAGGCATCTATGCCTTGGCCTGGTCGCGCTCCTCGCGATCGGGCTCGGCGCCTGCGCCCAGCGTCCCTCAGGTCGCCCCCGGCGTCTACGCCCTCGATGACGCGTTCGGGGTACGCCGGATTGATGCTCGCCCCGTGCAAACTGCCTCGCGATGACAATAACGACCGCTATTCCCGCGCGGCGTCATAGCGCCATGTTTCGACGCGAGGCGCCGCAGCATCGGCAGTGTGGCTTTATTTGGCGTGTCTTCATCAGGCCACAGCCTCATGAACCCCAAAACATTCGATTAGCATCTCGGTGAGCACCCGGATCTTGCGTTGCGGGTGCTGCCCTGGAGGCCGCACAACAAAGACGCCGAGCTCTGGAACGGGATAGCGCCGCATCACTGGAACCAGCGCGCCTGTATCCAGATGCTCTTGGATGAGAGCAACGGGGAGCACGGCGACGCCGATCCCCGCCAATGCGGCGGCCACGAGGGCGACGCCGTTGTCAGCCTTGAACCGCCCGTTCGGCCGCATCGAGATGACCTTGTCGCCGTCCATGGCGGGCCACGTTTCCGTACCCTGCATCACCGCTTGATGGGTCACGAGCTGCTCAGGCGTTTCGGGTGACCCATGCTTCTCCAGATAGCTCGGGGCCGCCACATACTTTGCGTAGATCGGGCCGACCCTTCTCGCGAGGAGGTTTGAGTCAGGCAGATTACCGACGCGGATCGCGCAGTCGAACCCCTCCGCAATGAGGTCGACAATTCGGTCCGTATAGCTTGCGTGGACATGGAGCTGCGGATGCCGCGTCGCGAGGTCTGCAAGCACCGGCGCAAAGTGGGTCGGGCCGAACGAGAGCGGAGCGGTTATGCGCAGCCGGCCGCGCAGCTCGCCGGCGGGCATGACCGCGTCTTTCGCGAGGTCAATCTCGGCGGCGACCTTGGCGGCATGGTCCCTGAACGTGACGCCCGCTTCCGTAAGCGCGGCTCCGCGCGTCGTTCGGGACAGAAGCTGCACGCCGAGCTCCGCCTCTAGCCGGACCAGCCGACGGCTGACAATCGACTTGGATATTCCAAGCCGCCTAGCGGCAGGGGTAACTCCGCGCGCGTCGGCGACTTCGACGAATGTCCGCAGGTCTTCAATATCCATCACGCGTTCCCCAATGCGCAACACAGCGCACCCCAAACCGATGCTACCGCGCTGGAACGGGGAATGGCAGTATTTTGAGGTGGTGCTCCGCGGCGGGCATCGTCTTCCTTCCGCGCAAGCAAAAGTCGAACTGCGTTGGCCGTCGGCCGTCATCGATCAACGAGGCAGTCGGATGAGACTGAATTGATCAGTACAACAATTGTTGCATCCGTGGCGATTTATTAAATTAAACTAAGCAGAGGACCTATGAAAGTATGAAAAAGCTCGTGAAATCCGCCGGTGAAGCTACCGTCCAGACTGACATCCAAGGCGTATTGCAAACCTACGAGACGGCGCTGAACGCCTCGGACGCGGACAAGGTGCTGACCGTATTCGCGCCCGACGGCGTCTTCATGGCCCCGAACAGCCCTTCGTTGGTTGGCGCCGACGCAATCCGGGCCGCCTACGGCGGCATCTTCCAGACGATCACCTTCGACACCGAGTTGACGGTCGAGGAGGTCGTACAGGTCGCTCCGAACTGGGCGTTCGTCCGGACGAGCTCGAACGGGCACGTGACCGTGAATGCGATCAAACAGCGCGTCCCCGACGCAAACCATGAACTGTTCATCTTCCAAAAGGGCGATGACGACGTGTGGAAGATCGCGCGCTACTCGTTCGCGACGACAAACCCGCTGCCCGACTAACCGCAGCCCGCGCTACACCTGTAGGCCGCATCGAGGCGAGTGGAGCGGCCTGGACGTTGATCTAAGAGGTCGGCGACATCGCCGGTTACCAGCTTCCGATCCATGTCGACTTTCCGCATCTCGACGCCTTGCTCGTCGACCCGTTGGACCCGACCATCTCGTGCGTGCAGTCAAAGGGCGTCGGCGAGTTCGGCTTGACCGGTGCGCGTCGCCTACAACGCTCGCGGCGAGGCGGCCGATCCTGCCCAAGCCGGATCGGCCGCCTGATCCAATTTCCGCTTAGGGGAAGCCGTCTGATGTCCGCTCCTGGCGCGATTTGGGAATTGCGCTCAGTCGGCTGACGAACCGCGATCGCGCCATGCAGCCATGTCCACGAAGGCCCGAAGCGCGGAAGACGTCGCCCTCTGACGCGGGTAGTAGAGCATGAAGCCAGGGAACGCGTGACACCAGTCTGCGAGCACGCGTTCAAGTCGCCCCGTCGCCAGATGCTCTTCGACGAACTCATCGAAGATGAAGGCGATCCCGGCCCCGTCCAACGCGGCCTTGATCATCAGACTCTGGTCGCCGAGCGTCAGACGGCCCTTCACATCGATGTCGAACCGCTCGCCGGCTTTCTCGAACTCCCAGTGGAACAGCCTTCCGTTAGGGAACCGAAACCGGACGCAGTCATGGGGGAGAAGATCTAGCGGCGTCTCGGGCCGACTCCGGCTGGCGAAATAGCCGGGGGCGGCGACTGCGGCCCAGCGTTTAGGAGAACTGATGCGCACGCCGACCATGTCCTGCGGGATGCTCGACATGAAGCGGACGCCCGCGTCGAAGCCGGCGGCCACGACGTCCCCAAGACTGTCTTCGTCGACGATCTCGACATGAACCCCCGAATGCTGGTCGAGGAAGCGCGTAACAAGCGGCGCGAGAACAAGATGAGCTGCCGCCCGCGACGTGTTGATCCGTAGCATGCCGGTCGGGCTCGCGTGGAAATCGTTCATCTCCTCGACGGCCCCACCAAGCAACGCGAGAGCCGGCTGGACCCGCTCCAGCAGGCGGGCGCCCGCGTCCGTCAGCGAGACGCTGCGGGTGGTGCGGTTCAGCAGGGTGACGCCAAGCCGCTCCTCAAGCGCACGGATCGCATGACTGACCGCGGAGACCGATACCGCGTGCTCAACGGCGGCAAGCCGGAAGCTCCCCAGGCGCGCGACCGCAGCGAAGATCGAGAGATGACCAAGATTGGGTCGAGCGAGCATTGAGTAGTTTTCTTCAATAGGTCAGTCACGCCGGACGAGTGCGAGACGCGCGGGGGCGCGATCACGCATCGCCCGACTGGACGCAGGCTCGGCTACGGCGAGCTGACGGCTGACGCCGCCCGCCTTCCCGTGCCGGAAAAGCCGGAGCCCAAGGCGCGCGCCGCCTATCGCGTGCTCGGCAAGCCGACCCGGCGCGTCGACACCGCGGCCAAGACCGACGGCTCAGCGCTCTTCGGCATCGACGCCCACCCGCCCGGGCTGCGCTACGCGATGGTTCAGGCCAGTCCGGTTCTCGGTGGCGCGCTGAAGAACGTCGGTGACGCGAAGGCGCTCCAGGTTTCGGGCGTCCGCCAGGTTGTCTCGATCGGAAATGCGGTTGTCGTGGTGGCGGACACCACGTGGGCCGCGAAGAAGGGTCTCGCGGCGCTTCAGATCGCCTGGGACGATGGCGCGATCGCAGCGCTCGCCACCGCCGACATGGTGGCCGGCGCCGACGCCGCGCTTGAGAAGACCGGACTCATCGCGGCCAAGGCCGGCGACGTCGTCGCCGCCGAAACGGGCGCGGCCGCGATCCACGAGATGACGTTCCGGCTACCCATGATGGCTCATGCGGCGATGGAGCCGCTCAACTGCACGGCGCATGTGACCGCGGATCGCTGCGAGGTCTGGGTGGGCTGCCAGTCGCTCACCCGCGCAAAGGCGATCGCGGCGGAAGTATCCGGTCTGCCGGCCGACAGAGTCGCTGTCCATAACCACCTGCTCGGCGGGGGCTTTGGGCGAAGGCTTGAGGTCGACTATGTGGCGCAGGCGGTGCGCATCGCGAAGCAGGTCGACGGTCCCGTCAAGGTGGTCTGGAGCCGCGAGGAGGACACGCGACAGGACTACTATCGCTTCCACAATCACAGTCGGGTCACGGTCGCGCTCGACGCCGCCGGCGCGCCGACGAGTTGGCGGCACCGCATCGTCGGGCCGAACATCATGGCGCGCTTCCTTCCCGTGTTTCAGAAGGACGGCGTCGACCTCGACATCGTTGGCGGCGCGAACGGACCGTACGACTTTCCGAACCTTCTCATCGAGTTCGTACGCAACGAGGCGCCGGCCGGCCTCAACACCGGGAACTGGCGCGGGGTCGGCGCGACGCGCAACGTCTTCATCGTCGAAAGCGTGATCGACGCGCTCGCGCGGCGGGCCGGGCAGGATCCGATCGCCTATCGGCGTCCGCTCCTCAGGAGCCAGCCACGCATGCTGGCGGCGCTCGATCTCGTGGCGGAGAAATCGGGCTGGGGGACGCCGCTGCCGCCTCGCACCGCGCGGGGCGTCGCGCTTTGCGCCGACTTTGCGAGCTACGTCGCGATGGTGGCCGAGGCGCATGTCGATGAGGCCAACGAGGTCACGGTGAAACGGATCGTCGCCACGGTCGACACAGGCTTTGCGATCAACCCGGACATCGTGAAGGCGCAGATCGAGGGCGGCGCGATCTTCGGCGTGTCGAGCGCGCTGTTTGACAACGTCACGGTCGCGAAGGGCCGCGTCGAGCAGGGCAACTTCGACACCAACCGCGTGCTCCGAATGAACGAGGCGCCGCCGGTCGAGGTCTACATCATCGAGAGCGGGGAAGATCCCGGCGGCGTCGGCGAGCCGGGGACGGCGGCGGCGATCGCAGCCGTCGCGAACGCGGTCAGCGCGGTGCTCGGCCGGCAGGTCGCAGCGCTTCCGCTCGACGCCGAGCGGCTCAAGGAGGCGTGAGATGGCGTTTCATCATTATCGTCTCGCCACCGCAGTCGCCGCTTTGTCGCTGGCGACGGCGCTCATCGGCTTGGCCGGGCGAGCGTCGTCGTCCACGGACGCCCCGACCGTCTCCCCAACGCCGTCGGCAATCGGGAGCGTACGATCTCTGAAAGAGCCCGGAGACTTCGCCTCGATTCAAGACCGGGCCGAACGCTCCGCCGCTCTGTTCACCGAGGCCGCGCGCGTCATCCAGAGCCCGCGCTGTCTCAACTGCCACCCGGCGAGGCGCACGCCGACTCAAGGAGCGGACATGCATGCGCACCGGCCGCTGGTTCTCGGCGGAACCGCCGGCCACGGCGTCGCTGGTCTGCACTGCAAGGCCTGCCACCAGTCGGAGAACTTCGACACGCAAGGTGCCTCTCCCGCGACAGTGCCCGGCCATCCGCTCTGGCATCTGGCTCCGGCCTCGATGGCCTGGCAGGGCAAGTCGGTCACGGAGATCTGCCGCCAGCTTAAGGATCCGGCGCTCAACGGCGGCCGGACGCTCGCGATGATCCACGAGCACATGATGCATGACGGGTTGGTCGGCTGGGCGTGGAGGCCGGGCGAAGGGCGAGCGCCGGCCCCGGGCACGCAGCACGGCTTCGGAGAGCTGATCGGAGCCTGGATCGAGACGGGCGCAGCCTGTCCGGCGGGCTGAGCCACGCTTCTCTCGCGGGGGCGCGCCTGCCGCCAAGCGGCGGCGGGCGCCGTCCTTCAAGCGGCGGGGTACGCGATCTCCCAGCCTGCGTCGGCGTCGGCCGCGAGCCTCCACAGCGCGTCGGCGACGCCGCGGGCTTCGGTCGAATGCGGGTCGACCAGCGTCGAGACCGTCACGGCGCCGATCCTGGTCCCCCGCGCGGCAAGCTCCGGTACAAGTCCCTGGACGAGGTTGCGCAACGCCGCCTTGCCCGCCCCGAGGCTGGCGTAGGAGGCGTGCGGCTCCACCGTGAGCCCGCCGCCGGTGACGAGGATCGAACCGCCCCGGTCGCCGAAGGTCTCCGCCGCGGCCCTGATCGCGTGGAAGCCGCCCGTGATGTTGACCGCCACGTCGCTCTCGACCTCGGCGTCCGTCATGCTGAACAGGTCCTGCTGACGGACGAAGGCGGCGTTGTAGAGCACCGCAGTGAGGCCGCCGGAAATCCGGTCGGCCGTGCGCATCGCGACACGCAGGCTGGCGGCGCTGGTGGCGTCGAGTACAACACCGTGCGCCTCTATGCCCTTGCCCGTCAGCCGAGCGACCATCGGATCCAGGTTCTTCGGGCTGCGGCTTGAAACAACGGCCTTCCAGCCCTCGCGCCCGAACCGCTCGGCCGCGGCCTCGCCGATTCCGGGGCCGGCTCCGATGATGAAGATCGCGCTCACGGCAGCACCTCGGCGAGTTCGACCAGGTTGCCGAAGGGGTCGGCGAAGAAGGCGAGCTTTCGGCTGATCGCCGGCAGCACGAAGGGCTCGGTGACGATCGTCACGCCGCGGCCGCGCAGCTTCTCGACCGTCTCGTTGACGCTGCCGACGTTGAAGCAGAAGTGGTGATAACCGCGGTACTTCAGGCTGTCACCGAGATCCGTGTAGGGGCGCGCCTCACGAGGCTCGGGATCGCCGCCGCCCAGCACCTCGACGTAGAAGTGATCGTCAGCCGCAGGAGCCAGATAGGCGAGTTGCTCGTCTGCGTAAGACCATTCGGCGATGACGCGGAAGTCGAGCTTGTCGACGTAAAATGCCTTCGCCTCGGCGAGGTTCGGCGTGCGGACCGCGACGTGATGGCCGCGCATGTCGGCGAAGATCGAGGCGGCGTTCTTCGCGGGAGGGGTGAAGTCAGGCATCGGTCGTCTCCAAGGTTGCGCCGAGCCCGCGTCAGTGCGGTTCGGCGAATGACCGAGATTTGCCCATCGCGATTGCCCTGATTAGATTTCAAAAAAACGAGACACTGCTGAGTGGAGATCAGCAATGCGGACCACGGACCTCTCGGAGCTCGCCGCCTTCGACGCTGTCGCCCGCCATCGCAGTTTTCGCCGCGCCGGTGAGGAGAGAGGGGTGACCGCTTCGGCCGTCAGTCATGCGGTCAGCAATCTCGAGGCCCGAATGGGCATCCGCCTGCTGAACCGCACGACCCGGAGCGTCTCGCTGACGGACGCCGGAGCGATGCTCCTGTCCCGGCTCTCGCCCGCGTTCGACGACATCGGCGCGGCGGTCGACGGCGTGAATCAGTTCCGCGACAGCCCCTTCGGCAAGGTCCGCATCAACATCCCGAACTCGATCGCGCCTTTCGTGATCGGCCCTGTCATAGGACCGCTGCTCGCCGCTAACCCGAACCTCGAACTCGAGATCGTCGCGACGGACCGGCTGGTCGACATCGTGGACGAGGGGTTCGACGCGGGCGTCCGGCTCGGCGAGAGCCTCAGCGACGGCATGACGGCTGTGAAGATCAGGCCGCGCCTGCGGCTCGTTGTGGTGGGCGCGCCGGTCTATCTCGCGGAGCGAGGCACGCCGCGGACGCCGGCGGACCTCGAGCGCCATTCGTGTCTGCAGAACCTCTACCCCAGCGGCCGCCGCTACGCCTGGTCGTTCGAGAAGGACGGCAAGCAGATCGAGTTTCAGCCCTCCGGGCCGCTGTCCTCCGACGACCATGAGGTGCTGGTCGAAGCCGCGATCGGCGGGCTTGGGCTGGCGTATGTCTGGGAAGACCGGGCCGCCCGCGCGATCCGCGACGGAACGCTGGTCCCCTGCCTGGACGGCTGGCGCCAACCCGAGGACTGGCTTCACCTCTACTACCCGACGCGCAAGTACATGTCGGCGGGCCTCAGGGCGCTGATCCAGGCCATGCGGGTCTGAGGCGCAAGTGGTTTACTGAGCTTCATTCAGAAGTATCTCAAAAATAAGAGCGCTTATCAGAATGATGGGCGCGACCCTAACTCCAGACTGCGGCCCGGATCTACCGGGCCCTCTCCCCGTTGATATCCTACATCATCGTGACCTACCCCTTCAGGCTTACAGGTCTTCGCGGTCGCGCTATCTCCAAGAATCAAAAATTCCAGCTTTGGGACGACCCAGTCATAGAAGACAGGCCGCTCGAATTATCATATCTGGGCCACGATACTTCTTTATTCATACTGCCGGATGCTGACGTAATCAGCCATCCGCTGACGTACCCATTATTAAGTAGATAGAATTACGTATTCCTAATCGTAGGAAAAGCGCTATATTTTGGTCCAAATACATGGATAAAATGTGCTATGATCCGCTCTGTGGCGTCATATCGAAGTATGAGCCCTTTCTTGCGCTCGGTGGTATTTGCCACGGCGCTAGTTGTTTCCTTGATCGATGTCGCCGTTATCGCGTCCACCTATTCTACGCAATCGGAACGCAAGCAGCTTGAAGCCGTGTTCGACCGTGCGAACAGCGGCGTCACACGGGCTTATGCGCTCGCCATCTCGCCGTTTCTGGCGGGCGACGCGCTCAATTATCGGGCCGCGGCGGGAGCAAGCCGGGCGATTGTCCTAAGATTCGCCCTTTCCCCGCCGGAGGGGCACGAGCCGCTTCCAGTCCCCAGCCAGGCGTCGCACGCGGCCGAGGGGATGCGGCAGGTCGCGACGCTTCTGGGCGCCGAACGCGCGAGCGAAGCGATTAAGCGTTTCAACATAGAACTCAAAGCTCTGGCGATCGACACGACAAACCATGCCGAAGAGTTCGATAGACTGGCGCAGGGCTCGCGTCCTGATCTCGACCGCCAGCCTGTTCGGTCTCGCGGACCTGGCGGATCAAAGCCGGGAGATCGAATTGGCCTGCACGGATCCAAAGACCACAGCCAAGTGCTTTCACACGGTAAGGGCGGACCTCGACGCGGCTCTGCGTGAAGCCTCGCGCCAGGGCTTGAGGTCCTTTGCTAATATTCGGTCATTGTAAGACATCCATCCACAATCTCGATAATGGATTAGCGAAAAGAAGCGTCGACGCACCCAAGTAGGACACTAAAATGACGGGTCATAAAGTTGCGCTTATCGCGGACGGACACGAAATTTTCAGGGCCGGACTGGCTGCGATGCTGCGGTCCCGTCTAGGATTTTCGCACGTTATCGAAGCGGGAAATCTTGACAAAGCTATCGAGCACCTGGGGATTGAAAAAGACATCACGTTCGCGTCGTTCGACCTGAACATGGCAGGCGTCGAAAGCGTCGTCAGCCTGCAGGCTGTCCGGGATGCGTTCCCGGAGCTTCGCTTTGCGATCATCGCGGGGTCGACGCGGCAAGAGGACATCCTGATGGCGCTGAAGATTGGCGCTCACGGTTATGTGCCCAAGACCCTGACGATCGAGGGCATCGTCAACGCTCTTCGCCTTGTTCTGGACGGCCAGATCTTCGTTCCGCCGTGTATTTCCGATCCGCCGCGCGTCGAGATTTCCGCGACGCAGAGCGAGTTGTCCCTGATCACGCCGGCTGACGGCCTGAAGCTGACCCGCCGGCAACGCGACGTGCTGGCCTGTATCGCGCAGGGCAAGTCCAACAAGGAAATCGCGCGTATTCTAGATCTCGCCGATGGCACCGTGAAAGTTCACGTCAACGCGCTGTTTCGCGCGCTCGGCGTCCATAACCGCGTGTCGGCGGCGTCCGCCCTGATGCAGATGGGCGCAAATAATCGATACAAGTAGTTTCACGTAAGTAAATTACCATATCCCTCATCTTATTCGCCTCATTCTCATCTAAATAGTAAATAAAACTATCTATGTCGACAGCCGGAAATCTAGTGACTCTGCCGCAATAGCCCTCCGTCTGAAGTTGTGGCCAGATCGTTCCGGACTTGGAGGAAGGCGCAGCGTCGCCGTCGCCACCAAGCGCAAAAATTAACAATCAGCAGTTCGGCGACGAAGGCGGCGCGGGCGATGCGCGTCCGTCCCGCGCGCAAACTCGACCTGCGCAATACATTGAGGGGGCCAATGACATGCCTAGCAATTTTACGGTCAACACCGAAGATCTCGCCTATATTCTTCAGCAGATCATCATCTCGGAACGCGAAACCGCGGGCGAGACGCTCCAGGACATCATCGGACCCGACGCCTCGTTGCTTCCCTATGGCCTCCGCAAGGTCGACGGATCGGACAACAACCTGCTTCCAGGCGGCGAGCAGTTGGGCGCCGCCGACACGGTGCTGCCGCGTCTTTTGGACCCGGTGTTCGGCGACGACGGCGACGGCGACTCCATTGCCTTTGGCCCTCCGGGCCAGCCCGGCCCTCCCCCGCTGACGAACACGGACTACGGCTCGACGGGCAGCGTCGTCGATGCGGACCCGCGCACGATCAGCAACCTGATCGTGGACCAGTCGAACGCCAATCCCGCCGCCGTCGCGGCGTGGCACGCCAACCCGATCGCGGTCGCGAACTGGGAGGAGGCCCACCCCGGCGAGACGCTGTCGCCGACCTACATCCCGACCAACGAAGAGCTTTCGATCATCCAGAATCAGTCGCCGGACGTTGGCCTCTCACCGTCGTTCAACGGCTGGATGACCTTTTTCGGCCAGTTCTTCGATCACGGCCTCGACCTGATCACCAAGGGCGGCAACGGCACGGTCTACATCCCGCTGATGCCGGACGATCCGCTCTATGTGGAGGGCGGCCCTAACTTCATGCCGCTGACCCGCAGCACCCAGGTCGTCGCGCCTGGCGCCGACGGCGTGCTCGGCACGGCCGACGACCTCACGCACGAGACCATCAACACCACCACCTCGTGGATCGATCAGAACCAGACCTACACGTCGCACGCCTCCCACCAGGTGTTCCTGCGCGAATACGCGTTCTCGGTCGACACCACGGGCGACGGCGTGCCGGATTCGAACGCCGTCTCCACCGGCAACCTTCTGAACGGCGCGCATGGCGGCCCCGCGAACTGGGGCGAGACCAAAGCTCAGGCCTTGGAGATGCTTGGCATCCGACTGACGGACGCCGACGTTCTCGACGTGCCTCTGCTCGCCACGGACGAATACGGCAAGTTCATTCCCGGGCCGAACGGCTACGCCCTGATCGCGACCCCGGACGGCTTCGTCGAGGGGACCGCCGAGGGCACGCTCATACCCGCCAATGCGTTTCGCACCGGCCACGCGTTCCTGAACGACATCGCCCACACCGCGGCGCCCGTCATCGTCGGCGGCGCGCTGCAACCCGACGCCGACGTCGAGGCGGGAAACCCGGTGCCGGTCGATCCGCAGGGGCAGAACACGCAGTACGACAACGAACTACTGGACCAGCACTTCATCACCGGCGACGGGCGCGGCAACGAGAACATCGGCCTCACCGCCGTCCACACGATCTTCCATTCCGAGCACAACCGTCTGGTCGAGGCCAACAAGGCCACCATCCTGGAATCCGGCGATCTGACCTTCATCAACCAGTGGCTGAAAGACGACATCACCCAGATCCCGACCGACACGAGCACCCTGGTGTGGGACGGCGAGCGGTTGTTCCAGGCCGCACGCTTTGTTACCGAGATGGAGTACCAACATCTCGTCTTCGAAGAGTTTGCTCGCAAAGTGCAGCCGAACGTCGATCCGTTCGTTTTTACCAACACGGCTGATATAGACCCTTCGATTACGGCTGAATTCGCCCATGTCGTCTACCGATTTGGGCACTCTATGCTGACAGATACAGTATCTCGCATGGACGACGACATGAATTCGACAGACATCAGTCTGTTCGACGCCTTCCTCAATCCGCAGGCGTTCGTCGATAGCGGCGTCACCGCGGACGAAGCGGCAGGCGCCATCGTCCGCGGCATGGTTCGGCAAGCGGGCAACGAGATCGACGAGTTTGTCGTCGAGGCGCTGCGCAACCAACTCGTCGGCTTGCCGCTGGACCTCGCAGCTCTGAACATCGCCCGCGGCCGGGAAACCGGCGTGCCGGCGTTCAACGTGGCGCGAGCGCAGTTCTTCGCCGAAACAGGCGACGCCCAGGTCAAACCTTACGAAAGCTGGTTCGACTTTACGCAAAATCTTAAGAACCCGCTCTCGATCGTAAATTTCATCGCCGCGTATGGCACCCATGAATCGATCGCGGCCGAGACGACGATCGAAGGCAAGCGGGCGGCCGCGACCGCGCTCGTGCTCGGGACAACGGAAGTCGTCGGCGGCGATACCTTCGCTCCACCGGCGGACCGGCTCGAATTTCTGTCGCACACCGGGGCGTGGGCTTCGACCGAGACCGGCCTGAACTTGGTCGACTTCTGGATCGGCGGCCTGGCGGAGCAGAAGATGGAGTTCGGCGGCATGCTGGGCTCCACCTTCAACTTTGTCTTCGAAAATCAGATGGAGAATTTGCAGAACGGCGACCGCTTCTACTATCTCAGCCGCCTGCAGGGAACGAACCTGCTCAACCAGCTCGAGCCGAACACGTTCGCCGAACTGGTCATGCGAAACACCGATCTCGGCCAGCCCGGCCAGGCCCATCTGCCCGGCACGCTGTTCGACACGCCGGACCTGATCCTGGAGCTCAATCAGGCTGTCCAGATCGGCGCCGATCCGACCTATGACAATCCGATCACGCAGGCTCTGACCCCCAAGGTGGTTCGGCATGCGCCGGGCGCCGACGTCGATGGCGACGGCCACGCGGACGGCGGCTATCTCAAGTACTTCGGACCGGAGCATGTGGTCCTCGGCGGCACCGAGGGCAACGATACGTTGATCGGCGACAAGGGCATCGACGCGCTCTGGGGCGACGGCGGCAACGACTACCTGAACGCCGGCATGGAGTCAGACCAGGTCTTCGGCGGCGACGGCGACGACATCATCATCGACCCGTTCGGAGACGACTTCCTCCGCGGCGAGGACGGCAACGACGTCATCAGCGGCGGTCACGGCTTCGATTTGCTGTTCGGCGGTCGCGGGAATGACTTCATCGTCGCCGGCGACGACGTCACCGAAGTGTTCGCCGGCGAGGGCAATGACTTCGTGCTTGGCGGCGGCGACTCCGACGCGCTGCTCGGCAACGAGGGCGACGACTGGATCGAGGGCGGCGAAGGCTTCGATGCGCTTTCTGGCGAGAATTCGCAGCTGTTCTTCAACAGCCCCATCATCGGCCACGACATCCTGAACGGCCAAGGCAACGATACCGACTATGACGGCGAGTCCGGCGACGACATCATGTTTCAGGGCGCGGGGATCCAGCGCAACAACGGCATGTTGGGGTTCGACTGGGCGATCCACAAGGGCGACCCCAACGCGGCGCACTCCGACCTTGGTATCCCGATCTTCGTCACCCAGCCCGCGCTGATCCTCCGCGATCGCTTTGACTCCGTGGAGGGCCTGTCCGGCTGGAAATTCGACGACGTCCTGACCGGTACGAATGCCCCGATAGGCGGCGCAGGCGACGGCGGCGGCGGGATCATCGACGCTCCGCTAACCGACAGCATGCTGCTGCAGCAGGGCGTCGATCGCATCGCCGGACTTCAAACCTACTTCGGGCCGCGCCTGGTGGATCCGAACGGCGTGGTGTTCAACCCGCAGGCCGGCGGAGACATTCTGCTCGGCGGCGACGGCAGCGATCTCATCACGGGCCAAGCCGGCGACGACATCATCGACGGCGACCGGTGGCTGAACGTTCGCGTCAGCGTCCGCAATTTCACCGACCACAGCCAGGAGCTGTTCTCGGTCGACAGCCTGAGCGAGATCCAAGCGCGGCTCCTGAGCGGACAAATCAATCCGGGTCAGCTGGAGATGGTTCGCGAACTGATCATGGCGGACGGGTCGGACGACGTCGATACGGCGGTGTTCAGCGGAGTCGCGTCGAACTACACGTTCGGCGGCGTCGGCCCGAACGGCGGCTTGCGCGTGACCGACGACACGGGCGTCGAAGGCACCGACACTCTTTGGGGCATCGAACGCCTGCAGTTCGCCGACCAGACGATCACGATCAGCGGCGACAACTTCGCGGCGTTCGGAACGGTCACGATCAGCAACGCGGCGCCGTCCGAGCATGAGCTCCTGACCGCCACCGCGGACGTCTTCGACGTCGACGGCATCGCGCCGGGAACGCTGAGCTTCATCTGGCAGACCCAGGTGACACAAGGCGGAGAGACCACCTGGGTGGACATCCCCGGGGCGGTCGGCGCCACGTTTACTCCCACCGCCGACCAGATCGGCCTCCCGCTGCGCGCGGTGGCCACCTTCCTAGATCTCCTCGGGGTGACGGAAAGGGTGACGTCGGACGCGACCGCCGCCGTCATCAACGTCAACGATCCGACGACGGACATCGTGCTGGCGACGGCGGCGCTCGCGATCAACGAGAACAGCGCCGACGGGCTGGTGGTCGGTTCGGTTCTCGCGATCGACGCCGACGGCCCGGCGGGCCTGGTCTACTCGCTTTCCGACGACGCCGGCGGGCGGTTTGCGATCAATGACAGCGGCCAGATCACCGCCGCTCATCGCACGCTCCTCGACTTCGAACAGAACGCGACCCACGCGATCACCGTGCGGGTCACCGACGGCGGCGCCACGTTCGACAAGAGCTTCACCGTCGCCGTCGGCGACGTCGCCCCCGAGATCGTCTCGGGCGACGCGGACGACAACGTGATCCTGGCCGGCCTCGGAAACGACCGGCTGGACGGACTCGGCGGGGCGGACACCCTGGCCGCAGGCGTCGGCGCCGACAATTACTGGGTGGACGATCTTGGCGACGTGGTCACGGAAGTCGCAGGCGAAGGAGCCGACATCGTCTTCGCCAGCTCGAGCTGGACGCTCGGCGCCGGCTCATCGGTCGAAACGCTGCGTGCGAGCTACGGCGCGAGCCCGATCGGGATCACGCTGACCGGCAACGAACTGGCGAACAACATGAGGGGCGGCGGCGCGGCCGACGGCCTCGTCGGCGGCGGCGGCGATGACAGGCTCGATGGTCTGGCCGGCGCGGACGTCGCGGACGGCGGTCTCGGCTCCGACGTCATCTTCGTTGACGACGCCGGCGACGTCGTGGACGAGTTGATCGGTGAGGGAACCGACACGGTCTACGCCAGCACAAGCTGGACTCTGGGCGCCGGATCTTCGGTCGAGACCGTGCGCGCGAACTACGGCGCCAGCGCCCTTGGGATCACGCTAGGCGGCAACGAACTGGCGAACAGCTTGCTCGGCGGCGGCGCGAACGACACTCTGGTCGGCGGCGGCGGCAATGATCGGCTTGACGGTCTGGCCGGCGCGGACGTCGCGGACGGCGGTCTTGGGAACGACAACTACCTCGTCAATGACGTCGGCGACGTGGTGAATGAGGGCGTCGGCGAGGGAGCCGACACGGTCTACGCCAGCCAAAGCTGGACTCTCGGCGCCGGATCCTCGGTCGAGACGCTGCGGACGAATTATGGCGCGAGCACAACCGGCATCACGCTCACCGGCAACGAAGTTGCGAACAGCCTGATCGGCGGCGGCGCGGTCGACACCTTTGTCGGGGGCGGCGGGAACGACAGCCTGGACGGCAAGGCGGGCGCCGATGTGGCGTCCGGCGGAACCGGCGATGACATTTACTATGTCGACAACGCTGGCGACGTCGTGAACGAGGCCGGCGGCGAAGGCTCCGACATCCTCTATGCCAGCAGGAGCTGGGTCCTCGGCGTCGGGTCTTCGGTGGAGACGCTACGATCGAACTACGGTCAGAGCGCAACCGGCATTACGCTTACCGGCAATGAACTGGCGAACAACATGAGGGGCGGCGGCGCGGCCGACACGTTGGTCGGCGACGGCGGCAATGACCGCCTGACCGGTGGTTCCGCAGCGGATCTGCTTATCGGCGGATCGGGGAACGACACCCTGTTCGGTGGCGTCGGCGACGACACGCTGGTCTTCCAAAGCAGCGGGTTCGGCGCCGACCGCGTGGCGGATTTCGACAGCGGCGCCGCCGGCGCGCAAGACCTTCTCGACATCTCGGGACTCGGGATCACCGCCGTGAACTTCGCCGCCCAGGTGCACATTTCGCAGTCGGGCGCGAGCACGCTGGTCGAGATCGGCGGCGACAGCATTGTCCTTGTCGGGATCAATGTTGCGACGATCGATCAAACGGACTTCGCGCTGGCTTAACGCCCCCAAGAAGCGCGAAGGGGGAGGCCGAACGTCCCGGGGACGCTCCGGCCTCCCCACCTCGGGGAGAACTCGAGGATCGCTCAGGACCGACCATCTTCCCGGCAACCACTTCCAGAACGGCATCCGACAGGTCATCGCGCAAGCCGCCGCTCGGATCCGATGGGCAAACGTGACAGGGCGATCTCGTGAACAGGCCTGGCGCAAAACCTCTGAGCCTTTTGACGATCGGCGGAGGAGCCTTCCTCGCGGTCGCGGCGGCCAGCGGGGTGATCAACATCCTCACTCTATCCGGCGCGATCTTCATGATGGAGGTCTACGATCGCGTTCTGCCGAGCCACAGTCTGCCGACGCTGCTCGGTCTGACGGGCATCGTGCTCTTGCTCTACGTCTTCCTCGGATTTTTCGATCTGGTGCGCGCTCGTATCCTGGTGCGGGTCGGCCTCCGGGTCGACGAGCAGCTCGGGCAGCGCGTGTTCCGGACCACTCTGCGCACCGCTCTGCGCTCCCACAGCGACGGCGACGGCCAGCAACTGCAGCGCGACCTTGACCAAGTCCGGGCGTTCCTGTCGGGGAGCGGCCCGACGGCGCTGTTCGATCTGCCGTGGATGCCGATCTACCTCGCCGTTTGCTTCATGTTCCATCCCTGGTTGGGGCTGACGACCCTCGGCGGCGCGCTGCTGCTTGTCTGCCTCACCTTCCTTACCGAGAAGCTGACCCAGAGCGCGTCGAGGATGGCTCTCGCCGCCGGGATGACGCGCGGCGGGGTGGCGGATGCGGGGCGCCGTAACGCCGAAGTGGTGCAGGCGCTCGGCATGAGCGGGAGGCTCGGGCAAATCTGGGGCGATGCGAACACCCGTTTCATGACGCAGCAACGCCGCACGTCCGACGTGTCCGGCGGCTTCGGCGCGGTCTCAAAAGTGTTCCGCATGGCGCTGCAGTCCGCCGTCCTGGGTGTTGGCGCCTATCTCGTGATCGACGGCCAAGCGACCGGCGGCATCATGATCGCGAGCTCCATTCTGACCTCGCGGGCGCTGGCGCCCGTCGATCTCGCAATCGGCAACTGGAAGGGGTTCGTCGCCGCACGGCAGGGCTGGCGGCGTCTCAAGGAGGCGCTCGGTGGACAAGCCGGCGACGAGGACCCGCGGATGAAGCTTCCCGCACCCCGGCAGCGACTGAGCGTCGAGGCCGCGGGCTCGGCGCCGCCGAACACGCCGGCGCTGCTGGTGGACGAGATCTCGTTCTTCCTGGACGCCGGCAGCGGCGTCGGCGTGATCGGACCGAGCGGTTCCGGAAAGTCGTCGCTCGCCCGCATGCTTGTCGGGGTCTGGCCGGCGCGCCGCGGCAAGGTGCGGCTCGACGGGGCTTCGCTCGACCAGTGGGATCCCGAGGACCTTGGCGGCCACATCGGTTATCTGCCGCAGGATGTCGAGCTGTTCGCCGGCACGATCGAGCAGAACATCGCGCGGTTCCATGCGTCCCCCGAGTCGGGAACGGTGATCTCGGCGGCCCAGGCGGCCGGCGTCCACGACATGATCCTGCGGCTCCCGGATGGTTACAAATGCCAGATCGGAGCCGGCGGCGCGGCGCTCTCCGCAGGCCAACGGCAGCGCGTCGCGCTCGCCAGAGCTCTGTACGGCGCGCCGTTCCTCGTCGTTCTCGACGAGCCCAATTCGAACCTCGACCGCGAGGGCGAACTGGCGCTGACCCAGGCGATCCTTGGAGTCCGCGCGCGCGGCGGAATCGTCGTCGTAATCGCTCACCGTTCGAGCGCGCTGGCGGGCGTCGATCTCGTGCTCGCGATGAAGGACGGCCGACTTCAGTCTTTCGGACCGAAAGACGAGGTGCTGTCCAAGGTGCTCCAGCCCGCGGCCATGCCGCGTGTCTCGGCCGGGCCGGCGCTCACCATCGTTCCCGTCGGAGGCTGACGTCATGATCGCCAGAGCGAAATGCACCGCGACAGATAGCGCGATCCGCCGCCACGTCGGGCTCGCAGTCGCAGGGCTCGCCGCACTGATCGGCGGCGTCGGCGGCGTCGCGGTCGCCGTCGAGCTGTCCGGGGCAGTCGTCGCGCCAGGCGCCGTCGTCGTCGACAGCCATGTAAAGAAGGTCCAGCACCCGACGGGCGGCGTCGTGGGCGAAATCCGGGTTCGCGACGGCGCCAAGGTGAAGGCCGGCGACCTCTTGCTCCGGCTCGACGAAACCGTCGCCCGCGCCAATCTCGCGATCGTCAACAAGAGCCTCGACGAACTCGCCGCCCGCGAGGCCCGGCTCCTGGCCGAGCGCGACGACGCGCCCGAGATGGCCATTTCCCGCAGCCTTGCCGCCCGCGAGGGTGAGGAGGACATCACGGGTCTTCTGCAGGGAGAACGCCGTCTGTTCGGCGCGCGACTGGAGGCGCGCCAGGGGCAGGAAGGGCAGTTGCGCGAGCGCGCCGGCCAGACGCGCGAGCAGATCAAGGGCCTCGAGCTGCAGGCTGCGGCCAAGGCCGACGAAATAGCGCTGATCCGCGAAGAGCTCGTCGGAGTCGAGCAGCTTTTCAAGAACCGTCTCGTGCCGATCACACGCGTTACGCAGCTGCGGCGCGAGGAGACCCGCCTGCGCGGCGAGCGGGGACAGCTGATTTCCGAGATCGCACAATCGCGCGGGCGGATCAGCGAGACCGCTATGCAGATCATCCAGCTTGGCCAGGATCTCCGCAGCGAGGTCAGCGGTGATCTCCGCGAGATCCAGGCGAAGCGTGCGGAGCTCGTCGAGCGCAAGATCGCCGCTCAGGACCAGCTGACGCGCACGGACATACGCGCGCCTCAAGACGGCGTAGTCCACCAGCTGGCCGTCTTTACCGTCGGCGGCGTCATTGGCGCCGCTGAGACCGTGATGCTAGTGGTGCCAGCCTCGGACAACCTGTTGGTCGAAGCGAAGATCTCGCCGCAGGACATCGACCAGATCCAGCTCGGCCAACCGGCGTTCATTCGGCTGTCATCCTTCGACCAGCGCACCACCCCCGAGCTCAATGGGGTGGTCAGTCTGGTGCCGGCGGATCTCGTCGCCGAACAGCGTACCGGCGCGCAGTACTACCCCGTCCACATCACGCTCAGCACCGATGAACAGGCCAAGCTCAAAGGTCGAAAGCTGGTGCCCGGCATGCCCGTCGAATCATTTGTCCAGACCGGCTATCGGAGCCTGTTCTCCTACCTCACCAAGCCCGTGTCGGATCAGTTCGCAAGAGCCTTCCGCCAAGAGTGACGCTCTCGGCGACGCATGATCTATTTCGACATACTCCAATATGTATAGTTAATAAGTGTAATTTAACAATTAATACCATTGAGATACAGTAAATATGACAGGATTTATTTGACTAACAAGGTGCATGGCGCTGTCCGCCACCCAGCTCAGCAGGTGATTTGCATGTACCTCCCCAATGAAATGTCGACGCTGCGCATGCGCGAGGCCGAGGCCGCGCGCAACAACCGCCGCGAGATCGTCAAAGCACTGTCCCACGCGCAAATCACCAAGCGCGACCTGCTGCGCTGGGGCCTGCTAACGGCGGGCGGCGGCCTCGTGCTCAAGCACGGCCTTAGCCCGTTCGCCTCGAGCGCCTACGCGCAGGTGCCCACCGGCACGCCGCGCAGTCCGCTGTTCGGATCGAAGAAGTTCGACGACCCGATGCCGCGCGCCTTCCTGCAGCCGCCGATCCCGCTCCGGCGGTTGCCGTCCGGCGACGCCGCCTGGAACACCACCCAAGGTGGCGCCGAACCGAACGCGCGACGGTCGTCCTATCACACTCTGTTCACGAGCTCCGGCGGCCAGCAGTTCAAGAATCCAGTGACAAACGCCGGCCCGCTGGAAGGTCGTCCGCCCGGAGAGCTCTTCGCCCATCAGCGTTGGGAGGAGTTCTTCCCCAAGCTTGGCTACCTAATGTCGATCGGCCAAGTCCGGGGGGGCTCGCGTTACTGCCATAGCATGCCGGACCAGGACAAGAACTCGATCTGGTCGTTCGGGCCGCGCGATCCCGGCATGGGCGGCCATGAAAAGGGACGCGAGACAGGTTTCGGCTACCCCTGCCTGATCAAGGCGCGCTATGGCGAGCCGGTGCTGACCCGCATCTACAACGACCTTCCAGTAGACCGCGCCGACAACAACGGCTTCGGCCGCAACGAGATCTCGACGCACTTCCACAACGCCCACAACGGGGCCGAAAGCGACGGCGCCTGCAACGCCTATCACTTCCCCGGCACGTTCTATGACTACCACTGGGGCATCGCGCTCGCCCGGCGCGATCTTCCGAGCGTGTGGCCGACCTCCGACCCACGCTACCAGCAGAAGGCGTCCGGCCCGGACGACGCCGATGGGCTCGTGCCGGTGGCGGGCGATTTCCGCGAGCTCCAGGGCTCGATGTGGTTCCACGATCACCGGTTCTTCTTCACCGCGGAAAACGTGCACAAGGGCAACTTCGCGGTCTGCAATATCTACAGCGGTCCCGACCGTGGCCGCGACACGCCCGACAGCGCCGGCGTCAACCTCTGCCTGCCGAGCGGATCGCAACTGCCGTGGGGCAACAGCGATTTCGACATCAACCTCGCGGTCTCCAACCCGGCTTTCGATCTGGAAGGCCAGTTGTTCTTCGATGTGTTCGACACCGAGGGCTTCCTGGGCGACATGCTGTGCGTCAACGGAGCCTACTATCCGTATTTCGAGGTTCTGCCGCGGCGTTACCGGCTGCGCATCCTCAACGCGTCGATGGCGCGCTTCATCAAGCTCGCGCTCGCGGTCAATCAGAGTTCTCGGTTCGCCAGCGGAACCGCGGTGCCGTTCCACTTCATCGCGAACGACGGCAACTTCGTGGTCAATCCGATTCCACTGACGACGCTCGACGAACAGGGCGTGGGCGAGCGCTACGACATCGTGGTCGATTTCGCCGCGTTCCGGCCGGGAGAAAGCGTCCACCTCGTCAACCTTCTGGAGCAGGTCGACGGGCGCAAACCGAAAGGCTCGGTGTCTATGAAGGACGCGCTGAAGGGGCTGGCGACGGACCCGTGCGTGGGCTCGATCCTGGAGTTCAGGATCGTTGACCGGATGGAAAGCGTCGACGATCCGCACAAGACGTACTTTGCAACCGTCGATCAGGACACCAGCGTCGACCTGAGCGACCCGGACTGGACGTCCGGGCGGAAGACGCTCACCACCCAGATCCCGGTGGTGGCGCCGGTCCGCCAACGCGTCATCGAGTTTGGCCGGTCCGGACCGGGGGACTCGCGCGACAAGAGGACCGGTCAGTGCATTCCGGAATGCGGCGACATCCCGTCGTTCCCCTGGACCATCAAGGTCAACGGCCAGGCCGCGCATTCGCTCAACGCGAACCGTATTTCCGCGCTGATGCCGAAGCCAGGTGAGGTGGAGCACTGGACCTTCGTGAACGGCGGCACCGGGTGGGACCACCCGATCCACCTGCATTTTGAAGAGGCCGTCACCCTCAACCGCGGCGGCGCTTCAATACCTTCCACGGAGTATCTCGTGCGCAAGGACGTCTGGCGTCTGCGGCCGGGCGGGCGAGTCCAAGTGCAGGTGCGGTTCGGTGAGTTCGGCGGCGCCTATGTCAGCCACTGCCACAACACCACCCATGAAGACTTCGCGATGCTGCTCAGATACCAGCTTTTGACGCCGCCGCCGGGCAGCCCAGACTACAAGGGGCAGCCGCAATACGTGTCCACGCTGACGCCGCTGCCGACGCCGAACGGCGTGCTGTGGAAGGTTCCCGAAGTGTTGCCGGAAGCTGATCCCAAGAACGCCAAGTTTTTCACAGGCGCCTTGCCCAAAATCTGACGACCGCGGGTCGAGCGCGAGACGAGAGGGCGACGTCATGTTCCAGCGTTCGAGCGTGGCGCTCGTTGTCTTCGCGCTGATCTGGGCCGGCGGCCCGCGCCCGTCGGCCGCCGCCGATGGGCCGCGCTGGGGCGGCGACTACGTGCCGAACGTCGCGGTGATCGCACAGGACGGACGGTCGCTTCGATTCCGCGACGACGCCGTCAGGGGCAAGATCATCGTCCTAAGCTTCATCTACACCGCGTGCAGCAACATCTGCCCCCTGGTGACGGCGAGACTCTCTCAGTTGCAAGACAGCCTCCGCGACGTGCTTGGCAGGTCGGTGTTTTTCGTCTCGGTGAGCATAGACCCGGTCAACGACACGCCGGAGAAACTTGCCGCCTTCGCCGCAGCTTTCCGCACCGATCCGAGCTGGCTGTTCCTGACCGGCGACTTCGCGGACATCAACGTCATCCGCTATAAGCTCGGCGAGCGCACCCAGGCCCTGACCCAACACCGCAACGACATCTTGCTGTTCAACGACCGGACAGGCGACTGGCAGCGGGCCTCGGCGTTCGACGACATCGAACTGCTGGCGCTGACGGTGCGTTCCATGGATCCGCAATGGCGCGGCGCCATGGGACGCGGGTCGGAAACGCCGGACGCCCTGGCGCCCGAAGCTCCCCTCGGCGTGCTATCCCATCAACCGGCGGGGCAGTCCCTGTTCCTGAAGCTGTGCGCGTCCTGCCACACTGTGGGCCTGGGACCTCGCATCGGTCCTGACCTGACCGGCCTTCTGCAGAGGCGGGACCGTCGCTGGGCGGCGCGTTATCTCGCAGACCCCGAAGCGCTGCGAGCCGAACGTGATCCGACCGCTATCCAGCTCGCCGAAAGTTTCGCGCCGGCGCGGATGCCGACCCTCGGCCTTTCGGAAGGCGACATCGAGGACCTGATGGCGTTCATCGAGACGCCAAAGTAACGGGCGTGTCTGGATGCTCGATCTGATTCATCGGGGGTCATGTTTGAGCCTGCGTGACGGTCGCTTCGCTTTCAGCTCTTGCTGGCCAGTCCGCCAAGGCGCGCCCTATTGTCGGGGAATCGCGCCCAGAAACGGCTGAACCGAGCGCCGGATGTTCGACTGGAATGATCTCGCCTTCTTCGTGGAGCTCGCGCGGCACGGCCGCCTCGCGCCCGCCGCGCGGCGCCTGAAGGTCGACACCACTACGGTGAGCCGGCGCATCGCCGAACTCGAGCGCAACCTCGACGCGAAGCTGTTCCAGCGCACCCCGGACGGTTTCGAGCTCACTGAGGCCGGAGACAAGCTCTTCGTCATCGCCGAGGCGATCGAGCAGAAGATGATTTCCGTACCGGAAGCGCTCGGGCTCGGAGACACGAGCTCCCCTGTCGGCCGCGTGCGGGTCGCCAGCATGGAGGGCATCGGGGCCTTCTACCTCTCGGCGCGGTTCGCCGAATTCGCTCGGATCATGCCGGGTCTGGTGGCGGAGCTCGTCACCGAGCGGCACCTCATCAACCTGACAAAGCGCGAGGCCGACATCTCGGTGTCGTTCGTTCCGCCCAATGGCCCACGCCTGTCGGTGCGACGGGTCGGCGAGTTCCGGCTCGCGCTGTTCGGATCGGAACGGTACTTCGCGCGCCGCGGCCGTCCGGCCTCGCGAGCGGAGCTGCACGACCACGATTTCGTCGACTATGTCGAGGACCTGATCGCGATCGAGCCGGTTCACTGGCTGATGGAGGTACTGAAACCCGGGAGCGTCGTGTTCCGATCGACCAGCATGGCGGCGCAGCAGACCGCGGTCGCCACCGGGGCGGGGCTTGCGCTGCTGCCGCTTTTCTCGGCGAAAACCAATCCCGCGCTGATCCCGGTTCTGTCCGAAGAGGTGATCGTCCGCCGCGAGCTCTATCTCGGCGTGCATCAGGACATCGAACATCTCGGCCGGGTTCGCGCCGTGACCCGCTTCCTCACGGAGCTGTTCGCGCGAGAGGCGCCATATCTGAACCAATTCTGAGCATGCCTTGCGCGGATGCAGCGGCGGTTGCGGATTTCCCGCCTCGCCTGTCCGGGACGCCCGACAACTAATACGGCTCACTATTTCTGGAGCCGCATTGATGCCCGCTCAATACGCACAGTTCAAAGCCGCGGCCTGCCATGTCGCGCCGGTCTTCCTCGACAGCATGGCGACCGCTGAGAAGGCCGTCGCCATGGTCGAGGAGGCGGCGCGCGCCGGCGCCGAACTGGTGGTCTTCCCGGAAGGATATATGCCGGGCTTCCCGCTCTGGGCGGCGCTGCGCGCGCCGATCTACAACCACGATCTGTTTAAGCGTCTCGCGGCGCAGTCGGTGCGACTCGACGGGCCGGAGCTCGGCTTTGTTCGCGCCGCCGCGCGCCGCCACGGGGTCCTCATCTCGATGGGGTTTAGCGAGAGCGCCGAGGCGAGCGTCGGCTGCCTCTGGAACTCCAACGTCCTTATCGGCCGCGACGGCGAAACGCTCAATCACCACCGCAAACTCGTGCCGACCTTCTTCGAGAAGCTGATCTGGGCGAACGGCGATGCGAGGGGCCTGCGCGTCACCCCGACCGACCTCGGCCGCGTCGGCATGCTGATCTGCGGCGAGAACACCAACCCGCTCGCGCGCTACGCGCTGATGGCGCAAGGCGAGCAGGTCCATATCTCGACCTATCCGCCCGCCTGGCCGACCCGCCCGCCGGGCGAGAGCGCCGCCTACGACCTGAAGCGGGCGATCGAGATCCGCGCCGGCGCGCACGCCTTCGAAGCGAAGGCCTTCAACATCGTCTGCTCCTCGACGCTCGACGCCGTCGCCAAAACGACGCTTTCGGACGGCGACCCCGGCCTCGCCGACATTATCGAGCGCACGCCCGCCGGCGTCTCGATGGTGCTCGACCCGACCGGCTCGCACGTCACCGAGCCGCATCAGGGCGGCGAAACCATCCTCTACGCCGACATCGACGTCGCGGCCTGCGTGGAGCCGAAGCAGTTTCATGACGTCGTCGGCTACTACAACCGCTTCGACATCTTCCGCCTCAGCGTCGACCGCTCGCCGCGTGAGCCGATCGCGTTCGAGCCCCAAGGCGTCTCGCGAGCGGGGAAGGACGTCAGGCAGGACGCAGTAGCCGCCGAGTTGCCGAATGGCGATGACCAGGGCCTGGCGGCGGTCGAGACGCGCCGGCGCGTCGCCGGCTGAGAGACCCAAGATTACTCCGCCCGCGCAAGCCAGCCGGCGGCTGCCCCGAAGGAGGACGACGCATGGTTTCCATCGAAGACGCAGCGGCGCTGCCCGTCGAGGTCGATGAGTTCGTCAGGCTGTCGCGGAGACGGTCGCGGGTAGCGGTCGCGCTGAGCGCCGCGATGATCGCCATGTATTTCGGCTTCATGGCGATGTTCGCCTTCGCCAAGCCCGTCATGGGGACGATGCTCGCGCCCGGATTGTCGCTCTCGATCCTGCTCGGCGCCGGGGTGATCGTCGGATCCTTCCTCTTTTGCCTGGTCTACGTCGTCTGGGCCAACCGGTTCTACGATCCGGCCGTGCGCCGTATCCTGTCCTGAGGAGCGCGTCATGCAGGCCGCGAACAACCCACTCGCTATTGCGTTCTTCTTCGTCTTCATGGCGCTGACCCTCGCCATCACTTACTGGGCCGCGCGCCGGACGCGAACCACGGAGCAGTTTTTCGCGGCCGGCGGGCAGATCACCGCCTGGCAGAACGGCTGGGCGCTGGCGGGCGACTTCCTGAGCGCCGCCGCGCTGCTCGGCATCGCGGGCATCATCACGTCGAACGGGTTCGACGGGCTTATCTACTCGATGGGATTCCTGGTCGGCTGGCCGATCATCGCGTTCTTGATCGTCGAGCCGTTGCGCAATCTCGGCAAGTTCACCTTTGCGGACGTGGTCGCGTACCGGCTGAAGCAGCGCCCCGTGCGCATCGCGGCCGCAATCGGCACGCTGATCGTCATCCTGCTCTATCTTCTCGCCCAGATGGTGGCGACCGGCGCGCTGATCAAACTGCTGTTCGGCCTGCCTTACGCGGCGTCCGTCGTCGTCGTCGGCGCCGCGATGCTGATCTACGTGATCTTCGGCGGCATGCTCGCAACGACCTGGGTCCAGGTCATCAAAGCCGTGCTGCTCCTGCTCGGCGGCCTCGTGCTGGCGCTGCTGGTGCTCGCGCACTTCGAGATGAACCCGCTGCGGCTGTTCCAGGCTGCGGCCGAGAAGTATGGCGACCGGGTGCTCCAGCCGGGATCGAAGGTTGCGGGCAGCGGCTGGGACGCGATCTCGCTCGGCGTCGGGTTGATGTTCGGCACCGCGGCTCTGCCGCACGTCCTGATGCGCGTCTTCACCGTGCCGGACGTGCGCGAGGCCCGGATGTCGATCCTCTACGCAACCAGCATCATTGGCTCGTTCCACCTGCTGGTGTTCGTCATCGGCTTCGGCGCGATGCTGCTGGTCGGGCCCGAGGTCGTGGCCAAGGCCGGCGGCGGCGGCAACATGGCGGCGCCTCTGCTGGCGCTGACGGTCGGCGGCAACGCGTTCTTCGGCTTCATCTGCGCGGTCGCGTTCGCCACCATGCTGGCGGTCGTGGCGGGGCTCACGCTGTCGGGCGTCGCCACCGTGTGCCACGACATCTGGGTCAACGTCGTGCGCGGTGGCGAGGCGCCGGAGCGCGAGCAACTGACCGTCGCGCGGATCGCAACGGTCGCGATCGCGGCGCTCGCGATCGTCCTCGGCATCATGTTCGAGGGGCAGAACGTCGCCTTCATGGCGGGCCTCGCCTTCGCGGTGGCGGCGGCGGCGAACTTCCCGGCGCTGCTGCTCTCGATCGCCTGGAAGCGATTCACGACGGCGGGCGCGGTCGCCAGCATTCTTGTCGGCGCGGCGGCGTCTCTCGTCATGATCTGCCTGTCGCCGACCGTTCAAGTCGACGTGCTTGGCAAGAGCCTTGCCGACGTCTCCGAGGCCTGGTGGTTCGTCCCGATGAAGAACCCGGCGCTGATCTGCATGCCCCTGTCCTTCGCGGTCGCGGTCGCGGTGTCTCTCATGACGCGGGACGAGGAGGCCGGAGCCGCCTTCACGGCCATGCAGCGGCGCATCATGTTCGGCTCGCGCACCGCCTCATAGGCCTACGGCCTGCGGCGCTGACCTTTCGGAGGGGCGAGCGCCGGCGAACAGCGATTGCGCGCGCTGCTCCAAGAAAGCGACCGGACCGCGGTCTCATCCAGCGCCTGAGCCGAGAACGACGTCGACGGCGTCGAGAAAATGGCGAACCGCCGTCTTCGCCTTGCGGGACGGAGGCGTCACGCTCACCAGCGACACGTTGAGCGCCGGCTCGAACGCGCCGACCGCGACGCCTTCCAGATCGTGGCCGGCCAACGTGAACTCATCGACCAGCGTCAGGCCGAGGCCCTGCCGGACGAGATTCACGGCGATGGTGTAGCGGTTCGTCTCCGTCGCCGACCGCAGCCGACGCAGGAACTCTGGCGCGACTGCGGCGAGCAGCGCGACCAGGCGAGCGTCGGTGGTGACGTAGATGATTTCGGCCGGATCGATCTGCTCCCAGCGGATCGCGGGCGAGGACGCGAGAGCGTGGCCGGCCGGCGACACACAGACGATCCGCCCGCGGCGAACCACGTCCACGGCCGCGCTCTCGTCCGCGGTCGGGATCACCGCGAGGCCAAGATCGTATTGCCGCCGCTCGACCATGGCCGGAATTTCGTGATTGAGCTGCATGTCGAGCACGAGCCCGAACCCAGGCAGGTCCTTGCGGACGATCGCCGCGGCGAGCGGCAGCAGCGACAGCGCGAGCGCGGGCGTGGCCGCGACGCGCAGCTGGCCGGTGCGCAATCCCCGGACGTTGTCCAGGTAACGGTCGAAGCGGGACAGTTCGTCCTCGATCCGCATCGCCTCTTCGAGCACGAGTTCGGCTTCAAATGTCGGGCTCAGCCGCCCGCCGACGCGATCGAACAAGCGGAAACCGAGACGGCGTTCGACGAGCGCGATCGTCTTGCTGATTGAGGGCTGGGCGCAGCCCAGCGCCGCCGCCGCCGCCGTCGCAGATCCAAGACGCATCACGGCGAGAAAGACAGCCACCTCCCTGCGATCCATCTATTCCTCCCAGCTATGGATCAGCGATTATTTGATATTGGACAGAATGAACTCCGATGGCCACGCTAAAGACTCGATCGACGTCGCCTCGAAAAAACGGTCGCCGCGATCTCTGGTCCAGGAGCGTCATCCCCTATGCGTGTCCTCACATTCTTCCTGCGCGTCGTCGCGGCATGCGCGCTCGCCGCCCCGCTCGTCGCAAGCCAGGCCCGCGCTGAGGACCCGTCGGACCTGCAGCGTATTCTTGACGCCAAGCTGGTCCGGATCGGCGCCGTCCAGGCGCCTCCGTGGTACCAGAAGGACCTCCTGACGAACGCCTGGGGCGGGCTGGTGCCCGACATCATGAACGAGATCTTCTCGAAGGACGGCGTGAAGATCGACTATGTCGAGACGCAATGGGGGACGGCGGTCGCCGGCCTCCAATCCGGCCGCTTCGACCTGCTGGGCGCTTACAACGCCACGCCTGAGCGCGCGCTCTCGATCGACTTCACCAAGCCGATGGGGAGTCTGAAGTTCGCCGTGCTCACCCTCAAAGGCGACGCCGACGCCTATGCGACCTGGGACCAGCTCAACCAGCCGACGGTGAAGCTCGCGGCGGTCGACGGCGCCGGCGCGACGCGCGCGCTGACGCCGCTGCTGACAAAGACCAGTTGGGTCGTCCTGCCGAACAGCGACGGCATGTACCTCGAACTCGAGAGCGGCCGCGTCGACGCCCTCGTCACCAGCGACGTGCAGATCTCGCAATATCTCAAGGTGCGCCGTCGCGGCTCCATGACGGTTCCGACGCCCGCGCGCGAAGAGCCGACCAATATCGGGCTGCGCAAAAGCCCGGACCCGAAATTGCGCGCGTGGCTCGACGCGCGCCTCGACGCGCTGCGGGCCGACGGCACGCTTGGCCGCATCTGGGCGAAATACGTCCAGTCGAATTGACGAGTCGACGAGCGCAGGATCCGCCGCGATGACCGACACCCCTCTCCTCGCCGTGGAGGATCTGCGCAAGTCCTTCGGATCGCTTGAGGTTCTGAAGGGCGCGTCCTTCACTGTGCGGCCCTCCGAGGTGATCGGCCTGCTGGGCCGCAGCGGCTCCGGAAAGTCGACGCTGCTGCGCTGCCTGAATATGCTGGAGACCCCGACGGGCGGTCGCGTCCTGCTCGACGGCGAAGAGATCGGCTTCAAGACCGATCCGTCCGGCCGCCGGCGCGCGCTCTCGGGGGCGGAGGTCGCCCGCCAGCGCGCGCGCATGTCGATGGTCTTCCAGCAGTTCAACCTGTGGCCCCATCGTACGGCGCTCGGCAACGTGATCGAGGGACCGATCCAGGTGCTCGGCGTGCCGCCCGAGCAGGCGCGGACCGAAGGCCTCGCATTGCTCGACCGCGTCGGGCTGCTGGCCAAGGCCGACGTCCATCCGATCCGCCTCTCCGGCGGCCAGCAGCAACGCGTCGCGATCGCGCGGGCGCTCGCCATGCGCCCGAAGATCATGCTGTTCGACGAACCGACCTCGGCTCTCGATCCGGAGCTCGTCGCGGAAGTGCTCCAGGTGATGCTCGATCTTGCGAAGACCGGCACCACCATGGTGGTGGTCACGCATGAAATGGCCTTCGCGCGCGACGCCTGCGACACCGTCATGCTGCTTGAGAGCGGCGAGATCATCGAGCGCGGGCCGCCTGACCAAGTGATGTCGCGGCCGAGCGATGAGCGCGCCCGACAATTCTTCGGCGGACGACGCCCGAACGCGGGAGCCGCCGCATGAGCTACGAGTGGGACTTCTCCATTCTGTTGCAGTACCGCGAGCTTTTGCTGAACGCGGCGCTGACGACGTTCCAGCTCGTCGCGCTCTCCGTGACGCTCGGCGTCCTCATCGGCCTCGCGCTTGCGCCGCTGCGCATGGCCGAGGCTCGCCTTCTTCGATATCCAGCGACCGCGCTCATTGAATTCATCCGGTCCACGCCGCCGCTCGTCCTCGTGGTGTGGAGCTATTACTGCCTGCCGATCCTCGGCGGTCTCGCGCTGTCGGCCTTCTGGACCTGCGTTCTGGCCATCGCGCTCTATTCGGGGGTGTTCTTCGCGGAAATCTTTCGCGCCGGCGTGCAGGCGGTCGACCGCGGCCTCGTCGAAGCAGGCCTTGCGGTCGGAATGCGTCCCGCCACGGTGTTGCGGCGAGTGATCGGGCCCGTGGCGTTTCTGCGCGTTCTGCCGCCCTTCACCAGCCAATGCGTGATGGCGATCAAGAACTCGGTGCTCGGCAGCTACATCGCTGTGGGGGAGATCCTTTACGAGGGACAACGGCTCTCCACCCAGACGTTCAGGCCGCTCGAGGTGCTCACGCTGGTCGCGGCCTTCTTCGTGGCGCTCATCCTGCCCATGACGCTCGCGGCGGGCGCGCTCGAACGGCGCATCTTCCTCAGATATTTCCGGCGATGATCGACGAGTTCGCCTTCGGGCCGGGCGCGGCGGAGGCGGCGCCGACTGAAGCGTCTGACCTGCTGACGCGGGCGGTTTCGGAGTTTGCAGTCGGTTTTCGCCTCGAACAGGCGCCCGAAACCGTCGCGCGCCGCGTCAAGCTGCATCTTCTCGATACGCTCGGCTGCGCTGTGGCCGGGCGTGGCCTCGACATCTCGGCGAACGCGCGGGCCTTCGCGTCGCGCACCGGCGCCGGAGGAACAACGCGGATCTTTGGTGCGCCCGGGGGCTTCGCAGCGCCTGCCGCCGCCTTCGCCAACAGCGTGATCGCCAACGCGCTCGATTTCGACGACGGTTTCGAAGTCGCAGGCAAGGGGATGGGCCATCCGGGTGCGAGCCTCGTTACCGCCGCCATCGCGGCCCTTGCCGACGAGCCGGTTTCCGGAAGCGCGTTTCTCGCGGCTCTGATCGCGGCGTATGAGATCAACAACCGCCTGATCCTCGCCGCGCAGCCGACGCCGCGCCGCTTCGGAGAGGTCTACGGCATCGCCCAGCATCAGGCGATCGGGGCGGCGATCGCCTATGGCCGCCTGTCGGAGCTCGACGCGCCGGCCATGCGCAACGCGATCGGCCTTGCCGGCGCGCTGACCGCGGTGCCGAGCCTTCACAAGTACAACTGGCGCGCCCGGCCGATCATATCGCTCAAGGACGGCGTGGCCCCCGCGGCGCGGGCCGGGGTCGAGGCCGTGATGATGGGCCGGCACGGCTTCGTCGGAAGCGCCGACCTTCTGGACGGGCCCCAGGGTTACTGGCGGATGATAGGGTCCGACTGCTTCGATCCGTCGACGCTCGTCGGCGGGCTCGGCGCGGAGTGGTTCGCAGGACGCGGCAGTTTCAAGCTGTATCCCGCCTGCCGCTGGCTGGCGCCGGCGCTCGAAGCGTTCGAAGACGCGTGGACCGCCGCCGGATGTCCAGCGAGCGAGATCGCCCTGATCGAGGTCGAGACCTTCTCGGTCATCGTGGACAAGCTGATGGAGCCCCGACCGGTAAGTCCGATCGACGCCCAGTTCAGCCTGCCCTTCGCGATCGGCGCGATCGCGACCCGGCGCGCGCCGGGCTCGGACTGGTACGCCGCGCCCGCCTTCGCCGATCCTCTGATGGCCTCTGTCGCGCGCAAGGTGCGGGCGACGGTCGATCCCGAGATGGACCGTCTCATGAGCGGCGCGACCCGCCGGCCTTCGGCCAGCGTCACGCTGACGACGTCCGACGGGTCCGCCTTCGCGCGCCGCGTGAACGCCCCGCTTGGCGGTGAGGCGCGGCCGGTCGACGAAGCGACGATCGTGGAAAAGGCGCGCCGCAATCTTGGCGGCGGCGCATGGCGAGACGCCGTCGATCGCCTGATGCGCCTAGAGGAGGAGCCGGACGTTCGCACTCTCGTCGAACTTTTCTTCGAAGCGGCCGAGACTTGCGACGCAAGACGCGACTGACGTTCGGCTCGAAAGCGGCTGGCCGATTGCCGATCGAGACGCGGGCCCGAGCCGCGCGGCGACTCGCAATCGGAACCGGGCGGCTCGCGCCGTGACCGAGGTGCTCGCCTATCGTGCTCATCCGCTTCGGCACGGGCCTATTGGCCGGGGCGTTTGTCGTCCAAGGCCGCCTCCCGCGACCTCTACCCGCTCGCGGGACTGATGCGGGACGCGATGTGTTTCCCGCTTTGAGCTTGGCCGCCATGCCGTGGTCAGACCGGGTTTACGGCCGCTGTCGACCCCGGCCTTCTTCACCCACTCGTTCAGCGTCTGCGCGGTGCAGCCGATCTTCGCAGCGATCGACATGATCGCCGCCCATCGCGACGCATGCTCGCCCTCGTGGTCCAGCATCCGCACCGCGCGGGCGCGCACTCAGGCGAAAAACGTGTTCGTCATCGCTCCATCCCACTCAGGAGTTGGAGCCTCCGGAAAACCCGGAGCGGTTCACGGCGAAGGTGCGCCGAATGGCGATATCTCAACACCCTGGAGCGGCTTCCATCCTGCAGATACGGCCCACAAAATCGAGAAAGGCGCGCACCTTCGCCGGCGTCTGACGCCGCGAGGGATAGAACGCATAGAGCGGATAGCGCTCGTCGGCCCAATTGGTCAGCACCTGAGTCAGACGCCCATCGCGCAGCCACGGTGCAAGACCCAATTCGAAGCTCTGGAACAGGCCGCCCCCGGCCTCGCAGGCCGCTAGGGCGGCGGATGGATCGTCCATGACCACCCGCCCCGCAACCCTGGTCTCGACCACCGAGCCCGCCCTGTGGAACTCCCACGGGAAGGGCCGACCGGTCTCCGGATCGCGGAACAGCAGAACATCGTGGTGTGCGACGTCCGTCGGGCGCCGCGGTGTCCCTCGCCGCGCGAGGTAGGCCGGGGCGGCGCAGGTGACGATCCGCGTCTCCAGAAGCTTCCGAGCGATCATCGCTGCATTTGGCGGCGGTCCGAACCGCACCGCCACATCGACACCGCCATACATCATCTCCTCACGGTGATTGCTGACCACAAACTCGATCTGAAGCTCCGGATACAATCGCAGGAGTTCGGGGAGGTGAGGCGCCAAGATCACCCGGGCGAACCAGGGATCGGTGTTGACCTTCAATCGCCCGCTCACGCTGACGGTCGCAGAGCCGGCGTCCTCCGCAGCGTCACGGATCGCCGCCAGCAGGGGTGAGACCTCCGCGTGGAAGCGGCGGCCTTCCTCCGTAAGCTCCACAAGACGCGGCGTACGGTGGAACAAGCGAACTCGTAATTGAGCTTCGAGGCGTGCGATCGCGCGGCTCACGCCCGACGGCGTCAACCCGAGTTCGACTCCCGCACGGGCGAACCCCCCTTGGTCGACGACCGCGACCATCACCCCGATCCCCGACAGCAGGCGCGCGTCAACACTCATGATGATTCCTCATCATCGTAGAGTGTCCATAATTGCTCTGGAGGCAACTGCCTTCGAGCGGCAAATTCCGGCTCCGAACAAGGAGCGCCGCGATGAAACTGCAAGGAAAGAAGGTCGTCCTCCTGGGGGGCACCTCGGGCATCGGCTTGGCCGTGGCGCAGGCCGCAACGGCCGAGGGCGCGGAGGTGGTCATCGCCTCGAGCAACCCGGGCCGCGTCAACGAAGCGCTGGCTATGATGTCCGTCGGCTCCACCGGCGCAGTCGTCGACCTTCTGGACGCCAACTCGATCGCCAAGTTCTTCGAGACCGTTGGCGCGTTCGACCATCTGGTCTACACGGCCGGCGAAGGGCTGAAGCTGTCCCCCTTGGCCTCGATGACCCTGGACGAGGCGCGGACATTCTTCGAGCTGCGCTACTGGGGCGCCTTGGGAGCGGTAAAGGCCGCTCACGGCAAGCTCCGGCCCGGCGGCTCCATCGTCTTCACGTCGGGGATCGCGGGCGCAAGGCCGGGTCCGGGCTGGTCCGTGGCGGCGAGCATTTGTTCGGCTATGGAAGGCCTCACCCGTGCGCTCGCCGTCGAGCTGGCGCCTCTGCGCGTCAACATCGTCTCGCCGGGCGTCGTACGCTCGCCGCTCTGGCGCGACATGGACGATGGGGTTCGGAGCGCCTTCTACGTCGACCAGGCGGATCGTCTGCCGGTCAGGCACGTGGGCGAGCCGATAGAGGTGGCTCAGGCCTACGTCTACCTGATGGCTCAGACCTACGGCACGGGGCAGACGCTCGTGGTCGACGGAGGCGGTGTCCTGGTCTGATTTGCACTGCGGGCAGGAGTGCGCAGACGCCGCCCGCCTTGGCGGGTCCGGGAGGCGCTTCCTCGAGGCGATGGGCCGCCCACGCCTTGCGCGCGTCCTGGTTTACAGGACAGTCGAGGGTCCTCTTTCCGGCAGGCGCCCAATGGCGGCTGGTTCGCCCCCGGCTCTGGTCCGGTCACGATGCGGCCTTTCGGGCGAGTTGAGCTTGGTGAGCGAAGGCGTGGGGCGTCAAGTGGCCAAGGCCGAGCGGGGTCGTTCGGTGCTCTTCAAGCCGTAGAAGGTCGCCTCCGAGAGGCCGAGTTTCCGGCGGATCTCGTCGACCAACGTCCCGTTCTCAGCGCGCCTCTGGGCGAAGGCGATCTGCTCGTCCGACTTCCGTTTGCGCTTCATGGCATCCCCCTCCTGCCGGGATCAGGATGCCCGCAAAAGTCGCGTTAAACCGGATCCGTTACGAGGCAGGACCAGCCCGAGACGGCCCCGTCCGCGGCCGCCGATAGACGCAACGACAGCGCGGACGACGATTGCCAGCCCCGCGCGCAGGTCGGGCAGCGGCCCGGGAGGGCCGCGACTCCGTCCTCGAACGTCGCCGTCTCGATCGACCCTATGCGCTCATGGGCGCCGCCGGGCGCCTGACGAACGCCCCGACGGCAATTCAAGCCGCCACAGACGGGGAGTCGCCCCATTCGGCATCCCGTCAAATATTACCCTATAATTCTTCTACTTATATAAACGTTATTTGCGATTGATTGACGCCCGGCCGCGGGATAAAGCGCGACGAACGAGAATTCATCTTTTTGAATGCCTCCAAATACATCCGCCAGTTCTAGCGTCGTTCGTATCTGATAGTCCGGTCAGGCGCCATTGTCCGAAGCGAAGTCTTCCAGTCTGTACGATCGAGCCGACGAGCGCAGCAGCTGCGGCGTCGGCTTCATCACGCGCAAGGACGGCGTGCAGTCGCACGACGTGCTGGTGAAGGGCCACGAGGCGCTTTGCGCGGTGCCGCACCGCGGCGGCATGTCGGCGGAGGGCGTGGGCGACGGCGCCGGCGTCTCGGTCGACCTGTCGCAGTCCTTCTTCCGGCGCCTCACCGGGCGGGGCGATCTGCAGGCCGGCCGCTTCGGCGTCGGCAATGTGTTCCTGCCACGCGACCCCGCGCAGCACGCCCGCGCCGGGCGCATCATCGCCACGGCCCTCGCGGACGAGGGCATGGCGATCCTGTTCCTGCGCGACGTGCCGGTGGACCCGAGCGTCCTGCGGCCCGCCGCGGTCCCGCTCCAGCTTCCGATCCGCCAATGGGTGTTCGCCGCGCCGGAGGGCTGCGACGGGCTGCCGGCCTTCGACCGGGCGATTCATCGCGCGCTGCTGGTGATCGAGGCGGACGCCTACACCGACCCCGCGCTGTCGGGCTTCTACCCGCTGTCGTTCTCGGCGCGCACGCAGGTGCTGAAAGGCCGGCTGAACTCGAACGAGGTGATGCCCTACTTCCAGGACCTGACCGACCCGGACCACGCCGTCCACACCCTGTACTTCCACACGCGGTTCTCCACCAACACCGACCCGCGCACCTCCATGGCCCAGCCGTTCCGGCTGATGGCGCACAACGGCGAGCTCAACACCGACAAGAAGAACCGTCTGTCGGAGGCCGCGATCGCGCGCGCGCGCAACGGCCGCATCGTCTCGCCGGAAGGCCAGTCGGATTCCTGCCGGCTCGACCAGACGCTGCAGAGCCGGGTGATGGATGACGGGCAGGACCTCGTCGCCGCGGTGGTCTCAATGATGCCGCCGGCCTGGGAGAACGATCCGACCCTGTCGCCCGACGTGAGGGCGATGCTCGAATACTTCTCGCTCTACGAAGAGAAGAACGACGGTCCGGCCGCCCTGATCTTCGGCGACGGGGAGGTGGTGGGCGCCCGGCTCGATCGGCTGGGCCTCAGGCCTCTGCGGTCGGTCGAGACGGCGGAGTACCTCTGCGTCATGTCGGAAGCCGGCCAGATCCGGTTTCCGGCCGAGACCGTGATCCGCCGCGGGCGGATCGAGGCCGGCGGCATGCTGTTCTGGGACCACCGCAGCAAGCGCGCCTACGCGACCGTCGAAGCGCTTGAGATGCTGGCCGCGCGGCGCGACTACAAGGCGTTGCTGGCGGACGCTCGGGTCACGCTCGAATCCCTTCCCGACATTCCGGCCGAGGCGCAGGGTTCGCCGCTGCGCTACCGCGGCGACTTGCAGCGCCACCAGCGCTACGTCGCCTATGCGCACAACCAGGAGAGCTTCAAGTTCCTGATGGACCCGATGCTGCAGAGCGGGTCCGAGAAGATCTCGGCGATGGGCTACGGCAACGCCATCAACGCCCTGTCGGACCAGGAGGGCGGCGTCGCCAAGTACTTCTCGCAGCGCTTCGCGCAGGTGACGAACCCGCCGCTGGACAGCCTTCGCGAGGCCGACGGCATGACGCTGCGGGTGGCGCTGGGCGCGAAGCCCAACATCGGCGCGCCCTCCGCCCCGCAGATCGTCGTGCGCTCGCCGATCCTAACCCATCTCGAGATGCTGAAGATCCGGGAGCAGGCGTCGACGCCGGTCGAGCGCTTCGAGATGCTCTATCGCCCCGCGCTCGAGGACGGCGCGGCGAACGCGCGGGCCATCGAGGCGGCGATCGACGCGGTCTGCGGCGCGGTCGAGACCTTCGCCCGAGAGCGCGGCGGCGTGGCCGTGCTGACCGACCGCCATGTGGCGCGGGACAGGGCGGCGCTGCCGTTGATCATCGTGATCTCGGCCGTCAACCAGCGATTGATCTCGGAGGGGCTGCGGCTGCGGGTCTCACTGATCGCCGAGAGCGGGCAGATCGCCTCGTCGCACCATGTTGCGACGGCGCTCGGCTTCGGAGCCTCCGCGGTCTATCCGCTGGGCGTCCAGTTCCGCGCCGAGGAGAAATTCGGGGCCGACGCCGACAAGGCCTTCAAGCGCTTCGCCAAGGCGGCCGAGAAGGCCTTGATGAAGACCATGGGCAAGGTTGGCCTCTGCACCGCCGAGAGCTACATCGGCGGCGAGTTCTTCGAGCCGAACTTCCTCGACACCAACGACCCGGCGCTGCGGCGCTGGTTCCCGAACGTCCGCACGCCGGTCGGCGGCGTCACCTTCGCGGTGATCGCGCAGGCCGCGGCGGACTGGCACGCGAAGGCGCTGGAGGTGCGCCGCGAGGACGACATTCCGCTGCTCGGCCTGTTCAAGGAGCGTGCCGAAGGCGCCGGCCACTCTTTCGGCACGGCGGCGGTCCGCGGCTTCGTGGACATGACCGAGGAGCCGATCGCCTTCCAGGCGCCCGACGCGGAGGAGGACGCGGACTCGCTGCGACTGCTGCCGCTGACGCGCCTCGTCGACGCCTTCGGCCTGGACGAGGAGGCCTACAAGCGCACCAGCTTCGAGCGCAGGACGCCTCAGGAGATAGACGCCTTCCGCATCACCCCGGGCTATCGCGCCTTCAGCCGCATGATGGCGGAGGAGCGGATGCGCCGCCCGGCGGCGCTGCGCGACGTGCTGGCGCTGCCGGCCGACGTGACGTTCCTGACGCACGCCACCGACTTCAGGCGCGAGATGAGCCGCTTCGCGCGCTTCGGCAATGCCAGCCTGCTGGTGCGAGGCCTCGTCTGCGAGCGCCTCGGATCCGACAGCTTCCGGCTCAACCTCACCGGTCCCCTCGGCAATGACCCGGGTCGCCTGACCGCTCTCGGCCAGTCGCTGCTGCAGCGTTTCCAGCAGGACATTCTCGGCCATTGGCTGGAGGCGGGATGGCTTGCGGTCAGGGCCGGCGGCGACGCGCTTGACTATCTCTCGCAGCTTCGCTCGGCGCCGGACGAGGTTCCGCTCGCCGAGGTGCAGCCGGCGCATGAAATCGTGAGGCTGCTGACGTCCGGCGCCATGAGCCATGGCGCGTTGAACGCGCCCGCGCACGAGGCCGTGGCGCACGGCACCAACATGGTCGGCGGCCTGTCCAACTCGGGCGAAGGCGGCGAGCACATCTCCCGCTACGGCACGCTGCGCGCCTCGCGGATCAAGCAGCTCGCGTCCGGGCGTTTCGGCGTCTGGGCCGGCTATCTCGCCGACCCGATGCTCGAGGAGCTCGAGATCAAGATCGGCCAGGGCGCGAAGCCCGGCGAAGGCGGCCAGTTGCCGGCGCAGAAGGTGACGGTCGAGATCGCCGCCGCACGCGGCGGCACGCCGGGCGTCGAGCTGGTCTCGCCGCCGCCGCATCACGACACCTATTCGATCGAGGACCTCGCCCAGCTCATCCACGACTGCAAGGCGGCGCGGGTGCGGGTGGTCGTGAAGCTGGTCTCGTCCGAGGGCGTCGGCACGATCGCAGTCGGCGTCGCCAAGGCGGGCGCCGACGTCATCAACATCGCGGGCAACACCGGCGGGACGGGCGCCGCAGCCGTCACCAGCCTCAAGTACACCGGCCGCGCGGCCGAGATCGGCGTCGCGGAAGTCCATCAGGCGCTGTCCGCCAACGGCCTGCGCCAGAAGGTGACGCTGCGCTGCTCGGGCGCCAACCAGACCGGGAGCGACGTCGTGAAGGCGGCGCTGCTCGGCGGGGATTCGTTCGAGTTCGGCACCACCGCGCTGATGATGCTGAAATGCGTGATGGCCAAGAACTGCAACATCAAATGCCCGGCCGGCCTCACCACCAATTCCGAACTGTTCGACGGCGATCCGCGCGCGCTTGCGCAGTATCTGATGAACGTCGCGCACGAGACCCGCGAGGTTCTGGCCGGGCTCGGCCTGCGCTCGCTGCGCGAGGCGCGCGGGCGATCCGACCTTCTGCACCTGCTCGACCATCCGGCGAGCGTCGGCCGGCTCGACCTGAGGGCGATGCTGACCGTCGTCGACGAGGTGCGGATCGACCAGCCGGTCTACATGGATGCCGAATACGACGCCGACGAGGAGTGGAGCGCGGCCGTCCGGACGGCGCTGGTCGACGAACGCCGTGAGTCGATCGCGCTCGGCGCCGGGCGGCGGATCGGCAATCGGGACAAAAGCGTGGGCGCCCGGCTCGCGATCGACGTCGAGCGGTGGCTGAACCACACGCTACCGGCCGACGCCGTTCGCGCCTTGCCGTCAGCGCATCAGGACGATCGCGGCCGCCGTTTCCTGAGACCGGGCGCCATCGTCATCACCACCACCGGCTCGGCCGGGCAGTCCTATGGCGCGTTCTGCAATGACGGCATGGCGCTGCGCCATCAAGGGGTCTGCAACGACGGGGTCGGCAAGGGCGCATCGGGCGGCGTGATCGCCATCCGCAGTCCTGGCGGCGGCTCGGACGAAGCCGGCGGCAACGTGCTCGTCGGCAACTTCGCGCTGTTCGGCGCGACCGGGGGCCGGACCTTCATCGAGGGCCAGGCGGGCGACCGCTTCGCGGTCCGCAACTCGGGCGCGACCGCCGTCGTCGAGGGCGTCGGCGACTTCGCCTGCGAGTACATGACCAACGGCGCGGTGCTCAACCTCGGCGCGTTCGGCAAGGGTTTCGGCAACGGCATGAGCGGGGGCTTCGTCTATCAGTACGACCCCTATGGAGACCTCGCTGCGAAGGCGAGCCACGACTCCATCCTGCTGCTCCCGGTTGCCGGCGACGAGGACGACGCCTTCCACGCCGACGCCGTGCGCCTGTTGCTGGAGTGGCACCTGGAGGAGACCGGCTCCGCCAAGGCGGCCTGGCTGATCGAGAGCTGGGAGACCGAGCGACAGCACTTCGTCTACGGCCTGCCCCTCGCTCTGCTTCAGTACCAGGACAGCAGCGCGATCCTGAAGACAAAGAGCAGGAAGGACCTGCTGGAGGAGCTCAGCGTCGCCGTCGCCGGCTCGCAGGTGCGCAAGTTCAAGCTGGCCTATCGCGACCAGCGACAGATCCTCGGCGGCGCCGCTCCGGCCGAGGGGGAGACCGGCGAGGAGGCGAGTCTCACGCTGCTCAACAACTACGCCGTGCTCGCCATGGCCCAGCAACTCGCTCTGTCGCGCCTGCCCGGGGTGTCGGGACCTGGCCATCCGGCGGTCGCCTCGGCGGTGCGCAAGCTCCTGCTCACCGAGGATTTCGCGCTGATGCAGAAGATCCTGCGCCATGCGCGGGAGGCGCTCAGCTCCTATGGCGAAGAGGAGCTTGCGGCGCTCGTCGCCGACAAGCGGCTGTCCGACTACAAGGCGGCGCTCGCCCAGCGAAACGTGCTCTCCATGGACAGCCCCGGCGTCTATGGCTGGATCCTGAGCCAGAGCGCCAAGAACCGCGCCGCGCTCGGCCGCCTGCCCGATTACGAGGAGCTGTTCGCGCGCGCCGCGGTCCGCGACCTCGCCACCTTCACGGGCCGCGCATGAGCCCCGCAAACGCCCCCGCCCGCCCGTTTCGCCGACCGAGTCGCTGACATGCCCGTTCCGCACATCCCCGACGACGCGCCGTTCACCGGCGAGCAGCGCGTCTGGCTCGCAGGCTTCCTTGCGGGACTGAACTCGCGCCTGCTGGAGGCCGCGTCCCCAACAACCGGCTCCGCCACGGTCGAAGCCGCCCGGGCGCCTCTGCACATTCTCTATGGCACCCAGACCGGCAACGCCGAAGCGGTCGCGAACGACGCGGCGGCGAAGGCGCGGGCGCTCGGTTTCGAGCCTCAGGTGCTCGGCCTCGACGATGTGGACATCGCGCGGTTCGCCGTCATGGAGCAGGTCGTCATCGTGGTCTCGACCTACGGCGAAGGCGAGATGCCGGACAACGCGCACCTGTTCTGGAAGGCGCTCAACGCCCCCACCGTTCCACGACTCGAAGCCATGTCGTTCGCGGTCCTTGCGCTCGGCGACACCGGCTATGACGGCTTCTGTCAGGCGGGCAAGCTGATCGATACGAGACTCGAACAGCTTGGCGCGCACCGCATCGCGCCGCGCGTCGACTGCGACGTCGACTACGAGGCGCCGGCCGCGGCCTGGATCGACGGCGCACTCGCCGCTTTGCCGGACGCGTCGGGGGCCGCTCCTGCGCCGGTCGCGGCGGTCCAGCCCGCGCCCGGCGCGACCGGGGCATGGAGCCGACGCAACCCTTATCCGGCCGTCGTCACCGAAATCCGGCGGCTGTCGTCGGCGGCCTCGTCCAAGGACATCCGCCACGTCGAATTCGCGCTCGGGGACAGCGGCCTGACCTATGAGGCGGGCGATGCGCTGGGCGTCATTCCGGTCAACGATCCGGGACTGGTCACGGCGCTGCTCGCACGGCTCCAGCTCCGGCCGGATGTGCCGGTCGCGGGGCACGAACGGCCGCTCGGCGAACTGCTGGCGGCGACCTTCGAGATACGCACGCCCTCGCGCGACCTCGTCATGGCGATCGAGGCGCGGGCGAACGACGATGCGCTGACGCATGTGATCCGGCACGGCGACAAGGAGGCGCTCGACGCCTTCCTCTGGGGCAAGGACGTGCTCGATCTTCTCGACCTGAACCCCGCCATCGCCTTCGACGCCGAAGCGTTCGTCGGGATGCTGCGCCCGCTGCAGCACCGCGCCTATTCGATTTCGTCCAGCCCGCTCGCCCATCCCGGTCATGTTCACCTGACGGTCGCCGCCGTGCGCTGGCGGGCGGAGCATCGCGATCATGGCGGCGTGTGCTCCACCTTCCTCGCCGACCGCGTCGGCCTCGGCGGCGCAGCCAATGTGTTCGTTTCGGCGAACAAGTCGTTCCGCCCGCCGGCCGACCCGGCCGCCCCGATGGTGATGATCGGGCCGGGCACGGGAATCGCGCCGTTCCGGGCCTTCCTCCAGCAGCGACAGGCGACGGGCGCGAGCGGGCGCAACTGGCTGTTCTTCGGCGACCAGCGCCGCGAACATGACTTCTCCTACGAGGACGAACTCGCCGAGATGAGCCGGGGCGGCGTGCTGACGCGGCTCGACCTCGCCTTCTCGCGCGATCAGGCCGAGAAGATCTACGTGCAGGATCGCATGCGCGAGAACGGTCGCGACCTGTTCGCATGGCTGGAGGATGGCGCCTCGGTTTACGTCTGCGGCGACGCCAGCCGGATGGCCAAGGACGTCGACGCCGCGCTTCACGAGATCGTCGGCCGTCATGGCGGTCTCTCGCCGGAGGCCGCCGCGGACTACGTCGACGATCTCCGCAAGGCCAAGCGCTATCTGCGTGACGTCTATTGAGCCCGGGGAAACCACAGGCGGGAGATCGACGCGTCATGCCCCATCACTGCCCTCGCGGAGGCAACGCCGCGCGGACAACAAGCGAACTTGCCGCGCTCTCCGAGATGCGCATCGCGCTGACGCGTCTCGCGGCCCCGCTGCCGCAGATCGCGGCGGACCTCGCCGGCGTGGACGGCGTCGTCGCGCTGACGACGAACGCCACCACGGTGATGACTGAAATAGGCCGCTACACCGGACCCTGTTTCGCGACCGAGCCGCTGGCGCTGAAAGCGGGCGAGGCGGCGCTCCGCGTGCACCTTCCGTCGATTTCGGCCACGCTCGCGGTGGAACGCCAGGCGCTCAGCCGGTCGCCCTGCTCGGTGCAGTTCTTCAGCCCCGAAGGCGCAGCCCTCCACAAGACGATCCTCACCTCGATCACCGACGACTACGCCTTCGCGGAGCTCACGCAGGGCTGGAGCATTCCCGCCGGGGAGGCTTCCGGAGCGACCCCCGCTCGAACCGAAGTCCGCGTCCTCGACAAGCCCGCCGATCCGCGTTGCTGGCGCGGCCGTGATCTGGCGTTCCATCTCGACAGCCTGTTTCTCGACGGCGGCATCGGCCGGCGGGCGACCCTGCCGGACTGGGGCGACGACCACGCCTGGAGCGTGGAGCCGGAGCTCGCCGTCCACCTGCTGCGCCTGCTCACGGAGATCCGCGCGCCGGTAGCGACGATGGTCTCCAACGCCGCCTTCGCTCAGATCCACCAGGGCGCTTTCGACGATATCCGGCAGATCGGCCCCGTCATCAGGCTGTGCTCGGAAGGCTGCACGATCTCGATCGACTTCAACGAGATCGACGAAGTCTGGGTCACCCGTTTCGACGCCGGCGGCCGCGCCGGGCACTTGATCGAACTCTACGATTGGCGATTCCATTGCGTCGCCCAGTTCACCGAATTCGGCGCAAACGGTCATCTCAGCCGGTTCTGGGGACAGACGGTGCGGGATATGCCGAGACGCGGACGCAACGCCGCAAGCTGACCGCATGCGATCCGGAATGGATCGAGGGGCCCATGACGTGTCCCGTCCACCAGCGCCTCCCGGTCGGGAGCCTGAGCTCCGGCCCCCCCGCCTCAAACGACCGCGTCAAGCGGCTCGGCGTAACGCGCGGCTTTCGTGACGGCCGCCTTGGTCACTGCGGAGGGCGGCAGGACTCACGCACCACGAGAGACACCGGCACACGGACGCAGCGCGGCGGTTCGGTGGTGCGTCCGGTGACGCGGTCCAGCAGCATCTGGGCGGCGTGGCGGCCCATCTGGGCGCGGTCCCATTGCAGCGCGGTGATGGCCGGGGTCGAGAGCTCGGCAAGGTCCGAGTCGCCGCCGCTCACCACCGAAACGTCGCGCCCGATCGCAAGACCTGCGGCCTTGAGGGCGCGCATCGCGCCCGCCAGCATGTCGATGCCGGCGACGAAAATCGCCGTCGGCGGGTCCGGCCGCTGCATCAACGCCGAGGTCTCGCGGAAGGTGAACTCGTTCGAAAGCGAGTGATCGCGGATCATGGCCGGATCCGGTTCGAGGCCGGCGGCGCGGAACGCGTCGCCGTAGCCCTCGATCCGGCTGCGCGAGGGATGAGCGTGCGGATCGCCCACGAACAGCGCGATCCGACGGTGCCCGAGCGACAGCAGGTAATCCGTCGCCTGACGAGCGCCCGAGCGATGATCGGCCGCCACCCGGTCGACGCTCTGGATCATCTCGCGGTCGATCAGCACCAGCGGCATCTTGGCCTGCTCGACGGCCGCGATCAGTTCGGGGTCGCTCTCGTCGCTGATCGTCATCATGACGCCGTCGACGCGGCGCTGTGCGAACTTGCGCAGCAGCGAAAGCTCCACCGCCTTGTCATTCGCCGTGCTCGCCAGCAGGAAGGTGTAGTCCGCCGCCCGAAAGATGCGCTCGGCCTCCTTGACGTAGGAGACGTAGCCCGGGATGTCGAAGTCTCGGATCGCGCAGGCGATCATGTGGGTGCGGGCGCTGCGCATGCTTTGCGCCACCGCATTCCTCTCATAGCCGAGCGACGTGATCGCGCGTTGGACCCGCTCGCGCACGTCGCGCGTGACGGAAGGGTGGTCGTTCAGCACGCGCGACACCGTGCCGACGGCGACCTCCGCCGAGCGCGCGACGTCGCGGATCGTGAACTCGCGTCCCGCCTTTCTCACCACTCCGCCCTCCTCTGCGATGAACGGGCTTCCGCTTCGTTCATCGTCGCCCTCGTGGCCCAGCGTCCGCCGCGCCCACCCCCCCCGCCTTCATTTATGAAGGAATCGGACGGCTGGCGGGACGTTGAGCCGCGAACATGACGATAGCAATCGCCAAAATATTTGGAAACGGTTCATTGACCGGCTTTCGCTTCGCTGCTACTCGTTTGGGCGAGATCAAAATGCATGCAGAAAGTGAGGCCGAGCCGTGTTCCAGGTCGCTGAACGCCTGTCCCGCATCAAACCGTCTCCCACTGTCGTCCTGTCGGGAAAGGTCGCCGCAAGGGTCGCCGCGGGACACGACGTCCTCGGCCTGGTGGCCGGCGAACCGGATTTCGACACGCCCGACAACATCAAGCAGGCCGCGATCGACGCGATCCGCCGCGGCGACACGAAGTACACCGCGATCGACGGAACTCCTGCTCTGAAACAGGCGATCTCCGCGAAGTTCGAACGCGAGAACGGGCTGTCCTACGCTCCGGACGAGATCATCGTCTCCACCGGCGGCAAGCAGGTGATCTTCAACGCGCTGATGGCGAGCGTGAGCGCCGGCGACGAGGTGGTGATCCCCGCGCCCTATTGGGTCTCCTACCCCGAGATGGTGGCGCTTGCCGAGGGTACGCCGGTCATCGTCCCCTGCGCGGCGGACAACGGCTTCAAGATGACGCCGGAGCAGCTCGACGCCGCGATCACGCCGCGCACCCGCTGGGTGATCCTCAACTCCCCGTCCAATCCGTCGGGCGCCGCCTACTCGGCCGACGAGATGAAGGCGCTCACCGACGTCCTCGTCCGCCACCCGCACGTCTGGGTGCTGACCGACGACATCTACGAGCACCTGACCTACGAAGGCTTCAAGGCTGTCACGCCGGCGCGGATCGAGCCCTCCCTGATCGACCGCACGCTGACCATGAACGGCGTGTCGAAGAGCTACTGCATGACCGGCTGGCGCATCGGCTACGCCGGCGGCCCGAAGCCGTTGATCAAGGCGATGTCGGCGATCCAGTCGCACTCGACCACGAACGCCTCGTCTATCAGCCAGGCCGCCGCGGTGGAGGCGCTCAACGGCCCCCAGGGATTCATCGCCGAGCACGTGGCGCGCTTCGAACGCCGGCGCGACATGGTGGTCGCGGCCTTCAACGCCATCGACGGCCTCGCCTGTCACAAACCGGACGGCGCCTTCTACGTCTTCCCCAGTTGCGCCGGTCTGATCGGCGCGGCGACGCCCTCCGGCGAGATCATCCGCACCGACGAGGATTTCGTTCTCTACCTGCTGGAGACGGCGGGCGTCGGGCTGGTGCATGGCGCGGCCTTCGGCATGTCGCCGTACTTCCGGCTGTCCTACGCCGCGGCGGACGAGAAGCTGATGCAGGCGCTCGAGCGCATCGGGTCGGCCTGCGCGCGACTGAGCTTCGCAAAGCCGCAGCGGCGGGCCGCAGGCTGAGCCGCGCTCGCGCGAGCGACGCCGCGTCGGAGGGATCAGCGCCATGAGCGTCAATGCGGGACGGGCCGCACGCCGGGAAGACGGGCGCTGGCTCAGCGCCGCCGTCCTGTCGGAACAGGCGGTCGTCTGGCTGCTCAGCTCGATCGCGTTCCTCAACGCCCTCGGCTCGATCATCGTGTTTCCGCTCGGACCGTTCTTCGCGCACGATCTCGGCACGGCGGCGCAGGACGTTGGCTTCGCGAGCGCCAGTTACTCGCTCGCCGCCGCCGCCGGCGGGCTCGGCGCCTCCTTCGTGCTCGACCGCTTCGACCGACGCGCGGCCCTGCTCACGGTGATGACCGGGTTCCTCGCCGCCACCGCCCTCTCCGGATTCGCGCCGGATTTCGGAACGCTGGTCGCGACCCGCGCTCTCGCCGGCCTGTTCGTTGGGCCGATGACAGGGCTGCTGCTCGCGATCGTCACCGACACCGTACCGCCCAACCGGCGCGGCGCGGCGGTCAGCAAGATGATCGGGGCCTATGGCGTGGCGCTCGTCTTCGGCGTGCCGGCGGGCGTCGCGATCGCCTCGGCCTTCGGCGGCTGGCGCTTCTGCTTCTTCGGCATCGCGCTCGTCGGCGTCCCCCTGTTCGTCGGCGTGTTGCGCCTGCTCGCGCCGCAGCGGGCGCACCTCGCCGCCCTCAAGCCCTGGCGGCTGAAGGAGCGCGCGCTCGATTTCTGGACCTTGCTGACTTCCAGCCCAAGCCTGCTGTCGTTCCTCCTGATCGGTAGCGCGTCCTACGCCGCGTTGCTGATTTCGCCGAACCTGCCGACCTACCTGACGCACAATCTCGGTCTGCCGCGCGAGAAGCTTCAGGAGGTGTATTTCCTGGGCGGCGTCTTCACGCTCGTGGCGCTCCCCGTCACCGGCCGACTGATCGACGTCGCTGGGGCGCGGCTGATGGCGATCGGCGTGGCCGTGATCATGACAGGCCTGCTCGCCGCGGCCTTTCTCACCAAGACTCCGCCGCTTCCGAACGTGCTGCTGTTCGCGCTGATCGTCGTGTTCCAATTGATCCGCAGCACGATCAACCAGGCCTGGGTGACGCGCGTGCCGGCGATCGAGGAGCGCGCGGCGTTCCAGACCCTGATCGCCGTCGCGACCAATCTGGCGCAGGCGGGGGGCGCCGCAACCGCCCCGGCGCTGCTCGCCCAGAGCGCCGACGGCCGGCTGGACGGGATGGAACTGATCGCCGCGATCGCGATCGCATCGGCCTGGGCCGCACCGCTGCTGCTGGCGGCGCTCGACCGGCTGCTCGCCTCCCGCATCCGGACGCCGAGCCTTGGCGACCGCCTCAGCCCGCCCGTCATCGACGTCTGACGAAGGAGAGACCGATGCGCGATCATCTGTTCGAAGACGACGCCGCCTCGCTGCCGAGCGTTTACGCCGACGACGGAGAGACGCCGGACGCCATCCTCCACCGTCCGCTTCCGCAGGTGAGCGACGTCGCGATCATCGGCGCCGGGCTGACGGGGCTCTCGGCCGCGCTGCACCTCGCCGAACACGGCGCGTCGGTTGCGGTGATCGAGGCGAACGACGTCGGGTCCGGCGGCACCGGACGCAGCTTCGGCCAGGTGGTTCCCTACCTCAAGCTCGAGCCGGCCCACGCGGAGCGCCACTTCGGGCCCGAGGTCGGGGGCCGCCTGATCGCCGCGGCGGGCGGGGGACCGGACTATGTCTACGGTCTGATCGAGACGCATCGGATCTCCTGCGAGGCCGTGCGGAACGGCCTCCTCTTCGCGGCCCATACGCCGGAAGGGGCAGCGCGGCTCGCCGGACGCGCCGCCTACTGGCGCGCCCGCGGGGCCGAGGTCGATCTGCTCGACCGCGCGGAAACGGCCGCGGCCGTCGGCGGCGGGAGCTACCCGGGGGCCCTGCTCGACCGCCGCGGCGGCACGCTCAACCCTCTCGCCTTCGCGCGGGGGCTCGCCCGCGCCGCGGCTGACGCCGGCGCCAGCATCGTCGTCGGGACGCCCGTCGAATCCGTCACCCCGCGCGCCGGCGGCTGGGAGGTCTCGACGGGCCGGGCCGCGACGATCGCAAAAGCCGTGTTGGTCTGCACCAACGCCTACCGGAACGGGCTTGCGGGCCAGGCCGGCGACTGCGTGCAGCCGATCCGCGTGCATCAGGCGGTCAGCGCGGCCTTGCCCGCCGACCTTGCCGCGCGCGTGCTTCCCGGACGGCAGGCGTTGACCGACACGCGGCGCCTCCCCTCCGGACTGCGCGTCACCCGGAGCGGCCGGCTGATCGCGACCGTCGAGGGGCCGACCTTCGGCCATGGCTCGGGCGGCGCGACAGGCTACGCCACCGAGCGGATCGCGCGCCTGTTTCCCTTCCTCCCGCCCATAAGCTGGGACGCGCGCTGGAGCGGCTGGATCGACATGTCGCTCGACCAATATCCGCGGATCTACGAGGCGGCGCCGGGACTCTACGCCGGGCTCGGCCTCAGCGGCCGCGGCCTCGCGCTCGGGCCCATGCTCGGCCGCGACCTCGCCCGCAAGGCGCTCGGCGCCCAAGCGGACGACCTGGCCTTCCCGGTGTCGGACCCTCGCGATCATCGCTGGTTCAGGGGCGCGAGGGTCGCGATCAAGGGCGAGGTCTGGAAACGCAAGCTCTACGACCGCCTCGACGAGTGGCGGCAGCAAGGGCGGGACGAGCGCGCGGCCGCCTGACGGCCGAGGCGAGCGTCTTGCTTGCAGAACGGAACGACGCAGGTCCTTCGGAGAAAGTCATCACGATGGCGATACTGACCTGGCTGCACACGGCTTACGGCGACGACCTGATCAACGGCATCCGCTCGTCGCTTCCGGACGAGACGATCTATGAATGGCCGGGCGACGTCGCGCATAACGAAATCGACGTCGCGATCCTGTTTCGCATGCCGCCGGGGTTCCTGAAGCCGTTCCCGAACGTCAAGCTGATCTCGGCGACCGGCGCGGGCATCGACCACTATCTGCTCGACCCGGACTTTCCGCGAGACGTCCCGCTCGTGCGCGTCGTCGACCACGACTTCGCCGCGCGAATGGCCGACTACGTGCTGTGCTGGACGCTGTTCCATCACCGCGACGTGCCGCATTTCCTGAAGGCGCAGAAGGAGCGGCGCTGGGCCTACAAGATCATGCGCTCGGCCAGCGACGTCACGGTCGGCGTGATGGGGCTCGGCCAGATGGGTCGGCTCACCTGCGAGCGCCTGGCGTTTCTGGGCTACGACGTACGGGCCTGGTCGCGCAGCGAGCACCAGATCAAGGGCGTCAGGTGCTACGCCGGAAAGGACGCGCTTCCGGACTTCCTGCGCGACACGGAAATCCTTGTGAACCTTCTGCCGTTGACGGCGGAGACGCGCGGCATCCTCGGCAAGAAGACCTTCGACCGGATGCCGCACGGCGGCGTCCTGATCACCGCGGCGCGCGGCGGCCATCTGATCGAGAACGACGTGCTCGACGCGCTCGACTCCGGACGGCTCAGCGCCGCGACCATCGACGCCTTCCCGGTCGAGCCGCTGCCCGAGACCCATCCGTTCTGGACGCATCCCAACGTCTACGTGACCCCGCACTGCTCGAGCACAGCGAGTTGCGCGACGATCGTCGACACCTTCGCCGAGAACGTGCGGCGGTTCCGCTCCGGCGCGCCTCTGCTGAACGAAGTCGATCTCGCGGCCGGGTACTGAGCGATGACCCTCTCCGTGGCGGCGCCTCTCGCTTGGGCGCAGCCGCCGACGAAATGAACGCATCGTCCGGCCCGGCCGATCCGGCCCGCCAAGGTGGCGGGGCGAAAAGACGGGACGAATGCTGCACTTAGAATGAAACGTTTCACTTCAGGTCGTCCGCCGTCGACGCGCCGCGCGTCTGGCCCGGACTTTGCAACCAGCATTCCGCCGTTTGCGCCTGAACGATCTGCGACGCTGGAGATCACAGATGGCATTCGAAACCACAGTGCATGCGGCGGTCAGGCGAAGCGGGCGGGCCGTTCTGGCCCTGGCGCTGGCCGTGACGCTCGGTCTCGGCGTGGACGCTCGGCCGGCGACGGCGGACGACGCGCCTCTCAAGAAGCTGGACTTCGCCGGATCCGTGACCTGGCTCGGCCAGATCCCCATTCTGGTCGCGATCGACAAGGGCTTCTTCAAGGAGCAGGGGCTCGACGTCGGCGTGCAGGTGATCCTGAACTCGTCCGATCGGGTGCGCGCGATCACGGCGGGCTCCGTCGCCTTCAGCAATCTTGGCCGCACCGCCGTGATCAGCGAAATGGCCCGGGGCAACAAGAGCTTCTACTACTTCGCGAACGTCGACGACTCGCCCGGCAACGAGGGGTGCTGGGCGCGCGCCGGCTTCGCGTCCCTCGGCGATCTCAAGGGCAAGAAGATCGCGGCCAACGCCTCCGCCGAGATCACCCTGGTCGGCCTCCTGAAGGAGGCGTCGATGACGACCAAGGACATCGAACTCGTCAACCTGCCGCCGAACGAGATGGTGGTCGCTCTCGCGAACAGCGACGTCGACGCCGCCTGCGTGTGGCGCCCGGTGCTCGACAAGCTGAAGACCGCAGCGCCCGACGGGAAGATGCTCGGCACCGACAAGGACACGGAGTCGTTCCGCACCTTCGGCACCATGTCGTCGCCCGACATCATGATCATCTCGAAGACGCTCGTCGACGAAGACCCGGAGTCCGCCCGCAAGATCGCCGTCGCGGTGATGAAGGGCGCCGACTTCGCGACGAAGGAGCCGGAGGAGACGGCCCGGACCGTCGCGCACTACTTCAAGCAGCCGCCCGACGCGGTGCTCGCCGGCATCAAGGACTTCAAATACTTCGGCGCCGTCGGTTGGCCCGATCATATCAAGCGCCACACCGAACAGATGAAGCGCCTCGCCGCCTACCTCGCCGAGGCCGGCAAGATCCCGGCGACCCCGGCGGTCGAGGAGTGGATGAACGTCAGTTTCATCCCCGCGCCCTGACGCCGATCGAGCACACGCCTTCACGGAGAGCCGACGCATGAACGCCGTACGCGCTATGACCCGATCCGTCGCGATCCCGCTGTTCGCCCTCGGCCGCCCGGGCGGGTGGTCCACCCGTGGGTCGATCCTGCTGCTGAACGTCCTCGGCGTCGCAGGCTTCCTGCTGCTGTGGCAGGTGGCGACGGCGGGAGGCTTCCTGTCGCCGCTGTTCCTGCCCTCGCCCGGCCAGGTGCTCAACGAGGCCACGCAGGTCGCGGCCACCGGCGAGCTCTGGCGCTCGATCGTGGACTCCTCGCGCCGCGTATTCTTCGGCTTCGCGCTCGCCGCGCTGTTCGCGGTGCCGCTCGGCGTGTTGATGGGACTGTGGGCGCCGGCGCGGGCCATTGTCGGCCCGTTCGTCTCGCTGCTGCGCCCTCTGCCCTCGATCACCTGGATTCCGCTGACGATGCTCTGGCTCGGCATCGGCGAGGCCCAGAAGATCGCGATCGTCTTCATGGGGACCTGGGTCTACATCCTGGTCTACACGGTCGAGAGCACGAAACGGGTCGACCCCTTGCTGATCAAGGCGGCGCGCAATCTCGGCGCGTCCGACCTTTCCGTGATGCGCGAGGTCATCCTGCCGGGCGCCCTCCCCGGCATTCTCGCCGGCCTCAAGGTCAGCCTCGCGATCTCCTGGTCCTGCGTGCTCTCGGCCGAGATGGTCGCGGCCCAGAGCGGCCTCGGCGCGCTGATCTGGAACGCCAAGGACTGGAGCAACCTCGCGCTCGTTCTCGTCGGCATGGTCTGCATCTCGCTGACCGTCCTCGTCGCCGACCTCGCCGCCGGCGTGATCGAGCGCCTGCTGCAGCCATGGGAACGGCACCGCCACGGCTGACCCGAGCGGGACCGAACCGCGCCCCAAGAGACCGGAGATCACGACCGATGCAAGCGATCCTCGCCGCCGAGCACGTCACCAAGATCTATGCCGTCCACGCCAAAGAGACGACCGCCGTCCGCGACGTGTCGCTCGACATCCGCGAAGGCGAATTCGTCTGCCTGCTCGGCACCTCCGGCTGCGGCAAGTCGACGATGCTGAACCTGTTCGCGGGCTTCACCCAGCCCACCAACGGCCGCGTGCTGCTGCGCGGCCAGCCGATCACCAAGATCGAGCCCCGCTGCGGAATGGTGTTTCAGTCCTACGCGCTGTTCCCGTGGAAGACCGTGCGGCAGAACGTCGAGTTCGGGCCGAAGATGCAGGGGCTTCCCGCCGCGCGGCAGCGGGAGCTCGCGGACCGCTACATCGCGATGGTGAAGCTGTCGGGCTTCGAGAACCATTACCCCGCGGAGCTTTCCGGCGGCATGCAGCAAAGGGTGACGCTGGCGCGCAGCCTCGCGGCCGACCCGGAAGTGCTGCTGATGGACGAGCCCTTCGCCGCGCTCGACGCCATGACGCGGCAGGTGATGCAGGAGGAGCTGCTCGCGATCCAGGAGGCGAGCGGCAAGACGGTGGTGTTCATCACCCACAACATCGACGAGGCGATCCTGCTGTCCGACCGTATCGTGGTGATGGCCGCCAACCCCGGACGGGTGACGGCTGTGATCGAGAACCCGCTCAATCGGCCGCGCGACCTCGTGGCCCAGGCGACGCCCGCCTACGCCGCGCTCAAGAGCCGGATCTGGGACCTCGTGGTCGGCGACGTCCGCGGCGCCCTGGCGGGCCGCGCCGGCCGCGCCTGAGCGTTCGGGAACGGGAGGAGACGCCATGACGGACGAGGGCCTCGACAGACGCCGCTTCCTCGGCGCGATCGGCGCGGGCGCCGCGACGCTTGGAGCCGATGTCGCCGACGCCGCCGAACCGGCGCCCATCGCCGCCTCCCCCGCGGCCGACCCGGTCGCGCCCGCAGGCTACCAGTTCCTCAACCCCGACGAAGCCGCCTTCATGGAGGCCTTCGTCGACCACCTCATCCCCGCCGACGCCCTCAGCCCCTCGGGCACGGAGCTTGGCGTCGCGGTCTACGCCGACCGGCAGCTCGCCGGCGCGTGGGGCAAGGGCGCGCGGATGTATCTGCAGGGGCCGTGGCGCAAGGGAACGCCAAACCAGGGCTGGCAGTCGCCGATGGCCCCGGCGGATCTCGTGAAGGCGGGAATCGCCGCGCTCGACGCTCACTGCCGCCGGGTGGCGAAGCTCCCGTTCGAGCGACTTGCGCCCGACGCGCGCGAGGAGACTGTGGCCGCTTTGGCCCAGGGCAAGATCGAGCTCGACGGCGTCCCTTCGAAGCTCCTGTTCGACACGCTCTACGCGCTCGCCACCGAGGGCCTGTTCGCCGACCCGATCTACGGCGGCAACCGCGACAAGGCCGGATGGCGGTTGGTGGGCTTCCCCGGCGTCATCGCGACCCATGCCCAGGACATCGAGACCTACCGCGGCCGTCGCTACGAGGCCGAACCGATGAGCATCGCCGACATGTCGTGAGGGAGACTGCGATGGCGACCAAGCTGAAACCCGTCGACGTGGTCATCGTCGGCATGGGATGGACGGGCGGCATCCTCGCCAAGGAGCTGTCCGACGCCGGACTGACCGTGCTCGGCCTCGAGCGCGGCGTGAACCGCACCACCGAGCCGGACTTCTCGGTGCCGATGATCCGCGACGAGCTGCGCTACGCCATCCGGCACGAGCTCTACATGGACGTCAGCCGGGACACGCTGACATTTCGCAACGCCGCGCGCGAGACGGCGCTGCCCATGCGACGGCTGGGCTCCTTCCTGCCGGGCGAAGGGGTTGGAGGCGCAGGCCTGCACTGGAACGGCCAGACCTACCGGTTCTCGCCTTCCGACCACCGTTTGCGGACGCGGGTGACCGAGCGGTACGGCGAGACGTTCATCCCCGAGGGCATGCAGCTCGCGGACTGGCCGATGAGCTACGACGAGCTCGAGCCCTACTACGACAAGTTCGAGTACATGGCGGGCATATCCGGCCAGGCGGGCAACATCCGCGGCGAGACGGTCGAAGGCGGAAACCCGTTCGAGGGACCTCGCTCCCGCGGCTATCCCAACCCGCCGCTGAAGGCCAGCCTTTCAGGCGTGATGTACGAGGCCGCCGCTCGCGAGCTTGGCTACCATCCCTTCCCGCGGCCCGCCGCCAACATGAGCCGCGCCTACGTCAACCCGGACGGCATGAGCCTCGGCGAGTGCCAGTATTGCGGGCACTGCGAGAACTTCGGCTGCGAAGCCAACGCCAAGGCGAGCCCGCACATCACGGTCATTCCGGCCGCGCAGAAGAACGCGAACTTCAGCCTACGCACCCAGGCCTGGGTCACGCGGGTCGACCTGCACCCCGACGGCAAGCGCGCCAAGGGCGTCACTTACACCGACGTGCGGACGGGCGAGGAGTTCGAGCAGCCGGCCGACATCGTCGCGCTGTGCGCCTACGGGCTCGGCAACGTCCATCTCATGCTTCTGTCCGGCATCGGCGCGCCCTACGACCCCGAGACCGCGACCGGCGTCGTCGGCAAGGGCTACTGCTACCAGCTCACCTCGACGGTGCAGACCTTCTTCCAGGACAAGAACTTCAACCCGTTCATGGGCGCAGGCTCGCTCGGCGTGGTCGTCGACGATTTCAACGGCGATAACTTCGACCATGGGCCGCACGGCTTCATCGGAGGCGCGTCGATCATCAACGCCACCACCCATGGCCGACCGATCGCCTACCGGCCGCTGCCGCCCGGAACGCCGAAGTGGGGGTCCCAATGGAAAGCGGCGGCGGGCCATTGGTACGGGCGGGCGGCGAGCATCGGCACGCAGGGCTCCAACATGGCGAGCCGTGGCAACTATCTCAGTCTCGACCCGACCTATCGCAACGCTTTCGGTCAGCCGCTGCTGCGCATGACCTACGACTTCACCGAGAACGACTTCAAGCAGTCCGCTTTCACGACCAGGATCGCCCACGACATCGGGCGGGCGATGGGGCCGACGCACATCAGCCCGCTCGCGCCGAAATCATCCAGCTATTCGATCGTGCCCTATCAGAGCACGCACAACACCGGCGGCGCGATCACCGGCGACGACCCACGGACCAGCGCGGTGAACCGTTATCTGCAGAGCTGGGACGTGTCGAACCTGTTCGTGGTCGGGGCCTCCGCCTTTCCTCAGAACGCGGGCTACAACCCCACCGGCGCGGTCGGCGCGCTAGCCTACTGGACCGCCGACGCCATCCGGAACCGATATGTTGCGGCCCCTGGACCGCTGGTGCCGGCATGATGAGATCCGCACGCCTCCCGCTTGCGCTCGCAGCAGCTCTTGGAGCCGTCGGAGCGTCGTCCGCCTCGGCCGGCGACGCCGATCGTGGAAAGCTCGCGTTCGGCCGGTGCGCGGCCTGCCACGCCGTCTCGCAGGACGCCGCGGGCCTGCCCGGGCCGTCGCTTGCCGGCGTGATCGGGCGGCCGGCGGCGCAACTCCCCGACTTCCGCTACTCACCCGCGCTGAAGCGGAGCGGCCTGACCTGGACCGAGGACAGCCTCGATCGCTTCCTTGCGAACCCCCAGGGCGTCGTCCGCGGCAACCGGATGCCGTTTTCGGGCGTGAGCGACGCCGCGGAGCGCTCCGACCTCATCGCCTATCTCGCGCGCGACGCGGGGCGGCCCCAGTAGACCCCTGGCCGGACGCGCGACGGCCCGGTCCGCCACGCCGCCTTCGCGAGCCTCCACCACCGCCCCTTGAGACCTCCGCATGTCGCAGGCGCCCAGGTCCGCCGGCCACGCGCGTCGGCGCGATGCGCTCGGCGTCGCCCTGGGACGCCGCGGCCCTTCACGACACGCCGGGGTCATAAAGCCCGGCCCTAAGGTCATGGACGCCCGCAAGACGCGGGCGCGACGTCGAGGACCGCCCGCATAACGCGGAATGGCGAGAGCGCCCTGCCGCCGCAACGCCCACGCTACGCACATCACGACCCAGAATTATTGCGATGCACAAAATCCAGCAATCATGCCTATTAAATGAACCGTTTCATCACTGTCATGGCCCACGGATCGGCATTCCGATCCGGCAAACGGCATCAAAGCAATCTTAGGGGAAATACGAAGCAAAATAAGACGTCATTACGCCGTGATATTCATCCCTTGGATTTTAATTCCAAAAAACGAAGTACTCGATACCCCCGTAAAACCGGATGAAAGTCGCCACATCTCCGCGCATACCGATTGACGCGACGCACAATTATGGTATCGGTTCATAGTTGTCGCATGGCGGGCTAAGGCGAAAGCCGAGACCCCCGACGGCCTTGCCGCCGCGCCATCCGACGCCGTCCAGCGTGCTGATTGAGCTTCGTTTTCTCGAATACGTCCGTTGCCCCATCGGTCGAAGAGAGGAACGTCATGTTCTCCACCACCGACATGTCCATCTGGACGTCGGCGCAGAGCGAGCGCGCCGTCGCGCCGGAACCGGCGCCCCGATCCGATCCGCGGCTCTGGCGCGCGGGAAGCGCGCCGAGGCAGGTGTTCGATGCGCTGTGGGCGTCGTTCCACCGCGCCGCCGCACGCGACGGAGAGCTGTCGCCGCCGATCGGCGAAGCGCCTTCCCCGACCGAGATGCGGCTGAAGCTGCTGCTCATGCGGCAGCTTCTGATCGACCTGGCGCTCAACGCGCAGTTTCTCCGCAACGACCCCAACCGCGCGCCCGTCGCCGCGAGCGGGGCCGAGCCGATCGAGCTTCCGCTCCGGCTCGAACTTGGCGTGCACTGCCAGGAAACCGAGTATCTCCGGGCCAATGTCATCGACGGTCAGCGGCGGGTGCTGTCCGCGCTCGACGAGGAGGTCGAACCCGCGCGCTCCATCGCGTTGGAGGGGGCGCTTGGCGCGCTCTGGGCGGCGCTTTGGCGTCAGGAGGACGTCGATCTCGTCGCGACCCAGATCGTGTACGCCGACCGCGTCTACGACGCTCTGCCGCGCGGCCTCGACCGGGCTCTCGGCGCGCTTGCGGCGGCGGGCGTGCGGCCCAGCCACCCGGAGCGCTGGTTCGCCGGCTACACGTGGCTTTACGGAGATCGCGACGGCCGGCCGTACGACACCAACGCCCACACCGAGCGCGTCGCCGCCGCTCTCGAAGACGCCGTTCGCGCCAATTACCGGCGCGACGTCGCGGCGCTCGCAGCCGCCTTTCCAGACGAACCGCTGTACGCGGCCTGCCTTCGCAAGCTCGATCCCGCCGACGCCGACGCGTTCTCGAGCCCCGACCAGTTCGTCGCCACGCTGCGCGCCGGCGCCCACGTCGCGGATCGCCGCGTGCAGGACCTCCTGCGGCGCGTCCAGGCCTTCGGCTTTCACTTCCTCAAGGTCGAGTTTCGGCAGAACGCCCTGAAGTTCGAAGAGGTCGTCGACGCCGTGCTGTCGCAGGAGACGATCGAGCAACGGCTGGGCGAGCGCGCCGGTTACGCCGAACTGTCCGTGCCGAAGCGCCTACGCTTGCTGACCGCCCTGCTGCAGGACGAGGACCACGACCTGCCCGCCCGGCTTTGGAATGACTACTGGTCAGCCGAGGAGCCTCGCTTCCGAGCCAAACAAGAGGCCTACGCCGGCGGCGACTACATCGAGCTGTTCAAGTCGGATCCCGACTACATCCGCGCATACGACGCCCGGATGACCTACGACTGCCTCCGGATGATCGCGCGGTACGGCGACCGCATGACGATGCACGGCATTGCGGAGCTTGAGGACATCGACGCCGCTCTGGCGCTGCTCTTCCTCTTCGCCGCGGCCGGCGCCCGCCACGCCGTCGACATCGCGCTGCAGCCCGAGGACATGGACGGCGCCGTGGCGCTGGAGGACGCGGTCGCCCGGCTCTACGAAAACCCCGCCTACCGCGAGCACCTGCGCGTCAGGGGCGACGTCCAGTACGTCACCTTCGGCCCGAGCGACACCGGCAAGGCCGGCGGCAAGGCGATGCACAAGGCGAACATGAAGATCGCCCGCCGCCACCGTGAGATCGCGAGCGCTTACGGGATCGAGCTCGTTCCGAACATCGTCATCGGTCACGAGCACGCTCGGTGCAACGGCCCTCAGGCCGAGATCCTGGAAGAGTACGGAGCGGCGGACGGCGACGCCGTCCGCTACATGCTGTCGGGCTGCATCGAGATGCGGAGCTTCCTGCTCACCCTGCGCATGGCCGAGCAGTCGATCGCCAACATCCTGACCGCCCAGGGACTGCGCGCGGCGGAGGCGCGACGCCTGGCGCCGGCCGAGAGCCAGGCGCGCGCGGCGGAAGGGCGCGAGATCGACTGGCTCGCCATCGTCCGGCTCTACAAGAGCCGCTTCTTCGACCACCCTTCGCTCCCGGCGTTGCTGAAGGCCGTCGCGCGCTTCGACCTCGTGCGGGCGACCGCGAAGGGCACGCGGCCCCCCTCGCGGAACTTCCTGATCAAGGATCTCGAGTCCGATCCCGCCTCGATCCGCGCGATCCCGTGGACCCGCGCCATTATGCTCTGCGGGCTGCATCATGAACTGATTGGCGCCTCGACGCTCGCTGATCGGGACGCGGGCGAACTCGCCGCGCTCGCCAAAGCCGACCGCACCTTCAGCCGGTATGTGACGAACGTCGCCTACGCCGCAGCCCGCTCCAATCTCGAGCTCGCCTGGCGCACCCTGGGCGGCGCGCCGTTGAGCCGAGCGGACGTCGAAGCGTTCGGCGCCGAAGACGCGGCCGCCGCCTCGGACCCCGCGGCGGCGCTCCTGGCCTTCGTCCATCTCGAGTACGTCGCCGCCAAGCGCTTCGTCTTCAAGACGACGCGCGGGCGCGAGCCGGCCGACGCCTGGGCCATCCGGACGGACGAACTGCTGGCGGACTGGCCGGAGCTGCGCGCCGAGGTCGCCTGGAAGGAGGCCGCGCTCGCGCCCTACCACGAGTTCCTCGTGACGACCCGCCGAGATCCGGACGCGCTCTCTCGAAACGCGATCCACGACCTCTACTCCGGCTACCTGCTGTCGGCGAACACCGACCTGTCCCTCGTCCACCCGGAGACCGCTCGCGCCCTGAACTGGAGCTGACCGCCGTCGCGCGCCCAAAGGAGACCGCCATGCAACGCCTCGCCCTGCGTCCGCCCTCCGAACTGGACGTCGACTCCGCCGGCCTTCGCATCACCGACGCCGTCGTCGCGAGCTTCGCCGACGCGCCGGACCCGCGGCTCCGGAAACTGATGACCACCTTGGTCCGCCATCTGCACGACGTGGTGCGCGAGACCGGGCTTACGATGGAGGAGTGGCGCTTCGCGGTGGACTACCTCACGCGCACCGGCCTCACCTGCACCGACGCGCGCCAGGAGTTCATTCTGCTGTCGGACGCACTCGGCGTCTCCATGCTGGTCGACGCGATCAACCACGAGGCGGCCGGGGCGACCGAGACCACGGTGCTCGGGCCCTTCTACGTGGCGGACTCGGCCGTCATGCCGCTCGGCGCCGACATCTCGCTCGGCCTCCCCGGCACGCCCCTGCTGGTCGAGGGAACGGTGAGCTCGACCTTCGGCGGCGCCCTCGCCGGCGCCTCGGTCGAGGTCTGGCAGTCGGACGCGGACGGAACCTACGACGTCCAGAAGGACGATGGCGAGGGCTACGCGCTGAGGGCCCACTTCAAGACCGACGGCCAGGGCCGCTTCCACTTCTGGTCTATCACGCCGTGCAGCTATCCGATCCCGCATGACGGACCCGTGGGCGAGATGCTGGCGGCGACCGGTCGCCACCCCTACCGGCCGGCGCACGTTCACTTCCTGATCTCCGCGCCCGGCCACGCGCCGCTCGTCACGCACGTCTTCGCCGAGGGCGACCCCTACCTCGCGGACGACGCCGTGTTCGGCGTGAAGCCCTCCCTCGTGCGCCCGTTCGCGCTCCAGGATCCCGAAGACGCGCCCGCCGGCCGCCGCGACGGCCGGCCCTGGCGACGCCTGTCCTACGACTTCGCCCTCAACCCCACGCGCTGACGCGCCCGAGGAGGCATTCCGCATGGACGAGATCGTCATCATCGGCGGGGGCATCGGCGGCCTGACGCTCGCCCTCGCGCTGGAGAAGGCCGGAATTCCGAGCCGCATCTACGAGGCCGCGGCCGAGATCCGGCAGGTGGGCGTCGGCATCAACGTGCTCCCCTACGCCACGGAGGTCCTCGCCGGCCTTGGCCTGGAGCCCGCGCTCGCCGAACGGGCGATCGCCACCCGCGAGGCCGCCTATTTCAGCCGGTCCGGCGTGCTCATTCACCGCGAGCCCGTCGGCCGCTTCGCCGGCCTCGACGCCCCGCAGTTTTCGATCCACCGGGCGGATCTGGTCGACGTTCTGCTCGGCGCCGTGCGCGAACGGCTGGGCGCGGACCGCGTCACGCTGGGCGCCCGCTGCGTCGGCGCGCGGCAGACGGCGGACGGCGTCACGGCGGACTTCGTCGACCGGCGCACCGGCGCGCCCCTGCCGTCCGCGACCGGCGCGGCGCTTGTCGGATGCGACGGCATCCATTCGACGATCCGGGCCATGTTCTACCCGCACGAGGCCCCGCCGCGGTATTCGGGCGTGTTCATGTGGCGCGGGGTTTCGCGCGGGCCGCGCCTGCTGACGGGGGCGAGCATGGTGCGCGCCGGCGTCACCAGCGTCGGCAAGATGGTCGTCTATCCGATCAAGGACCTCGACGACGGTCGGCAGTTGCTGAACTGGGTGGCGGAGCTGGACCTGCCCGACAGCGCTTCCGGCTTCACCCGCGACCGGGACTGGAACAAGACCGGCGACGTCGCGGACTTCGCCCACGTCTACGCCGACTGGCGTTTCGACTGGCTCGACGTGCCCGCGATGATCCGCGACGCGGAGATCGTGCTGCGCTTCCCGATGATGGACCGCGACCCGGTCGACCACTGGAGCTTCGGCCGCATCACGCTGCTCGGCGATGCGGCGCACCCGATCGTGCCGCTCGGCTCGAACGGCGCCGGCCAGGCGATCCTCGACGCTCGGGCTCTGGCCGACAGCCTCGCCCTCGCGCCGCCGGAGACCGCCTTCCGCGTCTACGAACGCCGCCGTCTTCCGGCCACCACGACGCTCGTGATGTCCGATCGAGCCGGCACACCCGACGAACGCCTGCGCGCGGCGCACGCGCTCGAAGCCGCTTCCTGATCCCCCGATCCCTGCGCCGCAGGGCGACGACGTGGAGAACGCAGCCATGGCTTACCACTGGTCCCCCGACAGCTGGCGGTCGAAACGCGCGCGCCAGATGCCGACCTATGCCGACCGCGGCGCGCTCGAGCGCACCGAGCACGGTCTGAAATCGCGGCTTCCCCTCGTCTCGATCGCGGAGACGCGGCGGCTGAAGTCGCAGCTCGCGCGCGTGGCGGCGGGCGAGGCCTATCTGCTGCAGGGCGGGGATTGCGCGGAGAGCTTCTCGGAGTGTGACGCCGAGTGCCTGCGCGCCACCGTCGCCACCCTGATGCAGATGTCGGCGGCGCTGACGCTCGGAGCGCTCGCGCCGGTGGTGAAGATCGGTCGGCTCGCCGGACAGTTCGCCAAGCCGCGATCGGAAGCGACCGAAGTGCGCGACGGCGTCGAACTGCCCTCGTACCGCGGCGACATCGTCAACGACGCGGCCTTCAGCCAGGACGCCCGCGACGCCGATCCCAGCCGCATGCTCGCGGCCTACGCGCAGTCGGCGTCGACGATGAATCTCGTTCGCTCGCTCTCGCAGAGCGCGCTCGCGGACTTCACCCGCATGGGCGCGAGCGCCTGGGACGCAGGCCGTGGCGACCCTGACCCCGTCGGCGCGCGCTTGAGCGAAACCGCGGCCTTCATGTCGGCCGCCGGGCTGATCGCCGGCCCCGGCCTGCAGATGGGCATGAGCGACATCTATTCGAGCCACGACGCCGTGCTGCTGAACTACGAGGAGGCGATGACCCGCTTCGACGCCGAAAGCGGGGACTGGTACGACGCCTCGGCCCATATGCTCTGGATCGGCGAGCGAACCCGCGACCCCGCCGAAGCCCATGTCGAGTACCTTCGCGGCGTCGGCAACCCCATCGGCCTGAAGTGCAGCGCGGCGCTGGGGGGCGACGAACTGCTCAAGCTGATCGATATCCTGAACCCTGCGAACGAGCCCGGACGGCTGACGCTCATCGTCCGCATGGGCGCGGGCGCGATCGAGGCGCGCCTGCCCGCTCTTGTGCGCACGGTGCGGAGCGAAGGCCGCGCGGTGGTTTGGGCGAGCGACCCGATGCACGGCAACACGATAAAGCTTTCGAACGGCATGAAGACGCGCCCGTTCGACGCCGTCTTCGCCGAGGCGAGCCGCTTCTTCGAGGTGCTCTGGAGCGAGGGCGCGCACCCCGGCGGCTTGCATCTGGAGATGACCGGCAAGGATGTGACCGAATGCACCGGCGGCCGCCGCGGCGTGACCGAGGCGATGGTCCCCGAGCGCTACCACACCGCCTGCGACCCGCGCCTGAACGGCTCCCAATCGCTCGAGCTCGCGATCGGCGTCGCCGATCAGATCAAGGCTGAACGCGAAGCGCGCATCGCCGGGGCGCTCTACGCGAGCCACCGCGCATCGCGCCTGCAGGAGCGCGTGGTGGCCTGACCCGACCCTGCGACAAGAGGAGAGATCGAGATGCAAGCATCGGACGTCTTCAAGCCTCGCTCCGCCTCGATCGCGACCGTGTCGCTGAGCGGCGACCTCCGCGAAAAGCTCATCGCAGCCGCCGCGGTGGGCTTCGACGGCGTGGAGATCTTTGAGAATGATCTCCTCGCGTATGCCGGCTCGCCGCAAGACGTGCGGAAGCTCGCACAGGATCTCGGTCTCGCGATCGTGCTCTATCAACCTTTCCGGGATTTCGAAGCGACGCCCGGGCGCCTCGCGGCCAACCTCGATCGCGCCGAACGGAAGTTCGACGTCATGCAGCAGCTTGGGGTCGATCTCCTGCTCGCGTGCAGCAACACACAGGCGGACGCCATCGACGACGACGCACGTGCGGCGGCCGACCTTCGGGCGCTGGCCGACCGCGCCGGGGCGCGTGGCCTGCGGATTGGCTACGAGGCCCTTTCTTGGGGAAGGCACGTCCACCGATGGAGGCGCGCCTGGGAGATCGTGGGCAGGGCGGATCACCCCGCCCTGGGACTCGTGCTCGACAGCTTCCACACCCTCTGCGTGGGCGACGCATTCCCCGGCGGCGCGGACGCGCCTCCCGGCGACAAGATCTTCTTCGTTCAGTTGGCCGACGCGCCGCGACTGACGCTCGACCCGCTCTCATGGAGCCGGCACCACCGCGTGTTTCCGGGCCAGGGCCAGCTGGCGGTCGCCGAGTTTCTGAAAGCCGTGTGCGCAGCCGGTTACGCCGGCCCCCTCTCGCTCGAAGTCTTCAACGACAATTTTCGTGCGGCCCCTCCCCTCGCGATCGCGCGGGACGGACTTCGCTCCCTGCTCGCGCTGCAGGACGAAACGCGTGTTGGCGGCGGCGCGCCGTTGCCCGCCGTCGGGATGCATCGCGGCGTGGCCTATCTCGAATTCGCGGTCGACGCAGACGCCCGCGAACAGTTCGCCGCGCGCTTCGCCGAACTCGGCTTTGTTCACGTCGGCAGGAAGAGGACGAAGGCCGTCGATCTATACCGCCAGGGCGAAGTCGCGGTAGCGCTCAACGCTGACCCTCGCGGCGAAGCGGGCGGAAGGGCTCGCACCTGCGGGCCCTCGCTGCACGCGATCGGCCTGGCCATCGACGCCCCGGCGGCGGCGCTCGCGCGCGGGCGGGCCTTTCGCTGCGAGGCTTCGCCGTCCGACGACGGCGTCAGAGACGCGTCGTCCCTCGTGTTACGGACGCCCGACCGCATCTTGATCGAGCTTCTAGGACCAAATGGCCTCAACGAGGTCACGGCGCGCTTCGATCCGGTGGAGGACGTCCGGCCGGAGGTGGGAGAACTCATTCGAATTGACCACCTCGCACAGGCCATTCCGGTGCAGGAAATGGACGGCATCGCGTTATTCCTCACGGCCGTCCTGGGACTCTCAGCCCAGCAGTCCTGTGAAATCGCTGACCCCCATGGGTTGATCGAAAGCCGGGCCATGGTGAGCGACGGACGCGCACTGGCGTTGCCCCTCAACGCGACGAAAAGCGCGGGCACCATGACCGGCCGACGCATCGCGCGGCCCGAACGTCCGGCAGTTCACCACGTCGCTTTCGAGACCGACGACATTTTCGCGGCGGTCAGATCAATGCAAACGCGGGGAGCCTCGCCGTTGGCTATCCCCCACAATTACTATGAGGATCTGGGGTCGAGATTTATGCTCGATAGCGAGTTCGTCAAAATCCTCGAAGACCATTCGATCATGTACGATGAGGACGAGTTCGGAAGATTTCTACATGTTTACGGGCCGGCATTCGCCAATGGATTTTTTTTAGAGATCGTCGAGCGAAAAGGTTATTTGGGCTTTGGCGCAGCCAACGCGCCAATCAGGGTCGCCTGCCAGGCTCATGAGTATGAGAGGAACGCCGAGCTTGAAACGCAGCGGATCGGGGCAATGAGGCCGGATGGCGGTCGGCCTCCAGGCGGTAGGCTTGCTACCGCAGCGGCCAGCCCTTCGACACGGCGGCCGGCGCCCACTTGTCCGTGACGCTTCGCCTGCGGACCTCCAGCACGTTGAGGTCGACTGCGGCGCCGTCGAGCGGCCGCCTCGGCGATGCGGCAAGACCGCTCGGCGCCTGGCGGCGGCGCAGCGTCTGCGCGAGCCGCGGCTCCCGGTGCGCGACTCGCGAACGTGAGGCCGGGGTCAGGCGATGTCGCGTCCCTTAAGCCAGCCATAAGCTTCGGCCTGATCATGCCAGCTCCCGCCTAAGAGGAGCTTTGGAATGCGTCTCGACCTCGCCCGCGCCGCGGCCGCTCTCGCGCTGTCATTCGTCTCGCTTCTTCCTGCGCTTGCGCAGACGAACGCGCCTCCGTCCGTCGACGAGGTCATGTCGCTGAAGGCGAGGCGGGCGGACGACGGCTCGATCGAGCTTGCCTTCGCCGTCGCGCCCGGCGTCTACCTCTATCGCGACAAGATCGCCGCGACGTCTGGAGGCCAGCCGATCCGGGTCGAGACGCCGACCGGAAAAACCAAGGACGATCCGACGTTCGGCGCCGTCGAGATCTACGACCACGACGTCGCGGCCCGGGTCGACCCGCGCGGCGTCGATCCGACGAAGCCGCTCGACGTCACCTATCAGGGCTGCGCTGCGCGCGGCGTCTGCTATCCCCCGGTCACGGGCCGGATCGACCTCGCGCAGATCGCGGCGCCCGGCTCGACCGCTGCGGCTTCGCCTCTCGATGAGGTGGACCGCGCAAACATCGAGGCGCAGGTCGCGGACTGGGCTGCGACGGGCGGCTTCGACGCCGCGCCTCCTGAACGGACATCCTCCACGTCGACTTCGACGCCGGATCTCACGGCAGGCTTGGCGCCAGACCTCGACGGCTCGCTCGCTCTCGTGCTCGCGACCTTCTTCGGGCTCGGGCTGTTGCTCTGCCTGACCCCGTGCGTCTATCCGATGATCCCGATCCTCGTCGGCGTGCTCGCGCGCGCCGGCGAGACGCTTTCGGCGAAACGCGGCTTCGCGCTGTCCGGGGCCTACGCGCTCGCGATGGCCGCCGCCTACGCCACGCTCGGGGTCGCCGCCGCATGGTCGGGCCAGAACCTGCAGACCGCGCTTCAGACGCCGGCTGCGCTGACCATCGCGGCCGTCATCTTCGCGGTCCTCGCCCTGTCGATGTTCGGCGTGCTCCAACTTCAGGCGCCAGGCGCCGTCGCTTCGCGGCTTTCGGCGGTCGCGGCGCGGGCGCGAGGGTCCGTCCTCGGCGCCGCCGCGCTCGGGTTCGTCTCGGCGCTGATCGTCGGCCCCTGCGTGACGCCGCCGCTCGCGGCCGCGCTCGTCTATGTCGCGCAGACCGGCGACATGGCGCGCGGTTCGGCCGCGCTCTTCGCCATGGGGCTCGGCATGGGCGCGCCGCTCGTCGCCGTCGGGCTGTTCGGCGCGAGGATCCTGCCAAAGTCGGGCCCCTGGCTCGTGACCGTGAAGCAGGGCTTTGGCGTCGTGTTCCTCGCGATCGCGCTCATGCTCGTCGGGCGGGTGGCGCCGCCTGCCGTCACGCTCGCGTTCTGGGCCGCGTTCGCCATCGGACTTGGCGTGTTCCTGGGGGCCCTCGACGCCCTCGGGCGGCGCGCGGGCCCCGCCCGGCGGCTCGCAAAGGCGGCCGGCCTGCTCGCGCTGGTCTACGGCGTGGCGCTCGTGGTCGGCGTCGCATCCGGCGCAGACGATCCGTCGCGGCCGCTGGGGCGCCTTGCGGCGGCCCCACGCGCGCCCAAGGCCGCGGGGTCGGAAATTACCGTCGCCGACGTCTCGGCCCTCAAGGCCGCGCTCCTCGCCGCCCAGGCGGCGGGCCGGCCAAGCCTCGTGACCTTCACCGCGACGTGGTGCTCGACCTGCGCTGAGAACGAGAGGCTCATGGCCGACGACGAGGAGCTTCAGGATCGGCTGAACGCCTTCGCCGCGATCAAGGTGGATGTGACGCGGAACGACGAGCGCTCGCGCGACGCCATGAAGGCGCTCGGCGTCGTCGGGCCGCCCACGATGATCGTTTTCGGTCGACAGGGCGCGGAGATCCCACGCCAACGCACCACAGGAGCGGTCGACGTCGACCGTCTCAACGAAGCGCTCCGACACGCTGCGGAAACGTAAAAGGCCGGGGCCATGCCGGAGTTGCGTGGCCTGTCGCTGGCGCCGGCGACGCGGGTTTCCGCGAAGATGAAGCGCGCCCGACCGCCCCGGATCGCGGCGGCTCGTCGCCGGCCTTGGGAGCGGACCGATCGCGTCAGCCGGCCGCCGGCGACGCCAGCGTAATCGCTCCCGGGGCGAAGGCGATGCGCGCGACGAAGCCCGACCGATCCTCGCGATTGCCGAACGAGAGCGTGGCGCCGCAACGTTCCGCGGCCGCCGCTGCGATCGCAAGACCGAGCCCCGCGCCTTCGCCGGTCGCGACCTTCGCAGATCCCCGGAAGAAGCGCTGCGTCAGCCGCGGAAGCTCCGCCTCCGGCGCGCCGGGTCCCTCGTCGTGGAGTTCGAGCGCCGCTCCGTCAGCGGACAGGCGCCACGCCGCCCGTCCGTCCGGCGGCGTATGCTCGAGCGCATTCTCCTGCAGGTTCCGCAGCAGCATGAGGAGCGGCTCGCGCGGGGCGCGGACGCATGCGCGCCGGACGCCGTCCGAGATCGTGACTTCGGCCGCGCCGGCGGCTCGGGACAGTTCCAGCGCCTCGAGAACGGCCTCCTCGAGCGCGATCGACGACCCGGCCGTCTCGGGCGCCTCCGCGTCGAGACGGGCGAGCGCGAGCAATTGGCTGACCAGCCGGCTCGTGCGGCCGACTGCCGAAAGGATCTGCCCGAGGGCGCGGTCGCGTATCGCGGGATCCTTCGCCGCTACGGCGATCTGCGCCTGCGTCTTCAGTCCGGCGAGCGGCGTGCGCAGTTCGTGCGCGGCGAAGGCCGTCACCTCCCGCTCGTGCCGGCGCGCGCGCTCGACCTTATCGAACAGTCCGTTGAGGGCCGCGGTCAGCGGCCGGATCTCCGAAGGCGCGGCGCCCGCGTCGACCGGCTTCATGTCTTCCGCGTCGCGGCGCCCGAGTTCGCGCGCGATCCGGCTGAGCGGCTCCAGGCTTCGTCCGACGCTCGCCCAGATCACCAGGCCGAGCAGCGGCAGGATCAAGGCCGCGGGCCAAAGAAGCCCTTTGATGAGGTCGCCCACCAGCTTCTCCCGCAGGCCAAGACGGTCCCCGACCAGCACGCGGATCCCCTTGGCCCCGTCCTCGACCGCATAGACGCGCCAAGGCTCGCCGTTGACGACGCGTTCGGAGAACCCGGCGCCGCTGTCGCTGAGCTTCTCGTCCGGCGCGCCGCTCGAACGTGCGACGAGGCGGTCGTCCAGGGACCAGATCTGGCAGGAGAGCTGCCGTTCGTAACCGCCAAGTCCCGGGATGACGGGCGTCCCCGCGTCCGGCTTCGACTGAGCCGGCAGGTCCCCGCTCGCAACGAGGGATGCGACCATGCGCGCCGCTTCCTGCAGGCGCGTGTCGAGCACATGTTCGACCTCCTGACGCGCGCCCACATAGATCCAGGCGGCCGCGATCAGCCAGAGCGCGCCGGTCGCGGCGATCAGCGTCGCGAACAGGCGGACTCGGAGCGAACTCATCGCGGGCCGCCCATGCGGTAGCCGAGGCCGCGCACCGTCTCGATCGCGTCGCGGCCAAGCTTGGCGCGCAGATGATGAACGTGCACCTCGACCGCGTTGCTCTCGATCTCCTCCTGCCAACCGTAGAGCCGATCTTCGATTTCAGCGCGCGACGCGATGGCGCCGCGTCGCTCGATCAGCGCCGCGAGCACGGCGAATTCGCGCCGCGACAGCGCGAGCGCCTCGCCTCCACGCGCGGCCGACATCGTCGCCGGGTCGAGCGTGAGGTCTCGCCATTCGAGGGCGCCGGCCGCGCGGCCCTGTCCCCGGCGTGCGATGGCGCGGATGCGGGCCGCCAGCTCCTCCAGATCGAAAGGCTTCCCGATATAGTCGTCCGCGCCGGCGTCGAGCCCAGCGATGCGGTCCGAGGTCTCGTCGAGGGCGGTCAGCAACAGGATGGGCGTCCGGTTCCCGCTCGCCCTCACCCGCTTAAGAACATCGAGCCCCGAGCCGTCCGGCAGCATTCGGTCCAGAACCACGGCGTCGAAGTCGCCTGTCGCAAGCGCTGCCTCCGCGTCGCCGCACGTCGACACGACATCGCAGGTCGCTCCGGCGAGGCCGAGGCCGACCTTGAGTCCGTCGAGCAGCACCGGATCGTCCTCGACGACCAGAACCCGCATCGCGCTCGTCTCCCTGCATTTTCCGCTTCCGGTCCGCCCATGCGGCCCGGCGCTTAAGGCTGGCTTAAGGCGCGGGCGGATTCTCGCCGGCCTACGACACAGTCCGCCGGAGATCGACCCTATGACACTCAAGCCGCTCGCGAGGCGCCTGTCGCTCGCCCTCGTCCTCGCATCGCCGATGATTCTGCCTTCGGTCGCGGTCGCCGACGACGCAAGCCTTACGCGCGAGATGATCGTCAACGACCCCGCCGCCCCGAAGTCCGGCGCCACGAACGCCGACGTCACGATCGTCGCCTACCTCGATTACAATTGTCCCTACTGCAAGAAATCCGCGCCGGAGCTCGAACGGCTCGCCAAATCTGATCCCAAGTTGAAGGTCGTCTACAAGGATTGGCCGATCCTGACGGAAGCCTCCGTCTACGGCGCGAAGCTTGCGCTCGCGGCGAAGTACCAAGGCAAGTACGACGAGGTCCACAAGGCGCTGATGGCGATACCGGGCCGCAAGATCCCGGCGGAGCGGATGCTTGCGGCCGTGACGGCGTCGGGCGTCGACATGGCGCGGCTCGAAGCGGACGCCAAGGCGCACGCCGACGAAATCACGGCCTTGCTGAAGCGCAACGACGCGCAGGCGAAGGGACTCGGGCTCCAGGGTACGCCGGTGTATCTCGTCGGCCCACTGTTCGTCGCGGCCGCGCTGGACTACGGGCAGTTCAAGGAGGCCGTCGCCGAGGCGCGCAAGCGCGCCGGCAAGTCGTGAGCGGCGGAGATCGAGCCCCGATGTCCGTGTCCACGTTCTCCCGCCGGGCGATGATCGTCGCCCTCCCCATGCTGCTCGGCGCCTGCGCGAGCATGCCGCGGTCCAATCGGACCGTCGAAACGGCGGCGCCGATCGATCCGTTCGAGTCGGCCCGCTACGGCGGAAAGCCGGACGAGCCCTTCACGGTGCAGCCGGTCGACCTGCGCAAGATGAGCCCGGACCTCCTGCGCCAGGAGGTCGACTTCCCGACCGACCAGCCGCCCGGCACGATCGTGGTCGATCCGCATTCCCGCTTTCTCTATCTCGTGCAGGAGAACGGCAAGGCGCTGCGTTACGGCGTGGGGGTCGGCAAGGCGGGCCTCGAGTTCCAGGGCTCCGCCTCCATCCAGATGAAGCGCGAATGGCCCCGGTGGACGCCGACCAGCGATATGATCGACCGTGACCCGGACCGCTACAGCCCCTGGAAGTCCGGCATGGAGGGCGGCGCCCAGAACCCGCTCGGCGCGCGAGCGCTGTATCTCTTCAAGGACGGGAAGGACACGCTCTACCGCATCCACGGCACAAACGAGCCCCAGACCATCGGGAAGGCCGTCTCTTCCGGCTGCATCCGCATGCTGAACCAGGACGTAATCGACCTCTATGGACGCGTGCCGCGAGGTTCGAAAGTCGTGGTGCTGTGACGCGGGCTCGGAGCCATTCCGCGGCGCCGACGTCGGGCAGGCGGAGATCGGCGCCCGGTCGCCGATCGACCACCGCGCGACCGGCCGCGACGCCACGAAACTTCCCTGCGATGCCCCCGCGCGTCGAGCGGCTCCTCCGTCGCGATCCGCGCGCCCCCTCCCGAATCGTTCAATCCGCGGGGCGCGTCTTCGATTGCATAATTTTGAATATATGATATACGTATTCATATATTGATTATCGACGCGAGGGTGGCGGATGTCCGAAAGGCTTGCGATCCGGAACGAGCTCGACCCCGCCGCTCCGCTGGTCATCGGCGAGCGCGCGCCCCTGTTCGTTGCGCGCACCACGAGAGGCGAACGCAAGCTCGCGGACTATTCCGGACGTTGGCTGGTGCTTTTTTCGCATCCCGCTGATTTCACGCCCGTCTGCACCAGCGAGTTCGTCGCGTTTTCGCGCGCCTTCGATGCGTTTGCGGCGCTCGGCTGCGACCTGCTCGGCATGTCGGTCGACAGTCTGAGCTCTCACATCGCCTGGACGCGGTCGATCGAGGACAGGTTCGGCGTCCGCGTGCCCTTCCCGATCGCCGAGGACCCGTCTATGGCGATCGCCCGCGCCTACGGCATGCTGCACCCGGGAGCGGCGGACAGCTCGACCGTTCGCGCGACGTTCGTGATCGATCCCGAGGGGATCGTCCGCGCCATCACCTGGTACCCGATGAGCGTCGGTCGCTCCGTCGCCGAAATCCTCAGGCTCGTCGAGGCGCTCCAGACAGCGCATGGCGGCGACGTCTCGACCCCGGAGGGGTGGCGCAAGGGCGACCCCGTGATCGACGCCTCGCCGCTCTCGGCGGACGACGTCGCGAGCCATGAGCCGAGCGCGGACGCGCCCGACTGGTACTACCGCCTCAAGCGCCTTTGAGAGTGCGATGCCCATAAACGCCACACGCGCCGAAACCGAAGCGGCGGCCGAGTTTCTCAAGGGGCTCTCCAACCCGAACCGGCTGATGATCGCGGCCAGGCTGATCTGCGGCGAGGCGTCGGTCGGCGATCTCGAAGCCGAACTCGGCATTCGCCAGCCGACGCTGTCGCAACAGCTTGCAGGCCTGCGCGACGCGGGATTGGTGACGACCCGCCGCGACGCGAAGCAGGTCTTCTATCGCCTCGCCGACGAGAAAGCGGCCCAGATCGTGGGCGTGCTCTCCGAGGTCTTCGACCTCGCCCCAACGCCGCGGCTCCCGGCGCTCCAGCCCAGATCTGCGTCGACTCCAAGCTCGTTACATGGCGCCTCGACGTTCGCGCGCATCCTGCCGTTTCCCGACGGAGGTCGGGCATGACCATGACGACGTACTGGCCCGCGTTGCTCGGCGGCGGCGCGATCGGACTGTCGGCGACGCTGCTGATGCTGCTGAACGGCCGCGTCGCAGGCGTGAGCGGGATTCTGAGCGGCCTCTGGCGCACGGGAACGCCGCGGCTTGCGAACCTCGCTTTCGTCACAGGCCTCGTCCTCGGACCGTTGCTCTACCGCGTGGCTTTCGGCCGCCTTCCGGAGGCGCATGTGGAGGCGTCTCTTCCCGTCCTCGTGCTCGCGGGACTTCTCGTCGGCTACGGCACCCGGCTCGGCTCGGGCTGCACCAGCGGGCACGGCGTCGTCGGCCTCGCCCGGCTTTCGCCGCGCTCGATCGCCGCCGTCGCCGTCTTTCTCCTCACGGCGGTCGCAACCGTCGCCGTCATGCGCCTCACAGGCGCGTCATGACCGTCGCCCGCGTCCTCGCCGCCGGCTCGAGCGGCCTCCTCTTCGGCTTCGGGCTCGCGCTGTCGGGCATGCTCGACCCTGCACGCGTCCGCGGCTTTCTGGACGTGTTCGGGCCTTGGGATCCGAGCCTCGCCTTCGTCCTGGGCGGCGCGGTCGCGACCGCTTCGGTCGGCCTCTGGCTCTCGCGGCGCCTGCCACGGCCAGCCTTCGACGAGCGTTTCCACCTGCCGGAGGCCCGGTCGATCGACGGCAAGCTCCTGGCGGGAGCGGCGATCTTCGGGATGGGCTGGGGCATGGCCGGCCTCTGCCCGGGGCCGGCCGTCGCGTCGATCACTCTCGGGGTTCCGGCCACTCTCGCATTTCTCGCCGCGATGCTGGCCGGCATGGCGATCCATGACCGGAAGGCCACACGCCTGGGCGGCCGCGCCGGCCTCGGATGAAGGGAACAATCATGCACGACCGTCCGGACGTCACGACGTTCTTCGATCCGCCAACCAATACCTTTTCCTACGTGGTGAAGGATCCCGGCAGTTCATCCTGCGCCATCGTCGATAGCGTGCTCGACTTCGACTATGCGTCGGGCCGCGTCAGCCACCAGTCCGCGGACGCGATCATCGATCACGTCCGGGGTCGCGGCCTGACAGTGGAGTGGCTGCTCGAGACTCATGTCCACGCCGATCACCTGTCCGCCGCTCCCTACATCCAGCAGGCGGTCGGGGGCCTGGTCGCGATCGGCGCGAACATCCGCGTCGTCCAGGAGACCTTCGGCAAGGTCTTCAACGAAGGCAGCGAGTTTCAGCGCGACGGGTCTCAGTTCGACCGGCTGTTCCAGGACGGCGACAGCTTCGCGATCGGCGACCTCGACGGCCGGGTCTTGCATACGCCCGGGCACACGCCGGCATGCCTTACCTACGTGATCGGCGACGCCGCCTTCGTCGGCGATACGCTCTTCATGCCCGACGGCGGCACGGCGCGCGCCGACTTCCCCGGCGGCGACGCCCGCACGCTGTTCCATTCGATTCAGAAGGTGCTCGCGCTGCCGCCGGAGACGCGGCTGTTCATGTGCCACGACTACGGACCGAACGGTCGCGAGATCAAAAACCAGACGACGGTCGCCGAGGAACTCGCGCACAACATCCACGTCCGCAGAGGCGTGACCGAAGACGAGTTCGTCGCCATGCGGACCAAGCGCGACGCGACGCTCGACATGCCGAAGCTCATCATCCCCTCGCTCCAGGTGAACATGAAGGCCGGCGAACTGCCGAAGCCCGAGAGCGACGGCAAACGCTACCTCAAGGTCCCGATCAACGGCCTCTGACGGCGGCGAAACCGGCGCCAGGCCGGTCGGTTCAAAGGAGACTTCCGATGCAGGCGAAAAGACTGACCGACGATCTGTCGGTGAGCGCGCAACTCGCCGTCGCCGAGATCGCCGAGGCGAAGGCCGCGGGGTTCCGGTCCATCATCGTCAACCGGCCCGACGGCGAAGGCCCCGATCAACCGAGGTTCGCGGAGATCGACGCAGCGGCGAGGCGCGCCGGTCTGGAAGCAAGGTATCTGCCGATCGAGATCGGCAAGATCAGCGACGACGACGTCGCCGCCTTCGGGACGCTGATGGCGACGCTGCCGAAGCCGACGCTCGGTTTCTGCCGGTCGGGGACCCGCACGGCCACGCTGTGGGCGCTGTCCCAGGCGGGAAGGCGCTCGACGGACGAGATCCTGCAAAGGGCGAACGCGGCCGGCTACGACCTGTCCAGCCTGGCGCAGCGGATAAAGACCGGCGCCGCCCTGGCGGAGCGCTCCGCGGAACGTCACGATGTGGTGATCGTCGGCGGCGGCGCCGGGGGGATCGCGGTCGCAGCCAGCATGCTGGCCCGAAAACCAGGGCTCGACATCGCGATCGTCGAGCCGGCCGAGGTTCACTACTACCAGCCGGGCTGGACCCTCGTCGGCGGCGGCGTCTTCCAGGCAAGCGACACGCGCAAGGAGATGGCCTCGGTCATTCCTCGAGGAGCGCGCTGGATCAAGGCCGCGGCCGCTGGTTTCGACCCGCAGAACAAGACCGTCCTCCTCGAGGGCGGCCGGACGGTCAGCTACACGAAGCTGATCGTCGCGCCGGGGCTGAGGTTGAACTGGGGCGGCGTCGAAGGCCTGGAGCAGACGCTCGGAAAGAACGGCGTCACGTCCAACTACCGCTACGATCTCGCGCCCTACACATGGGAGCTGGTGAAGGGCTTCCGCGGCGGGACGGCGCTCTTCACCCAGCCGCCGATGCCGATCAAATGCGCCGGCGCGCCGCAGAAGGCGATGTACCTGTCCTGCGACCAGTGGATGCGCCAAGGCGTCCTGAGCGGCGCGAAGGTCGAGTTCCTGAACGCGGGCCCCGTGCTCTTCGGCGTCGCGGACTACGTGCCGCCGCTCATGGAGTACGTGAACAAGTACGGCATTCAGCTGTCCTTCGGTCACAACCTCATTCGCATCGACGGACCAGCGAAGCGGGCCTGGTTCAAGGTCACGGGGAAGGACGGCGAGAGCTCAGTCGTCGAACGCGCCTTCGATATGATCCATGTGACGCCGCCGCAGTCTCCGCCGGACATCGTGACGTCCTCTCCGCTCGCGAATGAGGCCGGCTGGCTCGACCTCGACCCGGCGACGCTGCGTCACGTCCGCTACCCCGACGTCTACGGTCTGGGCGACGTCAGCGGCGCCGCGAACGCCAAGACCGCGGCCGCGGCCCGCAAGATGGCGCCGGTCGTCGCCGTGAACCTGCTGCGAGACATGGGAGCGCTCGAAGAGCCTCATGAGGCGGTCTATGACGGCTATGGCTCCTGCCCGCTGACGGTCGAGCGCGGCAAGGTGATCCTTGCGGAGTTCGGCTATGGCGGGAAGCGCATGCCGAGCTTCCCCAAATGGTTCATCGACGACCTGAAGCCGTCGAAGGCGGCCTGGCTGCTCAAGGAGCGCGTGCTCCCCGAGATCTACTGGAAGGCCATGCTCAAGGGCCGCGAGCCGATGGCGAAGCCCAGGCGCAAGTCGCCCGCGGCGGCCGAATAGGGGCGCGGCCGCTATGACGCTCGATCCGCTTCAGTATGCGATCGGCGGCGTGTCCGGCGGCCTTGTCGGGTTGACGCTCGGGCTGTTCGGCGGCGGCGGATCGATCCTGGCGGTGCCGCTGATGGTCTATCTCGTCGGCGTGCCGAGCGCGCACATGGCGATCGGCACCAGCGCCTTCGCGGTCGCGGCGAACGCGGGGTCGAGCCTCTTCGCCCACGCTCGCCGCGGCAACGTGAAATGGCGTTGCGCGGGATTGTTCAGCCTGGCCGGAATCGTTGGCGCGCTGGTCGGCTCGACGGCCGGAAAGGCCATCGACGGACAGAAGCTGTTGCTGATGTTCGCCATCGTGATGATCGCTGTCGGCGCGCTGATGCTGCGAGGACGTGGACATCTCGGCGATCAGAATTCGGAGTGCACGCGCGAGAAAGCCCCCAAGGTGCTGGGCTACGGCGCGGCCACAGGCATGTTTTCGGGCTTCTTCGGCATCGGCGGCGGATTTCTGATCGTGCCCGGCCTCATCGCCTCGACCGGAATGCCGACGCTGACGGCGATCGGCTCGTCGCTCGTCGCCGTCGCGGCGTTCGGGCTGACGACCGCGGTGAATTACGCCGTTTCCGGTTTTGTCGATTGGCCGCTCGCGCTGATCTTCGTCTGCGGAGGCGTCCTCGGCGGATGGCTCGGCGCGAAGGCCGCATGCCGGCTCGCCGCGGTGAAGGGCGCGTTGAACGTCGCATTCGCGCTCATGATCTTCGTCGTCGCCGGCTACATGATCTGGCGCAGCCTGGCGACGCAATCCGTCTGAGACCGCTCCGGCGACGCCAGGGAACGCGCCGCCACGACGCTCGCCGGCGTCCCGTTCGCTGTTCCGGCGGCGCGGCGCCGATCACGGACGCTTGACCACCAGATCAATTTAGCGGAACCACCGACGAACGCTCCGCTGAGGCGCAATTTCGCATGGCCCACGCTCCTTCGTCCCGACGCCTGTGGTTCGTCGCGCACAGCTGGTTGGGCCTGCCCATCTGGGGGTTCCTGTTCTTCGTCTGCCTGACGGGCTCCATCGCCACGATCAGCCAGGAGATCATGTGGCTCGTCGACCCCGCGACGCGGGCGAACCCGCCGTCCGCCGACGCCCGCCCGCTCGGCTATGACGAGGTGATGGCGCGGATCGCGGAGCAGCGGCCGGGCGCGCGGCTCCACGAGATGACTCAGCCGGTGAAGCCGGAGTTCGCGCTGATCGTCGAGGCGGCGACGCCCGACGGCGAGACGCGGACCTTCTTCGTGAACCCCTACGACGGGACGATCCAGGGCGAGCAAGGCTGGTTCGATTTCCGCGCCTTCATCCGCGCCCTGCACGGCTGGCTGCTGACGCCGTTCGACGGCGGCTACGCGATCGGCTGGTACGCTGTCTCGGCGCTCTCCATCCCGCTGATGGGCTCGCTCGTCACCGGGATCGTCGTGCACAAGAAGTTCTGGCGGCTCTATCTCCGGCCGCGTCTCCGGCTCTCGAAAGGCCGCCGCGTGTTCTGGGGCGATCTCCACCGGCTCGTCGCGGTCTGGTCGATCCCGTTCATCGCGATCATGTCGACCACCGCGCTGTGGTTCCTGATCGAGGCGATCCTATACGCCAACGCCGTGACCGTGGCGCCCGTCAGGCCGCCGCTGGTCATCGCGCGGGAGGCCGCGCCGAACGTGGCGCGAAGCGAGGCGCCGCCGGAGCCCAGCATCGACGCCGCGATCGCGGCCATCCGCGCGAAGCACCCGGACTTCGCGCCGGGCTACATCGAAGCGCCGGAATCGGCCTATGGCCATGTCACGGTTTACGGCCGCGGCGCCTACCCGCTGATCTTCGAGGAGGCCAAGGTCAACCCCTATTCGAACGAGGTCGCACAGTCGCGCATGGTCTCCGACCGCACCGCGCTCGAGCTCGTGACTGAGAGCATGCGCCCGCTCCATGTCGGCGACTTCGCCGGGCTCTGGCTGAAGCTCGTTTACTTCCTGTTCGGCGTCCTGCTCACAGGCCTGGTGTTCTCCGGCATGATGATCTGGGCGAAGCGCACCGCCGGCGCCACCAGGGCGCTGGTGCGCGACATCCGGGTCGCCGGCCCGTTTCCGGAGCCCGCGGAATGATCGCGCTCCCCGGAGGCCGGCGCCGCTGGCGGTTTCATGTCTGCGCCCTGATGCTGCTCGTGCCGATCGGCTTCGCGCCCGGCTACTTCCAGCGGCTCGACCTCGAGGGCGGCGCCGTCGGGCTCGGCGAGCGGGAGATCGGGGTGCTGCGGCTCGGACGCTGGAAGGCGCGTCTGGCCGAACTCGACCTCGGCCCGCCTGTGATCGAGGGGGCCGCCGGGCCGATCAAGACCTTCACGCTCGCGCTCGAAGGCGCAGCGATCGACGAGGTACGGGCGGCCTACGCCAAGATCGGCGAGCCGCGCTCGATCCGCTCGGCCGGCGCGCTGTTCGCCGGCGCGCCCTACCGCCAGATGGCGGGGGTGGCGGCGCCGGAGACAGCGACCGGCGACAGCGAGCTCTGGCTGACCTTCGAGGGGTGGGACGGATCGATCGAGCAGACGTCGCTGCCGCTGGCCGACGCCTCGCCCTCGACGGTCGCGTGGCTCGCCGGGCGGCGCCGGCGATGACCCGCGCGCCCATCGTCGGGCTCGTCGCCGCGCTCACAGGGACGACGCCCGCCCTTGCGGACTATCCCTTTTGCCTATGCCGCAAGCAGGCCGACGCCATCGTCTGCCGCGCCGGCTTCTCCGACGGCGAGACCGCCGAAGGAGCCGCGCTGGAGGTCGTCGCGGACGACGGAACGACGCTCTCGCGCATGAGGTTCGGCGCGGATTCGACGCTGTCGTTCAAGCCGCCGACGGGCGGCTATTACGTGCTGTTCGACGCCGGTCCCGGCCTCTCGCTCGAGATCGACCCCCGCGACATCCGCTGACGTGGCTCACCGAGCGCTCTCAAACGCCGCCAATAGACGAACCCCGCAGAGGCCAGCGCGGCGCCCCGCGACGATTACCAGCGGTAGCGCAGGCTGGCGATGACCTGCCGGCCCTCGTCGCGGTAGCAGAAGCCCTCCTGACAGGTGGTGACCGTCTTGTCGAAGAGGTTGCGGGCGTTCAGCTGCAGGCTTGCGCCCTTCAGCTTCGGATCGATCCGTTCGAGCTGCAGCTTCGCGACCGCGTCGAACAGCAGGGACGACTTGTTCTTGAAGCTGTTTTCGTTGTCGGCCCAGGTTTCGCCGGTGTACCGAGCGCCGCCGCCGAGACTCAGACCGTCGAGCGCCGTGTCGGGCCGGAAGTCATAGGTGACCCAGAGCGATGCCGAATGGGCCGGGATCGCCGAGGGGCGGTTGCCGGTGGTGCTCGTTGGGATGGGGTTCTCGGGCGTCGCTTCGCCCACGTCGCCCTTCACGATCTTCTGGTCGAGATAGGCGTAGGCGGCTGTGAAGGACAGGCCGTTGTCGAGGGAGCCGGTGGCCTCGAGCTCGAAGCCCTTGGCGGTCACCTCGCCGATCTGCTTCGTGATCTGCCCGACAGTCTGCACCATGTTCTTCTGCGTGATGTCGAACACAGAGGCGGTGACGACCGCGTTGTAGCCCGGCGGCGCGAACTTCACGCCGGCTTCGACCTGCTCTCCGGTCGTCGGCTTCAGGGGCTCGACGAGCCCGTAGGTCGTCACGCCGAGCGTGGAGGCGAACGACGTCGCATAGCTCACATAAGGGCTGATGCCATATGGCCCGAGGTAGGTCAGGCCCGCCCTTCCCGTCAGCTTCTTGTCAGGCTGCGTCAGCTCGTCTGCCTCGTAGCCGTTTGCTTCCGTCGGACGAATGAAGCTCTTTGTCCTCACCCAGTCGTGCCGCAGGCCAAGCGTCGCCACGAACTGGCCGAGCTTCAGCTGGTCTTGCGCATAGAGGCCGACCTGCCTCTGCTTCTGCCGCAGGTTGGTGTCGGTGTCGTCCGGTGAGTAGATGTGGCCGCCGTACTTGATTGGGTCGAGCGGAAGCGGCGACACCCACTCGGGATGATCGGTCGAGCTCGCGCTGCCGGTCTTGTCGGTGAGGTCTGCGTATTGAACGTCGACGCCGGCGAGCAGCGTGTGGCCGATCGCGCCCGTCGTCGCCTTCAGCTCGACCTGGTTGTCGAGCGCGAAGGAGTCGAGCCGGTCGGCGATGGCGCCGGCGGTGCGGCCGACCTCTGTTACGCCGGGCGTTATCGCGCCTGTGTCGATGTCGATGTACTCCGCGTCGACGTCTATATGCGCGTAGCGGAAGTTCTGGCGGAAGGTCACCGCGGGCGAGAACGTGTGCTCGAACTCGTAGCCGAGGCGAGCCTGATCCTGCAGCATCGCGTTGAACGACGGATCGCCCGACAGAATCTTCGTGACATGGGCGTGCCCGTCCACAACATCGTTGTAATAGGCGAGGTTTGTGCCCGTCTTGATGTGGGAATACTCCGCCAGAAGCGTGAACTTGGTGTCGTCGCTCTTCCAGGTGAAGGCGGGCGCGATGTAGACCTTGTCGTCCGGCACGCCAGGGAAATCGGTCTCGCTCTTTCGGAACAGGCCGGTGAAGCGATAGGCGAAGGTCCCGTCCGCCCCCGCCGGCCCGCCGAGGTCGAACTGCCCCTGGTAGCGGTCGTTGTTGCCGAACTGGCCTTCCACCTCGCCGAACGGCTCGAAGGTCGGGCGCTTCGTGGTCATGTCGATGACGCCGCCGGGCGACCCGCCGCCGTAGAGCGCCGAGGCCGGCCCCTTGAGAATGCTGACGCCCTCGAGGCCGTAGGGCTCGGCCTTGAAGATCGCGAACGGCGCGTTCTGCTCCCGCAGGCCGTCGCGGAACAGGCCGCCATAGGTCTGGTCGAAGCCGCGCACGAAGAAGCTGTCGAACCGCGGCTCGAAGCCGGAGGTGTTGGTGCGCACGCCGGCCGTGTAGTTCACGGCGGCGGTCAGACTCTGGACGTTGCGGTCGTCAAGCTGCTGGCGGGTGACAGTCGAGATCGACTGCGGAACCTCGGCCAGCGGCGTCTGGGTCTTCGCGCCGACGACGCTGCTTTTGGCGACGTAGCCCTCGGCCTTGATCGGGCTTTCGGGATTGGAGCCCTGGGCGCCCTGCCCCACGACGTCGATCTCGGGCAGCGCGACCGCCCCGCCGCTCTCCTGCGCCAGCCCCGCCGACGCCGCCATTGCGCCGCCGCCGAGCCCTACGACGAGCGCAGCCGCCCACGATCGCGCGCGCCCCGGCGCCCCCGTCCCTACCGTTCCAAGCATGCGAAACACCCCGACTGAACGGGAGCGTTAGACACTCACGAAATCGTCAGGTCAAATTTTGTAGTGTTTCTGTAATTAGAATTATTATGAATAATGCCATCTCATCTGCCTTGAGACAGCATCATCCGCCACGACGCCCCGTTGGACATAACGTCTACCGCTCGGAAACTTCCAATCTTTCGTTTCCAAAGGCCTGTCCTGAACCTGCGCGGCTCCGCACGATCGGCAATTTTGGGAACGTCGCCAGCCCGCCCCCGCGCCAGTGGCTGGCGGAATCGCCGCGCCAGCAAACGCAGCCAGCCTCAGGCGCCGTTCCGTGCAGCCTCGTTGCGGGGGATCGACAGCGTCACCGTCAGTCCTCCGGCGTCTGCGACGGCGGCGTCGGCGCGTCCGCCATGGCGCTCGATCGCCTGTTTCGCGATCGCGAGGCCCAAGCCGAAACCCTCCGCGTCCGCCTCGGCCCCGCGGGAGAACGGCTGGAAGATGCGCTGAAGCTCCGACGGCTTTACGCCCCGGCCCTCGTCCGTGACGCGGATGAGCAGCGTGTCGCCCGCCACCTCGGATCGGACCATCACCCGCGATCCGTCGGAGGTGTACTTGATCGCGTTGCGGATGACATTCTCGATGGCCCGGTAGATCAGTTCGCCGTTCACCTCGGCCACGAACGACGGGGCGCCGTCGTGGGACACCCGCACGCCGCGCGACTCGGCTTCGAAAACGGCGTCGGCCACGATGTCGTTGATCAGGTCCAGGACGTCGATCCGCTGACGCGCGATTGCGCTCTTCGACCCGTCCGACAGCCGCGCGAGGGTGAGGATCTCGCCAACGAGGCTGTCTATCCGATCCACCTCGCGGCCCATGCGGTCCATCATCGAGCCGAGTTTGCCCGGGTTCTGCTGAAGCACGCCCATCGCGGCCTGAAGCCGCGAGAGCGGCGACCGCAGCTCGTGCGAGACGTCGTGGAAGAGGCGTCGTTGCGTTCTTTGAAAATCCTCGAGCCGAGCGGCGCTCGCGTCGAGATCGTGCGCCAACTCCGACACCTCATCCCGCCGGCCGCCCATCTTGTCGGCGATCCGGACGTCGAAGCGTCCATGCGCCAAGGCGTTCAAGCCGACCCTTATATCCACCACGGGACGGATGAGGTGACGCGCGAGACCGTAGGCGGCCGCGGCGGCCGCGAGGAGGGCCGACAGCCACGGCAGGAGCTTCGGCCAGATCTCGGCCACGACGTCCGGGACGTCCCATCGCGCGCTGATCCGGTGACATGCGCCGCCGCGCACGACCGCCCGCTCGTCCGGCTTCGCCGTCGCGCAGGCGTCCGCAACGCCGCTCGGCGCGATGGTGAGAGCCACCGGGTTCGGCATTTGGGCGGCCAGGGCGACAAAAGCGTCCGCCGCCCCCCTCCCGTCGCGTTCAAGCAGGCGGGCGGCGGCGTCCAGGGCGAACTCCCGGCGACCCCGTTCGACCTCCCGCAAGAACGGCGAGATCTGGAAGACGGTGTTGAAAGCGAACAGCACGACGATCGAGGCGGTGATGCAGATCCAGATGGTGAAGAAGAACTTCCAGAACAGGCGGCGCATCACCGATCCTGCAGCAGCTGGTAGCCCTGTCCGCGCACCGACTGGATCCAGGGCTGACCATCGTCACGGGCGCCCAGCTTTTGACGGACGCTGCTGATGTGAACGTCGATCCGGCGGTCGAAGGCGGTCAGCGGCCGCCCAAAGGCGCGCCGGGAGATCTCCTGCTTTGAAACGAGCCGACCAGCGTCTCGCGCGAGGACCTCGAGCAGGCAGAATTCGGTTCCGGTCAGCTCCAGCGGTTCGCCCCGCCACTCCACGGTCCTGCCAGCCGGACGCATGGTCAAGGATCCGGCCCGCACGACCTCGGAGGCCGCATTGGGCGCGACCTTCGCGGCCCGTCGCAGGATCGCGCGCAGCCTCGCCGCCAGTTCGCCAGGAGAACAAGGCTTCGGCACGTAATCGTCGGCCCCGAGGTTCAGACCGGCGATACGGTCGGCGTCGTCGCCTTTGGCGGTGAGCATGAGCACAGGGACCTCGCTCGAGCGTCGGATGCGCTGGAGCACCTCGATCCCATTCATCTTCGGCATCATGACGTCGAGCACGACGATATCGACCGCATTCGAGATCGCGAGGCCGACCGCGGCCCGGCCATCCTCCGCCGTCGACACGTCGAAGCCCTCCTCGACCAGATACTCCTTGAGCAGCGTGGTGAGCTCGACATCGTCGTCGATCAGCAGAACCCGGTCCATTCCGCAGATCCGTTACCTGGGCAGATCCGATACTTGGCCAGCAGAGCCTATACCGCATGAACGATCGCCCGGACACCCGATTTTACCGAACTTTACATTGCCTTGACAGCGCTTAACGCCGAGCGGCGCCATGTTCGCCCGGACGTTCGAAGTCGGCTGGAAGGCCGGCGCGCGCCCCGATCAAAACCGTCAAGGCCGCAGGAGCCGTTCGATGAAGCGCGCCATCGTTCTCAGCGCAGCCGCCGCCTTGCTCGTCGCCGCGGCGACCTGTGAGCTGGCGAGCGCGCAGGACGGCCAGGCCGCGGCCGCCCTGACGGTCTCCACCGTGAAGCCCTTCGAACGCCGCTGGGCCGAGACGGCGCCCGCGAGCGGCTGGCTGAAGCCGTGGCAAGAAGCGATCATCGCCTCGGAGGCCAGCGGGGTGCGGATCACCGACGTCCTCGTCGATGTGGGGTCGGTCGTCGCGAAGGGGCAGCCAGTGGCGCGGCTCGCGCAGGAAACCGTACTGGCGGACCTCCGAAAGCAACGGGCTGCGATCGAGACGGCGCAGGCGAACCTCGCCAAAGCCAAGGCCAACGCCGACCGCGCCCGGAGAATGCGCGGCAGCGGCGCGCTGTCCGAGGAGAAAATCGCGGACTACCTCAACATCGAGCAGACCGCGGCGGCGAGCCTCAAGTCCGAGGAGGCCGCCCTCGAGAGTCAGCAGATCAAGGTCGATCAGACGACGATCACCGCGCCCGACGACGGTTTCGTCACGTCTCGCTCGGCGCAGCTCGGGACGGTGGTGTCTCCGGGCACGGAACTCTTCCGCTTCGTCCGCCAAAGCCGCGTCGAATGGCAGGCGGAGGTCTCCGCGCGCTACCTGCCGAGGGTCGAGCGGGGCTTGGCGGCGTCGATCGCCGGCCCCGACGGGCGAAGGATCGCCGGCGAGGTGCGACTGGTCGCTCCTTCGGTGAGCGCCGACACGGGCCGCGCGATCGTTTACGTCTCGCTCTCGGGCGAGGACCGCCCGAAGATCGGCCTCTATGCGACGGGAGAGATCGAGCTTCGGACGACGGATGCGCTCACCGTGCCGGAGACCGCGCTCATGTTCCGGGACGGCCTCACCTATCTGTTCGTGCTCCATCCCGATCGCCGCGTCCGGCGGATACGCGTCGAGGTCGGCCGCCGCACTGGCGGCGAGGTGGAGATCCTGTCCGGCCTCGACCGCTCTGCGGACGTCGTGAAGTCCGGCGCCGCGTTCCTGTCCGACAACGCGGTCGTCAAGGTCGAGGGGGAGGTTCCATGAATTTCTCCGCCTGGTCGATCAAGAACCCGGTCCCGGCGATCCTTCTGTTTGCGCTGCTGACCGTCCTCGGGCTGCTCTCGTTCGAGAAGCTCTCGGTCCAGAACTTCCCGGACATGGACCTGCCGACGATCAAGATCGCGGCGACCCTCGAGGGGGCCGCCCCGGCGCAGCTCGAGACCGAGGTCGCGCGCGTCATCGAGGACAGCTTGGCCTCGCTGACGCTGCTCGACCACATCACGACGACGATCACGGACGGCTCGGTCTCGATCAGCGCATCCTTCAAGCTCGAGAAGGCCAGCGAGGAGGCGCTGAACGAGGTTCGCAACGCCGTCGACGGCGTGACGGCCGAACTCCCGGCGCAGATGGTCTCGCCGAGCGTGACCAAGGTCACCGTCCAGAACGCGGCCCTTGTGACCTACGCGCTCCGCTCGAGCCGGCTCGATGAAACCGAGCTCTCGTGGTTCGTCGACAACGATATGACGAGGGCGCTGCTTTCGGTTCCGGGCGTCGGCGCGGTCTCTCGGATCGGCGGCGTGGACCGCGAGATCCATCTCGACCTATCCCCGCAGGTGATGGGCTCGCTCGGGATCACGGCCGAGACCGTCTCCTCCCGCCTGAACGCGGTCCAGTCCAACACCTCCGGCGGGCGCGCCGAGGTGGGCGGCGGCCGCCAGTCGATCCGCACGCTCGGCGCGGTCGCCACGCTGGACGAGCTGAAAGCCATCGCCATCCCGCTCCCCAGCGGCAGACAGGTGCGTCTCGACGAGATCGGCGAGGTCCGGGACGGTCACTCCGACCGCGCCTCGCTTGCTTATCTCGACGGACGGCCCGTCGTTGCGGTCGAGGTGAAGCGCTCGAACGGCTTCTCGGACACGGCGGTCGCGGCGCAGGTCGAGCAGGCGGTCAGGCAGTTCGCGTCCGCCAATCCCGACGCGCAGATCGAGACCGCCTTCAGCACCGTCGGGCCGATCGTCGAGAACTACGACGCTTCGATGGAGATGCTTCTCGAAGGCGCCGTGCTCGCCGTCGTCGTGGTCTGGCTGTTCCTGCGCGACTGGCGGGCGACCTTGCTGTCCGCGGTCGCGCTGCCGCTGTCGGTCATCCCGACCTTCCTCGTGATGCATCTTGCGGACTACAGCCTCAACACCGTGACGCTTCTCGCGCTGTCGCTCGTCGTGGGCATCCTGGTCGACGACGCCATCGTCGAGGTCGAGAACATCGCGCGCCACATCCAGATGGGGAAACGCCCAATGGAGGCGGCGCTGGAGGCGGCCGACGAGATCGGCCTCGCAGTCATCGCCACCACCTTCACGCTGGTCGCCGTCTTCCTGCCGACGGCGTTCATGAGCGGTATTCCCGGCCTCATCTTCCGGCAGTTCGGCGTGACGGCCTCCGTCGCGGTTCTGGCCTCTCTGCTCGTCGCCCGGCTGCTCACCCCGATGATGGCCGCCCACATGATGAAGGGGCGCCCTGTCGAGCAAAGGGACGGCCGGATCATGACGGCCTATATGGCGCTGATGAAGGGCTGCCTTGGCCGCCGGAGGCTGACGATGCTCGGCGTCTGCGTGTTCCTCGGCCTCTCGCTGTCGATGGTCCCGCTCCTGAAGTCCGGTTTCATCCCGGCCTCCGACACGTCGCAGACGCAGGTGACGCTGACCCTGCAGCCGGGCGCCACGATCGAACAGACCGACGAGATGACGCGGCGGGCCTCGAAGATCCTCCGCGCGGTCCCGGACGTCACCGGTGTTTTCGCGGCCGTCGGGAACACGTCCTCCGGCGGAGGGCTGGACGCCTCCACGATCGCCGATGTCACGGCCGCGACGCTGACGGTCGACCTGACCCCGATCTCCGAACGTGACCGCAAGCAGTTCGAGATCGAGAACGACATGCGGCGCGCGCTCGCCGCCCTGCCGGGCGTGCGCTTCGAGATCGGCAAAGGCGGCAACGGGACGAAGCTCGACATCACGCTCGCGAGCGACGACGCCGACGCGGTCGACGCCGCCGGCGCGGCGGTCGAGGAGCAGTTGAGGACGCTTCGGGGGATCGGGGCGGTCACCTCCAGCGCGGCGCTGCAGGCGCCCGAGATTCAGATCACCCCCGATTTCGCGCGCGCCGCAGCCCTCGGCGTCACGTCGGAAGCGATCTCCGAGGCGGTCCGGGTCGCCACGAACGGCGAGTATTCGGTCTCCATGCCGAAATTCAATCTGCCGCAGCGCCGCCTTTCGATCCGTGTTCGGTTCGACCAGCAGACCCGCACGACGCTTGCCGACATCGCCAACCTGCGCGTCAGCGGCGCGAACGGAAGCGTCGATCTCGGCTCGATCGCGGACATCTGGATCGGCGGGAGCCCTTCGAAGATCAACCGCATCGACCGCGCTCGGAACGTAACCCTCTCGGTCGAACTCAACGGGCGCATCCTTGGCGACGTCTACGGCGAGGCGCGCGCCCTCCCGGCGTTCAAGACCCTTCCTCAGGGGGTGAGGCTCGTGGAGCAGGGGGAGCTTCAACGCAGCTCCGAGCTGTTCTCGAGCTTCGGCGTCGCCATGGCGATCGGCGTGTTCTGCATTTACGCCGTGCTGGTGTTGCTGTTCCACGACTTCCTTCAGCCCGTGACGATCCTGACGGCCTTGCCGCTGTCCCTCGGCGGGGCGCTCATCCCCCTGGTCGCGACCGGCACAAGCTTCTCGATGCCGGCCGTGATCGGGCTGCTGATGCTGATGGGGGTCGTCACCAAGAACTCGATCCTGCTGGTCGAATACGCGATCATGGCCCGCCGCGCCGGGATGGACCGGTTCGAGGCGCTGGTCGACGCCTGCCACAAGCGTGCGCGGCCGATCGTGATGACCACCATCGCGATGGGCTGCGGGATGCTCCCCGTCGCCATGAGCCTCAGCGGCGGCGACTCGAGCTTCCGTCAGCCCATGGCCGTCGTGGTGATCGGCGGCCTGCTGGCCTCCACATTCCTTAGCCTCCTCGTGATCCCGGTGATCTTCACCTTCGTCGACGATCTCCTCGAGTTCCTGAAGCGCCTGGCTGGGGTTGGAGGCGGAAAATCTGCTACAGGCGTACCCGCGGCGCCGCAGCGTCGCCTATGATCGCGCGTCGCCAGGGGGATTCATTTCCAAGCTCAAATGTCCCGGCTCATGATCATCTGTCCGGCCATGTGGCGCGTGGCGCCCGTGGTCTTCGCCCTCCTGCTGTGCCTTTGCCAACCGTCCCTTGGCGGTGACGGCGCGGATCTTCGCCGGCGCGCCGAGGCGGGCGACGCCGCAGCTTTGTTCGAGCTGGGGAAGGCCTATCAGACCGGCGACGGCGTCGGGCGCGATCAACGGCGCGCGCTCGGCTATTATGAGCGGGCCGCGGCCCTGGATCATTGGCCCGCCGTGAACAATCTCGCCGCCGCCTTCGAGCGTGGCGACGGCGTCAAGGCCGACCCGAGCCGCGCCGAAGCCCTGTATGCGCGGGCGGCCGCCGCAGGCCAGATGGTGGCGCAGTACAATCTCTCGGCTCTTCTGTTGAAGAGGCAGGCCGGCTCCGAAACCGACGCGCGCGCCGCGGCTCTGATGCGTCAGGCCGCCGAACAGGGGCACATCAACGCCCAGATCGCCCTCGCCAGCCTTCTCCAAAGCGGGCGCGGCGTCGACGCGGCCCCTGAAGCCGCGCTGGACTGGCTGCGCAAGGCTGCGGCGACCGGCTGCGCGCCCGCGCGGACCGCGCTCGCATATGCGTATCAACGCGGCGTGGGCGCCCCTGCCAATCTGACCGCTGCGATCGCGCTCTATCGCCAGGCGGCCGAAGCGGGCGACGCCACGGCGCAGTACAATCTCGGCCTCCGCTACGCGCGCGGCGAGGGCGTGGCGCGCGACGACGCGGTCGCGCTCCAATGGTTCGTCAAGGCGGCGGATCAGGACTTCCCGCACGCCCTCAACGCGCTTGGCGTGTTGTACGAGCGCGGCACGGTCGCGCCGCAAAACCACGCCGAGGCCCTGCGGCTTTACCGGCTCGCCGCCGAGCGCGGGAACGTCGACGGGCAGACCAATCTCGGCATAGCCCTGCGCGACGGCGCCCATGCGCCGGCGGACCCCGCCCAGGCCGCGATGTGGCTGACGCTGGCCGCCGCGCAGCCGGCCGGCGACGCCGCGCGCGCGGCGCTGGAGAGGCTGCGTCAGACGATGCCGCCGGCCCGTTTGCGCAAGGCTCAGGAGATGGCCGGCCGCTGGCGGCCCCGCCCGCCGGCGCGCGGCGGCGTTACGGCGACGGAGGCGCAGGGATGTCCGAACGGCTGACGCTGACCGGGCGCCTCGCCGCACTGGCGGCCTTGTTCGTCTCGGTGATCGCGAGCGGACAAGCCCAGGCTCAGGTCGGCCGTGACGCGCGCAACTGCTTCGCCGTCTCCGACGAGGCGCGGCTCTGGAAGCATTGCCGGGCGGCGGCCGCCAACGCGCGCGAAACCCCGACCGTGCGGGCGCGGGCCCATGGCCGGCTCGCCGATCTCTTCCGCGCGCGCGGCGATCAGGAACGGAGCATCCAGGAACTCAATGCGGCGATCGCCCTCGATCCCGACAATCTGCGCTACGTGTCCAACCGCGCGGTGGCCTACTCTTACAAGGGCGAGCGCGAGCGTGCAATCGCCGACTATGGCCAGATCATCGCGCGCGATCCGAAGAATTCGCTGCATTACTTCAATCGCGGCGTCGATTACGCCGACGGCGGCGAACTCGACCTCGCCATCTCGGACTTCACCCAGGCCATCAAGCTGAAGGCGGATTTCTTCGAGGCCTACGACAACCGCGGCGCCGCCCTGTTCCTCAAGAAGGATTTCGCCGGCGCGGCCGCCGATTTCGACAAGGCGATCGCGCTCGCGCCGACGTTCGCCAACGCCCGGTACAATCGCGGCGTGCTCCTGACCGAGCAGAACAGGCTCGACGAGGCGCTCAAGGATTTCGATGAGGCGGTCCGGCTCGCGCCGCAGGATCCCAATGTTCATCTCAAACGCGGCAAGACGCTCTGGCTGAAGGGCGAGACGCAGAAGGCCGTCTCCGAGTTCACCCAGACGCTTCAGGTCGCGCCCGGATCGGCCGAGGCGCTGCAGCTGCGCGCCCAGGCGATGCTGCGGCTGGACGACCCCGCGCGCGCCGTAACGGACTACACTCTCCTGCTGCGCCTGCGCCCCGACGACGTCTCCGCCTATCTCGGCCGTGCGGAGGCCTATCGTCTCGCCGGCGATCTGCCGCGCGCCCTGCTGGACCTGGACGACGCGATCAAACGCGCGCCGGCCAATCCGCATCCGCTCGCCGAACGCGCCCGGGCGCGCCTCGAACGCGGCGATCTCGACGGGGCGGCGGCCGACAGCGAGGCGGCGCTGGCGCTCGATCCGAATTCCGCCGCTGGGCTCTCCGTGCGGGGCGCCGTGCTGGCGGGACGCGGCCAGCCGGGCGACGCGCTGAAGAGCCTGGACAGAGCCGTCGCCCTGGCGCCGGACAGCGAGGACGCGCGGCGTCGGCGCGCCGAGCTGCTGGCGAAGCAGGGCGAGCTCAGGCTGGCTCTCGGCGACTACGACGCGCTGATCGCACGGAACCAACGCGAACCCCGGCTCTACTGGTCCCGCGCGTTCGTCCATGCCCGGCTCAGCGAGTTCGACCGCGCGGTCGGCGATCTCGATCAGGCGATGCGGCTGGACGCCGGCAATCCCGGCGCAATGCTGTTCGAGCGCGCCAAGTTCAAGCGGCTGAAGGGAGATGCGCAGGGCGCGCTTGCGGATCTGAGCGCCGTCATCGACATCGGGCAGGCCCAGCTCGGCCCCGCCTTCTTCGAGCGCGCGACGCTTCGGGCCCGCGCCGAGGACTACGCCGCTGCCCTCGGCGACATCGATCAGGCCCTGGCGCGCGGCGTCGACGACGTTCGCGCGCACAACCTGAAGGGCTGGGTCCTGGTCAAGCTCGGCCGCGCCGCGGATGCGCTCTACAGCGCGGACCTCGCCCTTTCGAAGGACCCGCAGGCCGCGTTCGCCCATGACACCCGCGCGCATGCGCTCGAAGCCCTGGGACGGCGCGACGAGGCCATCGGCGCCTACAGGCGCGCGCTCGAGCTCGATCCCGCCGAGGACGAAGCCCGCGCCGGGCTGAAGCGTCTCGGCGTTGAAGACTGACCCTCGAATGGGTTCGGCGAGGCGGTCGAGCGCGCCGCGTCGCGAGCCTTCTGCAAACAGCCCGCCGCTCGCCTCACGATCCGCCGCCGAGCGCCCGCGCCGTCAAACGCGCGAGCCGTCGTAGGGGGCCATGGCCGAGGCGGCTATCGAGCCGCGCGAACAGAAAAACCCGCCGTTCGGCGGGCTTTCGCGTTTGACGGCCAGTCGCGAGGCCTGCGCTTACCTGCAGACTTCGATCGTGCGGGTGCGCCGGACGCCTCGGCTGTCGCGAAACCTCTGCCGCTCGAGCCGGCAGCGCTCGCGGGACGACTCCGCCATAGCGGCTCCGGCGGCGAGTCCCAGAATGCCGACGCCAGCGATCGCCGCGGCGGTGCGGCCGCCGTCATGATGATGACCGTAATAGCCGTGGCGATAGCGCCAATGATCCGCCTGCGCCGCGACGGGAGCGAAGGTCAGGCCGATGAACGTGGCGGACAGCGCGACGGCAGAGGCGCGGAAGCTTAGCGACTTCATAGGATACCCCCTTGAAAATGAGCCGAGTTCCTTAATAACCAAAAGATCACGTGAATCAAGGTTAGCTGGCGTAGCATTTGGGACAGACTTTCGGCTGCGCGACGGCGCCGACGCCGTCCTCCCGTGTCCGGCGCCCAGCTCGCCGAAGCTGGGCGCGCGTTCACGCCGCAACGATCGCTGTCGCCCCGTATCCCTCGAGGTTGGCGACTTGCTCCCGGTCCGCATGCTGGTCGGTGACCAAGGTCCACGACGCCGGGAGCGCCGCCCACGCGGACTGGTCGGCGCGGCCGAGCTTGGCCGCGTGGGCGAGCACAACGACCTCGCGCCCTTGCTCCATCATCAACGACTTGAGCGCGACCTGATCCAGGCTCGCCTCGCACAATCCCCGACCCGCGACCACACCGTCGGCGCTCATGAACACCCGGTCGGCGGTGATGCGGCGCATCGCCTCCATGGCGAGCGGGCCGACCGAACCCATGCTGGTCGGCCGCACCGCGCCGCCGAGCACCACGAGTTCGACGCCCGGCGCCTCCGCGAGCATCGACGGCAGCACGAGGTTGTTGGTGACGACCCGGACGCGGCGGCCCCGGAGCAGTCGCCCGAAGGCCGCGACCGTCGAACCGGCGTCGAGGATCAGCGTGTCGCCGTCCTCCACGAGCGCGAGCGCGGCGCGCGCGATGGCGCGCTTTTGCTCCCCATAGGTCGCAAGCCGTTCGCCGAGCGACGTTTCGGACGCAGGGCTCGCGAGGATCGCCCCGCCGTAGGTGCGGCGGACGGCGTTCTCGTCCGCGAGCCGCTGAAGGTCGCGGCGCACGGTCGAGGCCGACACCTCGAAGCGCCGGGCGAGATGCTCCACGTCCGCCTCGCCGGCCTTCAGGGCCTCCAGCAACAGCGTCCGGCGTTCCTTGCTGCGCATCGGCGTCGATTCCTCGTCGGAGCTCGTCCCCTGGATAGCCGTCTCCGAAGCGGCCGGCGAGACCTCAGGCCGCGAGCCGCTTCGGGGCGAGCTCCGCCGCCTGCCGCAACGCCTCGACGAGGCTGCGCTCGTCGGCGATCCCCTTCCCGGCGATGTCGAAGGCCGTGCCGTGGTCGACCGAGGTCCGGATCACCGGCAGGCCGACAGTGATGTTCACGCCGGCTTCCAGACCCAGCACCTTGATCGGGCCATGGCCCTGGTCGTGGTACATGGCGACGACCATGTCGTAGTCGCCCCGTCCGGCCAGGAAGAACAGCGTGTCGGCCGGCAGCGGGCCGCGGACGTCCCAGCCCTTGGCCGTGGAGGCCTCGATCGCGGGGCTGATCTTCTCCGCCTCCTCCCCGCGGCCGAACAGGCCGTTTTCGCCGGCGTGGGGGTTGATGGCGCAAACGCCGATCTTCGGATTGGCGATCCCTGCCTTCACCAGCACGTCGTGGCCGCGCGCGATCACGCGTTCGACGAGGCCGGGCTCGATCTTCGCGATCGCATCCAGCAGGCCGATGTGCGTGGTCACGTGGATCACGCGCAGCTTCGGCGAGGTCAGCATCATCGACACCTCCGGCGTGCCGGTGAGATGCGCCAGCAACTCCGTGTGGCCGGGATATTTGTGGCCGGCGGCGTGCAGCGCCTCCTTGGTCAGGGGCGCCGTGCAGATCGCCTGGGCGAGGCCGGCCTCGACCACCCGCACCGCGGTCTCGACGTAGCGGTAGGCCGCCTCCCCCGCGATCGGCGACATCTTGCCGAAGGGCAGATCCGCCGGGACGATCTTGAGATCGACGCACTGCACGGCGGTCGTGTCGAAGCGGGCCTCGGCGGCGTCGGCGAGCGAGGCGACATCGAGGTCGACGCCGACGATCCGTCCCGCAGCCCGCAGCCGCACGGCGTCGCCGATGACGAGCGGCTCGCACAGCGCGTGCGTCTCGGGCTGCGCGAGGGCTTTCATGATGATCTCCGGCCCGATGCCGGCGGGATCGCCCATGGTGATCGCGATGGTGGGGCGGCTCATGACGGAACTCCGTGAGTGCGGGCGGCGCGCAGGCGCGCAGCGATGCGTGTGAGGGTGCCGTCGTCGCCGAAGGCGCCGGCCTTCGTGACGACGGGGACGACAAGACGTCCGAGCGCGAGGCCGTAGGCCACGCCGGGCTCGAGCTCGTCGAGCAGGCGGATGCCGTTGACGCCAAAGCGCGACAGCAGCGCCGCGGCGGTCTCCCCGCCGGTCGCCACGAAGGCGCCCATGCGGTCGGCCGCGGGCGCAAGCGCGTCGGCCAAGGCGTCGACCAGCGCGGCGCCGATCGCGAGGTCGGGGGCGTCGCCCATCACGATTTCGACCAGGACGTCCTGCCCGGCCTCCAACGCCGCCGCAGCGCGACCGCCGAACGCGGCCCGCGCGGCGGGATTCCGCAGCAGCGCCTCGGGCGTGACGGGGGCGTGGACGACGGCGCCCGAGGCCGCGAGCCGCCGGGCGCCCGCGCGGGAGACGGCGGCGAGCGAGCCCACCACGATCAAGGCGCCGCGCGTCGTCGGCTGCGGCCCGGGCGCCCCGATTTGTCCCGCCTCGCCGAGCGACGCCAGAGCATGGGCGAGGCCTGCGCTTCCGCTGAAGAACGCGGGCGTGGCGAGGGCGAGGGCCGCCTGCGCGATCCGGCGCAGATCCTCGTCCGTCTCCGCGTCGCACGCCGCGATCCCCTCGCCCGCGGCTGCGACCGCGTCCAGAGCGGCCGTCAGCGCCGAGCCGCCGGCGCGCACGATGGCCAGGGGCACGACGGTGGCCGCAAGCCCCGCGGTCGCGCAGACGGCCGGCAGATTGGCGCTGTCGTAGCTGTGCTCGCGGCGCCAGACCTCGGCTTCTTCGAGCGGGCGGCCTGCGACGAGGACGTGGCCGTCGAGCGTCGTACGTCCCGCGGCCGGAAAGGCCGGCGCGAGGACGCCGAGCGAGCCGCCTGCGGTCGCCGCGAGATGCCCCGACACCGCGGCGATTTCGGCCGCCGGGTGGCCGCGAAGGGTGGAGTCGATCTTCTTGAACAGGCGCTGGCCCGGCGCGTCGAGCGCCATGAGAAGTTCGCCATGACGGCGCGCGGCCTCGGCGGCGTCCACGCCGCGGCTGCCGACGTCGTAGGCGAAGACCGGCGGCCGCGCCGCCGCGTCAGGCCAGGATCCGCCCCAGCCGACCGCCGCCCCAACGCCCCGACGCGCGAAGGCGATCGCGCAGTCCGCAGCGCCGGTCAGGTCGTCCGCGAGGATCAGCCAGCGCTCCGTCATGCCCCGCAACGCCGATCCGCGCAGGCGGTCCGCCAAGCTCGCGCCAGACGGCCGGCTATCCTGGTCGCGAAAAACCCCATGACCTCTCCTCGGGCGGCGGGGCGCCGACAAGCTCCCGCGGCGGACGAGCGCGGCTGCGCGCTGCCCCCAGCGGATGCTCAATCTGCGCATATTGCGCATATCGTCAACCAAAATGCGCATAACGCGCGAAATCTCTTTGACTCCACTCTAAACTCGCTCTTACACTTGGATAACGAACAAAAGATCGGATACCGATCAACTCGATTGCGCCATGATCGGCGCGCGGCTTTAGGGAGGCCGGAGTGCACGACCGAAACGTCCTGGGGCGCGCGCCGACGGGAAACGGCGCGTGATGGTCGCGTCCGGCGACCAGCCCGCCGACAATCCGAAGAACTTCGTCGGCAGCGTCGCGAAGGTGTTCCAGGTGCTGAAGGCGTTCGGACCGGACCTGCCCGAACTCACGATCGCCGAGGCGGCGGCGCGCTCGGGCCACGACCGCGGCACCGCTTTCCGCCTCGTCCACACGCTCGCGAGCCTCGGCTATCTCGCAGCGGTTCCGGGGACGCGAAAGTTCCGGCTGACGCTGAAATGCCTGGAGCTCGGGTTTTCCGCTTTGGCCGCCCGCGACCTGCCGTTTCATGCACTGCCGCTTCTGCGCGAGGTCGTTCCGGAGGTCTCGGACTCCGCGTCGCTCGGCGCGCTCGACCGGGGCGACGTCGTCTATCTCCAACGGGTGGAGCATCCCGGCGCCCAACCGCTCAGCCGCCGTCCCGGCAGCCGGACCGGCGCCTACGCGGCGGCGATCGGACACGCCCTCCTCGCCTTTCTGCCGAAAGATGCGCAGATCGCGCATCTCGAAGCCGCCCCGCGGGTCAAGCTGTCCGAGCGGACGGTGACCGATCTCGACGGTCTCCTCGCGAAGCTCGAGGACATCCGCCGGCGCGGCTTCGCGGTGTCGGACGGTGAGAACGCCTATGGGCTGCGGACCGTCGCCGCTCCCGTCTTCGACGCCTCCGGCGCGCCCGTCGCCGGCGTGAGCCTTACGATCAACGCCGCGCGCATGGAGGTCGACGCCTTCGTCGCCGCGGCCGCGCCGCACGTCCTGCGGATCGCAGGCGAACTCAGCGACGCGGCGCGCCTGTCGCTCGATGCGATTGGCGTCGCCCACCAAGGATTCCGGCCATGACCGCGCAGCTTCATTCCATCGAAATCCTGCGTCCAAACCGGATCGAGTTCGGCTCCGGCGCGATCGCGTCCGTCGCGCGCTATGCGGCCGAACGGGGCTTCGTGCGCCCGCTGGTGGTCGCCGACGCGTTCAACGCCGCCCGCGTCGACCGGCTCGGCCTCGCCGGCGAGATCGCCGTGTTCGGCGAGGTGAAGCCCGAGCCGGACCTGCCGAACCTCGAGGCGGCGCTGGCCCGCGCTTCGGAAGCGCGGCCGGACGTCGTGATCGGCTTCGGCGGCGGCAGCGCCATGGACCTCGCCAAGCTCGTCGCGGTGCTGCCCGGCAGCGGCCAGACGCTCAAGGACGTGGTCGGTCCCGAAAAGGTGCTCGGACGCGCCGTCGGCCTGATCCAGGTCCCGACCACCGCCGGCACCGGCTCGGAGGGCGGCACGCGCGCGCTGGTTACGGATCCGGAGACGCAGAACAAGCTCGCCGTGCAGAGCCGCTTCATGCTGGCCGATCTGGCGGCGGTCGACCCGGACCTGACCATGACGGTCCCGCCGGCGGTCACCGCCGCGACCGGGGTCGACGCCATGGCCCATTGCGTCGAGGCCTTCACCAGCCGCAAGGCGCACCCGATCATCGATCTCTACGCGCTCGAGGGCGTGCGGCTCGTGGGCCGCTTCCTGGCCCGCGCGGTGGCCGACGGCTCCGACGGCGAGGCGCGCGCCGGCCTCGCGCTCGCCTCGCTCTACGGCGGCTTCTGCCTGGGCCCGGTGAACACCACCGCCGGCCACGCCGTGGCCTACCCGCTCGGCGCCCGGCATCACATCGCCCACGGGCTCGCCTGCGCGCTGATCTTTCCGCACACGCTCGCTTTCAACGCGCAGGCCTCGGCCGAGAAGACCGCCGCCGTGATCGACGCGCTGGGCGCGCGGCCGACGACCGACCCCGCCGGCGTGTTCGAGGCGGCCTACGGCTTCTGCGAACGCCTCGGCGTCGAGATGCGGCTGTCCGCGCTCGGCGTGCCGGAGAGCGACTTCGAGACGATGGCGACGGAGGCTCACGGGATCCGGCGTCTGCTCGACAACAATCCCCGCGACATGAGCCGCGACGACATCCTCGCGATCTACCGCCGCGCCGCCTGACGGCGCCGGAACAGACCAGAACCATGACGGGAAACGCCATGTCCTCCGCTTCCGCTCCGCGCGGCGTCTATTGCGCCGCCCTCACGCCGCTGAAGGCCGATCTCGCGCCGGACCTCGACCTCTTCCTCGCCCACTGCCGCTACCTGCTCGACGAAGGCTGCGACGGCGTCGCGCTGCTGGGGACCACCGGCGAGGCGAACTCCTTCTCCGCGGCCGAGCGCATGGCGATCCTTGAGGCCGCCGTCGAAGGCGGCATCGCCCCTGGAAAACTGATGCCGGGCACCGGCGTGGCCGCGCTGACCGAGACCGTCGCCCTCACCCGCCACGCGCTGTCGCTCGGCGTAACCGACGTCGTGATGCTGCCGCCGTTCTACTACAAGGCGGTCTCCGACGACGGCCTGTTCGCCTCCTACGCCGAGGCGATCGAGCGCATCGGCGACGCGCGGCTGAGGGTCGTGCTCTACCACATCCCCCAGTTCTCGGCCGTGCCGATCCCGCAGGCGGTGATCGAACGCCTGATCGCGCGCTATCCCGGCACGGTGGTCGGGATCAAGGACTCGTCCGGCGACATCGCCAACATGACGACGATGCTGGAGCGATTCCCCGGCTTCGCGGTGTTCCCGGGCGCGGACCCGCTGATGCGCGCGCTGCTGCCGATCGGCGCCGCAGGCTGCATTACGGCCACTTCGAACCTCGTGGCGCGCGACCTCGCCTTCATCTACGCCCACCACGCCGACGCGACGAGAACCGCCGAACTCGACGCCGCGCAGGCGCGCGTGGAGGCGATGCGGACGCTCGGCTCCCGCTTCCCGCAGATGGCCTCGATGAAGGCGCTCACCGCGCACCGCACCGGCGACGCCGGCTGGCGACGTCTGCGTCCGCCCCTGACGTCGCTGACGGCGGAGCAGGAGGCGACCATCGCCGCCGCGCTGCCGTTCCCCAGCCGGCTCGCGAGCGTCGCGGCGTGACGCCGGAGACCGCGGTCGAGGCGCTCTCGGCCATCGTCAGCGCGGCCTACGTCGTCGGCCCCGACGGCGACCAGGAACCCTATGTCGTCGACTGGCGCGGGCGCTACCACGGGACCGCGCTCGCCGTCGTGAAGCCGGCGACGACCGCGGAGGTCTCGGCCGTCGTGCGCTGGTGCGCAGCGAACGGCGTCGCGATCACGCCCCAGGGCGGCAACACCGGGATGTGCGGCGCGGCGACCCCGCTCGGCCCCCGCCCGCAGATCGTGCTGCGGCTCGACCGCCTCAACAAGGTGCGCTGGACGAGCCGGCTCGGCGACGCCATCGCCGTCGACGCCGGCTGCGTCCTGGCGGACGTGCAGGCGGCGGCGGAGAGCGTCGACCGGCTGTTCCCCATGAGCCTCGGCGCCGAAGGCAGTTGCCAGATCGGCGGCAATCTCTCGACCAACGCCGGCGGCACCGCCGTGCTGCGCTACGGCACCATGCGCGAGCTGACGCTTGGCCTCGAGGTGGTGCTGCCGGACGGGGACGTGCTGTCCTCCATGACGAGCCTGCGCAAGGATTCGACCGGCTACGACCTCAAGCAGCTGTTCATCGGCGCGGAGGGGACGCTCGGGATCATCACCGGCGCCGTGCTGAAGCTGTTTCCGCGGCCGCGCGGGCGGGCGGTCGCGATGGCGAAGCTCGACGCGATCGAGGACGCGCTGAGCCTGCTGGCGCTCGCCCGCGCAAGCCTCGGCGAACGCCTCGGCAGCTTCGAGATCATGTCGCGCGGCCAGATCGAGGTGATCGCCGAGAACGTCTCCCACCTCGCGATCCCCTTTGCGCTCGACAGCGCGTTCTACCTGCTGATCGAGCTGGTCGATACGCTCGAGGGCCAGGACCTCGCAGGACTTCTCGAGGGCCTTCTCGGCGAGGCCTTCGAGAGGGGGCTGGTGACCGACGCGCTTGTGGCCTCGTCCGAGACCCAGGCCGAGGCGCTCTGGAAGATCCGCCACAGCGTGTCGGAAGGCTCGAAGCGCGCCGGCTACGTCATCAGCCACGACAGCGCCGTGCCGCTCGACGCGCAGGCGGAGTTCGTGACGCGGGTGACCGCGCGCATCGCCGAAACGCGGCCGGACGCCCGCATCGCGCTCCACGGCCACATCGGCGACGGCAACATCCACGTGCTCGCGATCATTCCGGGCGTCGCCCCGGATCAGGCCGACGCCATGAAGGACGTCGCCGCGGCGATCAACAGCATCGTCGACGAGGAGACCGCCGCGCTGAACGGCTCGATCAGCGCCGAGCACGGCATCGGCGTGGCGAACCGCGAACGGCTCGCCCGCGTGGCGGATCCGCTCGAACTCGCCTGGATGCGGAAGGTCAAAGCGCTGTTCGACCCGCAGCAGCTCATGAACCCCGGAAAGGTGCTCACGCCGGACTCCTGAGCCCCGGCCGCCGCCCGATCCCCAAGCAAAAAACGACCCGTCCCGGAGGAATTCCCATGCTCAAGTCCCTTCTCGTCGCGGCGCTCGCGCTCGCGACCCCCGCAGCCGCTCAGGCCGCCGACGGCGACTGGCCGCAGAAGCCCATCACCCTGCTGGTGCCGTTCACCGCGGGCGGAACCGCCGACATCTTCGCGCGCCTGATCGGCAACCAGCTCAACGCCGCCATCGGCCAGCCGGTCGTGGCGGAGAACGTCGGCGGCGGCGGCGGCATTCTCGCGCTCGGACGGCTTGCCCGCTCCGAGGCCGACGGCTCGACCATCGCGATCGCCAGCACCTCGAACCTGTCGATCCACCCAACCCTGCTGGCTGATCGCGTCACGTACCAGACGCTGCGCGACTTCGCGCCGATCACCCAGGTCTCGGTCGTGCCGAACCTGCTGGTGGTGAACCCGGCGCGCATCAAGGCGCGCACGGTCCAGGAGCTGATCGACTACCTTAAGGCGAACCCCGAAAAGGTCTCGTTCGGCTCGGCCGGCGTCGGCACCACCCAGCATCTTGCGGGTGAGCTGTTCCAGCAGATGACCGGCGCCAAGATGACCCACGTGCCCTACAAGGGCTCCAGCCAGATGCTGCCGGACCTGCTCGCGGGCCAGATCGACATCGCCTTCGACAACGCGCCCCTGCTGTTGCCGCAGATCAAGGAGGGCAAGCTCGTCGCGCTCGGAACCGCGACGAAGGAGCGGATTCCCGCCGCCCCGGACCTGCCGCCCGTGGCCGACACCGTCCCCGGCTTCGAAGCGGTCGCGTGGCACGGCTTCCTCGCGCCGATCAAGACGCCCAAGCCGCTGATCGACAAATACGCCGCCGAGATCAACGCCTTCATGCAGCGTCCGGACACCCAGAAGAAGTTCACCGACGCCGGCGCGATCCCGATGCACACCTCTCCCGAGGCCTTCGCCAAGCTCATCGCCGACGAGGCCACGCGCTGGACCGCGGTCATCAAGGCCGCGGGGGTGAAGCCCGAGTGAGAAACGGCGCCGGTCCGGCGCCGAGCTCCCATCAGGTCACGGCGGGGCGCGAGCTGCGCTCCCCGCCGGTCGCGGTTTCAAAAGGCGGATCGTTACGGAGCGCCGATCTCGGCCATGAGCAACGTCGTCACGGCGTCGATCGTCGCTGATCTCCCGATCGTTCGTCCCGTCCCAAGAGCCGCCAGGGCGCGACGAAGGCGTGCCCCCGGCGCGGATTCGCGCCAGCGTCACGCCGTGGGCCGCGGCGGCGGCGTCCGCCCGCGAGGATTAGCGTCATGGCGCCGGCGCGCGCGCGCGCATCAGAACGACACCTTCACGCCGCCATAGGCCGCGCGGCCGGGCGTGTTGTAGGTGAAGACCTCTTCGTACTTCTTGTCGAACAGGTTCTCGATCCGTCCGTAGACCTCGGCGTTCCCGGTCACCTTGTAGGACGCCGCGAGGTTGACGAGCGTGTAGTCCTTCAGCGAGACGGGCGTCCGCTCGAAAGTCTCGGCGTCGAACCGGTCGTCCTTCTGGCGGCCGTTGTAGACCACGCCAAGGTTGGCGTTCGCGCGGCCGTCGAGGAACACGTAAGTGACGTTCACGCTGCCGATGTGGCGCGGCCTGCGGACCAACGTGTCGCCGGCGGGGTCCTCGCCGTCCGTGAATGTGTAGGCCGCGCGGATGCTGACGTCCGCGAACGGCCTCACCGTCAGGCCGAGTTCGACGCCATCGATCTTGGATTTGCCCGCGAGGTTGACCGGCTGGCTCGCGCCTTTCGCCGGGACGAACACGCTGGAGATCAGGTCCTTCACCCGTTGCTGGAAGTAGGTCGCGTCCAGGATCACCCGGTCGTTCCAGAACGGCTGGTCGACGCCGACGTCCCAGCCCTGCGCCCTCTCCGGCGTGAGGTCCGGATTCGAGACGAAGTTGTCCGCGAAGCCGAACAGCTCGAAGGTCGTCGGGTTCTTCACGCCGGTTCCGTAGGAGGCGCGGATCTTGGTCTTCGAGCGCTCGAACGTGTAGGCGCTCGCGAGGCGATACGTGCTGTCGTCCTCGAAGCGGTCGTTGAAGTCGTGACGGATGCTCCCGGTCACATAGAGGCTATCGAACAGGCCGAGCTGGTATTGGCCGACGAGCCCGGTGTTGTCGATGTGCTGCTTGACCGAGGGCGGCCGGTCAAACGGAGATGCGGTGAAGCTGTCGACGGCGTCCCGCGTGGCGTCAGCCCCGAAGGTGAGCACGTGACTCGCCGGCAGCCCGGCTTGGGTCGCGAAGCGGTAGTTCGTCTGATAGTCGAACCGCGTCATCTCGCCGACGGACGCGAAGGTCTTCACATCGTCGCCGTCGAAGCTGCGCCGGTCGGAGTTGGTGTAGCTCATCCCCGCGACGTGGTCCCAGGCGCCGTCGAGCAGCGTCGCCTTCACCTGCGCGCGGCCATAGAACTGCTTGCCCTTTTCGGTGTCGCGGTTCTCGATCGCTGCCGCGTAAGGCAACCCCTGCGCCGCATCGAACCCGTCGCGGTCGGCTTCGAATTCGGTGTAGCGGGCGACGCCGGTGAACTCGAACATCTCGTTCGGGCGGACCGAGACCTTGGCCAGGCCGGTTCCGCTTTCGTAACCGTCGCGGTCACGCGCGTAAGTGGTGTTGAAGAGCGAGCCGTTGAGCGTGCCGCCCGCGGTCGAGATCCCGCTCGTCCGAAAGCCTTGGCCGGCGATGAGATAGTCATAGGCTTGCGTTCCGCCGGACACCGACGCCGTGCCGGTGAGGGCGCCGAACGAACCGCCCTCGATGTTCGCCCGGAACCGCGTCGGTCCCGGCTCTCCCTTGCGGGTCGCGATGTTGATCACGCCGCCGACCGCGTCGGAGCCGTAGAGCGCGCTCTGGGGACCCCGCAGCACGTCGACGCGCTCGACTTCGAGATTGAGCAGGTTGGCGAAGTCGAACTCCGCGCTCGTGCCCGGATCGTTCATCCGGATCCCGTCGACGATGACGAGCGTCTGGTTGCCCTCCGATCCGCGGATGCGGACCTGGGTCAGAGCGCCGACCGGGCCGGTGCGGTTGACGGCGACGCCGGGGAGTTCACGCAGGACGTCGGAGACGACGCGGATCTGGCGGCGCTCCAGCTCTGCGCCGGAGATTGACGAGACGGCGCTGCCGATCGCGGCGGCCGGGCCCTCGACCCGGTTCGCGGTGACCGAGATCTCTTCGAGCGCGGTCGCGTCGTCCGCGGGCGCCTGCTGGGCGGCCGCGGGGCTGGCGAGGACGGAGGAAACGGCGAGGACGGCGGCCGAGCGCGCGCGGGCGCGCCGTGGGCGGGAAAGCAGTTTGGACATCGAGACCCCGAGCGGGACGAGTGGCACGTCACCGCGAACTCGAGGTCTGGCCGCAAACGCACCTCACGTGCGCCGACGGTTCGCCCACCATCGGTGCACCCCGCCCGACGCGTTCGCGTGTGACCACACGACTGACGGCAGGTCTCCTGGCTCACGGGTCGCTGCGCTGGTCGTCGCCTTCCCGGGACCGAAGGCCCAGTGGCTGAGTGACGAAGCGCTCGCCGTTTACAGTAGCGGGGGCTGCCGCGGCATGAGGCCCGAAGACCCGCACCGCGTTCCCTTTTGATCCCCGAGGGGAACCGTCGCGGCGGACGCTATGGCGGACATGCGGCGGGTGTCAATTGGCCCTGCAGCCGACTCGGAACCGGAGCTCCCGCGCATCGACAGGAGCGGCGCCGGTCAGGGCTGCCCTGGCGCCAGCCTGCTGGCGCGGAGCTGGCCGTCGCTCTCGAGCAGGCCGTGGACGGTCGCGGCGATGTGGGCCTCGATGCGCTTCAGGTCGCGGGTGATGTCGAGCTGCAGGGCGCTGGTCTCGATCTGGTCGGAGCGACCCGACCGCATCTCGGCGAAATGGCGTTCGGTGGCCTCGCGCTCCAGTTCGCGGAACTGCTCCTTCTCAGCGACGAGCCGCCGGGCCGCCTGATGATCGCCCGACATGAACACCGCCACCGCGAGGCGCAGGTGCTCGCACAGCCGCGCGTGCATGGCGTCGATGCGCTGGATCGCGGCCGGCGGCAGCAGGCGTTTGTCGCGGATGCGCTGCGCCGCCATCTCCATCAGGTTCTTGTCCACGATGTCGCCGATGTGCTCGAGGTTGATCGCGAGCGCGAGCGTGGCGAAGACCCTCTGGGTCTCCTTGTCGCTCAGCCGGTCGTGGTCGATCGCGCCGATGTAGAGCTGGATCTTGTCGTAGAGCGTGTCGAGGACGTCGTCGGTGCGGCTGACGTTGAGCACGCGGCCGATGTCGTCATGGGCGAAGGCGCCCTGCGAGCCCTTCAGCATGCCCTCCACCACGTCCGCCATGCGCAGCACCTCGCGCGCGGCGTTGGCGAGCGCGACCGACGGCGTCGAAAGCGCGGCCTCGTCGAGGTAGAGCGGCGTGGCGGGGTCGCCTTCCATCGGCCGGTCGGGCAGCGCGCGCTTGAGAAGCGCCGCGAGCTGCGGCAGCAGGCCGATGAACAGCACGGCTGTAGCGATGTTGAAGGCGAGATGGCCGAGCGCCGCGAGCCGCGCCGGGTCGGCGTCGACGACGGACAGGCCCTGCGCGATCGGCCCGAGGAACGGCAGCGCCAGCGCGCAGCCGACGAGGCGGTTGGCGAGATTGCCGAGCGGCGCCCGAAGCTTCGCAGGCGCGCCGCCCATCGCGTCGATCAGCGGATTGAGCGCGCTGCCGAGGTTGCAGCCCAGCACCATGGCGAGCGCCGCCTCGGTCGAGATCACGCCCGCGCCCGCGAGCGACATCACGAACAGCATGGCCGCGACGGAGGAGTGCGCCGCCCAGCTCAAGGCCGCCGCCAGCAGCACCGTGATCAGCGGCTCTTCGGTCAGCGCGCCGAGCAGCATCCGGAGCGTGCCCGAGGCCTCGATCGGCCGCATGGTCTCCACCAGCAGATGCAGCGCGAGCAGCATCAGGCCGAGGCCGATCGCGGTCTGCGCCAGGTCGCGGACGAGGCTGGACCGCCCCCGGCGATAGACCGCGACGCCGATGAACAGCAACAGCGGGAAGACATAGGACACGTCGAAGGAGGCGACCTGCACGATCAGCGTGGTGCCGACATTCGCACCCAGCATCATGGCGAGCGCCGGGGCGAGCTCCACGGTCCCCGCCCCGCTGAAGGAGGCGATCATCAGGGCCGTCGCGGTCGACGACTGCAGCAGGGCCGTGACGCCGATTCCGGCCAGGAAGGCGCGGCCGCGGTTGCGCAGGGCTTCGCCCAGCATGTGGCGGAGGTCGCTGCCGAAGGCGCGCTGCACGCCGCTGCTGACCACATGCACGCCCCAGAGCAGAAGCGCGACCTCGCCCAGCAGTTCGATCAGGACGTGGGTGGCGCTCATGCTGTCACGACGCTGCGCGCGTGTCCCGGCCTTGAGCCGGAACCCAGACGCGCTGCGCTCCACGGTTCTCGGCCCGACGTCTCCGCCCCTCCCCCTTGCGAGGAGGGTAAGGGTGGGGGTGGTCCAGAACCGAACGCCGTGGGTCGGCATAGAGCGGCATGGGGGCCGGCGACGTGTCCGGAACCACCCCCACCCCCGGCCCCTCCCCGCAAGGGTGAGGGGGGAAGGCCCGGCTCAATCTCCCCTCTCGGCGAGCGCGCCGTCGATCGCCGTCTCCAGCCGGTCGAGCGCGAGCGCCATCTCGTCGCGCGTCAGGGTCAGCGGCGGCGTCAGGGTGATGACGTTGCCCATCGTCGTCTTGAACGACAGGCCGAGGTCCAGCGCGCGGTACATGATGTCCTCCGCAAGCGCCCCGTCAGGATCGGACCCGCCAGTCTTCACCATCTCGACGCCCAGCAGAAGCCCCCTGCCCCGCACGTCGCCCATGACGTCGCGCCGGCTGCTCATGTCCTTCAGGCGCTCCAGCGCGTAGGCGCCGACGGCCGCGGCGTTCTCGACCAGCCCCTCGTCCTCGATGATCTCGATCGTCGTCAGGGCGGCGCGCGTCGTGACCGGGTTCTTCTCGTGCGTGTAGTGCCCGAAGGCCCAGTCCTGCGCGACGTCCAGCTCCGGCCGGGCGATCAGCGCCGCGATCGGCAGGATGCCGCCCCCGAGCGCCTTGCCGGTCACCAGGATGTCGGGCGCGACGCCGTCGTGCTCGCAGGAGAACATGCGGCCGGTCTTGCCGAGCCCGGTCGGGATCTCGTCGAAGATCAGCAACACGCCGTGGCGGTCGCAGATCGCGCGCACCTCGGCCCAGAAGCCGGGCGGCGCCACGTAGGGCACGGCGCGCGTCGGCTCGGCGACGAGCGCCGCCACGTCGCTGTCGCGCGACAGCACGTAGTCGATCATCCGGGCGCAGGCCGCCCCGCTCGCCTCGGGCGTCGTGGTCCCATAGGGGCAGCGGTAGCCGCCGAAGGGCGCGACCTGCAGCGCGCCGGCGACCAGCGGCGCGGCGGGACCTGAGCGGAACAGCATCTCGCCGGACATGGCGCCGGCCCCGACGCCCGCGCCGTGGAAGGCGTCCCAGAACGACAGCGTCTTGAACCGGCCGGTCGCGATCCGCGCCATCTTCACCGCCAGCTCGATCGCGTCCGAGCCGCCGGTGGTGAACAGCACCTTCGAGAGCGTCCCCGGGGTGATCGACCCGAGCTTCTCCGCCAGCAGCGCCGCAGGCTCGCAGGCGTAGCGGCGCGGGGCGAAGGGCAGCGCGTCCATCTGGTCGGCGATCGCCTTCTTCAGGCGCGGATGGCCGTAGCCGATGTGGTGGACGTTGTTGCCGTGGAAATCCATGTAGCGCCGGCCCGCGACGTCCTCGATCCAGATCCCCTCCGCCTTGGCGATGGCGTTGAGGCAGGGCGTGGAGACCGACTGGCGGAGGAAGGCGCGCTCGTCGCGGGCGAGCAGCGTCCGGGTCGGCCCGTCGAGCGCGCCGGCCTGCCAGGCGGCGCGCCGGTTGGTCAGGTTGGTGTCGCTTTCGGACTGGGCGACGAGGCGGGGTTTCATGCTCTTGGCCCTAGCGTTCACCGGACGCGCCAGCGCTGCAGCCGGCCGAAGACCAGCGCGTTGAGCGCCACATGCAGCAGCTTTACGCCGATCGCGGTCGCCATGATCACCGTGCCCATGGCGGCGGCGGAGGCGACGGCGCCGGCCTCGTCCATGTGCACGATCGCGATCGAGGCCAGCTTGGTGCTGGAGCCGTAGAGGAAGATCACGGCCGAGACCGTCGTCATGGCGTTGACGAAGAGGTAGACGGCGATGTCGAGGATCGCCGGCATGCAGATCGGCGCGGTGACGCGGGAGAAGGTCCGCCAGAACGGCACCTTGAGCGAGGCCGAGACCGCCTCGAACTCGCGATCGATCTGCTTGAGGCTCGTCAGCGCCGTGATGTGCGCGACCGTGTAGTAGTGCGCGACCGTGTTGATCACCATCACCACCAGCGTGCCGTAGAGCACGTTGAGCGGGTTCCAGCTCGCGTTGAAGAAGAAGACGTAGCCGAGGCCCAGCACGAGGCCGGGCACCGCCATCGGCAGCATGGCGAGGAAGTGCGCGAAGCCCCGGAGGCGCGGGAACACGGTGAGCTTCTCGATGAGATAGGCGCCGACGAACACGAACGCCGTGCCGATGACCGCGGTGAGGCCGGCGAGCTTCAGCGAATTGACGTAGCCCTCCCAGCCCGTCGGCTCGACGCTGGCGAAGTCGTAGTTGTTGAGCGTCAGCGACAGGTTGTACGGCCAGTAGCGCACGAACGAGCCCCAGACCGCGACGCCGTAGGTGGCGACGATGGCGGTTCCGACCAGCGCGACGAAGGCGAACAGCGACCAGTCCCGCTGGCGGTCGCGCTTCGGAAAGTACGGCGTCGCGCGCGCCGAGAGCAGCGCCGTCTGCCGCTTCTGGGCGCGACGGTCCACGAAGAAGGCGGCCACCGCCGGGATCAGCAGCACGAGGCCGACCACCGCGCCCATGGGGAAGTTCTGCTGGCCGACGACCTGGCGGTAGGCGTCGGTCGCGAGCACGTCGAACTGGCCGCCGATCACCTTCGGCACGCCGAAGTCGGTGATGACGAGGGTGAAGACCACGAAGGCCGCGCTGACGAGGCCGTAGCGCGCGCCCGGCAAAGTGATGCTCCAGAAGATGCGCCGGCGGGTCGTGCCGAGCGCGTCCGCGGCCTCGCGAAGACGCCCGTCGGACAGCGACAGCGCGGTGGTGAGGATCAGCAGCGCATGCGGGAAGCTGTAGAGCGCCTCCGCCACCACGATGCCGATCGGCCCGTAGAGCGAGGCGCCCATCATCCAGGACTTGAGGATGCCCTGGTTGCCGAACACGTAGATCAGCGCCAGCGCCGCCATCAGCGACGGCGCGAAGATCGGCAGCAGGGCGGCGGCGGCGAACAGGCCCTTCAGCGGCATGCGGCTCCGCGTGAGCGCATAGGCATAGACGAAGGCGAGCGGGATCACGATCGCGGTCGCGAGGCCCGCCACCATCACGCTGTTCACGAGCGAGGCGACCAGCGTCGGCGAACGGGCGTAGGCCGCGAAGTTCGCGAGGCCGACGAACTGGCCGTCGACGTTCTGCACGCTCTTCGACAGCAGCGTCCACAGCGGCAGCGCGATGATCAGGATCAGGACGAGGCAGACGACGGCGATGAGCGCGCCCGCGACCTGGGCCTCGCCGAGGCCTGCGCGGCGGAAACGCATGGCCGAGGCCGTCGCAGGCGCGGAGGTCGCGAGCTCGCTCACGACGCCGCCGCGGCGAACACGCGCAGCGCCTCCGGCGGGAAGGCGACGGAGCGGACGTCGCCGGTCGCGACGCCAAGGTCGCGCATGGCGTTGGCGGAGATGTCGGCGGCGATGATCGGAGCGCCGGGCTCGATCGGCGCGAGCTGGGCGCGGCAGAAGGCGCCGAGAAATGCGAGGTCGCCGACCCGCGCGTCGAACCGGTTCGGCGCGTCGGCCGCGACCCCGCGCGTCTGGACGGCTTCGGGGCGCAGCGCAAGCTTGACCGGCGTCCCGACCTCAGCGCCGGCGTCCTCCGCCACGATGAAGTCGAGCGCGCCGACCTTGACGCTGCGCGGCCCGGTGACGACCGCGTCGAGGAAGGTCATGTGGCCCACGAAGTCGGCCACGAAAGCGGTCTCGGGACGGCGGTAGATCTCCTCGGGCGTGCCCACCTGCTCGATCACGCCGTGGTTCATCACCACGATGCGGTCCGCCATGGCGAGCGCCTCCTCCTGGTCGTGGGTCACCATGATCGTGGTGACGCCCAGCCGCTGCTGCAGCGCGCGCATTTCGTCCCGCAGCCGCACGCGCACCTTGGCGTCGAGCGCCGACAGCGGCTCGTCGAGCAGCAGCAGGCCGGGCGAGGTCGCGAGCGCCCGGGCGAGCGCCACCCGCTGCTGCTGGCCGCCGGAGAGCTGGCCGGGGAACTTCGTCCCCTGCTCGGGCAGGCCGACAAGCGCCAGCAGCTCCGCCACCCGCGCGTCAATCTCACGTCGCGGGCGCGCGCGGTTGACGAGGCCGTAGCCGACGTTCTTCGCCACCGTGAGGTTGGGGAACAGCGCGTAGGACTGGAACACGATGCCGAAGTCGCGCTCGGACGGCGGGGCCTTCGAGACGTCGCGCCCGCCGATGTGGATCGTCCCCTGGTCCTGCGGGTCGAGGCCGGCGATCGCGCGCAGCAGCGTGGTCTTTCCGCAACCCGACGGCCCAAGGAAGCAGACGAACTCGCCGCGGGCGACGTCGAGATCGACGTCCTTCAGCGCCTGGAACGCGCCGAAGCTCTTGCCCAGCCCCCGCACGCGGAGGAAGGAGCTTGCGATCGTATCGGCTACGGTCATGGCGGCGGCCCTCTCGAGAGAAGCGCTGGATAGCTCGACCTCATGTCCCGGCCTCGAGCCGGGACCCGGACCCGCCGACACGGCCGGATGAAGAGCGACGTCGGCGTGTCTTTTTCGGTGACGCCGCGGTTCTGGGTCCCGGCTCAAGGCCGGGACACGAGCGCGACGTTACGCGCCTTACTTCTTCGGCGCGGCCTTGGATTCGTAGCGCTTCGACCACTCGGCCAGCACGCGTTCGCGGTTGTCGGCCATCCACGACAGGTCGTTCTTGATCATCGCCTGCTCGGCGCCCGCCGGATAGTTCGCCGGGATGTTCGCGACGCCGGGATAGGCCACGATCGCGTAGGTTTTGGAGAACAGCGCGTTCGCGTCCTTGGTCGCGACCCAGTCGGCGATCTTCTTGGTCACGTCGAGGTTCTTGGTGCCCTTGACGATGGCGCTCGCCTCCATCTCCCAGCCGACTCCCTCCTTCGGCAGGATGACCTCGATCGGGGCGCCCTTGGTCTTCTCGGCGGCGCCGCGCATGTCGAGCGCGAGGCCGATCACGCGCTCGCCGCGGGCGGCCTGAACGCACGGAGCGGAGCCGGAATGCAGATAGGCGGCGATGTTGTCATGGAGCCCGTCCATGAACCTCCACCCCTCCTCCTCGCCCATGCTCTGCAGCCAGCCGGCGACCATGAGGTAGCCGGTGCCGGACGAGGCCGGGTGCGGCATCACGATCTTGCCCTTGAACTCGGGCTTCAACAGGTCCTTCCAGGAGGCGGGCGCCGCCGCGCCGCCCGCCTCGGCGGTGTTGAAGCAGATCGCGCCGAGGAAGGCGTCCATGCCGGTCCAGGCATAGGGCTCCTTGGGGTCGCGGAAGATCTCCTTCAGCTGGTCGACGCCGGCCGGCTTGTAGGCTTCCAGCATCCCCGCCTTCTCGAACATCAGCAGGCTCGACGCCGCGAGGCCCACCACCATGTCCGCCCGCGGATTGTCCTTCTCCGCAAGGAAGCGCGCGGTGATGACGCCGGTGGAATCGCGCACCCACGCGACCTCGGCGTCGGGAACGGCGGCTTCGATCGACTGCTTGAAGGGGCCGAGCTGGTCGTTCTCCAGCGCGGTGTAGATCGTCACCTTCGTCTTGTCGGCGAACGCGGCGCCGGGCGCCGTTAAAGCAAGAATGGCGGCAGCGCCGGCCAAGATCCAAGTCTTCACCGCTAATGTCCCCGTCAATGCGCCGCGTTCGCGGCTGTTTTCGATCAACTTACGTCGATATTTTATTCAACCTTTGTTGCAGTTATCTGACAAGAACTCTTTTTATTCACAGGCGCCCAAACTTACGCCGTCCAGGGCATCGACCATGTGCGGACGTTTGTGAAGCTCTTCATGGCTTCGACCACACCCTCCTTGTAACCGAGGCCGCTGTCCTTGATCCCGCCGAACGGGGACATCTCGATGCGATAGCCCGGGACCTCCCAGACGTTGACCGTGCCGACCTCAAGCTCCGCCACGAAGCGGGAGACGTAGTCGAGCCGGTTGGTGCACACGCCCGACGAGAGCCCGTATTCGGTGGAATTCGAGATGCGGATGACCTCGGCGATATCGTTCGGGCAGCGCACGATCGGGATCACCGGCCCAAAGGTCTCCTCGTGCACCAGCTCGCAGTCGTACGGCACGTTGTCGACGACCGTCGGCGCGAACAGCGCGCCCTGGCGCGGCGCGCCGTGCAGGATCTCGGCGCCCTTGGCGACCGCGTCGTTCACGCGGCCCTCGAACTGGATCGCCGAGCGCTCGTTGATCACCGTGCCGACGTCGGTCGCCGGATCCATCGGGTCGCCGCACTTGAGCTTCCTCGCCTTCTCGACGACGAGCTTCGAGAATTCCTCGGCGACGCTCTCGACCACGAGGATGCGCTTCACGGCGGTGCAGCGCTGTCCGGAGTTCTTGGTCGCGCCGGTGACGGCGAGCTCCGCCGCCTTGTCGAGGTCGGCGTCCTCCATCACGATCAGCGGGTCGTTGCCGCCGAGCTCCAGCACGATGCGCTTGTAGCCGGCGGTGTTGGCGATGTGCTTGCCCACCCTTACCGAGCCCGTGAAGGTGACGAGGTCGGCGTCGGGATCGGTGATCATGGCGTCGCCCATCGTCGACGGGTTGCCGGTGACGACCGACAGCATCTCCGGCGGCAGGCCCGCCTCGTAGAGCACGTCGGCGAGCGCGAGCGCGGTCAGCGGCGTCAGCTCGGTGGGCTTCAGCACCAGCCGGTTGTTGGTGGCGATCGCCGGCGCGAGCTTGTGGCTCACCATGTTGAGCGGGTGGTTGAATGGCGTGATCGCCGAGATCACGCCCAGCAGCGGCAGCCGCGTCGTGAAGATTTTTCGCGCTTTGCCGTTCGGCGAGATGTCGCAGGAGTAGATCTCGCCGTCGTCCTTGATGGTGAGCTGGGCGGCGAACGACCACACGTCGTAAGCGCGGCTCGCCTCGTAGAGCGAGTCCTTCCAGCAAAGCCCCGCCTCGGCGGTGATCAGCCGGGCGAACTCTTCCCTCCGGTCCCGCAGCAGCTCCGCCGTCTTCTGCAGGATCTGCTGGCGCTCGTAGCGGGTCAGCGTCGGCTTGAAGGCCTTGGCCTTGGCGAAGGCGTCACGCACGTGCTCCGCCCGCGCCGCGGGGACCGTGCCGACCACCGAGTTGTCGTAGGGGTTCTTCACCTCGACGACGTCGTCGGTCCGCACGAGCTTGCCCGCGATCCGCATGGTTTCTGCCCGGAAGGGCGGCTTGACGTTGGCGTTCATGATCAGCGCACCAGGTTCAGCGCGACGTCGAAGACGTCGAAGTTGCGGAGCGTCCGGCCCTCGGGAATCTCAATCGCGCGGTTCGCGATCATCGGCACGGTCTGCTCGGTCAGGCCGCCGTGGCTGCGCAGCGGCTCGGTCAGGCCGGAGAGATCATGCTTCGCGGCGGACGTGCCGAGCACCTTGTGGCGGTCGCAGAGCACGACGACGTCGCCGATCCGGTCGGCCGGCAGTTCGAAGCGCTCACAGGCCTCTTCGGCCGGGATCGCGACGGTCACGCCGCCGATCGCCTTCGCGATCTCGATGACGGCGGGAACCTTGTCCGCATCGACATAGACGGTCGCGAACGAGCCCAACGCGCCGTGATGGGCGACGTAGGGGTCGGTGATCGGCAGGATCACCCGCGTCACGCCCGCGCCGAGCGCCGCGTCCAGAATCTCCTGCAGATAGATCACGTCCGGCTCGCCGTTCGGGAGATGCTTGTCGTTCATGCCGTGGTCGGCGGTCATCACCAGCGTGCAGCCGGCGGCGTCGAGCTGGCCGACGTACCCGTCGAACATCGCGTAGAAACTGTTCGCGACCTCCGAGCCCGGCGCCGCCTTGTGCTGCACGTAGTCGGTGGTCGAGAGGTACATGACGTCCGGCCGGAAGCCGTTCAGCAGCTTCACGCCCGCCGCGAACACGAACTCCGACAGGTCCGCGGAGTAGACCTCCGGCAGAGGCTTGCCGACGAACTCCAGGACGTTTTCGATGCCGTTCTCGGGCAAGTTCGCCTTGTCCGCCTTTTCCGAGGAGAACGCGATCGCGGTTCCGCTGGTGAAATCGAGCCCCTTGCCCAGCAATGTGCGCAGCTTGTCCTTCGCGGTCACCATCGCGACCTTGAGGCCGGCCTTCTGGAACTCGGCCAGGATGGTCGGCGCGCGGAGAAAACGCGCGTCGTTCATCATCACTTCGACGCCCGCCTCGCGGTCGTAGAAGAAGTTGCCCGCGATGCCGTGCACCGCCGGCGGACGGCCGGTGATGATCGACAGGTTGTTCGGGTTGGTGAAGCTCGGGATCACCGACAGCGCGGTGGTGTTGGCGCCCGTCTTCATCAGCCGGTCGAGGTTCGGCGCAAGGCCCGCCGCGATCGCCTCCTCGATGTAGCCTGGCTCCGACCCGTCGATGCAGATCACCACCACCGGCTGCTCAGGCCGACGGTAGCTCCGCCCGTTGGCGACCACGTCCGCGCCGACGTTCACATGCATGTTCATGGGGCCGTTCCTCTAAACCTCGTCATCCCGGCCGAAGCGAAGCGTAGAGCCGGGATCGCGCGCCGAAAGAGGCGCCTTGTTCGGATGACGATCCCGGATCGGCCTGACGGCCGTCCGGGATGACGCTCTTGATTCACGCCGCCGACTTCAGGCCGACGCCCATGTCCTTCAGCACCTCGGCCACCACGCCGACGAAGGCCTTCATGTCCTTCGCGTGCAGGTCGCCGATGCAGCCGATGCGGAAGCTGTCGGCCACCGTCAGCTTGCCGGGGTAGATCACGTAGCCGCGGTCCTTCAGCGCGTCGTAGAAGCGCTGAAATACGAAGGCCGGATCTTTCGGCATGTGGAAGGTCACGATGATCGGGGCCTGGCGCGCCTCGGGCAGCAGCGTCTCGAAGCCGAGCGCGCGCATGCCGTCGATCAGGATGCGGGCGTTGTCGGCGTAACGCTCGCCGCGGCCGGCGACGCCGCCCTCGGCCAAGAACTCCTTAAGCGCCTCGTGAAACGCCACGATGACGTGGATCGGCGGGGTGAAGCGGTACTGACCGGTCTTCGAGATCGCCTGATGCTGATCGTGTAGGTCGAGCACCAGCGTAGTGGCGTTGCCCTTGGTCTCCTCCAGCGCCGTCTTCCGGGCCAGCACGAAGCCGAGGCCCGGCACGCCCTGGATGCACTTGTTCGACGAGGCCGCGACCGCGTCGAAGGCGACCTCGCGGGAATCGAGCGGCAGCGCGCCGAAGGCGCTCATGGCGTCGATCAGCAGGCGACGGCCGAGCCTTGCGACCAGCGCGGCGATCGCCTCCACCGGGTTGCGGATGCCGCTTGTCGTCTCGCAGTGCACGGCGAAGACGTGGGTGACAGCGGGATCGGCGGCCAGGATCTGCTCGATCTCCGCGAGGTCCGGCGGCGTGTCCTCAGCCGTCTCGTGCACCACGTTGGCGCGGCCGGCGACGTCGAGGATCTTCTTGGCGCGCAGGCCGTAGGCGCCGTTCACCAGCACCAGGACCTTGCCCGAACGCGGCACGAAGGTCGTCAGCATGGCCTCGACCGCGAAGGTGCCGGAGCCCTGCATCGGCACCGTCACGAACTCCGCCTCGCCGTGAATGATCTTCGGCAGGCCCTCAAGCACCGCCCTGTTGATCGCGATGAAGGCCGCGTCGCGCGAGCCCCAGTCGTGGACCATGGCCTCCTTGACGGCTTTAGAAGTCGTCAGCGGACCGGGGGTCAGCAGCAGCGGGTCGCCGGTTTCGGATCGGGCGATGGAGGCGGAGGCCATAAGCGTCTCGTCCAGCTCGTCGTTGATGACGAGAGGAGGCTAGCCGCTCCGGCTCGAATAGGTCCAATATGGAGTTTGCATCGCACCCATAGACAGGATCTATGCACCATGGCGATCAGTTCCTCGGGGCTCGCCGCCTTCCACGCCGTCGCACAGGCCGAGAGCTTCACCAAGGCGGCGCGCGCCCGCAACGTCAGCCAGCCCACCCTGTCGGCGCAGGTGCGGGCGCTGGAGGAGGCCTTCGGCGTCCGCCTGTTCGACCGCGTCGGGCGCACCGTGAAGCTGACGCCGCTGGGGCAGAGCCTGTTCGTCATCACCGCGCGCCTGTTCGCCGCCGAGGACGAGGCGGAGGCGCTGCTGGCGGGCGTCCGCACCCTGTCGCGCGGGCACCTGCGGATCGCCGCCGACAGCGCGACGCATGTCATGCCGGCGCTCGGCCGCATCCGCGACCGGCACCCCGGCCTCACCTTCTCGCTCACCATCGGCAACTCGTCCGACGTGCTGAACCAGCTGATCGACTACGCCGCCGACGTGGCGGTGACGGCCAAGCAGACCTCCGACCCGCGCATCCGCAGCGTGCGGCTGAGCGCGGACCGCCTGGTCGGCTTCGTCCGCGCCGACCACGCCTTCGCGGGCCGGCCGGCCGTGCCGATCGAGGCCTTCGTCGGGCAGGACGTGGTCCTGCGCGAGCGGGGCTCGGTCACCCGCGAGGTGTTCGAGCTGCGGCTGGCGGAGGCGGGGGTGCGGCCCGGCCATCTGCTCGAGGTCCAGACCCGCGAGGCGGTCCGCGACGCGGTCGCCACCGGCTTCGGCGTCGGCGTGATCTTCGGCGCGGAGTTCCGCGACGGCGAAGGTCTCGCCCGCATCGAGATCACCGGCGCCGACCTCGCCGTCGCCGAATACGCCGTGTGCCTGGAGGAGCGCCGGCGGATCCCGCTGGTGCGCAGCTTCATGGAGGCGGTGCAGGAGGGGTGAACGTCACCCCACCCGCATCAGCGCCAGCGCCCCGACGATGAGCACGGCGGAGACCGCGCGGCTCCACTGCAGCGGCTCCTTCAGCAGAAGCACGGCGATCAGCGCGGCGAACAGCACGGAGGATTCGCGTACCGCCGCGACGAGCGGGATGGGGGCGACGGTCATCGCCCAGATCGCGATCCAGTAGGAGCCGAGCGACATGGCGCCGCCGGCCAGTCCCTGCGCGAGGTAAGGCCGCATCGGCGCGAGGCCGGCCAGCCCCCGCCGCCACAGCGCGAACAGCAGCAGCGGGAAGGCGTCGATCACGAACAGCGTCGCGGAATAGGCGTGCGGATCGCCTGATATGCGCGCGCCGACGCCGTCGACCAGCGTGTAGCCGCAGATCATGAGCGCGGTCAGCCCGGCGTAGCCGAGCGCGACGGGATCGAACGCCGCGCCCTTCCGGCGGCCGAGGATCGAGATCAGCATCACGCCGCAGCCGAGCGTCGCGACGCCCGCGATCTGCAGCGGCGAGAGGCTCTCGCCCAGCAGCAGCAGGCTCGCGGTGACGGTGAGCAGCGGCGCGCCCCCGCGGGCGATCGGGTAGACTTGGCTCATGTCGGCCCGCTCGTAGGCCTTGGTGAGCGCGATGTAGTAGCCGAGATGCAGCGCGATCGAGCCCAGCAGCCACGGCCAGGCTTCGAGCTTCGGCGGCCCGAACGCGATCAGCCCCGGCAGGCCGACAACGCCGGCGCCGGCGGTGACCAGCGTCATCGCGAGGAACGGCTCGATCCGGAGCTTGAGGAACGCGTTCCAGCCGGCGTGCATGGCGGCCGCCGCGAGCACGGCGAAGAAGACGTGGAGCTCCATTGCTTACGTCGCTCCCGCCGCGCGGCCGCACGTCTTGTCCCGACCTTGAGCCGGGACACGGATCGAGCGGGTCATCCGGCTTTCCTGAGAGGCTGCGGCGTGGCGGTCTCCACGCCTTGCGAACCCAGGAACGGCTTGAGGCTCGCCCTCACCGGCAGCCGTTCCCCGCCCGCGTCGATCGTGAGCCGCAGCGCGTCCAACGCCTGCTGGTCCGGCGCGCGGGCGGCGTCGATCCAAGCTATCGCGACGACGCCCCCGAGCGTCGCGCCATAGGCGGCGGAGGTCACCTCGCCGACGGCGACGTCGTCCGCCAGCAGCAGTTCGCCGCCCCAGGCCATCTGCGCGCCGGGCTCCGGGCCGAGCAGCGAGACCAGCCGCTTCGTCGGCGCAGGCCCCGCGCGGGCGGCCATTAGGGCGTCGCGGCCGATGAAGTCGCCCTTGGCGAGGTTGACCACAAAACCGAGGTCGCAGGCGTCGGGCGTAAGGTCCGGCGAGGTCTCGCGCCCCCACGCGCGGAACCCCTTCTCGATGCGCAGCGCGTCGAGGGCGTAGTAGCCGGCGTCGCGCAGGCCGAAGGCTGCGCCCGCGGCCGTCAGCGCGTCGTAGACGCCGGCCGCGAACTCGGTCGCGACCGTAAGCTCGTAGCCGAGCTCGCCGGCGTAGGAGCGGCGGGCGGCGAGCACGGTCGCGAAGCCGACCGCGATCTCGCGCACGGCGTTCGGCGGAAACGCCGCGTCGTCGAGGGCGGCGTCGGTCAACGTCGCGAGCAGGTCGCGGGAGCGCGGGCCCATCAGGCCGAGCACGGCGTAGGCCGAGGTAACGTCGGTCAGCGTCGCCCGCGCGTCGCCGAGGTGGCGCCGGATCCAGTCGGCGTCGCGCACCGGCTGGCCGGAGCCCGCGACGATCAGGAACGCGTCGCGGCCGACCCGCGCGACGGTGACCTCCGTCTCGATGCCGGCGCGGCGGTTCAGCATCGGCGTATAGGCGCTGTCGCCGACGGCGAGCGCCATGTCGGCGGCGCAGAGCCGCTGCAGCGCGGCCTCAGAATCCGGGCCCTCCAGCCGCAGCTTGGCGAAGGAGGTCATGTCGAACAGCGCCACCGCCTCGCGCGCCGCGCGTTGCTCGGCGGCGCAGGCCTCCAGCCAGTTCGGCCGGCCGAAGCCATAGGCGATCTCGCGGTCGTGGGCGCCTGTGGCGAAGTAGTTCGCTCGCTCCCAGCCCATCTTGGAGCCGAAGACGGCGCCCTTGGCCTTCAGCCGCTCGTAGACCGGCGAGGTGCGGAACGGCCGCGCGGTGACGAGTTCGCGGTTCGGCCAGGGCATGGCGTAGTGCAGGCCGAGCGTCTCCTTCACCCGCTCCTTCAGCCAGGCCGGGTTGGCGTTGAAGGCGGCGAAGCGGCGGATGTCGACGGGCCAGAGATCCTGCGTCGGTTCGCCCGCGACGATCCATTCCGCGAGCGCGCGCCCCGCCCCGCCGGCGGAGGCGATGCCGGCGGAGTTGAAGCCGGCGCCCACGAACAGGCCCCGCACCTCCGACGTCTCGCCCAGCAGGAAGTTGTTGTCCGGCGTGAAGCTCTCCGGCCCGTTGACGGTGGTGCGGATCGCCGCGGTCTCGAGCGCGGGCACGCGCGTGAGCGCGTTCTCCATCAGGATCTCGAACTGATCGTGGTCGTCCGGCAGCAGCTGGAACTCGAAGTCGTCCGGAATCCCGCCCATGCCCCAGGGCTTGGCGTCCGGCTCGAAGCCGCCCATCACAAGGCCGCCGACCTCCTCCTTGAAGTAGATGAAGCCGTCGGGGTCGCGCATGACGGGCAGGTCGGGATGCACGCCGTCGATGCGCTCGGTGACGAGGTAGAAGTGTTCGGCCGAGTGCAGCGGAATCGAGACCCCGCACATCTTGCCGAACTGGCGCGACCATTGCCCGGCGCAGATCGCCGCCGTCTCGCAGGCGATCTCGCCCCGGCTGGTCGCAACGCCACGGATGCGGCCGTCCGTGATGGTGACGCCGGTCACCCGTGTCTTCTCAAAGATCCGGGCGCCGCCGGTCCGCGCGCCCCGCGCCAGCGCCTGGGTGAGGTCGGTCGGGTTGGCCTTGCCGTCGCCCGGCAGCCAGACGCCGCCGACGAGATCGTCGGTGCGCATCACAGGCCATTTTTCGCCGGCCTCGGCGGGCGTCAGCTCGTGGATCTCGACGCCTTGCGCCCGCGCCGAGGCGATGGTGCGCCGGAGCTGGGTCATGCGCTCGGCCGTCCGGGCGACCGACACCGAGCCGCACTGCTTCCAGCCCGTGCCGAGGCCCGTCTCGGCCTCGAGCCGCGCGTAAAGCTCGGTCGAGTAGCGGATCAGCCGGGTCATGCTGGCCTGCGAGCGCAGTTGGCCCACGAGCCCCGCCGCGTGCCAGGTCGTCCCGCTCGACAGCCGCCCCTGCTCCAGCACCACGACGTCGCGATGGCCGAGCTGCGTCAGGTGATAGGCCAGCGAGCAGCCCACAATGCCGCCGCCGATGATGACGACCTCGGCCTGGGTGGGAAAGGTCGGTTCGGTCATGGCGCGGCCTCCAGCGAGAGCCGAACCCTAGCCGCAGAAAATTCCAAATCCAATCATAAAATCACAAAATATCACATTATGAGGCCTTGGCGACGAGGCACGGGATCTGCTGCGCGGCCAGCGACGCCTTCATCTGCCGCGGCGGCGGGGCGTCGACGATCACCCCCGCCGGCGCGCGGGTCCAGGTGATGCGCGCCGGGCCGGCGCGCCCGAATTTGCCATGGTCGGCGATCAGATAGCTCTGCCGCGCGATGTCGATCATGACCGACCGCGTCTCGGCGGCGAGGCGCGAAAACACCGTGACGTCGCCTTCCATCGTGATCCCGCCGACGCCGACGAACACCAGGTCGACGCGGTGGCGGGCCAGCGCGGCGATGACGTCGACGCCGACCGTCGCGCCGTCGTCCGGGTCGACCTCTCCGCCCAGCACGGTGACCTTCAGGCCGGCGCGGCTCAGCAGGAGAGCGTCCACCAACGACGTCGCGCAGACCGAGACGTCCTTCGGCGACGACGCCGCGAGCGCGACCGCGACCGCGTGGGTGGTCGCGCCCGAATCGAGCAGGACGACCATGCCCGGCTCGATCAGCGCGGCGGCGGCGCGTCCGATCGCGGTCTTGCCGGCGGCGTTCTCGCGGATCCGCTCGGCGTAGGGCGGCTCGCCGACGCCCCGCTTGAGCGCGCCGCCGTGGACCACGTCGAGACGGCCTTGCGCCGCCAGCGCCTTGAGGTCGCGCCGGATCGTCTCGCGCGACACGCCGAAGCTCTCGGCGAGGGCCTCGACGCTGACGGAGCGCTCCGCGTCGACCCGCTCAAGGATGTCGTAGAGCCGCTTGGCGGCGATAGGGCGGGACATGGAAGGAACGCTCTCCGAACGGAGCCGGCAGTGTGGGGACGGACCTCGGCGGTGGCAACAACGCCCGCCCGCAGGAGCCTCAGGCGGAAGCTTGCATGCTCCGGGCGGCGCGCCGCAGCGCCTGGGGCGGATGGCCGTAGGCGCGCAGAAAAGCGCGCCGCATGCGGTCGGGATCGACGAAGCCCGCCTCCTGCGCGATCACCTCGTTCGACAGTCGCCCGGCTTCGAGCATCTGGCGCGCGGCCTCCACCCGCAGGGTCTCGACCGCCTTGGCGGGCGACTGGCCGGTCTCGGAACGAAACGCGCGGCTGAACTGCCGGGGGCTGAGCCGCGCGACCTCCGCGAGCCGCTCGACGGAGAGATCGATTGCGATGTTTTCACGCGCGAAGGCCAGCGCCGTCTGGATGCGGTCGGAGGCGGGCTTCAGGTCCAGCATCGCGGAGAACTGCGACTGCCCGCCGGCGCGCAGATGATAGACCACGAGCCGCTTGGCGATCGTACGGGCGACCGCCTCGCCGACGTCGGCCGCGACGAGGGCGAGCGCGAGGTCGATGCACGCCGTCATGCCGGCCGAGGTCCAGACGCCGCGGTCCTCGATGAAGATCCGGTCCTCCTCGACCTTCACCTTCGGGTAGCGTCGCTGCAGGTCGCGGCCGCGCGCCCAGTGCGTGGTCGCCCGCCGCCCGTCGAGCAGGCCGGCCTCCGCGAGAAAGAACGCCCCCGTGCAGATCGACGCCGTGCGGCGCGAAGCGGCGGCCGCCTCCTTCAGGAATGCGATCAGGCCGGGCGTGCTCGGGCGGTCGCCGAGGCCGCCGGTCATCATGACGGTGTCGAAGCCAGGCGCGCCGAACGGCCGACTGTCCACCCCGGCGCCGAACGAACTTGGCGTCACGCCGCCGGTCTCCGACAGCATCTCGACGGCGTAGGCCGGTTCGCCGAGCGCGGCGTTCGCGAGCTCGAACACCGTTCCCACCGCGAGATCGAGCGCCTGGAAGCCCGGAAAGATGATCAGTCCGACGGTGCGCGTCATGTCTCGAAAAGCCGGATAAATGACATTTGAGACATAGCGGTACGCGCCTAGCCTCAGCTCGTCAAATTGGCGTCGGCGAAGGAGAGCGACATGGCGAACACCGCGGGCAAAGGAACGGCGCTTGTGACGGGCGCGTCCTCCGGCATCGGCGCCGTCTACGCGGACCGGCTGGCGAAGCGAGGCTACGATCTCGTGCTCGTCGCCCGCGACGAGACGCGCCTTGCGGCGCTCGCCGAACGCCTGGTCGCCGAGACCGGCGTGACGGTCGAACCGCTTAAGGCCGATCTGAACGCGCAGGCCGATCTCGCCGTCGTGGAGCGCCGCCTGCGGGACGACGCCAGCATCGCGCTGCTGGTCAACAACGCCGGGGTCGCCGCGGTCACGCCCGTGATCCACACCGACGTCGACCAGCTCGACGCCATGATCCGCCTCAACGTAGTGGCCGCGACCCGCCTTGCGGCGGTCGCCGGCGCAGCCTTCGCCGCCCGCGGCGCCGGCTCCATCATCAACATCGCGTCGGTCGTCGCCCTCGCGCCCGAAATGCTGAACGGCGTCTACAGCGCCTCGAAGGCCTACGTGCTCGCCCTCACCCAGGCCATGAGCCACGAGCTCGCCTCCTCCGGCGTCAGGCTGCAGGCGGTGCTGCCGGGCGTCACCGCGACCGAGATCTGGGAGAGGGCCGGCCATGGGCTGGAGAAGCTCCCGGCCGAGATGGTGATGGGCGCCGGCGAGATGGTGGACGCGGCGCTCGCGGGCTTCGACCAGGGCGAACTGGTGACCATCCCGTCCCTGCCGGACCTCGGCCAATGGGAGTCGCTGGAGGCCGCCCGCAAGGCGCTCGCTCCCAACCTCTCCCGCAACCACGCCGCCGACCGCTACCGGTCGGGCCTCACGGCCGCGGCGTAAGGGAGGGCGGCCATGTACGACGTCGACATCAACGGCAAGATTCTCAAAGCCGACGCGGAGCCCGGCACGCCGCTGCTCTGGGTGCTGCGCGACACGCTCGGGATGACCGGCACGAAATACGGTTGCGGGATCGCCCAGTGCGGGGCCTGCACCGTGCTCGTCGACGGGCAGGCGACCCGCTCGTGCCAGCTCCCGATCGAAGCGGTCGAGCAGTCGAAGATCACCACGATCGAGGCCATCGAGCAGGACGAGATCGGCCGCAAGGTCGTCGAGGCCTGGGTCGCGGCGCAGGTGCCGCAGTGCGGCTACTGCCAGTCCGGCCAGGTGATGGCCGCGACGGCTTTGCTCAAGGAGACGCCCAGGCCGACCGACGCCGACATCAGCGACGCGATGAGCAACCTCTGCCGTTGCGGCACCTACAACGCGATCGCCGCCGCCGTGCGGCGGGCCGCGGCCTGAGGAGGCGACGCCGATGAACGCTCTCACGCCTTTCGATCTCGACGCCGCCACGCAGCTTCCCGCGCCCGACGGCGTCTCCAACCTCTCCCGGCGCCGTTTCCTCGGCGTCGCGGCCGGCGCGCTGGTGCTCGGCGTCGCGCTGCCGACGGGCAAGGCGATGGCCCAGGCCGAGGGCGCCGGAGCGATCGCGCCGAAGCCCGGCACGCGCGTGCCGGCCTTCCTCGAAATCCGGCCCGACGGAACCGTAAAGCTGCTCAGTCCCTTCATCGAGGGCGGCCAGGGCATCAACACCGCGCTGGCGCAGATCGTCGGCGAGGAGCTCGACGTGACCCCCGAGCGCTTCGTGGTGGAGTGCGCGCCTCCAGGGCCGGACTACGCGCTCGTCAACGGCCTCCGGCTCACCGGCGGCAGCTTCTCGACGCGATCGAGTTACGCCGCGATGCGCCGCCTCGGCGCGACCGCGCGCGAGATGCTGATCCGCGCCGCCGCCGCCAAGCTCAAGGTCCAGGACGGCGAACTCGCGACCGAGGACGGCAAGGTGGTCCACGCCGCCTCCAGCCGTTCGATCGGCTACGGAGAGCTCGCAGGCGAGGCCTTGCTGCTGCAGCCGAAGGAGGACGTCGCCCTCCGCGACCCCAAGACCTTCCGCTACATCCGCCAGCCGGTCGCAAGACTGGACGTGCGCGACAAGTCCACGGGGCGCGCGATCTATGCCATCGACCAGAAGGTCGAGGGCATGCTTTACGCCGCCGTCCAGCACGCGGCCGCGTTCGGCACGGAGCCGAAGGCGCTTCTGAACGAGGCGGACGTCAAGGCGATGCCCGGCGTGCACTCGGTCCATCTGCTGCCGGGCGCGATCGCTGTCACGGCCGACACCTGGTGGCGCGCCTGCAAGGCCGTGGAAGCCCTGAAGGCCGACTGGTCGACGCCGGCGGCGCAGGGCGTCGACACCGTCTCGGCCGGGTTCTCGTCCGAGGCCATGCTCGCGGCCCTCAAGGCGTCGGCGGATCCGGGGCTGCCGTCGGAGACCGAGGGCGACGCCGACGCCGCCTTCGCCAAGGCCGCGAAGGTGATCGAGGCCGACTACGACGCGCCCTATCTCGCGCACGCCCAGCTCGAACCGCCCTCCAGCATCGCGCGCATGAACGCGGACGGAACGCTCGACCTCTGGGTCCCGAACCAGATGCCCGAACTGTTCCAGATGATCGCGGGACAGACCGCCGGCCTGACGCCGGACAAGGTGAAGATCCATTCGCCGCTGCTGGGCGGGTTCTTCGGCCGGCACTTCATGTACGGCCCCGCGAACCCCTTCCCGCAGGCGATCCTGCTCGCGAAGGCGACGGGTCGGCCGGTCAAGGTGCTGTGGTCGCGGGAAGAGGAGTTCCTCAACGACGCCATCCGCCCGCTGAGCTTCAGCCGCTTCCGCGCCGCGCTCGACGGCGCCGGAAACCCGACCGCGATCGACGTCCGCACCGTCGGCGAGGGCCCGATCGGCCGCTGGTTCGGCGCGATCTTCAAGGCGCCGGTGGACTCGTCTGCGGTCGAGGGCATCGTCGAGAAGCCCTACGCCATCCCGAACCGGAAGATGGCGTTCGCCAAACTCCCCCACCCCGTCACCATCGCGTTCTGGCGATCGGTCGGGCATTCGATGAACGACTTCTTCTACGAGAGCTTCCTCGACGAAATCGCGGCCGCCGGAAACAACGACCCCTACGCGCTCCGGCTCGCGCTGCTGAAGGACAAGCCGCGCCATCTGACCTTGCTGAAGACGGTCGCCGAGCTTTCCGGCGGCTGGACGCGCGGCCCCTACGAGGTCGACGGGGTGAAGCGCGCCCGCGGCGTCGCCCTGGCCTCGCCGTTCGGGTCCGAGACCGCGACCATCGCCGAGGCGTCGATCGAAGACGGCGCGGCGCGCGTCCACCGGCTCTGGATCGCGATCGACCCCGGCTCGATCGTGAACCCCGCGATCGTCAAGGCGCAGGTGGAGTCCGCCGCGGCGCTCGGGCTCTCCTCGGCCCTGTTCGAGCAGGTCGTCTACAAGGACGGCGTCCGGCAGCAGAAGAACTACGACAGCTACAAGATCCTGGCGCGCGACCACATGCCCGAGGTGCACGTGGCGATCGTCGAGAGCGGCGCGCCCATGGGCGGGATCGGCGAGCCCGGCCTTCCCGGCGTGCCGCCCGCGGTCGCCAATGCGCTCGCGGCGCTGACCGGCGAGCGCATCCGCAGCCTGCCGATCGCGAAAGCGAAGCTGTCGGGGGTATGAGCGCCACGGCGGTCCAAGGCTCGACGCCCGCTTCGCTTGCGCTCGACCCGCGGACGCTCGCGCTCCTCAACGACCCCGTCGCGCCGCTGATCCTGCGGATGGCGTGGCCGAACCTCGTGGTCATGCTGCTGCAGGCCTCCACGGGCCTGATCGAGACCTACTGGGTCGGACGACTTGGGCCGGACGCGCTGGCCGGCATGGCGCTGGTGTTTCCGCCCTTCATGCTGATGCAGATGCTGTCCGTCGGCGCCATGGGCGGGGGCGTGTCGTCCGCGGTCGCGCGGGCGCTCGGCGCCGGCCGCCGGGAGGACGCCGACAAGGTCGTGTCCCACGGCGTCGCGCTGTTCGCCGGGCTCGGCCTCGCCTTCTCCGCCCTGATGCTCGCGTTCGGCGAGCCGTTCTACCGCCTGTCGGGCGCGGAGGGCGGCGCGCTCGAGGCGGCGCTCGCCTACTCCGACGTGGTGTTCGCCGGCACCGTGCTGCTGTGGGTCATGAACGCGCTCGCCAGCGCGCTGCGCGGCACCGGCGACATGCTGGTCCCGGCCGGCGTCGTCTGCTTCGGCGTCGTTCTGATCGTGCCGCTCTCGCCCCTGCTGATCTATGGGTTCGGACCCCTCCCCGGCCTCGGCGTCGCCGGCGGCGGGTGGGCGATCGTGACGTTCAACGCGCTCGGCTGCGGCTTCCTGCTGTGGTACGCGCGCTCCGGCCGCAGCGTGGTGCGCCTCACATGGTCGCCGCTCGAATGGCGCCCCATGGCGGAGATCCTGAAGGTCGGCGCGCTCGCCTCGCTGACCTCGATCCAGACCAACCTGATCTTCATCGTGGTCACCGCTCTGGTCGGCCACGCCGCAGGGGCCGCGGCGCTCGCGGGCTACGGCACCGGCGCGCGGCTCGAATACCTGCTGATCCCGCTCGCCTTCGGCTTCGGCGCGCCGCTGGTGCCGCTTGTCGGCACGAACGTCGGCGCCGGGGCCGTCGACCGCGCGAAGCGCATCGCCTTCACGGGCGCGGCGCTCGCCTTCGTCGCCGCGGAGCTCATCGGCGTCGCGGCGGCGCTCGTTCCCGCAGCCTGGCTCGGCCTGTTCAGCGCCGACGCCGCGATGATCGACGCCGGCGCCGCCTATCTTCGGATCGCCGGCCCGGCCTACGGCTTCTTCGCCTTCGGCATGGCGCTCTACTTCGCGGCCCAGGGCGCGGGACGCCTCGGCAGGCCGCTCGCCGTCACGCTCGTCCGGACGCTGCTCGCGATCGGCGGCGCAGCGCTCGCCTTCGTGTGGGCCGCCCCGCTCTGGACGATGTTCGCCGCGGTGTCGCTCGCGCTGGTCGTTTATGGCGTCGCGATGGGCCTTCTCACCGCAGGCACGGAATGGGGCGCCGAACGCCCGCGCGGGCGTCGCTAGCGAGGGCGCAGCTCAACCTGTCGGCGGCTCAGCGCGACGAGGATGGCTCACGCGCAGAAAACGGTGTCCTCCGCGATTCCGAGGTGAAAGGATCGACCCGGAGCGCCACCGGAGAGCGGCATGAGCACGGTCGATACGCGCGAGCACCAGATGTTTCCCGTGCTCAGCGCGCCGCAGATCGAGACGGCGCGGCGCTTCGCCAGCGGGCCCGAAACCCGGTTCGCCGCCGGCGACGTGCTTTACGCCATCGGCGCCCATGGCGCGCCGGCATGGCTGGTGCTCGAGGGATCGATCGACGTCGTCCGCCGCGACGGCCTGAGCCGCGAAGCCGTCATCACCATCCATCGTCCCGGCCAGTTTTCCGGCGAGGTGAACCAGCTCGCGGGCCGTCCCTCGATCGCGGCGGGACGCGCGGGGCCGGACGGGTGCGTCGCCCTGCCCTTCGATCCGCCGCACCTGCGGGCGCTGATGATTGGGTCGGCCGATGTCGGGGAGCTGGTCATGCGCGCTCTGATCCTGCGGCGGGTCAGCCTGATCGAGGAAGGCGGCGCAGGCACCATCCTGGTGGGCGTGCCGGGCAGCCCCGACATGCTGCGCCTGCAGGACTTCCTGGGCCGCGGCGGCCTGCCCAACCTCGTGCTCGACGTTCGGGCGGATGAAGAGGGGCGCGCGCTGGTGGAGCGGGCCGGCGTGCCGCCGGAGGAGCTGCCGCTGGTGGTCTGCCCCAACGGGCCGGTGCTCCGGCGCCCGAGCAACGAGGAGCTCGCCGCCTGTCTGGGCGTCGTCCCGGCGATCGATCCCGACCGCCTGTATGATCTGGCGGTCGTCGGGGCCGGCCCCGCTGGGCTTGCGACCGCGGTCTATGCGGCGTCCGAGGGTCTATCGGTGATCGTGCTCGATTCACGCGCCATGGGCGGACAGGCCGGCGCCTCCGCCCGGATCGAGAACTACCTCGGCTTCCCCACCGGCATCTCCGGACAGGCGCTCGCCGGACGCGCGTTCAACCAGGCGCTGAAGTTCGGCGCCGAGATCGCGATACCGGTCGCGGTGGAGAAGCTGGAGTGCGACCCGTCCGGCCTGACGCTGCTGTGCGCCGGCGACCGTCGCGTGAAGACCCGCTCGGTGGTGATCGCGTCGGGCGCGCGCTACCGCCGGCCCGACATTCCCAACCTCGCCGAGTTCGAGGGCGCCGGCGTGTCCTACTGGATTTCGGCCATCGAGGCGCGGCTGTGCGCCGGCGAGGAGGTGGTCCTGGTCGGCGGCGGCAACTCCGCCGGCCAGGCCGTCGTGTTCCTCGCCCCGCACGTGAAGACGCTCCACCTCGTCGTACGACGCGATCTGGCGCAGACGATGTCACGCTACCTGATCGACCGGATCGCCGCGCTCGCCAACGTCGAACTCCATGTCGGCAGCGAGATCGTCGGGCTCGAAGGCCGCCGCGAGACCGGGCTCGCCGCGGCGACGTTCCGCGACCGCGACGGGACGCTTCATCGGCGCGCGGCGCGCCACGTGTTCCTGTTCATCGGCGCCGACCCCAACGCCGATTGGGCGCGCGGCTGCGTCGACACCGACGCCAAGGGCTTCGTGCTCACCGGGTCCGGAGCGTCGCCGCTGGAGACCAGCCGGCCCGGCGTCTTCGCCATCGGCGACGTGCGCGCCGGCTCCACCAAACGCGTCGCCGCGGCCGTCGGCGAGGGCGCGGCCGTGGTGGCCCAGATCCACGCCCTTTTCGCTGAACAGGCGGCGCAGGAGAGAACCGGATGAGCTGTTCGCACATGAGGACGATCCACGACGTCGCCCCCAGCGCCAGGGGCTGCGAGGAGTGTCTGAAGATCGGGAGCGCCTGGGTGCACCTGCGGCTCTGCCGCGCGTGCGGCCATGTCGGCTGTTGCGATCAGTCGCCGCATCGCCATGCCCGCGCGCACTTCGAAGCCACGGCGCATCCGATCGTCGAAGGCTACGACCCGCCGGAAGGCTGGGGATGGTGCTACGTCGACGACACGGAGGTCGAGCTGCCCGACCAGACGCCTCAGCAGGGCCCGATCCCGCGCTTCGTCTGACGGGCGCGACGGGCCGCTCAGCGGCCGGGGGCTTCCACCTTACGAGCTTCGACGCCGGCCTGTTCGAGTCGAGCGCGAGAAATCGCGCCCGACTCCGGCCGCCGACGCTCGCCAGCGCAACCGAATGATCGGACCCGCCTTGGAGGCGCCGCGCCCGGCGGAAAAGCTGGGAGCCGCTCCACCCGTCTCATTGGATCTTTTATGGATGGTTATGGACTTATTTCGGTATTGACGACATCGCATGTCGTCGGCCACGATCGGCTGGCATCAGCGACCGACGACGTCGCGCGAACCGCCGCTTGCGACCTGTCTTCGCAAAGGTGACCGGAGCCGACGCCCGAAGAGCGTCGCGTCCGTGACCAGCTGTCGCCGAGGGCGATCCGCTGAGCTTGGGGGAAATGTCTCATGGCTTACTGGCTGGCCCTGACCGAAAAGAACGATTCCAGAGCCTTCTGGACCTCCGGCCAAGCCGTGGACATCTGGGCGCTCGGGGGCAACGACACCGTGCATGGCTCCCACTTCGGGGACACGCTTCGCGGACAGGATGGCGACGACTCCCTGATTGGCGAGAATGGAAACGACCTTCTCGACGGCGGCGGAGGCAACGACACGCTCAGAGGTTACGCGCACAACGACACGCTCGAAGGGTATTCGGGCGTAGATCTCCTGGTGGGAGACGAGGGCGACGACGTGGTCTTCGGCGGCGACGACCGCGACACGATCGACGGCGGGTACGGCTTCGACACCCTCTATGGAGACAACGGCGACGACCTCATCAACGGCGTCTTCGACGACGACTACATCGCGGGCGGCTGGGGCGTCGACGAGCTTTACGGCGGGAGCGGAAACGACCGCATCTACGGCGATTACGAGAACGACGCGCGCGGCGACGGCGACAGCCTGTACGGCGGCGATGGGCGGGACACCATCTTCGGCAACGGCGGCGCCGACACGATCTACGGCGACGGATCCGAAGACCAGGCGTCCGCAGCGACCGACGATTTCCTGATCGGCGGCAGCGGCGTCGATTTCATCGTCGGCGTCTGGGGAAACGACACGATCCTGGGCGGGGCCGACGGCGACAATCTCTATGGCGGCGCGGGCAACGACACCGTCTGGGGCGGCATGCGGGGCGCAGAGGCCTACACCGGGAACGACTCGATCAGCGGCGATGAAGGCGACGACGTTCTCTATGGCGAGGACGGCAACGACACGATCCACGGCAACGCCGATCAGGACCGCATCTATGGCGACGTGTTCTACGCGGCGGGCGTCGTGTCGGGAAATGACTCCCTGTTCGGCGACGCCGGCAACGACACGATCTTCGGCGACAGCGACAATGCTGCGGTGTTCGGCGGCGACGACACCCTTTTCGGCGGCGTCGGCTACGACCGGCTCTACGGCGAAAACGGCAACGACCTGCTCAAGGGCGGAGCGCACGGAGACACGCTTTACGGCGGCGCCGGCGACGACAAGCTCTACGCCTACAGCGACGGCCTGATCCTGATCATCGGCGACACCTACACCGATTGGCTCTATGGCGGGGCGGGCCGGGACACGCTGGTCGGCGACAGCGGGGCCGACCAGTTGCTCGGCGAGAGCGACTCCGACAGGCTCTCGGGAGGCGGCGGCGACGACACGCTCCGGGGCGGCGACGCGGCGGACACGCTCAACGGCGGCAGCGGCGCGGACTACGCCGTCGGCGACGCCGGAAACGACCAGCTCTACGGCGACGCCGGCCGCGACACGCTTTACGGCGGCGCGGACCAGGACGAGCTCTACGGCGGCGCGGACGCCGACGACCTGCAGGGCGGCGTCGGCGACGACGTCCTCGTGGGCGGCGCCGGCGCGGACCGGCTGGACGGCGGGCGACCGGCCTCGTTCTTCCCGCTCGGCGGCTGGGGCGTCGACAGGGTCGACTACGCGGCGTCGGCGGAGGGCGTGCGCGTCGATCTCCGGACCGGCGTCGGGCTCGGCGGCGACGCCGAAGGCGACCTGCTGTTCAACATCGACGACATCACGGGGTCCAACGCCGGATCGAACCGGCTCACCGGCTCGAGCGGCGCCAACAGCCTCGGCGGCGGCTCCGCCGCCGACACGCTTCTCGGGGGCGCCGGCGACGACCTGTTGAACGGCTACGGCGGCGCGGACCTCATCGACGGCGGCGACGGCGTCGATACGCTGAGCGTCTGGGCTCTGTCGGCGACGGGCGCCACGGTCAATCTCGCCACGGGGCTCGGCTCGGGCGGACTGGCGGAAGGCGACCGCTACCGCAACATCGAGAACGTCGTCGGCACCTGGAGGAACGACACCATCATCGGCGACGGCGGAGCCAACGTGCTCACCGGCCAGACGGGCGCCGACGCCTTGACCGGCGGAGGCGGAGCCGACGTCTTCCAGTTCAACGCGAACGACAGCACGCTCGCCGTGTCCGGGCGCGACACGATCCTGGATTTCAGCCGGGCCGACGGCGACAAGATCAATCTCGCGACCATCGACGCAAACGCGGGAGCCGCCGGCGACCAGGCGTTCAGCTTCGTGGGCGCGGCGGCCTTCTCCGGCGCCGCCGGACAGCTGCGCGTGGAGCGGAGCGGCGCGGACTTCTATGCGTTCGGCGACGCGAACGGCGACGCCGTCGCCGATGTCAGCATTCTGCTCCGCAACGTCGCGACTCTGGGCGCCGTCGATTTCATCCTGTAGCGGCCCGGTCGCCGTCGGCGGGCGCGCGACGCCGCGCGGCTGGACCGACGTCGGTCACGGCCGCGCCTGAGGGCCTCCGACCTGGTCGCGACGACCGAGGTCGACGCGGCGCACGCCGGCAAGCGCGCGTTCGACCCCGGCGAGAGGGCGCCCCCCAGGGGCCCGCCCGGCGCCCGCGCGACCGATGGCGACGTCCCGATCGAGCCCCGCACCGGCGCGAGGCGAACGCGCCTCTGGCCCGCGACGTTTGCCGAGCCGAGGCCGGCAATCTCTGCTAACAAGAGGAGACGCGGACACATTCGCCCCGACGGCAGCATCTCGTCAGCGCCCCTTCCTCGATCGAAAGCGCATTATGCTGATCCGCTACGGCTATGAGATCAATTTGCACTGCCAGGCGCCGACGCCCATGGTCTGCCTGCTCTCAGTGCACGACGACCGCGCGGCCGACGTGCGCGCGGTCGAGAGGGTCTTCACGACCCCGATCATTCCGACGACGACCTACCGCGACCTGTTTGGAAACCGCTGCCGGCGGTTCGTGGCGCCGGCCGGCGACTTCACGCTCTGGGGCGACGCAACGATCGAGGACAGCGGCCTGCATGACGAGGCGGTCCTCGACGCCGCGGAATGGCCGGTCGCCGACCTGCCGGACGAGACGCTGGTCTACCTCATGGGCAGCCGCTACTGCGAGACGGACGAACTGAGCCAGGCGGCCTGGGACCTGTTCGGCCATCTCACGCCGGGCTGGGGCCGCGTGCAGGCGGTGTGCGATTTCGTCAACCAGCACATCGCGTTCGACTACCAGCAGGCGCGCTCGACCCGCACGGCGCTCGGCGCCTTCAGGGAGCGCGTCGGCGTGTGCCGCGACTTCGCGCATCTCGCCGTCGCGCTCTGCCGCTGCCTCAACATCCCGGCCCGCTACGTCAACGGCCACCTCGGCGACATCGGCGTGCCGGTGGTCGACCCCATGGACTTCAGCGCCTGGATCGAGGTCTATCTCGGCGGCGCCTGGCGCACCTTCGACCCGCGCAACAACATCCCCCGCATCGGCCGCATCGTGGTCGCCCGCGGCCGCGACGCCGCGGACGTCCCGCTGATCAACTCGTTCGGCCCGCACACCCTGACCTCGTTCAAGGTCTGGACCTACGAAGTGGATCAGGCGCCGGTCTACTGAGCGGCGCCTGCCGCCCGGTCAGGTCTCGGCCCCGAAGAACCGCTCGTCCTGCCGGCGCCGCATCACGTAGAGCGGCGCCGCCTCGTCCATCTCGAGGTCGCCGAGCGTCACCGAAGCGCCGGCCGGAAGGTCGCGCCGCAGGCGGCGTCCCGCGATGAGGTAGTACGGCGCGGGGCGCTCCGCCGCGAGCGGCGCGGCGTCGATCAGCTCGGGGCCCACGCCGTCGATGGTGTGGTGATGGCCTTCCGCCGCGAGCAGCGTTCCCTTGGCGAGCGGCTTGGTCGTCCGGCCGACGAGGTCGACCACCGGCGTCGGCGTCCCGCCGACCGAGACGCCGTTCACCACCGCGTCGAGCAGGCTGATCGGCGCCTCGACGCCGAGCAGGTGGCGCGGCAGCCACAGCATCGCGGCGTCGCCGCCGCGGCTCATGGTGTGGCCCTTGCCGGCGAGGATGCCCCAGGTCTCGGCGTCCTCGCACCGCACCACCACGAACACGCCGCCCGCGAACGAGATCTCGCCCGGCGCCCGCAGGCAGTTGAACACGTCGAGACGGCGTCCGCCCGAGAGCAGGCCGCCCCGCGCCTGCTCCTCGAACACGGTCGCGACCTCCTGGATGCGGGCGATCGGCACGTGGAACGGCGCGACGTCCGGCTTGAGGCCGGTGGCGTTCGCGACCACCGCCATCTCGCAGAGGTCGGGCACCGCCCGCTGCGGCAACGCCGCGGCGCCTGCCGCCCGCTCGGCGACGACGTCAGCGACCGCGCGGTCGCCAAGCTCCCACGTCGCGCCGAAGCCCGGCGCGTCCGCGGAGCGATCTTCGCTCGTCAGTCTCTCGGTCGCGGGGTCGAACACGAAGTCGTACTCGCTCGCCTTGCCGGCGGAAATGATCGGCAGCCCCAGCGTCTCCGCCCAGGTGACGAGCCCGATCAGCAAGGCGGGCTGGTCGCCGTCGACCGGCGTGCAGACCAGACCACGGTCGGCCGCCACCGCCGCGAGGTAGGAGCCGACGACGGAGTCCGTCTCCTTGGTGACGAGCGCCACGTGCTTGCCGGCTTCGAGGCTCGCCAGCGCGTGGACGGCGCCGGCCTCCGGGTGGCCGCTGGCCTCGACCACGATGTCGATGGGCAGGCCGAGCGCGACGTCGAGGTCGCCTGCGGCGATCACGCGCCCTGCGGCCCAAGCGGCCTCGGCTTCCGCGCGGGTCTCGCAGAGCGCGATCGCGCCCTCCGCCGCCCCGGTGGCGCGGAGGGCCTCCGCGGCGCGCGCGGCCGTGACGTCGATCGCCACGCGCACGCTCATCAGCGTCATCCGGCCGCCCTGGGCCAGCAGCGACCGCCCGAAGGCGCCCGCGCCGACGAGGGCGACCTCGATCGGGCGCTCGGCCCGTGCAAAACGACGGTGGCTGTTCATGAGGCTTTCGCGATGCTGGGCGAGGCCGCGGCGAGGCGCGGGCGGTAGATCCGGACGGCGGTCTCGAAGAACATCTCGCGCTGGTCGGCGGCGCTCCACGGCGCCGCGATCTCGCGGAACCCGTCGAAGATCTCGCGGTAGCTCGCGAGCATGCCGTCGACCGGGAAGTTCGAGCCGAACATCGTGCGCTCGGGACCGAACAGCTTCAGGATCGTGGTCACCACCTCGGCGTTGTCGGCCGCCGTCCACGGCCGGCCGGCGATGCAGAGGCCGGAGATCTTGACCGCGACGTTGGGCCGTCTGGCCAGCGCGGCCATGCCCTCGGTCCAGCCGTCGAGCGTCGCGCGCGCGCGGTCGCCCGGCACGCCGGCGTGGTTCACGATCAGCGTCGTTTCGGGGAAGTCGCGCGCGAGCTCCGCGGCCTCCGCGAGGTTCCACCACGGCGTCTGCAGGTCGAAGTGCAGACCGTTCGCCGCGAGCAGGGCGTAGCCCGCCCGCCAGCGCTCGTCCGACATCGTCGTCCGGCGGCCCTCGGCGACCTCGGCGGGCGAGTTCGCGCCGACCGGCTTGTGGCGCACGCTGCGCACCAGCGGAAAGGCGGCTTGGCCTGCGAGGACCTCCGCGACGTCGTCGCGGTCGAGCCAGGCTTGGGCCACCATCGCGTTCGGCAGGCCGCAGGCGTCGGCGACCTGATGAACATACGTCGTCTCGCCGATCGGGTCGGTCGGGCTCCACTCCGCCTCGACATAGACCGTCGCGACGATGTTGACGCCTTCGGCGTCGCGGCGGAGGTCGTCCGGCAGGTAGTCCCGCTTGATGGCGCTGTAGTCGCCGTAGCGGTGAGGCACGATCAGGTCGCCCGAGAGCCAGGGGTAGTCGTTCCTCTTCGGCTCCCAGACGTGGTGGTGGGCGTCGATGATGGGTCCGTCATAGAGGCGCGCGGTCATGCCCGCGCCTCCGCGAGCGCCGGCTGGGCTCCGTGCGGCCGGAAATCGATGACCAGCGAGCCGATGAGATAGACCAGCGCGCAGAAGGCGAAGTAGGCGATGACCGCGTCGAAGCCGCCGGTCCACTGCACCAGGAACCCAATCAGCAGGGGCGCGGCGATGCCGCTCGACGTGCCGGCGAAGTTCATGACGCCGCCGACGAGGCCGATGCGCTCCTTCGGGGCGAGCATGGCGGGGATCGTCCAGTACAGGCTGCCGAAGAAGTGGAACATCACGGTGACCGCGAGCAGGGCGACCGCGCTGACCGGATCGGTGACGTAGGGCAGCGCGAGCAGGCCCGCCAAGGCGACCGATCCGGACACGCCGAACAGGATCTTGAACGCCACGTCGCGCGGCAGGCGCTTCTGCAGCCAGTCGGCGAGCGTGCCGGAGACGATCGCGCCGACGGCGCCGGCGGAGAAGATCGCGAAGGTCGCGTAGCCCATGCCCTTGAGGTCGAAGCCGCGGGCGGCCGACAGATAGTTCGGGCCCCAGGTCACGAGGCCGAAGAAGATCATCGTCCAACCGATCCGGCCGCAGATCATCGCGACGAAGGTGCGGCGGGACATGTGGCGTTCCTCGTCCGCGGCGCCGACGAGAGCCGCGTTCTTCGCCGCGATCGCCTCGAGCTCGGCCTCGTTCACGTCCGGATGCTGCTCCGGGCGGTTGCGGATCTGCCAGATGACGAAGGCGCCGACGACCAGCGTGAGCAGGCCGACCGTAAGGAAGGCCAGACGCCAGGAGCCGAAGAACACGATGAGGGCGGAGAGCAGCAGGCCGCCGAAGGCGGAGCCGAGCGGCGCGCCGGAATCGATCAGCGTGATCGCCCGGGAGCGCTCGCCAACGGGCATCCAGGCCGCGACCAGCTTGCTCGCCGTCGGCATGTAGGGCGCTTCGAACACGCCGAGGCCGATGCGGGCGAGCATCATGGTGACGCCCCCGGTCGCGGCCGCGGCGAGGCACTGGAACGAGCCCCAGAGCGCCGTCGCCCAGCCCAGAACCTTGCGGCCGCCCCAGCGGTCCGCCGCCCAGCCGCCCGGAATCTGGAAGCCGCAGTAGGTCCAGAAGAACGACGACAGGATCAATCCCTGCATCGCCGGCGACAGGTCGAACTCCTTGCCGATCACCGGCAGGCCGACGGACAAGGCGATGCGGTCGATGCAGTTGATCGTGTAAAGCACGAACATCAACGCGACGACGCGCCAGCGCACGTTCGTCGGACGGGCTGCGCCCGCCGTGGAGACAGTGGAAGCCATCATGTACCCTCCCCAGCGGCCCCCTCGGTTCGATGTGGGAGGCCATTTTGGTATACCAAAACTGACCCAATGCGGCCGTGACGTCAACGTCTCGTTACAATCTGCTCTAACCTCCGGCATGTAGGCCGATCTCGATGTTGTTTTATCGGTATACCAATGAGTGACACGCTGAGGACCGCCCGCCAGCCTGAGCCGGAGGCCGCGCCTGCGGGATCCCCGCTCGCGGCGCATGTGGTCGAGCGTCTGCGGGACCTGATCGTCACGGAGGAACTGCCGCCCGGCGCGCCGCTGCGGGAGCGGGCGCTGGCCGAGCGGCTCGGCGTCTCCCGCACCCCGCTCAGGGACGCCCTGAAGGCTCTGGCGACGGAAGGGCTGGTGACGATCGAGCCGAAACGGGGCGCCGTCGTCGCGCCCTTCTCGGAAGCCGCGGTCGCCGAGAAGCTCGACGTGCTGGCCGCGCTCGAGGGTTTCGCAGGCGAGCGCGCGGCGGAGGCGGCGACGGAGGCCGAGATCGCCGAAGTGCGGGCGCTGCACCACGACCTGCTGGCCGCGTTCGAGCGCCGCGACCGCACGGCCTACTTCCACCTCAACCAGGCGATCCATCGCGCCCTGGTCGCAGCGGCGCGCAACGCCACGCTGACGGCGCTGCACGCCCAGCTCAACAGCCAGCTCTACGCCTACCGCTGGCGCGGCAGCGCCGACCTGACGCTCTGGACCACGGCGATCGCGGAGCACGCGCAGTTGGTCGATCTGCTCTCACGCCGCGACGCCGCCGGGCTGTCGGCCGCGCTGCGCGCGCATGTGGGCAGCACCTGGCGGCAGCTCCGGCGCAAGGGGGACGCGGGCGGAATCCCTCAGGCCGGAGCGAGCGTCGGCGACTGAAGCGCCTGTTCGCCGTAACTGGAGCACGTGAACCACCGCCGTCATGCCGGCCGTAGTGCCGGCATCCAGAACCGCGGACGGCGCGTCATGACTGGATACGACGGGGTTTATGGGTCCCGGCGCTTCGGCCGGGACGACGTGGAGCGTGCTTCAGCCACGAACCGTCGAAGCGCGGCGGAACCGCTCGCGACCGTCGCTTGAGGCAAGACTTCATAACTTATCGGACGTCGGAGGACTTCGTGCGCACACTCTATGAAGGCGAGATCTTCGCGGACTACTTCCAGATCTATCTGCGCGACGAGGATCACGCCGAGCTGCCTGAGGATTACTCGGACGAGAGCATCGCCCGCCGCGTCGTGGCGGGCGCCCATGGAATCGTCGTTCACACCGCCCGCAACATGAGCGTGCCGGTGCGCGTCGAGTGGCTCGACCAGCGCCCCGCGCCGGATATCGACGCTTTTGACCACGTGGCCGACGCCGGGTTCAGCTCTCCGACCGGACGCCTCGTTCTCGCCGGCATGACCGACGATGAAGCGACGGCGCCGCGCCTCGCCGTCCCCGCAGGACCGATCGGCCTGCGCGTGAGCTTTTCCGGCCTCGACACCTTGAGCGACGACGGGCTCGACGGCGCGGATCGATACCTCGTTCAGCTTTGGCCGGAGTCGGAGTGTCCGCCCCTGCTTGTCCTGAAGGCCTCGCCCCTCGGGTAAGAGCGCAGTCGCGCCGGGATGACGCCCGCCCACCTCGACCTTCCACGACGATAGGCCTCACCGTCAGGCGTCCGGCGGGGTCCGCCTGGACGCGCGGGGCTTCCGCTTCGCCTTGGCCGTCGGGGCCAGCCTGATCCAGGCCGGCGCATGGTCGCTGGCGTGCTCCCAGCCGCGCACCTCGCGGTCGACCCCGGCCTCCGTCAGCCGGCCCGCCACCGCGGGGCTCAGGAGCAGATGGTCGAGCCGCAGGCCGGCGTTCCGGTCCCAGGCGTTCCGGACGTAGTCCCAGAACGTGTAGATGCGCTCCTCCGGATGCAGCGCCCGGATCGCGTCGAGCCAGCCCTGCTCGACCAGCTCCCGAAACGCGGCGCGGATCTCCGGCCGGAACAGCGCGTCGTCGGTCCAGCGCTCGGGCTTGTAGACGTCGAGCTCCGTCGGCATGACGTTGAAGTCGCCCACGAGCGCCATCGGGACCTCGGCGGCGAGCATCTCCGCGGCGTGGGCCTTGAGACGCTCGAACCATGCGCGCTTGTAGTCGAACTTTGGGCCCGGCGCGGGATTGCCGTTGGGCAGGTAGAGACAGCCGATCAGGACGCCCTTGACGGCCGCCTCGATGTAGCGGCTCTGCGCGTCGTCGGGATCGCCCGGCAACGCGCCGCGGGTCTCGATGGGGTCGGCGCCGCGGGCCAGGATGGCGACGCCGTTCCAGCTCCTTTGCCCGCGCCAGACCGCGCCGTAGCCCGCCGCGGCGATCTCGCGGACCGGGAACTTGCCCTGCGGCGCCTTCAGCTCCTGCAGGCAGACGACGTCGGGCTGCGCCTGCTCCAGCCACCGCAGAAGCACGGCCAGGCGGCCGTTCACGCCGTTGACGTTGAACGTCGCGATCTTCATCCGTCGCCTGGGCCCGCGCTGCGCACCCAGCGCGAGATAGGTCCCGGACGGCCGACGGCGAGCCTTCTGGCGCGGAGGCGAAACGGCCGAAAGGCCCGCTCGGGAGAGCGGGCCTTTCGGGGCGTGTCCCTTTAAGCTCCGGGAGGCTCGCCTTGCGCCTTACGCCACCAGGAAGTCGGCGGCGGAGAGCGTCGGGGTCGAGGTGAGCGTCGCGAACAGCAGGGCCGCGGAGCCGCCGACGCCGTCGGCGTCGTAGAACAGCGAGCCGGTGCTCGAGTCGTAGAGGATGTGGTCATCCGCATCGAGCGCGGCCGAGCCGAGGACGAACGAGCCGGCGTCGAGCGCGCCCAGCCCGAGCGCGCTGAACACCTTCGAGCTCAGCTCGATCGAATCCTCGCCGGAGGTGAAGTCGGAGATCAGCGCCGCGCTCTTCCGCACGTCGACGGTGAACACGAAGGTGTCCTCGCCTGCCCCGCCGGTGACGGTCTTCTGCCCGGCGTAAGCGTCGAGACGGTTGTCGCCGTCGGAGCCGATGAGGGTCCGGACGTACCGATTCGCCGTCAGATCCGCGTCGGAGCCGTCCGCGGCGATCAGGGATTCAACCGCAACGCGGGCCCCGAGCTTGAAGTCGGCGGAGGCGACGATCGTGTCCCTGCCCTCGCCGGCCGCTTCGATCACCGTGTCGCGCGAGTTGTCGACATAGTAGGTGTCGTTGCCCAGTCCCCCGCTCAGGGTGTCCGCGCCCAGGCCGCCGTCGAGCGTGTCGGAGCCCGCGCCGCCCTCGACCAGGTCCGCGAAGGCGCTGCCCACGTAGACGTCGTCCCCGTCGCTGCCGATGAAGTGCTGCGCGCGCCCGGCGATGAGGTCCTCGAACGCCGAAGCGTCGCCCGCCCGCGCCGCGTTGTGCAGCAGGTGGACGGGGTTGGACGAACCGGCGCCCGGCGCGGCGTCCAGTCCGAGGCCGGTGATCTTCAGCGCCTCGTACAGATTCTGGATCAGGCCGGAGGAACCGACGCCTTCCGTGCCGGTGGTGTCCGCGGTCCAGGCCCCGAACGTCAGGCTGTCGAGGGCGCCGGTGATGCCGTGGCCGTACTGCGAGCCGTGGTGGATGAAGTCGTAGGCGAGCTCTTCGCCGCCGAACACCAGGCGCGCGTCGGTCGCGACGCCGCCTTCCGTGTACTCGTACGCGAGCTGGTCGCCGTTCATGTAGTAGGTGCCGCCGAAGGCCTGGTCCGGCGTGCCGCCATAGAACTTGTAGGCTGCGCCGGAGGCGACGCCCGCGAAGAAGTCGGCCAGGAAGGTCGTCATGTCGACGCCGGTCGACGCCCCGCTGGCGTCCAGGGTGAGCATGCCGCCCGCCGCGATGGTCGAGGCGTCGAGCGCGCCGTCGGCGAATTCGAGCTGCTCGACGTCGACGAGCTGGTCGGCGCCGTCCGAGGTCGCGCCGGTGCGCAGATCGACGACGTGCACGACGCCCGCCAGGTCGCGGGTGATCGCGTAGTCCGCCCGGTTTCCGCTGTAGACCGCCGTGTCGACGCCGCGGCTGCCGTAGATCTTGTCGTCGCCGCCGCCGCCGGTGATGCGGTCGTCGCCGGCGTTGCTCCGGATGACGTCGTTGAACGCCGTTCCGACATAGACGTCGTCGCCGCGCGATCCGAGGAAGGACTGCGCCTGGGAGTCCAGCGCGTCCGCGAAGGTGTCGAAGCGCGCCTGGTCGCCGGAGGCGCCGTACATGTGGGCGAGCGCGAAGTTGTGCACCGGCCCGGTCGCCTCGATCCCGACCGCTTCGGTGTTGTCCGCCGGGACCGGGTTGCTCAGGTCGAGGCCCGTGATCGTCAGGGCGACGTTGCCGCCGGTGAAGTAGCCGTCAGCGTCGTAGGAGCCGTCGCCGATCGTGCCGTACTCGATCGTGTTGATCGTGCCGGCCACGGTGTGCGTTCCGAACGCGTATTCGACCTGGCCGTGCGCCAGGACGTACTTCGACGTCGCCTCGGTCCCGTAGCCGATGAACATCTCTTCGCCGGTGAAGGCGCTGCTGTTGTCGAACACGGGGAAGCCGGAGCCGGTGGTGTCGGCGACGAACTGACCGCGGACGTAGGCTTCGAAATCGATGCCCGTGGCGTCGAAGGCCGCCGATTTGGCGTTGATCGTAATCATGACAGCTCCTGAGAAGGCGGATGTGCCGTAGCGTCCAGATGAAAAGCGCGATCAGATCGTGCGGAGCCGCCGCCAGACCCGCGCGCTCTTCGGCGTGCGGCGTCCGGTCATGGAAGCTGTGCCCTAAAAACGAGCGAGGCCGGCGGATGCGAACGCGCGGCCGGCGACGGCGATCGATAGGGTCGGCTCCGCTGGCGAAGCGGCGCGTAAGTGTGGTTATTGGAGCAACGACCGCAGGCCGATCCGGCGTCTCTCACGAGAGCGGGCGTCCTCCAGAACCGCGCCGCGGCTCCGGGCCCACGAGAACGCGCCATGCATGACGACCCCACGACCGCTCCGGCCGTCGCCCCGGAAGAGGGCGGCGGGGCCGCGGAGGAATTGGCCTACCGGCTTCGCCAGCAACAGCTGACGGCCGAGTACGGGCATTTCGCGTTGCGGACCTTCGACACGCTGGCGTTGCTGCAGGAAGCGACGCGGGTGTGCGCCCTCGGTCTTCACAGCGAGTACTGCAAGGCGATGGAGTTCCTGCCCGAGGAGCAGCAGTTTGTCGTGAGGGCGGGGGTCGGCTGGAAACCGGGCGTTGTGGGCCACGCCCGCATCGGCGCCGACGTTGAAAGCCCGACCGGATACGCGTTCCAGACCGGCGAACCCGTGATTTCAAACCACCTGGAGGGGGAAACCCGCTTCCGCACGCCAAGTCTCCTGCTCGAGCACGGCGTCAGGCGGGCGATCAACGTCGTTGTTCAGGGCGAGGGCAAGCGGTTCGGCATCCTCGAAGTGGACAGCCCGACGGAGGGGCGCTTCACCGAAGCCGACCTCGCCTTCATGCAGGGCTTCGCCAATCTGTTGGGCGTCGCGATCGAACGCCAGCAGTTCGAGGCGGCGCTGATCGCGAGCGAGGCGCGCGCCCAGGCCGGCGAGGCCGAGCTGGAGCGGGCGCTGGCGCATCAGGAGGTGCTGACGCGCGAGATCAGCCACCGGGTGAAGAACAGCCTGTCGATCGTCGCCAGTCTGCTGGCGCTGCAGGGGCGGATGTCGTCCAACGCCGAACTGAAGCAGTCCCTCGCCGACGCGCAGGCGCGCGTCCAGACCATCGCCCAGGTGCACGACAGGCTGTGGCGGCAGGACGAGGTGAAAACCATCAATCTCGCCGATTTCATGGGAGACCTCTGCAACCAGATCCGGTCGACGGCGGCCCCCGGCCTGACGCTGGCCTATGACTTCGCGCCCGTCAGCCTGCCGACGGATCAGGCGGTGCCGTTGGCGCTGCTCATCAACGAACTGGTCACGAACGCGTTCAAATACGCCTACCCCGAGGGAAAGGGCGAGGTGCGCATCGCGATCAAACCGACGCGGGCGGGCCTGCTGCGGCTCGAGGTTCACGATCAGGGGCCCGGCCTGCCCGAAGCCTTCGACGCCCAGACATCCTCGAGCCTGGGCATGAAGCTGATCGCCAGCCTCTCGGGGCAGATCGGCGGGCGGCCGGACTGGCGAAGCTCCGGCGCGGGCGCGCATTTCGCGCTCGACTTCCCGGCCGAAGACGCGCCGCGCGACAGATAGGGCGCGCGGCGACGTCGATTACGTCCTGAGACGGTCCGCCCGGAACGCCGTTCCGCAGCGGCCCGCGGTGATCGGTCGCCGCTGCGGCTCGGGTCAGGTCCGGCGCAGCTTAAACGATGCTCTCGTTCAGCCGGCCGTCGACGGTCCGGACGGTCTCGTCGATCGCCGCGTTGGGCAGGCCGAGCTGGTGCGACACCAGCTTCACCAGCAGGTCCACCCGTTCGATGAACGGGGCGCCGCTCGCCACGGCGCGGGCCGCGGACGAGGGCTTGAGCAGGCTTTCCGCCGCCTTGGCGTACTTCTCGAACGGCACCTGGTCCTGGGGGTCGGCGCCCAGACGGCGGGCGACGGCGTCGACGTGCTCGTAGATCGACCGCGACAGGTCGATGTCGCCGTGCACCGCCTCGCGGATCGACTGGGGCTCGCCGGCGGTGATGCAGCGGTAGTTGCCGGTGAGCAGCATCGACCACTTGGCCAGCGGCACGAACAGCGAGTCGAACACCTTGAGCTTCACGGGCACGTCGTGGCCGTCGAGCCGGACGGCGTCGATGTCCGCCTCAAGCTCGCGAAGCATCCGGTTGTGCGCCTCGTCCGCGAAGGTCGCGGCCTTGAAGTTGGTGGGCAGGCCAACGTGCAGGACGTTCGCGCCCTCTTCCGGGGGCCGGAAGGCCTGCGGGTCCGGCGAGCAGAGCGACATCAGGCCCGGCTCGAAGCGCTCCCAGACCTGCGCGTTGGTGAAGGCCTCCTCGAGATCCATCCCCTCAAGGCCCGGGATCCGCTTGAGGTAGGGCAGCGGCGGCATGTTCATGATCGACAGGCACGGCAGCTTCGCCTCCGCGATCTTGATCATCAGCACGCGGATCGTGTGGTTGGCGTACTGCGGCTCCTGCATCGCAAGGCCGACCAGATCGTAGCGCGAGACGTCGACGTCCTGGGGCGTCGTGGCGTCCAGCTTTCCCGGCAGGTCGCGCGAAAAGATCGCGCGGTGCGTCGGCTCGTCACGCAGCTTGATGCGAACCTCGGTGCCTTCGTCGTTGATGAGGTCCGCGGTCTTCCGACGGCACACCAGGGTGACGTTGTGCCCGGCCATCAGCAACTTCGTCGCGAGCAACGAGCCGTAAGACGCTCCAAGAATTAGAATGTTGTGCGCCACGTTCCCACTCCCGACATTTATGCGGCAAATCTCGTCCTCCCTATCGCAAGGGGATAGGGGGAACAATGAGAGAGCGCCTCGCACGCATGTCATACTTTCGACGGCCCCTGCGATCCCGCTCCGCGACCGCAACCCTTCCGCCGCGACCTATAGCTGCAAGGACGAGGAGCCCGACCCCCGCCCAGCCGGGGGCGGTCCCGACCGCTCGTGGGGACGCCCTCAAACGCAACGGAGCCGACGACCCCGGACGGGGGACGTCGGCTCCGAAACGAGCGGGCGCGCTTAGGACGACGCCCGCTCGGGAAACCCGGTCAGCGGGGGGACGATGGACCGGGTTCCGCTCCCCCAAGGCCCTCGTGCGGGCCTGCGGGAAACTCATGCGGCGCCATACCGGGCGGCGGCGGAGGCGGCGCCATCACCCTGGCCGCGCGAACCACTTGCTCCGGCGTGAGCTGGCTGCGCAGCGTGGCGACCGCCGTCTTGAGCGCCGTTCCGGCCTTGCCGCGCTCTTCGGCATGCGAGGCCAGAGCCTCCGGCAGCGCGAACGGATCCTTCGCCACATCCTTTGACGGCGGAGGCGGAGGCGGCGGCGCGAGCACGGCCTGAAGCGCGTCGGCGTAGTCGCGCCAGGCGTCGAGCTGCGCGGCGCGAATGCCGATCGCCGTCTCCTCGACGCTCAGCTTTGCAGCAAGGCCAAGCGGCCCAAGAGGACCAAACGGACCGTGCGGACGTCCGTGCGGACCGGGCGGCGGACCTTCGCGCCCCGGCGGAGGGAAATCGGCGCCGGGCCCCATCATGCCGCGCGAAGGACGCCCCTCGCCGCTATCGAGCTGGGCCACCTTCATTTCGTGAACCGACGTCTGATCCTTCGAAGCCTCGATGGCCGGGGCGCCCGACGCCACGGCGACGGCCGCGAACGCGGCGACGCCCGCGGACGCGCCGAAAAGAATGGAACTGAGCGTTTTCAACGGAACGCTCCTCTGCTGTTGATTCCGGACGCCGTCACCTTCGGCGTCGACGGTTTCACGCAGAGGTCGTAGCATAATAATACATGTCCGTTTTGTTATAAACCATGTCCGAATGTTGCTCAGGGCCGATCCGCAAGCTTCGGTTACACAAAATCTGGCGCCGCGTGTCCGCGGCGGGCTAGCGATCCTCCGGGACGATCAGCGAGACGGACGATCATGGCCGACGCCACACACATCCTCGTCGTCGACGACGACGAAGAGATCCGGAAACTCCTCAGCCGCTATCTGCTGACGCAGGGCTTTCGCGTCTCCACGGCTTCCGACGGCAAGGAGCTGCGGGAGCGGCTCGGAGACGGCCGCATCGACCTCATCGTGCTGGACGTGCTGCTGCCCGACGCGTCCGGGATCGACCTCTGCCGCGACCTGCGCAAGACCTCGACGGTGCCCGTAATCCTCCTCACGGCGCTGAAGGAGGACGTCGACCGCATCATCGGCCTGGAGATCGGTGCCGACGACTACATCGGCAAGCCGTTCAACCCGCGGGAGCTGGTCGCCCGCATCCGGGCGGTCCTGCGCCGCACGGTCGAGCGCTCCGCCGCCGGGACGACGGCGCGCGGCAAGGTGTTCCGCTTCGCCGAGTTCGTCGTCGACAAGGACGCGCGCCGCGTGGCCGACACCGCGGACGCCGAAATCCCGCTCACGGCGGCGGAGTTCGACCTGCTGATCGCGTTCCTGGAGCGGCCGGGCCGCGTGCTGTCGCGCGAGCAGTTGCTCGACATCACCCAGGGGCGCGGCGCCGGCCCCTTCGACCGCTCGATCGACGTGCTGGTCAGCCGGGTGCGCCGCAAGCTCGGCGACGGCGGCACGTTCCAGATCCTCAAGACGCTTCGCAATGGCGGCTACCAGCTCACGGCCCGGGTCGAGACGGACGGCGCCGACGCATGAGCGGCCTCGGCATCCGCATCGCGGCGCTGCTGACGATCGCGATCGTCGTCGTGATCGCGCTGGTGACGCTTCTCGCGGTCCAGTTGCTTGGCCCTCCCGGCGGGCCGATGGGCGGCGGCTACCGCGCGTTCGACCGCCTCGCGCTCGCAAGCGCGCTGCTGTTCGACGCCTCGCCGGGCGACGCTGATCGGCTGGCCGCCATCCACGGCCTGCAGATCGCCGCCGCGCCGCCCGACGGTCGGGAGCTGCGCCAGGAAAGCGACGCCGCCTCCGCTCTGCTGGCCCGACGCGGCGTCGAAACCTCGGTCGTGATCCTCGAGGCGGAGGACGGGCCGCCGCTGTCGGCCGTCAGGCTGCGGGACGGCCGATGGCTCACCTCCGCCGAAACGCTGCGCGGCGGTCCTCCTCGCAAGGATTGGATCGTGTTCGCGTTCTGGCTGCTCCTGATCGCGACCGGCACCGCCGGCGTCGTCACCTTCGCGGTGCTGCGGGTCACCCAGCCGCTGCGCATGCTGGAGCGCGCCGCCGCGGCGGTCGGCCCGGACGGCGAACTCGCCCCCCTGCCCGAGCGCGGCCCGCCCGAGGTGCGCGCCGCGGCGCAGGCGATCAACCGCCTGTCGTCGGGCCTTCGGAACGCGATGGAGAGCCGCATGCGGCTGGTGGCGGCGGCGGGACACGACCTCCGAACGCCGATGACCCGCATGCGGCTTCGCGCCGAGTTCATTCCCGAGGGCGAGGACCGCGACCGCTGGCTGGCGGATCTGGCCGAACTGGACCGGATCGCCGACAGCGCCATCCGCCTTGTGCGCGAGGAAGTCGACCCCGACGCCCGACATCCGGCGCGGATCGACGCGATGATGGGCGACATCATCGCGGAGCTCGCCGAGATCGGGCTCGACGTGCGGATGACGCGAGCGTCCCCCGCCGTCTCGGATGTCCGTCCCCACGCCATGAAGCGCGCGCTTCGCAATCTCGTCGTCAACGCCGCGACCCACGGGCAGGCGGCAGCGGTCGCCGTGACGGTCACCGCGCAGTCGGTTATCGTCGCGATCGAGGACTCCGGGCCGGGCATTCCGGACGCGCTGCTCGAACGGGTTTTCGAACCGTTTTTCCGCGTGGATCCCGCACGCAAAGCGCCGACGCCCGGCGCCGGCCTCGGCATGGCGATCGCCCGCGAGATCATCCGCCGCAATTCCGGCGAGCTCGCCGTCGCGAACCGTCCGGCCGGCGGGCTTGTCCAGGTCGTCACGCTGCCGCTGTGGCGCGCATCCGAAGAGGCGACGGCATGATCCGCTGCACCACGCTGTTCCGGCTGCTGCTCTGCCTGTCCTGCCTCGCCGCGCCGCTGCGCGCTCCGGCCCACGCCGGCGTCGCCGCAGCCCCCGCCCTGGTCTCGCTCATGGCGGCCGAGGAGAAGAAGGACGACGGCTGCCGCCAGGGCGAGCGGACCAAGGCGTTCGGCTGGATGCTGGTGAGCTACGGGATCGACACGCTGAAGTACGTGGTCGGGCTGTTCCTGATCCCGATCGGCTTGCTGCTCGTCTGCATCGGCGCCGTGATCGCGCTCGCGGAGGCGGCGACCTGCGGCTGAGCCGTCAGGCGGCGCGCCGCGCTTCGCCCGCGACGCCGTCCTCGGCGCCCTCGACAAGCGCCCGCCACAGCACCCGCCGCGGATCGACCGGCCCCGGGAGCGAGACCCGACCGGCCGGCACCCGCGTGAAGCCGACCCGGGCGTAATAGGGCTCGTCGCCGACCAGCATCACGAGACGGTGGCCGTTGGTCGCGGCCGCCTCGAGCGAGGCGTTCAGCAGCGCGAGGCCGATCCCCTTGCTGCGGAAGGCGGGGTCCACAACCAGCGGCCCGAGCAGCAGCGCCTCGCGGCCGCCGATCAGGATCGGCGTCATCCGGTTCGACCCCACCAGGAAGGTGCCGACGCGGGCGACGAACGAGAGGTCGCGCGCCGGCGCCACCCCCTCCCGCAGCCGGTACGCCGAACGGGCGAAGCGGCCGGGGCCGAAGGCCCGCTCCTGCAGATAGTCGATGGCCGCCTCGTCGGACGGCTGCTCGTGGAGGAGCGCTAGCGGAAGCGAAGTCATGGGACGCTCGGACGGATGAGGGAGGCGATCGACCGGCCGGGCGCTCCCCGGCGGTCAGGCGTACGGACGGGGCGCGCCGGCGAGGGCGCGGCGGACGATCCGTCGTCGGGAGATGAGCCTGAGGTCGAGCGTCATGACGGCCGAGCGCGTAGCACGCCGCGCACGCGCACGCAAAGCCCTGCGCCGCCGCACGCCCGTTAACCCGGATGTCGCCTTATGTTAACCCGATCGCTCAGGGAGGATCGCATGGGGTTGCTTGTCGACGGCGTCTGGCGGGATCAGTGGTACGACACGTCGAAGTCCGGCGGGCGGTTCGAGCGGCAGGCCGCGAGCTTCCGCAACTGGATCACGCCCGACGGCGCGCCCGGCCCGAGCGGCGACGGCGGCTTCAGGGCGGAGGCGGGGCGCTACAGGCTCTACGTCTCGCTCGCCTGCCCCTGGGCGCACCGCACGCTGATCTTCCGCAAGCTCAAGAGTCTCGAGGACCTGATCCCGGTGGCGGTGGTCGATCCCCGCATGGGCGGCGACGGCTGGGTCTTCGGCGACTTCCCCGGGGCGACGCCGGACGAACGCAACGGCGCCCGGCGTCTGTCCGACATCTACCTCAAGGCCGATCCCGGCGTGACCACGCGCGTGACCGTCCCGGTCCTCTGGGACGACCAGCGGGCGACGATCGTCTCGAACGAGAGCGCCGAGATCATCCGCATGTTCAACTCGGCCTTCGACGGGCTGACCGGCGACACGACCGATTTCTATCCCGAGCCGCTCCGCGCCGAGATCGACGCCGTGAACGCGCGCGTCTACGACCGGGTGAGCAACGGGGTCTACAAGGCCTGGTTCGCGACCACGCAGGAGGCGTACGCGGAGGCGTTCGAGGCGCTGTTCGCCGAACTCGACGCGCTCGACGCCCGCCTCGCCGACCGGCGCTACCTGCTGGGATCCGAGGCGACGGAGGCCGATTGGCGGCTGTTCACCACGCTCGTCCGGTTCGATCCCGTCTATGTCGGCCACTTCAAGTGCAACCGGCGCCGGATCGCGGACTACGCCAACCTGTCCGGCTATCTGCGCGATCTCTATCAGACGCCGGGCGTCGCCGAGACCGTGAACCTTGCGCACATCAAGACGCACTATTACTGGTCGCACACGACCATCAACCCGACCCGGGTGATCCCCCTCGGCCCGGCGCTCGACTACGACGCGCCGCATGGCCGGCAGGCGCTCGGCTAGCGTCCGGCCGCTTCCCCTTACCAGCGCGGGGCGCCGGCGCCAGCCTCGCTGAGTTCGAGCAGCCGCCTCCGGGTCGCCGGCGTGACGCCCTCTGGCAGGTCGTCGAGCCGGCTCCACCGCCGCTCCACGATCTCGCGGTTCGGCGCCGGCTCCGGCCCGATCCGGACCGCCCGCGTGACGAAGGTCGCGACGTGGTCGCGGCCGCCGAATCCCGGATTGAAATGCAGCCCGTGCAGCGCGAGGTCGTCGCCGGCGACGACGCCGGTCTCCTCAAGCAGTTCGCGGACCGCCGCCTCATGCGCGCTCTCACCGGGATCCACCGCGCCTCCTGGTAGGTGCCAGCCCGGCGCGTACCCGTGACGCACGAGCAACACGCGCCCCTCCGCATCGAACGCCGCCACCCGGACGCCGAGCGTCATGGCGCGCCGCATCCGTCCGTAGCGCGCGACCAAGTAGCTGAGAACGCGAGACTTCAGCATCGAGAACGGCCCGCTTTTCGCATCAGATCACGACGCCGTGAGCCCGCACGGCGAATCCGCATATCGGCCAATCTCGGGCAAGACTGGTGAAAATCGAGGCGGAATGCCTATTTGGGACGCAGGAGATCGAAGGACGCCCCACCGACGGCGCGTCTCTCCGCAAACGAGGCTTATGATGTTTTGGCTGTTTTCGTTCCGTCGCGGCGCTGAAAAGCGGACGGCGGAGTTCGTGTGGCGCCCCTCGCTGAGCGCCCCCAACGGCCGCGCGATCGCCGCGCTGATGACCTTCTCGGGCAACTGAGACCCCGGTCTCGCGCACTCAGTCCCCGTTGAGCGCCGGCCATGCGGAACGCATGCGCCGGCGTCGTCGTTTTTGGAGCGCGCCGGATGCGCATGTGATCGCGAAGCAGCTATAAGGGCGTCCGTGACCGTCATCGCCCACCTTTCCGATCCGCATCTCGGCCCCCTCCCCCGCTTCACCGTCTTCGAGCTCATGTCGAAGCGCGGGCTCGGCGCGATCAACTGGTTCCGCCGCCGACGACGCTGGCACGACATGGCGGTGCTCGACCAGATCGTCGCCGACGTCGTCGACGAGGCGCCGGACGCCGTCGCGGTGACGGGCGACCTGACGAACCTCGGTCTCGAGTCCGAGTTCCTGCCGGCCGCGGCCTTCCTCGGCCGCTTCGGCCCGCCGGACAAGGTGGCGGCGATCCCCGGCAACCACGACGCCTATGTCCGCCGCGTGGCGAGCGCGCCCGCACGCGTCTGGGGCGCGCACATGTCGAGCGACGACGGCGCGCCAGGCTTCCCCTATGTCCGCCGCCATGGGCTGGTGGCGTTGATCGGCCTGTCCTCCGCCGTCGCGACCCTGCCGCTCGCCGCGACCGGCGAGGTCGGCCGGCGCCAGCGCGACGCGCTGGGCCCTCTTCTGCGGAGCCTCAAGGCCGAGGGCCTGTTTCGCATCGTGCTGGTGCATCATCCCGTCGCCGAAGACGGCACGCCCTGGATGCGTCGCTTGCGCGACAAGAAGGAGCTGCGCGCCATTCTCGCGGCGGAAGGCGCCGAACTTGTCCTGCACGGGCACAATCACGAACCGGCCCGGCAGTCGGTCGAAGGGGCGGACGGCGCGATCCCCGTGATCGCGGTGCCGTCCTGCTCCGCCGGGCCGTTCAGCCACGAGCCGCCCGCGGCTTACAATCTCTATGTCGTCTCGGGCGAACCCGGCGCGTGGCGCTGCGAGGCGATCACCCGCGGGTTGAAGCCCGACGGGACCATCGGCGAGACCGACCGTTTTACGGTGGCCTGACGCTCAGCTCAGATGAACCAGGGCATCAGGCCCTTGGCGGCGGCCACAATGACGGCGATCACAAGCGCCGCCCCGAAGGCGCCGCCGACGCCGAAGGCGAACAGCACCGCAAGCAAGCGCGCCCAGACGGGCGAAGGCCGTTTCGGGACCGGGGGCGGAACTGGAGCTGCGGCCGGCTGGTCCACAACCGCGGGGCCGGCGTCGTCGAAAGCGTCGTCCGCCAGCAGGCGCTCGCGCTCCACGAGACGGCGAGCGACATAGGACGTCACGGCGTCGACGATGGGTTGGACCTCAGCGCTTTCGGCGATCGCCGCGCGACCATGCCGGCCGTCGCGCAGGAAGCGGTAGGTCTTTCGATCGCGGGCCATCTCGACGAACGCGACCATATCGACGAAGAGCCGCGGCCGGTCGCCAGGCACGAGGCCGACGTCGAAGATGTCGATCTCGGCGGGGAGATCGGCGAAGACAGGCGCCAGCGCGTCGCGCAGCGCCTCCAGTCGCCCGAACTCAGCTTGCTTGAGGCCGATCACCACGTCGGTTCGTTCCGCCGCTTCGACCCGCGCGCGCCTCAGCGCCTCGCGCAGCGGCGGAACGCCGCCGCGCCGGCCGCCGTTCGCGCATGGGATATCTTGAGGACGCTCGTCACGCATGGCGCCACGATAGCAAGCCGCAGGCCCGCCGCGAAGCCGGGCTGATTCGTCTGCGCACAGGCGCGCGCGTCATTCCTCGATCACCACGAGCAGATCCTTGGCGTCGACCGGCGAACCCGGCGTCACCAGCACCTCCTTGACGATCCCGCCGCGGTCCGCGTGGATCGAAGTCTCCATCTTCATCGCCTCGATCGAGAGCAGCACGTCGCCCTGCGCGATCTGCTGGCCGGTCTTGACCGAGACGGTCGAAATGATCCCCGGCATCGGCGCGGCGACCTGAGCGGGGTTGCCGTCCTCCGCCTTGCGCCGGGCCTCGCGCACGTTGGCGGCGAAGCGGTTCGGCACCTTGATGATGCGCGGCTGGCCGTTGAGCTCGAAGAAGACCTTCACCTGGCCCTCCTCGTCCGTCTCGCCGACGCCGAGGTTGCGGATCATCAGCGTCTTGCCGCGCTCGATCTCGACCGCCAGCTCGTCGCCGGCGGCCAGGCCGTAGAAGTAGACCGGCGTCGGCAGCGCCGAGACCGGGCCGTACTTCTTTTCGGCCAGCGCATAGTCGACGAAGACCTTGGGATACATCAGGTAGGACGCGAGCTCGAAGCTGGAGACCTCGCGCTCGATCTTGGTCTCCACCTCCACCTTCGCGGCGTCGAGATCGGTCGGCGGCATCAGCGCTCCGGCCCGGCCCTCGATCGGCTCTTCACCCTTCAGCACCTTCTGCTGAATGCCCTTCGGGAAGCCGCCGGGCGGCTGGCTGAGCTCGCCCTTCATGAGCTGCACGACGCTTTCGGGGAACGAGACGTCGACCGCCGGATCCTCCACCTCGGCGCGGGTCAGCCCGGCCGAGACCATGGTGAGCGCCATGTCGCCGACGACCTTGGAGGTCGGCGTCACCTTGATGATGTCGCCGAACATGTCGTTGACGTCGCGGTAGATGCGGGCGACCTCGGTCCAGCGGCTCTCCAGCCCCATGGAGCGCGCCTGCTCCTTGAGGTTGGTAAACTGCCCGCCGGGCATCTCGTGCAGATACACTTCCGACGCCGGGGCCAGCAGGTCGTTCTCGAAGGCGGCGTATTGCGCCCGCGCCGCCTCCCAATAGAGCGAGATCGCGCGGATGGCGTCGAGGTCGAGGCCGCTGTCGCGCTCCGAGCCCTTCAGCGCCGCGACCACCGAGCCGAGGCACGGCTGCGAGGTCATGCCGGAGAACGCGTCCATGGCGGCGTCCACCGCGTCGACGCCGGCGTCGATCGCGGCGAGCAGCGTCGCGCCGGCGATGCCGGAGGTGTCGTGGGTGTGGAGATGGAGCGGGAGCCCGGTCTCCTCCCGCAGCGTCTTGACCAGCAGCCGGGCCGCTGCGGGCTTCAGCAGCCCCGCCATGTCCTTGAGGCAGAGCACGTGGGCTCCGGCGGCCTCGAGCTGCTTCGCGAGATCGACGTAGTACTTGAGGTCGTATTTCGCCCGCGACGGATCGAGAACGTCGCCGGTGTAGCAGATCGCGGCCTCGCAGATCTTCCCGGCCTCGTTCACCGCATCCATCGTGACGCGCATGTTGTCGATCCAGTTCAGGCAGTCGAATACCCGGAACAGGTCGACGCCGCCGTTCGCAGCCTGGCCGATGAAGTAGGCCACCGCGTTGTCGGGGTAGTTCGCGTAGCCGACGCCGTTCGAGCCGCGGACCAGGCACTGCAGCAGCAGGTTCGGCGCGGCCTCCCGGATCTTGGCGAGGCGCTCCCACGGATCCTCGGTCAGGAAGCGCATGGCGACGTCGAAAGTCGCCCCACCCCAGCATTCGAGGCTGAGCAGTTCCGGCAGGCCCTGCGCATAGGACGACGCGGAGGCCGCGATGTCGAAGGTGCGGACGCGGGTCGCGAGCAGCGACTGGTGGGCGTCGCGCATGGTGGTATCGGTGAACAGCACGCGGTTTTCCGCGCGCATCCATTCGCCGAACTTCTTCGGCCCGAGCTTTTCGAGCAGCTGGCGCGAACCGGAGGACGGCTGGCCGCCCCCGCCGAACACCGGCGGCGTCGGAACCTGCGCGCCGGGCTTCGGCTTGGCGCGGCCCTTGGCCTCCGGGTGGCCGTTGACGGTGACGTCGGCCACATAGGTCAGCAGCTTGGTCGCCCGGTCCTGCCGCTTCTCGAAGGCGAACAGCGCCGGCGTCTCGTCGATGAAGCGGGTGATGGTCTCGCCGGCGAGGAAGGTCGGGTGCCGAACCACGTTCTCGAGAAACGCGAGGTTCGTGGCGACGCCGCGGATGCGGTACTCGCTGATCGCGCGCTGCATGCGCAGGCACGCCTCCTCGGCCGTCGGCGCCCAGGCCGTCACCTTCTCCAGCATCGGATCGTAGAAACGGGTGATCACGGCCCCGGAATAGGCCGTGCCGCCATCGACGCGGATGCCGAAGCCCATGGCGCCGCGGTAGGCGGTGATCCGGCCGTAGTCCGGAATGAAGTTGTCTTCCGGGTTCTCGGTGGTGATCCGGCACTGCAAGGCATGGCCGTTGAGGCGGATGTCGCCCTGCAGCGGCACGCCTGATTCCGGCGTCCCGATCGTCTCGCCTTCGATCACCTTGATCTGCGCTTTCACGATGTCGACGCCGGTGACGACCTCGGTCACCGTGTGCTCGACCTGGATGCGCGGGTTGACCTCGATGAAGTAGAACTCGCCGGTGTCGGCGTTCATCAGGAACTCGATCGTGCCGGCGCCGAGGTAGTCGGTGGCGCGGGCGATCTTGAGCCCGCTCTCGCACAGCGCCGCGCGGGTCTCGGCGTCGAGGTAGGGCGCCGGCGCGCGCTCCACGACCTTCTGGTTGCGTCGCTGCACCGAGCAGTCGCGCTCGAACAGGTGGACGGTGTTGCCGTGCCGGTCGCCCAGTACCTGCACCTCGACGTGGCGCGCGCGCTCGACCAGCTTCTCGAGATAGACCTCGTCCTTGCCGAAGGCCGCCTTGGCCTCGCGCTTGGCGTTCGTCACCTCCCCGATGAGCTTCGCCATGTCGCGGATGACGCGCATGCCGCGGCCGCCGCCGCCCCAGGAGGCTTTCAGCATGACGGGCAGGCCGATCTCCTCGGCCGCCTTGCGGATGGCGTCGGGATCGTCCGGCAGCGGGGCGGTCGCAGGCATCACCGGCACGCCAACGCTTTCCGCCAGATTGCGCGCCGCGACCTTGTTGCCGAGCGAGCGCATCGTGTCCGGCGACGGCCCGATGAAGAGGATCTTCGCCTCCGCGCAGGCCTCGGCGAACTCCGGGCTCTCGGACAGGAAGCCGTAGCCGGGATGGATCGCGTCGACGCCAGCCTCGGTCGCGACACGGATCACCTCGGGGATCGAGAGGTAGGCCTCGAGCGGGCCCATCCCATGGCCGACCTGGTAGGCCTCGTCGGACTTGAAGCGGTGGAGCGAGAGCTTGTCCTCCTCCGCGTAGATCGCGACGGTGCGGATGCCGAGCTCCGCCGCGGCGCGAAACACGCGGATCGCGATCTCGGAGCGGTTCGCGACGAGGAGCTTACGGATCTTGCGGGGCGGCACGACGGGCGCAGGGGCGTTCATTGAGACGTTCGACCTCCGGATCGTGACGGAAAGCGGCCGAGGCGGCCGGCGGAGCGAAACTCGGATCGCAGGAGACGGGCGGTCGCGCGCACGAGGTTCGTGCCTCGCCTCCGTCGTCGGAGGCGAGGTTATACGAACGCTTCGCGGGATAAAGAGGCCAGCCGCGTGTCAGCTGCGGCGCGGCGCCGGCGGAGCGTTCGCCGGGACGACCGGGGCGCCCTCGCGGGGCTGCGGCGCAGGCGCTCCCGTCGGCGCACGCGCGGGCGTCACGCGCTTGGTCGTCCGCAGCTCCTCGGACACGTAGGCGAGGCCCACGAGGATCAGCGCTCCCAGCAGCGAGAACGTCACCTGCGTGACGACGCCATGGCCGAACCAGTCGAACACGCCGTGGCTCATGGCCGCGAACACCGTGGAGATCACGAACAGCGGCAGGCTTTTGCGGCCGATCAGCACCATGGAGCGGCCGAGCAGGGTGTCGCCCAAACGGCTCTCCTTGCGGATGAACAGCGCAGCGAGATGGGCCATGGCGAGGAAGTGGGCCAGCCGAACAGGTGACGCGTTGGCCTTGTCCGCGATGTCCGTGATGAAGCGGAGCGGCCGCCATTCGTAGAGGCCGAGCGTGGCCCAGGGCGCGGCGGCGATGAAGGCCAAGATGACGATGGTGATGGACAGCGCGATCGCCGCGGGCGCCGCCATCACGTTCCGGAACCACGGCTCCTCGCGTGCGAGGAAGATCGCGAACCCCGCAAGGAACACCGCCTGCCAGGCGAAGGGGTTGAAGGTCCAGAGCCGGGTGTCGGGATAGGACGACAGGGTCGCGCCGGAGACCTGAGCCCAGGTCCAGACCCCGACGGCGAAGGCCGCGTAGAAGAACCACCGGTCCCGGAACAGCCAGAACAGGACGCCGACCATGATCGTGAGCAGGATGTAGAGCGGAAGGATGTCCAGCAGGGGCGGCAGGTAGCCGAGCGTCGCGAGCTTCGGCAGCACCGTCTCGGTCGCGACCAGGAAGGGGCGCACGAACAGGTCCCGCTCCATGATGCTGGAGCCGGCGTACTCGCGGTACAGCACGGCCAGCGTCGCGATCACGACGAAGGCTGCGATGTGGTGGAGGTAGAGCGTGAAGGCGCGCTGGAAGCCGTAGGGAATCGCCATGATCGGGCGATCGAGGAACTTGCCGACGAACATGCTCGCCATCGCGAAACCGGACAGGAACACGAAGAGCTCAGCGGAATCCGAGACGCCGTAGTTCTTCGTCGTGAGCCAGCTCATGACGTTGTTGACGCTGTGGTTCCAAAAGATGAAGACGATCGCGAGCCCGCGCCAGAAGTCCAGCCGCCAGTCCCGCGACGAGACCGGCGCTCCAACCGGGCGCTTCGCAGCCTGCGTCGTCGCACTGCCTTCCGCCAAGACGCCATCCTCGCTGGTTTGAGACGACGTTCGCGCCGCAAGCGCGCCAATCCGCGCGACGAATCGTGCGCGGTCGCGCACAGAACCCTATAATCGGGGACCAAACGTCGCGAGTGTGGCGAAAGTTTCTCCCGGGCGTACGCCTATGGACGCAGTCCCGGTCAAACCTGCGGGATCAGAGCAGCCCGCGCGCGGCGAGGTTCCGCATGAGATGGCCGGCGCCGAAGGTCCAGCGCTCGGCGTCGGGGCACCGGACGACCCGGTTCACCAGCGCGCCGAGGGTCGGGGTCGCGATCGTGACCACGTCGCCCACCTTGTGGGTGAAGCCCTCGCCCGGGGTGTCGCGATCCTCGATCGGCGCGAACATCGTCCCGAGATAGAGAACGAAGCCGTCGGGATACTGGTGGTTCCGCCCGATGGTCTGGCCGACGAGATCCTCCGGATCGCGTGCGATCTGCTCCATGTGGCTGACGCCGCCGAGCGTGAAGCCGTCGTCGCCGACGACCTCCAGCGTCACCGCCGCCTTGCGCACGTCGTCCAGCGTGAAGCCGGCGTCGAACAGGCGGATGAAGGGTCCCACGGAGGCGGAGGCGGTGTTGTCCTTGGCCTTGCTCAGCAACAGGGCGGAGCGGCCTTCGACGTCGCGCAGGTTGACGTCGTTGCCGAGCGTCGCGCCGACGATGCGGCCCGCGCTCGAGACGACGACCACCATTTCCGGCTCGGGGTTGTTCCAGTTGGAGATGGGATGAATGCCGACGTCCGAGCCTGATCCGACGCTCGCCATCGCCTGGGTCTTCGTGAAGACCTCGGCGTCCGGCCCGATGCCGACCTCGAGATACTGCGACCACAACCCCTTCGCGACGAGCACGCGCTTCAGCGCCGCGGCCTCCTCGGACCCGGGCTTCAGAGCGGCAAGGTCGGCGCCGATGGTCGCCGCGATCTCGGCGCGAAACGACGCCGCCTTTTCGGGCGCGCCCTTCGCCTGCTCCTCGACGACGCGCTCGAGCGTCGAGATCGGGAAGGTGACGCCCGCGGCCTTCACGGCCTGCAGGTCGATGGGCGACAGCAGCCACGGCCGGCTGGCGTCGCGACCGTCGGGCGGGGTGTTCGCGAGGATGTCGGCCAGCGCGCCGATATCTTCGCCGGGCGTCGCGGCCAGTTCGCCCGCGGGATCGACCGCCTCGCACAGGTCCCGCGAGGTGGCGAAGGCGGCGGTTACGTCCAGCACGCGATCGTCGCGGACCGTGACCACGCTCGGGCCGCTCACATCCGGCCGCCAGACCCGACCCGCGAGAACCGCCGTCGCGCGATCGGACGGGAGGGACGTTTCCACGACGAGAGAGACCGGCATCCGACGCTCCATTGTTCGGAGACTATACAATTGTTCGCGGACTTTGTGCCGCAACTCGCCGGCTTCGGCAACGGCCGTCAGGCGGCTTTCGAGAGCGGATCGGCGACGTCCTCGAGCGATTTCCCTTCGGCGTCGATTCCCCACACCAGGGCCGCGGCGCCCGCGCCGATCATGAGCAGCGCTGCGCCGGCGTAGCCGAGGAAGATCGGCCAGGGCTGGCCGCCCCCGATCAGCACGCCGAAGACGTAAGGGGCGACGACGCCGCCGAGGCCGGTGCCGATGGCGTAGAACACCGCGATGGCGAGCGCCCTCACCTCGAGCGGAAAGGCTTCGCTGGCGGTGAGATAGGCGGAACTCGCCGCGGCGGAGGCGAAGAAGAAGATCACGCTCCAGGCGAGCGTCTGCGTGACCGCCGTCAGCGCGCCTTGCGCGAACAGCCAGCCCGTGACGAGCAGCAGAAGACCGGAGACGACATAGGTCAGGCAGATCATCTTCCGCCGTCCGACCGTGTCGAACAGAGGCCCGAGGACCAGCGGCCCGATGACGTTGCCGAAGGCGAAGGGAACGAGATAGAGCCCGACGTGGGCGGCCTCGACCGCGTAGAACTTCGTCAGGATCAGCCCGTAGGTGAAGAACACGGCGTTGTAGAGGAACGCCTGGGCGATCATCAGCGCGAGCACCAGGGCGGATCGACCGCGATAGACGCCGAAGATCGCGCGGAAGATCACCCCGAAACCGAAGGTGCGGGCGGGATGGATCTTAAGCGATCCGCGCGCCGGCGGCAGTGTCTCGCCCGTCTCGGCTTCGATGCGCCGCTCGATGTCGGCGACGACCGCCTCGCCTTCTTCGATCCGGTCGTGGCAGGCGAGCCAGCGCGGACTTTCCGGCACGTGCCGGCGGGTGAACAGGATGAGCAGCCCCAGCACGGCGCCGAGGCCGAAGCCGAGCCGCCAGCCGAGATCGACCGAGAACCACCCGGAGTCGAGCAGGACGACGCTCGCCAGCGCCCCGACGCCGGCGCCGGCCCAGAAACTACCGTTGATGATGATCGCGATCCGGCCGCGCAGCCGCGCCGGCATCAGTTCGTCGATCGCGGAGTTGATCGCGGCGTACTCGCCGCCGATGCCGACCCCGGTGATCAGCCGGAACAGCGCGAGGCTCCAGAAGTCCCAGGCGAAGGCCGAGAACAGCACGCCGACGATGTAGACGCCGAGCGTCGTGAAGAAGATCAGCCTGCGGCCGAGCCGGTCGGTCAACCACCCGAATCCCAGCGCGCCGCCGACCGCGCCGATGAGGTAGGCCGAGGCGAGCGCGCCAATGTCGGCGTCGCTCAAGCCCAGCGCGCCCGGATCCTGCAGGCGCGGCGCGAGCGCCCCGACGATGGTCACCTCGAGCCCGTCGAGCACCCAGGTGACGCCCAGGGCGAGCACGATCAGGCGGTGGAGCCGCGACCACGGCAGCCGGTCCATGCGCGCGGGAATGTCGATCTCGACGGCCTCGCGGCCGCCGAGCACGGCGTTGGCGTTCAAGCCTGACCGGCGCCGCGCTCCGCCACCTGACGCTCCCAGGCCAGCGCGTGGCCGACAATCGAGTCGAGGTCGTCATGGCGGGGACGCCAGCCGACCGTCTCGCGGATGCGGGTGGGGTCGGCCACCAGCGACGCCGGGTCGCCGTCGCGGCGCGGGGCGACGTGCACGGGAAAGTCGACGCCGGCGCAGCGCTTCACGGCGTCGATCACCTCAAGGACGGACGCGCCCCGGCCATAGCCGCAGTTCGCGACGAAGCTGTCGCCGCCGGCCTCGAGGTGATCGAGCGCCAGAAGATGGGCGTGCGCGAGGTCGCTGACGTGGATGTAGTCGCGCACGCAGGTGCCGTCCGGCGTCGGATAGTCATCGCCATAGCATTCGAGGTGATTGCGGCCGCCGAGCGCCGCCTGGGCCGCGACCTTGATCAGATGGGTCGCGCGCGGGCTCGACTGGCCGGCCCGGCCATCGGGGTCGGCGCCCGCCACGTTGAAGTAGCGCAACGCGGCGTAGGAGAGGCCATAGGCGCGCGACATGTCGGCCAGCATGCGCTCGGTCATCAACTTCGAGGCGCCGTAGGGCGAGATCGGATCCAACGGCTCGTCTTCGGTGAGCGGCTCGTCCGATCCTTCGCCATAGACCGCGGCGGTCGACGAGAACACCACGCGCTTCACGCCGCCGGCGACCGCGGCGGCCAGCAGCGCGCGCGAGCGGACGGTGTTGTTGAGGTAGTAGTCGAGAGGGTCCCGCACCGAGTCCGGAACGACGATCGATCCCGCGAAATGGACGATCGCGTCGACGCCATGCTCCATGATCGTCTTCGCGACGAGGCGCTCGTCGCCCACGCACCCCTTCACGAAAGGCACGGTCTCGGGCACCGCCCGGCGAAAGCCCGTGGACAGATCGTCGATCACGACGACGCTGCGTCCGGCGTCCTTGAGCGCAAGCACCATATGGCTGCCGATGTAGCCGGCGCCGCCCGTCACAAGAACAGCCATCAAATCCCTCCTTCGACGTCGTTTGGACAATCTCAGGTGGGTCATCTCGGCGCGGAGCTCGCCTCTTCAAGTGGTCGAAAGCTAATAATCGAAGCCAAGACTCACAGGATCGGGCGGGGCGAAAGCTCCTTCTCGAAGTGCTGCGCAAACCGGGCCATCGCGCGCGGATTGTCGATCGTGAGCTTGCCGTCGGCGAGAGCGAACAGGCCCAGGCTCTTGAGGCGGGCCATGGTTTTGTTGGTGTGCACCAGCGACAGGCCGAGCGCGTCCGCCACGTGCTGCTGCGTCAGCGGGAAAACGAGCGTCCGGTCGTGCACGAGCCCGAGCGCCTCGGCGCGCTTGAACAGCCCCGCGAACAGCGAGGCGATGCGTTCCGCCGCGCTGCGCCGCCCGACGGTGAGCAGGTTTTCGTCGAGGATCGCCTCGGACTGCGCCGCAAGCCACGTCAGATCGTACGCGAAGGCCGGCATGCGCTCGAAGATGCTCCAGAGCTTCCGCCGCGGGATCAGGCAGAGTTCGACGTCGGTCAGGGCGATCGCGCCATAGAGCGCCTTCTCGAACAGCGAGGCCTGCAGGCCCAGAAGGTCGCCGGGAAGCGCGATGCTGAGAATCTGCCGCCGTCCGTCCGGCAACTCCTTGTACCGGAAGGCCCAGCCGGAAAAGACGGTGTAGAGTTCGGCGCCGTTCTGCTCGGGATGGATGATGTCCGCTCCCGCCGGCAGGCGGAGATGTTCGGACTTCAGCGTTTCCAGGAAAACGACCTCCTCCTCGGTCTTCGGGCGGAAGGCATTCCTTTTTCGCAAGGAGCACTGGGAGCAGCGCACGAACATGGTCACGCTCGGCAGATTGGCTTAGGACGGCCGCGGCTCGCGGCAGCTGTAGAGACCTCAATCGACACGACGCCGCTATGTGAAAACACACATTGGCGCCCGTCGATAGGGGATAAATTCCACCCGCATCGGCGTGCGTATGCGAAGATCGTCCTTTCGCTGCGTCGTTGACATCCGCACGCAGGACTTGCTCATTCCACTCGCCGCGCCATTTCGCTGCCACAGCGCTTCCGCTGCGTTCCTGCACCGACACCGCTTGTCCGGATTATTCCCGTCATGGCTCTTGCCGACACGATCGCACCTCACCTGCCCTTTCTCCGCCGTTACGCCCGCGCCCTGACCGGGCGGCAGGACAGCGGCGACGCCTACGTCGCGGCCGTGCTCAAGGCGCTGATCGCCGACCCGCGGATCTTTCCTTCCGACACCGACCCGCGCGTTGGGCTTTACGCCATATTCTCGCGGATATGGTCGTCGGTGGCGCTGAACGTCGAGACCGGGCTAGAGGCCGCGCAGGCGGAGCGCACCATCGAGGCGCTCACGCCTCGGTCTCGTCAGGTGTTCCTTCTCGTGTCCGTCGAAGGGTTTTCCCCGGCCGAAGCCGGCCAGATCCTCGGCCTCTCCCACAGCGAGATCAACACCGCGATCGACGAGGCCGGGCGTGAAATCGCCGAGCAGGTCGCAACGGACGTGCTCATCATCGAGGACGAGCCGATCATCTCCATGGATCTCGCCAAGCTGGTCGAAGATCTCGGTCACCGGGTGGTGGGCACGGCGCGCACGCACACCGAAGCCGTCGCCATGGCCGCGAAGACGAATCCCGGGCTGGTCCTCGCCGACATTCAGCTCGCGGACGGCAGCTCCGGCCTCGAGGCCGTTCAGGAGATGCTGCCGAAGCTCGAGGTGCCGGTGATCTTCATCACCGCCTACCCCGAGCGCCTGCTGAGCGGCACGCGGCCCGAGCCCGTGTTCCTCGTCACGAAGCCCTTCCAGGCCTCGACGGTGAAGGCGATCGTCAGCCAGGCGCTGTTCTTCGGCGCCCGTGCGCGAAACCCGGGTCGCGCCCCCGCCTGAGGGCCGCTCTCGCGGTTTTGTCCAGAACGAACACGGGCCGGATCGGTGATCCGGCCCGTGTTCGTTCTGGACGGTCGCATACCGCCGCACGCTCCCTGAAACTTTCCTGTCATCTCCGCGTTATCGCTCCGACGACGTCAGAGAGCCCGATCGAAATGGGCCGGCGCGGCGACAGGCCGGGAGACGAAGATGGCGAAAGCGACGGCGCTCAAGGTAGCCGCTTCAAGCGAAGAAAAGATCCGGACGGGCTTGGGCGACTCCGATCGAAAGATCATCGCGGAGACGCTGACCGACCTGACGGTGCAGACCTATCGTCTGTTGCTTCGCTCTCAGGTGGTCCACTGGAATGTCACCGGGCCGCTTTTCCAGCCGATCCATACGATCACCCAGCAGCACTACCGCGACCTGTTCGCGGCGATCGACCAGATGGCCGAGCGCATCCGCGCGCTTGGGCATGTCATGCCGACCGGGAAGGCGACATCGGGCCTCGACAAGGCGCTGTCGCTCGGTTCGCGGACGACCGCGCAGGCGATGATCGAGGAACTCGCGGACGACCACGAGAGCCTTGCGCGCGTCATACGCGAAGGCGCCGCCGAAGCGGAGGATAGGCAGGATTTCGTCACCCACGACCTGCTCAGCGCTCGGCTAGCGTTCCACGAGAAAGCCGTCTGGATGCTGCGAGCGATCGCAGAAAACTGAGAACGCCGCCCGCTCCTCCGAACCCACTAGAGGACACGATCATGGCTTACCTGACCCACAGTCCATATCGTGCGTATCCCGTCTTCGGCCGTCGCGATCATGCTGCGGAGAACCACCGCCGGATCGGGCGGTGCTTGATCGCCGCGCTTGGCGTGTCGGTCGCAGTTTTCGCCCTTTCGTCGGGCGGTGTGCCCGCTGATCAGATTTCCACGGTTTCGAAGGCGGACCGTCTGGTCGCGGCCGGCGTCGGGCCTACATCCGAGGTCGCGGCGTCCGGAGTGAACGTGACCGTCGCGGTTCGACACGACGACAGGGTGGCGCGCGTGACCACCGTGAGCAAAGGCGAGGTTGCGGGTCTGAACGAAGGATCGCCGTTTGCATCGCGCTGACGAGCAGGCGTAGGCGAACGAACGGTTTGGGTTCATCGATTTTTAGCGTTAGCGGAACGTCAAGCGTTGGACGTCATGCTTGGCCGTTGCGTTCGGGGGCGTGCGCTGCGATGGCGCAGAACGTGAAAGCGGGCTTCACGTTCGCATGAAGGTGATTTGATGACTCAACGAAAGGCGGACGACACGAAGCTTGATACGGATGTGCAGTCGCACATCGGACGTCAGCTCCGAGCCGGATATGTCGACATTCTGAACCAGCCTGTGCCGGATCGTTTTCTTGAACTGCTAGCCGAACTTGACGCCAAGCAGGTTGATCCGCCCGCCGACGATACGGACGCGCGTCAGAACGGTGCGCGATGAGCGAGGCGCAGCCGCGGCCCCCGCGCGACGAACTGCTGATTCACATACCTAGCCTGCGCGCCTTCGCCGTGTCGCTTTCCGGCCAGATCGACCGAGCGGACGACCTGGTTCAGGAAACCCTGGTCAAGGCTTGGCGGAACCTCGGAAGCTACACCGAGGGCACGAACATGCGCGCCTGGCTCTTCACCATCCTTCGCAACGTCTACATCTCGGATATCCGGCGGCGGAAACGTGAGGTGCAGGACACCGACGGCGTGTTCGCCGAAAGCGTCGCCGTCGCTCCGGCCCAGAACGGCCACATGGATCTCGTGGACTTCCGGAAGGCGCTCGATGGTCTCCCGGAGGAGCAACGCGAGGCGCTGGTGCTGATCGGCGCCGCCGAATTCTCCTACGAGGAGGCCGCCGAGATCGCGGGCTGCGCCGTGGGAACCGTCAAAAGCCGCGTCAACCGCGCTCGCAACGCGCTGGCTCGGAAGCTCAATCTCGATGTCAGCGAGATCGGGCTCGAGCCCGCCCTTCGCGCGGCTCTCGGGCCGCAGGATCGGTCTGGCGTCGCTTGACCTCGCTCTGTTAAGGCCGTTCGACGCTCGTTCGCCGGTCCGGTGCCCCCCGTGTTGAAGACGCTGCGCAGCCGTATCGCGCTCCTACTGATCGCGGCCAATCTCCCGGTGATCGTTCTCGCCGTATGGATCGGCGTGCGCGATTTCCGGGCGGCCGATCTGGTCGATCGCGACCGGCTGGTTCAGGCCGCGAACCTCGTGGGCGCGCGCGCCAAGGGGCTCGCCGCTGAGAGCCGGCTCGACGACGACGCCCGGCGGATCGTGTTCCAAGACGGCGACTCCCGAGCGATGATCGCCGCCGCGATCCTCGATAAAAGCGGTCAGGTGCTCGCGGAGGACTCGCCCTCGTCGTTTGGGGGGGCGTGGCTGCCGCCGGACGGAGCGCCTCGCGATCCGCTCGCCAGCGACTCGCGGATCCGAAAGGCGCGTGGCGCAGACGGACGGCCCTATCGCTACGCGCTCGCTCCGGTGCCGGGAAGCGACGCTGTGGCGATCGCCGCCGCGCCGTTCGACTTTATGGGGCGACGCCAGACGCAGTGGCTCCTGCTGGCGCTGGGCATGCCGGCGCTGATGAGCCTGCTCTGCATCGGCCTCGTTCTGTTCGGCATCGAGCGCTTCGTCCTCAAATGGCTTCGCGCGCTGCGCGTGACCGCTGAAGCAAGCCAGGGCGACCGGATGGACGTGCGCGCCGTGGACTTCGAGAAGGCGCCGCTGGAGATCGCGCGCCTTGGGGACGCGCTCGACGCCATGTCGGGGCGGATCGAGGAGCGGTCGCAGGCGCTGACGACGGCGCTCGACGAGCGCGACCGGCTTCTGCGCGAGCTTCATCACAGGGTGAAGAACAATTTCCAGATGATCGCCAGCCTGCTCGCCCTGCAGCGGCAGGAAGCGCCGCAGTCGCTGTCGGCGGTGCTGCGCGCGCCGGAAGACCGGGTGCGCGCGATGGCCGCCGCCTACAAGGCGTCCTACGCCAGCGGCGAGATCGGCCACGTCGAGGTGGGCGAACTGATCCGCGATGTGGCGCTGCAGGCGCGCGACGCCGTGGGCGAACGCCGCTTCGAGGTGACGATCCTGACGCCCGGCCCGGTCGGCGAAGTCGATCTGGATCGCGCGGTGCCTCTGTCGCTGCTGGTGATGGAGCTGCTGAGCGCCGCGGCCGCGGCCGGCGGCGACGCGACGCTCTCGATCGTCCAGCGCCCCGGCCGGCGCCTGGCTCTGATCATCGAATCGCAGAACCAGAACTGGCTGCCCACGACCGGCCTGCCGCTGCGGCTGATCCGCGCCTACACCGAGCAGATCGGCAGCGCGGTGGGCGAATGGGACCAAGGCCGCGTGGAGTTCGAAGTCGCGCTGGCCTCCGAGGAGCCAAAGATCGGAATGGCGCGTTCCGAGACCGCGAAGCGCTGACGCCCTTGCGGGCGCGTGCCGCGTGGGCCTAATTGCCGCCCATGGCTCCTCCCCTTCTTCTGCTCAAAGATGTCCGCCTCACCTTTGGCGGCCGCCCGCTGCTCGACGGCGCCGAAATCTCGGTCTCGGCCGGCGAGCGCCTTGGCCTCGTCGGCCGCAACGGCTCGGGCAAGTCCACCCTGCTCAAGATCGCGGCCGGGCTGGTCGAGGCCGACGGCGGCTCGCGCTTCGTGCAGCCCGGCGCGACGATCCGCTACCTCCCGCAGGAGCCCGACCTCTCGGGCTTCGCCACCACGCGCGCCTATGTCGAGGGCGGGCTGGCCCCCGGCGACGACGAGCACCGCGCGTCCTACCTGCTGATGGCGCTCGGCCTCACCGGCGAGGAGGCGCCCGCCACGCTGTCGGGCGGCGAAGCGCGCCGCGCCGCGCTCGCCCGCACGCTCGCGCCCGAACCCGACATCCTGCTGCTGGACGAGCCCACCAACCATCTTGATCTTCCTGCGATCGAATGGCTGGAGGCGGAGCTCCGGAACTCCCGTTCGGCGCTCGTGCTCATCAGCCATGATCGCCGCTTTCTCGAGACGCTCACCCGCGCGACGCTCTGGCTCGACCGCGGCCGCACCCGCAAGCTCGACAAGGGGTTCGGCGTGTTCGAAGCCTGGCGCGACGAGCAGCTCGCCCAGGAGGAACTGGACCGCCACAAGCTCGACCGCCAGATTGAGCGCGAGAAGGACTGGCTGCGCTACGGCGTGACTGCCCGGCGCAAGCGCAACATGGGACGGCTGCGGGCGCTCGACGACCTGCGCGAGAAGCGCCGGACCCAGCGCAAGGCGCAAGGGTCGGTGCAGCTGACGGTGACCGAAGGCTCGACCTCCGGCGCGCTGGTCGTCGAGGCGAAGAACGTTTCCAAGGCCTACGACGACCGCCCGATCGTCGCGGACTTCTCCACCCGCATCGCGCGCGGCGACCGCATCGGCCTGGTGGGCGCGAACGGCGCGGGCAAGACCACGCTGCTGAACCTCATCACCGGCGCGCTCGCGCCGGACGAAGGGGTGATCCGGATCGGCGCCAACGTCGAGATCGCGACCCTCGACCAGAAGCGCGCGAGCCTCGACCCCTCGACCACCCTGCGCGAGGCGTTGACCCATGGCCGCGGCGACACGGTGGAGGTCGGCGGCCAGACCAAGCACGTCGTATCCTACATGAAGGACTTCCTGTTCGGCCCGGAGCAGGCCGGCTCGCCGCTCTCGGCGCTCTCCGGCGGCGAACGCGGCCGCCTGCTGCTGGCCCGCGCGCTGGCCCAGCCCTCGAACCTGCTGGTGCTCGACGAGCCCACCAACGACCTCGACCTTGAGACGCTGGACCTGCTGCAGGAGATGATCGGCGAGTATCCCGGCACCGTGATCCTCGTCAGCCATGACCGCGACTTCCTCGACCGCACGGTCGACGCCGTCATCGCCTCCGAGGGCGACGGCCGCTGGCAGGAGTATGCCGGCGGCTACGCCGACATGGTCAACCAGCGCGGCCGCGGCGTCGACGCGCGCGGACCGGCGGCGCAGCAGGGGTTGGGCCGCACGAAGGGCGCGGCCTCCCCTTCCGCCCAGCCCGCCGCGCGGAAGAAGCTGTCGTTCAAGGACCAGCACGCGCTCGAAACCTTGCCCAAGCGCATCCAGACGCTCGAGGCCGAGATCGCGAAGCTCGCCGCCAAGCTCGCCGACCCTCAGCTCTACGCCAAAGACCCGAAGGCCTTCGCTAAAACGAGCGACGACCTCGCGAAAGCGGAGGCCGAAAAGGCCGCGTCGGAGGAGCGCTGGCTCGAGCTCGAGATGATGCGCGAGGAGCTGGCGGGGTGAGCCGCGAGGCCGCGCCATGACTTCGATCCCCATAACCGACCCCGACGACGCCCGCGTCGCCCCCTACCGGGCGGTGCGCGAGCGCGATGTGGTGGGGCGCGGCGAGCGCTTCGTCGCCGAGGGCGAGGTGGTGTTGCGCCTGTTGATTGAGGGCGGACGCGGCGCGCCTTCCGCCCACGCGCCCGAAAGCCTGTTGATCGCCGAGAACCGGCTCGATGCGCTCGGCGACCTGCTCACGAAGCTGCCGCCCGAGATCCCGGTCTACGCGGCGGGACAGGTCGTGATGGACGCCGTGGTCGGCTTCCACATTCACCGCGGCGTCCTCGCCATCGCCCGCCGTGCGCAGCCCGAAACTGCAGCGGAGCTGCTCGCGCGCCTGCCGGCGAAGGCCCTGGTCGTCGCGCTGGTCGGCGTCGCGAATCACGACAACGTCGGCGGGATCTTCCGCAACGCCGCGGCTTTCGGCGCGGACGCGGTGCTGCTCGACGAGACCAGCTGCGACCCGCTCTACCGCAAGGCGATCCGGGTGTCGGTCGGCGCGAGCCTCGTCCTGCCGTTCGCCCGCGGCGGTTCGGGACACGCGTTGCTGGACGCGCTGGCGGCGGGAGGATTTCGGACGCTGGCGCTGAGCCCTGCGGGGACGCACGACATCGCCGCGGTTCCGCCCGCGCCCCGCACCGCGCTGCTGCTGGGCGCGGAAGGCCCCGGGCTCCCCGCGGATCTGATGGCGCGGACGACCACCGCGCGCGTGCCGATGGCCACGGGCTTCGACAGCCTGAACGTGGCGACGACGAGCGGAATCGCGCTCTACGAGCTGACGTGCGCCACGCCGTAGAAGGCGGAAGAGACTTCGGACGTAAAGCGCCCCGTCGTCCTCCGGCTTGACCGGAGGACCCATCGCAGGCGTGGAGCTCTGCCTCGGACATGGATGGTCCGGTCAAGCCGGACCATGACGGCGCGTTTTACGACGCGCGTTCGATCACGGCGCGTTAGATGAGCCAGGGCGACGGACCCCTACCGCCGTCGCCTTACCCGCCGTTCAGAACCTTCAGAAACACGTCGCCGAATGCGTCGAGCTTCGCCGCGCCGACCCCCTTCACGCGGGCGAGCGCGTTCGGGGTCTGCGGCTTGGTGGCCGCCATCTCGACCAGCGTGCGGTCCGCGAAGATCACGTAGGCCGGCACCGCGCGGGCGATCGCGAGTTCACGCCGCAACGCCTTGAGGCGGCCGAGGAGTTCGCCGTCCACCCCGTCGAAGCCGGCGCTCTCGGCGACCATGCGGCGGCGCTCGCGCTTCTTCTCCTTGGGCTTGGCGATCGTCACCGTCTCGGCGCCGTCGAGAATGCGGCCGCCCTTCGGACTGAGCTGCAGGCCGCCGTAGGCGCCAGCCTCGACCTTGAGCGCGCCCAGCGCCACGAGCTGCCGCACGATGCCGCGCCACTCCGCCGCCGGCCGTTCGGCGCCCTTGCCGAAGCCCGGCAAACGGTCGTGGCCGCGGGCCTCCACCGTCTCGGACATGTGGCCGACGGCGAGCGCCACGATGTGCGCCGCGCCGAAGCGTTCGCCGGTGGCCGCGACGAGGCCCAGCAGCAGCCGCGCCTCCCGCGTGCCGTCGATCACCTCCGGCGGGTCGAGGCAGACGTCGCAGTTGCCGCACGGGGCGGTGGTTTCGCCGAAGTAGGCGAGCAGGGTCTGGCGGCGGCAGGAGGTGGTCTCGCAGAAGCCCACGAGCGCGTCGAGCCGGCGCGCCTCCACCCGCTTGCGCTCGTCGTCGCTCTCCTGCTCGTCGATGAAGCGGCGGCGGGTGCGCACGTCCTCGAGGCCATAGAACATCAGCGCTTCAGCGGGCGCTCCGTCGCGGCCCGCGCGGCCGATCTCCTGGTAGTAGGCCTCGAGCGAGCCCGGGATGTCGCCGTGGACGACGTAGCGCACGTCGGATTTGTCGATGCCCATGCCGAAGGCGACGGTCGCGACCATGACGATGCCGGGCTCGGCCAGGAACGTCTCCTGCGCCGCGGCCCGTTCGGAGGCCTCGAGCCCCGCGTGGTAGGCGAGCGCGTTGACGCCGGACTTCCGGAGGTTCGCGGCCGTTTCCTCGACCTTCTTGCGCGAGAGCCGGTAGACCACGCCGCTCATCCCCGGCCGCGCGGTCACGTAGCGCTCGATCGCGGTCCCGACGTCGCGCTTGTCGGCGACGGAAATCGCGATGTTGGGGCGGTCGAAACCGGACACGAAGGAGTCCGCCTTACCCGAAAACAATTTTTCGATGATATCGGCGCGGGTGGCGTCGTCGGCGGTCGCGGTCAGCGCCACGATCCGGGCGCCGGGCAGCGCGTCCCTGAGCCGCCCGAGCGTGAGGTACTCCGAGCGGAAGCTGTGGCCCCATTGCGAGATGCAGTGCGCCTCGTCGATCGCCACCAGCGACACCGGCAGCCGGCCGAGCGCCCCCAGCATGCGCTCGGTCATCAGCCGCTCGGGCGCCATGTAGACCAGCTTGGCTTCGCCCGAGGCCACCCGCCGCCAGGAGGCGACGTTCTCGTCGCGGGATTTCCCGGAGTGGATCGCCTCGGCGCAGACGCCGTCGAGCCGCAGCCCCGCGACCTGGTCGTCCATCAGAGCGATCAGCGGCGAGACGACGACCGCGAGCCCCCCGGAGACCAGCGCCGGCACCTGATAGCAGAGCGACTTGCCCGCGCCGGTCGGCATCACAGCCAGCACGTCCCGGCCGGCGAGCAGCGCGTCGATCACGCGCTCCTGGCCGGGACGGAACTCGTCGAAGCCGAAGGCGGTCTTCAGCACGCGCCGCTTCTCCGCCTCGAGCGCGGGCTCGAGGGCGACGGACGACGGAAACGTCAGGGCGGCGGAGGACACCCGCCATCTCTAGCGGATTCGGGGGGCGCATGCGCGGGTGGAAGGCGGATTGCTTCTGGATAACGCTGCGTGAGCGTTTCGCGGCGAACCGCTTACCTCCGCACAGGTCGCATCCCACCAAGGCCCGACTTATGCTAGCGAACGGCTGATCCGGGGAGCCCGCCGCCGATGACCGACGCCACTCTGCAAGCGCCCGCCCGCGCCGCCGTAACGCGCGAGAACGTCTACCGCGCCGTGTGGCGCTGGCACTTCTACGCCGGGCTGTTCACGCTCCCCTTCCTATTCATTCTCGCGGTCACCGGCGGCGCCTACCTGTTCCGCGATGAGATCGACGGGCTGGTCTACGCCGATCTCAAGACCGTCGAGGCGCGTGCGGCGGCGCCGTTGCCGCCGGGCGACATCATCGCGGCCGCGGTCCAGGGCCGTCCCGGCAAGGCCGCCGCCTTCCGGGGGCCGGCGACGCCGGACGGCTCGGCGGAGGTGACGCTGCGCGGCGGCCACGGTCCGGGCGAGATCGTCTACGTCGACCCCTACGACGGCCGCGTCCTCGGCGCCCTGCCCGAGGGCGGCTCGGTGATGGGCTATGTCCGCCGCCTGCACTCGCTGGCGCTGTTCGGGCGCCCCGCGAACGCGCTGATCGAGATCGCGGCGGGCTGGGCGATCGTGCTGGTGGCGACGGGGATCTACCTGTGGTGGCCGCGCGGCCACCGCGGCGGCGTGGTCACGGTGCGCGCGACGCCGGCGAAGCGCGTGTTCTGGCGCGACCTCCACGCCGTCACCGGCGCCTTCGCGGGGCTGTTCATCGCCTTCCTCGCGCTCACGGGCATGCCGTGGTCGCTGGTGTGGGGCGCGGGACTGAAGACCGTGCTGTTCCAGACCGGCGGCGGCTACCCCAGCGGCGTCCGCGCCAACATCCCGATGTCGCCGGTGCCGACCGGCGTCGCCATCCCCGGCACGGGCTGGACCCTGCAGGCCGCGCCCATGCCGCAGTCCACGCCGCAGGACGCCCCGCCGCTCGGCGTGGACGCCGCCGCGACGATCTTCGCGGGCATGGGCTTTCCCGCCGGCTATGGCCTCGCGCTGCCGGCCGGCCCGAACGGCGTCTACTCCGCCTCGGCCTACCCCGACGACGTGAGCGGCCAGCGCGTCGCCCACATTGACCAGTACTCCGGCATGACGCTGGTCGACGCGCGCTTCGCCGACTACGGCCCGGCGGCCAAGGCGATCGAATGGGGCATCAGCGTCCACATGGGCCAGGAGTACGGCCGGGCGAACCAGCTCTTCATGCTCGCCGTCTGCATCGCCCTCGTCGGACTCTGCGTCTCGTCCGCCGTCATGTGGTGGAAGCGGCGGCCGAAGGGCTCGCTCGGCATTCCGCCGCCGCCGCTCGACAGCCGCGCGACCATCGGCGTGGTGGCGATCGTCGCGGTTGCAGGCGCGCTGTTCCCGCTCGTCGGAGCGTCGCTGCTGGCGATGCTCGTCGTCGACGCGCTGCTGACGCGGCGCAAGAAAACCACGTAGAACCAGCGGGCTTCGAGACGAATCGCGCCTCGAAGCCCGCAGCGCGCCTCAGTGCCCCATGTGCATCTCGGCGCCCTTCGGCTCGCCCGCCGGACGGTAGCCCACGGCCTCGACGGCGAACTCGACGTCGACCGTTCCCGCCTTCTCGAACGTCAGCGTGGCCTTCAGCTTCTCACCCTGTTTGAAGGGCTGCTTGAGCCCGACGAACATGATGTGCTTGCCGCCGGGCGTGAACTCCAGCTTGCCGTCGGCGGGCGCCTCGGCGCCGTTCACGAGAGGGCGCATCTTGGCCACGCCGTCTTCGGTGAGGCTCTCGTGCAGTTCGGTCTTGTCGGCGAAACTCGCGGCGACGGAGACGAGGCGGTCGGCCTCCTTGCCCGTGTTCGTGACGACCAGGAAGCCGCCGCCGACCTTGGCGCCCGGCGCCGTGGCGCGGACCCAGGGGTGGGCGATTTCGAGCGTGCCGGCCTTGTACTCGTGGGCGGACGCGGCGGCGGCCATGAGGCCAAGGGCGGCGACAGCGCCGATAACGGTGCGGATCATGATCTCGTGCTCCGGGCGGAGGGGCTGACGCCTCGGCTCCGCGGGATGAAAAGGGGTGTGGCTCAGGCGGGACGCGCCGGCGCCGGCGGCCCGCGGGCCATGCCCATCCGCCGCGGCGCGCCGGGGATCGCGCTCGCGACGCCGACGTCGGAGACGCCTGACGACGTCGTCGCCAGCGCGCCGACGGCGGGCGACGCGGCGCCGAGGACGGCGGAGGGCGGGAGGCGGCAGAGGTCGTCGCAGGCGCAGAGCGCAGCCGGATCCTCGGTCGACGCCGGACCCGCCCCGCAGAGCGCGGCCAGGCCGTCGACGCTCGCCATGCGGCCAGCATGGGCGCTGGCGGCGGCCGACGCGACGACGCCCTCGACCGCCAGCAGATAGGCGGCGACGAGCGCGAGCGCGCGGAAAAGGCGGCTGACCCGGGTCATACGTCAGTCTTAGCCGCGCTTAGGCTCCGACGCCACGTCCCTGCGAGGCGGCGCCGCGGTGACGACGATCCGGCCGTCCACGGTCCAGGCCACGCGCGCTCCGGCGAGGGTCGCGGCGCCGGAGGCGGTCGCGGAGGTTCGTTCGAACAGACGCTCAAGACGGTCGAGCCGGACGCGGCCGGCCCCGAGCGCGGCCACCGCGCGGGCGAGCAGCCTGAGGCGGATCTCGGCGGGCAGAGCCGATGCCTCGGGAGCGATGACGGCGCGGTTCGGCGCGAGGCTGAGATGGGCCGCCGCCGCCTTCTCCTCGACGGCCAGGAGAGCGTCCTCCGCGCGGGCGGCGCGGCGGGCGAAGACGCCGAGGCGTTCGGCCGTCAGGCCTTCGTCCGCGAGGACTGCGCGGCTGGCGCGGAGGCGGGCGCGGCAGAAGGCGGGATCGGCGTTCATGGCGTCCTCGGACCAGCCCCAGCCGCGCGCCCGCAGCGTCGCCACCAGCCGGGCCTTCGGCACGCCGAGCAACGGCCGCAGATGGACCAGCCGCCCCCTCATGCTCTTGGGCCGCATGGCCGCGAGCCCGGCGGGGCCGCTGCCGGCGGCGAGCCGCATCAGCACCGTCTCGGCTTGGTCGTCGAGCGTATGGGCGGTGGCGAGGGCCTCGGCGCCGATCGCGGCGGCGTGGGCGGAGAGCGCGGCGTAGCGGGCGTCCCGCGCCGTCTCCTCGACCCGCGCGCCGCGGCCTAAGGGCGCCTCCAGCCGGGCGTGCGGCAGGCCGAGCGCGGTCGCGGCCAGGGCGACGGCGCGGGCTTCGGCGGCGGATTCGGGACGCAGGGAATGGTCGACGGTGGCGACGGACAGCCGGGTTCCGGTCCTCGTCGCGGCCCAGTCGGCGGCGAGCGCGAGCAACGCCATCGAGTCCGCTCCGCCGGACACGGCGATCAACACGAGGTTAACTTCGGCGAACGCCGGGGTTAACAGCGCGTCGATCTCGTCCGCGCCGAGCGGCGCGGCTTCGCCGCAGCGGCCGTCGAGCACGAAAACGGTCTCCTCGCGCGTGGTCGGCGCCAGCTTAGGCGTCCGAAGGGCGCGGCGTAAGCCCGGCGAAGGGCCCGCCCGACGTCAGCAAGAGATGCGCTTCAGCTCGCGGTCGGTCTGCGGCTTGATGCGGGCGTACTTCTTGCCGGCCTCCGCGATGGTCGCGCAGGCCTCGTCCTTCTTGCCCATGCCGTTCAGCGCCATCCCGAGCTTCATCATGCTCTCGGGCGCCTTGGCGGACTGCGGGGCGTCGACGTAGATCTTGTAGAAGCTGTCCGCGGCGTCGGTGTACTTCTTGCGCTGGTAGAGGCTCTCGCCCAGCCAGTACTGCGCTTCGGCGGCGCGCGGGTCCTTGGGATAGGCACGCAGGAAGTCGCGGAAGGTCGAGTCCGCCAGCTCGTAGTCGCGGCGCTGGATGAAGCCGACGCCCATGTCGAACTGGTCGCGCGGATCGCCGGTGCCGACCGACATGCCGCCGCCGCCCTGAGGCACGGCGCCGGTCGGGCCGACGGCCGCGCTCTGGCGGGCGCCGGGCGGGCGGATGCTCATCGGCGCGTTCGGGTCGTCGCCCGGGCCGCCGTCGTCGATCAGGCCGCCGATGGTGTCGCCGCCGCGGGGCGCGCCGAGATTGGAGGGCGCGGCGCCGGACGAACGCCCGGCGGGCGGAGCGCCGAGGTCGCCGACCGTCGCGCCGCCGCCGGCGTCGCCCCGCCTGCCGGGCTTCGCGCCGCCGCCCTTGCCGCTCTCGAGGTCCTGCAGGCGGAAGTCGACGTCGCCCTGGAAACGCTTCAGGGCCTCATCGTTGCGCTTGGTCTGGAACTGGATTTCGTCGAGCCGCCCGTTCAGCTGCCGCATCTGGTTCTCGAGCCGGTCGAGCCGGACCGCGATGTCGGCGAGCGAGGACGACTGCGCCGGCTGCACCGGCGAGGAATAGGCCGGGCGCTCCTCGCGGCCGGCCCCGAAGAAGGCGAGCCTGGTCTCGAGACCCTCGACGCGGGTCTCCAGCCAGGACGGCGCGGACCCGGCGTCGGCCTCCATCGCCGCGGCGGCGAAGGGCGCGCACGTCAGGACGGCGCCGAGCGCCAAGCGTCGGACGAACGGTGAGCGCGCGGCTTTGAACATGGGTGCGACGAATCCGAGCTGATAGAGCAACGATTTCACGCGGTTAAGCGTCCAGTTCGGCCGAATTAGGGCCGGGTCCGGCGGCGGACGGCCGAAGCCGCGGCCGCCGGACCCGAAGTCGATCACATTCCGGCGCCGCCCTGCAGCACAGTAACCGCACGGCGGTTCTGCGACCAGCAGGAGATGTCGTCGCACACCGCGACCGGCCGCTCCTTGCCGTAGGACGTGGAGCGGACGCGGCCGCCGCCGACGCCGCGGGCCGCGAGGTAGTCGCGGGTGACCTGCGAACGCCGAGCGCCGAGCGCGAAGTTGTACTCGCGGGTGCCGCGCTCGTCGGCGTGGCCCTCGATCAGGATGCCGTAGCGCGGGTAGCGCGAGAGCCACTGGGCCTGCTTGTCGAGCGTCGAACGCGCGGTGGTGGTGAGCTCGGTCGAGTCGGTCTCGAAGAAGACGCGGTCGCCGACGTTCACGACGAAGTCCTGCTGGCTGCCGGGAGGGCCGCCGCGGCCGCCGGCGCCGTAGCCGCCCGACCCGTTCATGCCGTCCATGCCGTCGCCGGCGCCCTTTTTCGCGCAGGCTGCCAGAAGCAGCGTCGCGCAGATCGCGGCCGCGAGCTTTCCGCCCTGGCCGATACGCATGGCACGCAACATCCCCGATGACTCCTTGTGGCTTTCGGTTGCCGCAACCATAGCCGTCTCCCAGTTAACCGAAGGTTCCGTTAGGCTTAAACGTTGGTTACCGGACCCTGCGCGGCCGATCGTGTCGGAGCGATGGCCGCGCCAGCTCTCGCCCGCGTTTTCGGCTCGTCTGAGTCTTTGGAGACACACGCCCGGTCGTGCGCCCCAGTCCGCAGACTAGGAACCCGCCGGGACCGCCATGTCATCGGAAGGGGATGGCCCAGCGGCGCCGGGCCATTTCGTCAGAGACCGTCGCCTCAGTTCAGCGGGGGCGACCAGGCGGGATCGGAGGCGAAGCCCGGGGTGGGGACGACCTGCTCGTTCCGGCCGGTGACGTCGATGGAGTAGATCTTCGGCCCAGCGCCCTGCTCGCGGAAGAACATCAGCACGCGGCCGTTCGGCGCCCAGGTCGGGCCTTCGTTGTGAAAGCCCTCGGTGAGGATGCGCTCGCCGGAGCCGTCGGGGCGCATCACGCCGATCGCGAACTTGCCGCCGGACTGCTTGGTGAAGGCGATCAGGTCGCCGCGTGGGCTCCACACCGGCGTCGAGTAGCGCCCCTCGCCGAAGGAGATGCGCTGCGCCCCGCCCCCGCTCGCGCTCATGACGTAGATCTGCTGGTTGCCGCCGCGGTCGCTCTCGAACACGATCCGGGCGCCGTCCGGCGAATACGACGGCGAGGTGTCGATCGCGCCGCTGTCGGTCAGGCGCGTGGTGGCGCGCGAGCGCAGGTCCATGGCGTAGAGGTTGGAGTCGCCGCCCTGCTGCAGGCTCATGATCACCTTCTGCCCGTCGGGCGAGAAGCGCGGCGAGAAGGTCATGCCGGGGAAGTTGCCGACGACCTCGCGCTGGCCGGTCTCGATGTTCAGCAGGTAGACGCGCGGCTCGGCGCGCCCGAACGCCATGTAGGTGATTTCCTGGCTCGTCGGGCTAAAGCGCGGCGTCAGCACCAGCTCGTCGCCGCCCGTGATGTAGCGGGAGTTGAAGCCGTCCTGGTCCATGATCGCGAGCCGCTTGACGCGGCGGTCCTTCGGGCCGCTCTCGTCGACATAGACGACGCGGGTGTCGAAGTATCCCTTCTCGCCCGTCAGCTTCTCGTAGACCATGTCGGCGATCAGGTGCGCCACGCGGCGCCAGTTCTTGTCGGTGAAGAACTGCTGGCCGTCGAGCTGGTTGCCCGCGAACACGTCCCACAGCCGGAACTCGGTCCGCACGCGGCCGTCGCCCTGCCGCACGACGCGGCCCGTCACCAGCGCCTGGGCGTTGATGATGCGCCAGTCGCCGAAGCGCGGCGCCGCGTCGGTGTTGCTGATCTTCTCGATGAAGGCCTTGTGGTCGATCGGCGCGAACAGCCCCGAGCGCTTCAGGTCGGCCTCGACGACGCTCGCGATGTTGCGGGCCATCTCGGCGTCCGCCCCCTGCCCGAGGAACTCGGGGATCGCGATCGGCATGGGCTGAACGTTGCCCTGGTTGAGGTCGATGTTCACGTCCGCGCGCGCGGCCGGGGCCATCGCCGCGAGCCCGATCAGGGTGGCGATGACGGCCAGGGCGCGGAGGAGCTGAGCAAGTGAAAGCGACATGAGGGCTATCCGTTTCGGGCGGCCGGGGCGGCCGGCGGAGACAGGACGAAGAGGATGGGCGGAGCGGGGGCTACGCGCACGGTCGGGCGGAGGGCGCGCCCCGGAGGGCGCCGTTCTGAGGGGCGATCGGCTGGGCGAACGGGACGAAAGCGCTCATCCGCCGGCCATGTCGCGGGGATCGAAATTGATCGTGACCTGCTTCCAGTAGTCGTATCCGGAGGCCGGCAGCTTCAGAGGGGCGCAGCGCTGGACCGCGCGCGTGGCGGCGCTGGCGGCGGCGCGGAACGCCGGGTGCGACGACGAGTTCACAACCGTCGGTCCGTCGGCGAGCGAGCCGTCGGCGTTCAGCGTGAACTGCACGCGGACCGCGAGCGACTCCGAGCCGGACGCGCCGAGCGGCGGGCTCCAGCACTGCATGACCTGTTCGCGCACCGCGTTGTCGATGCCGGTGCGCTCAGACATCGAGAGCTTGCTCGCCGCGCCGCGCGAAGTGCCGGCGGTGGTCTCGGGTGCGGCGTCGCGCGCGGACGCGGCCTTGCGGCTGGGATCGCGGACATCCTTCAGCGCGCTGTCGCTGGACGAAGCCTTGTTGCCGAGCAGGCTCGCAATCTTGTCCGGGTCGAACTTGCGTTCCGCGGCCTTCGCCGCCTTGGCGGCCTCGGCCTTCTCCTTGGCGGCCTTCTCGGCCTTGGCGAGCTTCTCGGCTTCCGCCTTGGCGAGCTTTTCAGCCTCGGCCTTCGCGGCCTTCTCCGCGTCGGCCTTGGCCTTGGCGAGCTTGTCCGCCTTTTCCTTCGCAGCCTTCTCGGCGGCCGCCTGTTCGGCGGCGGCTTTTTCCTGAGCGGCCTTTTCCTGGGCCGCCTTCTCCGCGGCGGCGGCCTTCTCGGCGGCGGCCTTGGCGCGCAGTTCGGCGTCGGCGGCCTCCGCCAGCTTCTCGGCCTTCTCGGCGGCGGCCTTGTCCTGCGCCGCTTTCGCCTGAGCGGCCTGAGCGGCTTTTTCCTGGGCGGCCTTGGCCTGAGCGGCCTTGTCGGCCTCCGCCTTCGCGGCGGTCTCGGCGGCGGCCTTCTCCTGCGCGGCCTTTTCCGCCTTCTCCGCCTTGGCGGCCTTCTCAGCGGCGAGCTTCGCGGGGTCCGGCTTCGGCGGCGCCTCGGCCTGCGCAGGCGTGGGCGGAGCCGGCGGCGGAGGGGCCTTCACGTCTTCCTTGGCGATGGGCGTATCGTCGTCGACCGGCTCGGACTCGGCCTCCGCGACCTGCTCGGCCTTCTGCTTGGGCGCGTCGACCTTCTTCGAGGTCTTCGAGCCCTTGGTCATGGCGTCGAATTCCTGCGGGGTCAGAATCTCGACCGGAAGCGCCTCGGTCGGCCCGACGTCGAAGGGCTTGGCGACGCCAAAATTCCAGATCCCCCAGGCGAGGACCAGGGCGTGCGCCGCCGAGGAGGTGACGAGGCCGGCACGCATGGCGTCAGATCAGCTCCCCTGCTCCAGCTCGGTGACGAGCGCGACTCGACGGAAGCCCGCCCCGGACAGCGTGCCCATCACCTTCATCACCTGCCCGTAGTTCACGTTGCGGTCGCCGCGTACGTAGATGCGCTCCTCGTAGCCGGAGTTCGTGATGGCAATGAGGCGCGGCGCGAGGTCTTCGACCGCGACCGGGGTTTCCTGAAGAAAGACCTCGCCCTTGGTGTTCACCGTGATCGTCAGCGGCTCCTTCTCCTCGTTCAGAGGATTGGCCGAGGTCTGCGGCAGGTCGATCGGAACGCCGACGGTGAGCAGCGGCGCCGAGACCATGAAGATGATCATCAGCACCAGCATCACGTCGACCATCGGGGTCACGTTGATCTCGGACATGACGGCGCTGCGCCGGCGGCGTCTCGCCCCGTGCGCGCCGCCTCCGCCGCCGCTGCCGCTCATGCCCATGAGATCGCTCCCGCGCGGCTCATCGCGTCAGCCCCGCTCGTCGAGCTGGCGGGACAGGATGGCGGAGAACTCGTCGGCGAAGCCCTCCATGCGGCTCGCCTGGCGCGTCACCTGGCTGGAGAACTTGTTGTAGAAAATGACCGCGGGAATGGCGGCCACCAGGCCGATCGCGGTGGCGAACAGCGCTTCGGCGATGCCGGGGGCCACGACCGCGAGCGAGGTGTTCTTCGAGGCGGCGATCGACTGGAACGAGGTCATGATGCCCCAGACCGTGCCGAACAGGCCGATGAAGGGGCCGGCCGAGCCGACGGTGGCGAGCACGAGCAGCTTGGACTCCAGCCGCTCGACCTCGCGCGAGATCGTGACGTCGAGCACCTTGTCGATGCGCTGCTGGAGGCCGGCGACCGATCGGCCGCCGCTTTCGTAGGAGCGCTTCCACTCCCGCATGGCGGCCACGAACAGCGCGGCCATCGAGGTGTTCGGCCGGTTCGACAGCGAGCGGTAGAGCTCCTCGAGGCTCTGGCCGGACCAGAAGATCTTCTCGAAGCGGTCCATGTTGCGCTTGGTGCGCGAGAACAGGAGCTGTTTGTCGACGACGATCGCCCAGCACCAGACCGACGACGCGAGCAGTCCGAGCATCACGAACTTCACGACGAAGTGGGCCTGCAGGAATAGGCCCCACAGCGACATGTCTGGCGTAGGCATCGTCCGGTCGTCTCCACGCTCCGGTGTGGCGGGCGTCGCGTTTCGCCGCGCGGGCGGCTTGGAAGAAAGCCGGCAGCGCCGGTCATCCTCGGGACGTCGGGCTCGGAGCGTCCGCGCTAGTCGCGCGCTAATGTGTTGAAACTGCGACCCGGACCCGCTTCCCCACGTCGTTAATGACTTGTCAGGGTTAATGACGCGTTACCAAACCGGGCTGTGGCGCTTGCGCCGCAGCATCGCGCCGCACCGAGGTCGTCCCGCCATGTTCCGCACGTTCGCCGCCGCTTTCCTCCTCGCCCTCCCGGCGGCCCCCCTGCTCGCAGCCGACGACGGCCTCGGCGCGGCGACGGTCGCCGTGCAGGCGATCGCGCCGACCGCGGACGGGCGCGCGCGGGTGTCGGAATGCACCGGCGCGCTGATCGCGCCCGACCTCGTGCTGACCGCCGGCCACTGCCTCGACGGGATCGCCGCCCCCTCCCAGGTCGCGGCCTTCGCCTATGACGGCGACCGGCCGAAGGCGCCGCCGCTGCGCGTCGTGCGGTTCGCGCGGCATCCCGACCACGTCGTCGGTTGGCGTGAGCGGGCCGGCGATCCCTCCACGCGCCGCGCCGAGATCGCCGCCGATCTCGCGCTCCTGAAGCTCGCCGCGCCGGCGGCCGCGCGGCCGCTCGCGCTTGCGCCCGCCTCAGCGGGAGCGCCGTCGCTCGCGGCGGGGACGGGCCGCGACGGACCAGGCGCCGACGCACGCTCGGGCCGGCTCAAGCTCACGGCGGCGACCGAGGTGCGCTTCGCGACCGGCGAGGGCCCGCGCATCGCCTTCGCGAGCCTCGCGCGGCCCGCCTGCCGCGGCGACTCCGGCGGCCCCGTGGCGCGCGACGGCGCGGTCTGGGGCGTGGTCGCGGCGATCCTCAAGGCGCGCGGCGGCTGCGGCGCGCGGATCGTCGTCACGCCGGTCGACCCGGCCTCCGACGGCTTCCGGCGCATGCGCGCCGCCGTCGACTGAACCGGCCCGGGGTGGTGGTTGTCGCCCGACGGACACAGACCCTCCGCCGAAACGCCGGGGCGCCCGGCGTGAACGGACGTTTGGGATTCGACGTGCCATGGTGGCGCTCGAGACCTGCCCGCAGCCTCGCCCTGGCGGCGCCCGATCCGGATTTGTGTTCATGCGTTCCAGCCTGCTCCGCGCCTTCGCCGCCCTCGCCGCCGCAGGCGTGATGGCGACCCCGGCGCTCGCGCTGTCCGGCGGATCGCCGGCGCCGGCGGGCGACCGGCTGACGCGCGCGACCGTGTTCATCACCAGCCTGACCCCGACCGCCCGCAACCGCGCGCAGGTCGCGAACTGCACCGGCGTGCTGATCGATCGCGACCTCGTGCTGACCGCCGGGCATTGCCTGGCCGACCTCGGCGGCCCGAGCCTCGTGGTGGCGCAGTTCTTCGACCGCTCGAACCGGATCGCCGAGACGATCGAGGTCGCGGCCGGCGCCATGCATCCGGACTTCGCCGGCCGCGGCGACGCGGAGAACCCGCGGCCGGACCTGCTGGGCGCCGATCTCGCGATCTTGAAGCTCGCCACGCCCGCTCCGAAGAGCCGCCGGCCGATCGCGCTCGCGAAACGTCCGGTCGAGGCGTCGAAGCTCAAGTCGATCCTGGCTGGCGCGGGCCTGCGCACGCCGGCCGACGAAGCCTCCGCCGGTCAGCTCCGCTTCGCCCGCGTGAACGCCGAGGTGGTGACGGACGGCCCGACCGCGGTCGCCCTCGGCACGACCGGGGGCGCGGTGTGCCGCGGCGATTCCGGCGGGCCGGTGATCAGCTCCGGCGGCCTCTGGGGGGTGGTGATCGCGATCGTCCGTCGCAAGAACCTCTGCAACTCGACGATCTTCATGGCGGTGGTCGACCCGCAGTCGCGCGGCTTCCGCAACATGCTGGCGCGCGCGCGGCGGGGCTGACGCGCGGCCGCCGCTACTCCGTCCGCGCCATCTCCTTGCGCATCCGCTCGGGCATCCGCACGGGCCGCCCCTCGCGCACGTAGGCGCAGACGGCGAGGCCGGTGACGAGCGTCTCGCCGTCGCGGGTGACGGACTGGCCCAGCGTCAGCGACGCCTGCTTCACGTCGTGCACCCAGGTGGTGATGGCGACGACGTCGTCCATCCGCGCCGGCCGCAGGTAGTCCACCGTCATCCGGCGCACCACGAAGCCCTCGCGCACGGTCTCCCACAGTTTGCGGTGGTCGAAGCCGATCGCCCGCAGGATCTCGGTGCGGCCGCGCTCCATGTAGCGGAGGTAGTTGGCGTGGTAGACCGCGCCGGAGAAGTCGGTGTCTTCGTAGTAGATGCGCAGCGTCAGCACATGGCGGACGCCTTCGAGGCGCCCCCCGAGGCCGTCGTCGAGATTAGCGGTCATCAGTCCTCGCCGAGGTCGAACAGCGGCGCCTGCGACGTGGCGCTTGGAACGCTCAGCCCCAGGTGCCGGAAGGCGTGCGCGGTGAGCATGCGCCCCCGCGGCGTCCGCTGGATGAAGCCCTGCTGGATGAGATAGGGCTCGATGATCTCCTCCACCGCGTCGCGCGGCTCCGACAGGGCGGCCGCGATGGTCTCCACGCCGACGGGGCCGCCGTTGTAGTGGGTCGCGATCATCGAGAGATAGCGCCGGTCCATGGCGTCGAGGCCCAGGTCGTCCACGTCGAGCAATCTTAGCGCCCGGTCGGCGCTTTCGCGCGTCACTTCCGCGTCGCCCGACACCGCGGCGAAGTCGCGCACCCGGCGCAGCAGGCGGCCGGCGATGCGCGGCGTGCCGCGGGAGCGCCGCGCAATCTCCCGCGCCGCCTCGGGCCGCATCGGCAGCCCCAGCACCCGCGCGCCGCGCCGCACGATCAGCTCCAGTTCGTCGACTTCGTAGAAGTTCAGCCGGATCGGGATGCCGAAACGATCGCGCAGCGGCGTCGTCAGCAGGCCCGCGCGGGTCGTCGCCCCGACCAGCGTGAACTTCGACAGGTCGATCCGCACCGAGCGGGCGGCCGGGCCCTCGCCGATGATGAGGTCGAGCTGGAAGTCCTCCATCGCAGGGTAGAGGATTTCCTCCACCGCCGGATTGAGGCGATGGATCTCGTCGATGAAGAGCACGTCGCGCTCCTCGAGGTTGGTCAGCAGCGCCGCGAGGTCGCCGGCCTTGGCGATGACCGGCCCCGAGGTGGCGCGGAAGCCGACCCCGAGCTCGCGCGCGACGATCTGGGCGAGCGTGGTCTTGCCCAGCCCCGGCGGCCCCGCGAACAGCACATGGTCCAGCGCCTCGCCGCGGGCTTTCGCGGCCTGGATGAACACCGAGAGGTTTTCGCGGGCCTGCTTCTGGCCCGTGAAGTCGGCGAGCGTCTGCGGCCGGATCGACGCCTCGAGGTCGAGGTCGTCGTCGCGCAGATGCGGGTCGCGGACGGGGCTTTGGGCGGTCATGCGTCCGTTCGATGCGGCGGAGGAGAACCCGTGATACGGTATCCGCGGACTTCAGGAAACACGGCCATGCCCCTCCGCGCCGAGACGCCGGGATACGAGTACATGTCCCTCGACGACTTCGAGGAGTTGCTCGCCGACAAGCCTGCGCACGAGAAGTGGGAGCTGATCGGCGGGCGCGTCGTGCGCATGATGGTCGGCGCGCGCTGGGAGCACGCGCGCATCGTACAGAACATCGCGCGCCATCTCGGCAACCGGCTCGACGCCGCCGGTTCGCGCTGCCAGGTCTTCGCCGAAACCTTCTTCATGAAGCAGGCCGAGCTGGAGGCCGCCACGCTTCCCGACGTCATGGTCGTCTGCGGCGACCTTACCCCGGGCGCGACGTCGACGGACGCTCCCGTCGTCCTGTTCGAGGTGATGTCCGCCGGCTCCGAGGCGCGTGACCGGTTCGAGAAATGGCATGTTTACCAGCGCCTTCCCTCGCTTCAGCATTACGTTCTGGTGACCCGCGATCGGCCCATGATCGAGGTTTTCGACCGCGAGGGCGGCGTCTGGTCAGGCCTTCGGCTGTTTGAAGGCCTCGACGGCGTGGTCAAGCTCGACGCGCTCGGCGTCGAGCTCCCCCTCGCGGACATCTATCGAGGCGTTCTCTCCGGAGGCTAAGCCTCACTTCGCCAGCTCCTTCAACCCGGCCCGGATCAACTGCTCCGTGGTCGCGCCGTCGCCCGCCGTCTTCAGCGCGGCGGCGATGGCGCCGCTGGCCTGCGGGGCGGCGTAGCCGAGATTGACGAGGGCGGAGACCGCGTCGCGCGCGGGCTGAGGCCCGCGGGCCTCCGCGACCTCGCCGGCGAACCGCGCGAGCGCCGGGTCGACGTCCGCGAACAGCGGCGCGCGGTCCTTCAGCTCGGCCGCGATGCGCATGGCGACCTTGGGGCCGACCCCCGGCGCGCGGGAGATCGCCGCCTTGTCCTGTAGGGCGATCGCGGTCGCGAGATCCGACGCGTCCATCACCGACAGCACGCCGAGCGCCACTTTCGTGCCGACGCCCTGCACCGTGTTCAGCAGCCGGAACCACTCGCGCTCCAGATCGGCCATGAAGCCGAACAGCTGGATGCGGTCCTCGCGCACATGGGTCTCGATCGAGAGCCGCGCGATCTCGCCGGCCTTCGGCAGCCGCTGCAGGGTGCGGGCGGAGCAGTGCACGAGGTAGCCGACGCCGCCGACGTCGAGGATTGCCCAGTCGGGCCCGACGGAGTCGACCGTGCCGGTGAGCTTGCCGATCATGCGCTCATCCTCGTCGCCGCCGCGAGGCGCGCGCGGGCGCCCCGGTGCTGGGCGTGGCAGATCGCGACGGCGAGCGCGTCGGCCGCGTCGGCTCCCTTATAGGTCGCCTTCGGCAGCAGGATGGCGATCATGGCCTGGATCTGCCGCTTCTCGGCGTGGCCGGCGCCCACCACGGTCTTCTTCACGAGGTTCGGCGCGTATTCCGCGACCGCGAGCCCCGCGAGCGCCGGCACCAGCATCGCCACGCCGCGGGCCTGTCCGAGCTTGAGCGTGGCCGACGGGTTGTTGTTGACAAAGGTCTCCTCGACCGCCGCCTCGTGCGGCGCGTGCTCGGCGAGAACGGCGGAGAGCCCAGCGTGCAGGGCCGCCAGCCGGTCGGCGAGATCGCGCGTGTCGTCGGGCGTGATCACGCCCGCGGCGACGAAGGACAGGCGGGACCCTTCGGCGACGATGATCCCCCAGCCGGTGCGGCGGAGGCCCGGGTCGACGCCGAGGATGCGAATCGGTGCGAGGCTCATGACGACCGATGTAACGGCCGAAGGTTTACGGAACACAAGCAGAACGTCCGCCACGGCGGAAATTCCGGAGCCCTTCCGCCTCGAACCTCCCTTCCCTTCTCCCCTTGCGGGAGAAGGTGGCGCGAAGCGCCGGATGAGGGGTCGTCCGGGACATCCTGAAACGTTGGAGGGCGTCCCGGACGACCCCTCACCCCTACCCTCTCCCGCAAGGGGAGAGGGGGACCGCGACGGCGCGCATCATCCCCCCGCGACCAGCCTAGCTCCGCCGTCGAAGCCGCGCGCTCTTCCCTTCTCCCCTTGCGGGAGAAGGTGGACGGCGGCGTCAGCCGCCGGCCGGATGAGGGGTCGCCCGGGCCATCCTGAACGTTGGAGGTCGTCCCGGACGATCCCTCACCCCTACCCTCTCCCGCAAGGGGAGAGGGGGACTACGACGTTGCGGGTCATTTGAAAGTGATGGAGCCGAGCTTCGCGCCCGTCTACGCCGCGGCCATCGCCCCATAGCGGCGGGCGGCTTCGAGGGTGAGGCCGGCGCCGACCGCGCCGAAGACGTCGCCCTCCACCACACGGACGCCTGGCAGGCCGCCGAGGATCGCGGCGCGCACGTGCGGCACGCGGGTGGAGCCGCCGGTGAGGAACACGGCGTCGATCTCGCCGGCGCCGACGCCGGCCTTCGCGAGGCAGCTCGCCACGCAGGCCGTGATCTTCTCCGACTGGTGACGGGTGTGGGCGATGAAGCCGTCGCGCGTCAGCTCCGCCGCGAGACCTCTCTCCACCACGTCCAGCGGCAAGGTCGCGCGCTCGGCGTCGGAGAGCCTGATCTTGCCCGCCTCGACGTCGGCTGCGAGGCCATGGCCGGCCTCGGCCTCGATCACGGTCAGCAGGCGGTCCAGCAGCTCGGGCTTCGCCGCCTCGCGCCGGACCTCGCGGACCTGCCGCGCGGTTCGGCCGTCGTAGAGCTTGTTGATGCTCGACCAGGTGGCGAGGTCGTGGAAATAGGTCGAGGGGACCTCGAGCTCCTTGCGCTTCATGGGCGAGCCGAGGCCCAGCAGCGGCATCACCGCGCCGAGGCTCAAGCGGCGGTCGAAGTCGACGCCGCCGACGCGCACGCCGTCGTTGGCGAGGATGTCCGAGCCGCGCTCGGCGCGGCCGTGCCGGTCGGGCGAGAGCCGGATGACCGAGAAGTCCGAGGTGCCGCCGCCGATGTCGGCGATCAGCGCCAGCTCTTCGCGCGCGACCTCGCGCTCGTAGTCGAGCGCGGCGGCCACCGGCTCGTACTGGAACGACACGTCCTTGAAGCCGACCGAGAGCGCGATCTCGCGCAGCGTCGCCTCGGCGCGGGCGTCGCCCTCCGCGTCGCCGTCGACGAAGTGCACGGGACGGCCATGCACGACGGCGTGGAGCGCGCGGCCCGAGGCCGTCTCGGCGCGGCGCTTCACGATGGCGAGGTAGCGCGCGACGACGTCGCGGAACTTCACGCGCTCGCGGCCGATCACCGTCGCCTCGTCGATCAGCGCGGTGCCGAGCACGGACTTGAGGCTGCGCATCAACCGGCCCGGCTCGCCGGCGAGATAGGCCGCGAGCGCCGCCCGGCCGACGCGGGACTCGCCCGAGGGCGCGAAGAAGATGGCGCTCGGGATCGTCAGCTCGTCGCCTTCGAGCGGCGCAAGCCGGGCCTGCGCGCCCGCGAGGCCGAGCGTGGTGTTGGACGTGCCGAAATCGAGGCCGCAGGCGGTCATGGAATGCGCCGGTGCTGGGACGGGGGCGCGTCTTCTAACCGCGTCGGCTGGCCGCGTCCATGCCGGGGGAGCGGAGGAGGGCCGCAGCTGCAGGGCGACCGGGCATTCGCATCAAGTTCCGCGACGGAAGATCGTAAGGCGTCGTCCTCCGGCTTGGCCGGAGGGCGACGGCCCGAGGACCGTTCAGCCGCTGATCTTCGCCATGATCTCGTCGGAGATCTCGTAGTTGCCGAACACGTTCTGGACGTCGTCGTCGTCGTCGAAGGCGTCGAGCAGCTTGAGCAGCGAGGCCGCCTTCTCCTCGTCGAGCGGCGTGGTGGTGGTGGGGCGCCACACGACCTTGGTGCTCTCCGCCTCGCCGAGCGCCGCTTCGAGCGCCTTGGAGACCTCGTTCAGGTCCTCGAAGGCGCAGGTGACGACGTGGTTCTCGGCGTCGGACTCCACGTCCTCCGCGCCGGCCTCGATCGCGGCCTCGAGCACGGCGTCGGCGGTGCCGGCCTTGGCCGGATAGACGATCTCGCCCACGCGGTTGAACATGAAGCCGACCGAGCCGGTCTCGCCCAGCGCGCCGCCCGACTTGGTGAAGTAGGAGCGGACGGCAGAGGCGGTGCGGTTGCGGTTGTCGGTCAGCGCCTCGACGATGACGGCGACGCCGCCCGGGCCGTAGCCCTCGTAGCGGACCTCCTCGTAGTTCTCGCCGTCGGCGCCCGAGGCCTTCTTGATGGCGCGCTCGATGTTGTCCTTGGGCATGGACTGCGACTTGGCGGCGCTGATCGCGAGGCGGAGCCGCGCGTTCATGTTGGGGTCGGGCAGCCCGGCCTTCGCCGCCACTGTGATCTCGCGCGCGAGCTTCGAGAACAGCTTCGCCCGAACCGCGTCCTGGCGGCCCTTGCGGTGCATGATGTTCTTGAACTGCGAATGACCGGCCATGGTCCGCTCCGACGTCGTCTTCTTATTGGGGGACGCGTCCGGTCGCCGATGTTTCAGGCGCGCGCGGCGGATCACGTCCGGCGATTGAGGTGCGCGGCGTTATAAGACCACGTTTTTGGGAAGGAAAGTCCGGCTTAGTCCCAGAAGTCCGGCCGCGCCTCGCTGAGCGCCCCGCCGATCCGCACCGGCGCGATCCGCGCGGCGAGGCCGCGCCCGTCGACCTCGACGGCGAGTCCGGAGAGCGTGCCCTCGCCTTCCGCCGGCTCGAACCGGCCGGAGGGCAGCTTGCGCAGGAACCGCTGGATCGGCTCGTCTTTCTTCATGCCGAGCACGCTGTCGTAGTCGCCGCACATGCCGGCGTCGGACATGTAGGCCGTGCCGCCGGAAAGGATGCGGTGGTCCGAGGTCGGCGTGTGGGTGTGGGTGCCGACGACGAGGGTGGCGCGGCCGTCGAGGAAATGGCCGAAGGCCTGCTTCTCACTGGTGGCCTCGGCGTGGAAATCGACCACCACGGCGTCCGCGGCCTCGCCCAGCGGGCAGGCCTCGAGCTCGGCGTCGATCGCGCGGAAGGGATCGTCGAGCGCCGTTCCCATGAAGACGTTGCCCATGACGTTGACGACGAGCACGCGGGCGCCGTCGCGCGCCTCGATCAGCTGCGCGCCACGGCCGGGGGTGCCCTTGGGGAAATTGACCGGCCGCACCAGCCGGTCCGCGCGCTCGGCGAACACCAGCGCCTCGCGCTGGTCGAAAGCGTGGTTGCCGAGCGTGACCGCGTCGCAGCCGGCGTCCAGCAGGTCGTTGTAGATCGCTTCGGTGATGCCGAAGCCGCCCGCGGCGTTCTCGCCGTTGATCACGACGACGTCGAGCGCCCAGCGCTCGCGCAAAGCCGGCAGCCGCTCGGCCACCACGTTGCGCCCGGCGCGGCCGACCACGTCGCCCAGAAACAGAAGTCGCATGCGGGGACCCCGGATGACGGTGACGCGCGCCGGCCCTCAGGACCGACGCGCTTCACTATCCGAGCTTTGGAGCGCCGTCATCGCAGGAATGCGCGGCGCGGGCCGCAATCAGCGGGCGATCGCCTGGCCGGTGGCGGTGACGTCGCGCTTGGCGCCGCGCACGGTGTTGGCGCAGGCGGCCATCGAAACGGAGAAGGCGATGAGAACAGTGAAAGCGACCAGACGACGCGCCATGTGGCGAACTCCCGAAAAACGATCAGCCGGCGTCAAAGTGCCCGGCGGTCATGAACGCACGAACACACGCCTTGGTTTCGCCTTGGGATCGCTAAATCGGCGCCGTGTGGCCACGCTCGGTCAAAAGACCGTCCAGACGCTGGTCGTAGGCGTCGGTGGGCACGCGCTCCACCTCCTGCGCGGCGAAGGCGAGCCCGACCGCGATGGTCGGCCGCGACGCCCTGAGCTTCTCCAGCGAGCGGTCGTAGAAGCCGCCGCCGTAGCCCAGGCGGAAGCCGCGGGCGTCGAAGGCGGCGAGCGGGGCGAACAGCAGGTCGGGCTCGACCTCCTCGGCGGCATCGCCCGGCTCCAGAAGGCCGAAACGGCGGGTCTCGAGCGGCTCGCCCGGCGCCCAGGCGCGGAACACCAGCGGCGCGTCCTTGCGCGCGATCACGGGCAAGCAGAGGGGGACGCCCATGGCGTGGAGCCGCGCCATCAGCGGCGCGGTCCCGATCTCGCCGCGGATCGCGACGAAGACGGACACGCGCCGGGGCCGCAGTCGGCCCACGAGTTCGGCGCCGATCTCGGCGACCGCCTCCGCCGCCCGCGCGCGTTCGTCGGGCGGAATCGCCGCCCGGCGCGCGAGCGTCTCGGCCCGGAGCGCCGCCTTGAGGGCGGCGGGGTCGGTGGTCATCGTTCGTGTCATGCGAGATGAGAAGCGCGGAGCCGCAGAGGCCGTTGGATGTAAGATCCCGGGACACCTACATAGTAGGTGGGCGCCGTTGTGACCAAGACCACGGTCGAGACCAGTGACAGCTCCCGTTCGGAATCGTAAGGGCCCGGGGATTCAAGTCTCCTGACGCACCCCGCAGCACCGCAACGCCAATGTAAGCGAGCGGAGGGAGAAGCGCCAGTGGCGTCTCGAAGCAAGGCACCAAGCCGACCGAATGCCAAGTCTTGACAGCCTTCGAACGTGCGCCCCGCCCTACTCCCGCCGCACCCCGTCCGACAGCTCCTCCGCCAGCCGCTCCAGCCGTTCGGCGGCGGCGGCGATCTCGTTCGCGACGTCGGCGTGGCGGCCGTCGAGCGCGGCGCCGGCGTCCGCGTGGGCGGCCCTGAGGCCGGCGATCTCGGCTTCGAGCGCGGCGTGGCGCTTCTTGGCCTCGCTCAGCTCGTCCGCCACCATGATCGCGGTCATGATCGACAGGCGGACGTCGCCGACCTCGCCGAACGTGCCGCGCAGGTTGGAGAAGCGGCCGTCGACCTCGCGGCCGAGCGCGAGAAGGTGCTCCTCCTCGCCCTCCCCGCAGGCCATGCGGTAGTCGCGTCCGCCGATCGTGACCTTGACCTGCGCCACCGCGATCAGCCCTCCGTCTCGGCGAGCGCGGCGCGCACCGCCTCCATCGCCGCGTCGATGCGCGTCGCGAGCTCGCGGTCGCCTTCCCCCGCCGCCTCGGCGCGCTGGGCGGCCTGGTCGAGCAGCTCCGCGAGGCGCAGGCGATCGTCGGCGAAGGCGCCGAGTTCCTCCTCGCGGGCGCGGGCGGCGTCCGCCGCGTCGAGCGCCCGGCCGACCGCCGCCTCGGCCGCGTCGAGCGCGGCGTCGAGACGTTTCAGCGCGGCGTCCAGCTCGCTCACCCCTTGGCTCCCCCGGCGTCGGCCGCGACCAAACGCGAAAGCGTCGATCAGGCAAGACCTTGCGCGCCCGACTTTAAGAGCTGCGTCGAAGTTGCGTCAATCGCGCGCGCCCCGGCGTCCACGGCTTTCGCGGAAACCACGCCGGCCGCTGCGTATTGACATGTTTGGGCGCCCCTTTAAACGTCCGGGCAACCTCGGCGTCCGCCGCAGTTTCGAGGGCGACGGCGTCTCCCCGGAGCGTCCGTCCGACGACCGCGCGGCCGGTCGACCCGTCTTTCGTAGGGATCGCTTCGTCCGGCGAAACGTTCTCCGCGGAGACAGAACTCAAGGATCGGATCTCCCACGATGACCGACGCGATCGACACCCGCCGGCTGGCCAACGCCATCCGCGCCCTCTCCATGGACGCGGTCGAGAAGGCGAACTCCGGCCATCCCGGCATGCCGATGGGCATGGCGGACGTGGCGACCGTGCTGTTCACCAAGGTCCTGAAATTCGACGCCGCCGATCCGCACTGGTTCGACCGCGACCGTTTCGTGCTCTCCGCCGGCCACGGCTCGATGCTGCTCTATTCGCTGCTGCATCTCACCGGCTCCAAGGAGATGACGATCGAGGAGCTGAAGCGCTTCCGGCAGGTCGGCTCGCGCACGCCAGGCCATCCCGAGCGCGGCCACACCGAGGGCATCGAGACCACGACGGGCCCCCTCGGCGCGGGCATCTCGAACTCCGTCGGCCTCGCGCTGGCCGAGCGCATCCTCGCCGCGCAGTACCCGACGCTGACCGACCACCGCACCTTCGCGATCTGTTCGGACGGCGACCTGATGGAGGGCATCAGCCAGGAGGCGATCGCGATCGCGGGGCACTACAAACTGAGCAAGCTTGTGTTCCTTTACGACGACAACGGCATCTCGATCGACGGCGAGACCTCGCTGTCCGACTCGGTCGACCAGATCGCCCGCTTCCAGGCCTGCGGCTGGAACGCCGTCCGCATCGACGGCCACGACGCCGAGGCGATCGAGGCTGCGATCAAGGCGACCGAAGGGTCGGACAAGCCGACGCTCATCGCCTGCAAGACCACGATCGGCTTCGGCGCGCCCAACAAGGGCGGCACGGAGAAGGTCCACGGCTCGCCGCTCGGCGCGGAGGAGATCGCCGCCGCCCGTAAGGAGCTCGGCTGGGAGTATCCCCCGTTCGTGATCCCGGACGACGTGAAGCAGGCCTGGGAAAAGGCCGGCTCGCGCGGCGCCGGCGCCCGCGCCGAATGGGAAAAGCGTCTCGCGGCGCTCGGCGCCGACGAGAAGGCCGAGTTCCTGCGCCGCCAGCGCGCGGAGCTTCCCGCGGGCTTTGCGAAGGCGATGGCCGACTACAAGGCGAAGCTCTACGCCGAGCCCAAGGAGATGGCGACGCGCAAGGCCGGCGAGGCCGCGCTGACCGTCGTCTCGCAGGCGCTGCCGGAGTTGGTCTCCGGCTCGGCCGATCTTACGCCGTCGAACAACACCTTCACCAAGAACATGACGGTGGTCTCCCCCGGGTCCTACGGCGGCACCTTCGTGCACTGGGGCATCCGCGAGCACGGCATGGCGGGCGCCATCAACGGCATGGCGATCCACGGCGGCCTGCTGCCGGTGGGCTCGACCTTCCTCGTGTTCTCCGACTATTGCCGCCCGTCGCTGCGCCTCGCCGCGCTGATGAAGCTGCGCGTGGTGCAGGTGTTCACCCACGACTCGATCGGCGTCGGCGAAGACGGCCCGACCCATCAGCCGGTGGAGCACGTCGCCTCCCTGCGCGCGATCCCGAACCTCAACGTGTTCCGCCCGGCGGACACGATCGAGACGGCGGAGGCTTGGGAGCTTGCGGTCTCGAGCCTGGAGCGCCCGAGCCTGCTGGTGTTGACGCGCCAGAACCTGCCGCAGCTCCGGCTCGAGGATAAGGGCAACCTGACCGCCAAGGGCGGCTACGAGCTCGCCGCCGCCGACGGCCCGGCGAAGGTCAGCCTGTTCGCCACCGGCTCGGAGGTCAGCCTCGCGATGGAGGCCAAGGCCAAGCTCGACGCCGCGGGCGTTCCGACCCGCGTGGTGTCGATCCCCTGCTTCGAGCTGTTCTTCGACCAGCCGGGCGCCTACCGCGCCGAAGTGATCGGCACGGCGCCGGTCAAGATCGCGATCGAGGCCGCCATCCGGCAGGGCTGGGACGCGATCGTCGGCTCCGACGGCGGCTTCGTCGGCATGTCGAGCTTCGGCGAGAGCGGCCCCTACAAGGAGGTCTACGCGCACTTCGGCATCACGACCGAGGCCGTCGTGGCGCTCGCCAACGCGATGGCCGAGACCTCCGCATAATCACGGGCGTGAATGGCGGTCTACGCCAAAACTCATGCGCATTTTTTCCCGCGAGGCCCCATATAGGGGCCCGCGGCGGCCCGCGATCCCTCAGGATCGCAGGCCCGCGTCGACAGGGATGACAATCGGGGCGTCGGGCGGACAAGCGCGGCGCGACAGGGAAGGGAAGACACGACAATGGCGGTGAAGGTCGCGATCAACGGCTTCGGGCGCATCGGACGGCTGGTGCTCCGGGCGATCGTTGAGTCCGGGCGCAAGGACATCCAGGTGGTCGCGATCAACGACCTGGGGCCGGTGGAGACCAACGCGCACCTGCTGCGCTACGACTCGGTCCACGGCCGCTTTCCCGCCGAGGTGACCGTCAACGGCGACGTCATCACCGTCGCGGGCCACGGCGACATCAAGGTCACCGCGATCCGCAACCCGGCCGAGCTGCCGCACGCCGAGCTCGGCGTCGAGATCGCGCTCGAGTGCACGGGGCTGTTCACGGCGAAGGACAAGGCCGCAGCGCACCTGCAGGCCGGCGCGAAGCGCGTCATCGTCTCGGCTCCCGGCGACGGCGTCGACCTGACGGTCGTGTTCGGCGTCAACGAAGACAAGCTGACGAAGGACCATCTGATCGTCTCGAACGCGTCCTGCACCACGAACTGCCTGGCGCCCGTCGCCAAGGTGCTGAACGACGCGATCGGCATCGACCACGGGTTCATGACGACGATCCATTCCTACACCGGCGACCAGCCGACGCTCGACACCATGCACAAGGACCTCTACCGCGCCCGCGCGGCGGCCCTCAGCATGATCCCGACCTCGACCGGCGCCGCGAAGGCCGTCGGCCTCGTGCTGCCGGAGCTCAAGGGCAAGCTCGACGGCGTCTCGATCCGCGTGCCGACCCCGAACGTCTCGGTCATCGACTTCAAGTTCGTGGCCAAGCGTCCGACCAGCGTGCAGGAGGTCAACGACGCCGTGAAGGCGGCGGCCGCCGGCAAGCTCAAGGGCATTCTCGACGTGGTCGACGCGCCGCTGGTGTCGTCGGACTTCAACCACAACCCGCACTCGTCGAGCTTCGCGCTCGACCAGACCAAGGTGCTCGAAGGCACCTTCGTCCGCGTGCTGAGCTGGTACGACAACGAGTGGGGCTTCTCGTCCCGCATGTCGGACACCGCGACCGCGCTCGCGAAGTTCCTCTGAGGCCCGACGCGGCCGAACCGCCGCCGTGCGTCCCGGCCCTCGGCCGGGGCGCACGTTCGAGGACTTGCCCGGGTTCTCTGACGACCAATAAAGGCCGAACGGCCGCGCTGGGGGACACAGCCTGATGACCGACTTCAAGACCCTCGACGACGTCGACGTCGCCGGAAAGCGCGTGCTCGTGCGCGTCGACCTGAACGTGCCGATGGACGGGGCGCGGGTGACCGACGACACCCGGCTGCGGGCGATCCAGCCCACGCTGAACGAGCTCGCCCAGAAGGGCGCCAAGACCGTCCTGCTCGCCCACTTCGGCCGGCCGAAGGGCAAGCGCGACGACAGCCAGTCGCTGAAGGTCGTGATCCCAGCGCTCGAAACGGCGCTGATGCAGGACGTCGGCTTCGTGGACGACTGCGTGGGCGAGGCCGCGGAAGCGGCCGTCGCGCGCATGACGCCGGGCGACGTGCTGCTGCTGGAGAACGTCCGGTTCCACCCGGGCGAGGAAAAGAACGACCCGGCCTTCGCCGCCGAACTCGCCAAGCTCGGCGACATCTACGTCAACGACGCCTTCTCCGCCGCGCACCGCGCGCACGCCTCGACCGAAGCCCTCGCGAAGCTGCTGCCGGCCTACGCCGGCCGCTCCATGCAGGCCGAGCTCGACGCGCTGACCAAGGCGCTCGGCGCGCCTCAGCGCCCCGTGGTCGCAGTCGTCGGCGGCGCCAAGGTCTCGACCAAGCTCGACCTGCTCGGCAACCTCGTCGCCAAGGTCGACTACCTCGTGATCGGCGGCGGCATGGCCAACACCTTCCTCGCGGCCGACGGGGTCGACGTCGGCAAGTCGCTGTGCGAGCGCGACCTGCTCGACACCGCGCGCGAGATCACGGCCAAGGCCGCCGCGGCGGGCTGCCGGATCGTGCTGGCGAGCGACGGGCGGCTGTCGAAGGAGTTCAAGGCCAACGCCGAAAACCGCGTCGCGCCGGTGACCGACGTCGCCGCCGACGAGATGATCCTCGACATCGGGCCGGACGGCGTGGCGGAGGTGTCCGCCGTGCTGGAGACGGCCAAGACGCTGGTGTGGAACGGCCCGTTCGGCGCCTTCGAGATCGCGCCGTTCGACGAAGGCACGGTCGCGGTCGCCCGCAAGGCCGCGGAGCTGACCGACGAAGGCCGTCTTCTGTCCGTCGCCGGCGGCGGCGACACTGTGGCCGCCCTCAACCACGCGGGCGCCGCGGAAAGCTTCACCTACGTGTCGACCGCGGGCGGCGCCTTCCTCGAATGGCTCGAGGGCAAAGATCTGCCGGGCGTGAAGGCGCTCGCCGCGACAAAATAAGCGTTCTGTTCTATATCAGGCGCAAACCGCGAACCGAACTTCGAGAGGCCCATGAACGCTCAGACCAAGATCACCCCCGCGACCCATTCGCTCATCACGCCGCGGGTCAAGGAAATCCTGTCCTGGTACGAGAGCGACAACCCGGGCACGAAGGCCAACCTCTACAGGCTGCTGATGACCGGCCGCCTCGCCGGCACCGGCAAGCTGGTGATCCTGCCCGTCGACCAGGGCTTCGAGCATGGCCCGGCGCGGTCCTTCGCGCCGAACCCGGCGGGCTATGACCCGCACTACCACTACCAGCTCGCGATCGACGCCGGCCTCAACGCCTACGCTGCGCCGCTCGGCATGCTGGAGGCGGGCGCCTCCACCTTCGCCGGCCAGATCCCGACCATCCTCAAGATGAACAGCGCGAACTCGCTGTCGCGCCTCAACGAAGACGCCGACCAGGCGGTGACCGCGTCGGTCGCGGACGCTGTGCGCCTCGGCTGCTCGGCGATCGGCTTCACGATCTATCCCGGCTCCGACGCGGCCTACGACCAGTTCGAGGAGATCCGCGAGCTGTCGGCCGAGGCCAAGTCGGTCGGCCTCGCGGTCGTGGTGTGGTCCTACGCCCGCGGCGGCACGCTGACGAAGAAGGGCGAGACCGCCGCCGACGTCATCGCCTACGCCGCCCACATGGCGGCGCTGCTCGGCGCCCACATCATCAAGGTCAAGCCGCCAACGGACCACCTCGAGCTCGACGCCGCGAAGAAGGCCTACGAGAAGGCCAAGATCCCGGTCTCGACGCTGTCCGAGCGCATCCAGGACGTGGTCAAGAGCTGCTTCGGCGGCCGCCGCATCGTCATCTTCTCGGGCGGCGAGACCAAGAACGACACCAACGCGCTGCTCTCCGAGATCAGCCAGATCGCGGCCGGCGGCGCCTTCGGCTCGATCATGGGCCGCAACGCCTTCCAGCGCCCGCGCGACGAGGCGATCGAGCTGCTCGGCAAGATCATCGACATCTACGCCAAGGCGTGATCGACGTCTGACCTCATCCCGGACGTCGCGGCGCGAGCCGCGGCGATCCGGGATCGTCTTTTCGGGATGGCGTTCGTCCGTCCGACGATCCCGGCTCCGCGCCGACGACGCGCGGTCCGGGATGACGACGCCCCGCCCCGCTTTCGCCACGCTCGGGCGTGAGACAGCGTCCACGCCATTCCCCGCCCGTCCGAGCCCCATGACCCTTCCCCATCGCACCCGCCTGATGCTCGTGACCCCGGAGCTCGCCGAGACCGAGGCCTTCGCGCCCGTCTTCGCCGCGGCGCTGGCGGCCGGCGACGTCGCCGCCGTCGTGGTCCGGCTCGCGGCCGCCGACGACCGCACCCGGATCGCGCGCGCGAAGCCCCTGATCGCGACGGCCCAGGAGGCCGGGGCCGCGGTGCTGCTCGCCGGCGACGGCGTCGAGGACATCATCGGCAAGGCCGGCGCGGACGGCGTTCATCTCGTCTCCTCGGCGCTGCTGCCCGACATGGTCGAGCGCTTCAGCCCGGAGAAGATCGTCGGCTTCGCCGCCCCGCGCTCCCGCGACGCCGCAATGGAGGCGGGCGAGGCCGGAGTGGACTACCTGCTGATCGGCCTCGACGGCGCTGAGCCGTGGGACGCCGAGACCACCCGCGACCGCACCGAATGGTGGGCCGAGATCTTCGAGGTGCCCTGCGCCGGGTTCGCCGCCACGATCGATGACGTCGCGGCGATCGCCGCCGCGGGCGCCGAGTTCGTCGCGCTGGGCGACGCGGTGTGGCGCCACGTGGACGGCCCGGCGGCCGGCGTCGCCGCGGCCGGCGCGCAGATCACGCTCGGCCGGGCCCCGACGCCGTGAGCCCGCGCGCCGCAGGTCTCGCGGCGCTGCTGACGGCTTGTCTCGGGGCCGTCGGGCCCGCGATCGCGCAGCAAAAGCCGCGGCAGGGCGAGGTCCCCGCGCCGGCCGAGCTTCCGGTGCCCAGCCTGCGCGACATGATGATCACGACGCCGACCCCCTCGGGCGTGCCGAACGCGCCCGAGGCGAAGAAGGCGCCGGAGCCGCCGGTCGACCCGAACGCCGATCTCGCCTACGGCGCGTTCCAGCGCGGGCATTACATCGCCGCCATGGCGGAGGCGCGCAAACGCGTCGAGGGGCGCCGCCTCGACCCCGCCGCGATGACGCTGATCGGGAAGCTCTACGCCGACGGCCTCGGCGTCGGCCGCAACGAAGCCGAGGCCGCGCGCTGGTTCGAGCGCGCCGCGTCGCTCGGCGACCGCGAGGCGATGTTCGCGCTCGGTCTCGCGCGGCTCCAGGGCGTCGGCGGCGAGAAAGACCCCAAGGAGGCCGCCGACTGGTTCGAAAAGGCGGGCGAGATCGGGCAGTCCGAGGCGCTCTACAATCTCGGCGTGATGCGCCTGCAGGGCGAGAACGGACGTCCCGACTTCAAGGGCGCCGCCGAGGCGTTCAAGGCGGCGGGCGACGCCGGCCAGGCCGACGCCCAGTACGCCTACGCCGCGCTCCTGAAGGAAGGCCGCGGCGTCGACAAGAACGTCGAGGAGTCCGTGCGCTGGCTCGCCCGCGCTGCGGCGCAGGACCAGATCGCCGCGCTGGTCGAGTACGGCATCGCGCGCTTCAACGGCTCGGGCGTGGAGAAGGACGAGGCCGACGCCGCCCGGCTGTTCGAGCGGGCGGCCGAGCGCGGCAACGCCATCGCCCAGAACCGTCTCGCCCGGCTCTACGCCTACGGCCGGGGCGTCGGCCGCGACCCCGCCCGCGCCGCGGCGTGGCATCGGATGGCCCGCGCCCAGGGCCTGAGCGACGCCTGGCTGGAAGGCTTCGTCCAGACGCTGTCGGAGGCCGACCAGGCCAAGGCCGACGAGTTGTCGAAGCGCTGGGAGGCGAGGCTCGGCCCCCTGCCGGCGGCGGAGGCGGCGGTTGTGGGCTCCGGGTCCCCCGCCCCCAAACCTTGACGGCGGGCGTCCGCGGGGGCAAACGAGCGCAACCTTTTTTAAACGCCGCGTCCCACGCGCCGCGGCGCTCGTCCGGAAGACAGCTCCATGAAGATCAACGGCAACCAGATCACCCCCGGCATGGTGCTCGAGCACCAGGGCGGCCTCTGGGCCGCGGTGAAGACCAACGCCGTCAAGCCCGGCAAGGGCGGCGCCTTCAACCAGGTCGAGATGAAGAACCTGATCGACGGCCGCAAGCTCAACGAGCGCTTCCGCGCCGACGAGACGGTGGAGCGCGTCCGCCTCGAGCAGAAGGACTTCCAGTTCCTCTACGCCGAGGGCGAGGACCTGGTGTTCATGGACACCAGCACCTACGAGCAGATCACGCTCGCGACCGAGTTCGTCGGCGAGCGCGCGGCCTTCCTGCAGGACGGCATGCAGGTGACAGTGGAGATGCACGAGGAGCGCCCGATCGGCATCAAGCTGCCCGACCAGGTGACGCTCGAGATCGTCGAAGCCGATCCGGTGGTGAAGGGGCAGACCGCCGCCTCCTCCTACAAGCCGGCCAAGCTTGAGAACGGCCTGCGCGTGATGGTGCCGCCCTTCATCGGCTCCGGCGAGCGCATCGTGGTCGACACCAACGAAGTGACCTACCTGCGCCGGGCCGACTGACGGGCGCCAAGGGCCGCGTCGTCCCGGACAAGCGCCGCCAGGCGCGCAGATCCGGGACCGCACCCAATCGTCCATCCGAGGCGCGATCCCGGCTCAGCGCTTCGCTGCGGCCGGGATGACGGCTTGAGACCAAGGAGCCCCAGAGCATGCCCCTGACGCTTCCCGTGCTCTACGGCTCCGTCCGGACGGAACGCCAGGGCGTCGTTCTCGCCCGCTGGATCGCCGAGGCGCTGCGGGCGCGCGGGCATGACGCGCCTCTGATCGATCCGATGGAGCGGCGCCTGCCGCTGCTCGACCGGATGTACAAGGAATACAAGCCCGACGAGGCGCCGCCCGTGCTTCGGGAGCTCGCCGATCTCTACGGGCAGGCCGACGGCTTCGTGCTGGTCACCGGCGAGTACAACCACGGCGTCCCGCCGGCGCTGAAGAACCTGCTCGACCACTTCCTCGAGGAGTACTTCTGGCGGCCGTCGGCGATCGTCAGCTACTCGGCCGGCGGCTTCGGCGGCGTCCGCGCCGCGATGCAGCTCAGGGCGATCGTCGGCGAACTCGGCATGCCGTCGATCCCCTCCATCTACGCCGTGCCGAAGATCGGCCAGGCCTTCGACGACGCAGGCCAGCCGACGGACGCGAAAGTCGCGACGCGGTTCGACCGCTTCGCCCGAGAACTCGAATGGTACGCCGAGGCGCTGAAGACCAAGCGCGCCGGCGGCGTGCCGTACTGACCTGACCATCCCAGCGCCCTCCCCGGCGGCGCCGACCTGAAAGCGAACTTCCCCATGGCCCGCTCGCCCGTCCTCAACGTCATGGTCCAGGCCGTCATGAAGGCCGGCCGCTCCATGCGCCGCGACTTCGGCGAGGTCGAGCAGCTGCAGGTCTCCGCCAAGGGCCCGGGCGACTTCGTCACCGCCGCCGACCGCAAGGCCGAAGACATGCTGCGCACCGAGCTGCAGCGCGTGCGGCCGGGCTACAGCCTGGTGATGGAGGAGAGCGGCGTGATCGAGGGCACCGACCCCGACCACCGCTGGATCGTCGACCCGCTCGACGGCACCACCAACTTCCTCCACGGCATCCCGATCTTCGCGATCTCGGTGGCGCTGGAGCGCGCCGGCCAGCTGGTCGCAGGCGTCGTGTTTAACCCGATCACCGACGAGCTGTTCACCGCCGAGCGCGGCGGCGGCGCCTACCTCAACGACCACCGGCTGCGCGTGGCCGCCCGCCGCGACATCGTCGAGGCCGTGATCGGCTGCGGCGTGCCGCACCTCGGCCGGCCGAAGCACGACCTGTTCCGCGAGGAGCTGTCGCGCGTGCAGGGCCGCGTCTCGGGCGTGCGCCGCTTCGGCGCCGCCTCGCTCGACCTCGCCTATGTGGCGGCGGGCCGTCTCGACGGCTTCTGGGAGCGCGACCTGAAGTCCTGGGACATCGCGGCCGGCATACTGCTCGTGAAGGAGGCTGGCGGCTTCGTGACCGACGCGACCGGCGGCGACGCCATGCTGAAGAACGGCTCGGTGGTCTGCGGCAACGAGCACATACATCCCGAGCTGCTCAAGCTCGTGAAGGGCTGAGCGGCGCGGCGGCGATGACCGGTCGGACGCCAGAGCCGCTGATCGACCCCGCGACGCTGCCGGAGCCTTTGCGTGACGGCCACGTCGTCGTCGGCAATTTCGACGGCGTCCACCGCGGCCACGCCGCGGTGATCGCTCAGGCCGCCGAACCCGCCCATGCCGCGGGCCGCCCCGTGGTGGCGCTGACCTTCGAGCCGCACCCGCGCACCTTCTTCCAGCCCGACCGCCCGCTGTTCCGGCTGACCGACTCCCGCGAGAAGGCGCGCCTGCTGGCGCGCGCAGGCGCCGACGCCACCGTCGTGCTGACCTTCGACGAGCGCCTCTCGCAGATCGAGGCGGAGGACTTCGTCGCCGAGGTGCTGGCGCGCCGGCTCGGCGCCCACACCGTCGTCGTCGGCTGGGATTTCCATTTCGGCCGCGGCCGGCTGGGCTCGCCCGCCTTTCTCGCGGAAGCGGGTCCCCGGCACGGCATGTTCGTGGAGGTGGTCCCGCCCCACGGCGGCGCGACGCCGGTCTCCTCCAGCGCGATCCGCGACCTGCTGGCGGCCGGCGACCTCGCCGCCGCGAACCGCCTGCTCGGGCGCCGCTGGACGGTCGAGACCGAGGTCGTTCACGGCGACAAGCGCGGCCGCGAGCTGGGCTTCCCGACCGCCAACCTCGTGCTGCCGCCGGAGACCCGGCTGGCCTACGGCATCTACGCCGTGCGCGCGCTGGTCGACGGCGCGATCGTCAACGGCGTCGCGAGCTTCGGCAGCCGCCCCCAGTTCGACGACGGCGCGCCGCGGCTGGAGGTGTTCCTGCTCGACTTCTCCGGCGATCTCTACGGCAAGCGCCTGCGCGTCGAGCTCGTCGCCTGGCAGCGCGCCGAGGCGAAATTCGAAAGCGTGGAGGCCCTGATCGCCCAGATGGAGCGCGACAAGGCCGAGGCCCGCCGTCTGCTGACGCAACCGGAAGACCCGCTCGCGCCGAGCGCGCTGGTCTGACGTCGAGCGCTGCGGCGCCCCGGCCTCCGAGCCGGGGCCGAGATGCGCCTGGAGCGGAATGCCGGGCGTCCGTCCCGACCAGCCTATGCTTGCTCCGTCGGCGGCTATTGGTCCCGGCTCGGAGGCCGAGACAAGAACGAGCGCCTTCCGCCCACCCTTCACTTGTCAGCAAGCCCGACCCTGCTACAAGGCGCGCAACCTCTTCGCCTGAGGCTTGGATCCATGCGCCTGCGTCTGTCTCCCACCTTCCGAATTACCGGCCCGGCCTTCGCCTGAGCCGCGCGGGTCGCGCGTTGCTCACGCGACGGGCCGGGAGACGACACGCCGCCTGACCGACGCCTCACGAGACACCCGGACGCGCCCCATGCCCTCCGACGTTAAGTCCTCCGACACGACGCCCCGCGACTACTCCGAAACCCTGTACCTGCCGCAGACCGATTTCCCCATGCGCGCCGGCCTCCCCCAGAAGGAGCCGGAGCTGCTGAAGCGCTGGGAGCGCATCGGGCTCTACGAAAAGCTGCGCGCGTCCAGCGCCGGACGGAAGAAGTACGTCCTGCACGACGGCCCGCCCTACGCCAACGGCCACCTGCACATCGGCCACGCGCTCAACAAGATCCTGAAGGACGTGGTGGTGCGCACCCGCCAGATGGCGGGCTTCGACTCGAACTACGTGCCGGGCTGGGACTGCCACGGCCTGCCGATCGAGTGGAAGGTCGAGGAGGTCTACCGCGCCAAGGGCCTGAACAAGGACGAGGTGCCGGTCATCGAGTTCCGCAAGGAGTGCCGGGAGTACGCGCAGAACTGGATCGGGATCCAGTCCGCGGAGTTCCAGCGCCTCGGCGTCACCGGCGACTGGAAGGACCCCTACACCACCATGAAGTTCTCGGCCGAGGCGCAGATCGCCCGCGAGATCATGACCTTCGCCAAGTCCGGCCAGCTCTACCGCGGCTCGAAGCCGGTGATGTGGTCGGTGGTGGAGCGGACCGCGCTCGCCGAGGCCGAGATCGAGTACCAGGAGTTCACCAGCGACACGGTGTTCGTGGCGTTTCCGCTGTCTTCCCCCTCCCCCCTTGCGGGGGAGGGTCGGGGTGGGGGGTGGTCCAGAACGGAGCGCGACGGCGACGCCGCGAGCGGCGCCATGGGCGCCACGTCCGGCGCCACCCCCACCCCTAACCCCTCCCCACAAGGGGGAGGGGAACTGGAGAACGCCTCCGTCGTCATCTGGACGACCACGCCCTGGACCCTGCCCGGCAACCGCGCCGTCGCGTACTCGCACAAGATCGCCTACGGCCTCTATGAGGTGACCGAGGCGGCCGAGGACAACTGGGCGAAGGTCGGCGCGCGCTACCTCCTCGCCGACGCGCTGGCCGAGGGCGTGTTCAAGGCCGCCAAGGTCACCGGGTTCTCGAAGGTCCGCGAAGTTTCGGCCGAAGAGCTCGAGGGCCTCGTCGCCGCGCATCCGCTCAAAGAGCACGGCTACGACTTCGCCGTCCCCCTGCTGCCCGGCGACCACGTCACCGACGACGCCGGCACGGGCTTCGTGCACACGGCGCCCGGCCACGGCCGCGAGGACTTCGAGCTCTGGATGGACCATCGCTTCGATCTGGAGAAGCGCGGCATCAGCTCGAAGATCCCCTACACGGTCGACGCCGAGGGCTTCCTCACCAAAGACGCGCCGGGCTTCACCGGCCGCTCGGTCATCACCCACAGGGGCGACAAGGGCGACGCCAACCAGGCGGTGATCGACGCGCTGGTCGCGGGCGGCCGCCTCGTCGCGCGCGGCAAGCTGCGGCACCAGTACCCGCACTCCTGGCGCTCCAAGAAGCCGGTGATCTTCCGCAACACCCCGCAGTGGTTCATCCACATGGACCGCGACATCGCCGGCCCCGCGGACACGCTGCGCTCGCGGGCGCTGGCCGCGATCGAGGCGACGGCGTTCTACCCGCCCCAGGGCAAGAACCGCCTGCGCGGCATGATCGAGGGTCGGCCGGACTGGGTGGTCTCGCGCCAGCGCGCCTGGGGCGTGCCGATCACCGTGTTCGTGCACAAGGAGACCGGCGAGATCCTGCAGGATCCGCGCGTCGACGCCCGCATCGCGGAGGCCTTCGAGGCCGAGGGCGCCGACGCCTGGTTCGCCGACGACGGCTCGCGCTTCCTCGGCAACGACCACGCGCTGTCGGACTACGACAAGGTGCCCGACATCCTCGACGTCTGGTTCGATTCGGGCTCGACCCACGCCTATGTGCTGGACCGTCGGCCCGACCTCAGCCCGACGCGCATCGTCGACGGCGGCGAGGACCAGGTGCTCTACCTCGAGGGCTCGGACCAGCACCGTGGCTGGTTCCACTCGTCGCTGCTGGAAAGCTGCGGCACGCGTGGGCGGGCGCCCTACGACGCGCTGCTGACCCACGGCTTCGTGCTCGACGAGCAGGGCCGCAAGATGTCGAAGTCGCTCGGCAACATTGTCGCGCCGCAGAAGATCATCGAGCAGTCCGGCGCCGACATCCTGCGCCTCTGGGTCGTGCTGTCGGACTACGCCGACGACCTGCGCATCGGCCAGGAGATCCTGAAGACCGCGAGCGACGCCTACCGCAAGCTGCGCAACACGCTGCGCTGGATGCTCGGCGCGCTGGCGCACTTCCAGGACGGCGACGTCGTCGCGGTCGAGGACATGCCGGAGCTGGAGCGCTACGTGCTGCACCGGCTGGCGGAGGTCGACACCGAGGTCGAGGCCGCCTACGAGGCCTTCGACTTCAAGCGCGGCTTCGCGAGCCTGTTCACCTTCCTGACCAACGACCTCTCGGCGTTCTACTTCGACGTCCGCAAGGACGCTCTCTACTGCGACCCGGCGTCGTCGGTGACCCGCCGCGCCTGCCTCACAGTGATCGACCGCGTGTTCCGCACGCTGGCGACGCGGCTCGCGCCGCTGCTGCCGTTCACCGCCGAGGAGACCTGGCTGTCGCGCTTCCCCAGCGAGGACGGCTCCGTTCATCTCGAGCTCTACGCGCTGGCCGACAACGCCTGGCGCGACGAGGCGCTGGCGGCGAAATGGGAAAACGTCCGCAAGGTCCGCCGCGTGGTGACCGGGGCGCTGGAGATCGAGCGCGCGGCGAAGCGCATCGGCTCGTCGCTGGAAGCCGCGCCGGTGGTTCACGTGACCGATCCGGAGCTCGCCCTGGCGCTGAAGGGCGTCGACCTCGCCGAGGTCGCGATCACCAGCGCCATCAAGGTCGTCTCCGACGAGGCGCCGGCCGACGCGTTCCGTCTTGCGGACGTGGCCGGCGTCGCCGTCGTCCCGGCGCGGGCGGAAGGCCGGAAATGCGCCCGCTCGTGGAAGGTGACGCCCGACGTCGGCGCGGACGCCGACTACCCCGACGTCACCCCCCGCGACGCCCAGGCGCTGCGCGAGTGGGAAGCCGCCCGGAGCCGCGCGGCGTGAGGCGCGTCAAGCTCCTATCCCTCCCCTGGGACAGGGGAGGGTGGCCCCGCCGCACGGCGGGGTCGGGCGGGGTGGGCCGCAGGGTGGAGCCCCACCCCCAAGGCCCCACCCGACCCTTTGCTCCGCAAAGGGCCACCCTCCCCACGCCTTCGGCGCGAGGAGGGATCCCCGCGCCCCGTCCGGCGATCGCAGCATGACCCTCGCCTCCCCCGCCCGCCGCGCCTATGCGCTCGCGATCGTCGTCTTCGTGCTCGACCAGGCGCTGAAGCTCTGGGCGCTGTTCGTGTTCGACCTCGCCGCCAAGGGCCGCGTCGCCGTCGCGCCGCTGTTCGACCTGGTGCTCGTCTGGAACACCGGCGTCTCCTACGGCCTGCTGCAGCAGGACAGCGATTTCGGCCGCTGGGCGCTGGTCGCGCTCCACGTGGTCGCCTCGATCGCGATCACGATCTGGATAGCGCGCGAGAAGGACGCGCTGTCCGCCTGGGCGCTCGCGCTCATCCTTGGCGGCGCGGTGGGCAACGGCGTCGACCGGGTCGCCTACGGCGCCGTGGTCGATTACGCGCTGCTGCACTGGGGCGAGGTCACCTGGTACGTGTTCAATCTGGCCGATGCGGCCATCGTTGCGGGGGTCCTGCTGCTTCTGTATGGTGCGCTCCGCGGCTCGAAGGGCGCCACGGGGGTAACTTCGTAGAGCGTCACGTCCTCAGGACAGGAGCCGCCCGGGTCTCGGCTGCAAGGACACGTCGATGAAGCGTCAGATCAAAGCCCTCGTCGCGCCTGCCGCGTTTGCGGTCGCCGCGCTCGGCTTGGCTCATCCCGCCCAGGCGGCGGACGACATGGGCTCCAACCCCATCACCGAACTGTTCGACGCGTTCGGCATGGGCGACAAGGAAAAGCCCGACATCGACTACCGCGAGCGTCCGGCGCTGGTGCCGCCGCCGGCGGTGGGCCAGTTGCCCCCGCCGCAGGCGAAGGGCGCCGTCGCCCAGTCGACCGGCCAGTGGCCGCTCGATCCCGACGCCGAGCGCCGCGCCCAGCGCAAGGCCCTCGCCGACGTGCCGCGCACCGAAGAGCGGGACTACCTGCTCGACCGCAATTCGCGCCTGTCGCCGAGCGAGCTGAACCGCAAGCGCACGGCCGAGCCGGACGCCGCGGGCGTCGCCGGCTATTCGTCGCCGACCTACGACAACACGAACGACCGTCTGAGCCCGAGCGAGCTCAAGGCGCGCAAGACGCAGACCGCCGAGGCGGTCCCCGCCGGCGCCGAGCCGAAGCGCGCGCGGCTGACCGACCCGCCCTCGGGCTACCGCACCCCGGCCTCGACCGCGCCCTACAAGGCGCCGGAGGCCGAGGCCTCCTGGTACAAGAAGATCAATCCGTTCTCGAGCGAGGGCCACTGAGGCCTCTCCTCGTTCCGACCGGAAAAAGGCCGGCCGCTCCTGCGGGCCGGCCTTTTTGTTACGGCGATTTAACCGCCTCATCGGGTCGTGACGTCGACCGCCGCTCGTGGCGGATCGCCGGTTCGTCTATATATGCAGGCGACGCGCCTGCGTCGTCGCGGGCCTCCCGCGGCGATCTCGCGCCCCGGACGCCAACTCTCCCCGGCCGCTTCGCCCGACAAAGGACGCCGCCCGCCTGATGACCGGCCCCCGCCCGTTCACCCGCTTCTTCGGAGGTTTCGCCGCAACCATGGCCGCTGCAACGCTCGTCGCCTCCCTCGCCGGGCTCAAGCCCTCCGCCGCCGCGGCGGACCCCGCCCGCGCGTCTGGTCCCGAGGTCTCGACCTTCGCCCTCGCCAACGGCCTCGAGGTGGTGGTGATCCCGGACCACCGGACGCCGGTCGTCACGCACATGGTCTGGTACAAGGTCGGCTCGGCGGACGAGCCCGCGGGCGTCTCCGGCATCGCGCACTTCCTCGAGCACCTGATGTTCAAGGGCACGGCGAAGCACCCCGCCGGCGCGTTCTCGAAAGTGGTCGCCGAGCTCGGCGGCCAGGAGAACGCCTTCACCTCCTACGACTACACCGCCTATTTCCAGCGCGTCGCCAAGGAGCACCTCAAGGAGGTGATGTCCTTCGAGGCCGACCGCATGACCGGGCTGCAGCTCACCGACGAGGTGGTGAACCCGGAGCGCGACGTGATCCTCGAGGAGCGTCGCTCGCGCGTCGACGGCGATCCCTCGTCGCAGCTCTCCGAGGCCGTCGCCGCGGCGCTGTTCGTGAACCACCCCTACGGGACGCCCATCATCGGCTGGGAGCATGAGATGGAGACGCTGTCCCGCGCGGACGCGATCGCCTTCTACGAGCGCTTCTACACGCCGAACAACGCCATCCTGGTGGTCGCGGGCGACGTGGAGCCCGCTGAGGTCAAGGCCATGGCCGAAGAGACCTACGGCAAGGCCCCCCGCCGCGCCGACCCCGGCGCGCGCAAGCGCCCGACCGAGCCGGAGCCGCGCGCGGCGCGCCGTGTTTCGCTGTCCGACCCGCGGGTGACGCAGCCCTCGATCTCGAAGCAGTTCCTCGCGCCCTCCTACGAGACCGCGAAGGGCGACCAGGCCTACGCGCTCGATCTGCTGGCGCAGCTGCTCGGCGGCGGCCCCACTAGCCGCCTCTACAAGGCGCTCGTCGTGGAGAAGGGCGTCGCCGCCAACGCCGGCGCCTGGTACCAGGGCGACGCGCTCGACGACGGCCGCTTCGCGGTCTACGGCAGCCCGCGCGGCGGCGCCTCGCTCAAGGAGATCGAGACGGCGCTCGACGAGGAGATCGCCAAGATCGTGGCCGACGGCCCGACGCCGGAGGAGCTGGTCCGCGCCAAGACCCGCCTCGTCGCCGACACGATCTACGCGCAGGACAACCAGGCGACGCTCGCCCGGATCTACGGCGCCTCGCTCGCCACCGGCGGCACGGTCGCCGAGGTGCAGGGCTGGCCCGACAAGATCCGCGCCGTGACCGCCGATCAGGTGCGGGACGCCGCGCGCGCCGTGCTGCAGCCGCGCCGGGGCGTCACCGGCGAGCTTCTGACCGCAAAGCCCGCCGCCGTTCCCGTCACCGCCGAGACGGCCGCGCCGGGGGCGCGCCCGTGACGGGCGGCCTCGCCGCCCCTCGCCTGTCCCGCCGCCTGTCCGGAGTCTTCGCCGCCGTCATGACCGCAGCCGCCATCGCTCTGCCGACCGCCCCCGCCCGCGCCACCGAGATCCAGCGGGTCCAGACGCCGGCGGGCGCGGAGGCCTGGCTCGTCGAGGAGAACACGGTCCCGGTGGTCGCCGTTGAGCTCGCCTTCAAGGGCGGCGCGGCGCAGGACCCCGAGGGCAAGGCCGGCCTCGCCCACCTGATGTCGGCGCTGCTTGACGAAGGCGCGGGCGACCTCGATTCCGAAGCCTTCCAGCAGACGCTGGAGGACAAGGCGATCGAGCTCAACTTCTCCTCGAACCGCGACGGCGTGACCGCGAGCCTGCGCACGCTGCCGGAGAACATCGACGAGGCGTTCCGGCTGCTCGGCCTCGCGCTGTCGAAGCCGCGCTTCGAGACGGCGGACGTCGACCGCATGCGCGGCCAGCTCTCCGCGCAGATCCGCCGCGCCGTGCTCGACCCCGACGACATGGCCGGCCGCACCTTTTTCGCGGAGGCGTTCCCCGGCCATCCCTACGGCGTTCCGCCGCGCGGCACGGTCGAGACCCTCGGGGCGATCAGCCGCGACGACCTCGTCGCCGGCCATGCGCGCCTGATCGCCCGCGACAACGTCGCGATCGGCGTCGTGGGAGCGATCACGCCCGAGCGTCTCGCCGGACTGATCGACGGCGTGCTCTCGGGTCTCCCCGCGAAGGCCGGCCTCGTCCCGGTTCCGACCGTGCAGCCCAAGGGCGTCGGCCGCACCGAGGTGGTCGAGCTGGACGTGCCGCAGACCTCCATCATCTTCGGCCGCGCCGGCCCGCTCCGGAACGACGACGACTTCATCCCGGCCTATGTGGTCAACCACATCCTCGGCGGCGGCTCGTTCTCGTCGCGGCTGTTCACCGAGGTGCGCGAGAAGCGCGGCCTGGCCTACGGCGTCTACAGCTACCTCGCGCCCTACGATCACGCCGGCATGGTGCTCGGCGGCGTCGCGACCCGGAACGACCGGGCTGGGCAGTCGGTCGACCTGATCCGCGCCGAGATCACGCGCATCGCCAAGGACGGACCGACGGCGGAGGAGTTGGCGAGCGCCAAGAAGTACCTGATCGGCTCCTACGCGCTGCGCTTCGACACCTCGGCCAAGATCGCGAACCAGCTGGTCCAGCTGCAGCTCGACGACCTCGGCATCGACTACATCACGCGCCGCAACGCGCTGGTGGAGGCGATCACGCCCGAGCAGGTGAAGACGGCGGCGGCGAAGCTGTTCGGCGACGGTTCGCTGCTGATCATCGCGGTCGGCAAGCCGCAGGGCCTCGGCGACGTCAACGTGCGCGCGCCGGAAGCCGCCCCGGCCACCCCAGGCGCTCCAGGCTGAGACCCATCGCCCGCCGCGCGCCGTTCCGCGCACGATGCTAGAGTGACGGCCCGACTCGCGAGCCGTCACATCTGATGCCCGTCCGCCTCCTCACCGACACGGTCGCGAACCGGATCGCCGCCGGCGAAGTGGTCGAGCGCCCCGCCTCCGTGGTGAAGGAGCTCGCCGAAAACGCGCTCGACGCCGGCGCGCGGCGGATCGAGGTGGTGCTCGAGGGCGGCGGCGCCCGGCTCATCCGCGTCTCCGACGACGGCTGCGGCATGGACCGCAACGACCTCGTCCTTGCGGTCGAGCGTTTCGCGACCTCCAAGATCGCGTCCGACGACGATCTCGTCGGCGTCGCCACCATGGGCTTCCGCGGCGAGGCGCTGCCCTCGATCGGCGCGATCGCCCGGCTCGATATCGCGACCCGCACGGCGGACGCGCCGCACGGCTGGCGGCTGACGGTCGAGGGCGGCGCGAAGGGCGAGGTCGAGCCCGCGGCCCTGCCGCACGGCACGCGCATCGAGGTGCGCGACCTGTTCTTCGCGACCCCCGCCCGCGCCAAGTTCCTGAAGTCCGAGCGCGCGGAGGCGCAGGCCGCGGCCGAGGTGGTGCGCCGGCTGGCGCTCGCCGCGCCGCAGGTCGACTTCACGCTGGTGGTGGCCGAGCGCACCCTGCGCTTTCCGGCGGTCGCGCCGGACGCCGCCGGCTTCGCGGAGCGCCTCGCGCAGGTGCTCGGAGCCGAGGTCGCCGAGGCGGTGATCCCGATCGACGGCCTGCGCGAGAGCGCGCGCCTCGTCGGCCATGTCGGCCTCAGCCACCTGCACCGGGCGACGGCAGGCGCGATCTACCTCTCCGTCAACGGCCGCCCCGTCCGCGACCGCCTGCTGGTGGGCGCGCTCAAGGCCGCCTACCAGGACGTCATGCCGCGCGACCGCCATCCCGTGGCGGCGCTCGACGTCCGGGTCGGCCCCGGCGAGGTCGACGTCAACGTGCATCCGGCCAAGGCGGAGGTGCGGTTCCGCGATTCCGGCCTGATCCGGGCGCTGCTGGTCTCGACCGTCCGCAGCGCGCTCGCGGCCCACGGCCCCGCGCCTTATGCCGCGGGCGGCGCCGAGATCGCGCGCTTCGTCACGCGCGGCCCCGCGCCGTCGCCCGCCTATCGGCCGACCGCAGCGCCCGCGCCGCGGTGGAGCGCGCCCGCCCGCGGCTTCGGCGAAAGCGCGCAGGCGGCGTTCTCGGTCGACCTCGTCGACCTCCCCCCGCAGGCCGCACCGCACGTGGCCGACGCCGCGCCCGACGGCGCCCGTGACCGCCCGCTCGGCGCCGCCAAGGCTCACCTCCACGACACCTACGTGCTGGCCGAGACTCGAGATGGCGTGGTCCTGGTCGACGCCCACGCCGCGCACGAGCGCCTGGTCTACGAGGAGCTGAAGCGGTTGCGGGCGACCTCGGGCGTGCCGCGGCAGGAGCTGCTGGTCCCCGACGTGGTCGATCTCGACCCGGCGGACGCGGAGCGCGTGCTCGCGCACGCCGAGACGCTCGCGACGCTCGGCCTCAGCGTCGAAGGCTTCGGCCCCGGCGCGCTGCTGGTGCGCGCGACGCCCGCCCCGCTCGGCCCCTGCGACGGCGCCGCGCTGCTGCGCGACGTGGCGGAGGCGCTGGCCGAAGGCGACGCCGAGGCCGCGCCGCTCGCCCGCAGGCTCGATCACATCCTGGCGACCGTCGCCTGCCACGGCTCAGTGCGCTCGGGCCGCAAGCTCAAGCCCGACGAGATGAACGCGCTGCTGCGCGCGATCGAGGCCGAGCCCGCCGCCTCCACCTGCAACCACGGCCGCCCCACCTTCGTGCGGCTCAGCACCGCCGATCTCGAAAAGCTGTTCGGACGGCGGTGAGCGGAATGAGCGCCCCTGCCGTTCGCGCTGTCCTCATCGGAGTTCTCATCAGCGTTGCGGCGGCGACCTGGTTCGATCTGACGTATCCCCCTGTTCTGGGGCGGCTTAAGAACGCCAGCGGTTGGCAAACCTTCAAGGTTTGGTCGTTCTCGTTCCTTCTCCTCGCTGCGCTTCCGCTCTCTGCGCTCGCGCTCGTGGTTCGGCGTCGTTGGACGGCTCAAACCTTGGGCGTGCATCTGGCGATGTTCGCGGGACTACTTTTCCTGGCGACGATCGCCAGAAGTCCGAGCCGAAGCTCTCCGGCCGACCTGATAGCGTGCTTGTCCGCGCTAGTGAGCTTCGGAGTTCTTGTTCTCGAGGTTCTCGCCTTCGTGTGGGCTCTGGCGCTTGGAAAGCGGGCTGGAAGAGCGGCGCCCGCCGTCTCGAGCGTCTGGCTGCTGTCGGCAATTCTGGGCGGCGCCGCGTCAGGAGCGACGCTTTGGTCACTTCTCCTTCCCCCAACCATCATCGCCGCCGCCGAGGCTGCCGCAGGAGACGATCCGTATTGTGTAATCAATCGCGTCGGCGCTGCAGGCAGCAACCGCGATCTCACTGGTTTTAGTATGGTGTCTCAGGACGGCTTTGATCCCCACGCGATGCTGGTGATCCGCCGGAGCGACGGCGACGAGATACGGCACTGGTCCTATCGTCTGGGGCGCTTCGAGCCATTGCCGGAGACGATCAGCCGAAACGTCCTGGTGTCCGAACGCGCGGCATGTCGCCCGCGGTCTCACGCCACACGGGATTTTGGCTGGGTTCGTTCGCTCGGAAGCGATTGATCCGGCGCAAGCGGGTTGATCCTCCGGTTACGGTCACGCACACAGGACGCGTCGACGATCAGATCGAAACGGACAGGCCGCCATGCTTCAACAGACCGCCACCGATCTCGCCCTGCGGCTCGCCGCGGTCTATGCGCTGGTCGGCGTGTTCGTCGCGCTCACGCTCATCGTCGCGCTGACCATGGCGCGGATCGTGAAGACGCCGCGGGTCATGCGCACCGGCCTCTACGGGCTCTATCTGCTGTCGATCCTCGGCCTGATCACGGCCTACGCCGCCGGCGCGCTGACCCCGCCTGGCGACGCCGCGAGCCGCATCGCCGCGACCGCGGAGAGCGCGAAGGCCTTCGACGCCCGCAACGCCGCGATCACGCCCGGAGACGCCGAGGCGGCGACGGCGCCTTCGACCGTCGGCACGGTCTACATCCAGGCGCCCGACATGGACTCCCGCTTCGCCGCCGAGGACCTTTGGCGCGACCTGCGAGCGGCCGGCTTCCAGTCGCCCGGCATCGAACTGGCGCCGGGCCGCGCGCCCTCGACGCCGGAGGTGCGCTACTTCAATGACGCCGACCGCCCGCTGGCCGAGCAGGTGGCGGCGATCGCGGCCAAGCGTGGGCTTCAGGGTTCGGTGGTGAAGACCATCGCGTCCTACAAGGCGCCTCCGGGCCAGATGGAGTTCTGGTACCCTCGCTGAACGAGGTGAGGGGGGAGCGACGATGGCGGCGATCCGTCGACCGCTTTCGATCCGGGAGAGACGTCTTCTCGACGCGATCGCGAGCCCGGTGCTCGTGGTCGCAGGCGACGACGTCCCCGTTCTGGTCGCCATAAACCCGGCCGCCTGCCGCCTGCTCGGGCGATCCTCCGCGGGACGGCCGACTTTGGAGAGCGCGATCGGCCCCGAAGCCGCGGCGACGCTCGCCAAGGCGATCGCGTCGATGGCGCTGGGCGGGCCGGGGCCCAGCGTCACGCTCGCCTGCGGCGCGGCGGGGATGATCCGCTTCGATCTCGGCCGGGATCCCCACGACCCCGGCCTGGTCATGATCGCGCTGCGCAGCGCGACCGATCCCCTGAGCGCGATCGAGGAGCTGGCCCAGATGCGCTCCGTGCTGGAGTCGCTCCCGGTCGGGGTGGAGATTTACGACCGCGACTTCAACGCGCTGTTCTACAACGGCGCCTCCGACGCGCTGTTCGACTACGAGGGCGCGGCGGTGCTCAGCCACGACGCCTGGTGGCGGCACGCCTTTCCGGACCCCGCCTTGAGGCGCGCCGCGCGGGAGGACTGGCGGCGCACCGTCGCCGCCGCCAAGGCCGACCCGTCGCGCGCCCATATGCGGGAGTGGACGGTGCGGGCCCGGGATGGCTCGATCCGGACGGTGCAGTTCTACTACCGGTTCCTCGGCGACCGCTTCGCGCTCGTGCTGTGGGACGTCACCGAGCAGCGCCGGCTGGAGTCGGAGCTGCGCGCGGCGGCCCGCACCGACGCGCTGACGGGGGTCGCGAACCGGCGCCGCTTCGCGGAGAGGCTCGCCTACGACATCGCGGCGGCGCGCTCCAGCGGCAAGCCTCTGGCGCTGATCGCGCTCGACATCGACCACTTCAAGGCGATCAACGATCGGTTCGGGCACGCCGTCGGCGACGAGGTCCTGAAAGCGGTGGCGAAGCGGGCGTCGGGCGCGCTTCGCCACGACGACATGATCGCGCGGGTCGGCGGCGAGGAGTTCGCCGCCCTGCTGCCGAGGACGACCGGCGAGGAAGCGAAGCTGATCGCGGACCGCCTGCACAGGGCGATCGTCGGTTCGCCGATCGTCCTCGAAGAGCTGACGCTCGGGGTAACGATCAGCCTCGGCGGCGCCCTGCTGCGGGCCGAAGACGCCACCCCGGAAACACTGATGGCCCGCGCGGACGCAGCGCTCTATGCGGCCAAGGCCCGCGGCCGCAACCGCGTGTCGTTCGAAGGCGACTGACGACCCCGAGGCGCGGCGCCAGAGAGCCACAGGCGCCTTCGCCCGACGGTCCGCATCGCCAAGCCGAACGGCGCCGGCGCAAAAGAGGCCGCTGGCGTTTTCCGCCACGTTTGCTGGTATACGTAATTTTCCAAATGTCCCAGAGCAGAGCCGTCACCGCTTGATGCGCCTCGACGTTCCAACGATGATCGCCTGCTCGGCGGTGGTCCTCGCTCTGCTGGGCGCGTCCCTGCTGTTGTCCTGGGCGGGCTCCGGGCGGCCCAAGCGGCTGTGGTGGTGGGCCCTGCCGTTCCTGTTCGCCGTCGCTTCGGCCGCCCTGCTGGTGGGCGACGGCTTTCTCCTCAACGAGTGGCAGGAGCGGATCGCCGTCGCGGGCGTCCTCCTCGCGCACGGTTTCGCCTGGCAGGCCGCGCGCGCCTTCGATCGGCGCTCCAACGTCGTCGGAACGGCGTTGGCCATCGCCCTCGGCTGGATCAGCGTCGACGTCGCGGCGCAGGCCCTCGGCCTGCCGGCCGCCGGCGGCGTGACCCGCACGCTGTGCGTCGCGGCGCTGAACGGGTTGATCGCGTGGGAGTTCTGGCGCGGGCGCGACGAGGCCCTGCCGTCGCGGCGCCTCATCGTGTCGCTGATGGCGCTCTTCGCCGGCCTCAGCGCGGTCCGCGCCCCGTTCGTCCCGTTCCTTCCCGCGCCGCTCGGCCTCGGCTCGCCGGAGGTGTGGGCGGTCGTGATCTACAACGCCGCCGTCGTGGCGCAGGCCTCCGCGACCGTCGCCCTCGTCGTCGCCATGTCCCGGGAGCGCGTCGCGCTCGCAAACTACGAGATGGCGCTGCGCGACCACCTGACCGGCGCGCTGAACCGGCGCGCCTTCGACCAGGAGTTGCTGCTGCTCGAGAACGAACGCTCCTCCGAGGCCGTGGGCGTCGCGGCGCTGGTGTTCGACATCGACAACTTCAAGGCGATCAACGACCGCTACGGCCATGACGTCGGCGACGTCGTCATCGTGCAGGCGGCGGCGGCGGCGCAACGCTCGATCCGCGCGCGCGACGCGCTGTTCCGGATCGGCGGCGAGGAGTTCGTCTGCCTGCTGCCCGGCGCGACGCTGGCGCAGGCGGAGACGGTCGCCGAGCGGCTGCGGCGGTCGTTCGCCGAAACCCGGATCAGGGCCGGCGAGCACGTGGTCCGCGCCACTTTGAGCGTCGGCGTGTCCTCGACCGAGCTCGACTGCGTCCATGTGGCCGAGATCGTCTCCTTCGCCGACGAGGCGATGTACGCCGCGAAGAGCGCGGGGCGGAACCGCACGATCGTCTCCGATCGGCCGAAGATCCGGCGCAGCGACCTGCGTCAGGCCGCGCGCAGCAACGCGATCCGGGTGTCGCCGTACGTGCGGATCTCAAGCGGATCGAATCCGGCCAGCGCGATGGCCGCCACGTCCGCCGCCTCTTCCCAGACGACCAGCGCGCCGGGCGCCAGCCAGCCGCCGTCACGCGCCGAGGACAAGGCGCGCTCGCCCAACCCGCGCCCATAGGGCGGATCGGCGAAGACCAGATCGAACGGAGCCGTCGCGCCGACCGGGCCCATGCGGGTGGCGTCGCGGCGCGCGATGCGCGTCTGCCCGCCGAGGCCGAGCGTCTCCACATTGGCGCGCAGGCAGGCGCGGGCCTCGGCCCCCTCGTCCACGAACAGCGCGAACCGCGCCCCGCGCGACAGCGCCTCGAAGCCGAGCGCTCCGGTGCCCGCGAACAGGTCCAGCACGCGCGCGCCGTCGGCCGGATCGCCATAGGCGTGGGCGAGCACGTTGAACACGGCCTCGCGAAGCCGGTCCGTCGTGGGACGGATCGCGCGCGAGTCCGCGGCCGGGCCCTTCAGGGCGCGGCCCTTGAATTTACCCCCGACGATCCGCACCGCCCGGCCGTCCCCTGCCGCCGCCACCGCCCGACGGCTTGAAGCCGCCCGGCTTGCCGCCGGGGCGTCCGCCAGGCTTGCCCGACGAACCGCCCGGCTTACCCCCGAAGCCGCCCGGCTTGCCGCCCGACCTGCCGGCCGGCTTGCCGCCAGCGCCGCGCGGAGCGTCGCTGCGAGGCGGCCTGCTTCCCTGCGGGCGGTCGCCCTGAGGGCGCTCGCCGCGGGGCTTGTCGCCGTACGGCCGGTCGCCGTCGCGGCGCGGCGGACGATCGCCGAACGCCTTTCCGGCGCCGGACCGCTCCGTCCGCGGGCGGTCGCCCTGCGGACGCGCGCCCTGGGGGCGATCACCTTGGGGACGATCACCCTGGGGCCGGTCGCCGCGAGGCCGCTCGCTGCGCGGGGCGTCCTCGGAGCGCCAGCGCGGCTCGGACCGGCGGCCGCCCTCTGCGGTCGCCGCAGGCCGCGGCCGGTCGCCGGAGGGCGCACGCGCAGGCCGATCTCCAAAGCTCCGCGCCGGGCGCTCGCCACGGTCGGGACGATCGCCGGACGGCGCACGCGCGGGGCGATCGCCAAAGCTGCGCGCCGGGCGCTCGCCGCGGTCAGGACGATCGCCGGATGGGGCGCGGGCCGGGCGGTCTCCAAAGCTGCGCTGCGGACGATCGCCACGGTCGGGGCGGTCGCCGCGCGAAGGTCCGCGGCGCTCGCCGTCGGCGCGCGGGCCGCGGGGGCCACGGGCTTCGTCGCCCTCACGCGGCTTGAAGCTCCGGCCGGCGGGCTTGCCGTCGCGGGCTCCGGGCTTCGCACCGGGACGCGGTGGCCGCGGGGCGCGGCCGGGCGCACCGAAACGTTCGGCGGCCTCGGGATCGGCCTTGCGGGCGCGCCGGGGCGCGGGCTCGTTCTCGGCGCGGGCCACCCGCTCGACCTTGACGGCGCGGCCCTTGCGATCGGCGACGGCCGGGGCGCGCTTGGTGCGCGTCGGCCGCTCCTCGGTCTCGCCCTCGGCGAGGGTCGGCGGCGCCGGCACGTCGCGCGGACGCGCCAGCGGGGCCTTGCGGCCGACGCGCTGCGACGGATCCTTGAGACGGCTCTGGTCGGCGGCGGCGCGCTTGTCCGGCGTCTTGCGCCCGGCGCCGCGACCGCCGGTGACCACCGGCGCGTCCTCGCCATGGCTGACCGCCTCGGCCTCGAAGTCGCATCCGGCCTCGTCGATCAGACGCTTGCCGAGCTGATCCTGAAGCACGCGCGTGCGCACCTCCTCGACCGCGCCTTCGCCGAGGTCGCCGAGCTGGAACGGACCGAAGGACACCCGGATCAGCCGGTTCACGGCGAGGCCGAGATGCTCGGCGACGCGCTTGACCTCGCGGTTCTTGCCCTCGCGCAGCCCGATCATCAGCCAGACGTTGTCGCTCTGCTGGCGCTCGATGGTCGCTTCGATGCCGCCGTAGGCAAAGCCGTCGATCGTCACGCCGTCCTTCAGCGCGTCGAGCTTGTCCTGGGTGGTCCGGCCGAAGGCGCGCACGCGGTAGCGGCGCAGCCAGCCGGTCTCCGGCAGCTCCAGAACGCGGGCGAGGCCGCCGTCGTTGGTCAGCAGCAGCAGGCCTTCGGTGTTGATGTCGAGCCGGCCGATGGTGACCACCCGCGGCATCGCCGGCGGCAGGATCTCGAACACCGTCTCGCGGCCTTCGGGGTCGTGGGTGGTCGTCACGTAGCCGCGGGGCTTGTGGTAGAGCCAGAGCCTCGTGCGCTCGCGGGCCGGGAGCGGGCGGCCGTCGACGGTGACGGCGTCCTCCCCGGTGACGTTGCGCGCGGCGCTGTCGATGGTCTGGCCGTTGACCGCGACGCGGCCGGCCTCGATCCAGGCTTCCGCCTCGCGGCGGGAGCCAAGGCCGGCGCGGGCGATGACCTTCGCCACGCGCTCGCCCGGAGGGGGCGTCGCGGCGTCGTCGGGACTGGCGTCGGGGCGGTCGGTCGAGTCTGTCATGATCGCCGGGCGATAGCACGCGCAGGCGCGGTTTACGAGCGGTTATCGTCCTGTCGACAGCGGGCGCCCGCGGAGGTTACCTCTCGTGCGCACGCGAACCCGCAGGAGACGTCCGTGACCCCGATGGAGCGCGCCCTCGCCGAGGCGCGGGCCGCCGCCGCCCGCGGCGAAGTGCCCGTGGGCGCCGTCGTCACCCGCGACGGCCAGGTGATCGCCGCGGCCGGCAACCTGACCCGCGCGCGCAACGACCCGACCGCCCACGCTGAAATCGTCGCGATCCGCCTCGCCTGTGAGGCGCTCGGCGCGGAGCGCCTCACAGGCTGCGACCTGCACGTGACGCTTGAGCCCTGCCCGATGTGCGCCGGCGCGATCTCCTTCGCCCGCATCCGCCGGCTGTATTTCGGCGCGGAGGACCCCAAGGGCGGCGCCGTGACCTCCGGGGTGCGGCTCTACGACCAGCCGACCTGCCACCACGCGCCCGAGGTCTACCCCGGCATCGCGGAGCGCGACGCGGCCGACCTGCTAAGGGTCTTTTTTCAGGGCCTGCGCGATCCCATCTCGGACAGGTGAACGAAACGCCGCCCGCGGCGTTTCCGACCCGAAGCCGTCGGCCGTTCCGACGCGCGAGACCCGAGGTGAAACCGCATGGACGTCGTCCGCATCCTGATCGCCATCCTGCTGCCGCCGCTCGGCGTGTTCCTGCAGGTCGGCATCGGCCTGCATTTCTGGCTGAACATCCTGCTGACGCTCTGCGGCTACATCCCGGGCATCATTCACGCCATCTGGGTGATCATCCGCAAATGACCGCCAAGGCCGCCGCCGGCTTCGCCGGGCGCATGGAGCCGCCGTCGCGTCAGACGTCGCTGGACGATCTCGACCGGCTCGCCGATCTGCTCGACACGCGCTGGCGCATCCCCGGCACCAACTGGCGCTTCGGGGTCGACGCGATCGCCAGCATCGTGCCGGTGGCGGGCGACCTGTCGACGGCGGTGGTCTCGGCCTACATGATCAAGCGCGCCCACGACCTCGGCGCGCCGAACCACATTCTGGCGCGGATGGTCGGCAATGTCGCGATCGACACGGTCGTCGGCAGCGTGCCGTTGATCGGCACGGTGTTCGACTTCGCCTTCAAAGCGAACCGCCGCAACATGACGTTGCTGAAGAAGCACTTCGCGGGGCGGTAGACCGCGATCGGCCGCGCTGAAGTCGGGTGGCCGCCTTACCCCAACACAGCCTCGATCGCCCGCTTGGTCTCGTCCTTGGCGGCCTCGCTCGCGCGCAGCACCGCGGTGGTCTTCAGGAAATCCAGCAGCGTGATCGCCTCGACGTTGGGGCGGATCAACGCCTCGGGCGGCCGGCGCATGAGCTTTCCCGCGACGATGGTCGTCTGCATGATCTGAAGCGAGCCCAGCGTCGTCTCGAACGCGTTCGGGACGCGGCCTTCGCTCGCGACGGGGCCGCCGGTGACGTCGACGGCGATGACCGCGTCGAGATCTTCCAGAACGTCGAACGGCAGCGGGTTGGTCATCGCGCCGTCGATCAGCGTCCGGTCGCGATGGACCACCGGTCGGAACAGCCCAGGGATCGCGATCGACGCCGCGACGGCCGGCCGCAACGGCCCGTCGTCGAAGCGGATCTCAGCGCGTCCGAAGAAATCGGTGGCGACAGCGGTGAAGGGGATCTGCAGCGCCTCGAAGGTCTCGGGCACGCTCTCCGGCAGGAACTGCGCGAGCAGCCGTTCGGCGTCGACCAGCACCGGGTTCCGCGAACCGGCGCCGAACAGGTCGGACAGCCGGCCGACCCGCGCCTTCATCAGCTTCGAGAACACCGAGCCGCGGTCGCGCAGCATGGCGGCGGTATGGGCGCGAAGCTCCGCGGCGGACAGGCCCGCAGCGTAGGCGGAGCCATAGATCGCACCGATGGAGACGCCGGCGATCGCGGCCGGCCGCACGCCCAGTTCGTCGAAGGCCTCGAGCGCATGAAGATGGGCGAGGCCGCGGGCGCCGCCGCCCCCAAGCGCGAGGCCGATCCTCCGGCCCGTCGGACTGTCCGTCACGCGTGATCTCCAAAGAAGGTCAGGAGCGCCTTGGCGGTGGCCTGCGGCGCCTCCTCCGGCAGGAAGTGGCCGCAGGCCAGCGCCTCCCCGCGCACGTCGTCGGCCCAGTCCCGCCAGACGTCGATCGGCCGCCCGCCGCCCTGGCCGGGAAAGCCGGTCTCGCCCCACAGCGCCAGGACGGGCGCCACGATGCGTCGACCCGCGGCGTGGTCGGCCTCGTCGGCGGCGACGTCGAGCGTCGCGCCGGCGCGGTAGTCCGCGCAGGTCGCCGCGACGCGGCCGGGGTCGGCGAAGAACGCGCGGTAGTGATTGAGCGCCTCGCAGCCGAAGGCGTCGAGCGTCTTCGCCGCAGTCCAGCTCGCGAGCGTCCATTCCAGGAAATAGCTGGGGTCGGCGGCGATCAGCGTCTCGGGAAACGGCGCCGGCTGGGCGAGGAAGGCCCAGTGGTAGGCCGACAGCGCCCGCGCGCGGCCGAAGCCGGCCCACATCCGCTCGGTCGGCACGATGTCGAGCACGGCGAGCGTCGCGACGCGCTCGGGGTGGTCGAGCGCCAGGCGATAGCCGACGCGGCCGCCGCGGTCGTGGCCCGCGACGGCGAAACGCTCGTGGCCGAGCGCCCGCATCAGGCCGACCATATCCTCCCCCATCACGCGCTTGGCGTAGTTCTCCGGCGTCGGGGGCGGAACGGAGGACCAGCCGTAGCCGCGCAGGTCCGGCAGCACCACGGTGAAGCGCTCCGCGAGCAGGGGCGCGACATTGCGCCAGCACACATGCGTCTGGGGGTAGCCGTGCAGCAGCAGAAGCGGCGGCCCCTCCCCGCCGACGCGCGCGAACAGCCGGACGTCGTCCGCGACGTCGACCCAGCGCGGCGCAAAGCCTGGAAACAGGTCGGCGAGCGCGGCCTTGGCCATCGTCCCCTCCTCCAACACCCCATCCTCCAGTCTAGCGCGTCGCCCGCGCCGTCAGCCGCCCGCTTTCAGCCGAACAGGTCCGACTGCGGCGCGGGCGCGGGCTTGCGCGGCTTCGGCTCCTTGCGCGGAGCGGGTTGCGCCGCCGGGGCGGTGGGCGGAGGCGGCGTGGCGCCCTCGCCGGCGGTCGCGGCGCGCTCGCCGTCCTGGAACTTCAGGCGCACATGCTCGCCGTCGCCCACCTCGGCGGCGCGGCGCAGCACATGGCCCTCGGCGTTCAGCACCAGTGCGTAGCCGCGCTCCAGCACGCCCTCGTAGCTGAGGCTGCGCACGAGCTTCCAGACCGAGGCCAGCCGGTCGCGACGCTTCTCTGCGAGCGCCGTCGCCGCACGCTCCAGCCGGGCTGAAAGGCCTTCCGCCCGTTCGCGCCCCAGATGCACGCGCTGGGTCAGGGCCGCTGGCTGGAGCCGCGCCGAGGCGGCGGCGAAGCGGGCGCGGTGGCGGCCGGCGTTGGCGGTGAGCGCCGGGCGCAGCCGGGCCGCGGCGTGGTCCAGCCGTTGGCGCGGGATCTGGATCAGCGTCTCAAGCGTCGGCAGGGCGCGCGCGGCCGAGCGCAGCTCGGTCCGGCGCGCCTCCATGCCGCGCAGCGTCGCGGCGCGCAGCCGCGCCCCGCGCTCGGCGGTCGCGGCCAAGAGCTCGGCGCGCACCGGCGTCACCATCTCGGCGGCGGCGGTCGGCGTCGGCGCGCGGCGGTCGGAGACGTAGTCGATCAGCGTGGTGTCGGTCTCGTGCCCGACGGCGGAGACCAGCGGAATGGCGCTTTCGGCCGCCGCGCGCACCACGATCTCCTCGTTGAAGCCCCAGAGATCCTCGAGGCTGCCGCCGCCGCGGGCGACGATCAGCACGTCCGGCCGCGGGATCGGGCCGCCCGCGCCAAGCGCGTTGAAGCCGCGGATCGCGGCCGCGACCTCGGCCGCGGCGGTCTCGCCCTGGACCCGGACCGGCCACACGATCACCCGCCGCGGAAACCGGTCGGACACCCGGTGGAGGATGTCGCGGATCACGGCGCCGGTCGGCGAGGTGACGACGCCGATCACCTCCGGCAGATAGGGGATCGGCCGCTTGCGCTCGGCCGCGAACAGTCCCTCGGCCTGGAACTTGCGCTTGCGCTCCTCCAAGAGCGCCATCAGCGCGCCGACGCCCGCGGGCTCCAGCGTGTCGATGACGATCTGGTAGGCCGACTTGCCGGGATAGGTGGTGAGGCGGCCGGTGGCGATCACCTCCATGCCCTCCTCCGGCTTGAACCGGAGCTTGCCGAACGACCCGCGCCAGACCACGGCGTCGATCTTCGCGCCCTCGTCCTTCAGCGCGAAATAGGCGTGGCCCGACGAATGCGGCCCCCGATAGCCGGAGATCTCGCCGCGCACGCGGACATAGCCGAAGGTGTCCTCGACCGTCCGCTTGAGCTGCTGGGACAGTTCGGAGACCGAGACTTCGAGGGCGTTGCTGGCGGCGGCGTCGGGCGGGGGCATGGGCCTCGTTGGGATCGGAGCGGTCGAGAGCGTGCGCGACGTTAGCCGCGTTCGGCGCACAAGGCGACGGCGGCGGTCACGTCTGCGTCAGCCCGGCAAAACTTCCTTGTCTGTCTTGCCGGCCCTTCTACCTGCCGATCATCGCACGCGGCGTGGGCCTATCCGAGGCCTTCCGCCGCGCGAGGACGGGGCCGCGCCGCGGCGGCCGCCGACCGCCAAAAGCATCCGCGGCTGAGGACGCCCCATGCGCACGCTCCTGCTCGCCGCCGCCCTGTCCCTCGCCCTGCCCGCCGGCGCCGCCTTCGCCCAGGCCATCACCGTCGTCGAGCAGGCGCCCGCCGACGCCGTCAAGGTTTCGATCGCCAGCATGGCCTTCGCGAACGAGGAGGTGAAGGTGAAGAAGGGCGGCAGCGTCACCTGGACGAACGACGACGAGATCGCCCACAACGTCCACTTCCGCAACGGCCCGGCCAAGGGCGACCCGAAGGCCCAGGGCAAGATGCTGAACAAGGGCGAGAGCTACACCGTGACCTTCGGCGAAGCCGGGACCTATGACTACATCTGCACGCCGCACCCGATGATGAAGGCGAAGGTCATCGTCGAGTAAGCCGCATCCGCCGCCCCAACCGCGCCGTTCCTTGCGCCCCGTCGCCGCCCGAGAGCCTCTCGGCGCGGCGGTGGGGCGCTCTCGTTTCAGCCGCCCGGCCATGTCGTTCACGGCCTGCCGATCCGATGACTGCAGATTGGCCCTCTAATAAGAACTAATACAAATAGTAGAACGATCCTATTTTATCATTGAACAAGACCACCTAAGTCCTTATTCGCTTATTTCATGATCTCGTGAGCGTTCACCACGAGATTTACATTAGAGTGATTAAGGATTGAATATCATGATTGAGATGGACGCGCTGTTCATGCTGCCGCTCGTCCCCGCCGGCGGCTTCGTGGCGTGGAAAGCCTGCTCGGCCGTCCGTCGCACGGTCGCGTCCTGCGGTCATCGCCTGCAGGCCGACTGGATCGGCCTCGGCTGAGCCTCGAGCCGCGGCGCTCGAGGCCTTCCGCGGAGCGCCCGCGGCCCCCGTCTCTCCCCGCGGAAGATGTTTCGAGGACATCCCCACATGCGCGCACTTCTGCTCGCGGCGCTTTGCGTCGCGTTTCCGCTCGCCTACGCCCACGCCGCGGCGCTGGAGCTCGTGGCCGACCCGGCGGCCGCCAACGGCCCGGTGACCGAGGTCGACATCAAGGACATGGCGTTCGCGACCCCCGAACTGACCGTGAAGGCCGGCTCCACCGTCCGCTGGAAGAACCTCGATCCCATCGCCCACAACGTCCACTTCCGCGGCGGCCCGGCCAAGGGCTGGGACAAGGCGCAGGGCCCGATGCTGAACGAGAACGAGTCCTACGCGATCAAGTTCAACGATCCGGGGACCTACAACTACATCTGCACGCCGCACTCGATGGTGATGAAGGGCAAGGTCGTCGTCGAGTAAGGTGTCGGCGGAGGTCGGCCCCTCGGCGGGGCCGTGACCTCCGCGCCCGCCTCCGCTAGAAGGGCGCCGACCTCCCCCGTCGACGCCCCTGCGAGGCCTTTATGATCGTCCTTCTCCTCGGCTCCGGCGGCCGCGAGCACGCGCTGGCCGCGACGCTCGCCAAGAGCCCGAAGCTCACGCGGCTGATCGCGGCCCCGGGCAATCCCGGCATCGCCCGGTACGCCGAGCTGCGCGACGTCTCCGTCGACGACCTCGACGGCGTCGTGCGGCTCGCGACCGACGAAAAGGTCGATCTCGTGGTTGTGGGCCCCGAGGCGCCGCTGGTGGCGGGCGTCGTGGACCGGCTGAAGGCGGCCGGGATCAAGGCCTTCGGCCCGAGCGCCGCGGCGGCCCGGCTCGAGGGCTCCAAGGCCTTCACCAAGGAGCTGTGCGCCGCGCAAGGCATCCCGACCGCAGGCTTCCGGCGCTGCCGTTCCGGCGAGGAAGGCCACGCCGCGATCGACGCCTTCGGGGCGCCTGTGGTGATCAAGGCGGACGGCCTCGCCGCCGGCAAGGGCGTCACGGTCGCCATGACGCTCGAGGAGGCGCACGCCGCCGTCGACGACGTGTTCGCGGGCGGCTTCGGGGAAGCCGGCGCCGAAGCCGTGGTCGAGGAGTTCATGGAGGGCGAGGAGGCCAGCCTGTTCGCGCTCTGCGACGGGACCACCGCCCTCGTGTTCGGCGAGGCCCAGGACCACAAGCGCGCCTATGACGGCGACGAGGGCCCGAACACCGGCGGCATGGGCGCCTACTCGCCCACGCCGATCCTGACGCCGGCGCTGGTCGAGAAGGCCATGGCGCAGATCGTGCGCCCGACGGTGAAGGCGATGGCCGAGGCCGGCGCGCCCTTCACCGGCTTCCTCTACGCCGGGCTGATGATCGAGGCCAACGCGCCGAGGCTCGTCGAATACAACGTCCGCTTCGGCGATCCAGAGGCCCAGGTGGTGCTGCCGCGGCTGAAGGAGGACCTGCTCGACCTGCTGGTGGCGGCGGTCGACGGCCAGCTCGCGGGCCGGAAGGCCACCTTCAAGAGCGACGCGGCGCTCACCGTGGTGATGGCCGCGAACGGCTATCCCGGCGCTTACGAGAAGGGCTCGGAGATCCGCCACCTGGCCGAGGCCGAGGCGCGCCACGACGTCACCGTGTTCCACGCCGGCACCACGACCGACGGCGAGCGGCTGCTCGCGAACGGCGGCCGTGTGCTCGCCGTCACCGCGACCGGCGCCGACGTGCGCGAGGCCCAGGCCCGCGCCTACACCGCGATCGACGACATCGACTGGCCCGGCGGCTTCTGCCGCCGCGACATCGGCTGGCGCGCGGTGGCGCGGCTGGAGGAGTAGGTCCGCAAACGGACGTCATCCCGGACGGCCGAAGGCCGAGCCGGGATCGTGATCCGGGGAGAGCGCCGTTCAGAACGATCCCGGCTCTGCGCGGCTGCGCCGCTTGGCCGGGATGACGCTCCTCACCACGTCAGCTTGGGCGTGACCGCGACCGGCGTGTCGCCATGCTCGGCGAACAGCGCCGCGAGCTTCTCCGGGTCGGGAGCGCCGGGGCCGAGCTCCTCGGCGTGGATGCCGTCCGCCACGAACAGGCAGTCGATGCCCGCCGCCGCGGCGCCCGCGAGGTCGGTGCGCACGGCGTCGCCGATCGCGATGATGCGGGAGCGGTCGACAGCGCGCTTGCGGATGTCGGAGGCGACGGCGATCGCGGCGTCGTAGATCGGGGCGTAGGGCTTGCCGGCGTAGTGGGTCTCGCCGCCCAAGTCGCGGTACATGTCGGCGATCGCGCCGGCGCACCAGATCAGGTCGTCGCCGATCTGCACCACCAGGTCGGGGTTGGCGCAGATCAGCGGCATGCCGCGGTCCTTCAGCTCCTCGAGCAGCGGGCGGTAGTCCTCCGGCTCCTCGGTCCGGTCGTCGAACAGGCCGGTCACCACAGCGAGCGGCGCCTCCTCCACGCTCACGCGCGCGATGCGCTCGTCGCCGAACAGCGGCACGTCGCGCATCGGCCCGATGTGATGGACCTTCGCCACGCCCCGCTCCGCCAACATGTGGTGGGTGACGTCGCCCGAGGTGATCACCGCGTCCCAGGCGCTGCGCGGCACGCCGTAGCCGTCGAGGTGGTCGATCACCCACTCGCTGTCGCGGGGCGCGTTCGAGATCAGCACCACGACGCCGCCCTGCGCGCGGAACCGCGTCAGCGCGTCGCCGGCCTCCGCATGGGCCGCGACGCCGTTGTGCAGCACGCCCCAGACGTCGCACAGCGCGACGTCGTAGGCGGAGGCGAGCGGCGCGAACCGCGCGAAGACGGGGGAGTCGGAGATGTCGGTCATGAGGGCGCCCTAGAGCCGCGGCGGAGCGCCGTCAAGCGCGGCGGGGAAAGGCATGAGGGGTGAACGCGCGGGTGACGCCGTCCGATCCCGCCTCGCCAGCCTCTCCGCCCTCGCCGCGCACTGGCCGCGGCACGCCGAACAGGAAGCCCTGCGCGGCCTTCACGTCGAGGTCGAGCAGCTCCGGCGTCGTGCGCTCCTCCTCCACATGGGTCGCGATCAGGTCGACGCCGTCGCGGGCGAGCAGGTTGGGCAGGTCGGCGGGGTGCACCGGCAGGTTCCGCGCCGTGTCCGGGTCGAGCAGCGTCGCCGCCGGAACCTTGACGAAGCGCACGCCGCGGGCGGCGAGGTCGCGGCCGTCGAGCCGCAGGTTCGAGACCTGGTCGATGGAGAAGCGCACGCCCTTCGCCGCCAGCGCGTCCCGGTTCTCGCGCTCGAGCGCCCCGAGCCCGTCGAAGGCGGACTGGGTGAGCTCCAGCACGAGCAGCCGCGTGAGCTCCGGCGAGCCGTCGATGTAGGTGGCGACGTCGCGGGCCACGCGGTCGTCGGCCAGCGTCTCGGCGGCGATGTTGACGAAGATGCGCACGCCCCGCCCGCGGGCGTTGAGGCGGTGGGCGACGCGGGCGGCGCGCTCGATCGCGCGGCGGTCGATCTCGACCAGCCTTCCTTCCGCGGCCGCCGCCGGCAGGAACTCCTCGGGCAGCACCAGCCCGTCCGGCTCCCGCAGCCGGGAGAAGCCCTCATAGTGCAGGATCCGGCGGTTCGGCAGCGCCACCACGGGCTGGAGGTAGAAGTCGACGCGGTCGTCCCGCAGCGCCAGCTCGACGCGCGCCGCGAGGCCGCGGTCGGCCGCGCCGGCGTAGCCCTGGGTCTCGTCCTCGGCTTCGGCGGGGTCGAACGGGTCCGGGGCCTGCGGCTTCGAGGGCGGGGCCGCAGCCTCCGTCCGGCGCGCCTTGCGCGGCGGCGCGGGCGGCGGCGGGATCAGCGGGCGGCCCTCGGCGAGGGGATGAGCCGCCGGCTCGGAAACCCGGGCCGGCTGCGCGGGAAGCGCCTCGGCGGGCGTCGCGAGGGTGGCGACCGGCGCCGGCCGCGGCGTCTTCAGCCGCAGCAGCGCCGCATCGTGCTTGGCGACCTCCTTGGCGACCGAGGTCACCAGGCCGCCCAGCGCCGCGATCTCCTCCACCAGCGGCCGGGTCGCGGCCTTGGCGCGGTCGGCGACCGCCGCGTCGAGGGTCGAGAGCCGCACGTCGAGGGTCTCGATCCGGCTCTGGAGCTCGGTCACCACGCGGTCGAGGTCGTCGATGCGCTCGAGCTCCGCCCCCGGCGCCCGCGCGAAGGCCATGTGGAGCACGGCCATCCCGGCCAGCGCCGCGAGCCCGACGAGCATGCCCTCGGCGAGGCCGAAACCGAGGCCGAAACTCGCCATGACGGCGACGCACGCCGCCGTCACCGTCATGGCGACGGCGACGAAGACATCGGCGGGCTTGAACATTGGCGTCATCCGGGCAAAAGGCCGTGGCGACCATTGCAGATTCGCGATTCCGCAGCCAACCCGTCGTCGCCCGGGAGGCGGTTCCCCACATGATGTGGCGAAGACGGCCGACGGCGTCGGCCAAACGCCCCGAGAGGAGAGACCCATGATCGTTTTGGATGTGTCCGGCATGACCTGCGACGGCTGCGCGAAGTCCGTCCAGTCCGCGCTCTCGGCGCGCGATCCCGACGCGGTCGTGGTCGTCCACCGCGTGGCCGGCCGGGTGTCCGCCGACACCACCCTCAGCGCGGAGGAGGCGATCGCCGCCATCGAGGCCGCCGGCTACGACGCGCAGCTCGCCGTCACAGGCTGAAACGTGGCTCGCGCTCACCTTTCGTTTACCCTGTTTCGCCAAGGTGACGCATCGGCGCGCCGCTTCGTGCGCGCTCCAGCGGATCGAGGTTTGCAGGGCATGGCATGGCTGAGCCGCGCTTAAGCGACTGGAGCGGCGGCCGCCCTCAGGCTCGGCCCGAGGTGCTGCTCGTCGACGACGACGCGGCCTCGCTGCGGGTCGCCACCGTCGCGGTCGCCACCGCCGGCGGCGAGGTGACCGCCGCGATCGGCGCGCGGGATCTGCCCGCCGCCCCCGGACGCCGGGCGCCCGCCTACGCCGTCGTCGACCTTCCGAACCGCGACGCGCTCGACGTCATCGACGCCCTGGTGGCGAGCGGCGTGACGGTGATCGCGACCAGCTGCGCGGGCTCCGTCAGCCTCGCCGTCGAGGCCATGCGCCGCGGCGCGGTCGACTTCGTCCTCAAGCCCTACACGCCCGACGGCTTCGCCCGCAGGCTCGCCCTGCGCTTCGCCGAGCGCAAGGAGGCGCCGCCGCCGGCGGCCGCCGTTCCGCAGACCGCCCACGGCTTCGTCGGGCAATCGCCCGCCATGCGGGAGATCTACGGCCAGATCGATCGCATCGCGCCCTCCCGCGCGCCGGTGTTCATCCTCGGCGAGAGCGGCGTCGGCAAGGAGCTCTGCGCCGAGGCGATCCACGCCCGCTCCGGCCGCGCGCAGAAGCCCTTCGTGGCGCTGAACTGCGGCGCGATCCCGCGCGAGCTGATGGAGTCGGAAGTCTTCGGCCATGTCCGCGGGGCCTTCACCGGCGCGACCGAGGACCGGATCGGCGCGGCCGAGGCCGCCAGCGGCGGAACGCTGTTCCTCGACGAGATCGGCGAGATGGAGATGGCGCTGCAGGCCAAGCTCCTGCGCGTGCTGCAGACCGGAGAGTTCCGCCGCGTCGGCGAGGCCCGGGCGCGCCGCGTCGACATCCGCATCGTCTGCGCCACCCACCGCGACCCGCACGTCGAAATCGCGGCCGGCCGATTCCGGCAGGACCTGTTCTACCGGCTGCACGTGCTGCCGATACGCATGCCGGCCCTGCGCGAGCGCGGCGACGACGTCGCGCTTCTCGCGGAGACCTTCCTCGCGCGCTTCGCCGCGGAAGAGAGCCGCCGCTTCACGGGATTCGCCCCCGAGGCGCTCGACCTCATCCGCGCCTATCCCTGGCCCGGCAACGTCCGCGAACTGCAAAACGTCGTCCGCCGCGCCGTGGTGCTGGACGACGGCGACATGGTGACGCCCGACATGCTGCCGGCCGAGGTGCGGGCGGCGACGCCCCTGCGCGCGTCGGCCTCCGCCGGGCCGGTGGCCGACGCGCCGATCGAGCCGTTCCACATCACCGAGCGCCGGATCATCGAGCGCGCGATCGACGTCTGCGGCGGCAATCTCGCCAAGGCCGCGGCCGCCCTCGAGCTCAGCCCCTCCACGATCTACCGCAAGCGCGAGCGCTGGGCGGCCGAGGGTCAGGCTCCGGCGTAAGAGGCGGGTCGGCGCCCGGCGCCGGCTTGACGCGCGATCCGGGATGGGGCCAGCGTCGCCGGCGTCTCACCGGATCCCCACCAATGCCCGACACATTCGATCTCGCCGTCGTCGGCGGCGGCGTTCTCGGCCTCGCCCACGCGCTCGCGGCCGCCCGCAGCGGCCGGCGCGTCGTCGTCGTCGACCGCGAAGGCCGCGCCAACGGCGCCTCCGTGCGCATGCCGGGCATCGTCGGCGTCACCGGCCAGCCCTCGGGCGCCGCGTGGCGGCGGGCGAAGCGCTCCCGCGACGTCTGGGCCGACGTCGCGGCCCAGGCCAGCGTCCGCATCGAGCACGAGGGCCTGGCCATCGTGGCGCGGCGTCCTGAGGCCGCCTCGGCGCTCGAGGCGTTCATGGCGACCGAGATGGGCGAGGACTGCACGCTCTACACCGCCGAGGACGGCCATGCGCTGTTCCCGCAGTTCAAGGGCGCGATGTCGGCGGTGTTCTGGAGCCCGCACGAGCTCCGCGTGGAGGCCAAGAGCGCGATGCCCAAGATCGCGGCGTGGCTGGCGGAGGCCCATGACGTCGCCTTCCGCTGGGAAACGGCTGTGACGGCGATCGAGGGAACGCGGCTCACGACCTCGCGCGGGACGATCGAGGCCGAGGCGATCGTGGTGTGCCCCGGCGACGACTTCCGGTCGCTGTTCGGCGAGACGCTGGCCAAGGCCGGCCTCGTGCGCGCCAAGAGCCACATGCTGCGGGTGCGCCCCGAGGAGGGTTTCGAACTGCCCGGCGCGGTCGCGACCGACCTCAGCCTCATCCGCCTGCCCGGCTTCGCCGAACTGCCGGAAGCCTCCGCCCTGCGCGCGCGGCTCGAGACCGAACAGCCCGAGCATCTGGCGCACGGCGTCGCCCTGATCGCGACCCAGTCGGCCGACGACACGCTGGTTCTCGGCGCGAGCCGCCAGGTGGACGCGACGCCCGACCCGTTCCAGACCCAGGCGATCGACGAGCTGATCCTCGAGGAGTTCGCAGCGGTGTTCGGCAAGCGCCCGAAGGCGGTGCTGTCGCGCTGGACCGGCACCTACGCCTTCAACCCCGAGCGCCCCGTGGTCGTCGAGGCGCCGGCGCCGAACGTGCGCGTCGTGGTGGCGGCCTCCGGCGCGGGGGCGACCGGGGCCTTCGCGATCGGCGAAGAGACGATCGCCGACCTGTTCGGCAAGGGCTGATCAGCCGACCAGCGTCGAGCCGTCGCAACGGACCCCGCGCACCTGCACGTCCGCCTCCCCGACCGACACGCCGAGCAGGTCGAGCACCGTGTTCAGAACGGGGTCGACCAGCCCCGCGACCGGCGCGAGAAGGCCTTTGAGCAGCGTCTTCACGGAGGATTCCGAGCCGAAGGGCGACAGCCCGATCCCGAGGAGTTTGACCGTGGGATCGAGGCTGGTGATCAGGCTCGACAGCGTCGACTTCGCGACGTCGGTCGTCTTCACCGTCTTCACGGTCTGCGCCGCGATCGCTTTCGCGTCGAACGGGACCGCCGTCTCGCTGAGGTTGGTCGCCGCCACATGAGCCGAACCGGTGACGCTGAGCAGCAGCAGCACGTTGACGAGCGTCGCCTCGCCGATCGCCGGCGGCTTCAGCGCGTTCCAGTTCGACAGACTCGTCGGCTCCCCGACCCAGAGATCCGCGGCCGAGGGCGTGACGCCCAGCGTGACCGTCGCGTCGGTCGCCGGGTTGGCGCCGCAGGACACCGTCGACAGTCGGGCCTTGCCCGAGGCGATGTCGACGGCGATCGGAAGCCGCACCCCGACGCCAAGGAGGCCGCCGCCGACCTGCGCGATGAGCCGCAGGCGCGTCTGCGCCGTGCTGACCGTCACGTCCTTCTGCCCAATCGAGAGCCAGGGCGAGGACTGCGGCCGCTCCCCCATGACGAGCGAGGCGGTGAGGCCGAGAAGCCCCGGAACCTGCGCCCCGAGGTCGAGGTCGACCACGTTCGTCCCGTTCGCGATCTGGGCGGAGGTCGAGAGGAGGTCAAGCAGCGAGACGCTCGTCGCCAGCGCGGACGCTGCGCCGGAGCCCACGGCGAGCGACCCCAGCGGGCCCAGCGACGCCAGCTGGTTCAGCTTGACCACGGCCGAAATCTTCGCGTTGGCGAGCCGCGTCAGAGTCGCCTTGGTCGTGACGCCGCCGCCTCCCACGTCGGCGAGCGCGCCCGCCACCTGGCTGATCGTGGCGTTGGCGGCGAGAACCTTGTCGTAGGACCCCGCGGTCGCTCCCGTGCGGATGGCGAGGGCGTCGAGGAAGGTCAACAGGTCGACCTTCGCCGTCGCCAGCGCGTTGTAGTCCATCACGCTGAGCGAGACCGACCCGCCGACCAGCGACGACAGCAGCGCGTTCGCCACGCCGCCGTTGAGCGAGGCCAGTCGCGAACCGATGGAGAAGGAAGCGTACTGCGTGCTCGCCGCGACCGCGGAGGCGCGCACGCGCAGCGCCGAGGCCTTGACGAGCCCCCTGCCGAAGAACAGCCGCGCGTCCGCGCCGAGATCGACTTTGGCGGCGTTGATCGGAGCGACATTGGGCCGGAAGCGCTTCTCCGGAGGCAGGGCGGCGTCGGGCGTGTAATTGCCGAGCGTGACCGAGAGCGTCTGCGGGACGACCTTGTTCGCAGCGAGCGTAGCCCGCGCCGCGCTCTCGGGCCGGTCGAGGTTCTGGGCGGCGGCGATGGCGGCGAGATCGACCGCGCCCTGCGCCGTCCGCCGGTCGAGATAGACGCTCGCGAGATCGATCCCGATCGCGAGCGAGGCGACGGCCGCGAGGCCGAAGGCGCCGGCGAGGATCGCGGCGACGCCGCGTTCGTCCCCGCGGAACGCGCGCAGACGCGCCGCGGCGCGTCGCGCCAGATCCTTCGCCGAAGCCCGCCGGGCCATGTCAGAAGCCCCCACGCTGCACCGCCGCGGTGCGGGTGATCGTCTTCGACGGCAGCGGCAGCAGCCCGTCCAGTCCCCAGATCGTGAGCCGGCTGGCGTCGTAGGACACCGCAACCTCGAACAGGTTCGGATCGGAGGTCGACGGTTTGGCGGTCACGCTGGTCCTTGACGCGTCGATCAGCACGAAGCTCGGCGCGGCGGCGATCACATGCTGGCGGGCGATCGCCACGCGCTCCGCGTCGCTCAGCCCTGCAATCGAGGCGCGCGCCGCATCCGCGGCAAGCTGTTGGACGCTGTTCGCCGCGCCGAAATAGACGCCATAGAACACCACGCCAGCAACGATCGAGATAAAAACCGGCGCGATGAGCGCGAACTCGACGGCCATCGACCCGCCCGACTCCCGACCGAACCGGCGAACGGCATGCTGATCTGCGCTCATAGGCCCCCACCCACAGCGAACATTTACCCGCGGCCGCGCAGCGCGCGCTGTTCATCCACCGTGACAGGTTGATTACAATTCTATAACGAAACCTTTCTTTGCATGATAAATTTTAGCGTACCGCGATTTTTACTGACACGAAAAAGGTCGTGGACTGAGTATTCCCCGCTGATCCGGCAATATCGACCCGCGAGGTATCGTGAGACCTATTGCACCGTCAAGTTGTTCGGCGGTGCAACCTGCTCCGCCGCGGCCGAACCTCGTCCGTTGCCGCCGGACCCAGGCTGCGCTAGGGAGCGGGTCCGTTTCGCGCCCTTCGCCTTGCTGGACACGCCCGATGAACGCCCGCCGCACCGACCTCACCCAGGCGCGCACCCCGCGCGGCTTCGCCGACCGCGGCGCGGCCGAGCTTGCGGCGACCCGCGCCATGGCGGACCGCATCCGCGAGACCTATGAGCTCTGGGGCTTCGAGGAGGTGGAGACGCCGTTCTTCGAATACACCGATGCGCTGGGCAAGTTCCTGCCGGACCAGGACCGCCCCAACGCCGGCGTGTTCTCGCTGCAGGACGACGACGAGCAGTGGATGTCGCTGCGCTACGACCTGACGGCGCCGCTCGCCCGCCACGTGGCCGAGAACTTCCAGAAGCTCGCCAAGCCCTACCGCAGCTATCGCTTCGGCCCCGTGTTCCGCAACGAGAAGCCGGGCCCGGGCCGCTTCCGCCAGTTCCTGCAGTTCGACGCCGACATCGTCGGCGCGCCGTCGGTCTCGGCCGACGCCGAAATGTGCATGATGATGGCGGACGCGCTCGAAGCCGTCGGCGTCAAGCGCGGCGACTACGTCATCAAGGTCAACAACCGCAAGATCCTCGACGGCGTGATGGAGGCGATCGGCCTCGGCGGCGAGGAGAACGCCGGCCGGCGGCTCACCGTGCTGCGCGCGATCGACAAGCTCGACCGGCTGGGTCCGGACGGCGTGCGGGCTCTGCTCGGAGACGGCCGCAAGGACGAGAGCGGCGACTTCACCAAGGGCGCCGGGCTGGATGAGGCAGGCGCCGCGCGGGTGCTGTCGATCCTCGAGGCCAAGCGCTCGACCAACGCCGAGACGGCGGAAGCGCTCGCCGCCGAGTTCGCCGCCACACCTGTCGGCGCCAAGGGCGCGACGGAGCTGAAGGCGATCGCCGATCTTCTCGCCGCCGCTGGCTACGACGGCCGCGTCTCGGTCGATCCCTCCGTCGTCCGCGGCCTCGAATACTACACCGGCCCGGTCTACGAGGCGGAGCTGACGTTCCAGATCGCCGGCGACGACGGCAAGCCGATCCAGTTCGGATCGGTCGGCGGCGGCGGGCGCTACGACGGGCTGGTGGGCCGCTTCATGGCCGAGAACACGCCGGCGACCGGCTTCTCCATCGGCGTCTCCCGCCTGCAGGCGGCGCTCCGCGCTCTGAAGGGCGAGACCGCGGAGGCCTCGACCGGCCCCGTCGTCGTGCTGGCGTTCGACCGTGACCGCATCGGCGACTCGATGGCGCTCGCCGCCCGGCTGCGGGCCGCGGGGATCAAGGCCGAGGCCTACCTCGGCGGCTCCGGCATGAAGGCGCAGATGAAATACGCCGACCGCCGCAAGAGCCCCTGCGTCGTCATCCAGGGCTCGGACGAGCGTGACAAGGGCGAGGTCACGCTGAAGGACCTCGTCGAGGGAGCCAAGGCCGCCGCCGCCATCGCCGACCGCGCCGAGTGGACCGAAAGCCGCCCGGCGCAGGTGACCGTGCCCGAGGCGCGGCTGGTTGAGGAAGTCCAGGCGATCCTCGCCCGCCACCGCTGAGCGGCGGAAGGCTCGACGCTCACATCAGCCTGCGGAAGCAGCGGGTCTCCGCGCTATTGGAATGGCTCGTTCCCCTCCCCCTTGCGGGGAGGGGAACGAGCGAACGTCCCCTACGCCGTCCCCTTCGCGAGCGCCGCGGCCACGTCCTCTGCGGTCGCCTGCGCCATCGGCATCATGAGCTTCACGGCTTCGGTCTTGGCGCCGGCGCGCATGATGAGGATGACGGTCTCGGCGCCGCCGCAGGCGGGATCCCCGCAGGCGATCTCGCTCACCGTCACCGCGTCGTCCTCGCCGAGCCCCAACGCCTCGCGGGCGTAGGCGGCCACGCGGCGGGAGGCGTCGGCGCGGGCGGGATCCTCGGCGCGGGAGCGGAAGAACAGGGCCATGGCCGCCTTCTACGCCAGGCGCTCATCCGCGGCCAGAGCCGAAACGGAAGGAGCGGCCTTGCGGGCCGCCCCGCCCGCTCAATGCCGCAGGGGCGCCTAGAGGATCTAATCGGAACCTAAGATCTCGCGCGCCGCCGGCGGGGCGAACGGCGACATGACGCCCGCATAGGGCTTGGAGCGCGGCGTCGCGTAGGCGCCGCGCCTGCTCGTCCTGAGGCCGAGCGCCACGAGAGCCTCGGCCTGTTTCACAGCGGCCGCCACCCCGTCGACCACGGGCGCGCCGAAGCGCTCCGACAGGGCGGCCGCGAGGTCGGCCATTCCCGCGCAGCCGAGCACGATCGCGTCCGCGCCGAGGCCGAGCGCGCGGTCGATCTCCGCCTCGAGCCTCGCGCGGGCGTCCGAGCCTGCGTCCTCGAGCGCCAGCACCTCCACGTCGCAGGCCGAGACGCGCGCGCGGGCAGCGTAGCCGTAGCGGGCGACGATCTCCTCCAGCGGCACGACCGAACGCTCCAGCGTGGTCACGACCGCGATGCGCTTCGCGATCTGGCCGGCCGTGACGAGGGCGGCTTCGCAGATGCCGACCACGGGGATCGCGACCGCCGCCCGGGCGGCGTCGAGCCCGGTGTCGTCGAAGCAGGCGATGATCGCGGCGTCCGCGCCGGCGCCTTCGCCCTCCCGGATCGCCGCGATCAGGCCGGGAACCGCGAAGGCCTCGTCGTAGTAGCCCTCGATGGACGCCGGCCCCATGGCGGAGGTGGCGGCGACGATCTCCGTGCCCGTGGCCGCCGCTGTGCGGGCCGCGGCCGCGATCTTGGCCGTCATCGAGGCGGTGGTGTTGGGGTTGACGACGAGCAGCTTCATAGCGGCTTCAAGGTCTTGCGCCGCCGCGCCATGGCCGTCACGGCGACAAGCGCGGCCGCGATCGCGGTGAACGAGACCAGCGTGGTGACCGCGCCCAGCGCGTAGAGCACCGGCGTCGTGACGTTGGTGGTCATGCCGTAGATCTCGAGCGGAAGGGTGTTGAAGCTGCCGGCGGTCATCAGGGTGCGGGCGAACTCGTCATAGGACAGCGTGAAGCCGAACAGGCCGACGCCGACGAGGCTCGGGGCGATGATCGGCAGCACCACATGGACGAAGGTCTGCCAGTTCGAGGCGCCGAGGTCGCGCGCGGCCTCCTCGTAGGCTGGCGAGAAGCGGTTGAACACCGCGAACATGATCAGCACGCCGAAGGGCAAGGTCCAGGTGAGATGGGCGCCGAAGGCCGAGGTCCACCACGTCGGCTGCACGCCGGCCACCTGGAACGCCAGGCCGATGCCGAGGCTGACGAGGATCGACGGCACGACGAGGCTCGCGACCGTCAGGTAGAACAGCGCGGTCGAGCCGAGGAACCGGCGGCGGAAGGCGAGGCCGGCGCACAGCGACACCGCGACAGTCGTCAGCGTCGTCATCACGCCGAGCGCCAGCGAGCGCGCGAAGGAGCCGCCGAAGTCGCCCACCGCCTGTTGCTCGAACAGGTTCTCGAACCAGCGCGTGGAGACGCCGTTCATTGGAAAGGTCAGGCCGCCGCCCGGCCCCTGGAACGACAGGATCAGGATGGTCGACAGCGGGCCGTAGAGGAACAGGACGAACAGCGCGAAGAACGCCGCCAGCGCATAGAATTCCAGACCGCGCTTTTCGGCGTTCATCGCGCCCGCCCCTCGCGATCCGTCATGCCCCGGCTTGTCCGGGGCATCCAGCAGCCCGCGGGGCGGCGCCCAACGATCTGGCCTGGATCCCCCGGCCGCGCGTTTTCCAAACGGGTCCGGACCATCCTCACAGCTCCTTGCGGATGTCGACGATGCGCAGCATCGCGGCCACCATCAGCAGCACGAGCACGAGCACGGCCACGGCGTTCGCCGCCGCCGCGGGGTACTGCAGCAGCGAGATCTCGTTGGCGATCATCAGCCCGACCGAGGCCGACTGCCCGCCCGACATGAAGCGCACGGTGACGAAGTCGCCGAGCACCAGCGTCACCACGAAGATCGAGCCGATCGCGATCCCGGGCTTGGCGAGCGGGATCACGACGTTGGTCAGCGTCTGCCAGCCGTTGGCGCCGGCGTCGCGCGCGGCCTCGATCAGCGCGCGGTCGATGCGCATCAGCGAGTTGAAGATCGGCGTGACCATGAACAGCACGTAGAGGTGCGCCATCGCGAGCACGACGGCGAACTCCGAGAACAGCAGGAACTCCAGCGGCGCCGGGACGATCCCGAGTTCGATGAGCGTCGTGTTCAGCAGTCCGTTGCGGCCGAGAAACGGCACCCAGGAGATCATGCGGATGATGTTCGAGGTCAGGAACGGCACCGTGCAGATCAGGAACAGGACCATCTGCATGGTCGTGCTGCGGACATGGAACGCGAGGAAATAGGCGACCAGGAAGCCGACGACGGTCGTGATCGCCCAGACGATCGCCACGAATTTCAGCGTGTTCAGATAGGTCTTCCACGTCACCCAGGAGCCGAGCGTCTCGGCGTAGTTGAGGGTGATGAAATCCGGGTAGATCTGGACGCTGTCGTAGTCCCAGAAGCTCACCGCGACGATGGCGGCGAGCGGCAGCAGCAGGAAGGCGCCGAGGATCAGCGCGAGCGGCGCGGCCTGCAGGTAGGGGGCGAGACGGCCGGTCATGAGCGCGCGTCGGGGCGCGCGCGGACGGCGCCCCGCGGTCGAGCCTGGCCTTGCGTGGTCCCGGCGTTCCCCGGAACGCGAGGGCTGCGCGGCGCGGCGCTCACGCGGCGATGAACTCGTTCCACTTGCGGACCATGTAGCGATCCTTGTCCATCACGGCGTTCCAGCACGCGACCTTGCCCATCCGCTCCTCGAACGAACCGCCGTCGCGCACCGCGCCGGCCTTCTCCAGCACCTTGCCGTCGGGCGACAGGATGTCGGAGACCGCGGGCTTGCCTTCCATCCAGAAGCCCCACTCGTCCGCCGACATGTGCTGCTTCGCGGTCGACAGGCAGGCGGAGTAGTAGCCCTGGCGGTTGAGATAGGCGCCGCACCAGCCGGACAGGTACCAGTTGATGTATTCGTAGGCCGCGTCGAGCACGAGGCCCTTGACGTTCTTGCCGATGCCGAGGCCGCCGCCCCAGGCGCGATAGCCTTCGGCGAGCGGCTGGTAGACGCAGGGCACGCCCTTCGACCGCACGGCGGTGACGGCCGGCGACCACATCGACTGGATGACGACCTCGCCGGAGGTCATCAGGTTCACGCTCTCGTCGAAGGTCTTCCAGAACGCGCGGAACTGGCCGGCCTTCTTGGCCTCGATCAGGGTGGCGATCGTCGTGTCGATCTCCGCCTCGGTCATGTTGCCCTTGTCGCCGTATTTGAGGATGCCCGCGCTCTCGCAGATCATCGCAGCGTCCATGATGCCGATCGAGGGGATATTGAGGATCGACGTCTTGCCCTTGAACTTCGGGTCGAGAATGTCCTTCCAATTCGTGATCGGCCGGCCGACGAGGTCGGGCCGGATGCCGAGCGTGTCGGCGTTGTAGATCGTCGGGATCAGCGTCATCCACTCGGTGGGCGCTTTCGCGAAGGTCTTCGCGCCGGGGCCTTCCACGAAACCGACCGTGCTGGGCGCCGTCCCTTGGGCGACCACGCTGTCGGGCGTCAGCTTGCCGGTGGTGAAGATCGGGACGATCTGGTCGTAGTACTTGATCTTCTTGACCTCCATCGGCTGCAGCGCGCCGCTCGGAAACACCTTCTTGGCGATCCAGTACTCGATGTCGGCGATGTCGTAGCTGTCGGGCTGGGTCACCGCGCGCTGGGTGACGCTGTCGCTGTCGAGCGCGGTCATGCGCAGGGTGAAGCCGAGGTCCTTCTTCACCTGGTCGGCGATGGCATTGAGGTTCGAGACGCCGGTGCCGAACTGGCGCAGCGTCACGTCCTTGATGTTCTGGGCCCAGATCGCCGGGAACCCGGTCACCACGCCGGAGCCGGCGGCGGCGCCGACCGCGGCCGCCGCGCCTTTCAGAACGGCGCGACGGTCGAAGCCGGTCGTCGGATCGATGGTCTTAGGATCAGTCATGGGCCGGTCCTTGCGTCATGCGGGGTCGGGATCACTGCAGCGAGGGGCGGAGCACGTGGACGTCGGCGAGGCTCCAGGCGAGCGGCGCGGCCTGACCGATCTCGTGCGGCGCGGCGTCGAAGGCGACCTCGTCGGCGTAGACGGTGAAGTCCTCCACCCCCGGGGCGTCGAGGGTCATCTTCATGGACCCGCCGCGGTACTCGACGTTGCGGACATGGCCGGTGAAGCCGAGGCCGAGAGCCGCCGCCTCGCCGATCCGGATGCGGTCGCGTCGCACCGCGGCCTGCGCGGGGCCGCCGAGCTCCAGATGCGCGGCCGCGGGCAGCCGGAACGCCGCGCCGCCCGAACAGGTGAGGGTCGCGCCGACCTCGTCGAGGGCGGTGACCTTGCCGGACAGCACGTTGTGCTCGCCCATGAAGCTCGCCACGAAGGCGGTGGCGGGCCGATGGAAGATCTCGCGCGGGGCCGCCGCCTGCTCGATCCGGCCGTTCGACATCACCACCACCAGATCGGCGAGCGCCATCGCCTCCTCCTGGCTGTGGGTGACGTGGACGAAGGTGACGCCGAGGTCGCGCTGCAGGCGCTTCAGCTCGGCGCGCATGCGGACCTTGAGGAAGGGGTCGAGCGCCGACAGCGGCTCGTCGAGCAGCAGCGCCTGCGGGCTGGTGATCAGCGCCCGGGCGAGCGCGACGCGCTGCTGCTGGCCGCCGGAGAGCTGCGCGGGCCGCCGCGAGGCGTACTGATCCATGTGCATCAGCTTGAGCATGCCGAGCGCCCTCTCCCGCCGCTCGGCCTTCGCCACGCCCTTCATCTTCAGCGAGAAGGCGACGTTGTCGACGAGGTCGAGGTGCGGGAACAGCGCGTAGGACTGGAACATCATCGAGGTCGCGCGCCGGGCGGGCGGCAGATCCGTCACCACGACGCCGCCGAGGCGGATGTCGCCCGAGGTGACGCTCTCGTGGCCGGCGATCATGCGCAGCGTCGAGGTCTTGCCGCAGCCTGAGGGACCGAGCAGGCAGCAGTAGGTCCCGGCCTTGATCTTCAGGCTGATCGCGTCGACTGCGACGGCGTCGTCGCCGTAACGCTTGGTGATCGAGGCGAGGTCGATCTCGGCGGCTTGCGGCATCTGGGCTCCGGGCTGGGCCGCAGACGAGCAACGGCCGTGCCAGACGCGCATCGCTCGGACCGGACGGGGCCTGCCGCCCGGCAGAGGGACGAGCAGCCTAAAACGGCGTCAACCGCCCAATCGACAAGCAGACGTCGACGGCCACTTGCGCTCACGCCATCAGGAACGCCGGCGCGGAGGGGCCGCCTTGCGCCCGGAACGCCTCGATGCGCTCCGCCGCCTTGCGCATGCTGGAAAGCAGATGGTCGCTGAGCGCCGCGGCGGCGCGGTCGCCGTCGTTCGCCTCCAGCGCCGCGAGGATGGCGAGATGCTCGTCCATGAACGGATCGATGCGCGGCGCCTTGGCGATCGCGGCCTGGATGTGCTTGCCGACGACGAGCAGGCAGCGCGTGCGCTCGAGCGCGGCCCGCGCCTCCGCGTTGCGGCCGAAGCCGAGGCACGTGACGTGGATGTCCGCCTCGAGCGCGTCGAGTTCGGCGACGCCGTAGTCCGGCGCCGCCCGGTTCGCGGCGGCGTGCCGCGTCATCATCTCGCGGAGCTGGGCGCCCGGAACGCGGCCGGCGGCGCTCTTGATCAGGGGCGGCTCCAGCATCAGCCGGAGCTCGTAGAGATCGCTGATGCGGGCTTCGTCCATCGGCACGATCTGCCAGTGGCCGCTGTCGGTCTTGACCGCGATCCCCGCGCCCTGCGCCCGCAGCAGCAGGTTGCGCGCGACCGTCCGCCCGACGCCGAAGTGGCGCGCCAGCGCGAGCTCGTTGATGCGGAAGCGGCCGAAGACGGAGGCCTCGATGACCGCCCGCTCCAGCGCGTAGTACAGCGTGTCCCACGCGTCGTCGCGCGCGGCGCCCGTCGCAAGCCCCAGGATCTCGGCGGTGAGCGCGACCCGCTTCGGCGGCCCGTCCCCGACGAGAACGCCGCGCCCGTCGAACCGCCGCACCAGCTTTTCCGCCTCGAGCTGCGCGAAGGCCTGCTTCACCGGCGAGCGGCTGGCGCCGAACAGGCTCGCCAGCACGCCCTCGGCGAGCACCGCGCCTGCCGGCAGCCGCCCCGCGACGATGGCCTCGCGCAGCGTGTCCGCGATCAGGACGTAAGCCGGGCGCTTGCGTTCGAACATGTTCCTACCGACTCACGGGACGATATAGATCGCGCGCGGAACCGTCGCGTCATGCCCGCCTTCGGGCATCCCCGACGTCCTTCCCATGCGCCCCACGTCCAAATCGTGGATGCCCGCGAAGACGGGCATGACGACGCCGTTCGACGTTTTAACGTCCAGCTTCAGGTCACGGCGCCGAGCGGCCAGGGGACGAACTCGTTGTCGCCGTAGTCGAAGGTCTCGCTCAAGGACGGCTCGCCGGAGGCCACGGCGATGATCTTCTCGAAGATGCGTTCGCCCGCCGCTTCGATGGTGTCGGCGCCGGTGACGATCCCCCCGCAGTTCACGTCCATGTCCTCTTCCATGTGCTCGTACATGGCGTCGTTGGTCGCGATCTTGATGCAGGGCGCCGGCTTGAAGCCCGAGACCGAGCCGCGCCCGGTGGTGAAGCAGATGACATTGCAGCCGCCCGCGACCTGGCCCGTGACCGCCACTGGGTCGTAGCCCGGCGTGTCCATGAACACGAAGCCCGTGCGGTCGATCGGCTCGGCGTATTCGTAGACGGCTTCGAGCGGCATGGTGCCGCCCTTGGCGACCGCGCCGAGCGACTTCTCAAGAATGGTCGTCAGGCCGCCAGCCTTGTTGCCGTGCGAGGGGTTGTTGTTGAGCTCCGCGTCGTTCTTCGCGGTGTAGTCGCGCCACCACTCGATGCGGTCCATCAGCTTCTGGGCGACCGCGGGCGTCTGCGCCCGGCGCGTCAGCAGATGCTCGGCGCCGTAGATCTCGGGCGTTTCCGAGAGAACCGCCGTGCCGCCGTGCCGAACGATCAGGTCCGCGGCGTGGCCGAGCGCCGGGTTCGCCGAGATCCCGGAGTAGCCGTCCGAACCGCCGCACTGGAGCGCGAGCTTGAGCTTCGACAGCGGCTGCGGGGTGCGCTCGGCCGCGTTCACGGTGTCGAGCATGCCACGGATCGCCTCCGAGGCCGCCTCGATCGACTTGCGCGTGCCACCCGTGCGCTGGATCGTCATGGTCTTGAGGAACGGCCCTTCCGCGAGGCCCGAACGCTCCAGCAGCATGTCGATCTGGTTGGTCTCGCAGCCGAGCCCGATCATCAGGATGCCGCCGAAGTTCGGGTTGCGGGCGTAGCCCGCGAGCGTCCGGATCAGGAAGCGGTAGCCCTCGGAGGCGGTGTTGATCGCGCAGCCGCCGCCGTGGGTCAGCGCGACGACGCCGTCGACGTTGGGATGAGCTGAAAGCCCGCCCTTGTTGTTGAAGTGGTCGGCGACCGCCTTGGCGACGGTCGCGGAGCAGTTCACGGAGCTCACGATCCCGATGTAGTTGCGGGTGCCGACGTCGCCGTTCGCGCGGCCGAAGCCCAGAAAGGTGCGCCGCTCGCCCTCCGGCAACAGCGGCGTCGGACGGGCGTCGGCGGCGAAGTGGTGCACCACCTCGCTGTCGTGCATCGCCATATTGTGCAGATGCACATGATCGCCCGCCGCGATGTCGCGCGTCGCGTAGCCGATGGTCTGGCCGTACTTGATGACCTCCGCGCCGCTGGCGATGAACCCCACGGCGACCTTGTGGCCGCGCGGCACCTCGCCCGAGGCCACGACGCCGGCGACGCCGACGGGCGTTCCCGCCGCGACGCCGGAGCGGACCACGGCGACGTTGTCAGCGGGATTCAGACGGATGGCCTGGGCCTGACGATCAAGGGTTTCCACCGGCATGTGCGCGCCTCCTCGGGACGATGCGCCGACCCTGGGTCGCGCCGGGTCGATCAATTTATTGGCTATTGCGTGCAATGTACGACCATGATAGGCGATGAAAGTCAACAGCGACGTCAGAGCGCTGATCATGAGGAAACCGGACGGATCGATCATTTCGACCGTCTTCACGTTCTTTCGGCTCGTATTCGCGCCCCTCTGACACAAGACTACGTCGCCATGCGACTTGTCCTGAAGACGAACCGTGGATTGACGACAGCCAGTCTGGAACGGATCAAGGAATGGGCTACGAGTTCGACTTCAGTTTTCTGAGCGAGTACGCCCCCGACCTGTGGCGCGGGGTGTGGCTCACGCTCTGGATGACGGTCGTCTCGATCGTTCCCGGCTTCGTCATCGGAACCCTGTGCGCCATCGGCCGGATCTACGGCTCCACGCCGGTGCGGCGCGTGGCGACGGTCTACGTCGAGGCGATCCGCAACACCCCGCTCGTCATCCAGGTGTTCTGGCTGTTCTTCGGCCTCGCGGTGCTCGGCGCACGTCTCGACGCCTTCACCGCCGCGATCATCGCGCTCTCGATCAACGTCGGCGCCTACACCGCCGAGATCATGCGGGCGGGCTTCGAGAGCATCCCGCGCGGCCAGCGCGAGGCCGCCTCCTGCCTCGCGCTCAGCGGCCCCCAGCGGGTGCTCTACGTCGAGCTGCCCCAGGCGGTGGAGCGGGTCTACCCCGCGCTCGTCAGCCAGTTCATCCTGATGATGCTCGCGACCTCGATCATGTCGCAGATCTCGGCCGAAGAACTGACTGGCGTCGCCTACCAGATCCAGTCCTTCACCTTCCGCGGCTTCGAGGCCTACCTCGTCACCGCCGTGATCTACCTCGCCCTCGTCACCACGCTTCGCCTCACCCTGCACGGGGTCGCGCTCGCCGCGTTCCCGCGGCGGCGGCGGCTTGGCACGCCGCTTTAGAGGGATCGGCACGATGCTCGGACTGACCATCGACCAACTGCTCTTCCTCGTCCGCGGCGCCGGCTGGACCCTGGTGCTGTCTCTGCTGGGTTTCGTCGGAGGCACGATCCTCGGGCTGCCGGTGGCGCTCGCCCGCTCGTCGAAGCTCAGAGCGCTACGGATGGTCGCGAGCGCCTATGTCCAGCTGATCCAGGGCATTCCGCTGCCGGTGATCATGTTCGTGGTCTACTTCGGGCTGTCGATCGGCGGCTTCGAAGTGCCGGCGCTGGTCGCCGCCGGGCTCGCGATGACCGCCTACTCCAGCGCCTATCTCGGCGAGATCTGGAAGGGCTGCATCCAGTCGGTGCCGAAGACCCAGTGGGAGGCGGCGGAGTGCCTCGCCCTGACGGGCACGCAGCGCTTCGTCCACGTGATCCTGCCCCAGGCGCTCAAGATCGCGGTGCCCCCCACCGTCGGCTTCCTCGTCCAGATCGTCAAGAACACGTCGTATTCGGTCGTGATCGGTTTCTTCGACCTGACCTACTCGGCCAAGGTCCTGAACAACTCGACCTACAAGCCGTTCCTCGTCTTCTCGATCGCCGCCGCGCTCTACTTCGTCATCTGCTACCCGCTGTCGCTGCTCGCCGGTCGGTTCGAGCGCAAGCTGAAACGCGTCTGAGGAGACAACTTCCATGGAGCCCATGGTCCGCTTCCAGGACGTCCACAAATCCTTCGGCGCGGTCGAGGTGCTGAAGGGGATCACGCTCGACGTCCCCCGCGGCGACGTCGTCGTGCTCGTCGGGCGCTCCGGCTCCGGCAAGAGCACCGCGCTCCGCTGCATCAACGGGCTCGAGACCGTGAACGGCGGCGAGCTGCACGTCTGCGGCGAGAAGCTCCACGACGGCAAGACCGACCTGCGCAAGCTGCGCCAGGAGGTCGGGATCGTGTTCCAGAGCTACAACCTGTTCCCGCATCTCACCGTCGAGCAGAACGTCACGCTCGCCCCGCGCAAGGTGATGAAGGTCGGCGCGAAAGAGGCGAAGGAGCTCGCCGCCCATGTGCTGGCCCAGGTCGGCCTGTCGGAAAAGGCGCAGAGCTATCCCGAACAGCTGTCCGGCGGCCAGCAGCAGCGCGTCGCGATCGCCCGCTCGCTCGCCATGAAGCCGAAGCTGATGCTGTTCGACGAGGTCACCTCGGCGCTCGATCCCGAACTCACCGGCGAGGTGCTGCGCGTGATCGAGCGGCTCGCCAAGGACGGCATGACCATGGTGCTGGTGACCCACGAGATGGGCTTCGCCCGCGGCGTCGCCGACCAGATCGTCTTCATGCACCACGGCAAGGTCTGGGAGCGCGGCGGCGCGGAGATGCTGCGCGCGCCCCAGACCGCCGAACTGCAGCAGTTCGTCGCCACCGACCTCTGACGTCTCGCGACGTCTTTGACGCGTCGCGCCTTCATTCAATCGGCCGCGGTAAGACGGCCCACCCTCGAGAGGAACCACCCATGACCTTCGCCACCGTCTCTCGCCGCTCCGCGCTCGCGCTGGCGCTCGGCCTCGCGGCGTTCGCCGCCCCCGCCCACGCCGGCACGCTCGAGACCATCAAGGAGCGCGGCGCGCTCCTGGTCGCGATCGATGTGAGCCACCCGCCCTACGGCATGCTCGACTCCTCCGCCAAGGAGACCGGCTCCGACGTCGAGACCGCGAAGCTGCTCGCCGACGACCTCGGCGTGAAGCTGCAGGTCGTCCAGGTGTCCGGCGCCAACCGCGTGCCCTTCCTGCTCTCCGGCAAGGCGGACGTCGTGATCGCCTCGTTCTCGATCACCGAGGAGCGGAAGAAGGTCGTGGCCTATTCGAAGCCCTACGGCGTCGTGCCCGTCGTCGTCTCCGCGCCGAAGGACGCGACGATCGCAAAGCCCGAGGACCTCGACGGCAAGACCATCGCGGTCGCCCGCGGCACCACCGCCGACATCGAACTGACCAAGGTGACGAAGGCCTCGGCCCCCGGCGCCCGCGTCGTCCGCTACGAGGACGAGGCCACGGCCAACGCGGCGGTCGCCACCGGCCAGCAGGACATCCTGGCGGCGGCGCTCTCGACCGCGAACGCCGTGCGCGACGCCAACCCGGGCAAGAACCTCGAGGTGAAGCTGACCATGGCCGCCTACCCGATGGCGATCGGCCTGCGCAAGAACGACGAGGCGTTCCAGGCCAAGCTCGACGAGTGGGTGTCGGCGAACCTCAAGAACGGCAAGCTTAACGGCATCTACCAGAAGTACTTCGGCATGGCGCTGCCGGCCGAGTTCACCAACTGATTTCATGACGCCCTGAACCCCGCGTCATTCCGGGCGAAGTCCCGGACTCCATCAGCCCGCCGGCGAAGACCGATCTCGACCGGCGGGCTGATGGGCCCCGGGACAAGCCCGGGGCGACCATGGAGAGCGGATGACCGCGGGCTCACTGCGCGGCGGCTCCAGCGCAGGGTTATCGCCGGCCGGGGGCGGCCGTCCCTGCAATCACACGTCCGGCTTCCCCTCTCCGGCGCATTCCGCTATCTCACCCTCGAACAAATGTTCGATTGAGGATCATTTGATATGGCCAGCTCCGCTCCCTATCGCGGCGTGTTCCCCGTCGCCCCGACCGTGTTCGACGCCGACGGGCGGCTCGATCTCGACGGCCAGCGCCGCGCGGTCGACTGCATGATCGACGCAGGGTCGGACGGCCTCTGCATCCTCGCCAACTTCTCCGAGCAGTTTGTGCTGACCGACGCTGAGCGCGACCAGGTGCTGGACTGCGTGCTCGAGCACGTCGCCGGCCGCGTGCCGGTGATCGTCACCACGACGCATTTCGGCTCCCACGTCTGCGCCGAGCGCTCGAAGCGCGCGCAGGACGCGGGCGCCGCGATGGTCATGGTGATGCCGCCCTACCACGGCGCCACCTTCCGGGTGCCGGAGCCGCAGATCTACGCCTTCTTCAAGACCGTCTCGGACGCGATCGACATCCCGATCATGGTGCAGGACGCGCCGGTGGCCGGCACGCCGCTTTCTGTGCCGTTCCTCGCGAAGATGGCGAAGGAGATCGAGCACCTCTCCTATTTCAAGATCGAAGTCCCCTTCGCCGCCGCGAAGCTCCGCGCGCTGATCGAAGAGGGCGGCGACGCCATCGTCGGCCCGTGGGACGGCGAGGAGGCGATCACCCTGATGGCCGACCTCGACGCCGGCGCGACTGGGGCGATGACCGGCGGCGCCTACGCCGACGGCATCCGCCAAATCATCGACCCCTATGTCGCCGGCGACCGCGAGGCGGCCGCGACGGCCTACGAACGCTGGCTGCCGCTGATCAACTACGAGAACCGCCAGTGCGGGCTCGCCGCCTGCAAAGCGCTCATGAAGGAGGGCGGCGTCATCAGGCACGAGACCTTGCGCGCGCCGCTTCCGCCGTTACATCCCGCCACGCGGGCCGGCCTGATCGAGATCGCGAGGCGCCTCGACCCGGTGGTGCTGCGCTGGGGCAAGTGACGCCGGTCTCCTGAACGATCGCGCGCTCCCGAAACGTCCGAAGGAAAACCACATGTCCATCACCGGCGAGAACCTGATCGGCGCGAGCGCCGTCCGCGGAACAGGCGAGAGCTTCCAGGCGATCGAGGCCGCGACCGGCGAGCCGATCGCGCCGGCGTTCGGCGGGGCCTCGCTGGAGGATCTCGACCGGGCGCTGACGCTCGCGAGCGAGGCGTTCGGGACCTACTCCGAGACGGATCTCGAGACGCGCGCGAAATTCCTCGAGACCATCGCCGACGAGATCCTCGCGATCGGCGACGAGCTGGTCGAGCGCGCCATGGCGGAGAGCGGCCTGCCGCGCCCGCGGCTCGAAGGCGAGCGCGGCCGCACCGTCGGCCAGCTCAAGATGTTCGCCGGCGTCGTGCGCGACGGCGCGTTCCTCGACCTCCGGATCGACCCCGCCCTGCCCGAGCGCAAGCCGATGCCCCGGCCGGACCTGCGCCTGCGCAACATCCCCGTAGGCCCCGTCGCGGTGTTCGGCGCGTCGAACTTCCCGCTCGCCTTCTCGGTCGCCGGCGGCGACACCGCCTCGGCGCTCGCCGCGGGCTGCCCCGTGGTGGTGAAGGCGCATCCCGCGCATCCCGGCACGTCGGAGCTGGTCGGCCGCGCGGTGCAGAAGGCGGTCGCAGCCTGCGGGCTGCCGGAGGGCGTGTTCTCGCTGCTGTTCGACGCCGGCCGGATCATCGGCCAGGCGCTCGTCGCCGACGCACGCGTCGCGGCGGTGGGCTTCACCGGCTCCCGCGCCGGCGGTCTCGCGCTGATGAAGATCGCCTCGACGCGCGACGTGCCGATCCCGGTCTACGCCGAGATGAGCAGCATCAACCCGGTCGTGCTGTTCCCCGGCGCGCTCGCCGCCCGCGGCGACGCGATCGCCAAGGCCTTCGCCGGATCGGTCACGCTTGGCGCCGGCCAGTTCTGCACCAATCCCGGGCTGATCCTGGGACTTGAGGGCGACGCGCTCGACGGTTTCGTCGCAGCAGCGGGCGCGGCGCTGTCGGAGACGCCGGCCTCCACCATGCTGACGCCCGGAATCCATGCGGCCTACGAGAAGGGCGTGGCGAAGCTCGCCGGCCATGCGGCGGTGAAGGAGATCGCGCGCGGCAAACCCGGCGCCCCGACGGCGGGACAGGCCGGCCTCTACGAGGTCGACGCCGAGACCTTCCTGGCCGACCCGGCGCTGCAGGAGGAGATCTTCGGCGCGACCGGTCTCGTGGTGCGCTGCGCAGACCTCGATCAGCTCAGCCGCGTGCTTGCGAGCCTCGAAGGCCAGCTCACGGCTGCGATCCACATCGACGAGACGGACCACGACGCCGCCCGTTCGCTGCTGCCGCTGCTGGAGCGCAAGGTCGGCCGCATCCTGGTCAACGGCTTCGGCACGGGCGTCGAGGTGGCGCACGCCATGGTGCATGGCGGGCCCTTCCCCGCGACCTCCGACGGCCGCACGACCTCGGTCGGCAGCCTCGCCATCAACCGCTTCCTGCGGCCGGTGAGCTACCAGGACCTGCCCGACGATCTGCTGCCGGCTCCGCTGAAGAGCGACAACCCGCTCGGCGCGCCGCGCCGCGTCGACGGCGGCGCCCCGGCGCGCTGACCGCCGACGACGAGACCGACGCGACCGTTCGCCCGCCGTCCACCGGCGGGCGAACGCGCGTCAGGGCTCGAACAGCTCCGCATGGGCCGCCGCCAGCCGCGGCATCGACTCGAGGATGAGCGTGAGGTGCGCGCGCATCGCGCTCTCCGCCGCGTCCGGATCGGCCGCGATGACCGCCTCGGCGATCGCCGTATGGTGCGCCGCCACGATCGCCATCGGGACGGCCTCGGCCATGTCGATGAAGCGGACGCGGTCCATCTGGGCCTTGACGTCCTCCAGGACGTCCCAGGCCGCGGTGCGGCCGGCGATGTCCGCCAGCAGGCGGTGAAAATCCTCGTCCAACGCGAACAGGGCCGCGCCGTCGCCCGCCGCGACCGCGGAACCCTGCCGTTTCAGGCTCGCCTTGAGCAGGGCGCGCGCCTCCCGGTCGACGCGTTGGGCCGCCTCCCTCACCACGGCGCATTCGATCGCCTCGCGCACGAAGCGCGCGTTCTCTACGGCCATGCGCGAGATCTTCACCACCAGCGTTCCGCGCTGCGGACGGATTCTCAGCAGCCCTGCGTCCCCGAGCCGGATGAAGGCTTCCCGAACCGGCGACCGGCTCACGCCGTATCGGGTCGCGATCTCCTGCTCCGAAATCATCTCGCCCGGCCGCAGCCGCATGGTCACGATCGCGCTGCGCAGCGCGCGGGTGAGCTGCCGGGTCACGGGCACGGCGTCGTCGAAGGCGAAGCCCAGAGCGTTCATCACAGGGCCTGGGATAGATAAGTTCGAGAGGCGAACATTTGCATCCGGTGGTGGTTGCCGTTGATAAACTACCATACTAGCATAGCGAAAAGCTCTCTCTGGGAGGAGCGTCATGACGCCGAATACGGCGCATAAAATCGACGGCGGCGCTGCGCCGAAGGCGCGGCTGAACGCCGACGCGCTCGCCCTGCTGCCGGCGCAGGTTGGGCGGCCCTCCTACGAACGCCGCGCCGTGTCGACAGGCATCGTCCATCTCGGCGTCGGCGCGTTCCACCGCGCGCACCAGGCGGTTTATACGGACGACCTGCTGGCGCGGGATCCGAACTGGGGCATCACCGCCGCAAGCCTGCGCAATCCCGACACCCGCGACGCCCTTGGGCCCCAGGACGGGCTCTACACGCTGCTGGTCCGCGACGGGGCGGGCGACGCGCCGCGGGTGATCGGGTCGATCACCCGCCTGCTCGCCGCTCCCGACGACCGCGAGGAGCTGCTCCGGACCATGGCCGACCCCGGCGTCCGGATCGTCAGCCTGACCGTCACCGAGAAGGGCTACTGCCATCGGCCCTCCACGGGAGAACTCAACGAAGACCACGCCGACATCCGCCACGATCTCGAAAATCCGCACGCGCCGCGCTCGGCGCCGGGGATCATCGTCGAGGCGCTGCTGCGGCGGCGGAAGGCGGGCGCGGCCCCGTTCACGGTGCTCGCCTGCGACAACCTTCCGTCGAACGGGCGCGTGGCGAAGCGCGTGATCGCGCGGCTCGCGGCCTTGCGCGACGCCGGTCTCGGCGCCTGGGTCGAGAGCGAACTCGCCGCGCCCTGCACCATGGTCGACCGCATCGTGCCCGCAACGACGGACGCGGACCGCGCTCGCGTGGCCGAGGCGCTCGGGGTCGAGGACGCCTGGCCGGTCACGGCCGAGCCGTTCTCGCAGTGGGTGATCGAAGACCGCTTTCCGACGGGGCGCCCGGCGTGGGAGACGGTGGGCGCGGAGATCGTCGCCGACGTCGAGCCCTACGAGAACATGAAGCTGCGGCTGCTCAACGGCAGTCATTCGATCATGGCCTACCTCGGCTACCTCATGGGCTACGAGACCATCGCGGAGGCCGCATCCGACGAGACCCTCGCGGCCCTCGTCGGCGCCTACATGGACAACGAGGCGACGCCGACGATCGCCGTGCCCGCCGAGGCGGACGTCGAGGCCTACAAGCGGGCGCTTTTCAAGCGCTGGCGCAATCCGGCGCTCCGGCACCGCACCTGGCAGGTCGCCATGGACGGCTCGCAGAAGCTGCCGCAGCGGCTTGTCGCCGTGGCGCGCGAGCGCCTCGCGGCGGGCGCGCCGATCGACGCCTCCGCCCTCGGGCTCGCCGCCTGGATGCGCTACGCGACCGGCGTCGACGAGCGGGGCGCGCCGATCGACGTGCAGGACCCGCTCGGGCCCCGGCTCCGCGCCATCGCCGACGCTGCGGGTCCGGTCGCGGAACGGCTCGCGCCCGCGATGATCGGCGTGCGCGAGGTGTTCGGCGACGACCTGCCACGCGATCCACGCTTCGTCGAGGCCGTCACCCGCGCCTTGGCCCGGCTCTACGACCGCGGCGCCGCCGCGACCGTCGCGGCTTACGGAGGCGCCTGACCTTCCAGCTTCGCTTCACGCGTCAACGAACGCGGCAGACCAAAAAAGAACACCTGAGGGAACGCCAATGATGAAACGCACGCTCGCCGCGCTCGGCGCGGCCTTCGCCATGCTATCGGCCGGGCCGGCCACGGCCCAGACCGCGCTGAAATGGGCGCATGTCTACGAGTCCACGGAGCCGTTCCAGACCGAGTCGGTCTGGGCCGCGGAGGAAATCAAGAAGCGCACCAACGGGCGCTACACGATTACGGTCTATCCCGCTTCTCAGCTTGGCAAGGAAGCAGACATCAACCAGGGCCTCACGCTCGGCACTGTCGATATCATCATCTCCGGCTCGAGCTTTGCCGCCAAGGAGTACAAGCCGATCGGGGTGACCTACTACCCCTACATCTTCCGCGATCCGGCCCATCTCATCGCCTACACGAAGAGCGACGTCTTCCGGAAGCTCGCCGCGGGCTACGAGGAAGCGACCGGCCACCACATCCTGGCCGCCACCTACTACGGCACACGCCAGACGACGACCTCGAGCCGGGTGGTCAAGACCTGCGCGGACCTCAAAGGCCTGAAGATCCGCGTGCCGGACGCGCCGGCCTACCTCGCCATGCCGCGGGCCTGCGGCGCCAACACCGCGCCGATCGCCTTCGCCGAGGTCTACCTCGCGCTGCAGAACGGCACGGTCGAAGGGCAGGAGAACCCGCTGACCGCGATCGACGCCAAGAAGTTCTATGAGGTCCAGAAGAACGTCATCCTGACTGGCCACATCACCGATCACCTCAACATCATCATCTCCCAGAGCCGCTGGGCTTCGCTCTCGGACGAAGACAAGAAAATCTTCACCGAGGTGACGCAGCAGGCGGCGGAGCGGGCGACCAAGATCGTCGAGGAGCGCGAGGCCAAGCTGCTGACCGCCTTCAAGGAGCGCGGCCTCAACATCGTCGAAGTCGACAAGAAGGACTTCGAGAAGACGGTGCTCGAGAAGGCGCCGGTCGAGATGTACGGCTACCGGAAGGAAGACTACGACGCGATCCGCGCTGTGAAGTGAGGGGCGTCCCCCCACCTCCGTCATGCCCGTCTTCGGGCATCCACGACTTTCTTGAGCGCCCGCTCGACGCCGAAGTCGTGGATACCCGCGAAGACGCGGGCATGACGGATTCATGCATCCGCCTACGCCGAGCCTTCTGCCCTCCCGGATCCCGCCCATGTCAGCCGATCTCGCCCAGCCTCACACGCCCGTCACGGCGGAAGAGCTCGCCCACGCCTTCGAGGACCAGCCGGCCGTCGTCGATCTCTCGAAGTACGCCTTCGAGGACTGGCTGACGCTGGCCCTGTTCGTCGGCATGGCGGGCTGCGTCGTGCTGCAGTTCGTCACCCGCTACGTGCTGAACGACAGCCTCGCCTGGACGGAGGAGATCGCGATCAACGCGCTCGTCCTCGTGGTCTTCCTCGGCTCGGTGATGTGCGTGCGCATGTCCCGGCACATCCAGGTCGACGTGCTCTACCACTACGTCGGCGCGACGACCGGCCGGGTGCTGGCGACCGGCGTCGATCTCGTCCGGATCGGCTTCTTCGCCTACGGCACGTACCTGATGTTCCGCTACGCCCGGCTCGTGGCGCGCGAGCGGATGACCACGATCGACCTGCCGCGCAGCGTCGTCTTCTACCTGATCCTCGCAGCCTTCGCGCTGATGCTGGCCCGCGCGATCCAGGTCGCGATCGCCAACTGGCGCCGCGGCTATTCCGTGCTCGAGCGCCCCGGCGCCTTCGACGGCTTCGGAGACTGACCCGATGCTCCTCCTCCTCGGCTGCTTTCTCGTGCTGATGATCGTCGGCGTCCCCGTCGCGATCGCCATGGCGGTCTCGTCGGTGCTCTACATCGTCGTCTTCGGCGCCGCGCCCGACATCATCGTCGCCCAGCGCATGATCGCTGGCGTCGAGAGCTTCCCGCTGCTCGCGGTGCCGTTCTTCATCCTCGCCGGCAACCTGATGAACATCGCCGGCGTCACCGGACGCATCTACTCCTTCGCGGTCGCGCTCGTGGGCTGGATGAAGGGCGGACTGGCGCAGGTGAACATCATCGGTTCGGTGATCTTCTCCGGCATGTCCGGCACGGCGCTCGCCGACGCGGCCGGCATCGGTACCATCGAGATCAAGGCGATGAAGGACCACGGCTATCCGACCGAGGTCGCGGTCGGCGTCACCGCCGCCTCCGCCACGCTGGGGCCGATCTTCCCGCCGTCGCTGCCCTTCGTGATCTACGGCATGATGGCGAACGTCTCGATCGGCGCGCTGTTCATGGCCGGCATCCTGCCGGGCATCGTCATGACGCTGCTGATGATGATCACCGTCGCGGTCTTCGCCTACAAATACGGCTGGGGCTCCGACACGCCGTTCGCGATCAGGAAGCTGTTTTCGGCGACGGTCGAGATCGTCGTGGTGTTTGCGTTCCCGTTCGCGATCTACCTGATGACGCTCGCCGGCGTGTCGCTCAACGTCGCCGTCCTGGTCGCGCTGGCGGCGCTGCTCGCGCTCGACTGGTGGTTCGACTTCGAGGCGGTGATGGCGCTGATGACGCCGGTCATCCTGATCGGCGGCATGACGCTCGGCTGGTTCACGCCGACCGAAGCCGCGGTCGCGGCGGTGATCTGGTCGCTGTTCCTCGGCCTCGTGCGCTACCGCACCATGACCTTCAGGACGCTGGCGAAGGCCGGCTTCGACACGATCGAGACCACGGCCTCGGTGCTGTTCATCGTGACCGCCGCTTCGGTGTTCGCGTGGCTGCTGACGGTGAGCCAGGCCGCGGCCCTGCTCTCGGAGGCGTTCCTGTCGATCACCGAGAACAAGTGGGTGTTCCTGATCCTGGTAAACCTGCTGGTGCTGTTCGTCGGCTGCTTCCTCGACACCATCGCGGCGATCACCATCCTTGTGCCGATCCTGCTGCCGATCGTGCTGAAGCTCGGGATCGATCCCGTGCATTTCGGCCTGATCATCACGCTCAACCTGATGATCGGCCTGCTGCACCCGCCGCTCGGCATGGTGCTGTTCGTGCTGTCGCGGGTGGCGAAACTCTCGGTCGAGCGCACCACCATGGCGATCCTGCCGTGGCTGGTCCCGCTGTTCGCGGCCCTGCTCGCGATCACCTTCATCCCCGAGCTCAGCCTCTGGCTGCCTCGGCATATGGGACTGCTGAAATGACCGCCGCCACAGCGCTCGCCGCCACCCTCTACGCCCCCGAAGACCTCCGCATGGTCGACCGGCCGCTGGATGACCTCGCGCCCGGGATGGTCCGCATCCGCTTCGGCGCCGGCGGGATCTGCGGCTCCGACATGCACTACTTCCGCCACGCCCGGACCGGCGATTTCGTCGTGACCTCGCCGCTCGTGCTGGGCCATGAGGTCGCTGGCGAGATCGTGGAGATCGCAGGCGACGCGCCGGGGCTTGCGGTCGGGGACCACGTGGCGGTCAACCCGTCGCGCTGGTGCGGAACCTGCGTCCGTTGCCAGGAGGGCCGGCCGAACCTCTGCGAGAACATCTATTTCATGGGCTCGGCGTCCAAGACGCCGCACATGCAGGGCGGCTTCGCGAGCCTGTTCGACGCGACGCCGGCGCAATGCGTGAAGGTGCCTGTCGACTTACCCTTCGCGGCCGCAGCGCTCGCAGAACCGCTGGCCGTGTGCCTGCACGCCGTCCGCCGCGCGGGCGATGTGGCGGGCCGCAACGTGGTGATCTTCGGGGCGGGACCGATCGGCCTGCTGACGCTGCTGGCGGCCAGGCGCGCCGGGGCAGCGGAGGTCGCCATGGTCGACATGGCCGCGGCCCCGCTCGCGTTCGCAACGAGGCTCGGCGCCGACCACGCCATCGATCTGTCGAAGGGCGACGCGGCGCTCGACCCGTTGGCGAGGGACAAGGCGTTCGACGTCGCGATCGAGGCCTCCGGCACGGCCGCAGGCCTCGCCTCCGCCATCAAGGCGGTGCGGCGCGGAGCGACGATCGTCCAACTCGGCAATCTGCCGGGAGGCAAGATCGAGATACCCGCCAACGCCATCATGGCGAAGGAGCTCGACCTCAAGGGCACGTTCCGCTTCGATGCGGAGTTCGCGGAGGCGGTCGACCTCATCGTCGCCGGCGACGTCGACGTCATGGCGCTGGTGACCGCCGAGCGCCCGCTCTCCGACGCTCCCCAGGCGTTCCGCCTCGCGCTTGACCGCTCGCAGAGCGTCAAGGTCGTGCTGACGGCGGGGTGACGCGATGCGGGAATCCTGGCGCTGGTTCGGACCGGACGACCCGGTCAGTCTCGACGACATCCGGCAGGCTGGCGCGCGCGAGGTTGTCACCGCGCTCCATCAGGTCCCGATCGGCGAGGCCTGGACCGTGGCGGAGGTCGAAGAGCGCAAGCGGATCATCGAGAGCGGTCCGCGGTCGCGGCTGGACTGGACGGTGGTGGAGTCGATCCCGATCCCCGACGACGTCAAGCGAACCGGCGCCGCCGCGACGCGCTCGATCGCGGCGTGGATCGCGAGCCTGGAGGCGCTCGCTGCCTGCGGCATAAGGATCGTCTGCTACAATTTCATGCCCGTCGTCGACTGGTGCCGCACCGATCTCGAATGGGAGCTCGCGAACGGCGCCAAAGCGATGCGGTTCGACCTCGCGCGGTTCGCAGCCTTCGAGCTGCACATTCTCAAACGCCCGGGGGCTGAGCGCGACTTCGACACGGCGACGCGCGCGCGGGCGAACGCCGTGTTCGATGCCATGAGCGAGGACGACGTCGCGGAGCTGGTCGCCAACATTGCGAGCGCCCTGCCCGGCTCCACCACCGAGCCGCTGACGATCCCCGCCTTCCGGGACAAGCTCGCGGCCTACGGCCGCGTCGACGCCGCGGTTCTGCGCCGGCATCTGGTCGAGTTCCTGGAGGCGGTCACGCCGCGCGCCGAGGAGCTGGGCGTCACGCTGACGCTGCACCCCGACGACCCGCCGCGCCCGCTGTTCGGCTTGCCGAGGATCGCATCCTCAGGGGAGGATTACGCCGCGCTGTTCGACGCCGTCTCGTCGCCGGCGAACGGCATGTGCTTCTGCACGGGATCGCTGGGCGCGGGTCCCGCGAACGACCTTCCCGCCATCGCCCGGCGCTTCGGCCCGCGCATCGCCTTCGCCCACCTCCGCGCGACGCGGCGCGAGGCGGACGGCTCGTTCTTCGAGGCCGACCATCTCGACGGCGACGTGGACATGGTCGCGGTGCTGAAAGCGCTGCTCGCCGAGGACCGTTCGCGCGCCCCGGACCGAAAGATCGTGTTCCGTTCCGATCACGGGCACCGGATGCTGGACGATCTCGGCCCGAGCAAGCGCACCAATCCGGGCTACACCGCGATCGGCCGCCTGCGGGGCCTCGCCGAGCTTCGCGGCGCCATCCGCGCGCTCGAGGCGGACTGACCCGTCAGCCGCTTAGGACGCGAGCGGCTCCTCCGCGGGGGCCGCGGACGCGCGCTCGGGCAGAGCGTCCTGCACGCGCACCCAGGTGCGGTCGATGTGGCGACCGATGACCTCCGCAAGCGCGTCGCCGTCGTGGGCTTCGAGCGCGACGATCATCTCCTCGTGCTCGGCGACCGCCGCCGCCCACTTGTCCTCGCTGCCGTTGCCGACGAAGCGGATGCGCTTCATGCGCGCCTGAATCGACTCGTGCGCCCAGAGCAGCGTGGCGTTGCCGGAGATGCGGGCGAAGCCGGAGTGGATGTCCTGGTTGAGCTTGAAGTAGTTCAGCCGGCTCCGGACGGCGTAGAGCTGCATCATCCGGTCGTGCACCGCGCGGAGGGAGGCGATGTCGGCGTCGCTCGCCCGAGCGCAGGCGAGGCGTCCGGCCTCCTGCTCGATGATCTTCAGCGCCTCGAGCATGTCGAACACGTCGTCGCGGGTGAACGCGCGCACCACTGCGCCGCGGCCGGGCACATTCTCGATCAGCCCCTCGGCCGCGAGCGTCTTCAGCGCCTCGCGCATGGGCGTCCGCGACACGCCGAGACGGCGGCCGACGTCGCCTTCGTTCACCCGATCCCCAGGCGCGAGCCGGCCGTCGATGATCATGTCGCGCAGCCGGGCGACGGTCTCGTCGTGCAGCGACCGCCGAAGGATCGGCGACTCCGCCGCGCGGTCGTCGAAGGAGGTCTCATCGGTCAACGGTCTGGTCCTCCGCCTCGCCCGCCCGGCGCAAGAGTGACCGGCGGCGCGGCGCGTCGGCAGCATGGCCAAGCCCGTTCCGGAGGTCAATTCTGCATCATGCAACATGCTGTATGCAGCATACTTGATCTTGCCCGGAAGCGCGGCTACCGTTCCCGCAACAACGAAAAGGAACGAGGGAGCGACCGTGACCGCCGCCATGCAGACCTCACAGAAGCCGCTTATCGCGCTCGCCATGGGCGATCCCGCTGGAATCTCGCCGGAGTTGGCCGCCAAGGCGCTCGCCCTCCCCGAGGTGCGCGACGCCGCCGACTTCATCGTGTTCGGCGATCTGCGCGTCCTGCAGCAAGGCGCCCGTGTCGCCGGCGTCGATCTCGATCTCGATCTCGCCGACGCGCCGCGCCCGCCTGAAGGCAAGCCGGTGTTCGTCGACCTCAAGAACCTCGACCCGGCGAGCGTCGCCCTGGGCAAGGTCTCGCTCGCAGGCGGCGAGTTCGCCTCGCAGAATTTCCGCGCCGCGCTCAAGCTCGGCCGCGAGGGCGTGGCGGACGCCGTCGCCTTCACCCCGTTCAACAAGCAGGCGATGCGGCTCGCGAACCCGGGCTACGACGACGAGATCAAGTTCTCGGCGACCGAACTCGGCGTCGACGTGGTCGCGAGCGAGTTCAACGTCCTGCCCGAATTCTGGAACGCGCGCGTCACCAGCCACGTGCCGCTGTCGGGCGTCTCCGAGCGCATCACGAAAGAGGCGGTCCTGAAGGGCCTGATCCTCACCGACGCCTCGCTCAAGGCCTCCGGGATCGCCCGTCCGCGCATCGCGGTCGCGGGCCTCAACCCGCATGCAGGCGACGGCGGCAACTTCGGCTCCGAGGAGATCGAGCAGATCGAGCCGGCGGTGCGCGAAGGCAAGGCGCGGGGCATCGCCTGCGAGGGCCCCTACCCCTCCGACACGGTGTTCGTCCGCGCGTTGGCCGGCCACTTCGACGCGGTCCTGACGATGTACCATGACCAGGGCCAGATCGCGATGAAGCTCATCGGCTTCGACAAGGGCGTGACGCTGCTCGGCGGCTTCCCTGTGCCGATCTGCACCCCGGCGCACGGCACGGCCTACGAGATCGCGGGTCAGGGCGTCGCCAACATCGGCGCGACCCGCGAGGCGCTGCTGCTCGCCGCCCGCATGGGCGCGACGCGAAAGGCCGCGAAAGACCAGAAGGCGGCGTGAGGACGACCGTCGTCCCGGCCGAAGCGTCGCGTAGGACCGGGATCGCGCTCGGCGTGACGCGCTGCCGGGACATCCGCGGATGACGATCCCGGATCGCCAGCTCCGCCGCCGGCCGGGATGACTCTGTGAGACTAAGCGGAGAGCCGCCGCAAGACGCGGCCCCGCTCCTGAGGAAACGGCTCGAGGAGGGGCGTCCATGTCCGCCGAAGACCGCACGATCGTGTCGCGTTTCACCATGGAAGTGGCGACGGCGCTCGGCGCAGCCGCCATCGGCGCCTTGGTGATCTACGGCGCGAACGAGCACTCGATCGGCTGGGGCGACGCGGGCCCCGAGCCCGGCTACGTGCCGTTCTGGCTCGGTCTCATCATCGTGGTCGCGAGCCTCGCCGTGCTGGTCCAGACGCTGGTCCAGCGGGTCGGGGCCGGTGAGACCTTCATCACGCGCGAGCAGGGCAAGCGCGTCGCCGCCTTCGCCGTTCCGGTCGCGCTGTTCGTGCCGGTCAGCCTGTTCCTCGGGCTCTACGTGGCGACCGCGATCTACCTGCTGGCGACCACGACGCTGCAGGGCCGCTTCCCGCTCGTGAAGGCGATCCCGATCGCGATCGGCGCGCCGGTCGTGATGTTCATCCTGTTCGAACGCTGGTTCCAGACCCCCTTGCTGAAGGGTCCGCTCGAAGCGGCCCTCGGCCTTTACTGAGGAGCGGCTGGCATGTTCGACAACGTTCCGCTGCTGCTCCACGGTTTCGAGATCGCGCTGAGCTGGCATCACGTCGCGCTGATGATTGGCGGCGTGCTGCTCGGCATCCTGGTCGGCGTTCTTCCCGGCCTCGGCGCGCCGAACGGCGTGACGCTGCTGCTGCCTCTGACCTTCTCGATGGACCCGGTCTCGGCCATCATCCTGCTGACATCGATGTACTGGGGCGCGCTGTTCGGCGGCTCGACCACCTCGATCCTGTTCAACATTCCAGGCGAGCCCTCCTCCGTCGCGACCACCTTCGACGGCCACCCCATGGCCAAGAACGGCCAGGCGACCGAGGCGCTCACCTACGCCTTCATGTCCGCCGGCTTCGGCGCGATGGTCGGCGTCATCGTCATCACGCTGCTGTCGAGCGCGGTCGCGGACTTCGCGCTCAAGTTCTCGTCGCCGGAGTTCTTCGCGGTCTATCTGCTCGCCTTCGCGAGCTTCGTCGGCCTCGGCGGCGGCAACCCGTTCAAGACGATCGTGTCGCTGACCCTCGGCCTGGCTTTCGCGACCGTCGGGCAGGACACGATCTCGGGCTCGCTCCGCCTCACCTTCGGCTTCGACGAACTGCTGCGCGGCATCTCCTTCCTCGTCGCCGTGATTGGCCTGTTCGGCCTCGGCGAACTGGTGCTGACCATGGAGGAAGGGCTGCGCTTCAACGCCGTCGCCTCCCGCATCTCGCCGAAGAAGGTGTTCCAGACGATCGCCAAGATGCCGCGCTACTGGTTCGCGCTGCTGCGCGGCAGCCTGATCGGCGTGTGGATGGGTGTAACGCCCGGTGGCCCGACCGCGGCCTCGTTCATGAGCTACGGCGTCGCCCGCCGCTTCTCCCGGCGCTCGGCCAACTTCGGCAAGGGCGAGCCGGAGGGCGTGGTGGCGCCCGAGACCGCCGACCACGCCGCCGGCTCCTCCGCCATGCTGCCCATGCTCGCGCTCGGCATCCCGGGTTCGGCGACGGCGGCGGTCATGCTTGGCGGCCTCATGATCTGGGGCCTGACGCCCGGCCCGACACTGTTCGTGGAGCGTCCCGACTTCGTGTGGGGCCTGATCGCCAGCATGTACCTCGGCAACGTCGTCGCCGTGGTGCTGGTGCTTGCCACCGTGCCGCTGTTCGCCGCGATCCTGCGGATTCCGTTCGCGGTGGTCGCGCCGCTGATCGTCTCGGTGTGCTTCATCGGCGTCTGGACGGTCGCCTCCGCGGAGTTCGACCTCTGGCTCGTGCTGGCCTTCGGCGTGATCGGCTACCTCTTCAAGAAGCTCGAATACCCGATCGCTCCGCTCGTGCTCGCGATGGTGCTCGGCGACAAGGCCGAGGACGCCTTCCGGCAATCGATGCTGATGTCGGGCGGCTCGCTGGGGGTGTTCTTCTCGAACCCGCTCGCCGGCACGCTCACCGCCATCGCCCTCATCCTGCTGGCCTGGCCGATCGTCGCGATGATCCTTGGCCGTCGCCGCGCCAGCGCGGCGGCCGTCGCAGCCGCCCACGTCGAACGGAGCCCGTCATGACCGCCGCCAAACCCGCCGTCGCGTTCCTCGGCATCGGCTTGATGGGGCGCCATCAGGCCGCGAACCTTCTGAAGGCCGGCTACCAGGTGACGGCCTGGAACCGCTCCCGCGCCAAGGCCGAGACGCTCGAAGCCCTGGGCGCGCGCGTCGCCGACAGCCCCGCGGAGGCGGTCGCCGACGCCGACGTCGTGGTGGCCATGCTGGAGAACGGCCCGATCGTCGCCGAAGTGCTGTTCGCCTCCGGCGCGGACGCGGCGTTGAAATCCGGCGCGGTCGTGGTCGACATGAGCTCGATCAAGCCCGCGGAGGCGCAGGACCATGCGACGCGGCTCGCCCGCCGCGGCGTGGCGCATGTGGACGCGCCGGTCTCGGGCGGCACGGTCGGCGCCGAAGCCGGCACGCTCGCCATCATGGCCGGCGGCGAGCCCGAGGCCTTCGCCCGCGTCGAGACGCTGCTCAAGGCCATGGGCCGGCCGGTTCACGTCGGGCCCTCGGGCGCGGGACAGCTCGCGAAGCTCGCCAACCAGATCATCGTCGGCGTCGCCATCGGCGCCGTCGGCGAAGCGCTGATGCTGGCCGCCAAGGGCGGGGCCGATCCCGCCAAGGTCCGCGAGGCGCTCCGCGGCGGTTTCGCCGAGAGCCGCGTGCTGGACCTGCACGGCCAGCGGATGGTCGAGCGCGACTTCGTCACAAAGGGACGCTCGATCACCCATCTCAAGGACATCGACAACGCGCTTTCGGCCGCCGAAGGGCTCGGGCTCGACCTGCCGTTCTCAGGGCTGCTGGCGGACCTGTTCCGCGGCCTGCTCGCGAACGCCGGCGACCTCGATCACTCCGGCCTGCTGGTCGAACTCGAGCGCCGCAACGGACTGGACGGCGCGGACAACCGCGCCGCCTGACATCGCAGATCCGATCAACGCCCACGCCAGAGGGGCGCGACGGACTTCAGGACTGGAGGAAAAGCTGATGCCTGCATTCGCCGCCAAGATCGCTCTCGGCCTGCTCGCCACCGCCGCCGTCGTCGCGCCCGCCGCAGCCGAATGGAAGCCGGTGAAACCCGTCGAATTCGTCGTCGCCTCCGGCGCCGGCGGCGGCACCGACCAGTTCGCCCGGCTGATCCAGTCGATCATCCAGAAGCACGAGCTGATGCCCGTGAACATGATCGTCACCAACAAGGGCGGCGGCGCGGGCACCGAGGCCTTCGTCTATGGCAAGCTCGCCGGCGCCGACCCTCACAAGCTGGTCTTCGGCACCAACAACGAGTGGCTGCTGCCGCTTGTGACGAAGTCGGGCTACCAGCCGGACGACCTGCGCCCCGTCGCCGCCATGGCGGTCGACGAGTTCCTGCTCTGGACGCACAAGGACGCGCCCTACAAGGACGCGGCCGCCTTCGTCGCCGCGGCCAAGGAGAAGCCTCTTCAGGTCGGCGGCAGCCAGTCGAAGGACACCGACCAGATCCTCTCGAAGAAGATCGAGTACGCGACCGACGCGAAGTTCACCTACATCCCGTTCAAGTCCGGCGGCGAGGCCGCGACCCAGCTCGCCGGCGCGCACATCGAGGCGAACTTCAACAATCCGCAGGAGAACGTGGGCCAGTGGAAGGGCGGCCAGGTCCGGCCGCTCTGCGTGTTCTCGCCCCAGCGCATGTCCTACGACCAGAAGGTCACGGCCGACATGTCCTGGGCCGACATCCCGACCTGCAAGGAAGCCGGGATCACCGTCGAGCAGTACCAGATGCCGCGCACGGTGTGGCTGAACGCCAAGGCGACGGACGAGCAAGCGGCGTACTACGCCGGCGTGATGGCCAAGGTGCGCGAGACGCAGGAGTGGAAGGAGTGGCTCGCCCGCACCTCCCAGACCGACCGCTTCGTCACCGGCCAGGCCTTCGCCGACCAGGTGAAGAAGGAGCAGGCCGAGGCCCGCACGCTGTTCGAGAAGGCGGGCTGGCTCGTCACCAACTGAGGCCGGACAGAAGGGCCGCGCGTCGGCGCCCCCCGGCGCGCGGCCCGGCTCCGCTTCTCGCTCGCGCTTCGGCGCCCTACCTTCGGCCCGACGATCCGGCGGAAGGGTAGGACGATGCGGCCTCTGGTCGGCCACGGCAGGGTGACGGAACGGGGCGGCGCGGTCAGCGCGCCGGTCGAGCGACGCTGGGCCGGCGGCGCCGTCGCCTTCGACCGCCGCGCCTGGGTCTGCGACGACGCCACGTTGGACTGGACCTCGCCCTCGCACCTTATCGTCCTCACCGAAGCGGGCGGCACCGGCGCGACCGAAGTGCGCGTCGACGGCGGCGGCCCCTACGCCGGCCGCGACGCCCCGGGCGCCCTGAGTTTCGTGCCGGCGGGCGTGCGCCGTCGCGGGTCCTACCGGCGGGCGGACCTGTCCTACGCCGCGCTCTGGATCGACCCCGCCCTCGGCGAAACCCTGTCGGGCTGCGCAGGGCTCTCCGCGCCGCAGGCCTTCGTCAACGGCGAGGATCCGGTGATCGCCGCGCTGCTCACGGGTCTCCGCGACGCCGTCGGTGATGGGATCGATCCGGGAGCCGCCTACGTCGAGCACATGACGGCGCTGATCTTGCTGCGCCTGTCCGCGCTTGGCGGCGGCCCTCCCCCGACCGACGCCGGCGCCGCGCTCTCCCGCCGGGCGCTGGCCCGGATCGTCGACCACGTCGAAGACCATCTCGGCGACGACATCGCGCTCGTCGACCTCGCCGGGCTGCTCGACATGCCGGTGGACCGGTTCGCCCGCCGCTTCCGCGCCGCGATGGGCGTCGCGCCCTACGCCTATGTGCTGGAGCGGCGCGTGCGACGCGCGGAGAGACTGCTGGGCGAACGGCGGCGGAGCCTGGCGGAGATCGCCCTCGCCTGCGGTTTCTCCAGCCAGAGCCATTTCGCGACCGCCTTCCGGGAGCGCACCGGCCGCACGCCGGGCGCCTACCGCGCGGAGATCGCCGCGCGATCCTGAAATTTGCGCCCGGATCCTGGAAGCCGGCGCGGACCGTCCGATTTAGAACCGTTATGGACAGCGCCCGCACCCCGATGGGGGTCGGAACGCGACCGCATCCGCACAGGCGTCGCACGCGGCGTTCGCCCGGATGATTCCGATCGCGCTTCGCGCGGGCGGCCCGCACCGATCCGCGAGGACGCCGCAAGATGACCGAGACCGATTTCCTCCGCCTGTCACGCCGGGAGGTGCTGGAGGCGTCCGTGGCCGCCGCCGCCCTGGGCGTCTGCACGTCGGCGGCCGCCGCCCCTCCCGAGGCCGCGCCGGCGTTGGAAGGGGCGGCGCAGCCGACCTTCGAGGTGCGCTTCACTGTCAACGGGACGCCGAAGACGCTGAGCCTCGATCCCCGCACGACGCTGCTCGACGCGCTGCGCGAGCACCTCCACCTCACCGGCTCCAAGAAGGGCTGCGACCATGGCCAGTGCGGCGCCTGCACCGTGATGGTCGGCGGGCAGCGCATCAATTCCTGCCTGACGCTCGCGGTGATGCACGAGGGCGACGAAGTGACCACCATCGAGGGCCTTGGGGCCGCCGCCGACCTGCACCCGATGCAGGCCGCCTTCCTCCGCCACGACGGCTTCCAGTGCGGTTACTGCACGCCCGGCCAGATCTGCTCCAGCGTCGCAATGCTGAAGGAGGTCGAGGCGGGCTGGCCGAGCCACGTCACCGAGGACCTGGGCATCGCGATCGACCTCACCGACGCCGAGATCCGCGAGCGCATGAGCGGCAACCTCTGCCGTTGCGCCGCCTATCCCAACATCGTCGCCGCGATCCGCGACGCATCCGAGGGAGGCGCCCTGTGACGCCCTTCACTTACGAACGCGCCATCGACGCGGCGGCCGCCGCGAGGGCGGTCGCGGAGCGTCCCGACGCGGCCTTCATCGCCGGCGGCACCAACCTCGTGGACCTGATGAAGCTCGGCGTGGCGCGGCCAAAGCACCTCGTCGACGTCTCGCGGCTGAAACTCGACACGATCGCCGAGTCCGAGGACGGCGGCCTCTTCATCGGCGCGCAGGTGAAGAACTCCGCGCTCGCCGCGGACGCCCGGGTGCGCGGGGCCTATCCCCTGCTGTCGCGCGCGCTGTTGGCCGGCGCTTCAGGACAGCTGCGGAACGCAGCCTCGACCGGCGGCAACCTGCTGCAACGGACGCGCTGCCCCTACTTCACCAACACGGCGACGCCCTGTAACAAGCGCTCGCCCGGCTCCGGCTGTTCGGCGCTCGGCGGCTTCAACCGCATCCACGCCGTGCTCGGCGCGAGCGACGCCTGCATCGCCACGCACCCCTCCGACATGGCGGTGGCGATGACCGCGCTCGACGCGCAGGTGCGTACGGTGACCGGCGACGGCGCCACGCGCGAGATCCCGATGTCCGGGCTTTATCGCGACCCGGCGCAGGGGCCCGAGGCGGAGACGGTGCTGACGCACGGCGAACTCATCACGGCGGTCAGGCTGCCCCCGCCGCCGCCCGGCCGGCAGGTCTACCGGAAGGTTCGCGACCGGGCGTCCTACGCCTTCGCGCTGGTGTCGGTGGCGGCGGTCGTCGACGCCCGCGACGGCCAGGTGCTGGGCGGCCGGCTCGCCCTCGGCGGCGTGGCGCACAAGCCGTGGCGCGTCTCCGAGGCCGAGCAGACGCTCGGCGCCGAGAGCCGGCCCGAGGCGAGCTTCGCTGCGGCGGCGGACGCGGCGCTGAAGGGCGCGCACGGCTACGGCGCGAACGACTTCAAGATCGATCTTGCGAAGCGGACGATCCGGCGCACCCTCGCCGACGCCGCCGGCGTGTCGTCGTGAGGAGGCCGGACATGGCTCTCGATATCTCCGCCAATCCCATCGGCCAGCCCGTCGACCGCATCGACGGCCGCCTGAAGGTTACGGGCGGCGCGCCCTACGCCTACGAGCACAGGCTCGAGCGGGCGCCGGCCTATGGCGTCATCGTCCCCGCGACCATCGCCAAGGGACGCGTCCGCGCGATCGACGCGGCGGGCGCGGAAGCTGCGCCCGGGGTGCTGCTGGTGATGACCCACCGCAACGCGCCGAAGCAGCCGGCGTTCGGCCCGCCGCGGGCGTCCGCGCGCTTCGCCCGCGCCAGGCCCTATCTCGGCGACGACCGCGTCCGGCACTGGGGCGAGCCGGTCGCCTTCGTCGTGGCCGAGACCTTCGAAGCCGCCCGCGCCGCGGCCGCGCTGGTGACGGTCGAGTACGAGGCCGAGACGCCCGCTCTGGGGCTGGAGCGGCATCTGAAGGCGGCCTATGCGCCGGAGACCATCAATGTCGGCATGAAGACCGACACGTCCGAGGGCGACTTCGAGGCGGCCTTCGCCGCCGGCCCCGTCACTGTGGACGCCACCTATCACGTCGCCCAACAGCACCACATGGCGCTGGAGCCGCACGCCGCGATCGCCTCCTGGGACGGGGACGAGGTGACGGTGCGGACCTCGGCCCAGAACGTCGCCAACACCCGCAAGGCGCTCGCGGCCACGCTCGAGATCCCGCTCGAGAAGGTGCGGATCATGAGCCCCTACGTCGGCGGCGGCTTCGGCGGCAAACTCGGCATGCGCGCCGAGGTCGTGCTCGCGGCCTTCGGCGCGCGGGCGCTGAAGCGGCCGGTGAAGGTGGCGCAGACCCGCCAGCAGGTGTTCTCGAACGTCGGCCATCGCCCGGAAGCCATCCAGAAGGTACGCCTGTCGGCGACGCGGGACGGCAGGCTGACGGGGGTGTCCCATGAGGTCTGGATGCAGTCCTCGCCGATCGAGGAGTTCGCCGAACAGACCGCGAGCTCCACCCGGGCGCTCTACGGCGCGCCGTCGATCCTGACGCGCCACCGGCTGGTCAATCTCGACATGCAGGGCGGCGAGCCGGTGCGGGCGCCGGGCGAGGCGCCCGGCCTCCTGGCGCTCGAAAGCGCCGTCGACGAACTCGCCCACAAGCTCGGCCTCGACCCGGTCGAGATGCGCATCCTGAACGACACGCAGATCGACCCGGAGAAGAAGGTCCCGTTCTCGTCGCGCAAGCTGGTCGAGTGCCTGCGCGAGGGCGCGGCCCGCTTCGGCTGGAGCGACCGTCCCAAGGCGCCGCGCGAACGCCGCGACGGGCCGACGCTGATCGGCTACGGCGTCGCGGCCGCGATCCGCCCGAACTACCTCGGCCCCTGCGCCGCGACCGTGCGCGTCGCCGAGGACCGCACCGTCCGGGTGCGCACCGACATGACCGACATCGGCACCGGCACCTACACGATCCTGGCGCAGGTGGCGGCCGAAGAGCTCGGCGTGCCGCTCAAGGCGGTGACGGTCGAATTGGGCGACAGCCGCTTCCCCGTGAGCCCCGGCTCCGGCGGCTCCTGGGGCGCGGCGAGCTCCGCCTCCGCGGTGCTGGACGCAGCGCGCAAGGTCAAGGCCGAGATGGCGCGCACCGACGAGGCGCGGGTGTTCGAGGCGACGGGCTCGGTGAAGGGCATGCGCGAGACCCAGTCCTACAAGGACTTCTCACAGTACTGCTTCGGAGCGCATTTCGCTGAGGTCGCGGTCGATGAGGACACCGGCGAGATCCGTCTGCGGCGGATGCTCGGCGCCTTCGCGGCCGGCCGGATCCTGAACGCCAAGACCGCCCGCTCCCAGATGATCGGCGGGATGATCTGGGGCGTGTCCTCGGCGCTGTTCGAAGAGGCGGTGGTCGATCCGCGCTTCGGCCACGTCGTCAACGGCGATCTCGGCGAGTACCACGTCGCCGCCCACGCCGACGTGCCGAACGTCGACGCCTTCTTCGTCGACGAGCACGACGACAAGGCGAACCCGCTGGGCGCCAAGGGCGTGGGCGAACTCGGCATCTGCGGCGCGGGGGCGGCCGTCGCGAACGCGGTGTTCAACGCCACCGGCGTGCGGGTGCGGGAGTTCCCGATCACGCTGGACAAGGTGCTTATCGGCTGACCGGGGCGAAGGCTGGATGCGCCGGCCTCACCGCGTGCGCAGCAGCCAGACGAGATAGGCGCCGCCGAGCAGCGACGCAAAGAGCCCGAGCGGCAGCTGGTAGGGGAAGATCACCGTGCGGGCCAGAAGGTCGGCCGTCACCATCAGGATCGCGCCGTTGAGCGCGCCGCCGGCGAGATGGGCGCTCGGCCGCGTCAGGCCGCTGGCGTAGGCCGCATGGGGCGCGACCAGCCCGACGAAGCTCAGCGGCCCGACGATGAGCGCCGCCGCGGCGGCGAGCAGGGCTGCGAGCGCGGTGAGCGCGAGGCGGGCGGGCTGCAGGCCGAGCCCGAGACTGCGGGCGACCGGCGCCCCGAGCGGCAGCACGTCGAGCCAGCGGCCGACGAAGGCGAGCGGCAGCGCGAGCGCAACCGCCGCCGCGCAGGCGACCAGCGCCTCATCCGGCCCGATGGCGCTGGTCGAGCCGGAGATCCAGCCGAGCAGCGCGAAGGCGCGGGTCGACGCCGTGGCGATCACCGCGTTCAACGCCGCGAGGCAGAGCGCGGAGAGGGTCGCGCCCGCGAGCAGGAAGCGCTCCGCCCCGACGCCCCGCGCTCCGGACATCGCCAGCATCAGCACGAGCGCCGCCAGCGCGCCGCAGGCGGAGCCCGCGAACCGCAGCGGCAACGCCGTGCTGGTGGCGAGCAGCATCACCACGGCGAGGCCAAGCCCGGCGCCGGCGCTGACGCCCAGCACCTCGGGGCTCGCCAGCGGGTTTCCCGTCATGCGCTGCACGATCACGCCCGCGGCCCCCAGCATGGCGCCGGCCGCCGCCGCCGCGGCCGTGCGCGGCCAACGGAACGGCCAGAGTTCGGCGAAGCCCGCGCCGGTCGCCGCATGCCAGCCGTCCGGCGCGCGGCCGAGGGCCACGGCGGCGAGCAGCACGAGGGCCGCGAGCGCGAGGAGCACGGCGAAGGTGCGCGCAGCCGGCCGGGACGACGCGCGCACGGGCCTTTGCGGGCGGTCGGCCATCTTGAGGCGCGGCAGCAGCCGCAGCATCAGCGGCGCGCCGAGCAGCGCGGTCGCGGCCCCGGTGGGGATCTGGTCGAAGCCGGCGGGCAGGCTCTGCACCGCGCCGTCCGCAAGCCACAGCAGCATGGCGCCCACGGCCGGCGAGGCGAGCAGGACGGCTTTTGTCGTCCGCGCCCCGGACAGCCGGGCGAGCGCCGGGCCGGCAAGCCCCACGAAGGCGATCAGCCCGACCTCCGCCGCGACCGTCGTCGCCAGCGCCACGCCAACGCCGAGCGCCGCAAGCCGGATCGCCGCGACCGGCGCGCCGAGGCCGCGCGCGCCGGCGTCCCCCGTCGCGATCACGCCGAGCGGCCGCGCCAGAAGCGCCGCGGGAAGGGCCGCGAGGGCGAGCGCCGCCGTGATCGCGCCGGCCGGGCCCCAGCTCTGCTGGCTGAGCGAACCGCCGCCCCAGATCAGCAGCGCGAACAGGTATTCGCCCTGCGACAGGATCAGCGCGGCGCTGAGCGAACTCGCGATCATCGCGACGATCATGCCGGTGAGGACGACGGAAACCGGATCGAGGCCGCGCCGCCAGGTCAGCGCCAGCACGGCCGCCACCGCTCCCGCGCCCCCCGCGAAGGCCGCCGCCTCGCGGCCCAGGCCGCCGAGCCCCGGCGCCAGCAGCGCGGCCAGCGTCAGCGCGAGCTGCGCGCCGGCGGAGACGCCGAGCGTCGCGGGCTCCGCCAGCGGATTGTCGAGCGCGGACTGCAGCAGCGCGCCGGCGAGCCCGAGCGCGGCGCCGGCGAGCAGCGCCGTCGCGGCCCGCGGGATCAGGCTGTAGAGCAGCAACAGGCGGTCGAGCTCGCTCGACGGCGTAAGTCCGGCGCCGAGATGCCGGCCGAGCGTCGCCGCCCACAGGGCCGCCGCGACGAGGCCGAGCAGGAGCCAGGGCGCCCATCCCCGGAGGCCCGCCTCACGCATGGTCGCGGCCCGCCAGAGCCTCGTCGAGCAGGCGCGCGAACCGGAGCGCCGCGGGCAGCGCGCCGAACGGATTGACCGGGCCGAGATCGATCACGCGCCCGCCCGCGACCTGGGGCATCGCGCGCCAGAACGCGCTCCCGTTGAGGCTCCTCAGAACGTCGGGCGGCGTCGGCCCGACGATGACGATCCAGGCCTCGGGCATGGCGGCGAGCGCTTCCAGTCCGACGCTCGCGACCGCCCCATAGGCGCTGCCACCCGCCCAGGCGGAGCGCAGGCCGAGCCGCGCCAGCACGTCGGCGAACAGGCTGTCGGCTCCGAAGGCGCGGAAATGCCTGATGTCACCGAAGTTCGTCATCAGGAATGGACGGTCGGCGAAGGGCGCGAGCCGCGCCCTTCGTTCGCCAAGCGCGGCGTCGGCCCGAGCGACCAGCGCCTCCGCTTCGGCCGCGCGGGACAGCCGCGCGCCCAGCGCCCGGCTTGCGGCTTCCGCCGCGGCGTAGGGCGACCGTCCGGGCTCGTAGATGGAAAAGCTCTCGACCGGCGCGACGCGCTCAAGCTGGGCGCGGTACTTCTCGTACCAGGGCGAGCTCAGGATCAGCTCCGGCCGCGCGTAAAGCAGCATCTCGGCGTTGATCTCGCCCCGCAGCCCGAGGTCCGCCACCTCGGCGGGCACGGCGGGTTCGATCGCGGCCCGGCGGAACAGCTTCAGTTCGGTCGCCGCGACGGGCGTGACGCCAAGCGCCAGCGCCGTCTCAAGCATCGCCCAATCGATCGCCGCCACTCGGAGGTTCGCGGCGCCGGCGGGAGCGACGAGGGAGCCGGCCAGACCCGTCGCCGCGAGCGACGTGATCAGCGCGCGCCGCGTGAGGCCTAAGGAGTATGGTCCGTTCAAGCGCCAAGCTCTTTCAAACGCACGAAGGGGCCGGCGAGCCGGCCCCTTCCACAGATAGCAGACGTTCAGCTCACCACGTGTAGCTCGCCTTGACCAACGCCCGGCGGCCCTCGCCATAGGAGCAGACGTTGATGCCCTGGCACCCCGACACGTAACGTTTGTCGAACAGGTTCGTCACGTTGAGGCTGACCTTGTAGGCGTCCCACTCGTAACGCGCCGCGACGTCGAACAGCGTGGCGGACGGGACCTTCACCGTGTTCGGCTGGGTGGCCTCCGACTTGCCGAGGTAGCGAACGCCGCCGCCCAGGCTCACGCCCTTCATCGCGCCAGTTGTGAAGGTGTAGTCGAGGAAGGCGGAGCCGATGATTTCGGGGACGAGATAGGGCTGTTCGCCCTTGAGCGACGTGCCTGTGTCTGACTGGCCCTTTAAGATTTTCAGCTGATAAGCCGTAAATGCGCCGATAAACTTCCAGTTCTCAGTCAGGTTCGCCTGCGCCTCGATCTCAAAACCGCGCGAGCGGACCTTACCAAGCTGGGTCTGCGCTTGGAACGGCCCGTTGACGACGTTCTCTTTCTCAAGGTCGAAGATCGCTGCGCTGACGAAGATCGGCAAAGTGCTCGGCGCATACTTTACGCCGACCTCATACTGCACGCCGGTTTCGGGCTTGAACAGCGTGCGGCGCGTTCCGCCAGTCACTGCGGTGATGTTCGAGCCAAGCAGTGGATTGAAGGTGCTTGCGACACTGACGTACGGGACGAGACCGCTGGAGAACTCATAGCCAAGCCCCGCACGCCCGCTGAACCGGCCCTTTTCGTAGGTCTTGTCCTCGCCAGTGTCGTTTAAGCCGCCGAAGGGCGAAGGCAGCCTTTTGAAGTTCGCGTCGGTCCAGATGCGATCATAGCGACCGTTCAGGGTCGCGATGAAGCCGCCGCCGAAACGGACTTGATCCTGCGCATAGACGCCGACTTGATGAAGGCTGGTGTTCTCATCGATGTAAGGGAAGGTACCGGGCTGAGCGTCGTTCAGATCGGGATTATGAACGTCGACCGACGTCGCAAAGGAGTTCGACGCCTGCACTTGGTCGATGTGATAGAACTTATAGTCGACGCCGAAGAGGAAGGTGTGATCGAGGCCGCCGGTCTCGAACTTGGCTGTCGCGCTATTGTCGGCGGTAAAGCTGACGGCCTCCGTATCGTGGTCAAAGCGGATGCGAGCGAGCTGCGTATTGCCGGCGCTAGGCCGATCGGCGAAGCCGTAGCCGAAGGGGTAGAGCTGGTCTTCCTTGACATGACCGTAGGCGAACCGAGCCTTGGAGTTCACGGTCCAAGTCGGATTCACCTCATGTCGGAGGTCGTAACCAAGCATAACTTGGCGGCGATCGAACCGGTCGATATCGGGATCGGAGTAGTTTTCCTTCCGGTTGATTCGTCCGAGGTCAATCGCGCCATCCAGGGAAGTTGCCCGCTTTACAGTCCCATAGTACGGCAAGAAATCGCCGCCGCCGTGGTTCTGGTCCATGTGCTGGTAGTTAGCATATACGGTCAGATCCGTGCCGGCATCAGGCGAATAGGTCGCGGAGCCTTGAATGACGCCGCGGATGCCGTCCTCATGCTTGCTGTAGCCGTCGCCGCCCTCCAGTTTGCCCGTGACACGGTACTTCCACACCGGCGGCAGCGGCGCGATCTTGCTTACGATTTCGTTCGGAATGGCTCTGTTGACGTCGAAGGCGACGAAGCCGGTAGGGTAGTTGTCGATCCCGACTTCGACCTCGTTGAAGTCGTAGTCCAGGGGGCGCTTGCTGACGTAGTTGATGATGCCGCCGATGTTGCCGCCGCCGTAGAGCGAAGACGACGCGCCGCGCAGCACTTCGACCCGCTCCAGTAGATAGCTGTCGGTGTAGAAATTGCCGAAGGCGAAGTTGGACAATTGCATGCCGTCGCGATAGACGCCGGTCTGCGTCGCGTCGAAGCCGCGGATGTAGAACCAGTTGTTGTCGCTGTCTTCGCCGAAAGGCTGGGCAAACACGCCGGCTGAATAGCGCACCGCCTCATCGGCCTTCTGGGTGCCAAGATCGTCCATCTGGCTACGTCCGACCACGCCGATCGACTGCGGGATCAGCTGAATCGGGGTGTCGGTCTTCGACCCCGTCGTCGTTGCGCGCGGGACGTAGCCGTCGACCGGGCCGGTTCCCGTCTGCACGCCGCGGCCGGTGACGGTAAGTTCGTCGAGGGCGACCGTCCCGCCGTCGGCGGCCTGCTGCGCGACGGCGGGAGCAACGAGGAGCGCGGACGCTGCAACCCCGATCAACAGTGCGCTCTTCAATCCAGCGCCGCGGCTCTTTCTCATCGTACGCCCATGTATTGTTAGTTTAGAGCGACTATAAAGAGCTAGATTAGAACTCTTAAAACAGATGCCGCCCATGGAGATTGTGTCCTAACAGCGGCATCTAGATTTTTATTGATCGTTTTTGCTTGAACGTTGTCGCCTTTTGGGCAGTTTCGCTGAATGCTGCGAAAGCGTCGCTGAGCGATGCCGCGCCGCAACAGTGCGGGCGCCAAAGGAGACGGGCGATGGCGGCCTTCCGACCGCGGATGGAGTCGCGGCGCGACGGGATCGAGGTCGTGGACGGCTGGCGACGCTCCGGCGCCTCAGGCTGCGTCGAGCTGTGGCGCGCGAACTGCGCGTCGGGCGCCAGCGGCGACTACGTTTCGCAAGACCCCCGACTGTTCGTGGTGCTCGAGCCGCTCGCGGCCCCGATGGCGTTCCGGGACGCAGGGCGGCAGGTCGCGGTGTCGACGGGCTCCGGCTTCAGCTTCGTGCCCGCGGGCGTGCGCCTGTCCTCCTGCTTCGCCGGCGCCACCTCGATCCTCCATCTCGACGTGCATCTGTCCGCCGAGTGGCTGCGCGAGATGATCGGAGAGGACGGCGCGCTCGCCGAACCCCGGCTGATGGCGAGCGACGAGCGCGCGCTCTCCCTGGCGCGGATGCTCGCCGCGGAATGCGCGAGCGCCACGCCCCTGCCCCCGCTCTACGGCGACAGCCTGACGGCCGCGCTGATCTCCGCCGCGATGGGCGCGACCGTCCCGGTCGCCCGCAAGCGCAGCGGCCTGCCTAAGCGCAAGCTCGACGCCGCCATCGGCTACATCGAGGCGAACTGCGGCCGCCCCATCCGTCTCCAGGAGCTCGCCGACCTCACGGGCATGACGCAGAGCCACTTCAGCCACGCCTTCAAGGCGGCGACCGGCGTGCCGCCGCACCGCTGGCAGATGCAGGCGCGCATACGCAAGGCGCAGGACCTGCTGAAGCGCAGCGACGCTTCGCTCACGGAGATCGCCGCCGAGACCGGGTTTTCGGACCAGCCGCATTTCACCCGCGTTTTCCGTCAGATCATCGGCCGGACCCCCGCCGCCTGGCGCGACGCCCCGGGCTGAGCCCAATCCCCGGGGCGCGCGCAGACCTCTCGACGCAATCGACGCCCCCTCGGCGCGCCGCCGCGGCCAAGCGAAAACGCCCCGCTCGGCCGAAGCCGGAAGCGGGGCGCCCATTCACCGGGGTTCGTTCGGTCTCGACGAAGACTAGAGGATGAAGTCGTCGGCGGTGACGCTGCCCAGGCCCGCGAGCTTGACCGAGAAGTCGGCCACGCGGTCGCCGTCGACGTCCGTGAACACAACAAGCGCGTTCTGATAGACTTGGTAGCGCACTTCGTCGCCGGCGCCGGTGAATTTCCCGGTGCCGATGAAGCTGAGGTCGTTGTTCGCGTCGAGGGCGCTGAGATTGATCTTGTCGCCCTCCGCCGAGCTGAAGTCGCTGATCGTGTCCCGGGTATCCGACGTCACGCCGCTGTCGGCGATGTTGTTGAAGATGAAGGTGTCGGCGCCCGTCTTTCCGAAGAGCACGTCGACGCCCCTGCCGCCTGTGAGCGCATCGTCGCCGGCGCCGCCCACGAGGCGGTCGTTTCCGCCGCCGCCCCGCAACTGGTCGTTGCCGGAGCCGCCGTGGAGGGTGTTGGCGCCCGAGTCGCCGACCAGCGTATCGTTGAACCCGGAGCCGACGACGTTCTGGATGTGAGTGTAGCTGTCGCCGGCGGCATGCCCGCCCGAGGCGGAGCCGGTCGTCAGGTTGATGCTGACCTTCGCGTTCGACGCGGTGTAGTCGAGGGTGTTCGACCCCGCGCCCCCGTCGATGGTGTCCGCTCCGGCGAGACCCGAGATCACGTCGTCGCCGTTGTACCCGAGTAGATGGTCTCCGCCGGAGCCGCCGCTCAGGTTGTCCGCGCCGCTGAAGGCCTGCGCGGGCAGGCTCGGCGTGGCGTCGAGATGAAGGTTGCCGATCGCCTCCGTGCCTTCGCCGCCGATCAGTCCGCTGACGAGGTCGAGCAACCCTGTGACCGTGCCGATCACCCCGCTCGCCTCGCTGCCGAAGTCGACGGTGACGGCGTCGCCGGCATAGCTTGCGACGACCCCGCCGCTGGCGTTGGTCACCGTGATCTGGTCGTAGTAGCCGCTGGCGCTCACCGTCCCTGCCAGCAGCGACCCGGTGAAGCTCGCGGTAAACTCGCCGATGTAATGATAGGTCAGACCGTTCGCCGTAAACGTGTATTCCGAGTACGTATCTTGAGCATTACCGGTCAGTATGCTCCCAGATGTACTTGTCCGATTGGCAAATGACTCCCCCGTCGACTGACCTGTGTTATCGATCCACAGATTTCGATTGTCGAAACCGGTTGAGCCTCCCGAAGTGTACGTTGACATTCTGCCCATCCCCATAGTTGTGCACTAATGTTGATCAGCAGATCACTAAGCGAATGATCGATTTCCTTATATGAAAGATGGCATTTGAATCGAAGTTGGAGGGAACTCGGGGGCGCTCAAAAAAGGGTGGGAGCGGAACCAATTACGCTGTTCGCTACACGATTGAATAATAAGGATTTTGGGGACCGCGAATTCCCACTGGGGTGCAATTTCCGGGCGGTTCAACTGCACAATCGCTGGCAAAGTTAGACTTTATAACTAGTCATTTGATCACTAGAACTGCGCGCGCGCCTTTGAAAAGTCGCCCTCGCCAAATGCCAAGTAAGATTTATCGGTCTGGATCGAATATTTAGATATTTACATAAACCAAAGCGAATTCAGCGCCTCGCATCACCCCGCCGCGATGAACCTCGAGCGGTTTCGGGTCAGATGAACGCGACGGTGTTTCAGGCTCCGCGGTCGCCCCGGGCTTGTCCCGGAACGACGGCGGGTTCAGTGGGTCAACGAGGCTCGAAACCGCTCTGATATACGTCAATATACGTCATCGAGACGATCTTAACGATCGACCGGCGCGCGTGCCGTCGCCTAGAGCCATGCCGGCCGCATAGGAGCGTAGCTTGTCGACAGTTGGGAATTGTCGTCGCCGGGCGACGCTTATCTCCAGTCGTCATCGGAACGGCGGCGTTCGCGGCGCATCTTCGCGCAAGAAATACTCAGGCGGCCAAGTCCAGCCGCTTATGGAAGTGATCCGCCAGGGCCGCGAAGAACAGCCGCTGCCGCTGAAGTTCGTCTTCCGTCGGCTGGCCGCGCTTGTTCTCGTCGACCGCCGCCAGCGAAACCGCCGCGGCGTCCAGCCGTTCGAACAGAGCTTCAAAGTAGCGCGGCACGTTGACCATCGGCGCGTTGATCAGCGGCTCGAGTTCATCCGCCAGCGTGGACACGCGGTCTTCGAGGTCCGCGGCGCCGCCAGCGGCGTAGGCGGCGGCCCGCGCCGCGACGAGTTCCATAGCCTCGCCGACGCTGATCGTGCCCATGGAGCGCTCCTCTATCGTGTTCATCCGACCACGATCGAAGCGCCTTCATGGTTTACGATCCGTTAACGCCCGGCCCGCCGGACGCCTGCGCCCGGCGGGAACAGCGGTCCGCCCAAAGGGCGACGGGCGAGCGCCGCGAGGGCGCTCGCCGACGCAGGACGTGGATTACGCCGCCTTCGCAGCGGGCTTGCGGCCGCGCTTGGCGGGAGCCGGCGCAGCGGCCGCGGCGGCGCGCTGCTGCCCGAGGCCCATCTTCTTCGCCAGTTCCGACCGTGCGGCCGCGTAGTTCGGGGCGACCATCGGATAGTCGGCCGGAAGGCCCCACTTCGCGCGGTAGTCCTCGGGGCTCATGTCGTACTTCGTGCGCAGGTGGCGCTTGAGCGACTTGAACTGCTTTCCGTCCTCGAGGCAGATGATGTAGTCCGGGCTGACGGACTTCTTCACCGGAACGGCGGGCTTCAGCTCGACGACCGGCTCTTCGACCTTGCCCTTCGCCGTTGCAGTGAGCGCGGCGTGAACGGACTGGATCAGGGCGGGAAGGTCGGCGGACGGCACAGAATTGTTGCCGACGTAAGCGCTCACGACATCTGCGGCGAGCGAAACGAAATCGGTCTCGTATTCCATTTTGGGGGAACTCCATATGAGATGGTGGTGAGATGATCCATCGGCGGCGCCAGCGCAATAGATATCTTTCGAACCGTTTGTCGCACAGCAAGATAATTGACTGATTCTGACGCGGCCTGCACTCGCAAATCGCCGTGACGTCCTGCCCGCACGCGACGACTGCATTGCGTTCGGCGCTTTCCAGGGCCGGCTTCCGCCAAACATCGCGTCGTTTGTTTCCGCAGATGTCCGGGGGAACTCTGCGCGTTCACGAGACGACGGCTTGCCGCGCCGATCAGTCGAGAGCGGCTGCTCGCAGACGTCCGTCCGACGCGGTCGCCGGCGCCTTCAACGTCATCAGGACCGGCAGCACCACGATCGCAACGACGCCGATCATCGCGCCAGGCGCCATCGCCCAGCCGGAGCGTTCGGTGAGAACATGCGCGAGATAGGGGGTGAGGCCGCCGAACACGGCCGTGGCCGTCGTGGCGCCGAGCGCGAGGCCGGTCAGCCGTCCCTCGCCCGGGAACTGCTCGGCGGTCGCGACCGCTCCGACCGCGCTGACCCCGCCCGCAAGGCCCGCCAGCACGACCGCGCCGAGGAGCGCCTGCGCCCCCGAGCCGCTGGCCATGAGCGCGAACAGAACGATCGGCAGGACCGCGCTGCCGACGCCCAGCGCCGTCAACACCGGCCTTCGCCCCCACCGGTCGGAGAGAGCGCCTGCGAGCGGCGTCACCAGGATCACCACCACGGCGGCGATCGTGGACAGCCACAGCGAGGCGCCCTCTGCGAAAGCTCCCGTCGAGGTGAGGAACGAGGGCACGTAGGTGATGCCGACGTAGTAGGTGATCGAGCCGAGCGCCGAGATCGCGAAGCCGCGGAAGATGCCGGCGCGATGATGGGCGAGCGCGTAGCGCAGCGGCTGCGCCGGGGTGCTTCCCAAGGCGCGCTGGCGTTCAAAATCCGGCGACTCGTGCATGGCCGAGCGCGCGATCCAGACGCTCCCCGCCAGCGCCGCGCCGACGAAGAAGGGGATGCGCCAGCCCCAGGCGTCGAGGTCGGCCGGGCTGAGCCAATGCACCGTCAGGGCGGACACGCCGGCCGCGAGCAAGGCGCCGATCTCGCTCGCCGCCGAGGCCGACGAGGTGATCAGACCGCGCCGCTCCGGAGGGGCGCCCTCTAGGAGGTAGGCCACGACGCCCACGTACTCGCCGCCGACGGAGAAGCTCATCACGCAGCGCAGCGCCAGCAGCATCCACGCCGCGGCGGGGCCGATCTGGGCGTGCGTCGGCAACAGGGCGGTGGCGAGCATCGCCGCCGTCATGACGGCGACCGACAGCAGCATCGCCCGCCTCCGCCCGAACCGATCGCCGATGTGGCCGAACACGACCGCGCCGAGCGGCCGCAGCAGATAGGCCACGGCGAAGCCCGCCAGAATGGCGGCCAGCGAGCCTTCGCCCGACCCGACGAACACCCGCGACAGCACCGTCGCGAAATAGAGGTAGAGCGTGAAGTCGTACCACTCGACGACGGTCGAGAACGCCGCGATCGCCATGGAGCCGCGCGACAGGGTTCGGGGCTCCACGTCGGCGGAGGCGGTCACGCCGGCGCTCGTCGGTAGCCTCTCGACCGCGGCGTCAACTCTTGTACTCCGGCTCCTGGCGGTCGAGCGTCCGCCGCACGGCCGCGAGGTGGAGCCGCGCCGACTCCGGATCGCCGTCGCGCATCTGGCGGTAGGCGGCCTCGGCGATCTCGGGGGCGACGGGCAGAACCGGCCGCCCCGTCGAGAGCGCGAGCGTCTGCGCTTCGCAGGCGCGCTCGAGGTAGTAGAGATCGTCCCAGGCCTCGGCGATCGTCGGTCCCAGCACCATCACGCCATGGTGCTTCATGAAGACGATGTCGGCGTCGCCCACCGCGGCGGCGATGCGGTCGCCCTCGCGCTCGTCCAGGGCGAGACCGTTGTAGTCCCGGTCGACGGTTGTCCGGCCATAGAACTTGAGCGCCGTCTGCCCCGCGAAGATCAGCGGCTCGCCCTCTGTCATGGAAAGCGCCGTGGCGTAGGGCATGTGGGTGTGGAACGCGACCCTGGCCCTCGGCACGCGCTTGTGGACGCGGGCGTGGATGTAGAAGGCGGTCGCCTCCGGCGCGCCCTCGCCCGACACCACGGCGCCGTGGAAGTCGCAGACGAGCAGCTTGGACGCCGTCAGTTCGCTGAAGGCGTAGCCGTAGGGGTTGACGATGAAGAGGTCGTCGTAGCCGGGAACGAGCGCCGAGAAGTGATTGCAGATGCCCTCCTCGAACCCGCACCGCGCCGCCATGCGGAAGCACGCCGCGAGATCGGCCTTGGCCTCCCAGACCGCCTCCGAGTCGAGGTCGGGCTGGTTGGCGCCGGCCTCAGACGCCTGAAGCGAACCATCGTGCGACAGCGAATGCGCCATGGGCATCGTCTCCTCCCGGCCAGAATGTCCCGCAGAGGTTCTGGGGCCGAGCCGCGGGGTTTCGAGTGCGCGCAAGGTTCCGTCGCGCCGCGGCGCGCTTTAGAACGGGAACTGCCGCTTGCCCATCTGCAGCGTCACCCACTTCACTTCCGTGAGCTCCTCGAGCGAATAGCGTCCGCCCTCGCGGCCGAAGCCGGAGTTCTTGACGCCGCCGAAGGGCACGTGGGGCTCATCCGAGATGGTGGTGTCGTTGACGTGCACCATGCCGGATTCGAGCCGCATCGAGAGATCGAGCGCCTTCTGCATGTCGTTGGTGATCAGCGCGGCGGAGAGGCCGTACTCGGTGTCGTTCGCGATGCGGAGCGCGTCCTCGGAGTCCTCGGCCCTGATGAGCGAGACCACGGGGCCGAAGCTCTCCTCGTGGTAGATCCGCATCTCGGGCGTGACGCCGGTCAGCACCGTTGGCTGGTAGAACTGCCCCTCGTGCGTGCCGCCGTACACGATGGCGGCGCCCTTCTCCGTGGCGTCCTTGAGCTGGCTGTCGATGAAGTCGCACTGGCGGGCGCGGATGAGCGGCCCGATGACCGTCTCCGGATCGCGCGGGTCGCCGACCTTGACGCCCGCGGTCTTGGCCTTGAACTTCTCCGCGAAGGCGTCGAACAGCGGCGCCTCGACGATGACCTTCGAGCTCGCCATGCAGACCTGCCCCTGGTGCAGGTAGACGCCGAAGGCCGCGGCGTCGACGGCGTAGTCGAGATCGGCGTCGGCGAGCACGATCAGCGGGCTCTTGCCACCCATCTCCAGGGTGAAGCGCTTGAGATGCGTCGCCGCCTGCACCGCGAGGTGGCGCCCCGTGCGGGTGGAGCCGGTGAAGGTGATCATCTTGACCCGCGGGTCGGCGATCAGCCGCTCGCCCACTTCGGCCGGAACGCCCGGCACGACGTTGAGCAGGCCGGCGGGAAGACCCGCCTCGTCGAACAGGTCGGCGATGATCGCGCCCGAGAGCGGGGTCTCCTCCGACGGCTTGAGGATGAAGGCGTTGCCGACCGCGAGCGCGTAGGCGATCTTCTTCATCGACAGCAGGAAGGGCGAATTGAACGGCGCGATGCCGGCGATGACGCCGAGGGGCTTGCGCACCGAGATCGATATCTGGCCGGGCATCGTCATCGGCATGGTCTCGCCCATGACGTGGCGGGCGTCGCCGGCCGCCACCCGCAGGGCGTCAACCACGTAGTCGATCTCCCACAGCGCCTTGGAGAACACCGAGCCGCACTCCTCGATCAGCAGGTCGCGGATCTCCGGCGTGCGGCGCACGATGACGTCGGCGGTCTTGAGCAGGATCGCCTCGCGCTCGCCCACCATCGCCGCGCCCCACTTCGCCTGGGCCGCGTGGGCGGAGGCGATCGCGGCGTCGACCTCTTCGACGCCGGCCTGCTGGGTGCGCGCGAAGACCTCGCCGGTCGCCGGGTTGACGTCGTCCGCAAGCATGTTGCGGGACGAGTCCGTCCACTTGCCGTCGATGAACAGCTTGTAGTGCGGCACGCCGTCGATGACGTCGAAGGCTGCGGGGTTCATGTCGGTCTCCTGCGAAGGTCACGGCCGATCCGCCGCGCGGAAGTGAAGATTAGCGCCGTCACGACGCGGCGACCTGTTCGAGAACAGCCGCGAGCATTTCGGGCGCGGATAGAAACGGAGAATGGTCGCCATCGAGATCGAAGACGCGCTCGCAGGGCGTATTTCCGAGCATCGCATCTTGATAGGCGAGCGATACGGCATTGTCCTTGAGGCCGCGGACATAAGCGCGCGGCACAAGCCCGAAGCGCTCGGGCGTCAGCCTGAGCGGCTCCCCATAGATCTTAGTGCGTTGGGGCCCAAGCCGCGCTGCGGCCCAGGCAGCGTCGTGGACCGCACAGGTGTTGTAGAAGACTTCGCGAGCCTTCTCGGCCGGGAAGCGCGCTTCGGCGCCATCGACCGAGACCACCATGTTCTTTAGCACGAGGTCGTCGACGTCGAGATGAGCGTTGGCGTCCAGGAAGCTTCCGAGGCTCTCGCCGTCGCGCAGCATTAAGCCGTTGACGTAGACGAGCGCCGAAAGCCGATGCGGACGGAGCTCCGCGACCTGCGCCGAGACGATGCCGCCCATGCTGTGTCCGACAAGGATCACGGGGCCCGCGATCCCGTCGATGACACCCGTGACGCGGGTAGCGTAGGACGCGAGATCGGCGTTCTCGATCGGCGAGGAATCTCCCCCACTGCCTGGAAGATTTGGCGTGATCGTTTCATGGCCGGCGGATTCCAGCAGCGGAGTAAGTCGCTCCCAACACCAGGCGCCGTGGAAAGAACCGTGGACGAGGACGAAGCGCGCCATCGTCACCCTTTCACGGCGCCGAGGGTCAGGCCGCGGACGATGTGCCGTTGCAACAGAAGAACCACCGCGAGCACCGGGAGCAGCGCCACGATGCCGACCACCGCGACCTCGCCCCAGCGCACGCCCTGCGCGGTGATGAGCTTCGGGATGGCGACGGGGAGCGTCTGGATGCGGTCGCCGCCGAGCATGAAGGCGAACAGGAACTCGTTCCACGCGAAGATGAAGCACAGCACCGCCGTCGCCACGATGCCGTTGCGCAGCAGCGGGAACACCACGCGCAGGAAGATCTGCGGCCGCGACCAGCCTTCGAGCGCGGCGGCTTCCTCGAGTTCGACCGGCAGGTCGCGGCAGAAGCTGCGCAGCACCCAGACGTAGAACGACAGGTTGAACGTCATGTAGGCGAGCGTCAGTCCCGCGAAGGTGTCGAGCAGGCCGACCTTGGTAAAGATAAGGTAGAACGGGATGACGAGGCACACCGGCGGCCCCATCCGGCTCGCCAGGATGAACAGGAACAGGTCGTCCTTGCCCCTCATCTCGAAGCGCGCGAAGGCGTAGGCCGCGGGCGTCCCGATCAGCACCACGAGCAGCGTCGAGACCGTGCACAGCACGAACGACGTCAGCAGGTTCCAGGCGAAGCCCTCGGCGATGACGTAGTCGAAGTTCGCGAGCGTCGGCGTGAACAGGAACTCGGTCGGCCGCGCGAACATCACGTCCGCCGGCTTCACCATCATCGTGGCCATCCACAGCACCGGGAACAGCAGCACCAGCGCATAGAGCACGGCGACCGTCGTCCAGAGCAGGCTTGTCTTGTTCGCGTTCATGGTCGTTCCGTCTCTCAGAAGGCGTTCAGCTTCTTCTTGGCGATCTGGTAGAACACGTTGCAGAAGACGAAGAACGCCGCCCAGACCAGCACGGCGAGCGCGGACGCCTCGCCGATGTTCCAGAACTCGAAGGTCATCTTGTAGGCCAGCACGCTCGGAGACTGCGTGGCGACGCCCGGGCCGCCGCCGGTCAGGATGAAGATCGTGTCGAACACCTTGAAGGCGTCGATCAGCCGGAGCAGGCCGATCACGGCCAGCAGCGGGACCATCATCGGCAGCGTGATCTTGAAGAACACTCGCAGCGTCGAGGCGCCGTCGACGGCCGCCGCGCGGTAGGGTCCGAGCGGCAGGGCCTGCAGCCCTGCGAAGAACGCCAGCATCATGAACGGCGACCACTGCCAGATGTCGACGAACATCAGCGCGTAGAGCGCAAGGTCGGGCGAGGCGAAGATCGACTGATCGCCGAGCCACCCGAACCGCTCCAGCAGATTGTACGAGATCAGGCCCCAGGAGCCGGCCAGCATGATCTTCCACAGCAGGCCGACGACCACCGGCGCCATCATGGTCGGGATGAACAGCAGCGGCACCAGCACGGAGCGACCGCGGACGCCCGAGTTGAGGATCAGCGCGCCGCCGAGGCCGATCATGAACTCGATCGGCACAGCGATCCCGACGAACAGCCCCGCGACCTTCAGCGAGTTCCAGAACTGCGGGTCCGCCAGCAGCTTCGCGTAGTTGTCGAAGCCGATGAAGTCGCCGACGCGGCCGTACTTGGCTTTATGGAAACTGAGGTAGATCGCGTAGACGAACGGAACCAGCGAGACCAGCAAGAGCGTGATCATCGTCGGCGCGATCAGCAGGTAGGGGTACCAGACTCCCCGGCCGGAGCGCCGCCTTTCGCGGGCCGGCGCGACGGCTGTGTCGGAGATCACGGACATGGCGAAGGTCCCGTTCGGGTCTCGGACCGAGGCCCCGGGCGACGCGCCCGGAGCCTCACGCGTGGCGCGTTCAGAGCGTGCACTTGTCGCCGCAGACCCGGACGAGCGCCTTCTGCCCCTCGGCGGCGCCTTGCTCCGGCGTCAGCCGGCCCATGCCGACCTGCTGCACGACCGTCGACAGCGCGTCCGACAGCTCGAGATACTTCGGCATGCGCGGCTTGGCCTCGGCGACGGACAGCGTGTCCTTCATGGCCTTGAACAGCGTGGGGTTGGCGGAGGCCTTCAGCACGGGAAGCTCCCACGAGCTCTCGCGGATCGGCACGCCGCCCTGGCCGGCGTTCAGCAGGGCTTCCTGCTGCTTCTTCTCAGTCAGCCACTGGATGAAGAGGAACGTCGCTTCCGGATGCTTGCTGCTCGCGCCGATCGCGACCAGCGAGGGCTCGGCTTCGGCGGAAGCGAACTTCGGGTCGACGTCGGCCTTCACCGGGATGCCGGCGTAGACGAACTTGCCGGCGAAGGGCGAGGCGCCGGGCTTGTCGACGCCGAGCACGAAGTCCGAGAACGCCATCGACTGCGCGGCGATGCCGTTGCCCATCACGGTCGGCACGTCGAGCAGCGAATACTCGGCGGTTCCGGGAGGCGCGAACTTCCACAGGTCTGCGTACAGCTTGAGCGCGGCGACGGTGGCGGGGGTGTCGAAGTTCGGCTTGCCCGAAGCGTCAACGATGTCGCCGCCGTAGTTCTTGAGGATGTTGTTCACGAAGGAGAACAGCGAGGCTGAGCCCTTCACGCCGTCGAACACGACGCCGTAGAAGTCGCTCTCGAGCGGCTTGCCGGCCAGCGTCGCGCCCTTCTTGCGTGTGAAGAACTCGGCGATGTCGCGGAGCTGCTCGAGCGTCTTGGCGGGCGCGAGATCGTAGCCGTATCTGGCCTTGAACGCGGCTTTCTCGCCCTCGTCGTTCAGAAGGTCGGCGCGGGCCCAGTAGACGTGGTTGTAGTTCCAGTTGACGAAGCCGTACTGCTTGCCACCGAAGAAGGCGACGGTCTTGTACGGCCGCTCGATCAGGTCCGCGGTCTCGAGGTTGGGATTCGAGAGCTTCTTGTCGGCGACGAGGCTGTCGATCGGCAGAAGCGCCTCGGCTTCCAGCATCTGGCCCATCTGGAAGCCGTGCAGCATCACCGCGTCGAAGTAACCTCGGCCGGACAGCATGTCGGCCTGGCCGCGGTTGATGACCTCCATGTGGCCGAGCAACTGGTAGTCGACCTTGATGCCGGTCTCCTGCTCGAACCCGGGAACGAGCTTCGCCAGCACCTCCTGCAGCGGCGTGACCTCGTCCAGCACGCGGATCGAGACGCCCTTGTAGGGCTTCGCCGCCTCCGCGTAGGAAAACTCCGCGGCGTGCGCGCTCGCTCCGAGCCCCGCCGCCAGAAGGGCGGCCGAAGCCGCAGCCATGAACGTCCTGCTCGTCATCGTCCCAAGTCCCCCGTCGTCGCCACGGCCGCTTGGGGCCGGGCGTGGTCGCGTGTGTCGTGTGTCGTGTGTCGTGCGGCCGAGGCCGGCAGCGCGCGGCCGGTCTCGGTGTCGAACAGCGCCAGCGCGTCGGGCGGGCAGATGAGCCCCGCCGCCTCGCCGATGCGCACCCGGGCGGCGGTTCGCGTCTTGATCTTGATCTGCGCGCCGCCCGCGACGCTGAAGGTGATGATCTCGTGCTTGCCGAACGGCTCGTGCGAGTAGATCTCGCCGCGCGCCGCCCCCGCCGCATCCTCGGCGGCGAGGCTCAAGGCGCCGGCGCGCAGGCCGAGCGACACCCGCCGGCTCGTCGCCCGCGCGGCGTCGGCCGCGAGCCCGGCGGGAAGCGGCAACCGGAGCCCCTCGCGCGCGAAGACGAGCGCATCGCCTTCGCCCTCGAGCTCCCCGCTCAGCACGCTCATGGGCGGATCGCCGATCAGCCGCGCCACCGTCATGGTCGCCGGGCGCAGCCAGATGTCCTCCGGCGCGCCGATCTGCTCGATCCGACCGCGGTCGATCACGGCCACCCGGTCGCCGACCGACAGCGCCTCGAGCCCGTCCGGCGTGCTCCAGATCGACGGGCTCTCGCGGGTCATCAGCCGCTGCCGGATGGCGCCGCGCAGCTTGTGCCGCAGCTTGGCGTCGAGGTGCGAGATCGGCTCGTCCAGAAGCAGCGCGCGCGGCTGCTGGACGAGCGCGCGGGCGAGCGCGGCGCGCTGCTTCTGGCCGCCGGAGAGCGCGCCGGGAAGACGATCGGCCAGATGCGCGATTTCGAGCAGTCCGAGCGTCTCGTCGACGATCGCCCGGTGACGCTCGCGCGGGATCCCGCCGCCCGGCGCGCGCAGCGGGGAGAGCGCGTTGTCGCGCACCGAAAGATGGGGATAGAGCGCGTAGGACTCGAACATGAAGGCGACGCGGCGCCGGCCCGGGGCTACGTCGTCCATCGGCTCGGACCCGTACCGCACCGACCCCTCGTCGGGCGTTTCGAGGCCCGCGACGACGCGGCAGAGCGTGGTCTTGCCCGCGCCGGAGGGACCAGTGATCGCGAGCACCTCGCCCGGCCCGACCGACAGCGTGACGCCGTCGAGGGCGAGCGTGGCGCCGAAGCGTTTGCGGAGGCCCGTGAGCGCGAGGACCGACCGTGCGAGCGAGGTCATCACAGAACCTCCACGTTGCGCTCGGTGACCTGGTCGAACAGGTGGACCCGCTCCGGCGCGACCGACACCATGACCGGGTCGCCCGGCCGAAAGGCCGAGGGTCCCGGGATCTCCACGAGGATCTGGACCTCGGGCGTCGCGCGGGGCGTCAGGATCAGCGAGTCTGCGTCGCCGCGGCATTCGCGGTAGCTCACGACCGCGTCGGCCGGCCCGCCGTCCGACGGCGCGATGTCGAGATGCTCGGGCCGAATTCCGACGATGAGCGCGCCGCCGGTCCGCTCGGCCCGGGCGCCGCGCAGCGGATCGACCGCCACCGCTCGCGCGAAGGCCTCCACATGGACGGCGCCCGCGCCGGCCGGGCGGCCCGCCAGCATGTTCATCGGCGGCTCTCCGATGAAGTTCGCCACGAACACGTTTGCAGGCCGCTCGTACATCGCCGCGGGCGTGTCGACCTGCTGCAGCACGCCGTGGCGCATCACCGCGATGCGGTCCGCCATCGCGGTCGCCTCGGTCTGGTCGTGGGTGACGAGGATCGAGGTGACCTGGCGCGTCTTCTGCAGCCGCTTGATCTCGGTGCGGAGTTGCACGCGCTGGTCGCCGTCGAGATGGGACAGCGGCTCGTCGAACAGGATGAGGCGCGGGTCGCGCACCAGCGCCCGGCCGATCGAGATGCGCTGCATCGCGCCGCCCGAGAGGCCGGTCACGGGGCGGTCGGCGATGTCGTCGAGACCGAGCAGTCCGAGGGCGTCGTCCACGCGGGCCCGCGCCGTGGTCCGGTCGACGCCGCGCGCCGCGAGCGGAAAGGCGATGTTCTCGCGCACCGTCATGCGTGGGTAGAGGCTGTAGTCCTCGAACACCATCGCGACGTTGCGCGCGCCGGGCTCGAGCCGGGCGACCGGCTCGTCGTCGAAAAAGATCTCGCCCGCCGACAGGTCCTCGAGGCCGGCCGCCATCTTCAACGTGGAGCTCTTGCCGCAGCCGGAGGGGCCGAGCAGCGCGATCATCTCCCCGTCGCCGCAGACGAGGTTGAGGTCGGCGACGGCCGGCGCCTCGACGCCCGCATATCGCTTGGACACAGCCTCGAACCGGACCACGGTCATCAGTGTACGTCCTATTTCGCTGCGAGGCCCTCACGCCAGGTTCGCCCTGTGGATCGGCCGTCGTTTCGCTTGGCTGCGTCTGCTTCGGAGATGGCAATCAAATTGCATGCCAGATGGAGAGTTTCCTTGGACCTGTTCTGAAATCGCGAGACGCCGTCCGGCGCTCCGTGCCGGCTGCAGGGCGATCTGCTCGCAGCCGGCGCACCGGCGCCTCAACCGAAGGCAATCGTCATGGTACTGACGATTTTGACGTCGCGGAGCCGCGTGCGGCGGGGCGAGTCCCACAGCGCCGGAGATCAACAAGGCTTGGTCGCGCGGGGCTTACGCCGCCGTGCTGCGGGCCGGCGTGGTTGGGGCCGGCCCGCTTGGTGTCAGCCCGTGACCGGCGAGCGGCTGATGGCGTTGTTGCTCTCGACGAGCAGCGCCAGATCGTCGAGGAAGCTCTCGCGCCGGGCCTCTGGAAGCGCCGCCAGCGTGCGCTCGTGCGCGCGCGCTGCGCCTTGCTCCACACGCTTGAGTACGGCGCGACCGAGCTCCGTCAGCACGGCGAGCTTCTTGCGGCCGTCGTCCGGCGACAGGCGCCGGCGCACGAAGCGGCGGCGCTCCAGCCGCGCGATCACTTCGGCGACGTTGGTGCGGTCGACGCCGACCGCGCGCGACAGGGCGGCCTGTTCGACCTGGCCCATCTGGTCGAGCGCCGTCAGCACGCTGTACTGCACCGGCGTCAGCCCCTCCGAGGCGCATTCCTCCAGGAACAGCGCGACGTGGATCTGGTGCAGGCGGCGGATCAGGAAGCCCGGCCGCGACTGCAGCGGCCGCAGGCGCCAGTCGCCTGGAGCGTCGTCGTCGCCCGTCGTGGCGCTCATGTCGGCTGATGTCACCTTGGTTCGCCCCTTCGCGCAGGTCCGCAGCGACCTCGCCACGCCACGGTACGGCGATCAAGCTAGCAATCGGCGCGCCACCGCCGTTCCGTTTTTCGCACATCGGACCCGAACGCCATGACCGCACGTGACATCCCCGCCTTCGATGTCATCATCTGCGGCGGCGGCGCGGCCGGATGCGTCGTCGCGGGACGGCTCGCAGCCCATCCCGAACTCCGCGTGCTCGTGGCGGAAGCCGGCGGGTGGGGCGACGTTCCCGAGGTCCGCGACCCGACGATCTGGATGCGCAACATCGGCTCGGAGCGCGACTGGGCCTTCGCCTCGGAGCCCTGCCCCGGACTGAACGGTCGTCGGGCGGCGCTGCCGATGGGCCGGGTGCTCGGCGGCGGATCGGCCGTCAACGGCCTCGTCTGGGCGCGGGGCCACAAGGCGGACTTCGATCTCTGGGAGGAGGAGAGCGGCGACGCCGGCTGGGGCTACGCCGCGGCGATCGACCTCTACCGGCGGATCGAAAGCTGGGACGGCCCGGCCTCTCCTCTGCGCGGCGTCGACGGGCCGATGGCGATCACCCTGCCGAAGAATCCCGCGCCGGTGGTCGGCGCGCTGCTGGAGGCGACGTCGGCGCTTGGCGTACCGCAGGTCGCCGACCACAACGCGGAGGCGATGGCGGGCGACGGCTGCTGCGCGGTCGCGAACGTCAACGTCGCGAAGGACGGAACGCGGGTCTCGACCGCGGTCGCCTATCTCACGCCGCGCCTCGACCAGCCGAACCTCACGATCCTAACCGGCGCAACGGTCCGCCGGGTGGTGATCGAGGGCAAGCGCGCCGTGGGCGTCGAATTCGAAGTCGACGGCGAGATCCGGGTCGCCCGCGCGGACCGCGAAGTGGTGCTGTCGCTCGGCGGCGTGAACACGCCGAAAACCCTTATGCTGTCGGGCGTCGGCGACGAGCGCGAGCTGAAGCGCCACGGGATCGACGTGGTCCAGCACCTGCCCGGGGTCGGCCGGAACTTCCAGGATCACATCCTGGTCGCGGGCTGCGTGTTCGAGTACCGCACGCCGGAACCGCCGCGGAACAACTCGGCGGAGTTCACCTTCTTCTGCAAGAGCGACGCGTCCCTGCCCTCGCCCGACCTCCAGCCGATGCTGGAGGAGACCGCCTTCGGCTCCGAGATCACCCGCCCGGCCTACGACCTGCCGGTCGATCCCTCGCTCGCCTTCACGCTCGCGCCCGGCTTGATCCGTCCGAAGAGCCGCGGCCATCTGGAGCTGACCGGTCCGCGGCCGGAGGACCCGGTGCGGATCCACGCGAACTTCCTGAGCGAGGAGGCGGACGTGCGCGCCCTCATGATCGCGCTCGAGCTCTGCCGCGAGATTGGAAACTCGGAGGCCCTGCGCCCCTTCGTGAAGCGCGAATTGATGCCAGGCGCCCTCCCGGACGCCGCCCGGCTCGACTTCCTGCGCAACGCCGCCGGGACCTACTTCCACGAGACCTGCACGGCAAAGATGGGCCGCGACGCGCTGTCGGTCGTGGACGGAGCGCTCAAGGTCTACGGGATCGAGGGCCTTCGCGTGGCGGACGGATCGATCATGCCGGCGATCGCGGGCGGCAACACGCTCGCCCCTTGCGTGCTCATCGGCGAACGGGCCGCCGACCTGATCGGCGCCGATCTCAAGCTTCGCTGATCCGCTCGTTCAAAATGGGGATCAAACGTTCAAGACGAGGCGCCCGTCCCGGACGACAGTGCCCCCGCGTCGGACGCCGTCGAGGCGCCGCAAAGGGGGATTTGTCATGCCTGCGACCGCCACGCCCACGCCCGGCTCACTGCTGATTTCGCCGACCGACCATGCGCTGGTCCTGATCGACTTCCAGTCGCAGATGGCGTTCGCGACGCAGTCGATCGACGCCGTGTCGCTGCGGAACAACGCGGCGCTGATCAGCCGCGCGGCCAAGGGCTTCGGCGTTCCCACCATCCTGACGACGGTCGCCGAGAAGAGCTTCTCCGGCCCGATGTTCTCCGAGATCACCGAAGCGTTCCCGGGCCAGCAGATGCTCGACCGCACCTCGATGAACACCTGGGAGGACGCCGCCGTCATCGAGGAGGTCAACCGCATCGGAAAATCACGGCTGGTGTTCGCGGGACTGTGGACCTCGGTGTGCATCGTCGGCCCGACGCTCTCGGCGCTCGACCAGGGATTCGAGGCTTACGTCATCGCCGACGCCTGCGGCGACGTCTCCGACGAAGCGCATCAGCGCGCCATGGAGCGCATGATCCAAGCCGGCGTCCGCCCGATGACCTCGCTTCAGTATCTTCTCGAACTGCAGCGCGACTGGGCGCGGACCGAGACCTACGAGTTCACCACCGGCGTCGCGAAGCAGTACGGCGGCGCCTACGGCCTCGGCGTGACCTACGCCAAGACGATGTTCGGCGCCTCCGAAGGCGGTCACTGACGATCGGCCGGCGGGAGCTCGTCCCATGAAGATGTATCTCATGGCGGTCGGCGCCGGGCTCCTCGTCGGCGTCATCTACAGCCTGCTGCAGGTCCGCTCGCCGGCGCCGCCTCTGGTGGCGCTGGTCGGGCTGCTCGGCATCCTCGTCGGCGAGCAGATCGTGCCTGTCGGCAGGCAGATGCTCGGCGGCCTCGGTCTTCAGGCCGCGTGGATCGAAGAGAAATGCGCGCCGCACCTGTTCGGCGCGCTGCCGGGCCGCCACGCGGCGACAGATCCCTCCAAGTCCGAGGACGAAGGGGCCGGCTCATGAGCCCCACCCGCCGTGAAACCACGCTCGGCGCAGCCGCCTCCGCGCTCGCCGCCGGATTCGCCGCGCGCGCACAGGCCGCGAACGGCCGAAGGACGGACGACATGACCGCCGACCTGATCCTGCTCAAGGGCCTCGTCACGACCCTCGACCGCGCCAATCCAACCGCCGAGGCCATCGCGATCAAGGACGGCCGGTTCCTCGCCGTCGGGCGCGAGAGCGAGGTGATGGTCCATGCCGGGCCCGAGACCAAGATCGTCGACCTCAAGGGCCGCCGCGTTCTGCCGGGCTTGATCGACAATCACCTGCACATCATCCGCGGCGGGCTGAACTTCAACATGGAGCTGCGCTGGGACGGCGTGCCGTCGCTTGGCCAGGCCATGGAGATGCTGCGCCGGCAGGTCGAGATCACCCCGCCGCCGCAATGGGTGCGCGTCGTCGGCGGCTTCACCGAGAACCAGTTTTCGGAAAAGCGCCTGCCGACGATCGACGAGCTGAACCAGGTCGCGCCCGAGACGCCGGTGTTCATCCTCCACCTCTACGACCGGGCGCTGCTGAACGGCGCGGCGCTTCGGGCCGTGGGCTACACCAAGGATACGCCGAACCCGCCCGGCGGCGAGATCACCCGCGACGCCAAGGGCGAGCCGACCGGCCTGCTGCTGGCGAAGCCCAACGCGGGCATCCTCTACGCGACCCTCGCCAAGGGACCGAAGCTGCCGTTCGAGTACCAGGTCAACTCGACCCGCCACTTCATGCGCGACCTGAACCGGCTGGGCGTCACCGGCGCGATCGACGCCGGCGGCGGGTTCCAGAACTACCCCGACGACTACGCGGTCGTGCAAAAGCTCGCCGACGACGGCCAGCTCACCATCCGGCTCGCCTACAACCTGTTCACGCAGAAGCCCAACGCCGAGCGCGAGGACTTCCTGAACTGGACGAAGACGTCCAAGTACAAGCAGGGCGACGACTACTTCCGCCACAACGGCGCCGGCGAGATGCTGGTGTTCTCCGCCGCCGACTTCGAGGATTTCCGCGAGCCGCGGCCCAACATGGGGCCCGAGATGGAGGGCGACCTCGAGGGCGTAGTGCGGGTGCTGGCGGAGAACCGCTGGCCGTGGCGCCTGCACGCCACCTACGACGAGACCGTCAGCCGCGCGCTCGACGTGTTCGAGAAGATCGACCAGGACATCCCGCTCGCAGGGCTGAACTGGTTCTTCGACCACGCCGAAACCATCTCGGAGCGCTCGATCGACCGGGTGGCGGCGCTCGGCGGCGGCGTCGCGGTGCAGCACCGCATGGCCTATCAGGGCGAGTACTTCGTCGAGCGCTACGGCTACGGCGCGGCCGAAGCGACCCCCCCGTTTGCCCGGATGCTCGAGAAGGGCGTCAGGGTCTCGGCCGGCACCGACGCCACCCGCGTCGCATCCTACAACCCCTGGGTCTCGCTGGCCTGGCTCGCGACCGGCCGCACCGTCGGCGGCCTGCAGCTCTACCCGACCCGCAACCGCCTCGACCGCGAAACCGCGCTCCGGATGTGGACCGAGAACGTGACGTGGTTCTCGAACGAGGAGGGCAAGAAGGGCCGGATTCAGCCCGGCATGCTCGCCGACCTGATCGTGCCAGACACGGATTTCTTCGCGTGCCGCGACGAGGAGATCGCCGGGATCACGTCGGACCTCACCATGGTCGGCGGCAAGGTGGTGTTCGCGAAGGGCGACTTCGCCAAGCTCGACGAAACCGACGTCCCGCCGGCGATGCCGGACTGGTCGCCGGTCCGGGCCTTTGGCGGCTACGGAGCCTGGAAGGCGGAGGCGAAGAAGGACCATGCGCTTCGTCTTCAAAGCGTGGCCTGCGCCTGCTCCAATGCCTGCGGCGTCCACGGCCACGAGCACGCGCGTGCGGCCTCTGACCGCTTGCCCGTCGGCGACCTTAAGTCATTCTGGGGCGCGCTCGGCTGCGCCTGCTGGGCGGTCTGACCTTTCCCTTCAACCGAGGACAAAATCATGCCCTTCGTCACCACGAGCGACGGCGTCGACATCTTTTACAAGGACTGGGGACCGAAGGACGCTCAGCCCATCGTGTTCCATCATGGGTGGCCGCTGTCGTCGGACGACTGGGACGCGCAGTTGCTATTCTTCGTGCAGAAGGGCTATCGCGTCGTCGCCCACGATCGCCGGGGCCATGGCCGCTCGGCGCAGGTGAGCGAGGGGCATGACATGGCCCATTACGCCGCGGACGCGTTTGCGGTGGCCGAGGCGCTCGACCTCAGGAACGCGGTCCATATCGGACATTCCACCGGCGGTGGCGAGGTCGCGGCTTACGTGGCGAGGCACGGCGAGCCGGCCGGGCGCGTGGCCAAGGCGGTGCTGGTCTCCGCCGTGCCGCCGCTGATGGTCAAGACCGAGGCGAACCCCGACGGGCTCCCGATCGAGGTGTTCGACGGCCTGCGTGCGGCGCTCGCCGCCAACCGCGCACAGTTCTTCCTCGATCTGCCCACCGGGCCGTTTTACGGGTTCAACCGCGAAGGGGCGACGGTCCATCAGGGGGTGATCGAGAATTGGTGGCGTCAGGGCATGATGGGCTCCGCCAAGGCGCACTACGAGGGCATCAAGGCGTTCTCGGAAACCGACCAGACCGAGGACCTCAAGGCGATCAGCGTGCCGACGCTCGTTCTGCACGGCGACGACGATCAGATCGTCCCGATCGGCGCCGCGGCTCTGAAGTCCGTCAAGCTGCTCAGGGCCGGCACGCTCAAGACCTATCCGGGCTACCCGCACGGCATGCTGACGACCAACGCCGACGTGCTCAACGCCGATCTGCTGGCGTTCGTCCAGGGCTGAGCTCTGGACCAGCGCATTCCTTCACCTCTTCCCTCCCGATGGGGAGAGGTGAAGGAGCGGCTCCTCCTCCTGCCCGGAGGGCCATCCCCGATGAAGGCGGACATATGACCCAGCCCCCCTCCGCCTCCGGCGCCTTCGCTCCGCTCCGGCGGCCCGCCTTCGCGGTGCTGTGGGCCGCGACGATTCTCGGCAACACCGGCTCGTTCATGCGCGACATCGCGAGCGCGTGGATCGTGACGGATCTCGCCGCCTCGCCGGTCGCGGTCGCGCTTGTGCAGGCCGCCGGCACGCTGCCGATCTTCCTGCTGGCGATCCCGGCCGGCGTGCTGTCCGACATCCTCGACCGCCGCAAGCTGCTGATCGCAATTCAGGTCCTGCTCGGCCTCGTCAGCCTGACTCTCGCCGTCATGGCCGCGTCGGGCGCGCTCACCGTCGCCACGCTCGTCGGGCTGACCTTCATCGGCGGCGTCGGCGCCGCGCTGATGGGACCGACCTGGCAATCGATCGTCCCGGAGCTCGTACCCAAGACCGAACTGCGCGACGCGGTCGCGTTGAACTCGCTCGGCATCAACGTGGCGCGATCGATCGGACCGGCTGCGGGCGGGCTTCTGCTGGGAGCGGTCGGCGCGGCGGCGACCTACGGCGTCGACGTCGCGTCCTATCTGCTGGTGATCGCGGCGCTGGTCTGGTGGAACCGGCCGGCGTCCGCCGACGACGCCCTGGCGGAACGCTTCCCCGGCGCCTTCCGGGCGGGCCTGCGCTACGCCCGCGCCAGCCGCGAACTGCACCGCGTGCTGTTCCACGCCCTCGTGTTCTTCACCTGCTGCAGCGCGATCTGGGCGTTGCTTCCCCTCGTCGCCCGCGGGCTTCTCGGCGGGACCGCGGGCTTCTACGGCTTCATGCTCGGCGCGGTGGGCGTCGGCGCGATCTGCGGCGCCCTCGTGATGCCCCGGCTGCGCGCGCGCCTTGGCGCGGACGGCCTGATGCTGTTCGCGGCGATTCTTGCGGCGCTGGTTATGGCGGGGCTTGTCCTCGCGCCGCCGAAGCCGGTCGCGCTCGTCGCGCTGCTGGCCCTCGGCCTCGCCTGGATCGTCGCGCTGACGACGCTGAACGGCGCGGCGCAGGCGATCCTGCCGAACTGGGTGCGGGGGCGCGGGCTCGCCGTCTACCTCACCGTGTTCAACGGCGCGATGACCGGCGGCAGCCTGCTGTGGGGCCTTGTGGCCCATCACATCGGCGTCGCTCCCGCCCTGCTGGTCGCAGCCGCAGCGCTGCTCGGCGCAGGCCTCCTGCTCCGCCGCCGCACGCTGCCGGTGGGCGAGGCCGACCTGGCGCCCTCGAACCATTGGCCGGAGCCGCTGCTCGCCGCGCCGTTGGAGAACGACCGGGGACCGGTCACGGTTCTGATCGAATACCGCATCCCCGCAGCGGACCGGCCTGGGTTCCTGGCGACGCTCCATCGCCTCGCCGAAGAACGCCGTCGCGACGGCGCCTTCGAATGGGGCGTGGCGGAGGACGCCGCCGAGCCGGAGATCGTGGTGGAGTGGTTCCGGGTGGAATCCTGGGCCGAGCACCTTCGCCAGCACCGCCGCGTCTCCAAGGCCGACGCGGACGTCCAAGGCGCCGCGCGGGCGTTTCACAAGGGGCCGGCGGAGCCCGTGGTCCGGCACCTGATCGGGGGGCTTGCGGGGACGCCGCGCTAGCTCGATTTACGGAAACAGTATGTTTCTATAGTTTCTATTTTTGCACCCGTTGTGACGACTTAGGTTCGTTCTCGTGACCCTCGTCACCGGAACCCCGACGTCACTCTTCGGATCCCACGAACGTCAGGCGTCAAGCTGACGACGTGAGCCGCGCGAGCGTGTCCCAAGCCCTTCCGGTCGACGCCAGACCTCGAACCAGAGGCGCCGCCCATGACCACGCTTGAACGACCGTCCGCGCGCGGACCCGGCGAAAGCCGCCCCGACCCCATAAACGGATCGACCGCCGCCGAGAGACTGCTCCGCGCCGGCGGCCTCTCGCCCGCCCGCGAACGACTGGCGACCGCAGCGCTGGCCGACGGCGACGCCTCCGTCGCCGACGTCGCCGCCCTCTGCGGTCTGTCGCGGAGCTATTTCATTCGCGCGTTCCACGCCACGACCGGCCAGACGCCGCATCGCTGGGCCCGAGAGCGGCGGCTTCGGCGGGCGCGGGATCTTGTCGCCGACACGTCGGAGCCGATTGCCGCCATCGCGGCGAGCTGCGGCTTTGCCGATCAGAGCCACTTCACCCGGGCGTTCCGGGCGCGCTGGGGGGAAAGCCCGGCGAACTACCGACGTCGGTCGGCGGAGCAACGGCCCGCTGCGTCTTGCGGCGGACGGCGACGATGCGCCTGATCGATAAGCGCTGCGTTTGCGCACGTCCTCGCCTATATGGGATCGAGCGGCCGCCATTCTCGGCTTCCCCGCAGGTGATCCCCGGAGCAGCGCGCTTTGACCGTCAAGGATAAGAACGCCACGCGTTACCGCGAGGCGATGTCGCGGGTGGCGATGCCGGTGCATGTGGTGACGACGGACGGCCCCGGCGGACGGCACGGCGCCACGGCGACAGCTGTCGCGAGCGTCACGGACTCGCCGCCGACCCTGCTTGTCTGCCTGAACCGCGCCAGCACGATCCACACCCGCGTCACCGAAAACGCCGTGCTGGCCGTCAACGTGCTGTCGGGCGACCAGGAGGCCGTGGCCCGCGCCTTCGCCCGATCGTCCGGCGGCCGCGAGGACGATCGCTTCGCCACGGGCGAGTGGCGCGCCCTGTCGACCGGCGCCCCGACGCTGATCGACGCCGTGGCCGTGTTCGACGGACGGGTGGTCGAAGCGCGCGAGATCGGCACGCACACCGTGCTGATCGTGGAGTTGGACGCCGTCGACGCCTCCGACGACCATCGCGACGGCCTGCTCTACCACCGCCGCGGCTATCGCCGCGACGGGGCGACCGTCGCGCGCGAGCCGACGCCGGCCGCGTGAGCCGGCGCCTCGTTCCAAGCGCGTTCAGGCGCTTGCGCCCTCTTCGACCATGACGGTCGCGCCCGGATAGAACCGGTCGTAGAACGGCTTGAAGCGCTGCAGGAAGTCGGCCTGATCCGCCGCGGACATCTGGCGGCGGTGGCGGTGCGGCTTGGCGACGTTGACCTTGCGGGCCATCCGCTTCGTGGCCCGCTCGAAGATCACGCCGTAGCTGTCCCGCGGCGCGTCAAGGCCGAGCTGTCCGCAGATCGCGTCGAGCGTGACGGTGTGATCGAACGCCGTCTGCTCGTAATTGAGGACCAGACCACCGGGAATGTCCGCCCACGAGGTGATGCGCGCGATGTTGACCTCGATGGTCTTCAGCGTGCTCGACAGGTCGCCGACCCTGATCATCGGATGCGAGCGCCCCTTCTGCTCTGCGAGCCGCATGACGACGTCGAGCATGGAAAGCGCGATGTCGCGCGGATCGCGAATCCCGACCATGTGCTTGGCGGCGCCGCGCTCGATCAAAGACGCGATCGCCGGCGAAGCGCCATGGTGCGAGCGAAGCAGCAGGATCGTGTCGGCGTGTTCGGCCGCCTCAACGGCGGCGACGACCTCCGGCGTGAAGTCCCGAATGGTGTTGGTGTAGTGCGTCTTGCCGCTATGGTCGCCGCGCGCTTCGGCGGACAGCACGATGGGCTTGTAACCCAACACGTCGAACATCGCTCGCGTAAGTTCGAATGTCAGACTTGATCCTGATTTTGGCGCGCCGTAATTGATATAGATCATATTTGCATCCCCCGCGTGCAAATAGATTTCGTTTTCTTGCGCAGGGCAACACAAAATATTCTCAGTATGTCCGCTTATTCCACGCGTCGTTCATTCTATAATTTTTAGCGTAAATCTGTTTTGGTGCGGCGGACAGCGTCTCGCCAGCCGGCGATCTTTCGGCTGCGGCGGGCGGGGTCCATCTGCGGCGCGAAGCGGCGCTCAAGACGCCAGGCGGCGGCGAAGTCCGCGGGCTCTGGGCAGACGCCCGCCGCGAGGCCGGCGAGATAGGCGGCGCCCAGTGCAGTCGTCTCCGGCGCGATCGGCCGGTCCACCGGCGCGTCCAGCACGTCGGCGAGGAACTGCAGGGTCCAGTCGCTCGCCGCCATGCCGCCGTCCACCCGCAACACGGTCCGCACGCCGGCCGCCTCCGGCCAGTCCGCCTGCATCGCCTCCAGCAGATCGCGCGTCTGGTAGCCGACGCATTCGAGCGCCGCGCGGGCGATCTCCGCCCGGCCCGCGCCGCGGGTCAGCCCGAACAGGGCGCCGCGCGCCTCGGCGTCCCAGTGCGGCGCGCCGAGGCCCACGAAGGCGGGCACCAGATACACGTCCTGATCGGGGTCCGCCGCTTCGGCGAGCGCCTGCGTCTCGGAGGCTTCGCGCACGAGGCCGAGCCCGTCGCGCAGCCATTGCACCGCCGCGCCCGCCACGAAGATCGCGCCTTCGAGGGCGTAGGTGCGAACGCCGCCGAGCTGGTACGCGACGGTCGTCAGCAGCCTGTTGCGCGAGATCACGGGCCGCTCGCCGACGTTCAGCAGCGCGAAGGCGCCGGTGCCATAGGTCGCCTTCGCCATGCCGGGCTCGAAGCACGCCTGGCCCACGGTGGCCGCCTGCTGGTCGCCCGCGACGCCGAGGATGCGGATCGAACCGCCGAAGACGTCCGGGGACGTGGCGCCGAAATCCCCCGCGCAGTCGAAGACCTCCGGCAGCATCGCGCGCGGCACCTCGAACAGCCTGCAGAGATCGTCGTCGAACCGCCCCGCGTGGATGTCGTAGAGCGAGGTGCGGCAGGCGTTGGTCGCGTCGGTCGCATGCGCGGCGCCGCCGGTGAGGCGCCAGATCAGGTAGCTGTCGACCGTTCCGAACAGAAGCTCGCCGGCCTCCGCCCGGGCCCGCGCGCCGTCCACGCGGTCGAGCAGCCAGCCAATCTTGGCGGCCGAGAAATACGGGTTGAGCAGCAGCCCCGTCTTGGCCGCGACCTCGCTCCCGGCGCCCTCCGCCTCGAGACGCGCGCAGACCTCGGCGGTGCGCCGGTCCTGCCAGACGATCGCGTTGTGGATCGCCCGGCCCGTAGCGCGCTCCCACACCACCACGGTCTCGCGCTGGTTCGCGATCCCGAGGCCCGCGACGTCCGCCGCGTGGAGGCCCGCGCGCGCCAGCGCCTCCGAGACGGTCGCGACCGTCGTCGCCCAGAGGTCCTCGGGGTCGTGCTCGACCCAACCCGGTCGCGGATAGATCTGTCGGAACTCCCGCTGCGCCGAAGCCACGGGCGCGAGGCCGGCGTCGAACACGATGGCCCGCGTCGACGTCGTGCCCTGATCGATCGCGAGAAGATGCGTGCTCATGCCGGGCCGTTCTCCGACAGGGTGTCCATGAACGCGGCGAGCCGCTCCGTCTGGAGCGCGCTGAACCGCAGGCCGAGCTTGGTCCGCCGCCAGAGCACGTCCTCGGCGGTGCGCGCCCATTCCGCCGCGAAGAGATGACGCGCCTCGCGTTCGGTAAGCCCCGCTCCGAAGTCTTCGCCGAGGTCTTCGATCGTCGTCGCATCACTGAATATCGCGAGGGCCTCACCGCCATAGAGCCGCACAAGACGCTGCGCGGTCGTCGGCGCCAGAAACGGACAGGCGCGCGTAAGCTCGTCGACGAGCGTCGCCATGGTGTGGCCCCTGAAATCGCCGCCCGGTAGCGGGGCGGCGGCGGTCCACGCCGGCGCGGTCAGCCCAAGCGGCGCGGCGAGCCGGGCGAGCGCCGCCTCTGCCAGCTTGCGGTAGGTCGTCAGCTTGCCGCCGATCACCGTCAGCAAAGGCGGCCTCCCCTGGCCGGCGTCGAGCTCCAGCGCGTAATCCCGGCTCGTCTTCTGGGCGGCGTCCCGCCCTTCGTCGCGCAGCGGCCGGACGCCTGCGAAGCTCCACACCACGTCGGCGGGCTGCACGGGAGCCGCGAAATAGGCGCTGACGGCGTCGCAGAGGTAACGGACCTCCTCCGCGGTCGCGACGGCCGCGGCGGGCTCGCCGTCGTGATCGCAATCGGTCGTGCCGATCAGCGTGAAATCCTGCTCGTAAGGGATCGCGAACACCACGCGGCCGTCGCGGTGCTGGAAGACGAACGCCCGGTCGCCTTCGAACAGCCGGCGGGTGACGATGTGCGAGCCGCGGACGAGCCGCACCGGAGGTTCGGCGCCGCCCCCCGCGATCCGGCCGGCCATCGCGGCGACCCAGGGACCTGCGGCGTTGATCAGCGCGCGCGCCGCGATCTCCCGTTGGCCGGCCCGGTCCCGCAGCGTCAGTCGCCAGAGACCGTCGTGGCGCGCCGCCGCGACGACTTCGGTGCGAGGGGCGATCGTCGCGCCGCGCGCGCGGGCGTCGACCGCGTTCAGGACGACGAGACGGCTGTCGTCGACCCGGCAGTCCACGTATTCGAGCGCGCGGCGGAAGTACGGCTTCAGCGCGGCGCCCTCGGACGTGTGCGCGAGATCGAGCGCGCGCGACGCCGGGAGCGTCGTCCGGCCGCCGAGCCGATCGTACAGGAACAGGCCAAAACGGAGCAGCCACCACGACCGCAGGCCGGGATGATGCGGCAGGACGAAGCTCATCGGCCGGACGAGGTGGGGGGCGAGGCCGAGCAAGACCTCGCGCTCGGCGAGCGCCTCGCGCACGAGCCGGACCTGGAAGGTCTCGAGGTAGCGCAGGCCGCCATGGACGAGCTTGGTCGACGCCGACGAGGTCGCGCCGCCGAGATCGCCCGCTTCGCTCAGATGAACGCGAAGGCCGCGGCCGGCCGCGTCGCGGGCGAGGCCGCAGCCGTTGATCCCGCCGCCGACGATCGCGAGGTCGAAGACGCCGGCCGCCGGGATCACTGGGCCGCTTCGCTCTGGACCTCGTCGCGCAACCCGGTCTCGACCACCCGCACCTCGTGGCGCCGGCACAGCTCCGCGAGCTCTTCGCTGTCGATGCGATCCGTCACGAACGTGTCCACCTGCGACAGGCGACCGACCCGGATGGGCGCGCTGCGGGCGAGCTTCGACCGGTCCGCGACCAGCACGATCTCGCGAGCGTTCTCCATGATCGCCTGGCTGACCATCACCTCGCGGTAGTCGTAGTCGAGAAGCGCGCCCTCCTCGTCGATCGCGGACACGCCGATAACGGCGTAGTCGACCTTGAACTGCTTGATGAAATCGACGGCGGGTCCGCCCACGATGCCCGCGTCGGAGCGGCGGACCGGTCCCCCCGCGACGATCACGTCGACCCCGGGATGGCGATAGAGCAGGGTCGCGACGTTCAGGTTGTTGGTGATCACGAGCAGCTCTTCGTGGCGGCCGAGCGCCCGGGCGACCTCCTCGGTCGTCGTCCCGATGTTGATGAACAGCGACGAGCCGTTCGGAATGATCCGCGCGGCCGCCTCGCCGATCGCTCTCTTCTCGTCCTGCGCGATGAAGCGGCGGGCGTCGTAACCGACGTTCTCGACCCCGGACGCGATCGTCGCGCCGCCATGGACGCGCGACAGCATCCGGCGCTCGCAGAGCTCGTTCAGATCCTTCCGGATGGTCTGCGGCGTTACGGAGAAGCGCGCGGCGAGATCCTCCACCACCACGCGCCCCACCGAACGCGCGAGCGCCACGATCTCGTGTTGCCGCCCATTGAGCTGCTCCATGCGCTTCCTCCGTCTTGTTCCAACGGTTTCAGCGAACATCGCATGGACGGCCGCCGGGCGAACGACCTCCTTAAGATTAAGACACACACGGTTGTATGACCCGAAAACGCCATCTGTGATTGTGTGATTTTGGATCATACGCAAAGGTGCGGATCGACAGCCGACTTAAGACTGCATTAAGCAATCGGCGACCGTTGGTATTGCGGCAGCGCGCTGCGTTAGGGCCAAGAGTGTCTTCAAGCTTGCACTTCCGCATCAGGGGCGTCATCGCCGAGGCGATCGTCGCCGGTTGGCTTGTCCCCGGCGACGTCCTGTTCGAAGCCACGGTCGCGGAGGCTCTGCTGACGAGCCGCACCCCGGTCCGAACGGCGCTCGAACTGCTGCGCGAAGAGGGGCGGCTGGTGAAACTGCCCGGCCGCGGCTACGGCGTGATCGGCCGCGACGGCGCGGCGCCCCAGAGCCAGCGCCGCATCGGCCGCGAGGCCTTCGTCGCGCTTCCCTCCGCATCCGAATTCGGCGGACGCGCGCCCGCGGCCTGGTCGCGGATCTACGCCGAGGTGGAGGCGGAGGTCGGTGGCGGCGCCATCTTCGGCCCTTTGCGGATCATCGAGCTCGAGATCGCGAAGATCTATGGGGTCTCGCGGACGGTCGCCCGCGACGTGCTTTCGCGGATCGAACGGGTGGGGCTGATCTACAAGGACGAGCGCAACTTCTGGCGCGTGACGCCGCTCACCGCCGAGCGCGCTTCGGACCTCTACGAACTTCGTCGCGCGCTCGAGCCGGTCGCGCTGCGCCGCGCCGCCGAAGGCGGGCGCTACCACGCCGCGCGGGACATGCGCGATCGCCTCGCGAGGGCCTACAACCGGCTTCCCTATGTCACTCCGCTCGAAATCTGCGCGTTCGAACGCGAATTGCACATCGACCTGATTTCGCTGTGCGACAACCCTGAGATCATTCAGGCTCTTCGCGTCGGCCAACTGCAACTGGCGGCGAACCGTCAGCTCTTCGCGAAGATGCCCCACGGCTTCCGGCAGATCCTTTCCGAGCATCTGGCCGTCGCCGACCGGCTTGCGGAGAACGACATCGGCGGCGCGGCCGAGGCTTTGCGGCGCCACCTGAGCGAAGCGAAAGTCGCCTACATCGAGCATGCCGCCGAGATCGCGGCGCTGACGCCGGCGACGCTGCCGCCCTATCTCCAGTTCGACTCCGACGACGGCCTCCCCTATGGAGGGTATCGTCGCACCTGTCTGAGCGAGATCGACGCAGTGCGGCCTTTCCGCCACGCCTGAGATCTCTTCGCGGCGAAAGGGTGTTCGACCGATCGTTTCACGCCATACTTGCCGCCAAGATCAGGACGTCGCGTTTGCGGCTTCCGACGCCCTCCCCCGGAGCTTTCTAAGATGCACATCCGTTCGTCCGCGAGCCTGCTCGCACTAGCGCTCGCAACTGCCGCCGTCGCCGCCCCCGCCTTTGCAGCCGATATCGCAGTGGACGGCGTCGCGATCGCCCCGACCGTGGTGGATGAGAGCGGCTGGCGCGTCACGCTCAAGGCGACCGGCGTTGTCCAGCCCAAGTTCGAAGGCGTCGACAAGTACGGCGTGTCCGGCTTCCCGGGCTTGAGCATCCGCCGTCCCGGCCAGCCCTGGAAGTTCGGCGCCCCGGACGACGGGTTCGGCTTCGCGCTCTACGACGGCGACTTCTTCCAGTTCGGCCCGGTCGGTCGTCTGCGCTCCGAGCGCAACTCGAGCGACGTCAAAAAGCTCCGCGGTCTCCACGACGTCGATTGGGGGATCGAGCCGGGCGTGTTCCTCGAGGTCTATCCGACCGAGAAAATTCGCGTGCGTGGCGAGCTGCGCTATGGCGTGACGGGCCATGACGGCTTCGTCGGCGACATCGCAGCGGATTGGATCGAACGCCAGGGTCCGTGGACCCTCTCGTTCGGCCCCCGCGTCGCCCTCGGCGACTCCGATTTCATGAACGAGTACTTCGGCGTCACCGGCCGCGACTCCAGGCGCACCGGCCTGTCGCGCTACAAGGCCAAGGGCGGCGTGAAGTCGGTCGGCGTGGCCGGCGCCGCGACCTACGACTGGACGCCGAACTGGAGCACGACCGTGTTCGGCGGCTACAACCGCCTCGTGTCCGACGCCGCCGACAGCCCGATCGTGAAGCGCGCCGGGTCGAAGGATCAGTTCACCGTCGGTCTTGGCGTGGCCTACTCGTTCGACGTCAACTGGTGAACCAAGCCGGCCGGACCGGTCGGATAGAAGATCGAAGGCGCGCTTCTCGGAGCGCGCCTTTTTAGTTTCGCCGACGCCAGCTTGACGACGCAAGCGCGACCGCGCCAAAGCCGGGGGCCCTCATCAGCCGCGGGGTCGCGCGTTTGCGGTCGATCTTCGCCGCCCGCATCGCCCGGACCACGACATCTAAAACAACGCGGCTCGGCGACGCCCCCGGCCCCACGCGACGCTGTCGCCCGGCTCGCTCGAGGTCGAGAGCCGCAATCGCCCCGCTCCCGGCGCACCAAGCCGTGATCGAATGCACGAACCACTCCGCACACACACGGCTCTTTACATACATTCATGTATGGATAATGGTCGCGGCAGGCGGGAGCGACATGCGCAAGACCAGAGCGGACGCAGAGCGGACGCGCGACCAGATCCTCGATGCGGCGGAAATGACGTTCTTCGAGCGCGGGGTCGCACGCTCCTCGCTCGACGACATTGCGCGCGCGGCCGGCGTCACCCGCGGCGCGGTCTACTGGCATTTCGCCAACAAGGTGGAGCTTTTCCTCGCCATGCAGGATCGCGCGTGGCTGCCGCAGGAAGACCTCTGCGAACAGCTCGCCGACACCCCGGAGCGCGACCCGCTGACGACCGTCGCCGACGTCGTCTGCGATATGTTCCGCCGGATCGCAACGGACGAAAGCCAGAAGCGGGTGCTCGCGATCCTGCTCCTGCGCTGCGAGTACACCGACGAGATGGCGGACGCGCTCCGACGTCGGAAAGACGCGGACTGTTCGCTGGACGCGCGGTTCGGCGCTCTGTTCGCGGCGGCCGGCGATCGCGGGCTGCTGCACCCGGCCTTCACGCCGGCGCTGGCCCAAGGGGCGTTCCGGGCGCTGGTGTTCGGCGTGTTTCGCCGCTGGCTGGAGGCGCCCGAAGAGATGGACCTGACGACGCAGGGCTGCGCCATGGTGCGGGCCTTCATCCAGGTCCTGGGGGACGCCCCCAGCTTGAAGGCGGCGAGCGCCTGACGAATCGCGGCGGCCGGATGGCTCCGGCGGCCGCTCCCTCGCTCCACCGATCTCCGGTCCTCGACCCGCCGGAGATTGATGGGGACCCGAGCTGCGGGCGACGACCCAGCGTCCCCACGCGTCGCCCGCAGCTCACCCTTCCCTGTCGAACGGCGCTTGTACGTCGCGATGCGGCGGCCTTTCGCCGTCGCTCCAACGTCATGGAAATCGTGCACCACCTCGGCCGCGGCGAACGCCGAGGCGGCCCGCTCCGAACGTCAGGACGGGCCGCCTCACCCATCGCCCCGCGTCGGCGGCCAGGCACGGCCGCGAACAGGCCGAGACGCAAAGCCAGGAGGAGAGTTCGCGCGCCGACGGCGACGCGAACGCAGATCATCCCGCGCGCAGGGTTCGTCAGACTCTCAATCTCAAGAGAATGTTGGTACCACCACCTGGGCTCGAACCAGGGACCTCTAGATCCACAATCTAGCGCTCTAACCAACTGAGCTATGGCGGCACCGGGCCTTTTCGGCGCGGCGGAACCTAGGCGAAACCGGACGCGCAGGCAAGCGGCGGCGGCGCATTTCCGACATGGGTTTCGCGCCGTTGGCGACGACGCCGCCTGGCGCGGGCGGCGCCTCTTCCATAACCCTTGCTCACGAACGAAAACGCCCGGGCCTTGGGAGGCCCGGGCGCGATGTAGGCGACGGTCGCCTCTCGACGAAGCGTCAGCGGGTCGGGGCGAACTTGAGGCCCTTGGCCGCGACGTCCTGGAACGGCTTGGCGCTGTCGGCCGCCGCGCGCTGCGCGAGCGCCGAAAGCTCCTTCGCCTGCGAACCGATAACTTCGAACTGCCGGCGGGCGTAGGAGGCCTGAAGCTCGACCGCTTCGCTGAGCGACTTGGCGGCGGCCAACGACGACAGGAAGTCGAAATGCGCGTTCACGTTGCTGCGCGTCGCTTCGACCGACTTCTTGCCGAGCTCCTTGTAGTTCTTGGACAGCGTGGCGTAGACGTCCTCAAGCGCGTCCGTGGCCTCTTCAGACGCGCTCTTCAGACGGCTGTAGTTCTGCTTGGCCTGCTGTACGCCCTTCTCAGCCAGTTCGCGCACCTGAGCGGGGGTCTCAAAGGTCTTGTTCGCCGCCGCAGCGACGTCGTCGATCACATCATCCGCCTTGGTGGCGGCGGCTTTCGGAGAGGTTACCATAATCGCAGTCCTCAGCTCGTGCGGCGGAATCCGTCAACACGAAAGCCGCGCGATCCGCCGTGCCGCGCCGACCCGCAACCCGTCGAACGACAGGTCTTGTGTGCAGCGCAACATAAGCGGCCGGCGGTGACGCATCAACCCCTCCGCCGGCCGGAAACCGTCATTTTGTTTCCGGACGACGTCCTGAGAACTGTCCTTTTTCGTTTATCTGCTTCGTAAGTGTTTCGACTTGCGATTTTGCGAACTCTGTCTGGATCGCCACCATCTCGTGCAGATCCCGCGCGCGCACGAGTTTTTGCGCATATGCGAAGGTGGCCGCGATGTTCGCTTCGGCGTAGGCGACCGCGGAGGCGTTCGCCTGGCGCGCCCGCTCGCCGACCTCTTCCTGCTGGCTTTCCAGCGTCGTCGAAGCTTTCTGGGCCGCGTCCATGAAGCTGTCGAACGCCTTGCGGGCCTGCTCGACGCTCTTCTCCGCGAAATCGCGCATTTCGTTCGGTATTTCGAACTTGGGGTTCGCGTCGTTCGCCATCGGTCGCTCCTTGAGTTGGCGCTTGATCCCGAAGCCCTCGACGCGCGACGCCTCGTCGCGGACGAGCCCTCCCGTCCGTTGGTAGCAGCGGCCCCGGAGCCGCGCAAACGTCCATTCGGCGAGCCGCGTTAACCTTCCCGCCCGATGCCGTTGGACGAGGGGTCGGCGCGGATGGACGGCGTTTCGCCCGACCGATATTTAAGTGTTTGTTAACGCACGCCGCCGCGATCCAGTCGGCCGGCGCGCGCCGGAGTGGCCCAATGACCGATAACGCCCCCCTCGACGCGATCGCAGCCGACCCTCGGCTGGCGTCGCTCGACGGCGTCCCCGGTCCTGTGATGGCGCTGCGCGCCGACGGGGCGCTCGTTTGGGCGAACATGGCGGCTCGCGCGCTGGATCCCGCCGCCCGTTTCGAGCCATCCGCCATGCGGGCGGTGGCCGCCGCCGCGCGCGGAGGCCTTGCCCGGCTGCGGGTCGGCGCCGCCGGGGCGTTCACCCCTCAACTGTTCAAGGCGCAGTCCGTCGTGGTCGCCGGCGAACCGCTTGTGGTGCTGGCCTCGCCCGAGGTCGCGCTCGCGGCGCTCGACGCGGCGGCGGCGGCGCCTGCGCCCCCCGAACCCGCTCTTCCGCCGGCGGCCGCGCCGTCGCTGTCAGACGGCGCCGTCTCGGGGCCCGAGGCCCCTCTCGCGGCCGAGGACGCCGACGCGCCGGCTGCGGATTCCGCCTCCGACGCCTCGACGGAGAAAGGAGCGTCCGCTTCGGAGGAGGCGCCCGTAGTTCCCCTCGCCGACCCCGCGGCGCTGCGTTTCGTGTTCGAGATCGACGCCGACGGCCGCATCGCCTTTCTCTCGCCGGACCTGGCGGACGTAGTCGGCGCGTCCGGGCGCGGCCTCGTCGGTCGCGACTGGACCGAAGCGTCGGTGACCCTTGGGCTCGACCCGGACGGCGCCGTCGCGCGCGCGCTGCCGCAGCGCAGCGGCTGGAACGGGCTGCTGGTCTCCTGGCCGATCGCGAGCGGCGGCCGCCTGCCCCTGACGCTTTCGGCGCTGCCGATGTTCGACCGCGGTCGCACCTTCATCGGCTTCCGCGGCCTCGGGCTCGCCGTCGCGGCCGAACCCGCGCTCGAGGCTCCGGCCGATGAGATCGACGCCTCGGCGCCTGAGGCCGGCGTCGCGACGTCGGCCGACAGGGCGGCGGACGCCGAAGCCGAGCCCGAGGCCGAGGCCGAGGCGGAAATTTCAATCGCACGGCCCGACGAGGAGCCGGCGCCGCACGAGCCGGAGGCGCAGCCGGAGGCGCAGCCGGAGGCGCAGCCGGAGGCGCAGCCGGAGGCGCAGCCGGAGCCGCTGGCGATTTTCGCCGCGCCCCCTCCGCCGCCCTTCCCCGCGAACGTGGTGCATCTCCGCGAGACCTCTGCGCCGCGCGCCGTGCTGACCCCGGTCGAGGAAAGCGCGTTTGACGAGATCGCCCGCCGCCTGCGCGGGCTCGGCGGGCCGGACGCGCCCGCTCCGGCGCGCGCGGTCTGGGAGGACATCGCCGCGGACGCCGAGATGTCGCTCGGCTCCGACAAGCCGCCGGTCCCCGCAGCGGATGAGGGCCACGTCTCCGCCGACGACTTCGCCCGGATGCTGGACCGCTTGCCCCTCGGGGCGATCGTGCTGTCGGGCGGACGCATCGCCTATGCGAACAAGGCCGCGCTCGACCTGACCGGCGACGGCGACTTCGCGAGCCTCGCCGCCCGCCCGCCCGAGCGGCTGTTTGCGGAGGCCGCCGCCCCCACCGAGAGCGCCCCGTCGACCTTGCAGTTGCTGAGGACGAACGGCTCGGCGGTCGAGGTCGAAGCGACCCTCGCCGCGATCGCCTGGAACGAGATGGCCTCGACGCTCGTGGCCCTTCGACGGCCGGGCCTCGGCGTGGAAGCCGCGCGGCGGCGCGAGCAGGAACTCGCGGCGATCCTCGACACCGCGACCGACGGCGTGCTGACGCTCGATTCCGCCGGCCGGATCCTCTCCATGAACCGCAGCGCCGAGGCGTTGCTCGGCTACGAATCCCGCGAGATCGTCGGCAGCCTGTTCTCTCTGGCGCTCGCGCCGGAAAGCCGCCGGACGGCCTTCGAGTATCTGGACAGCCTGCGCGACAACACGGTCGCCTCGTTGCTGAACGACGGCCGCGAGGTGCTGGGACTTGTGCGACAGGGCGGCGCCGTGCCGCTCTACCTCACGCTCGGCCGCATCGGCCGGGACGAGGACGTCCGCTTCTGCGCCGTGCTGCGCGACGTCACGCACTGGAAGCGGGCGGAGGAGGAGCTGATCGCCGCCAAACGCCAGGCGGAGCGCGCCAACGCCCAGAAATCGGACTTCCTGGCCAAGATCAGCCACGAGATCCGCACCCCGCTCAACGCCATCGTCGGCTTCGCCGAGGTGATGATGGAGGAGCGGTTCGGCGCGATCGGCAATGAGCGCTACAAGGACTACCTCAAGGACATCCACCTCTCCGGCCGCCACCTCGTCAGCCTGGTCAACGACCTGCTAGACCTCGCCAAGATCGAGGCCGGCAAGCTGGAGCTCGAGTTCCGGGAGGTCGACCTCAATGAAATCGCGGCGGAAGCCGTCGCGCAGCTTCAGCCGGAGGCGAACCGCGGACGGATCATCATCCGCACCTCGCTCGCCCGCAGCCTGCCGCTGGTGCGCGCCGACCTGCGCTCCGCCCGCCAGATCGTGCTGAACCTCGCCATGAACGCGGTGAAGCTGACGCCCGGCGGCGGTCAGGTCATCGTCGCGACCGCGATCAACGACCTCGGCGAGCCGGTGGTGCGGGTCCGCGACGCGGGCGCCGGCATGTCGAAGAAGGAGCTGGCCGTGGCCCTGGAGCCGTTCCGCCCGCTGACGACGTCCGGTCCGGAAAGCGCTGGCGTCGGCCTGCCGCTCACCAAGGCGCTGGTCGAAGCCAACAACGCCAAGTTCGCCATTCAGAGCGCGGTCGGCGCGGGCACGCTGATCGAAGTGACGTTCCAGACCTTCGCCAAGGCGCGCCGGTGAGTCCGGCGCGATAGCCGTCCGACAGCCGGAACATCCCGTTCGCGGAAGCCGGCGTCCCGGAGCAATTTTAACGACAATCCAGACGATTCCGCGTCGGGCGCCGCCTTGCGCTCGAATCCACGTTGACGTCGGCGCGCTGAGTCCCTACTTAAAATTGCAAGCAAGACCAATAGTTTAGATGAATTCCAAACTGTAATCTTCCTGCAATCCGCCCTCGGGACTCGACGGACGCCTCATGATCGTCTGCTCCTGCAACGTGCTGAGCGACACCCAGATCCGGACGACCATCGGCGACGAGTCCGCGAATCCGCGGACGCCGGGGCAGGTCTACCGTTGCCTTGGCTGCAGCCCCCAGTGCGGCCGCTGCGCGCGCACCATCAAGGCCATGCTGGACGACATCAAGGGCCTGAAGGCGCATGAGCCGTCCGCCTGCGGCACGTGCCCGGCGGCATGCCCGGCGGTGACGCACGGCCATGGCGAGGTCGTCGATTTCATCGGCGACGTGGTTGGCGTGGCGACCCTCGAGCGCGCGCGCCGCTGAACGGTTTTTTCCTGTTTGGGCGTCAAATCGCGCATGCAAGGGCGCTTGCGGGGCTCCGCGCTGTAGTTTAGAACTCCTCCAATGTTTGGACGGGCGGCTCTGCCGCGGAGGAGGACGCCATGAAGGGCGACGCAAAGGTCATCGACTATCTCAATCGCGGGCTTCGGTCCGAGATGACGGCGATCAACCAGTACTGGCTGCACTACCGCCTGCTGGACGATTGGGGCTACGCCGCCCTCGCTAAGAAGTGGCGCGCCGAGTCGATCGAGGAGATGCAGCACGCGGACAAGTTCGTCACGCGCATCATCTTCCTCGAGGGCTTCCCCAACATGCAGGTCCTCGATCCGCTGCGGATCGGCCAGACCGTCAAGGAAGTGCTGGAGTGCGACCTCGCCGCAGAGAACGAGGCCCGCGCGCTGTACCGCGAAGCCGCGCTCTACTGCCAGCAGATCGGCGACCTGCCCAGCAAGAACCTGTTCGAAGAGCTGATGACCGACGAGGAAGGTCACATCGACTTCCTCGAGACCCAGCTCGACCTGGTCGCCAAGCTCGGCGAGCAGCTCTACGCCCAGCACCACATCGGCGAGCTCGAAGACTGAGTTCGAGCGACGCCGCGCAATCGATAAAAGGGCCCCGCCGCGGCGGGGCCCTTTTTCGTTCGGGCGGGCGGACCGATCGGTCGCCTTGCCAAGCGCCCGCCTCGCGCCGGATCTGCGCAAGGAAGCGTCCAGCGCTCCCCTCCCGCCCACGTGCGCCGGCGTCACGCTCGCGCGGTCGCCACGCTCTTCACCAGCGCATGCACCACACGGCCCGGCGCAAGCTTCAGCTCGTCGGCGGAGCGGCGGGTGATCTCGGCCTTGAGCACCGCGCCACCGACGTCGACGAAAGCCAGGACATAGGGTCCGCCGGTCCGCTTCAGCGTGCGCACCACGCCCGTCAGAACGTTGCGGGTGGAAATCCGCCCCGGCGGATCGAGCGCAAGCGCGACGTCGCGGGCGAGAAGGCGCAGCCGCACCGGCTCGCCGACGGGGCCTAGAAGACCCGGGACCCAGACGAGATGAGCGCCGAGCGCCACGCCGGTCAGTTCATAGGCCTCGTCCAGTTGCGCGATGCGGGCGTCCACCGTGACGCCGTCCGCGAAGCGGTCGCCGGCGGTCGCGAGCCCAGCCTGCGCGATGGCCGCCTCCACGCCGCCCTCGGCGACGACGACTCCCGCCTCCAGCACCACGAGCCGATCGGCGAGGCGGCGCGCCTCTTCCAGCGCGTGGGTCACGTAGAGCACGGGCAGCGCGGTCGCCCGCGTCAGCGCTTCGAGGAACGGCAGAACCTCCGCCTTGCGCTCGGCGTCGAGGGCCGCCAGCGGCTCGTCGAACAGCAGCGCGCGGGGGCCGGACAGCAAAGCGCGACCGATCGCGATCCGCTGGCGCTCGCCGCCGGAGAGCGAGCGCGGACGGCGGTCGAGCAGATGGCCGACGCCCAGCGTCTCCACCACCTCGTCGAAGGTCGGCGCCGCGGCCTCGCGCCGTCGCTTGCGGCCGAACAGAAGGTTGGAGCGCACGGAGAGGTGCGGGAACAGCCGGCTTTCCTGGAACACCACGCCGACCCGGCGCTTGGCGGCAGCAAGGTTCACCCGGGCCGAGGAGTCGAACAAAGCCTCGCCATCGAGCGCAATGCGGCCGGCGTCAGGGCGCGTCAGCCCCGCCACCGCCGCGACCACCGTCGACTTCCCGGCGCCCGACCGGCCGAGCACGGCCGTTACCCCTGCGGGCGCCGAAAATCCGACGTCGAGCGTGAAGGCGCCGACTGCGCGGCGGATGTCGACCTCGAGCGTCATCCGGCGATCCGCGCGGAGAGCCGGCGAGCGAGCAGTTCCGACAGGATCAGCGCGCCAAGCGACAGCGCGATCGCGACCAGCACCAGGCGTCCCGCCGCGGCGTCGCCGCCGGGGGTCTGGGTCAGGGTGTAGATCGCGGCCGGCAGGGTGCGGGTCTCGCCGGGGATGTTCGAGACGAAGGTGATGGTGGCCCCGAACTCGCCGAGCGCCTTGGCGAAGGCGAGCACGGCGCCCGCCAGCACGCCCGGCAGGCTGAGCGGCAAAGTGACAGCGAGGAAGGCGCCGATGCGGCTCGCCCCCAGCGTCTCCGCCGCCGCCTCAAGCCGTTGGTCCACCGCCTCGATCGACAGCCGGATCGCCCGCACCATCAGCGGAAAGCCCATGATCCCGGCCGCGAGCGCGGCTCCGGTCCAACGGAACGAGAACACCAGCCCGCAGCAGCTTTCGAGCGCGGGGCCGAGAATCCCGCGACGGCCGAAGGCGATCAGCAACAGGTAGCCGGTGACGACCGGCGGCAGCACCAGCGGCAGATGGACGAGCCCGTCGAGCAGGATCTTGCCGGGAAACCGGCCGCGGGCGAGCGCGACCGCGACCAGCACCGCCAACGGCAAGCTCGCAAGCGTGCCGACGGAGGCGACGAGCAGGCTCAGGCGGATGGCGTCGGCGTCGCCGACCTCCAGCCCCAGCGCGTGCTCGATCCCCTCCAGCGCCTCAGCTCCCCGAGACGGGCGGCAGCACCGCGAAGCCGGCGGCCTCGAAGGCCTGGCGGGCGGGCGCCGCGGTGAGGCGCTTCAGCAGGGCGTCGGCGTTGGCGCTCTTCGAGTCCTTGAGCTTCGCGACGGGGTAGACGATCGGCGGGTGGCTGTCGGTGGGGAAGGTCCCGACGATCTTCACCTTCGGATCAGCGGCGGCGTCGGTCTTGTAGACGACGCCGAGCGGAGCCTCGCCGCGGGAGACCAGAGCCAGCGCCGCGCGCACGCTCTCGGCGCCCGCGACCTTGGCCGACACGCCGTCCCAGGCGCCGAGCTTTTCGAGCGCGGCCTTGCCGTACTTGCCGGCGGGGACGGAGGCGACCTCGCCCATGGCGAGACGGCCGTCGCCGAGAACGGCGGCGAGATCGACGCCGGGGTTCAGATCCACGTCCCCCTTCGACCAGTCGCTGGCGGCCACCAGCACGAGGCGGTTGCCGAGCAGGTTCTGGCGCGTGTCGGCGACGATCAGGTCCTTCTTCGCGACGTAGTCCGTCCAGTCGAGGTCGGCGGAGATGAACAGGTCGGCGGGCGCGCCCTGCTCGATCTGCTTGGCGAGCGCGGAGGACGCGGCGTAGCTCACCTTGACCTCGACGCCGGTCTCCTTGGTCCAGTCCGCGCCGATCCTGTCGAGCGCGTTCTTGAGCGAGGCGGCGGCGAACACGGTGACGGGCGCCTTGTCGCCGGAAGGCTTGGCCTCATCGGCGAAGGCGAGGCCTGCGGGCGTGGCGATCAGGGCGAAGGCAAGCGCGAGGCGCCCGAGAACGGTGCGGCGGAACATGTGCGGTCTCCACGCCGCGGCGCTTCGGACCACGGCGTCACGATCGGTGGGGACGCGAATCGACGCCCTCTCCATCGGGAGGGCCGAAGACCCACGCGGAAACCGCCGTCAGCGGCGGATGCGTCGCGTGCGAAAATGCCTGAGCAACGCCGGCGGAGCAAGCGGGGACGGCGAGGCGCAGAGCGCCTCGCCGCAAAGGCCGCCGTCAGGCCGCGCGCTTCGGGGCCGCTGCCGGGATTTCGCGCGTCGGCAGGGCGACGGCGCCGGTCGCGCGGACCAGGCCGGCGGCGCCTGCGAGCGCGCCGGGGATGAGCTCGAGGCCGAGGAAGCGCGCGCGCTCCACCGGTCCGGGCATGGCGAGGCCCCCGACCGAGCCGGCGTCGAAGCCGAACCGGGCGTAATAGGGCGCGTCGCCGACGAGGATCACCGCCTGGTGGCCGAGCGCCGCCGCGCGGGCGAGGCCCTCGTGCATCAACGCGGCGCCGACGCCGCCTTCGCGCACGTCCGCCTCGACCGCGAGCGGCCCGAGCATCAGCGCGGCGCGGTCGCCGGCGGCGACATGCCAGAATCGCAGCGTACCCACCAGACGGCCGTCGATCTCGGCCTTTAGCGCAAGACCGCGGGCGGCCAGACGGCCGGCGCGCAGGCGCTCGCAGGTCTTCGCGAAGCGGGCGGAACCGAACGCGCGGTCGAGCAGCGCCTCGCGGGCCCCGGCGTCGGCCGGGGCCTCGTCACGAATGACGGCCATGAAACCCTCCTGAAGGGGTTAGATGACGACGTGTGAGGTCGGGGTCAGATGACGACGGAGGCGAGCGGCGCGAAGCCGTTGAACGCCACCGCGGCGTAGGTCGTGGTGTAGGCGCCGGTCGCCTCGATCAGCACCTTGTCGCCGATCTCGAGGCTCACGGGCAGCGCGTAGGGCGCCTTCTCGTACATCACGTCCGCGGAGTCGCAGGTCGGACCGGCGAGCACGCAGGGGGACATCGCATCCTGGTCCCGTCCGGTGCGGATGGGGTAGCGGATCGCCTCGTCCATGGTCTCAGCCAGGCCGCCGAACTTGCCGATGTCGAGATAGACCCAGCGGATCTCGTCCGCCGCGTCCGACTTCTTCGACACCAGCACCACCTCGGCCTCGATCACGCCGGCGTTGCCCACCATGCCGCGGCCCGGCTCGATGATCGTCTCGGGGATGCGGTTGCCGAAGTGCGCGCGCAGGCCCTCGAAGATCGCCTCGCCATAGGCTTCGACCGCCGGGATGTCCTTGAGGTAGCGGGTCGGGAACCCGCCGCCGAGGTTGACCATCGAGAGCGTGATGCCGCGCTCGGCGCAGTCGCGGAAGATCTGCGCGGCCGAGCCCAGCGCCGCGTCCCACGCGCCGGTGTTGTTCTGCTGCGAGCCGACGTGGAACGACACGCCGTAGGCCTGCAGGCCGAGACGATGGGCGTGGTCGAGCACGTCCGCGGCCATCTCGGGCGCGCAGCCGAACTTGCGCGACAGCGGCCATTCGGCGCCGGCGCCGTCCGCCAGGATGCGGCAGAACACGCGCGCGCCGGGGGCCGAACGCGCGATCTTCTCCACCTCGGCGCGGCAGTCGACCGCGAACAGGCGCACGCCGCGGGCGTAGGCGGCGGCGACGTCACGCTCCTTCTTGATGGTGTTGCCGAAGGAGATGCGGTCGGGGCCCACGCCGGTCGCGAGCGCCATGTCGATCTCGACCACGGAGGCGCAGTCGAAGCACGAGCCCATCTCGGCCAGCAGGTTCAGGATCTCCGGCGCCGGGTTCGCCTTCACCGCGTAAAACACGCGGGTGTCGGGCAGCGCATGGGCGATCTTGGCGTAGTTGTCGCGCACGATCTCGCTATCGACGACCAGGATCGGCTCGTCGGACTGCTTCTCGGCGAGGAAGCGTCGGATGCGGTCGTTGTCGAGGGCGGAGAGGTGCGAGGCCATGGCGGTGTCCCAACGGAAGTCAGAGTGACGGTTGAGGGACGCCGATCGCCCGGAGCGCGCGTTGGAGACGCGCTTCGGTCGTCGTCAGCATCCCGCGGGCGGATCCAACTGGACCCGACCGTTCGATCACGCCGTAGTCACGACGACCTTTCGCGACGGAACGAACCGTCTCGGACAAGGTCGGCGCCACGTTTGGGGCTTGGGGAACACCCGCGACCCGCACGCCCGGCAAGGAAGTAGTCGCCTCTTCAGTGACCCCGGCGTTTGGACAGCCGGCAGAGACCAAAAAAGCCCTCTACGTCGTTGCTTCACGTCGCGTCCGCCGTCGGAGAGACGACTTAGAGCCGGTTGGGATTTCCGGCCATCGGGTTGCCCGGCGGGGAGTTCCCGCCAACCCGACACACGACACAGGCACGCGTTCATTGGGCAAGCGACGAGATAGGGACGTTCGCCGTCGCATGCAACAGAAACTTTGAATTGTGACGGTGTTTTTTGTCGAGCGAGTCCAGATGGTTCAGGCCGGCCAGCGGCTTGCCCGCGCGGGGTCCGCCCGTTACGACTTAAGCCTCGTGCGGGCGGCCCGCGCGTCCGAGCTTTTCCGATGCGCCTCCGGCGGGGGACGGCGCGCTCCCATTAGAGTTTCGATGAGCGATTTTTCGATCAGCCAACTCACGCGCCGCGACGCGCTCAAACTCGGCGCGGCCGGCGCGGTCGCAGCCGCTTCCGTACCCGCCTTCGCCCAGCAGCCGACGCCGCAGCCGGCTTTCGGCTACGAAGACGTCGTCCGCCGCGCGCGCGATCTCGCCAAGCAGCCCTACGACCCGGCCGCGCGGGAGCTGCCGGAGGAGCTGCGCAACCTGAGCTTCGACCGGTACCGCGACATCCGTTTCCGGCCGGACCGCTCGCTGCTCGCCGCCGGCGGCGGCCCTTTCCGCATGCAGATGTTCCACCCCGGCTTTCTCTACCGCCGCCCGGTGGTGGTGAACGTGGTGCGGGACGGGATCGCCACCCCCGCGCCCTACTCCAGCGCGCTGTTCGACTATGGGGCCAACAAGTTCGAACGCCCGCTTCCGGTGGACCTCGGCTTCGCCGGGTTCCGCCTGCACTACCCGTTGAACGATCCGCGGGTGTTCGACGAACTGATCTCCTTCGTGGGCGCGAGCTACTTCCGGGTGCTCGGCCGCAACCAGGTCTACGGCCTCTCCGCGCGCGGCGTCGCGGTCGACTGCGGCGGCCCGAACCCGGAGGAGTTTCCGGACTTCCGCGAGTTCTGGGTCGAAATGCCCGGACCGGGCTCCGACCGCGCCACGATCTACGCTTTGCTCGACGGACCCTCGCTCGCAGGCGCCTATCGCTTCGTGGTCTATCCCGACGTCGAGACCGTCGTGGACGTCACGGCGACGCTCTGCATCCGCAAGCCGATCGCCAAGCTCGGCGTTGCGCCGCTGACGTCGATGTTCTTCTACGGCGAGAACCAGCGGCGTCATTACACCGACTTCCGGCCCGAACTGCACGATTCGGACGGCCTGCTGGTCCAGACCGGCGGCGGCGAATGGGTGTGGCGACCGCTTCGGAACCCGAAGACGCTGCAGTCCTCGTCGTTCTGGGACACGAACCCACGCGGCTTCGGCCTGATGCAGCGCGACCGGCTGTTCGAGCACTACCAGGACCTCGACCTCTCCTACCAACTTCGTCCGAGCTACTGGATCGAGCCGCGCGAGGGCTGGGGCCAGGGCCACGTCGAGCTGATCGAGATCCCGACCGACGACGAGACCAACGACAACATCGTGGCCTTCTGGGTCCCCGCGGGCCCGGTCGAGGCGGGCCAGGAGCGCGTCTTCGGCTACCGGCTGAAGTCGCTGTCGTCGGACGGGCGCATGCACCCCGGCGGCCGCGCGCTCAACACCTTCCCGACCCGCGCCGCGGCGCTCGGCTCGGCGGAGCCCGTGCCCGCCGGAACCCAGCGCTTCATCATCGACTTCGCCGGCGGCGACCTTCCCTATTATCTGGGCGACCCGTCGCGGGTGGAGGTGGTGCCCTCCTCGTCCTCCGGCCGTATCAGCCGCACCTTCGTGACGCCCAACCCGAAAATCGGCGGCTTCCGCGTCGGCGTCGACGTGCAGGCCGACACGGGCCAGACGATGGAGCTCCGCGCCTTCCTGAAGGCGGGCGAGCGGGCGCTGACTGAGACTTGGACCTTCCCCTACGCGCCCGAGAACGGCTGACCGCTAACGATCAAGCCGCCAGCGCTGGGCGTCGCGGGGGCTGGCGGCTCGATGGACCTTGGGCGAACGCTCGCCGCACCGCCGGCACACCAGCGCCCGGGCGAGCCGCTCCGGCGGCTGCGCTGTCGGCGGACTGCCTGCCTCGAACACGCAGCGATGGCCGCAGCGGCGACACTCCACGCAAAGCCAGCCGATGAATCGCGCGAGATCCTCGCGCCGCGCGGCCGCGCATGTCAGCTGCGCTAGGACCTCGGACGGCGGCTCGATCCTGGGCATCATCCATCTCCCTTGAGAGAGACATTTCATAAGAACAAATAAAGAACAATACCTGAGCGTTCGCGGGCGCTCGGCGACAGGCGCGCAGCGCGGCGCCTCGCATGATCGGCGGACGGCTGAACCAACGCGCGTTGGGCTGGGGGCCAATGCGACGCGGTGAGAGCATGCGCCGGCCTTTCGCCGCAGCCGGAAGAGTTCGGGAGATCAGTTCAGGCGGGACCACGCCATGGCGGCGACCGAGCGCAGCACGGCGGCGATCTGGCCCGCGGTCGCCAGCCTCAGGTCGGCCAGATACTGCGCGAAGACCGCCTCGTCGTCGCTCGTCCAGCTGGCGGAGCCGCGCCGGTGGTGCCGGCTTCGCCCCGCGCGCAGGACGGTCATGGCCTCCGCCTGCTCGGCGATGCGGGTCTCGATGGCCGCGAAACGCGCGCGGGCGGCCAGCGCCCCCGACGCCCCATACGCCTGCGTCGACTGCGACGCCGCCCCCTCGGTCTCCATGAACGCGACATTAATCATGACGCCTCGCCGCGCAACCGCGTCCGCTTGGCTGTGCACAGGCGATCCGACGCAGTTGCCGCGGCCCCGACGGCGCGCCCAATTGCGCGCTTCGTCCATTGTTCAGATCACGTCTCAGCAGACGGCGGGGCCTGCGTCTGCTGATATCGGCGCGACCATTCAATAACAACGGCAGAAACGGATCAGGATTTTTGGAAATTTATCTTGCAGCACCTACTCAAATCAGAACATGAATATAAAATGGAAGATAAATGGAGAGTGACATGAGCTATGCGCACGACCCTATCACGCTAGCCGGCGACATCGTGGCAGCCTATGTCAGCAACAACTCCGTTCCCGCCGCCGATCTTCCAGAGCTGATCGCGAGCGTGCACGGCGCGCTGGTCAAAGCTGCGACGGGCACCGTCGAAGAACCGAGGATCGAACTCAAGCCCGCGGTCGCCGTCAAGAAATCGATCTGGCCCGACTACATCATCTGCCTGGAGGATGGGAAGAAGTTCAAGTCGCTGAAGCGCCATCTTCGCACACGCTACGACCTGAGCCCCGAGGACTACCGCGCCAAGTGGGGCCTGCCGCTGGACTATCCCATGGTCGCCCCGAACTACGCCGCGGCCCGGTCCGAACTTGCCAAGAAGATGGGCCTTGGCCAACAGCGGGCCAAGCCGGTCGAAGCTCCCGCGCCGGCCCCGGCGAAGCGCGGTCGCAAGCGCGCCGCAGCGGAGTAGGCGCCAGCCCCGGCTCTCGCGCCGCGCTGAGAAGCCTGGCTCACAAAGCAGACCCCTGACATGAGTAAGCCCGGCCGATCCCCATCGGCCGGGCTTACTTCGCTGGTTCGTGACGGAGAGGGGCGGGAGACCGTCACGACGCCGTTCAGGGCGGGGGATCCAAATGCGAAGCTTGCGTCTTTGTAGACCGAGGTCCCTGAACGCTTTCCCGCCGTGGCGTTCATCGCGCGTTCATTGGGGCAAGCACGGCCGGGCTGAAGCCGCCCTCGCCTCAGTCCGGCAGGCCGAACACGATCACCGCGCCGCCTTGCCGGAAGCCCCAGATCTGGCTGCCGCCTGCCGCCACCGCCACGTACTGCTTGCCGTCGACCGCGAAGCTGATCGGCGGCGCGTTGACGCCGGCCCCGCAGTTGAAGCTCCAGAGCTTCTCGCCGGTGGCCGCGTCGAAGGCCGAGAAATCGCCGCCGCCCTCCCCCGTGAAGACCAGCCCCCCCGCGGTCGCCAGCGCCCCACCGATCAGCGGCTGCGGCAGCTTCGTGCTCCAGGCGATCTTGCCGCCCGCCTTCAGGTCGATCGCCGCCAGAATTCCATAGGTCCCTTCCGACACGGGTTCGATCGAGAAGTAGCGGACTTCGGGCTTGCCGTCGGCCGCGGGGATCACCTGCGAACGGTAGGTGGCCGGCCAGTGCATCGCGGCGACGAACGCCATCTGGCTGGCGGGGTCGACGGCGGCCGGCGACCAGTTCACTCCGCCGCCGACGCCGGGCGCCACCACGACGCCGTCCGGCGTCGGCGCATGAAACAGGTTCGACTGCGGCGAGTAGGGTTCGGACTTGAACAGCAGCGCGCCGGTGGCGCGGTCATGGACGAAGTACCAGCCGAGCTTGCTCGCCTGCCCCACCGCCGCGACCGTCCTCCCTCCGACCTCCACGTCGAACAGCGAGGGCGGGCTCGCGACGTCGTAGCCCCAAAGGTCGTGCGGCGTCTGCTGGTAGCTCCAGACGAAACGCCCGGTCCTGGCGTCGAGCGCGACCAGCGACGAGGTGTAGAGATTGTCGCCCGGCCGGCTTTCGCCCGCGGCCTGCGGCGACGGATTGCCGACCCCGAAGTAGATCAGCCCCGTCTTCGTATCGAGCGCCGGCGCATGCCAGATCGAGCCGCCGCCGAAGCGCCAGGACTCCTTGTGGTCGGGGGCCGCCGCCTTCTCCGCCGCGGCGTCCCGCGGCAGCTTTTCGCCATAGGCGGTCTTTTCCAGGAACTCGCCTTCCCAACCCTCCTTGGTGGTGTCGAACCGCCAGACCTCCTTGCCCGTCGCGGCGTCGTAGGCCGCGAGGAAACCCGGCCGCCCGTAGCGCCCGGCGACGCCGACCACCGCGCCCAGCGGCGCGCCCGGTCGGTCGCTGTCGAGGTGCAGGCCGTACCCGACCCCGGTGATGCCGATGATGATCTTGCCGTCATAGACCAGCGGCGCGGCGTTGGCGCCGACGCCCGTGGCCCCCGACACGGCGCCCTTCAGCGTCGCGTCGCCGGGGCTGATCGAGCCGCGGTCCTCGCTCGGGCCGTCGGTCGCGGCCGGATCGAGCGCGACGTCCCAGACGACCTTGCCGGTGGACTGGTCGAGCGCGACGAGGCGCGCGTCCACCGTCGCCACGTAGACCCGGCCGTAACCCAGCGACGCCCCCCGGTTCGCCGGTCCGCAACACAGTTTCTTCGTCGCCGCCTTATGCTCGTAGCGCCAGATCTCGCGCCCCGTCCGGGCGTCGACCGCCATGACGTGGGAGAACGGGGCGGTGACGTACATCACCCCGTCGGCCACTAGCGGGGTGGTCTGAAAGGTCGCGGCGGTTCCGGTCTGGTAGATCCACTTCGGAACCAGACGCTTGACCGTCTCCCGACTGATGTCCTTCAGCGGCGAGAACCGGCGGTCGCCGTAGTCGCGGCCGGGCAGGATCCAGTTCGCAGCGTCCTGATCGGCCGACTGCAGCCGGGCGTCGTCGATCGCCGCTGCGACGGCGGGCGGCCCCAGGAGGCAGAGAGCCGACGCGACGATCAGGCGGCGAATGAAGGTCATCGGAAGTTCCTGACGCTTGGGACGATCAGCACGGTCGGCGGGACGATCTCCCGCCGCCAGACGACTTAAGGTCTACGCGCGAAGCGCCGCGGCGGCTCAAGCGCATCGTGTCATCGGACTGTTATTGCGTTCCGCCAAGATTTGGGCAGACGCCGAGGGGCGAAGCGGCGACGGCCGGACGCCGGGCGTCAGCGGCGTCCATGGCTGTTCCCACCGCCTCCGACGTGATAACCGGCGGCGTCCGGGCGCCGGCGCCCTCCCTCGAGAACGGACACCAACGCCTTTGCGTATCGTGATGATCGGCGCCGGCTATGTCGGCTTGGTCTCGGGCGTCTGCTTCGCGGACTTCGGCCATGACGTGACCTGCGTGGACACCGACGCCGGCAAGATCGCCGCCCTCGAGGCCGGGGGCATCCCGATTTACGAGCCGGGCCTCGAGGATCTCGTCGCAAGCAACGTCCGCGGCGGACGGCTGACCTTCTCGACCGACGTCGCCGCAGCCGTCGCGGGCGCGGACGCCGTCTTCATCGCGGTCGGCACCCCTTCGCGCCGGGGCGACGGCCACGCCGATCTGTCCTACGTCCACGCCGCGGCGCGCGACATCGCGAAGGCGGTTTCCGGCTTCACCGTTGTGGTGACCAAGTCGACCGTGCCGGTCGGCACAGGCGACGAGGTCGAGCGCATCATCCGCGAGACCAACCCGGACGCCGACGTCGCCGTGGCCTCGAACCCCGAATTCCTGCGGGAAGGCGCCGCGATCTCAGACTTCAAGCGGCCGGACAGGGTGGTGATTGGAACCGTCGACGAGCGCGCCCGAGCCGTGATGAGCGAGATCTACCGCCCGCTGTCGCTCAACGCCTCGCCGCTGATGTTCACCGAGCGCCGCACGGCGGAGCTCATCAAGTACGCCGCCAACGCTTTCCTCGCGATGAAGATCACCTTCATCAACGAGATCGCCGACCTGTGCGAGAAGGTCGGCGCGAACGTGCAGGAGGTCGCCCGCGGCATCGGCTCGGACAACCGGATCGGCTCCAAGTTCCTGAACGCGGGCCCGGGCTACGGCGGCTCGTGCTTTCCGAAGGACACGGTCGCGCTGGTGAAGACCGCCCAGGACCACGACAGCCCGGTCCGGTTGATCGAAACCACCGTCGCGGTCAACGACACGCGCAAGCGCGCCATGGCCCGCAAGATCGTCGCCGCCATGGGCGGCGACGTCCGCGGCAAGACGATCGCCGTGTTGGGCCTGACCTTCAAGCCGAACACCGACGACATGCGCGAGGCGCCGTCGCTGTCGATCATCACGGCGCTGCAGGACGCCGGGGCGACGGTTCGGGCCTACGACCCCGAGGGCATGGAGCAGGCGAAGCCGCTGCTCGAAGGCGTCGTCTTCTGCGCGGACGCCTATGCCGCCGCCGAGGGCGCGAGCGCCGTCGCGCTCGTGACGGAATGGGACCAGTTCCGCGCGCTGGATCTCCCCCGCCTGAAAGCCGCCATGCGCGACGCAGTGATGGTCGACCTGCGCAACGTCTATCCCCCGGCGGAGGTCGTCCGTCACGGATTCGCCTATGCGAGCGTCGGCCGCAACGCCGGCTGAGATGGCCGGACCCGCTAGGCGGGTCCGCGATCAGACGCTCAGGTGACGAAGGATGCGTTCGCGCGCATCGGGGCTCGTCGCGCCCTCGTCGTCGATCTCGCCGAGCTTCAGCACCGCCCAGCGGTCGGCGACGCGCAGGGCGAAGTCGAGGTTCTGCTCGACGATCAGCATGGTGGCGCCGCTCGCCGCCCGCTCGGCCGAGAGGGCGGCGGCGATGCGGTCGACGACGGAGGGCTGCAGGCCTTCCGAAATCTCGTCGATCAGCAGCAGCCGCGGCTTCAGCATCAGCGCGCGGGCGAGGATCAGCATCTTCTGTTCGCCGCCCGAAAGCGTTCCCGCACGCTGCGCGAGCCGGTCCGCGAGAAACGGGAAGTGGCCGAACACGCGCTCCAGGGCCGCGGGCAGCAACCGGTCGCTGGAGACCGCGAGCCGCAGGTTGTCGCGGATCGACAGGTCCTGGAACAGCGGCTGCTCCTGCGGCGCGTAGCCGACGCCGAGCGCGACGAGCTTCGCCGGGGAGAGCCCTGCGACCGAAACCCCGTCGACCGCGATCGCGCCGCCGCGCAGGCCGACCATGCCGAGGATGGTCTTGAGCAAGGTGGTCTTGCCCATGCCGTTCTTTCCGAGCAGCGCCACGATCTCGCCGGGCGCGACCTTGAGCGAGACGCCCTTCACGATCGAGACGGCGCCATAGCCGCTCGTCACCCCGTCGAGCGTGAGGGCGCCGCCCCGCGAATCCGCCGACTGCCGCGCCGCGTCAGACATGCGCGCCTCCCGAATAGATGGTCCGGACGAGCTCGGAGTTGACGACCTCGTCCACCGTGCCGTCGAGCACCAGGCGCCCCTGGTGAAGCACCACGATGCGCGAGGAGATCTGCCGCACGAAGTCGAGGTCATGCTCCACCAGCACCGCCGCGATGCCGAGGTCGGCGGTGAGGGTCTTCAGGACGGCGCCAATGGTGGTGCGCTCGGCCTTGGTGAGGCCGGCGGTCGGCTCGTCGAGCAGGATCACCCGCGGCTCCAGCGCCACCACCATCGCAAGCTCGAGCGCCTGCTTCTGGCCGTGCGAGAGCAGACGCGTCGGCTCCGCCAGCATGCGATCGAGGCCGGTCATCCGGAGCACGTCGAGCGCCGCCTGCGGCAGGGTCAGGGTCTCGGCGCGACCGAGGGCGCTCAACCCGTCATGCGGCGCCCGGGCGAGCAGCAGGCAGTCCGCCACCGTCAGGCTCTCGAACACGCTCGCGACCTGGAACTTGCGGCCCACGCCGAGCGTCACGATGCGGTTGGGCGTCAGGCCGGCGGTCGAGACGCCCGCGATCGAGACCGCGCCCTCGAAAGGCTCCGTCCCGTCGCTCAGGCAGCGCATCAGCGTGGTCTTTCCCGCGCCGTTCGGGCCGACGAGGCTGACCAGTTCGCCCGCGCGGATATCGAGGTCGATGTTCTCCAGCACCGTCAGGCTGCCGTAGGACTTGGCGAGCCCGTCGATCTTGAGCAGCGGGCCGTCGGAGGCGTCCGCCTCCGGGCGTGGGGGACTCACGACCAGCCGCGGCGCGAAGCCTGACCGGCGTCCGACCGGCAGCGCGCCCCAGGCCCGACGGGCGAGTTCCGCGAGCCCGCCCGGCAGCAGGATGATGACCGCCACGAAGGCCGTGCCGAGCAGCAGCTGCCACAGGAACGGCAGGTCGCCGGAAAGGTTCGCCGCGAGATAGTCGATCGCGATCGTGCCGAGAACCGGCCCGAGCAGCGTGCCGCGGCCGCCGAGCGCGACCCAGATCACGAGCTCTGTGCCGAACAGGAACCCGGCGTTCTCCGGCGCGACGACCGACGAGGCGTTGGCGAAGACGAAGCCGGCGAGACCCGCGACGCCTGCGAGCACGGCGGTGAGCGCGATCTGCAGCCGCTTCGGGCTGAGGCCGAGATAGGCGCAGCGCGCATCGTTGTCGCGGACAGCGATCAGCGCGCGACCGGCGTCGGAGCGCACGAACACCCAGGCCGCAAGCGTCACCGCGATCAGCACGAACGCGGCAAGCCGGAAGAAGCCCTCGAGCTCGAGCGGCAGCACGTCGAAGCCGACGAGGCCGCTCGACGACCCGGTCCACTCGCCGCCCGAATAGATCAGCTGCGTCACCACGATGGGCGTCACCAGCGAGATGACGGAGGCGTAGAGCGCGGTGGAGCGGTGGTAGAACGACAGCCAGCCGACCGCGAGGCCGAGCGCCATCGGCGCCGCGACGGCGAGCGCGAGGGCGACCGCAATCCACGCCGGGGTCGCCCCGAGATAGGTCAGCGCCATCGCGGTCGCGTAGGCGCCGACGCCGAAGAACGCCGCCTGCCCGAAGGTGAGGATGCCGGCGAAGCCCCACAGCAGGTCGACCGTCACCGCAAGCACGGCATAGATCATCGAGCGGGTCAGGACGTTGACGGCGAAGGTGTCGAGCACGAGCGGGGCGATCCACAGCGCCACGGCGGCGAGACCCGCGGCCACGAAGGGCGCGGTCCGCGACAGCCGCGCGCGGCCCCGCTCGGGCCGAGCGGCGCGCCCGAGGGCGGAGACGTCGTCAGGCACGGGAGAATCCTTTCGGGCTGATGCGCAGCACGAGCGCCGCAAGCACGGCGATGGCGATGCTTCCCAGGATCGGGCTGACGAAGGTGCTGATCAGCACCTGCGCCGCCCCGAACACGAGGCAGGCCACGCCAAGCGCGAGGAAGGACGCGTCGGCCACCATCACCAGCATGAAGGCGCCGATCAGCCAGCTGACGCCCATGTTGGGATCGACGCTGGTGAGCGGGGTGAGCAGCACGCCCGCAAGCGCGGCGAGGCCGGCCCCGATCATGAAGGTGAAGAGCCGCACGCGGGCGGTGTCGATGCCGAGGCCGCGGGCGAGCGTCTCGTTCATGATCACAGCGCGCGCCGACAGCCCGAGCCGCGTGCCCTCGATGGTGAGCGCGAAGGCGACGCCGATGACGACCGCCGCTCCGAGCGCCACCAGCCGGTAGGCGGAATAGTCCGCGCCGAAGACCTCGACGGTGCCGGAAAACAGGTTCGGGGTCATCTGCACGTCGCGGCCGAAGCCGAGCGTGATCAGCTGGCCGATGACGATGCCGAGCCCCCAGGTCGCGAGGATCGCGTCAAGCGGCCGGCGGTAGAGCGGTCGAATGATGAAGTGCTCCGCCAATCCGCCGAGCGCGCCGCCGATCACGAAGGCGAGCGGCAGCGCGGCCCAGGGATTGAGGCCGAGCTTGGCGGCGACCACGGCGCAATAGGCCCCGATCGTCAGCCAGGCGCCGTGGGCGAAGTTGATGATCTTCAGCACGCCGAACACCGCCAGCAGGCCGATCGAGACCACGAACAGGATTCCGGCGGTGGTCAGGATGTCGAGGATGAGGAGCATCTTCGGACTTTCCTTGAGGCGTCATCGCGACGCGTGGAAGCGCGGTCCTCGGTCCCCCTCCCCGTTGCGGGGAGGGGTTAGGGGTGGGGGTCGCGCAGAACCAAGCTCGTCAGGGGAGAGAGGCGCCGGCGGCCAAGCGCCGCCGTACGAACTCAGCCTGCCCCCACCCCGGCCCCTCCCCACAAGGGGGAGGGGAGAAGGACTGGCGTCAGTTCAGCTTGGGGCACTGCTCGCCGGGGTCGACGTCCTTGAAGGAGCCGACGACCTTGACCGAGCCGTCGCCCTGCACCTGGCCGAGGTACATGGTCAGCGGCGCGTGGTGCTGCTTCGACATGCTGATCGCGCCGCGCGGGCCGGTGAAGCTGACCGTCGGCAGCGCTTCGAGCACCTTCGCGGTCTCCGTGCCGCCCGCCTTCTCGACGGCGGCCTTGTAGAGGTAGATCGCCTCGTACTGCGGCACCGAAAGGTCGTTCGGAGTCTTCAGGCCGGCGCCGAACTTCTTGCTCATCGCGGCGAGGAAGGTCTTGTTCTCGGGGCTTTCGATGCCGGTGACATAGGAGGCCGAGAGGTAGACGCCCTCGGCGTCCGCGCCCATGCTCTTCGCCGTGCCTTCGTCGACCGCGAGGTTGGCGTAGGGCAGCGCGACGCCCGCGCCGCGCAGCTGCTTGGTCAGCGTCACGTTCGGCGCGCCGCCGGCGGTCGAGGTGATCAGGGCGTCCGGCTTGGCGTCCTTGAGCTTCGAAATGATCGCGGTCCAGTCGCTGCCGTCCATCGGCAGATACTCTTCGCCGACGACCTTGCCGCCGATTTTCTCGATGTAGCTCTTGGTGAACGCAAGCATGCCCCGGCCGAAGGCGTAGTCGCTGCCGATCAGGAAATAGGTCTTGGCGCCCTTGTCCTTGGCGAAGGCGTCGACCACCGGCGGCACCTGCTGCTCGGGCACCCAGGCGTTGACGAACATGTTCTTGTTGCAGGAGCGGCCCTCGTAGAACGAGGTGTAGATGTACGGCACCTTGCCCTTGGTGACGGCGGGCAGGCCGGCGTTGCGGGCGGCGCTGGTCTCCATCGAGATCAGCACGTCGACCTTCTTCTGGTAGATCAGGGAGTCGAAGGCCTTCTGGGCGCCTGCGGCGCCGGAGGCGTCGTCGGCGACCTCGAGCTTGAGCTGGCGGCCGAGCACGCCGCCGGCGGCGTTGATCTCCTCGACGGCGAGTTCGGCCGACTGCACGACAGACGGGGCGACGACGCTGTTCGCGCCGGAGAGGCCGACCGGCACGCCGATCACGATCGGTTTGTCGGCCGCGAAGGCGGGCGACGCCGCGAGCGCGAGAGCGGCGGCGACGCCGGCGAAGTGACGCTTGAGCATGGAATATCGGCTCCTCGGAAGCAGGGTGTGACGGCGAGGCATGGGCTTCAGCCGTAAACGTCGCTGCGCCGGTCGCGCAGGACGGAGTTGAACTCGTTGAGGTCCTTGACGGAGGCCTCGTCCAGGTCGATGATCGCAGTGAGCGTCTCGGGCCGGTCGCGGCTCGCCGGGCCGGCGATCGTCCAGCCCTTCGGCCCGATGATCAGGCTCTGGCCCTCGAAGGGCTGGCCGCGCTCGACGCCGACGCGGTCGGCGCAGGCGATGAAGATCCCGTTGGAATGCGCCGCCGCGCGGTGCAGCGTGTTGGCCATCGCCGCCTCGCCCTCGGGCTGGCTCGGCATCGGCACCCAGTTCGTAGGAATGCAGACGATCTCCGCGCCGGCGAGCGCGAGCTGGCGGAAGGTTTCCGGGAACCAGCCGTCGTAACAGATGGCGACGCCGATGGTCCCGATCGCGGTGTCGAATACGGGAAAGCCGAGATCGCCCTTCTGGAAGAAGATGTTCTCCCGATACCAGAGGTGCGACTTGCGGTAGACGCCGATGAAGCCCTCCGGGCCGAGGATCATCGCGGAGTTGTAGAGCGCGTCGCCGTCGCGCTCGGCGAAGCCGGCGACGAGGTGGACGCCAAGTTCCTCGGCGAGCGCGCCCCAGGCGAGCGCGGTCGGCCCGCCCTTTGCGGGCTCGGCCAGCGCGGTCGCCTCCTCCATGCTCTCGAAGACATAGCCGGTGTTGGCGAGCTCCGGCAGCACGATGAGCCGGCTCCCCGAGGCCGCGGCCGCGCGGATGAGCTCCGACGCCCGCGCGACGTTGTCGGCGACCGCGCCCATCCTTGGCTCGAACTGGATGCAGGACACCTGCAACGGCGGACGCGCGGGTTCGTTCGCTTGGATCATGTGAGCTCCAAAACGCAAAAAGCCCCTGGACGCGGAAGTCATCCGCAGACCAGAGGCTCCATAGCCGAGATGTGATGCAGCAATCTTGCTGCGGGGCAATCTTGCCCGAAGTCGCTACGATAGCCGCGATGACGCGGCGAGCAAGACGATAAATGCAGCAGGACCTGCTGTAATCATGATCTTTCGGCCAATGAGATGTGCAATCCCAAGCCGCTCATCGCCTCGTGCGCAGCCACCACGCTTTCGGCCACGCTCGCCAGCGGCACGCGGGCCGCGGTGGCGCGGTCCCGCAACAGCTTGTAGGCCGCGTCCTCGTCGATCCGGTTGAGGTCAGTCAGGAGGCGCACCGCCTTCTCGACCATCCGCCGGCCCTTCATGGTGTCTTCGAGCTTGACGATCTTGGCCGCCAGCCGGCCCTCGTAGCCGCGCCGGTAGCGGGCCAGCGCGAACTGGGTCAGCACGCCGCGCGGCCGGAGCGGCTTGCTCAGCACCCCGTGGGCGTTGAAGTCCACGATCGCCTTAAGCGACGTCGGGCTCTCGTAGGCGACGATGGCGATCACCGCGGGCTCCGTCTCCTCGATCGAGGGCAGCAGATGCCCGACCTCCGCATCGTCGAGCTGGATGAACAGCGTATCGATGTCCGGCGGCAACGCCGCGGGCGGCGGCCAGGCCATCGAAACCTCACAGCCGAGACGGCGCAACTGGTCGACCAGCGAGGCGCCCTCCTCGTCGCGGGGATGGACGACCAGCGCCCGGGCGCGGCGAAGATCCTCGAGGATCCTGCGGGCCGGCCCGCTCACGAGGCGAGCCCCTCCTCGAGCCAGTTCGCTTCGAACCGCGACGCCGCGAGGTAGGGATCAGGACGCACCGGACGTCGGGACCGCCAGACGACGTCGAACTGACCGTCCGCGCGGGCGACGCCGATGCCAGGGGTCAGCCAGATGTGGCGGGTCTCGCCGTCGAAGGCCAGTTCGCCCTCGGGCGCGGCGAGGCTCTGCCGCATGGCCGCGGCGCTGAGCCGCTCGGCGTCCAGTGTGCCGGCCTCCGCGAGCGCCTTGGCGAAAAGATGCACCTGCGCATAGGCCGTCTCGGACCACATGCTCGTCGGCCGCTCCTCGCCGAAGCGCGCCCGGAACGCCTGGACGAACCTCCGATTTTCGTCGCTGTCGAGCTGCTCGAAATAGTGCGCGGCCAGCACGTGGCCGGAGCATCGCTCCGGGCCGATCGCCTGGATCTGGCCCTCCGACATGGTGAGGCTCGCGATCGGTCGCCGCGCACGGTCGATCCCGGCGTCGGCATAGGCGCGGTAGAGCCGCTCCGCGCCGCGCCCCACCACGGTCGAGAACACCGCGTCGGGCGCGGCGCGCAGGATCTCCGCCACCATCGTCTTGTGGGCGTCCTCGCCGGCGTCGAGCGGCGCATAAAGCTCGCCGACGATCGTCCCGCCCTTGGCCTCGATCAGGTCGCGCATCACCCGGTTGGACTCGCGCGGATAGATGTAGTCCGAGCCGACGATGAAGATGCGCGGCCCGTACTCCTGCAGCAGGAAGTCCGCCAGGGCGAACACGTTCTGGTTCAGCGTGGCGCCGGTGTAGATGACGTTCTCGGAGTACTCGAACCCTTCGTAGATCGACGGGTACCAGAGCAGCCCGTTGTGCCGCTCGATGGTCGACAGCACCGACTTGCGGCTCGCCGACAGCGAACAGCCGAAGATCACCCCGACGCCGTCGTCGGCGAGCAGCCGGCGCGCAAACGCGCGGTAGGCCTCGTTGTCGGCGGCGGGATCGTAGCAGATCGGCTCGATCTGCCGGCCAAGCACGCCCCCCGCGGTGTTGATCTCTTCGATGGCGAGCGCCGTGCCGAGAAAGTGCTCGGTCTCGGTGACGCCGCTCACCCCGCTGCGCGAGAACAGCACCCCCACCCGCCACGTCGCGTCGTCCTCTTTCGCCATCCCTGCCCGTCTCATCCTTGTTCGTGCGACCCCGGCGCGAAAGTCGGCCGCAGCCGACGGCGCATGTTTGGCGCCCTATCGATCTTCAGCGTCCGTCGGCCGCCGGTTCATCGTCCGGCGCCATAGTGTCCGGAGCGAGGGCGCTCGTCATCAGCGCCGGGGGCGAATGATGTTTGCGAAGCAAACCGATCAGGACATAAGCATATTTCCAACATTGAAGCATTTATTCCGAAGCGCGCGTTAATCATCGAACAACGAAGCTTTTGACTCTTTTTCCTAAACATTGAACCAATTGATCGCAGAGAACGGTGATCGGCGGGGTTGATGGATCGGCCGATCACCTTGGGGGCTGACATGAAACTCAGCATCGCGGCCGCCGCCGTCGCGGCGTTGGCGGCGTGCGCCGTTTCCCCGGCGAGCGCGGGGGGCGAAAACGTGTCGGGCAAATGGTCCGGCGTCGTGACGCTGCCTCTGATCCCGTCCTCAGGCGCCGTGCTGGCGGACGGCAAGACGCTGCTGTGGTCCGCGGACGACGAGTTCACCTTCGGCGCGGTCGGCCAGGTGAAGGCGCTCCTGTTCGACCCCGCGACGTCGACTTACGTGCGGCAGGACGCCGACGTCGGCCACAATATGTTCTGCACCGGCACGACCATGCTCGCGGACGGGCGCGTCCTCGCCAACGGCGGTTCGAACGCCGCGGTGACGAGCATCTACGATCCGAAGACCAAGAGTTACGCGCGCGCGCAGGACATGAACATCCCGCGCGGCTACAGCGGCAACACGATCCTGGCCGACGGCTCCGTGCTGACGCTCGGCGGCTCGTGGTCCGGCCAATGGGCGGACCGCAAGGACGGCGAGATCTGGACGCCCGACGCCGGCTGGCGCGTGCTCCCCGGCGTCACCACCAACGGCATGACCACGCCGGACGCGGCCTCCGGCTTCGCCTACGACAGTCACTACTGGCTGATCCCGGCGGGCAACGGCAAGGTGCTGTTCGCGGGCCCGTCCCCGGCCATGAAGTGGATCGACGCCACGGGCGGAGGCGCGGTGAGCGACGCCGGCCTACGGGGCGACGACGCCTTCGCGATCAACGGCGTCGCCGCGATGTTCGACGCCGGCAAGGTGCTGAAGGCCGGCGGCTCGATCACCTACAACGGCAATCCGGCGCGCGCCGGCGCCTATGTCATCGACGTCTCGACCGGCGACGCGGCGGTGACCAAGGTCGCGCCGATGGCCTACGCCCGCACCTACCACAACGCGGTCGTGCTGCCTGACGGCGACGTGATGGTCATCGGCGGCCAGACCTACGGCCAGAACTTCTCGGACTCGAACGCGGTGCTGGCGGCCGAGATCTGGAGCCCGAAGACCAACGCCTTCCGGACGGTCGCGGCCGCCGCACGGCCGCGCAACTACCACAGCATCGCGCTTCTGCTTCCTGACGGGCGCGTGCTGTCCGGCGGCGGCGGCCTGTGCGGCTGCTCCGCCGACCATCCCGACGTCCAGATCTACTCCCCGCCCTATCTCTTCGACCCGAACGGGGCTCCGGCTTCTCGGCCCCGGATCCTGTCGGCGCCGGACGAGTTCGGTTTCGGCGCGGAAGCCGCCGTCGTCACCGACCGCGAGGTCGTCGCGTTCTCGCTGGTGCGGATGTCGGCGACCACCCACTCAATCAACAGCGACCAGCGGCGGCTGTCGCTCGCCTTCCGCCGGACCGGCGCCAACGCCTACGCCGTCAGCGCGCCCTCGAATCCCGGCTACCTGCTGCCGGGCAACTGGATGCTGTTCGGCCTCGACGCGGCCGGCGTCCCGTCGGTCGCGAAGATCGTCCATGTCAGCCCCAACAGGGTGGCGTCGATAGTCAGCCCGGGGACGATCGTCGCGAGCGTCGGCGCGGGGCTTCTGGTGGAGCCCAACGTCGTCCCGCTGTCGAGCGACACTATCTTCAGCGCCGTCGGCCTGCCTGCCGGAATGACGGTCGACCGCAAGACAGGCGCCATTTCCGGCGCGCCCTCCGCCGCCGGCGCGTTCCAGGCGACGCTGATCGCCACGGCCGGGGGGCAGACGGTCTCGACCGACCTCAAGGTCGCGGTGGACGGCGCGCTGGCCGCCGGGGACGGCCTCCTCGGCGAGTACTACGCCTCCACGGACCTCACCGGTTCGGTCGCGATGCTCAGGCGCGAGGCGCCCTATTTCTCGTTCCCGCAGACGGGGCCGGGCGGAAACGTGCCGGGCGCCTTCTCGGCGCGCTGGAGCGGCGAGATCACGGCGCAACGCAGCGGGGTCACCCGGTTCCGGGTCGAATCCGACGACGGCGTGAGGCTGTGGATCGGCGGCAAGCAGCTCGTGGACGACTGGGTCGCCCACGCGCCGTTCGCCAGGGAAGGTCAGGTCGAGCTGACGGCCGGACAGGCGGTTCCCGTCTTCGTCGAATACTACAACAGCCGGGACGCCGGCGTGCTCCGCCTGAGCTGGCTCAGACCTGGAGACGCCGACTTCGCTCCCGTTCCGGCGGCGCAGCTCAGCGGCCCGGCCGCGCGGCTTTCGACTGCGAACCTCGCGCGCGGAAAGACCGCGACCCAGTCGAGCGTCGCGAACGGAGGCGCGCCGGCGCGCGCCGTCGACGGCGACCCCAACGGCGACTGGGCGGCAGGCTCGGTCACGCACACCGCCGCCGAGGACAATCCGTGGTGGCAGGTCGACCTCGGCGGGCGCGCGGCGCTCGATTACGTCAGGCTGTGGAAGCGGTCCGACTGCTGCGCGGAGCGGACGAAGAACCTCTCTGTGTTCCTGTCGGCTTCGGACCCGACCGGCCGCAGCTACGCCGAGCTGATGGCGGACCCCGCCGTCATCAAGCGCTATCTCGGTCCGGACGTGACGATCCCGCAGTTCATCGACGTGCCGCTGGGCGGCGTCGGGAGGTACCTGCGCGTGCAGGCCGCGGGCGCGGCGACGCTTCAGCTCGCGGAGGTTCAGGCGTTCGGCGTCTTCGCGAACAAGCCGCCGACGCTGACGGCGCCCTCCGCGCAATCGGCGGCCGTAGGCGCGGCGGTCTCGCTCGTCGTCAAGGCGACCGATCCGGACCGGGACGCCGTCACCTTTAGCGCGACCGGTCTTCCCGATGGCCTGACCATCACCGCCACTGGCCGGATCTCGGGAACGCCGACCACGCCCGGATCCTACGTCAGCTCGGTCACGGCGGCAGACGCGCTGGCGGCGACGACGGCGAGCTTTTCCTGGACCATCACCGACGCCGTCCCGTCCGTGCGGTCTCTCATCGTCAAGCCGGCGCCGGTCGGCAGGACCGTGACCTATGCGCCGAGCATCCTGAACGGCGACGGGGTTCGCTACCGCTGGAGCTTCGGCGACGGCGCGGCCGCCACCGCCTTCTCGGCCAGCCCGGTGACGACGCATGCCTTCAAGGCGGCCGGCAGCTTCGACGTCACCTTGACGATGCAGACGGCGAACGGCCGGCAGACGACCTACAGCTTCGACCAGGCGGTCTATGTGAAGCCGGCCGCCGACGCCCGCGGCGCGACGAGCGGCGCCGCCGGCTACGAGGCGCGCGCCGGAATGTCGCCGCGGCTTTGGATCGCAAACCCCGACAACGACAGCGTCGCCGTCCTCGACCTCGGAACCAACACGCGCGTCGCGGAGATCCCGGTCGGCGCCTCGCCCCAGAGCCTCGCGATCGCGCCGAGCGGCAAAGTGTGGGTCGTCAACCGCGACAGCGCGACGGTCAGCGTTATCGATCCGGCGTCGCTCGCGGTCGTCAAGACCATCGCCCTGCCGCCGGCCTCCCGCCCGTTCGGCATCGCGTTCGCGAACGGGAACGGGAGCGCCGTGGTCACGCTCGAGGGCCTCGGCCAGGCCGCGTTGATTTATCCTAACGGGGTTTACGGCGCCGCCGCGTCTGTCGGGCCGTCGCCGCGCTTCATCACCGTCAACCAGGCGCAAGACCGCGTCTACGTCTCCCGCTTCGTAACCGCTCCCCAGCCCGGCGAAGGTACGGCGGAGGTCAAGAGTGTGGACCCCGCCGGCAATCCGACAGGCGGAGAGGTCCGCGTCGTGACGCTGGACGGGAGCGTCGAGAAGACGATCGTGCTGCGCCACTCGAGCGCGCCGGACAGCGAGGCCGGCGGGCGCGGCGTGCCGAACTACGTCGGCGCCCTCGCCCTGTCGCCCGACGGCAAGACCGCCTGGGCGCCCTCCAAGCAGGACAACATCGCCCGCGGGACGCTCCGGGACGGCCAGAACCTGACCTTCCAGAACACCGTGCGCGCGATCGTCTCCAAGATCGACCTCGCGTCCGGCCAAGAGGATCCGAGCGCGCGGATCGACCTCGACAATTCCGGCGTGGCGAGCGCCGCCGTGATGCATCCGACGGGGGCCTATCTCTTCGTCGCGCTGCAGACCACGCGTCAGGTGGCGGTCGTCGACCCGGTCGGCCGGCGCGAGCTCTTCCGTTTCAACGTGGGCCGCGCGCCGTCATCGCTTACGCTCTCGCCGGACGGCGACAGGCTCTACGTCGGCAACTTCATGGACCGCACGGTGTCCGTCGTGTCCCTGACGTACATCCTCCGCTACGGCCAGATGCGGGAGCGCGTTCTCGCGACGATCCCGACAGTCGCGCAGGACAAGCTGTCGCCCACGGTGCTCAAGGGAAAGCAGTTCTTCTACGACGCCGCCGATCTTCGCCTTGCGCGGGACGGCTATCTCAGCTGCGCCGCCTGCCACGACCGCGGCGAGGACGACGGCCGCACCTGGGACTTCACCGGGTTCGGCGAAGGCCTGCGCAACACCATCTCGCTCGTGGGACGCGCCGGGGTCGGCCAGGGCTTCATGCACTGGAGCGCGAACTTCGACGAGGTGCAGGACTTCGAAGGCCAGATCCGCAGCTTCGCCGGAGGCCGAGGCCTGATGTCAGACGCCGCCTTCGCGCTTGGAACCCGCTCCGATCCGCTTGGAAAGAGCAAGGCGCGCGCTAGCGCCGATCTCGACGCCCTCGCGGCGTTCGTACAGTCGCTCACCGTCTTCCCGGCGAGCCCCTACGCGCAGGCCGACGGGACGCTGACCCCCGCCGGCGTGACCGGCAAGGCGACGTTCGACCGCCTGCGCTGCGCCTCCTGCCACGCGGGCGACGCGATGACGATCAGCGGCAACGAGCGTCGGGTGAAGGACGTCGGCACGATCAAGGCCTCCTCGGGACGTCGCCTCGGCGGGCCGCTGCCCGGCATCGACGTGCCAACGCTGCGCGGCGTCTGGGCGACGGCCCCCTACCTCCACGACGGCTCCGCGCCGACGCTCGCCGACGCGGTGAAGGCGCACGCCAACGTGCGCGCCTCCGCTGCGGACATCAACGCCCTCGCCGCGTACCTCGAGCAGATCGGGCCGACGCCTTGAGGCTGAGCCGGCGGAGCTGGGCGGCGGTCGCGGCGCTGGCGATCGGATCGGTTGGCGCCGCCTCGGCGGCCGCGTTCCTGCCTGGGGTTCGCGGCTACGCGCTCTACCATGGTTACGCGACGCTGCAGGCCTCGGTCGCCGCGACGGAGGTGCCTTTGCCGACCTCCGCCTCGCGGTGCGTGAACTGCCATGACGCCGCGCCGTCAGGGGCGCCGCGGCGGGTCGTCCGCCTCGATCGCGCGAGCCTCGTCCAACCCACCGCCCGGCGCGGCGGACCGGTCTCGGCTTACGACGCCGCCTCGTTCTGCGCAGCGGTCCGCGAGGGCCTCGACCCCTCGTTCGTCATCCTCGACCGAACGATGCCGCGCTTCGCCCTCTCCGACGACGACTGCGGCGCGCTGTGGCGCTACGTGAGCGCGCGATGAGCGTCCGGCGCGCGGCGATCGCCGGGGCGCTGGTCGGCTGCGGGCTCGCCGCCGCAGGTCTCGGCGCCGGCCTTCTGCTCTCGGCCCAGCGAGCCGCGCCGCCGACGCTTCCGCCCGTCGCCGCAGCGCTGCAGGAGACACATCTGCCATTCGGTCCGATCCGCCCCCCGCGCGCCCTTCCCGCGGTCGCGCTGAGGGCCGACGACGGCGCCGCGACGACGCTCGCCGCATTGACGCAGGGGCGCTACACGCTGCTGCAGCTGATGTTCACCGGCTGCTCCGTGACCTGCCCGATCCAGGGCGCGATCTTCAAAGCGACCCAGGCCGCGCTGACGGCGGAGGGCGTGGAGGCGCAGTTGCTGTCGATCAGCGTGGACGTCGTGGGCGACACGTCCGAGGCGCTGGCTCGATGGCTGAACGGCTTTGACGCCCGAACGGGCTGGCGCGCCGCGGTCCCCTCCCCCGACGGGCTCGGCCCCTTGATCGATGCGCTCAATGGCCGGGGATCCGGCCCGGACGTGCACGACGCCCGGGTCTATCTCCTCGCGCCCTCGGGCAAGCTGATCTTCGTCACGGAGGACATGCCCAGTCCGCGCTACCTCGCGAAGCTGCTGCGCGACGCCGCCGCCTTCGAGGCGCGCACGCCGGGCTAGACCGCGCTCTCTTGCGCCGCGCCGTCGCGTCCTCGCGGGCGCACGCCGTTGAGAAACACGGAAATGCAGTACCGCTGGTGCGCCGCCCGCGACGCGAGGTCGGGCCAGGGGCCTGGCCGGAACGCCGCCGCTCCCGCCGAGGCGAAGATCAGGTCCATCAGCAAGCGCGCGGTCTGTTCGGCGTCGGCGAAGGCGAGCCGGCCCTCCCGCCGACGCTCGTCGAGCCACTCCGCAAGGGCGCGGCGCGAAGGCTCGACGCCCTTGGCGACGACGAGATGGTGGACCTCGGGGAAGGCGTCGCCGTCCTTGAGCGCCGCGCGGATGAAGGCGTTCCGGATGCGATCGCTGTCCTCGTCGATGTCGAGGCGGAAGATTTCCGCGAGCGCGTCTTCGAGCGACATACCGGCGTCGGCAGGCGGCAGCCGAAGCATCTCCGGGCGATGCGAGTCCACGATCGCGCCGAACAGTTCGGCCTTGTTGGCGAACTGTTCGTAGATCGTGCGCTTCGAGACCTGACAGCGGGCGGCGACCGCGTTGGTCGTCATCGCGCCGTACCCCGCGTCGACGAAGATCGCGCGCGCCGCGGCGACGATGCGCGCGCGCCGCTCGCCTGACGGCGTCCGCGGCCGACCGCGTGCGGTTCGGTCGGTTGACGGCGCTGGAGCCGCGTCGGGCATGTTCTGGGAAACCTTCCGAAACCTTTGGGGCGTTGACAGCATGATGCGCCGCACAATAGTGGTACCTCACGGTACCGTAAATAGCGTGGGACGGCGCACAATGACGATCGAACAGCGCGCCTCGTGCGCTCGGCGCGGCTTTTCGGCTGCGGCCTTAGGGCTCGTCCTCGCCCTCGCGCTCTCCGCATGCGATGGCGAGGACGCCAGCGGCCGTCAGGCTCAACCGGCCCAGCGTCCCACGGTCAGCGTCGTCGTGATCGACGGTCGCTCGGTCGCCGTCACCGCCGAGTTGCCCGGGCGCGTGAGCGCCTCGTTGGTCTCCGAGGTCCGGCCGCAGGTCGGCGGCATCATCCAGACGCGGTTGTTCAAGGAGGGCAGCGAGGTCAAGCAGGGCGACCCGCTCTACCAGATCGACCCCGCCTCCTATAAGGCGAGCTACGACAGCGCCATCGCGGCCCAGCAGAAGGCCGAGGCCGCGGTGCCGAGCGCGCAGGCCAAGGTTGACCGGTACCAGGGGCTCGCCAAGGGCTCCGCGGTCTCGAAACAGGATCTCGACGACGCCGAGGCCGCTCTCGCCCAGGCGATCGCGGACGTCGCCTCCGCCAAGGCCGAGGTCGACACCGCGAGGATCAATCTGGACTACACGACGATCCGCGCGCCGATCGGCGGCCGCGTCGACGCGTCGTCGCTGACGCCCGGCGCGCTGGTGACGGCGAGCCAGGATACGGCGCTGACGACCGTGCGCACGCTCGATCCGATCAACGTCGACGTCACCCAGTCGAGCACCAACCTGCTGCGCTTCAGGGAGGCGGTGAAGACCGGCCGCCTCAAGTTCCGCGGGCCCGACGTGGCCGTGAAGCTCCATCTCGAGAACGGCTCCACCTATGGCCAGAACGGCGCGCTGCAGTTCGCCGAGGCCAACGTCGACGAGACGACCGGCACCTTCACGGTGCGCGCCTCGTTCCCCAACCCCGATCGGCTGCTGCTGCCCGGCATGTATGTGCGAGCTGTGATCGAAGAGGGCGTGGCGCCGAACAGCGTGCTCGTCACCCAGCAAGCGGTCGGCCGCAACACGAAGGGCGAGGCCACCGTCAAGGTCGTCGGGGCCGACAGCAAGATCGAAGAGCGCGTGATCGTGGTCGGCCGCCAGATCGGCAATTCCTGGCTCGTCGACCAGGGACTGAAGGCCGGCGACAAGGTCGTCGTCGAGGGCGGCCAGAACGTTCGCGCGGGTCAGGAGGTGACGGCGGCCGAGGTCTCGGTGGACGACGCCACCGGCGACATTCGCGATGCGGCTCACAAGGACTGATCGCCCATGTCCCGCTTCTTCATCGATCGCCCGATCTTCGCCTGGGTGCTGGCGATCGCAGTGATGCTCGGCGGCGCGCTCGCCATCGTGAACCTGCCGATCTCGCAGTATCCCGAGATCGCGCCGACGACCGTCAACATCTCCGCCACCTACTCCGGCGCGGACGCGCAGACCATCGAGAACTCGGTGACCAAGGTCATCGAGCAGGGCATGACCGGGCTCGACAACCTGGACTACATGACCTCGACCTCGACCTGGTCCGGCTCGGCGGAGATCAAGATCACCTTCACCAACGCGGCCGATCCCGACGTCGCGCAGATGCAGGTCCAGAACAAGCTCAACCTCGTCGAGTCGCAACTGCCGCAGGCCGTCCGCGACGTCGGGCTGACGGTGACGAAGTCGACCGGCGGCTTCCTTCTGGTCGCGGCCTTCACCTCGGAAGACGGGCGGCTGAACTCGACCGATCTCGCCGACTACGTCGACTCCACGCTCAACGACACGCTGAAGCGCATCGAAGGCGTCGGCCAGACCCAGCTGTTCGGCTCCGGCTACGCCATGCGGATCTGGCTCGATCCGGCGAAGCTCCAGAAGTACGCGCTGATGCCGAGCGACGTGACCTCCGCGATCGAGGCGCAGAACACGCAGGTCTCCGCGGGACAACTCGGCGGCCTGCCGTCGGTCAGGGGCCAGAAGCTCAACGCGACGATCACCGCGAAAAGCCGGCTGCAGACGCCGCAGCAGTTCGAGAACATCATCCTCAAGAGCGCCGAGGGCGGCTCCATCGTCCGCCTCAACGACGTCGCGGCCGTCGAGCTCGGCGCTGAGGACTACACCACCACCGCGTCCTACAACGGCAAGAACACCGCCGGTCTCGCGGTCAGCCTCGCGACCGGCGCCAACGCGCTCGACACGGCCTCCGCCGTGAAGGCTGCGATCGAACGTCTGAAGGCGACCTTCCCCGAGGGCGTCGAGGTCTACTACCCCTACGACACCACGCCGTTCGTCCGGCTCTCGATCGAGGAGGTGGTGAAGACCCTGCTCGAGGCGATCGTGCTCGTCTTCGTGGTGATGCTGGTCTTCCTCCAGAATCTGCGCGCGACGCTGATCCCGACGCTCGCCGTGCCTGTCGTGCTGCTCGGAACCTTCGGCGTGCTGGCGCTCGCCGGCTACACCATCAACACGCTGACCATGTTCGCGATGGTGCTCGCCATCGGCCTGCTCGTCGACGACGCCATCGTGGTCGTCGAGAACGTCGAGCGGGTGATGGAGGAGGAGAAGCTTCCGCCAAAGGACGCCACCATCAAGTCCATGCACGAGATCACGGGCGCGCTGGTCGGCATCGCCCTGGTGCTCTCGGCGGTGTTCGTGCCGATGGCGTTCTTCTCGGGCTCGGTCGGCGTCATCTACCGGCAGTTCTCGGTCACGATCGTCAGCGCGATGGCTCTCTCCGCCCTCGTGGCGCTGATCCTGACGCCCGCGCTCTGCGCCACGCTGCTGAAGCCGAAAAAGCATGGCCCCCGGCGCGGCTTTCCGGGCTGGTTCAACCGAACGTTCGACAGGCTCGCGACGGGCTATCGCAACGCCGTGGGCGGACTGGTCCGACGCTCACTCCGCGCGCTGCTGGCGTTTGCGGTGATCTGCGGCGCGACGGCGTGGCTGTTCGCCAAGCTGCCGAGTTCGTTCCTCCCCGAGGAGGACCAGGGCATGCTCATCACGGCGGTGCAGATGCCGGTCGGCGCGACCGCCGACCGGACGCTGAACGCGCTGAAGCAGGTTCGCGAATACTACATGACCAAAGAGGCGGACGCCGTCGACGGCGTGTTTTCCAGCGTCGGCTTCGGTTTCGGCGGGTCGGGCCAGAACGTCGGCATCGCCTTCATCAAGCTCAAGGAGTTCGCCAAGCGGAAGGACGCCAGCCTCTCGGCGCAAGCGGTCGCGCGCCGCGCGCAGGCGGCGTTCTCCGCGATCCGCGATGGGCAGATCTTCGCGCTGGCGCCGCCCGCGATCCAGGGCTTCGGCAACAACAGCGGCTTCAGCTTCTATCTGCAGGACATCAATGGCGCGGGCCACGCGGCGCTGATGGCGACCCGGAACAGGCTGCTCGGCGAGGCCGCCCAGAACGCCGCTCTGGTGGGCGTCCGGCCGAACGGCATGGAGGACACGCCGCAGTACTCGGTCGCGATCGACCAGGAGAAGGCGAGCGCCTACGACCTTAACCTGTCCGACGTCGACACCACGCTCTCCACCGCCTGGGGCGGCGCCTACGTCAACGATTTCATCGACCGCGGCCGCGTGAAGACCGTCTATGTGCAGGCCGACGCGGCGTTCCGCATGCAGCCGGACCACCTCGGCCTCTGGTACGTCCGCAATTCGAACAGCGAGATGGTGCCGTTCTCCGCTTTCGCGACGGGCGACTGGAGCTACGGCTCCCCTCGGCTCGAGCGCTACAACGGCTCCTCCGCCGTTGAGATCCAGGGCACAGCGGCGCCGGGCGTCAGCTCCGGCGACGCGATGGACGAGATCGACCGCATGATCGCGGCGCTGCCGCCGGGCTACGCCCACGAATGGACCGGCCTGTCGCACCAGGAAAAGCTCTCGGGAAGCCAGGCGACCGCGCTCTACGCAATTTCGATCCTCGTCGTCTTCCTCTGCCTCGCAGCGCTCTACGAGAGCTGGTCGGTCCCGCTCGCCGTCATGCTCGCCGTGCCGATCGGCGTGTTCGGTGCGGTCGCCGCCGCGACGCTCTTCGGCCAGACGAACGACGTCTACTTCAAGGTTGGCCTGCTCACGACGATCGGCCTCGCGGCGAAGAACGCGATCCTGATCGTCGAGTTCGCGATCGAGCGGCAGGCGGCGGGCCAGGGCCTGGTGGAGGCGACGCTCGAAGCGGCGCGTCAGCGCCTGCGGCCGATCCTGATGACCTCCTTCGCCTTCATCCTGGGCGTCACGCCGCTCGCCATCGCCAGCGGCGCCGGCTCAGGGGCGCAGAACTCGATCGGCATCGGGGTCATGGGCGGCATGATCGCGGCCACCCTGCTCGGGGTGTTCTTCGCGCCGCTGCTTTACGTGCTGGTCCGTCGGCTCTTCCCGGGCCGACCCGCGGCCGCCGCCGCCACCCCGTCGGAGGCCTGAACGATGATGAGCCTTTCCACCGGCCGCCTCCTGCGCCGCCTCGCGACGGTCTCGATGGCGGCCCTTCTGGCCGGCTGCGCGGTCGGTCCCGACTATCGGACGCCGTCGCTGTCGCTGCCCGCCCGCTGGGGCGCGGAGGCCGAGGCGACCAAGCCGGCCCGGCCCCAACTCGCCGAGTGGTGGCGCAACCTGAATGACCCGCTGCTCAACGCGCTCGTCTCCGAGGCGGTGGCGGGCAATCTGGACGTTGCGACCGCAAAGGCCTCGATCCGCGAAGCGCGGGCGTCCCGGCGCCAGGCCGCCGGCGGCCTGTTCCCGACCCTCGACGGCGTCGGGTCGGGCGACCGCGCCAAGACCGCCGCAACCCAGACGGGGACGGGAAAATCGGCGCTGACCAGCACTTTCCAGGCCGGCTTCGACGCCAGCTGGGAGCTCGACCTGTTCGGGGGCACGCGCCGCGAGGTCGAAGCCGCGACCTACGGCGTCGACGCCGCCGAGGAGGATCTGCGCTCCACCCTGCTGACGCTGATCGGCGACGTGGCGCAGAACTATGTCGAAGCGCGCGGCTACCAGGCGCGGATCGCCCTCGCCCGCCGCACCGCCGCCTCCCAGCGCGAGACCGCGAGCCTCACCGAGCAGAAGCTGGAGGCGGGTTCGGCCTCGGGCGTCGACGTCGCCAACGCGAAGGGGCTGGCCGCCTCCACCGAAGCCGAGATCCCGACGCTCGAGACCTCGTTCGCGCAGTCGGTCCACCGGCTGGGCGTGCTCACCGGCCGTGCGCCGAGCGCGCTTGGGCCCCGCCTCGCCGCGGCCAGACCGATCCCCGCGCCGAAGGGCATGCCGGCGGCGGGCGTTCCCGCCGACGTGCTGCGGGCGCGGCCCGACGTGCGGCTCGCCGAACGCCAGCTCGCGCAGTACACGGCCAAGATCGGGCAGGCCGAGGCCGCGCTCTACCCCAGCGTCAGCCTGACCGGATCCATCTCCACCACCAGCGCGAAGGTCGGAGACCTCGCGAAGCGCTCCACGATCGGCTGGTCCTACGGACCCTCGGTGAACGTGCCGCTGTTCGAGGGCGGCTCGCTCGTCGCCGCGGTCGACGTGGCGCGCGCCCAGCGGGACCAGTACTTCGTGGCCTTCAGGGCCTCGGTGCTGACAGCGTTCGAAGACGTCGAGAACGCGCTCGTCGCCCTGCGCAAGGAGCGCGAGCGGACCGCGAAGCTCGGCGCATCGGCCTCCGCCTACCGGGATTCAGCCCGGCTGTCCCGCGAGCTCTACAGGGCCGGCAGCTCCGCCTTCCTCGATGTGCTCGACGCCGAGCGCTCGCTCTACGACGCGGAAGACGCGCTGCTCGCCAGCCGCGTGCTGGCCGCCACGAACTATGTGGCGCTTCAGAAAGCGCTCGGCGGCGGCTGGGGCAAACCGGTCGAGGTGTCGAAGCCGGAAGTTGTCGACGTCGCGACGGGACCTCGGCTCGCCGCCCGGGCGCGCTGATCGCGCGCGGTCCGACGCTTGCCGCCACGACGATCGCTGGTTACGTCTCGCTGCGTTCGTTGTCGAGAGGAACCGCAAAGTGGCGCTGAAGGACTGGAAACGGCATCCGGGCGGCGGCCTCGCCGTCAATCCGATCGTCGGCTACGAGACCGCCGCGATGACCGATGGGATGGCGGGCATGCTCCGGATCGAGTTCGCCCTTGATCCGACCATGCGCAACAGCGAGGCCGTCCAGCTCGTGGCGACCGCCAAGCAGCTGGAAGACCTGATCCTCGTGCTGCGGGATCTGGCGGACAACCTTGCCGTCAACGTCGCGTCCGACAAGCCGGCGGGACGGCTGAGCTGATCGGACCGGCCTGACGGGGAACAGATCGCGACGGTCCGGATTCGTTCCGCGTGATCGGACAGGGAACGCTTTCCCCGCACGACATCCTACCCAAAGGTTAAGCCCGCTCCGCCGTCAGTGGGCGGCGCGGGACGCCGGCGCCTCTTTGTCGTGCTCGGCGAAGCGCTCGACCATGGTGGCGCTGGCCTCGTTCAGGCCGACGATCTGGACCTCGCGTCCGAGCGCCCGCGCCTTCAGCACCACACGGTCCAGCGCCGCGATCGCCGAGATGTCCCAGAAATGCGCTGCGGCGACGTCGATGACGAGGCGATCGACGTCCTCCAGCAGATCGATCCGCTCGGCGAAGGCTCCGGCGGACGCGAAGAACACCTGGCCTTCGACCCTGTACGTCCGCGTGCGCCCATCGGGGGAGAGCGCCGAGACCACGCGGCTGAGGCGCGAGACCTTTCCCGCGAAGAACACGCCCGACAGCAGCACGCCGACGATCACGCCCTTGGCGAGGTCATGGGTCGCGACCACCGTCGCCACCGTCGCCACCATGACGACCGAAGAGGGCCACGGATTGGTGCGCAGCCGCTTCAGCGACCCCCATGAAAAGGTGTTGAGCGACACCATGATCATGACGGCGGTCAGCGCCGCGACCGGCACGAGCTTCAGAAGGTCCTGCAGGAGCACCAGCAGGACCAGCAGGAACGCCCCCGCCGTGAAGGTCGACAGCCGCCCCCGCGCGCCGGACGAGACGTTGATGACCGACTGACCGATCATCGCGCAGCCGCCCATGCCGCCGAAAGCGGCCGCGGCCATGTTGGCCGCGCCCTGCCCCAGGCATTCGCGGTTCTTGGACGACGGCGTGTCGGTCATGTCGTCGACGATCTGCGCGGTGAGCAGCGACTCCAGCAGGCCGACCGCCGCGAGCGTCAGCGCGACAGGGGCGATGATGCGCAGGGTCTCGAAGGTGTAGGGCACGGCGGGCAGCCCGAGCGTCGGCAGGCTGGACGGCAGTTCGCCCAGATCCGCGACCGTGCGGACGTCGAGGCCGAGCCATGCCGCGAGAGCCGTCAGCGCGACGATGGCGACCAGCGGCGAGGGGATCGCGCTCGTCACCCGCGGCAGCAGGTAGATGATCGCCAGTCCGAGCGCGATCAGCCCATAGGTCGCGGGCGGGACGTTCACGAGTTCCGGCGCCTGGGCGGCGAGGATCAGGATCGCGAGCGCGTTGACGAACCCCGTCATGACGGACTGCGAGACGAACCGCATCAACCGGCCCAGCTTCAGCAGCCCGGCGACGATCTGGAAGACGCCCATGAGAAGGGTCGCGGCGAAGAGGTAGTCGACGCCGTGGTCGCGCACGAGCGGCGTCATCACGACGGCGGTAGCCGCCGTCGCCGCCGAGATCATCGCCGGCCGGCCGCCCACCACCGAGATGACAATGGCGATCACCACGGAGGCGTAGAGGCCGACCTTGGGGTCGACGCCGGCGATCACCGAAAAGCCGATCGCCTCCGGGATCAGGGCGATGGCGACGACGACGCCCGACAGGACGTCCGCTCGAAAGCGGGACAGCCGGCTGGAGGCGAGAGAGGTTTGGGTCATGGAAACATCCGCAAGACGCAAGCGCGCGCCGCCGCGAGGCGCGGCGTGAAACGCTGTGGGGTCGATTGCGTGGTCCGGCGGATCGGCGGCCGGAAGAGCCACCCGGGCTTGCACCGGGTCCGAACGAATGTCCGCTTGTAGCGGCATGGCGCTTGGCGTTGCAACATAAGAAACCGCGGCGCAGGGAAGCTGACAGGACGGTCGCGAAAGGGCGACGACCGCCGCCACGCCCCGGCGTCGATCCCCATATCGACATTCTTCGATTTATCGATAAGAATGGGTCCATGATCGCACGGAGCCGCGAATGCCCGCCCCTGCCTCTCCGAGCGCCCGCCTCCACGAAGACGGGGCGCTCGACGCGCTGTTCGCGCTTGGCCAGCCCACGCGGCTCCGGGTCTTCCGGCACCTTGTGACGATCGCGCCGAATCCCCTTCCCGCAGGGGGGATCGCCGACGCCCTCGGCTGCCTTCAGAACACGCTTTCGACGCACCTCGCGATCCTGTCGCGGGCGGGCCTGATCACCGGCGTCCGCGACGGGCGGTCGATCCTCTACGCCGCGAACTTCGACGGCATGCGCGGCCTCGTGAACTACCTGCTGGAGGACTGTTGCGGGGGACGGCCCGAGGTGTGCGCCCCGGTTTTCGAGCAGCTCGAGCGGAGCTGCGGTTGCGCCCCCGCGCCGACTGCGGGGTCCTGACCGATGTCCCTGTTCGAGCGCTACCTGACCGTCTGGGTCTTCCTGTGCATCGTCGTAGGGGTCGCGCTGGGTTACGCCGCGCCGGACCTCTTCCAGGCGATCGGCGCCCTGGAAGTCGCGCGGGTCAATCTGCCCGTCGCGGCGCTGATCTGGCTGATGATCATCCCGATGCTGGTCAAGGTCGACTTCGCGGCGCTGCGAGAGGTCGCCGCGCATTGGCGCGGGATCTCGGTGACGCTGTTCGTCAACTGGGCGGTGAAGCCGTTCTCGATGGCGCTGTTGGGCTGGCTCTTCGTCGGCTGGCTGTTCCGGCCCTGGCTGCCCGCCGAGCAGATCGACAGCTACATCGCAGGGCTGATCCTGCTGGCCGCCGCGCCTTGCACCGCGATGGTGTTCGTGTGGTCGAACCTGACCAAGGGCGACCCGCTGTTCACCCTCTCCCAGGTCGCGGTCAACGACGCGATCATGATCGTGGCCTTCGCGCCGATCGTCGCTCTGCTGCTCGGACTGTCATCGATCACCGTGCCGTGGGAAACATTGATCCTCTCGGTCGCCCTCTACATCGTCGTGCCGGTGATCGTCGCTCAGGCGCTGCGGCGGCAGGTTTTGGCGTCTGGCGGACCGGCTGCGCTCCAACGCCTGCTGGCGCGGATCCAGCCGCTGTCGCTCGCCGCCCTGCTCGCGACGCTGGTTCTGCTGTTCGCCTTCCAGGGCGAGCAGATCATCGCCCAGCCGGTCGTCATCGCCCTGCTTGCCGTTCCGATCCTGATCCAGGTCTACTTCAACTCCGGCCTTGCCTACCTGCTCAACCGCGCGACTGGCGAGGCCCATTGCGTGGCCGGCCCGTCGGCGCTGATCGGGGCCTCGAACTTCTTCGAGCTCGCGGTGGCGGCCGCGATCAGCCTGTTCGGCTTCAAGTCAGGCGCGGCGCTCGCGACGGTCGTCGGCGTGCTGATCGAGGTTCCGGTGATGCTGTCGGTCGTCTGGATCGTGAACCGCTCGAAGCCCTGGTACGAGGCCCGCGGCGTGCGCGCGGCCGCCCCCGAAACCCGTTCCTGAGGAGGCCGCTGTGAGCGAGGCCGTCACCATCTGGCACAACCCCGCCTGCGGGACGTCGCGCAACACGCTGGCGATGATCCGCGCGGCGGGCGTCGAGCCGACCGTCGTCGAATACCTGAAGACGCCGCCGACGCGCGACGAGTTGGCGAAGGCGATCTCCGACGCCGGACTGAGCCCGCGGGAGGCCGCCCGGGAGAAGGGAACGCCCTTTGCGGCGCTCGGTCTCGGCCAGCCGGGCGTAACCGACGACGGGATTCTCGACGCCATGCTGGCGCACCCCATTCTGATCAACCGCCCGTTCGTGTTCACGTCGCGCGGCGTGCGGCTCTGCCGCCCGTCGGAAGCCGTGCTCGAGATCCTGCCTACGCCCCTAGCCGACGACTTCACCAAGGAGGACGGCGAGGTCGTGGCGAGCGGTCGAGGCGCGGGATGACCGACCTGCCGAACGTGACGGACGCCCTCCTCCCGACGCCGGACCTCTCGCGTCTCCACGGACCGCGCTCGACCCACGCCCCCCGCGTGCTGCTGCTCTATGGCTCGCTGCGGCCCGTCTCCTACAGCCGCCTGCTGACCCTCGAGGCCGAGCGCCTGCTGAAGCGCCTGGGCTGCGACACGAAGGTGTTCGACCCCACGGGCCTTCCCCTGCCGGACGGGGCTCCCGTCGATCATCCCAAGGTGCAGGAGTTGCGCGAACTGTCGCTGTGGTCCGAGGCGCAGGTCTGGACGAGCCCCGAACGGCACGGCGCGATGACCGGCGTCATGAAATCCCAGATCGACTGGATCCCCCTCGCCCTCGGCGCGGTGCGGCCGACGCAAGGACGCACGCTCGCGGTGATGCAGGTATCCGGCGGCTCGCAGTCGTTCAACGCCGTGAACCAGATGCGCATCCTCGGCCGGTGGATGCGCATGCTGACGATCCCGAACCAGTCGTCGGTCGCGAAAGCCTTTGAGGAGTTCGGCGACGACGGACGCATGAAGCCCTCCGCCTATTACGACCGCGTGGTCGACGTCATGGAGGAGCTGGTGAAGTTCACGCGTCTCACCCGCGACGTCTCCGACCATCTGACCGACCGCTACAGCGAGCGGAAGGAAAGCGCCGCGGCGCTCGAGGCGCGTGTCTCGCTCACGCAGGCGACCTAAGCCGCCGGGAGCGGATCGCGCGCGGAACGCGTCGACCGACGCACGCGGCGCCTCTCCGCCCGGAAGCGGCCGTCCAGGCGCGAAAAAGCCGCCCGACGAGATGCCGTCGGACGGCTTTTTGAAAGCGGACGGATGTCAGTCCGGCGCGCGTGAGGTCTGACGGGCTTCGACCCAACCCTTCAGCCAGGCGTCCCGCCGGCTGGAGTCCTTGTAGGGGCAACGCCGCATTTCAACGCCGGCGACAAAGGCCTCACGGCCCTCCTGAATGACCTGATCCAAAAGCAAACTCCTTGTGCAAGTTCGCCATCATACAGGAGACGCGACCGATCCGCGACGTTCCCCTGCGCAAATCGGCGATAGTCCCCTCGCCTGCCGCGCGGAACCGCGTCTCAGCCAGCCTCGTCGGCGGCCGCGTTGGCGATCTTCGCGACCTTGCGATCGAGACGCTTCGCCTTCTTGATCGCCTCCTTGTCCGCAAGCTTCTGCGCTTGCGCCGCGGCTTTCGGATCCGCCGCCAGCTTCCTGGCCCGAGCCTTGGCCGTTTGCCGATCGGCGCGCTTCTTCGCCTGAGCGTCGCTCACTTGCTTGGTGTTTTCCGGCATATCCAGCTCCCAGTCTTGCGGCTTCGCCAGTCAGCATCAGGTACGGCGGAGGTCAAGCGAACGCGGGGCTCGTCGTCCGCCGCGCGCGATCTGCGCGGCGCCGCTCCTGAAGAGCCGCCGCCATGCCCCGAGAGTCGGGACGGCGCGGCTCGGGCAGCACGTCGCAGTCAGGTCGAGCTGTCCTTCGGCTCGTCCCGGCGATCCGTCACCGGGCGCCGCGGCGCGGAGTGGTCGTCCGGCTTGCGCGTCGCGTCTCGATCGCCGCCCGGTTTTGCGCTGTGCGCGCCGTTGTTCCGGCTGTCGCCCTGCGAGGGCGCCATGGCGCCCTTCGCGTCGTTCTTGACCTTCGACTTCGACGATGGGCTATCGGTCATGACCTGCTCCTTCAGCCATCAGGCTTGAAAACGACTTTGGCGCATTCTCGGACAGCCAGCGGAGACCGTCATCCTGAAAGTCGATAGCCGACGCCGGGTTCCGTCAGAACCAGCGACGGGCGGGCGGGATCGGCTTCGAGCTTGACGCGCAGCTGGCGGATGAAGACCCGCAGCGAAGTCTGGTCGCCGTCGTCCTGGCCCCAGACGGCGCGGAACAGATGCCGGTGGGTCAACACCTTCCCGGCGTGGACGATCAGCTCCCTCAGGATGGCGAACTCCTTGGGGCTGAGCTTCACCTCCGCGCCGTCGCGGGTCACGAGATGGCGCGCGAGATCGACGGTCAGCGGACCCGCGCTGAAGACCGGCTCGGCGCCACGGTCGGCAAGCCGGTGGCGGAGCGCCGCGCGCATGCGCGCCATCAGTTCGTCGGCCCCGAACGGCTTCGTCACGTAGTCGTCGGCGCCGAGATCGAGCGCCGCGACCTTGGCGGCCTCGTCGCCTCGGCTCGACAGCACGACGATCGGGACCGGGCTCCCGGCGCGGATGGCGCGGATCACGTCGAGCCCGTCCATGTCGGGAAGGCCGAGATCGAGCAGCACGAGTTCGGGCGAGACGTGGCGCAGCAGACGCAGCGCCTCGGCCGCGGTCTCGGCTTCGAACGTCCTGTAATCGTTGACAGCCAGGGTCGCCTTCAGGAAACGCCGGATCGGCGCCTCGTCGTCGACGATCAGGACGGTGATCGCGCTGGACGCCATCAGGACGGGCTCCGGGTTTCGGCGGCGGCGTCCGTCTTCAGGCGCAGCACGAAGCGCGCGCCCTGGCCGGACGGAGCGGGGCCAGCTTCCGCCGAGCCGCCCTGCGCTTCGAGAAAGCCCTTGGCGATGGCGAGGCCGAGGCCCGCGCCCGGGGTTTTGCGGTCGCCGCCAGCCGAGCGGTAGAAGCGGTCGAAGACATGCGGCAGATCCTGCGGCGCGATCCCCGGCCCGTCGTCCGTCACGGTCAGCACGACGTCGCCCGCGTCGCGCGCGCCGCGGATGTCGATCCGGGCGCTTGGCGGCGTGTGCTTGCCTGCATTCTCCAGAACGTTCATCAGCGCGTGCTCGAACAGCACGGGGTCGCCAAGGGCCACCAGCGGCTCGTCGGGAAAGTCGAGCGTCACGACGCGGTCGCCAAGCGCCGCGCTGGCGCGGCGGAGCGCGACGCCGGCCATGTCCTCGACGTCGAGCGGCTCCAGCTTCACGGCCATGCCGCCGGCGTCGAGCCGCACCACGTCCAGCAGGTTCGCCACAAAACGGTTGAGCCGCTCGGTCTCGCTCTGCGCGCTCGCGAGCATGTCGTCGCGGGTGGCGTCGTCGTAGCGGCTTCCGAAGCTCCGGAGGCTCGTGATCACCCCCATGATGGTGGCGAGCGGCGTCTTGAGGTCGTGGCTGACGGAGGTCAGCAGCGCCCCGCGCAGCCGTTCAGTCTCCGCCTCGAGCCGCGCCTGGTCGACGTCGGCTCCGAGCCGGACGCGTTCGAGCGCGACGGCGGTCTGGTCGGCCAGGGCGTCGAGCAGGCGGCGCTCGACCGGCGTCAGCACCGGACCGTCGACGCCGCGCGCGACGCCCACGACGCCGAGCCGGCCGCGGCTGGTCTTGAGCGGCAGGAACAGCCGGGTCGCGCCGGGAAGCGTCGGGGCGCCGCGGCCCGTGGGTTCGTCGTGCTCGTAGGCCCAGGTCGCGGCGGCGCGTTCGGCCGGAACGAGGTCGTCCTCCGGCGGATAGGCGCCGCCGATGGCGAGGCCGTCGGGCTGGGCGGTGAGCAGCACGACGTCGGCCTTCAGCATGAGCGCGACCTGATGGGCGGCGGCCCACAGCAGATCGTCCTCGGTCGCGACGGCCGCGAGCTTGCGCGAGAAGGCGTAGAGCTCGGCTGTCACGCGCGCCTGGGTTCGGGCCGAGATGGTCTGCGCCCGGGCCCGGGCCGCGACCGAGCTCGCCAGCACCGCGGTCAGCGAGAAGAACCCGAGCGCGACCACGTTCGCGGGGTCGTTGACGGTCAGCGAGTAGCGCGGATCGAGAAACAGGACGTTGTAGGCGACCGCCGACATGACCGAGGCCGCGAGCGACGGCAGCAGGCCGTAGCGGCCCGCGACCAGCAGCACCGCGGGCACGAAGATCAGCGAGATGTTGGGCAGGTCGATGGCGAGGTCGATCGCGAGCCCCACGCCGCCGGCGAGCGCGACCGCAAGCGCCGCCGCGGCGTAGGCCGCCAGGCCCGCCGTTCGATCGTCGGGGCGCGTCGCCACCGTCTTGGGCGGTGCGGTTTCGCTGTCGCCCGAGATCACCTGCACCGCGATCGAACCCGCGCGATCGATCAGGTTCGCGACCACCGAGCCGCGCGTGAGCGTGAACCAGGCGGAGCGCTTCGCCTTGCCCACGACGATCGTCGTGACGTTGCGGCTTCGCGCGAAATCCAGAAGTTCGTCCGCGACGTCGGCGCCGCCCGGCAGCATCAGCGCCTCGGCGCCGAGCGCCTCCGCGAGGCGGAGCGTGTCGGCGACCCGGTCGCGCTCGACCTCCGACATGCGCGCGTGTCGAGCGGTCTCGATCGCGACGCAGTGCCAGGGCGCGCGGGCGCGGTCCGCAAGACGCTTTCCAGCGCGCACCAGCGCCGCGGCGCCGGGGCGCTCGTCGATCGCGACCAGCACGCGCTCGCTCGCGGGCCATGGCCCCTCGATCGCGTTCGCGGCCATGTAGTCGCGCATGTCGCTGTCGACGCGCTCGGCGGTGCGGCGGAGCGCGAGTTCGCGGAGCGCCGTCAGGTTGCCGGGCTGGAAGAAATGCCGGACGGCGCGCTCCGCCTGCTCGCGGACGTAGACCTTGCCGGCCGCAAGCCGCTTTCGCAGCGCGTCGGGCGTGACGTCGATGACCTCGACCTCATCCGCGAGATCGAACAGCCGGTCGGGAACGGTTTCACGCACCCGCACCCGGGTGATGCGGGCCACGACGTCGTTCAGGCTTTCGAGGTGCTGGACGTTCAGCGTCGTCAGCACGTCGATCCCCGCCGCAAGCAGCTCCTCGACGTCCTGATGGCGCTTCGGATGCCGAGAGCCGGGAGTGTTGGCGTGCGCCAGTTCGTCCACCAGGACGAGGGCAGGAGCGCGCTTCCGCACCGCGTCCACGTCCATCTCCTGAAGCGTCCGGCCGCGATAGGCGACCTCGCGCTGCGGCAGCGCTTCGAGGCCTTCGACCAGCGCCAACGTCTCGGCCCGCCCGTGGGTCTCGACCACGCCGATCACGACGTCCACGCCCTCGCGCTTGGCGGCGTGGGCCGCGGTCAGCATCTCGTAGGTCTTGCCGACCCCCGGGGCCGCGCCGAAGAAGATCTTCAGCCGCCCACGCTCGCCGCGAGCCGCTGCGGCGAGGAAGCTTTCGGGAGAGGGGCGGGCGTCTGCGGCCATTCCGGCAGGTTATACGCCGCGATCGCGCCGACGCGTCATGGCTTCGCGCCGCCGTCGAGCGCGAGGTTGAGCGCCAGCACGTTCACCCGCGGCTCGCCGATCAGGCCGAACGCGCGCGGCTCGATCGAGCGCTCGACCAGCGCCCGCAGGTCCGGGGCGGCCAGGCCCCGCGCGCGCGCCACCCGGTCGACCTGCGCGAAGGCCGCGGCGGGGGAGATGTCGGGGTCGAGCCCCGAGCCCGACGCCGTGACGAGATCGGCCGGAACCGGGCCGGCGATTCCGTCCTCCGCCTTCGCCCTGCCGATGTCGCCGGCGATGCGCTCGGCGAGCGCCTTGGACGTCGGCCCGAGGTTGGAGCCGGAGGAAGCGGCCGCGTCGTAGCCCGCCGTTCCGGCGGCCGACGGCCGGTCGTGGAAGTAGCGCGGGCTCGCGAACGACTGGCCGATCAAGCGGGAGCCGACGATCGCGCCGTCCTTCTCGATCATCGAGCCGTTGGCGGCGGAGGGGACGATGGTCTGGGCGATCCCGGTGATCGCGAGGGGATAGGCGACACCCGTGACGAGCGTGAACAGCGTCAGGAGGACAACGGCGGGGCGGAGATGGGTAAGCATTGCGGTTGATCCGATCAGGAGCGGGATAGGCGTCACGCGAGACCGAGCGCCGAGACGCCCATGTCGATCAGCTTGATGCCGAGGAAGGGCGCGATCAGGCCGCCGAGGCCGTAGACGAGAAGGTTCCGCCGCAGCAGCGCCGCGGCGCTGGACGGCGTGTAGCTGACGCCCCGGAGCGCGAGCGGCACCAGCGCCACGATGATCAGCGCGTTGAAGATGATGGCGGAGAGGATCGCGCTCTCGGGCGAGGCGAGCCCCATGACGTTGAGCGCGCCCAGCGACGGGTAGAGCGTCACGAACATCGCGGGCAGGATCGCGAAGTATTTCGCGACGTCGTTCGCGATCGAGAAGGTGGTGAGGGCGCCGCGGGTCATCAGCAGCTGTTTGCCGATGCCGACGATCTCAATGAGCTTGGTGGGGTCCGAGTCGAGGTCCACCATGTTGCCGGCCTCGCGCGCCGCGACCGTGCCGGTCTGCATCGCCACCCCGACGTCGGCCTGGGCGAGCGCGGGCGCGTCGTTGGTGCCGTCGCCGCACATGGCGACGAGCTTCCCGCCGGCCTGCTCCCTCCGGATCAGCGCGAGCTTCATCTCGGGCGTCGCCTCGGCCAGAAAATCGTCGACGCCGGCCTCCGCGGCGATCGCGGCCGCGGTCATCGGGTTGTCGCCCGTGATCATGACCGTGCGGATGCCCATCGCCCGAAGCTCCGCGAAACGTTCGCGGATGCCGCCTTTGACGATGTCCTTGAGATAGACGACGCCGAGCGGCTGCGCGTCGCGCGCCACGACCAGCGGCGTGCCGCCGGCCTTCGCGACGCGCTCGACGATCTCGGCGAGCTCCGCGGGGATGGTCCCGCCAAGCTGCTTCACATGGGCGATGACCGCCTCGGCCGCGCCCTTGCGGATCTTCGAGGCGCCCATGTCGACCCCGCTCATGCGGGTCTGGGCGGTGAAGGGAATGAAGGTCGCCTCGAGCGGGCCCATTTCGCGGCCCCGCAGGCCGTGCGCCTCCTTGGCGAGCACCACGATCGAGCGTCCTTCGGGCGTCTCGTCCGAGAGGCTCGCGAGCTGCGCGGCGTCCGCGAGTTCGCTCGGGCGGACCCCCGGCAGGGGCAGAAACTCGGCCGCCTGGCGGTTTCCGAGCGTGATGGTGCCGGTCTTGTCGAGCAGCAGAACGTCGACGTCGCCCGAGGCCTCGACCGCGCGCCCGGACATGGCGAGCACATTGAAGCGCACCAGCCGGTTCATGCCCGCGATGCCGATCGCCGAGAGCAGGCCGCCGATCGTGGTGGGGATCAGCGTCACAAACAGCGCGACGAGCACGATCACGGGAACCACGCCCCCGGCGTAGGACGCGAAAGCCGGGATCGTCGCGACCGCCAGCACGAAGATCAGGCTGAGGCCCGCGAGCAGGATGGTGAGGGCGATCTCGTTCGGGGTCTTGGCGCGCTCGGCGCCCTCGACCAGCGCGATCATCCGGTCGAGGAAGCTCGAGCCGCTCGCGGCGGTGATGCGCACCTTGATACGGTCCGACAGCACCTTCGTGCCTCCCGTCACCGCCGAGCGGTCGCCGCCGGACTCGCGGATCACCGGCGCGCTTTCGCCGGTGATCGCGCTCTCGTCCACGGTCGCGACGCCTTCGATCACCTCGCCGTCGCCGGGGATGAGGTCGCCGGGCTCGACCAGCACGACGTCGCCGACCTTCAGCGCGGCCGCGGCGATCTCCTCGAGGCCGACGCCGTCGCCGAGGAGACGCTTCGCCATGGTCTCCGAGCGCGTCCGCCGCAGCGCGTCGGCCTGGGCCTTGCCCCGGCCCTCGGCGATCGCTTCCGAGAAGGTCGCGAAATAGACGGTGAGCCAAAGCCAGAACGTGAGCTGGCCGGAAAAGGCGGCGCTTCCGCCCGAGGCGAGGTCGCGCGCGAAAAGGACGGCGGCGACCGCCGCCGCGATCTCGACCGCGAACATCACGGGATTGCGGATCATCTGGCGGGGGTCGAGCTTGCGCGCCGCGGAGGCGAGCGCCGGCGCGATCAGTGCGAAATCGAACAGGGAGCGGGTCTGTGCTGACATGGGTCTGACCAGATGAGGTCCGCATCGGCGTGAGGCGCGGAGAACGCTCCGATCACGCTGGCGAACAGGACGAACAGGACAAGCAGAAGGACGACGCGCGCCGCGCGCCGGCGCTTCAGGGCGCCGGCGGCTTCGGCGTAGCGAATGCGGAACGGGCGGGCGTCGTGGGGCACGGCGTCACCACGTCGCGCCTGCGGCCGTCGCGAAGGCGTCGGCGACCGGGCCAAGCGTCAGCGCCGGGAAATAGGTGAGGCCGCCGACGATCAGGATCACGCCCACAAGCAGCCCGACGAACAGCGGCCCATGGGTCGGGAAGGTGCCGGCCGAGACCGGGACGACCGGCTTGCGGGCGAGCGACCCCGCGACCGCGAGCATCGGCACGATCAGCGCGAAACGGCCGATCATCATTCCGGCGGCGAGCAGGATGTTCCAGAACGGCGCGTTGGCGGTGAGGCCCGCGAAGGCCGAGCCGTTGTTGGCCGCGGCCGAAGTCGTCGCGTAGAGCATCTCGGAGAAGCCGTGCGGGCCGCTCTCCTGCAGCCCTGCGAGGCTGAGCGGACTGACGGACGCGATCGCGAGCCCGATCAGGGTCGCCGCCGGCGAGCAGAGCAGCGCCAGCATGGTGAGCTTCACCTCGCGCGACTCGATCTTCTTGCCGACGTACTCCGGCGTCCGCCCGACCATGAGCCCGGCGACGAACACCGCGACCACGGCGAACAGGAGAACGCCGTAAAGCCCCGCGCCGACGCCTCCGACGATCACCTCGCCGAGCTGCATGTTGAGCATCGGGATCAGCCCGCCGATCGCCGAGAAACTGTCGTGCATGGCGTTGACCGCGCCGCAGGAGGCGGCCGTCGTGACCACCGCGAACAGCGCCGACAGCGCGATCCCGAAGCGGACCTCCTTGCCCTCCATGTTGCCGGAGGCCGGGTCGAGCCCGAGCGCGGCATGGATCGGATTGGCGCCCACTTCCGCCCAGTAGACGAGCGCGACGCCGGCCAGGAACAGCGCGCCCATCGCGCCAAGGATCGCCCAGCCCTGACGCTCGTCCCCGACCATGCGGCCGAAGACGTTGGTGAGCGCGGCTCCGATCGCGAAGATCGAGACCATCTGAATCAGATTGGCGAGCTCCGACGGGTTTTCGAAGGGATGGGCGGAGTTCGCGTTGAAGAAGCCGCCGCCGTTGGTGCCGAGCATCTTGATCGCGAGCTGGCTCGCGACCGGTCCGAGAGCGATCGTCTGCTCGGCGCCCTCGAGCGTCTTGGCGCTGACATAAGGCTCGAGCGTCTGCGGGACGCCGAGCGCGGCATAGACCAGCGCGAGCAGGATGCAGGCGGGCAGCAGGACGTAGAGGACCGATCGCGTCAGGTCGGCCCAGAAGTTTCCGAGGCCCCCGGCGGACCGGCGCGCGAAGCCGCGCACCAGCGCGACGGCGACCGCCATGCCGGTCGCCGCGGAGACGAAGTTCTGCACGGTCAGCGCCCACATCTGGGAGCCGTAGGACAGCGTCGCCTCGCCGCCGTAGGACTGCCAATTCGTGTTGGTCACGAACGAGATCGCGGTGTTGAGCGCGAGGTCGGGGGTCACGCCGGAAAACCCTTGCGGGTTGAACGGCAGGACGCCCTGCAGGCGCAGAAGCCCGTAGACCGCGGCGAAGCCCGCGAGATTGAAGGCGAGCATCGCCAACGCGTAGGACGCCCAACCCTGCTCAGCCCCTGGCCGGACGCCGGAAAGCCGATAGAAACCGCTCTCGACTGGCCCGATCACGGGATGGAGAAACGTGCGTTCGCCAGCGTAGAGCCGGGCGAGGAAGCCGCCGAGGGGACGCGTGAGCGCGAGGACGAGCGCGCAGAACAGCGCGATCTGCATCCAGCCGTTGATTGTCATCTTTGAGATCCGAAAAGCGCAGCGCCGCTGCTTCAGAAGCGCTCGGGACGCAGCAGCGCGGCCACGAAGACCGCGGCGACGGCGAGAACGGCGCTCGCGCCGAGGGCGGCGTCGAGGACGGGCAGTCCGAGGACCGTCATGTCACAGCCGCTCAAGGACGAGCGTGTACCCGGCGAGCGCCGAGAAGGCCGCAACGCCGGCCAAGAGCATCAAGAAATCCATCGTGTTCCACGCTCCGCAGCGGCGGGTCGCCGCGTCTGGAACCTGGCACTGACGCACGTTGGGATTGGAGAGGGGGCTCGGCCATCGAGCGTTAAAGCTGCGTTGGGACAGCCGCGCAGTCGCACGAACCGACCGCCCGGAGGGAGCAGGCGCGTTCTCAGAGGGTCGGACCTTCCGCCCCGACCGCTGCGAGAGCCGCGCGCGCGACCTCGACGTCCTGCGCCGCCGTTCCCGAGCCGACGCCGATCGCGCCGGCCCGCACGAGTGCATGTCGACGTCAGCGCCGGCACTCGCGATCGAACGCGCAGCGAAGGTCGGCGCGTTCCTTTCGCCGCCGTCGACATAGGATGCAGAAATTGGCTGTCGTTGGCGACGTCGTGACGGAGGCTCAGACCGCTACCCGCGTCTGCCACGCCCTTCCGTGAAGCCAAGCAACAGGGTGCTCGCGAGCTCTCGCGCACTCGGTGCAAGCGCCTCATCGAGCAGTTCGCCCGCAGTCCAGAACGACAGCACCCCACGAAAGGCGAAGGCCAGTTGTCCCGGCAAGCTACGTAGCGCCTGATCCCGCCGCGCCGCGATCAGCCCGTCCCCCGCGCCCAGCGCGAGCGTCCAGAGCGCCGTCGAGCGCGTCCAGACCTGTCCGGGCGAAGAACTGGCGGCGCCAAGCCAGCCCATGACCGCGCGGTTGACCTCCGGCTCCTCCAGCATCACGGCGGCCGCCGTATCGATCGCCAGCAGGACGCGCTCGGCGGCGTCCGTCAGCGGCGGCGCGGCGACAAAGCGGCTTTCCATCGTATCGATCCGACGCGCGGAGAGCATTTGCATGATCGCCGCCTTGCTCCCGAACTGGTTGAACGGCGTCGCAAAGCTGACGCCGGCCTCGGCGGCGAGGTCGCGCATCGAGAAATCGGCTTTGCCGTCGCGAAGCAGCCGTTCGGCGGCGTCGATTACGCGCTGACGAAGCGGCTCGCCCCTGACGCCGGTGGGAGAGGGCTTGATCTTGTCACTTGCCATGCTGATATCTATATCATGATATATTAAATTTTCAACGGGAGTTGCCCATGGCGACCATCGCTTCGAAGACCTTCCTCATTACAGGTGTCAGCTCGGGCTTGGGCCGCGCGTTTGCCGAAGGCGCGCTGCACGCCGGCCATCGGGTGATCGGCACGGTGCGGCGGACCGGTGACGCCGAAGCCTTTGCCGCACATGCTCCTGGCCGCGCTCACCCCACTGGCGCTCGACGTGACCGATTTCGACGCCGTCCCGGCGGCTGTGGCGGATGCCGAGCGGCACCTCGGCGTCATCGACGTGCTGGTGAACAATGCCGGATACGGTCATGAGGGCGTGCTGGAGGAATCCTCCATGGATGCGCTCCAGCGTCAGTTCGCGGCCAACGTCTTTGGTCCGGTCGCGATGATCAAGGCGGTGCTGCCCGGGATGCGCGAACGGCGCCGCGGCCATATCGTCAACGTCACCTCCATGGGCGGCTTCATCACCATGCCGGGCATCACCTTTTACTGCGGCAGCAAGTTCGCTCTGGAGGGCATTTCGGAAGCGCTCGGCAAGGAATTGGCGGGTTTCGGGATACGGGTGACGGCGCTCGCGCCGGGCCAGTTCCGCACGGATTGGGCCGGCCGATCCATGGACCGCTCGCCGCGCTCCATAGCCGACTATGACGCAGTCATGGATCCGATCCGCGTCGCCAGGCAGGCCAAGAGCGGCAACCAGCCCGGCGACCCGGCAAAGGCCGCGCAGGCGCTGCTCGCGCTGGTCGGAGCTGAGACTCCGCCAGTCCGGCTGTTCCTGGGCGATGACGCGCTGGGGCTGGTCGAACAGAAGCTCGAAACGATGAAGATCGAACTCGACGCCTGGGATGCGCTCTCGCGTTCGACCAGCTTCGCGGCTGATTGACCGGCAGCCCGTCTGGCTTGCGCCGCAACCTTTGGGTCAGAACCTCGCGCGGACAAAAGCCCTCACCCCGGCGCCCGGGAGGAGGATCTCGTCCTTCTTGAACGAGGCCGCGTTCCGGATCCGGTCGTTCAGCAGGTTGTCGCCGACGAGACCGACCGTGATCGAGGTGATCCGCGTCGCCTCCCGGTTGAAGGCGCGCGTGTAGCTGAATTCGGCCTTGAGGTTGTCGTAGCCGGGCGTGCGGCTTTCCAGCTCCCCGGTCCTGGACTGCGCGAAGGCGTGCAGCAGGCCGACGCGGGCGTAGAAGCCGTCCTCGCTGCGCCAGAACACGCCGCCCCCGAGCCGATGCGGCGGGATTCTCGGGACGTTGGCGCCGTCCGTGAACTTCGCGCGAACGAAGTCGTACTGGCCGTCCACGCCGAAGACGTGGCGCCCCATGGTCACCGCGTCGAACTGCGCGGAAATCTCGGCGCCGTAGAACCTGGCGTTCTTCTGCGAATAGACGCTCTGGTCGAACTCGTCCTCCTCGCCGCAACTGTCGAAGTCGTGGCCGCATTGGACGCCCGTCAGACGGCGATAGATGAAACCGCTGTAGCGCGTGTAGTAGGCGCTGGCGTCGAGCCGCAGCGGTCCTTCCGCCCGCCGCAGGCCGAGCTCCACGGACGTCGCCTTCTCGAGCTTCAGGTTCGGATTTCCGATCTCGAACAGGCCGGCGGCGTGGTGCGAGCCGCGCGAGAACAGCTCGAGCCCGCTCGGCGCGCGCTCCACATACTGCCCCGTCAGGCTCGCGACGAAGCCGTGCGGGAGATGCTGCAGCAGGCCGATGCTCCCGCTGACAGGGGTGAAGCGCCGGTCGCGGCCCCGGTTCACCGGATCGCTTCCGTCCGGCAGAAGGCCGGGGAACGTCGTCGCGGTTCCGTCGACGTCGGCGTGCTCGATGCGGGCCGCGCCCTGGACCTTGAACCCGCCGCCGACGTCGAGCTGCTCGAACACGTAGGCCGCGACCGTCTTGGTCTCGGTCGGCGCGATCAGCCCCTCCGCCTCGCCCGAGGTCTTGAGCTTGCCGCGGCCGGCCTGGACGCCGAACGCGCCGGTCAGGCCGCCGAACGACAGCGCGACGGGCGCATGCTGCAGCTCGACGCGCGCCTCGGCTTCACGGTTCCGGAAGACGCCATGGACGCCGTCTTCCGCGGCCTCCTCATGGTCATGGTCATGGCCGTGGTCATGATCATGCTCCTCGAGGCCGAGCTCGCGGTGCTTGTAGCGCGACGCGTTGATCCAGAAGCGCACCGCCTCGAAGGGACCGCCCTCGAAACGGTATTCGCCCTGGGCCTGCAGCTTGTCCTGCCGGGGATCGAGCCGCGTGTTCAGCTCCGCGGATTCGCCGCCGGGCACGTGGTAGAACGCGTCGTAATGGCTGTAGGACAGCCCGATATAGCCGCGGTCGAAGACCTTTGAGAGGCCCACCGCCCCACCCGTCGAACGCGTCGCGGAGTTGGCCTGCCGCCCGTCCGGCGTGTCGTAGTTTCCGGATTTCGTGGCGAAGCCGTCGGCGTGGAGCACGAAGCCGTTGTGCCCCGCGTCGATGCGCGCGGCGACCGAGCGCCCCCGGTCCACGGACGACAGGCCGGCGATGGCTTCCGCCGAATAGCCTCCGGCCGGTTCGGCCTGCGGGATCCGCCCGTTCTCGACGCTCACCACGCCGCCGATGGCGGACGAGCCGTAGCGCAGCGTCGCCGGGCCGCGGATCACCTCGATCTGATCCGCGACGAGCGGGTTCACCGGGACGGCGTGATCCTCGCCGAGCGCCGACACATCGTGCACCCCGAGGCCGTTCTCGAGGATGCGGACGCGCTGGCCCTCGAGCCCGCGGATGATCGGGCGGTCGGCGGCGCCCGGCGCGAAGGTTGAGCCGCTGAGGCCCGGCTTGTCGCGCAGCGCGTCGCCCAGCGAGAACGGCTGGCGCCGGACGATCTCGTCCCGCGGCACGACCGTGACGGGCGCAAACGCGTCGGTCACGACCGGCAGCACGCCGTCGAGGTCCGACCCGCCCGCGGGCCGCCCGCCGGACCGTATCGGGCTGGGCGCCGTGACGAAGATCTCCTCGAGCTCCGTCGCCTCCTGCGCGCGCCCTTCGCCTGCCGACATGCAGACGCACGCCGCCGTCGCGAGGAGCCCGCTCCTCGTCCGCTGAGAGATGTTCATTATGTCCCCGATAGATAGCTTATGATCGTTGTGGTCAGGACCCGCGTCCGGACCGAGACTGTTCAGGCCGCGTCCCTGGTCCAGACCGGAAACGGGTCGGGCAGCCGGGCGAAGGCCGTCCAGTCCTGCTCGGTCGGCTTGTCCGGTCCGACGAGCGCGGCTTCGAGCGCCTCGCGGATCGGCGCTTCCTGCAGCCCCACCCCGATGAACACGAGCTCCTGCCGGCGATCGCCCCATGTCTCGTCCCAGCGGGCGTCGAGCCATGCGCGCCACTCGTCGGCTTGCGGCCAGCGCTCGCGGGGGGTCGCCGCCCACCAGGTCCCGCCGGCTTCCGTTCGGCAGATCGAGCCGGCCAGCGACATCTCGCCCGCCCAGTCCGGCCGGGTCGCGAGCCAGAAATGCCCCTTGGCGCGCACGAGCCCCGGCCAATCCCGCGCCAGAAAGTCGGCGAAACGCTGGGGTTCGAACGGACGGCGCGCCCGGAAGACGAAGCTCGAGACGCCGTACGCCTCGGTCTCGGGGACATGGTCCCTGAACCCGAAAAGCTCCTTGACCCAGAGCGGGTTTCGACGCGCCCGATCGAAATCGAAGCGTCCGGTCCCGAGCACCTCGGCAAGCGGCGCGCGGCCGAAATCGGCGTCGATGATCTTCGCGTCGCCGTTGAGCGAGCGGATCACGCCCCGGACCGTCGCCTTAAGGCCCACGTCCACCTCGGCCGCCTTGTTCAGGACGACGACGTCCGCGAACTCGATCTGCTCGGTAAGAAGGTCGACAAGCGTCCGGACGTCGCCGTCGCCGGCGGTCTCGCCGCGGTCCTTCAGGAAGTCGCGGCTCGAGAAATCGCGCAGCAGGTTCGCGGCGTCCACGACGGTCACCATGGTGTCGAGCCGGGCGACGTCCGACAGCGAGGCGCCGTCCTCGTCGCGGAAGTCGAAGGTGGCGGCGACGGGAAGCGGCTCGGAGACCCCCGTCGACTCGATCACGAGATGATCGAACCGCCGCTCCCCGGCGAGCCGCCGGACCTCCGTCAACAGGTCGTCGCGCAGGGTGCAGCAGATGCATCCGTTGGTCATCTCGACGAGCTTTTCGTCGCCGCGCGACAGCTCGGCGCTTCCGGCCCGCACGAGATCGGCGTCGATGTTGACCTCGGACATGTCGTTGACGATCACCGCGACCCTCAAGCCGTCGCGGTTTCTCAGGATGTGGTTAAGAAGCGTGGTCTTTCCGGCGCCGAGAAAGCCCGAAAGGACAGTGACTGGCAGGCGGTGGTCGGCCATGGCGCACCCATTACGTAACGTTATAACGTCACATAACGGATGCGCCCGCCGGTTGGCAAGGGGCCCCGCTCGGACGCGCAGGCCTGCTCCGTCACGACTTCGCCAATGATGATGAAGACGGCTCCGCGCCTTGCCCGCGACGTGAGGCGACGCAGCCGGTTGGCGCTTAGCTGGCGATCGCCGCGATGTGGACGACGGCGAGGAAGGTTGTGACGAGGTGAGGGGTCCGCCGGATTGTGTCCGGTCGGAATGTGAGGCTTAGGGCCGGCGCCCCTCATCGAACAGTCAGTCCGATTTCGATCCTCCATCACCGCGGATCGTATCGATCAGCGCACGCAGGCCGGACGAAACATGCCGACGCCCCGGATAATAAAGGCATACGCCCGGGAAAGATGGGCACCATTCGCCCAGCACGCGCTCGAGCCGGCGGTCGTCAATTGCGTCCATCACGAGAAAATCGGGCACGAAGGCGATCCCGATCCCGTCGATCGCCGCCTCCGCCATCAGGATTTGATCGGTCAGGGTGAGCGGCCCGTCGACGTTGATGGTTTCGGCAATGCCGTGACGCTCGAACTCCCACCGGTAGATCGCGCCGCTTTCGAAGCGGAAGCGGATGCAATCATGTTGATACAGATCCTGCGGCACGGTCGGTCGCCCACGCGCCGCGAGATAATCCGGTGAAGCGACGGCGGCAAACCGCACTGTGTCGACAAGGCGAACCGCGATCATGTCCTGCGGCACCGCCTCGGCCAGCCGGATGCCCGCATCGAACCCCTCGGCGACGATGTCGCCGAGCCTGCCATCGGTGACGATATCAAGGTGAACCTGCGGATAAGCGTGTCGGAAACGAGCCAGTATCGGCCGCAGGATCATGCGGATCGCCACGTCGCTGGCGTTGATCCGCACCGTGCCGCTGGGGCTCGCCCGAAAATCGTCAACCTCCTGCAGCGCTTCCGTGATCGACGACATCGCCGGACGAAGTTTTGCGGCAAGCCGCTCGCCGGCCTCGGTTAGAGACACGCTCCGAGTCGTTCGATTGAACAGACGCACGCCGAGGCGCTGTTCAAAACTCTTCACCGAATGACTGACCGCTGATCTCGTCACGTTGAGTTCGATTGCAGCCGCCTGAAAACTGCGACGGGCGGCGACCGCAAGGAACACACTGAGCGCGAAAAGGTCGCCAGCCTTGGATTGTTGAACGCCATTCATCTTGATGTCAAGAATTGGATAGATTGTTAAGACAGTCAAGTTTGCTTACGTTGAAGGCAGCTTGAACAGGAGGAAAACGCCATGGCCAAACACGGCAACTACACCCCTGAGAAGGTGACCTTTCCCTCGCATGGTGAAGATGTCGTCGGCGTCGTCTATCGTCCGAAGGGCGACGGTCCGTTCCCGACGGTCGTCCTGCTCGGACCCTATTCCTTCGAGAAGGAACAGGCGCCGACCCACTATGCAACGCGGCTGGCCGACGAGGGGTTTCTTGCGCTCGCCTTCGATCCGCGCACCGTGGGCGAGAGCGGGGGCATGCCGCGGCGGCTCGAAAACCCCAAGATGAAGAATGAGGATGCCCGCTCGGCGCTCGACTATCTCCTGACCCGTCCCGATGTCGATCCGGCGCAGGTCTTCGGACTCGGTGTCTGCCAGGGCGGACCGGAGATGCTCGATATCGCTTCCTACGATGATCGGATCAAGGCAGTCGCCTCGGTCACAGGATATTATCGCGACCGCGAGACCGACCTCTTCATGATCGCCGCCGGCGTCACGGAAAACCCGTTCGACACGGCGACAGCTCCGACGCCTTCGGAACTGGACGCGTTGCTGGCCGCCCGGCTCGAACGCGCACGAGACGCCAAGGCCCGCTACGAGGCGACCGGCGAAGTCGTCTACAGGCCTCTGGTCGATCCAGAGCTGGGCGATCGCAAGACCGGCTCGGAAGCGGGGCTACCCGGCCCGCTGGTGTGGAGCTGGTACGGTCCTTGGACGCTCAAGGGGTGGGAAAACCGCTACGCCATCATGAGCGACCTTGACCACTTCGACTACACCACCGTTCCCGGCGTAGCGAAGCTCAACAAACCCGCCCTCGTCGTCCATTCCGACAGTTGCATGAACCCGGTAGCGGCGCGGCGGCACTTTGAGTCGATCCCGACCCCGGACAAGAAGCTCATCTGGGAAAACGGCACCAACCATTTCCAGTATTACGACCAGCCCGACGTCGTCGACCGCACCGTCGGCCACGCGGCCGATTGGTTCCGCGAACACATGAACTGATCCACTGCGGCTGCCGAGGCAGCCGTCGAGGCAGCAACGTGTGTCGCCGGAAGGCGACACACGCCCCCCTCCTCATCGCCCGACGACACCGTCGAGGCTGGCTCTCGCGGACCTGCCGGAAGATCGGCGACCGAGGCCGCTTCTTTCACCTCGCGGCAGTCTTCTGGTCGACGCCGTGCGCTTGGCCGGCGCCCTCGGGCTCTCTTGACTATGCCGTTTCGCTCGAACGACCGCTGTCGTCGGGGCGCTCCCATGGTGAACCCGGCCCATAGCGCGCCCCTCGAGTCCTGCGTCGTGGCTGAACCCCCAAACGCCGAGACCGAACACGCGGACGAGCGGCGATCGCTGCAAGCCATTTTTGCAAATAGTTTGCACTTGCAGTTTCTCGCGTGCGCCACGATGATGCTTTTGCAAGTCACTTGCAAAATGGAGACGTGGATGTTGAGGGGCTCGAGGCGTTGGGCGGGAGCGGCCATCGTGGGGGCCGCTCTGGCGGGGTTGTGCCCCGCGCTGGCCGAGGCGGAGAAATTCAAGGCGGTGACGACCTTCACCGTCATCGCTGACATGGCGAGGAACGTCGCCGGCGACGCGGCGGTCGTGGAGTCGATCACGAAGCCCGGGGCCGAGATCCACAATTACGCGCCCACGCCGGGCGACATCCGCCGGGCGCAGGGCGCGAAGCTCGTCTTGTGGAACGGCCTCAACCTCGAACTCTGGTTCGAGAAGTTCTTCGTGAATCTCAGGAGCGTGCCGGACGCGGTCGTCTCAAAGGGCGTCGAACCGATAAGCATCGCCGAGGGGCCCTACACGGGCAAGCCCAACCCGCACGCCTGGATGTCGCCGAAGAACGCACTGATCTACGTCGACAACATCCGCGACGCCTTCGTGGCGAACGATCCGGACAACGCCGAGACCTACAAGGCGAACGCGGAAGCCTACAAGGTCAAGATCGCGGCGACGATCACGCCGATCCGCGAGAAGCTGAACCAGATCCCCGAAGACAAGCGCCGGCTCGTCTCGAGCGAAGGCGCCTTTTCCTATCTGGCGCGCGATTTCGGGCTGAAGGAGCTCTATCTCTGGCCGATCAACGCCGACGAGCAGGGCACGCCCCAGCAGGTGCGCAAGGTGATCGACGCCGTAAACGCCGAGAAGATCGCCGCGGTCTTCAGCGAAAGCACGGTGTCGGACAAGCCAGCGCGACAGGTCGCGCGCGAGACCGGCGCGCATTACGGCGGCGTGCTCTACGTCGACTCGCTCAGCGACGCGGAGGGCCCGGTTCCGACCTACATCGACCTCCTGCGGGTGACCTCCGACACGATCGAGAAGGGACTGGCCAAGGGGCTGACGCAGTGACGGCCCAGGTCGACGATCTCGCCCGGCCCGCATCTTCGGATGCGGGCTCGGGGATCGCGGTCCGAAACGCGACCGTCACCTATCGCAACGGGCACACGGCGCTGCGCGACGCGAGCTTCGAAATCCCGATTGGGACGATCGCCGCGCTCGTGGGCGTCAACGGCTCGGGCAAGTCGACCCTGTTCAAGGCCATCATGGGCTTCGTGCGCCTCGCCAGGGGCGAGATCCGCGTGCTCGGCATGACGGTCGCGGAGGCGCTGCGCAGGAACCTGGTCGCCTATGTGCCCCAGGCCGAGGAGGTCGACTGGAATTTCCCCGTGCTGGTGGAGGACGTCGTCATGATGGGCCGCTACGGCCGCATGGGGATGTTGCGCATCCCGAAAGCCGCCGATCACGAGGCGGTCTCGGCGGCGCTCGCCCGCGTGAACATGAGCGACTGCCGCAAGCGCCAGATCGGCGAACTCTCCGGCGGGCAGAAGAAGCGCGTCTTCCTCGCCCGCGCGCTGGCTCAGGACAGCAGAGTGATCCTGCTCGACGAACCCTTCACGGGCGTCGACGTCAAGACCGAGGATCAGATCATCGCGCTGTTGCGCGAGCTTCGGGACGAAGGCCGGGTGATGCTGGTCTCGACCCATAACCTCGGCTCCGTGCCGGAGTTCTGCGACCGGGCCATCCTGGTCAAGGGCACGGTTCTGGCCTGCGGGCCGACCGCCGAGACCTTCACGCAGCAGAACCTGGAGCGGGCGTTCGGCGGCGTTCTCCGCCACCTCGTCCTGAACGACGCGAAAGGCTGCGCGCCCACGCCGTTCGGCGTGTTCACCGACGACGAGCGCCCGCTCATCATCCAGCAGGGGCGCGCGACCGCGCGCAGGCTCGAAAGCTTCGACGAGGAGCGGCCATGACCGCGGCGCTGCTCGAGCCCTTCGGCTACGGCTACATGCTGAACGCCATGTGGGTGTCGGCGCTCGTGGGCGGCGTCTGCGCCTTCCTGTCCTGCTACCTGATGCTCAAGGGCTGGTCGCTGATCGGGGACGCGCTCTCGCACGCGATCGTGCCCGGCGTCGCCGGCGCCTACATGCTCGGACTGCCGTTCTCGATCGGCGCCTTCTTCTCCGGGGGGCTCGCGGCCGCCGCCATGCTGTTCCTGAACCAGCGGACGAAGCTGAAGGAAGACGCCATCATCGGGCTGATCTTCTCCTGCTTCTTCGGGCTCGGGCTGTTCATGGCGTCGCTGTCGCCGATGTCGGTGAACATCCAGACCATCGTGCTCGGCAACATCCTCGCCATCACGCCCGAGGACACGCTTCAGCTTGCGATCATCGGCTTCACGTCGTTCGCGATCCTGCTCGCGAAATGGAAGGATCTGATGGCGACGTTCTTCGACGAGAACCACGCCCGCACGATCGGCCCCAACCCGACCCTGCTCAAGATCATGTTCTTCACGCTGCTGTCGGCCTCGACGGTGGCCGCGCTCCAGACGGTCGGCGCCTTTCTGGTCATCTGCATGGTGGTGACGCCCGGCGCGACGGCCTACCTGCTCACGGACCGCTTTCCACGGCTCCTGGTCATCGCGGTCGTGATGGGGACCGCGACCAGCTTCGTCGGCGCCTATGCGAGCTACTTCCTCGACGGCGCGACCGGCGGGATCATCGTCGTGCTCCAGACCGCGATCTTCCTCGCCGCGTTCGTCTTCGCGCCGAAACACGGCGTGCTGGCGGCCCGCCGGCGCGCCGGCCAGGCGCTGGAGGCCACGCGATGAGCTTCGTCGAGACGCTGCTGTCGCCCTTCCAGTTCGACTTCATGATCAACGCCCTCGCCATCTCGACGCTGATGGCGGTCCCGATGGCGCTCCTCTCCTGCTTCCTCGTGCTGAAGGGCTGGTCGCTGATGGGGGATGCGATCAGCCACGCCGTCTTTCCCGGCGTGGTGATCGCCTATGTCGCCGGCCTGCCCTACGCGGTCGGGGCTTTCGCCGCCGGCATGACGTGCGCCGTCGCCACCGGCTTCCTGAAGGACAACAGCCGCATCAAGCAGGACACCGTGATGGGCGTCGTGTTCTCCGGCATGTTCGGCTTCGGGCTCGTGCTCTACGTCAAGATCAGGCCGGACGTTCATCTCGACCACATCCTGTTCGGCGACATGCTTGGAGTCGCCTGGCGCGACATCGGCGAGGCGGCCGTGATCGCCGCCGTCACGGCGGGGATCCTGGGCCTGAAGTGGAGGGACTTCCTCCTGCACGCCTTCGACCCGGCGCAGGCGCGGGCCGTGGGCTTGCGGGTCGGCCTGCTGCATTACGGCCTGCTCGGCCTGATCTCGCTCACCGTCGTCGGCGCGCTCAAGGCCGTCGGCATCATCCTCGCCGTCGCCATGCTGATCGCCCCAGGCGCGATCGCGTTCCTTCTGACGCGGCGCTTCAGCGCGATGACGGTCGTGGCCATCGTGGTCGCCGTTCTCGGCAGCTTCGCCGGCGTCTATCTGTCCTTCTTCATCGACAGCGCCCCCGCGCCGACGATCGTGCTCGCCCTCGGCTTATGTTTCATCGCGGCCTTCCTTCGCGCGACGCAGAAGGCGGCGCGGCTCGAAACCACGGGAGCCTGAGAAGCGGCCGGCCGTTCTCGTCAGAAGGATCGTCAGGCCGTCCGCGAAGCGGCGTGTCCGCTGTCCGACCGGATCGAGCTCGCGCGCCTGCCGCCGGCCCTTGCAGGGAGAGGAGGACGACGTGCGGACCGCGCGCCAAGGGCGCCGGCGGAACCTTCTATCCTCTCGCGTCACGCCCCTCCCAACGCCGCGCCTCCGATCCTTGCGGTCGTCCGCCGCCCTGGGCCCGTCACGCTCGCGCCGCGGGACGAGAACGTCCGGCGCCGCGGTTCTCCGGTTCTAGCTTTCTTGATACGCGAATGATATATCAGTGTCCAACGACGCGGCGGGCGGCTGCGCGCCTGACGAGGAGGAGCTCATGGAACTCACCCAGACAACCATGTCCGAACGGCAGCGCGCCTACCGGGCAAATTACCGGCAGCGCGTGGCGGGCTGGTACAATGGCCTGCTGCACATCGCGATCATCTACGTGATCGGCTTCACGGCCCTCTACATCTACCTGTCGAACCTCGACGCTCCGTCCTGGGCGGAGCTTGCGACCGTTCCGGTCACCTTTCTGTTCTGCAATTTCGTCGAGTGGTGGATCCACCGCTACGTCATGCACCGGCCGTCCAAGAACCCGGTCGCGCGCGCGGTCTACAATCGCCACACGCTGCAGCATCACCAGTTCTTCACCGAGCACGAGATGCGGTTCGCCGACCACCGCGACTACCGGGTGACGTTCTTTCCGCCCTACGCGCTCGCGGCCTTCACGCTGATGTCGATTCCCGGCGCGATCGTGCTCGGCTGGCTGTTCACCGCAAACGTCAGCTGGCTGTTCATCACAACAACGACGTCGATCTACATGATCTACGAGTTTATGCACTTCTGCTGCCACGTCGACGACAACTGGTTCGTCAGAAACATGCCGTTCATCAACACCAATCGGCGGCACCACACCGCCCATCACGACCAGTCGATCATGATGGAGCGCAACATGAACCTGACGTTCCCGATCATGGACTGGCTGTTCGGCACCTCCGACCTCAACCGTGGCCTGATCGGGACGCTGTTCAACGGCTACTCGACCAAGCATGTGAAGACGGACATGCGGAAGACCGCGCGCACGCCGCGGGCTCCCGGAGCCGCGCCCCAGAAGGCTTACGCGCAGCCCGCCGAATGACGTCGATCGGCGCGACGATTGCGTCGGGCCCCCGCACGGAGGAGCCGGAACCCAATGGACATGATCGAACCGAACCTGGGGGCGCTCGCATGGTTTGCGCTGTTCGCAAGCGTCGCGGGGCTGGGCTTCTACGTGCTGGCCGGGGCCTTTCCGCTGTCCACCCGCGACGATCTTAAGGTCCATCCGGCCGGGGTCCCGCTTGCGATCGTCAACGCTCTGGCGTTTCTCGCGCTCGCCGTCGGGACCGGGATCTACGCGGCGGCCGAGCTTCGCTGGACCAGCATCGTGATCGTGGCGGGCTTCGCGTTCCTGTTCGCGCCGGGGATCTTCAACATGTGGCCGGAGCGCTGGCGCGACGGCGCGGCGGGACTGGCGATCCTCCTCGCCGTCACGGTTCTCGCGATCGCGCTCCTGCACGTCGTCGGCGGCGTCTACGCCGCCTGACAACCTACGACAACAAGGGAGGAGACGATGCCATTTCGGGTGAAGATGGGGCTCACGATCGTGGTGCTGCTCGCCGCGGCCGCGGGCTGGTTCTACATGGGGCATCTCGGCAAGACCGGGCCCCAGATGGCCTTGCTGTTCCTCGGGCCGTTCACGGGCGTCAGCCTGTGGATCTTCCCCGAGGTCATGCGGTCCAAGGCCGACAACACGCCGGCGGGCCGGGACGCGAAGGGGCGCGCGCGATGAAGACCTACATCGGCGACCGCACCATCGACGGCATTCTGGTGACCGTGGACGGCGAACCGCTCCAGCCGCGCGACGACCTCAAGGACTACGCCGGCGCCGACTTCGAATGGAGCTACGAGGGTCCGGCCCCGCGGCAACTGGCGTTTGCGATTCTCACCGATCATTTCGGCGACGGGACGCGGGCCGAGGCGCTGACCGAGCGCTTCATGCGGGACGTGGTGGCGAACTTCCAGAACGAGTGGGAGATGTCGACGGCCGACATCGACGACGTCGTCTCGACCTACGACGCCGGTGCGGCCTAGCCGCCGCGACGCGTCCGTCGCACGGCCCCGCGGATCCGCCCGGAGGGTCGTTCCCCGACGGCGAACGCCGCAGGCGCGAAGCGCCCCGGCCTCCCGTCGCCTCACGCGCCGATCCCTCCTGAAAGCAGTCGATATGACCGAAGCTCCGTCGTCAGAAAAGCGCGAGAAGCGCACCGTGACGCAGATCCGCGCCTCCAAGGCCACCGGCGAGAAGATGGTCTACATGTCGGTGCCGGACTACACCTCCGCCAAATGGGCGGAGATGGCGGGCGTCGACGTCGCGGTGGTGGGCGACAGCCTCGCGATGATCGCGCACGGCCACGCCAACACCATCCCCGCGACCATGGACATGATGGTGATGCACGCGCAGGCGATCCGCCGCGGCGCGCCCGACACGTTCACGCTCGGCTGCATGCCCTACCAGAGCTACAACACGATCGACCGGGCGCTCGTAAACGCCACGCGCTTCATGCAGGAGGCGCTCACCGACGCCGTGAAGCCGCAGGGCGGCAAGAGCCAGGCGCAGATCCTGAAGGCGCTGGTCGACGCGGGAATCCCGACCGCATCCCATATCGGCCTGACGCCGCACACGGTCGCGACCTTCGGGGGCTTCAAGATCCAGGGGAAGACCGCGGACGCGGCCTTCAAGATCCTCGAGGACGCGCTCGCGATCGAAGACGCCGGCTGCTTCATGCTGGAGTTCGAGGCGGTGCCGGCGCGGATCGCAAAGCTCATTTCCGAGCAGCTGACGATCCCCACGATCGGCATCGGAGCCGGCGTCGGCACGGACGGCCAGATCCTGCTCTGCCACGACCTGCTCGGGGTCTTCACCGACTTCAAGCCCAAGTTCACCAAGCGCTACGCGCGGCTTACCGAGGTCGCGGTGGCGGGGATCAAGGAGTATGTGCGCGAGGTCAAGGCCGGCGCATTTCCCGACGACGACCATTCGTACGGGGTCAACGAGGCGGAATACGAGAAGTTCGCCGCCATGGTCGAGAACCGCCGGCAGGTCTGACGGCGGTCCTTCTGTCCGGGATCTGCTTCTGACCAGACGACGTCAGACGTCGAGCGTCTTCCTGGCGAAGCTCTCGATGTAGTCCATCAACCGGTCGGATCCCGCGGCCGCGGCCGCGCCGTCGCGCGCCGCGATCGCCTCGGCGACCTCGGCGTGGAGCCGCGCCGAGAGCCCGAGGTCGCCGACCTCTTTGTAATGCTGGTACCAGAAGCGGCGCGACAGGGCGGTCATGTTGGACATCGCGCGCGCCGCGAACTCGTTGCGGGCCGTGGCCGAGACCAGGTCGTTGAACTCGCGGTCGAGCCGCATGAAGGCGAGGTCGTCGGCGGCCGCCGCCGCGGCCCGCATGCCCTGCGCGATCGCCGCGAAACGCGACCGCTCACCGGCGTCCGACCGTTCGGCCGACAGCCGCGCCAGAAGGGATTCGAGCACCCGCCTGGTCTCGAGCAGGCGCAACTGCGATTTCAGGTTCACCTCCGAGACCAGAATGCCGCGGCGCGGGGCGACGATCACCAGGCCGTCGCGCGCGAGCCTCTGAAGCGCCTCGCGGATCGGGGTCCGGCCGAAGCCGAGCCTCTGCGCGAGCGCCATCTCGCTCAGGAAGACGCCGGGCGGAAGCTGCAGGGTGGTGATGAGCTCTTCCAGGATCACATAGGCCCGGTCGGTCAACGTCCCGCCGTCCGCGGGCTGCGCCGGCGCGGGGCGCTCTGCGGCGGGACGCTCGACCGCCGGACGCTTGGCCGCCGCAGCGCGCGGCGGACGCGATCGCACCTTCGTCACGCTCATGGCTTCCCGGTTTCCTTGGGGCGGTTTGGGTCGTCGAAGAAGGCTGACTTAGCACGCCGCCGACCACCCAAAAAGAGAAGGGCGAAGGATTGGAAGGCCACTAATATATCAGTTGCATCTCTGTCTCTGCGGAAATAGCGTTGGGGGTAAGAGGCCCAAAGGGTCCGAGCTTCGAGCCACGCAACCGGGGGAGGATGCGGCCATGACGGATATCTCGCTGCCAGCGGGAGGCGCCGCCGCGCCTGCCGGGACGTCGTCGGCCACGACGGCGAGCGACGTGATGATCGCGGCGCGGCTCGATCGCCTGCCGATGACGGGCTACCAGAAGATGATCTTCGCGATCATCGCGACCGCCTGGTTCTTCGACTCGATCGACCTCGGCTCGCTGACCTTCCTGCTCGGTTCGATCAAGACCGAGTTCAACCTCTCGACCGCGCAGGCCGGATTCCTGTCGTCGATGAGCTTTCTCGGCATGTTCCTCGGCGCGGCGATCTCCGGGATGGCGGCGGACCGCATCGGCCGCAAGCTCGTGTTCCAGATCTCGATGATCTTCTGGGGCGCGGGCAGCCTGTGGTGCTACTTCGCGCCCGATCCCACGACGCTCGGCTACGCCCGTCTGCTGCTCGGCTTCGGCATGGGCATGGAGTTCCCCGTCGCGCTGGCGATCGTGTCGGAGTTCGTCCCGACGGCGAAGCGCGGCCGCTACCTCGCGATCCTCGAGGGGTTCTGGCCGATCGGCTTCATCGCGGCCGGCCTGCTCAGCTGGCTGTTCCTCACGCACTTCACCTGGCGCGAGATGTTCCTGTGCCAGGCGATCCCGGCGCTGTTCCTGTTCGTCGTGCGCTTCCTCGTGCCGGAGAGCCCGCGCTGGCTCGCCGACCGGGGCCGCCTGGACGAGGCCGAGAAGGTCATGTCGCACATCGAACGGAAGGTCGCGGAGCGTCTGCCGGCCGGAGCCAGCCTCGGGGAGCCGAAGCCCGTCGCGGCCCTAGCGCGGGGCCAGCGCCGCTTCTCCTTCATGGAGCTCTGGGCCGGCGAATACGCCAGCCGCACCGTGATGATCTGGTTGGTCTGGTTTTTCGCGCTGCTCGGCTTCTACGGCCTCACCACGTGGCTCGGCGCGCTGCTGCAGGCGCAGGGTTTCACCAACACCAAGTCGACCGAATACGTCGTGCTGATCGCGCTCGCGGGCATTCCGGGCTTCATCACCGCCGCCTGGCTGGTCGACGCCTGGGGCCGCAAGGGCACGTGCGCCCTGATGCTGATCGGCTCCGCGGTCGCAGCCTTCGCCTATGGCAACGCGCCGTCGTTCACGATGCTGATCGTGTTCGGCCTCGTCATGCAGTTCTTCCTGTTCGGCATGTGGTCGACGCTCTACGCCTACACGCCGGAGCTCTATCCGACGCGCGCGCGGGCGACCGGCGCGGGCTGCGCCTCGGCGGTCGGCCGCATCGGCTCGCTGATCGGGCCTTCGGTCATCGGCGTGGTCTTGCCGACGCTTGGTTCGGCCGGCGTGTTCGCGCTCGGGGCCGGCTCCTTCGTGATCGCCGCGATCGCAGTGCTGACGCTCGGCGTCGAAACCAAGGGGAAGTCGCTCGAGGAAATCTCGGGCTGAACAGGCGACCGCGCTCGGCGCGACGGAGCGCCGGGCGTGTCGCGTCCCCGGACAGCGCCGACCGAGCCGGAAACCATCAAGCCGCGGATGGACGAGATCCCGGCCAAGCGAGACCGCATCCGGAGCGAGCTTGCGGCGCCGAACAAAGACAGCGCTCCGATCGCCCCGCAAACCCCTAGACATCGGATGCCGCGCCACCATGGCGGAGCTGACGGACGCGCCGATGATGGCGCCGAAGGGCCGCCACAGTGGGCTTGAAATGGTAGCGGAGGAGGGACTCGAACCCCCGACACGCGGATTATGATTCCGCTGCTCTAACCAGCTGAGCTACTCCGCCACGGCCGGGGTCGCATGAGCGTCCCCGCGGCGCGGGCGGATATAAGGAAGCGGGCGGAACGGTGTCAAGCGGTGGCCGGGGAGAAACGCGCGGCTCCCGCGCGGCGCGCCCCGGACCGCGAACCCCCAAGGCGCGCGCGCCCGGATCGGCGACGTGGGCGCAGCGCCCCTCTCCGATCTCGCCCGCGCGCGGCCGGATCGAAAACGCTCGGCGGCGCGTCCGCCGAAATTCCCGCCGCACGCGTCGATAGGAGTCTCGGCGACAGCGCGGCGGAGGGCGTACGGAACGAAGCGAAGACGCGCGGCGTCCCCGGCCTCAGCGGCGGGCGGAGCGGCGTCCGGCGGCGGCCGGCACGCCCTTCGGGTCGTAACCGACGAGAATGCGCCAGCCGCGGAAGCGGTTTTCCGGGATCGGCACCACGATGTCCTGCTCGAGATGCGGGAACTGCGCCTGGGTCTGGCCGGCCGGCACCACGACGTCGATCACGTGGACCTGCGAGTAGATCGGCTTGTCGGCCTCGTCGACCACCGCCACGCGCAGCGGCAGGCGGAAGGCGCCCGGCGCGCCCTTGGGCCCGAGAATCACCCGGCCCGTGACGCCGACCCGGATCGCCGCCTCGACGCCGAGGCTGGAGCACTGCCGCGCGGTGTCGACCAGATTGGCCTGGTAGCGCACCGAGAACGGGTCGGTCGCGGAGGGCGGATCATAGGCGCGGAACGCCGCCGTCCCGTCCAGAATCTCGATCGGCGGACACTCGCGCTTGATGGCGTCGTCCACCGGCGGCGTGATCGGCGGCGGGTTGGCGTTGCCGAGCAGCAGCTTGGTGGCGACGCTCTCCTGTTGCGGCGCGCCGGCCTGCTGGTCGCCGCCCACCGTGCTGCACGCGGACAGCGCCAGCGCCGCGGCGCCCGCGAGTATAAATGTGCCGGCCGTCGTCCGTCGTCCGTCGCCGCTACGCATACGCCTCGCCCCCGGAACAGGCGCCGCGGGCGGGAAGGCCCCGGCGCGCGGGCTTTATAGCAAGGCGCTCCCGCCCGCGAAAGCGCGGGGCTCGCCTTGACACCCCCCGCCCGCGCGGCCCATCTCGGGGGCGAACGCCGTCCCCGCCCGACGGCCCGCGCTTCGGCGCCTGTCTCATTGAGCGGACCATGAGCGACAAGCCGCCCCTCCGCATTCTGCTGTGCGCTCCGCGGGGCTTCTGCGCCGGCGTGGTGCGCGCGATCGACGTGGTCGAGGCCGCCCTCGTGCGCTTCGGACCGCCGGTCTACGTCCGCCACGAGATCGTGCACAACCGCTACGTGGTCGACGCCCTGAAGCGCAAAGGGGCGGTCTTCATCGAGGAGTTGGACGAGGCGCCCGACGGCGACCGCCCGGTGGTGTTCTCGGCCCACGGCGTGGCGAAGTCGGTGCCCGCCGCGGCGAAGGCCCGCAACCTGATCGCGATCGACGCCACCTGCCCGCTGGTCACCAAGGTGCACCGCGAGGCGGAGATCCACCACAAGCGCGGGCGTCTCGTGCTGCTCATCGGCCACGCCGGGCACCCGGAGGTGATCGGCACCATGGGCCAGTTGCCCGAGGGCGCCGTGCTGCTGGTCGAGACCGTGGCCGACGTCGCGGCCCTCGCGCTGCCGGCGGATGCGGCCGAACTCGCCTACGTCACCCAGACGACGCTGTCGATCGACGACACCGCCGACGTGGTGGCGGCGCTGAAGGCCCGCTTCCCGCTGATCCACGGCCCCCACAAGGAAGACATCTGCTACGCCACCACCAACCGCCAGGAGGCGGTCAAGCGCGTGGCGCCGGAGTGCGACGGGCTCGTCGTGGTCGGCGCGCCGAACTCGTCGAACTCTCAGCGCCTGCGCGAGGTGGCCGAGCGCGCCGGCTGCCGCGTGGCGCGGCTGGTGCAGCGGGCGACCGACATCGACTGGGACGAGTTTTCGGGACTCGCCACGCTCGGCGTCACCGCCGGCGCCTCGGCGCCGGAGATTCTGGTGGAAGAGATCATCGACGCCTTCGCCGAGCGCTACGCGGTGACGGTGGAGACCGTGTCGACGGCGGACGAGAGCGTGTTCTTCCCGCTGCCCCGCGAGCTTCGGGCGCCGGCGGCGGAGTGACATGAAGAACATTCAAATCATCGACGGCGCTCAAAACTGCACATTCTCGATCTTTCAGGCGACCGACGAGGAATTTGCGCTCATCTTCCCTGGTCCGGGACAGGACATCGAATTTGCAGAGGATCTGTGGAAACGCATCCGTAAGAAACAACCTCAGGCTTTGGACGGTCTCGCGGAACGCCCGATCTTGAAGACAGAGGCCAACGGCATCCACGGCACCCTTTTCTACGGGTTCGAAGCCAAGCGGAAACATTTCCCGAAGACGAAGCGGGAACGCGACTGGAACCCGCTGTCGATCAACACAGCGCAGCGTCGTTTGTACGGCCAGGAAGTCTAACGGCACGAGCGTTGGCTGGCTCGGGGGATCGCTCGGCGGCCCCAAGCTCCCCGTCGTCCTCCGGTTTGACCGGAGGACCCACTTTCAGCGTCGCGCTCGACGTCGAAGGTGGATGGTCCGGTCAAGCCGGACCATGACGTCTCACGTGGTCCCGAACGCCCATTGCGGCCCGCGCGCCGACCTCTTAAGCAGCCCGTGCGCCCTCCCCTCACCCGAGACCCCGCATGGCCGTCTACACCGAAGTCCCCGACGAGGACCTCGCCGCCTTCCTCAAGGCCTACGACATCGGCGAGGCCGTCTCGTTCAAGGGCATCGCGGAGGGCGTGGAGAACACCAACTACCTGCTGGTGACCACCAAGGCGCGGTTCATCCTGACGCTCTACGAGAAGAGAGTGAACCGGGACGACCTGCCGTTCTTTCTCGGCCTGCTGGAGCATCTCGCCGCCCGCGGCGTGACCTGCCCGCAGCCGGTGGCGGCGCGCGACGGCGCGCTGCTGTCGGAGCTGTGCGGCCGTCCGGCGGCGCTCGTCACCTTCCTCGATGGCGTCTCGGTGCGGCGGCCGACGCCGCGGCAGTGCGCGGAGCTGGGCCGCGCGCTGGCGGATCTGCACGAGGCCGCCAAGGGTTTTGAGCTCAAGCGTCCTAACGCGCTGTCGGTCGAGGGCTGGCGGCGCCTGGCGGAGAGCGCCCGCGGGCGGAGCGACGCGGTCGCGCCGGGCCTCGACGCGCTGATCGCGGCGGAGCTCGCAGCGCTTGGCCCCACCTTCGAGGGCCTCGCCCTGCCCTCCGGCGTCATCCACGCCGACCTGTTCCCGAACAACGTGTTCTTCCTCGGCGACCGGCTGTCGGGGCTGATCGACTTCTACTTCGCCTGCGACGACGCCTTCGCCTACGACGTCGCGATCTGCCTCAACGCCTGGTGCTTCGAGACGACCGGCGAATTCAACGTCACCAAGGGCCGCGCGCTGCTCGACGCCTACCATGCGGCGCGGCCGCTGTCGGAGGCCGAGACCGCGGCGCTGCCGGCGCTCGCGCGCGGCGCCGCGCTGCGCTTCATGCTGACGCGGCTGGTGGACTGGCTCGACACGCCGCCGGGGGCGCTGGTGAAGAAGCTCGACCCGCTCGAATACCTGAAGAAGCTGCGCTTCCACCAGCAGGCGGCGGGGCTCGGCGACTACGGGTGGCGGCCGTGAGCCCCGTGTCGAAGAAGCCGCGGGCGAAGCCGGCCGCCCTTCCCGCCCGCCCGGCGGAGCCGGAGAAGCCGGTCGCGCCCGGCCCGGTGGAGATCTTCACGGACGGCGCCTGCTCCGGAAACCCAGGCCCCGGCGGCTGGGGCGCGATCCTGCGCAAGGGCGGGGTCGAGAAGGAGCTGAAGGGCGGCGAAGCCCCGACCACCAACAACCGCATGGAGCTGATGGCCGCGATCTCGGCGCTGGAGGCGCTGACGCGGCCCTGCGAGGTGGTGCTGCACACCGACAGCCAGTACCTGCGCGACGGCGTCACCAAGTGGGTGTTCGGCTGGAAGAAGAACGGCTGGAAGACCGCCGACAAGAAGCCGGTGAAGAACCAGGACCTCTGGGAGCGCCTGGACGCCGCGATCCGGATCCACCAGATCGACTGGCGCTGGGTGAAGGGTCACGCCGGCCACCCGGAGAACGAGCGCGCCGACGAGCTGGCGCGCGAGGGCATGAAGCCGTTCCAGACGAAGCGCGGCTAGGGCCTGATCGCTTCAAACAGACGCGCCGGCCTTGTCCCCTCCCCCTCGCGGGTAGGGGTGGGGGTGGGGCAGAACGAAGCGCGGCGGCCAGGACGCAGAGCGCCCGAACGCGGTCTCGCCTCGGGAGGCTCATCCGGAACCACCCCCGACCCCTCCCCGCAAGGGGGGAGGCGAGAGAGCGCGGCTCGGCGACGGTGGGGCCTTCGGGACGGCAGGCGTTCCATGTCGAACGATCGGGCTCTGCCGGCGAGATGATGGATTCCGGGACTTCGCCCGGAATGACGGCCGGGTTCAGTGCGTCAACGAGACCCGAAACCGCGCTATAGAGTCTGCGTCCGCCGGCATAGGCCCGACAGCGCTCCGCCCCGTCAGAGGGCTGCAAGCACCTTGTCGGCGGCGGAGAGGTCGGCCTTGCCGGGGCTGTCCTCGACCGCGAGGAAGCTGACGGTCATGTCGTCGAGGATCATGGCGTAGCGCTTGGAGCGCACGCCGAGGCCGCCGGCGGAGGCGTCGAGCTCGAGGCCGAGCGCCTTCGCGAAATCGGCGCTGCCGTCCGACAGGAACTCGATCTTGCCCTTGCCGCCGGTCGCCTCGGCCCAGGCGTTCATGACGAAGACGTCGTTGACCGACGTCACCGCGATCACGTCGACGCCCTTGTCCTTCAGCGCCTCGAGATTGTTGAGATAGCCCGGCAGGTGGTTCTTGTGGCAGGTGGGCGTGAAGGCCCCCGGCACGGCGAACAGCACCGCCTTCTTGCCCGCAAACAGTTCGTCCGCCATCACCGTCGCCGGACCTTCGGGGCCCATGGTGCGGAAGGTGGTGTTGGGCAGGCGCGCGCCGACCTCGATGGCCATTGGGTCTCTCCTGATCGATCCGGTGAGGCGGCCGAACGAGGCCCGGCCGTTGGGGACGTCGAGGCTGAGATTTAGGGCTTCGCCGCGACGGCGTCGATAGGCGCAAGCGTCTCGATCGCCTCTCCTCCGGCCGAGAGCGTCAGCCGCAGCGCCGCGGGCGGAGCGCCGTCCGGCAGCGCTACGTGGAAGCGCGCGACGCCGTCCGCCCGCGGCGGCAGCGACTTCGGCGAGGGCACGAAGGCGCCCTCCCCCGTCTCGGCGAACAGCAGCGCGCCCGGCGCCCCTGCGCGGACGCCGATCTCGAAGCCGTTCCCCTCGCGGATGATCGACGCGATCGCCAGCGGCCCGTCCGGCGCGCCGAGCGCCTTGGGCTTCGGCGCATGGGCGAGCGCGCGGCGCGCGGCCGCCGCGGCGGGACCGGGAAAACCGCCGTCGGCGGCGAGGCTGAGCGAGACTTCCGAGCGCACCGGCACGCAGACCTGGTCGCAGACGCCGTAGTCCGCCACCAGCGCGAGCTCCACCGGCTCGGCCGGATCCTTCGGGGTGACGGCGACCGGCAGCGTCACCTCGTGGTGGTAGACGTTGGTGATCCCGCTCTCGTCGCTGGCGCGCTCCGGAACGGGGAAGACGACCGTCGCGGACGCAAGGTTGCGCGAACCGGAAAAGTCGAAGCGCGGCGGCACGCCGCTGTCGCCGGGCTGGCGCCAGTAGGTCTTCCAGCCGCCCTCGAGCGTGATCGCGACGGCGGCGAGGCGCTCGCCCGCAGGCCCGCGGCCGGCGTCGACCAGCCGCAGCGCCGACGCGCCGTCCCGCGCCCATGGCGACGTGGGCTCCGCCGACGCGGGCGAGGTCAGCGCGGCGACGGACAGGGCGGAGAGCAGCGAGCGAGCGATCATCATCGAAGCCTTACCTGACGCCGGGACCTGAGAAAGGCAACTCGACGTGAGGGCGACGTGAAAGCGCAGCGACGCCTCCTTTTAAAAAACCACCAGCAGCCCTACTCTTCCATGCATGCCGGAGCTTCTGCGCAAACGCCTCGCCGACCGCACGTCCCGATCGGGTTATCTCGACGGTCAGGTGCTGGTCGCCATGCCGACCATGACGGACGACCGCTTCGCCCGCACGGTGATCTACGTCTGCGCCCATTCCTCCGAGGGCGCGATGGGCATCGTCGTCAACAAGCTCGCCCCGCACATCAGCTTTCCCGACCTGCTGGTGCAGCTCGACGTGATCTCGGAGGGCGAGGAGATCCGCCTGCCGGAGCGCGCCGGCGCGATCCAGGTGCTGCGCGGCGGGCCGGTCGAATCCGGCCGCGGCTTCGTGTTGCACTCCGCTGACTTCATGATCGAGGACTCGACGCTCTCGATCGACGACGGCATCTGCCTGACGGCGACGCTCGATATCCTCAAGGCGATCGCCAAGGGCGCCGGCCCGAAGAGCGCGCTGCTGGCGCTGGGCTACGCCGGCTGGGCGCCGGGGCAGCTCGAAACCGAGATCCAGGCCAACGGCTGGCTCAACGTGCCCGCCGACCGCGGCCTCGTGTTCGACGGCGCGGTCGAGACGAAGTACGAGCGCGCGCTGGCGAAAATCGGCATCGACCTCGGCAAGCTCTCCCCGGAAGCCGGCCACGCGTGAGGCGGGCGCCGATCAGTCGTCGAGGCGGAAGCTTTCGACGTAGTCCGCACAGGTGACCTTGGCCGATTCCGCGATGGCGACGGGATAGTCGCAGATCACGTTGAACAGGCCCCTATCCGTTTTCGAGACGCGCATCACGATGCCGCGGGACGGCCCTTCAAAGGCCGCGCGCGCGACCTCCTCCCTGCCGATCATCTCAACCTCGACGTTCGGAACGGCCGCGCCCTGCTTTCTCGCCACGCCTGCGATCAAGTCGCGCAGGTCGACGTCCTTTTGACGGTCGGTCCGCACGGTTTCGATCGCGCCGAACTCCATCCCGTCCGCGCTCTTGCTTCCGACGCCGTGCAGCGTCAGGCGGCCGATGTTCCGGTCTTCGGTGACGATCGTGTAGTCGTTGAATGGGATCGGCGACAGAATGCGGAAGCCGCCCTTGGTGGACTTCGCCAGATACCAGCCGCTTTCGTCTTTCTCGGTCGCATGCGTGCGATGCATCTCGAGCTGCGGTTTCGCGGCGGCGCCGAAGGCGGCCCCGCTCGCCGCCGCAGCGGCGGCGAGGCCGGCGGCGATGCGGATCAATCGTGCGCGAACATTCATGGGGTCCTCCCGTCTCAGACGTTGAGCCCGCGCCTGGACATCAGCGCTCCGGAAGCGCCGGACGACGGCGCCTTCACCGCCGCCCGAGCGCGCCCTGCATGACGCGGCGGGCGACGCCCTGGGGGGCGAGGCCGAGCATGCGGTCGCAGTCGTCGGCCGACATGGCCTCGCCGAAGGCGTAGCCCTGCGCGAAGGTCGCCCCGAGGTGGTAGAGCTCGACCGCGTCGCTGTCGGTCTCCACGCCCTCCGCGACGACCTCCATGCCGAGATCGTGGGCGAGCCGCACGATCGAGCCGAGGATCACCGGCCGCTCCCCGCGTCCCGTGGGACGCACGAAGGACTTGTCGATCTTCAGCACGTCGAAGGGGAAGCGCTGGAGGTAGGCGAGGCTGGAATGGCCGGTGCCGAAGTCGTCGAGCGAGAGGCCGGCCCCGAGTTCGCGCAGGCGCAGCAGCATCTGCGCCGCGTGCTCCGGGTTCTCCATGACCAGGCTTTCGGTCAGCTCGATCTTGAGCGAGCCCGGCGGCAGCAGCGCCCGCGCCAGCACGTTCTTGATGTCCTGCACCAGGTCCTGCCGCAGGAACTGCCGGCTCGAGACGTTGACCGACATGAACAGCGGCGGCTCGCCCGGCACCCGCGCCTGCCACTGCGCGAGCTGACGCGCGGCCTCGTCCAGCGCGAACAGCCCGAGGTCGACGATCAAACCGCTCTCTTCGGCGATCGAGATGAATTCCGCGGTCGAGCGGCGGCCGTAGCGCGGATGCTCCCAGCGCAGCAGCGCCTCGAAGCCCGCGATGGTGCGGTCCTCCAGCCGGACGATCGGCTGGTAGTGCACCTTGATCTCGTTGCGCTCGAGCGCGCGGTTCAGTTCGCCCGCGATCAGCAGGCGGTCGGTGGTCGCCGCCCGCATGGTCGGCTTGAACACCTCGATGTGGTCCCCGCCGAAGCGCTTGGCGTGGTACATCGCCACTTCGGCGTTCTTGACCATCTCGTCGCCGGTGCCGCCCGAGCGGCCGTCGGCGAGCGCGAGGCCGATCGAGGCGGTGAGGAAGATCTCGCGGCCGCCGAAGGTGATCGGCGCGCGCAGCGTCCGCTTCAGCGTGTCGGCGAAGCCCGTGATGTTCTCGCCGTCGCGCTCGGACAGCAGCAGCACGCCGAACTGGTCGCCGCCGAGGCGCGCCAGCGTGTCCTGCGGCTTCAGGAGCCGCGAGAGGCGCCGGACCACCGTGATCAGGATGGTGTCGCCGGTGGTGACGCCGACGCTCTCGTTGACCTTCTTGTAGCGGTCGATGTCGAGCACCATCACCGTCGGCCGCAGACCCGTGTCGGTCTGGGCGTAGGCGAGCGCGGCATCGAGCCGGTCCACGAACAGCTCGCGGTTCGGAAGGCCCGTGAGGTTGTCGTGCACGGCGTTCTGGAGCAGGCGCTCCTCGGTGGTCTTGGCGTCGGTCACGTCGAGCAGCGTGCCGACGCAGCGCACCACCTCGCCGTCGGCGCCGACCACGGGGCGGGCGCGCAGCGTGTACCAGAGGAAATGCCCGTCCGCGCCGCGCAGACGGAAGGTCTCGGCCAGGCGCCCCCGGCGTTCCTCCACCAGCGCGTCGAGCGCCGCGCGGAACCGGTCGCGGTCGCTCGGATGGACGACGTCGAGCCAGCGCGCGGCCGGCGCGTCGAGCGCGCCGCGCTTGAGGCCGAGCGCATGCTCGAGCTCGTGCCCGGCGTGGACCCGGTCACCCTCGACGTCCCAGTCCCACACCACGTCGCCGGAGCCGGTGATCGCCAGCGCCCGGCGCTCGACGTCTGAGGCCGGCCCTGTCGCCACGGAGCCGCCGGAGAAGGCGTGCTGCATGACCGTGAAGCCGATGAGCAGGACGATCAACACCAGGCCGCCCACCAGCGCCGCGGCGGCCAGATCGCTGGCGAGCCCGCCCGCGACGGTGATCGCGGCGGCGCCGACCCAGGCGACCAGCAGGATCCATGTCGGCGCCAGCATCACCGCGCGGTCGTAGCCCTTGGCCGCGAACCACACGACGATGCCGAGGCCGATGACCGCCACGCCGATCAGCGAGAGCCGCGCGATGCCGGCGGCGATCGGCGCCTGGTAGGCCGCAAGCCAGACGAGCCCCACCAGGAAGGCCAGCCACACGCCCATGATGTGGCTGTAGCGCACGTGCCAGCGGTTCAGATTGAGGTAGGCGAACAGGAAGACCAGCAGCGTGGCCGCCAGCGAGGCTTCGCTCGCCGCCCTCAGGATGCGGTCGACGTCCGGCTGCAGGTCGAAGATCTTGCGCCAGAACCCGAAGTCGACGCCGAGATAGAACATCACGCCCCAGGCCAGCGCGGCCGCGGCGGGGAACATCACGCTGCCCTTCACCACGAACAGGATGGTCAGGATCAGCGCCAGAAGGCCGCCGACGCCGAGCATGATGCCGCGGTAGAGCGTGAAGGAGTTGATCTTGTCCTTGTAGGCGTCGGTGTCCCAGAGCGTCAGCTGCAGCAGCTTCGGCGACGCGAGCTCGACGACGTAGGTGACCGTCGCGCCGGGATCGATCGTCAACTGAAACACGTCGGCGTCGTCGGAGGCCTGCCGTTCGGGCCGAAGCCCCTGGCTGGCCGTGACGTTCGCCAGCCGCTCTTCGCCGAGGTCTGGCCACACGGCGCCCGAACCCACCAGCCGGAAGTGCGGCGAGACAAGCAGGCGGTCGATCTGCTCGTCGCCGTCGTTGCGGAGCGCGAAGACGAGCCACTGCCGTCCGTCGCCGCCCTCCCGCTGGGCGCGCACCTCGATCCGTCGGACGATTCCGTCGGGGCCGGGGAAGGTGGCGACCTGGAGCCGGTCCGCCTGGCCGACCGGCCGCTCGACCGCGCCCAGCAGATCGATCGCCTCGTCGTCGCCGTCGACTGACAACGGCTGCAGCGCCGCCGCGGGGGCGACGGTGAAAAGGAGCGACATGAAGAGAAACAGCGCCGGAAGAAGGGCGCGGACCGAACGCAACGCTTGGCGTCTCCCCGAAAGCCGTCGGAGCGACGGCGACGTGATGGCCCGGCGTTTTCACCGCGGGTCCCGATCGCGTCGGCCGCTCCGCGAAGCGCCGACCCGCATCTACTTAGCCCACGGCGTCGCTTCGCAGAAGCGCGTAAAGCAGGTGGTCCTGCCAGACGCCGTCGATGCACAGATATTCCCGCGCGTAGCCCTCCTTCTGGAACCCCGTCTTTTCCAGCAGACGGATCGACGCGGCGTTGAAGGGCAGGCAGGCGGCCTCAATCCGCCGCAGCTTCAGCTGGGTGAACACGAAGGGCGCGAGCGCGCGCACCGCCTTGGTCATCAGGCCCCGGCCCGCGTGGCGTTCGCCCATCCAGTAGCCGACCGAGCAGGTCTGGGCGACGCCGCGGCGCACCTGGCTCAGCGTGACGCCGCCGACCAGCTGGCCTTCGGCGTCGAACACGAAGAACGGGTAGGCCTGGTCCTGCTCGATCTCGCGCACGTAGCGCTTCAGACGGCGGCGATAGGCGAGCCGCGTCAGGTCGTCGGCGGGCCAGATCGGCTCCCACGGCCGCAGGAAGGATCGGCTGGCGGACCTCAGGTCCGCCCAGGCCTGGTAGTCCGCCATCTGGGGCGTGCGGAGCGTGACGCCCTCCCCCGCCACGGTGGGCACCAGCTCCGCCGCCGCCAGCGTCCGGAAGAACGCCATCGCCCGCGGTCTCAGGCTGCGGAGCGCCGCGCGCCCAGCCGTTCGGCCAGGCGATCTTCGCGCATCAGCCCCCGCGTCGGGCCGATCGCGGCGAGCGTCGACGCGGAGCCGAGCATGAGCTTGCCCGCGGCCCGCGCGTCCTCCACCGTCACCGCCTCGATCTTGGCGAGCGTCTCCTCCAGATCGAGCGGCCGCCCGTGGGCGAGCTGGTGGCGGGCATGATGATCGGCCCGCGACGCCGCCTGCTCCAGCGACATCAGCAGCCCCGCCTTCATCTGCGCCTTGGCGCGGAGCACCTCGCGCTCGGTCGCCGCATCCGCGGCGTCGTGCAGCACGTCGAGCATCACGGGCAGGATTTCGGCCGCGTCCTCCGGCCCGAGGCCGGCGTAGGCGCCGAACAGGCCGGCGTCGGCGTAGCCCCAGTGGAAGGCGTGCACGGAATAGGCGAGGCCGCGGTTCTCGCGCACCTCCTGGAACAGGCGGGAGGACATGCCGCCGCCGACGAGGTTCGCGAACACCTGGGCCGCATAGGCGTCGGGCGCCTCGTAGGGGCGACCCTCGAAGGCGATCGCGACATGGAGCTGCTCGAGGTCGCGTTTCGCCCGCTTGTCGCCGCCGCGGTAGGCCGCGGCCTTCGGCGTCTCGGCCTTGCCTGCGGGCAGCCGGGCGAAGAGCCGGGCCGCCGCGTCGACGATGGCGTCGTGCTCGACCGCCCCGGCCGCGACGACGACCGCGCCGCCGGAGGTGTAGTTGCGGCCGAGGAAGCCCGCGAGGGCGCGCCGGTCCAGTCCGCGCACGGTCTGCTCCGTGCCGAGGATCGAGCGGCCGAGCGGCTGGCCGGGGAACGCCGCCTCCTGCAGCATGTCGAACACGAGGTCGTCGGGCGTGTCCTCGACGGAGCCGATCTCCTGCACGATCACGTTCTGCTCGCGCTTCAGCTCGTCCGGATCGAAGGCGGGCTCGGTGACGATGTCGGCCAGCATGTCGAGCGCCAGCTCCACGTCGGCGGCCAGCACGCGGGCGGAATAGGCGGTCTGCTCGACGCCGGTCGCGGCGTTGAGGTCGCCGCCGACCTGCTCGATCTCCTCGGCGATGGCGAGCGCGGAGCGCCGCGCCGTGCCCTTGAACGCCATGTGCTCCAGCAGATGGGCGAGCCCGTGCTCCTCCTCGCGCTCCGACCGGGCGCCGGCCCCGAAGGAGACGCCGACGGCCGCCGTGCCGAGCTCGGGCATGGCGTCGGTCACGACCGCGAGGCCGGACGGGAGCGTGGTGACGCGCGCGCTCATCGGGCGGCTTCTTCGTTGGAACAGGCGGGAAGGGCCCCCCTCCCCCTTGTGGGGAGGGGTTGGGGGTGGGGGTGGTTCAGAACGAAGCGCCCCGCCTTCGCCGCCTCGGGCCAGGAGCGACGTCCTGCGCGACCCCCGCCCCGGGCCTCTCCCCGCAAGGAGAAGGGGGGAAGGGCGGTCGCGTTCGCCTCCACGCGGGCGGTCACGCGGCGGCGTCCCGGAGCACGCGGGCGTGGTCCGACACGTAGGCCTCGATCGCCGCGACGTCGTTCGGCAGGCGCTTGAGGCGCTCGGGCCGCGTCAGCAGGTCGGCGAGATGCGGCGGCAGCGCGGGCCGCACACCCGAAGCCGCCTGCACCGCGTCCGGGAACTTGGCGGGATGGGCGGTCGACAGCACCACGGTCGGCGTCGCCGGATCGAGCGCGGCGTGGTCGGCGACGGCGTAGGCGACCGCGGTGTGGGTGTCGAGCAGGTAGCCCGCGTCCTTCAGCACGGCGCCGATGGTGCGGCCGACCGTCGCCTCGTCGGCGCGGGCGGCGTCGAACTCGGCGCGGATGGCCGCAAGCGCGTCCGGCTCCAGCGTGAAGGCGCCGGACTGGCCGAGCGACGCCATCGCGGCGCGCACCTTGGAGGGGTCGCGGCCGACGGCGTCGAACAGAAGCCGCTCGAAGTTCGACGACACCTGGATGTCCATGGAGGGCGAGGTCGTCGCGGTGACGCCGGTGACCTCGTAGCGCCCGGTCTCGAGCGTGCGGGCGAGGATGTCGTTGACGTTGGTGGCGATGACGAGCCGCCCGATGGGCAGGCCCATGCGCTTCGCCACATAGCCCGCGAAGACGTCGCCGAAGTTGCCGGTCGGCACCACGAAGTCGACCTTGCGATGGGGGGCGCCGAGCGCGAGCGCGGCCGCGAAGTAGTAGACCGCCTGCGCCAGCACCCGCGCCCAGTTGATCGAGTTGACGCCGGCGAGCGCCAGGCGGTCGCGGAAGGCGTGGTGGTTGAACATCGCCTTCACGTGCGCCTGCGCGTCGTCGAACGAGCCGTCGATCGCGATGGCGTGGACGTTGACGTCCGGCACGGTGGTCATCTGCCGGCGCTGGACCTCGCTGACCTTGCCGTCCGGCATCAGGATGAAGACGTCGAGCCGCGAGCGCCCGCGGAAGGCCTCGATCGCGGCGCCGCCGGTGTCGCCGGAGGTGGCGCCGACGATGGTCGCGCGCTGGCCGCGCTCGGCGAGCGCGTAGTCCATCAGCCGCGCGAGCAGCTGCATGGCGACGTCCTTGAAGGCGAGCGTCGGGCCATGGAACAGCTCGAGCACGAAGCGGTTCGGCCCGGTCTGCACCAGCGGCGTGGTCGCCGGGTGGCGGAACGAGCCGTAGGCTTCCTGGATCATCGCCCGGAGCGTCGGCGCCGGGATGGCGTCGCCTACGAAGGGGGCGATCACCGCCTCGGCGATCTCGGCGTAGGGGCGGCCCGCAAGCGCGGCGATCTCGTCGCGGGAAAGCGTGGGCCAGGTCTCCGGCACATAGAGGCCGCCGTCGCGCGCGAGGCCCGCCAGCATCGCGTCGGCGAAACCGAGCCTGGGCGCGTCGCCGCGGGTCGAGACATAGGCGACAGCCATGCCGAAGATGCTCCGTCGAAACAGGGAAATGAGGCCGTCAAACTAGGCCCGGAGGCCCGGAGCCGCAAGCGCGGCGGACGGCTCCCCCAAATAGATCCGCATTGTAATGGCGCGCGAAAGCCCGCAACTGTCACACTGACCCCAGCCGCTCATTCAGCTGGCGTCAAAAGCGACCTGCAATATTGCACACAGAATATCGTCTCTAGACCAAATAAACTCCCAAGATAATATGCTTTTGCCTCATCGTCCTTTATAATTGACACGCTGATGTAAAACGTATCGTTGTTCCTGTGCCTTATCGACGTCAGTCTCAGAGAGCCACCAAGACGAACGCCCATTGTTTTTTGGAGCATATCCTCATAAGCGCCCCCTCGAACTCAGGAACTCTAATAGTTTTACCTATTCCATCCCGCAAATTATCCAACTCACCTTTAATTTCAGAATTGTTTTGGAATATTCCTTCGGCACAGGCGTTAAGGTCGTGCGACGGATGCATGTCACCATAGTAGGCATAAACAATCTTGCCCTCGACTGATGGGCGGGCAACCAGCCCACTGATCACTTGAGGTGTCCGTTTGTCTGGATGCAGCCGTTTGGCGAAATCGGCGACGTCCTTCGTCGTGAGCATGGACGGCTCGCTGCAGAGCACAATCAGCGCCGCTTCCGCCGTTTCCTGGCCGAAATCACCCGGCTGGAACACTGGCGTTTTTACTCCTTCGGCCTCAACGCCGCCGCTCATCAAAGCACCGATCAAGCCTATCGCCGCCGCCCTCATCGCGTTTGCTTTCCCTCGCGCAACGCCCGGACGGCGTAGACCGCGAACACCGCGGCAAGCGCGGCCGCGAGGCCGAACCAGGTGAGCGCGTATTCCAGGTGGCGGTTGGGGAAGGTCAGCCGCGTCTCGCCGCCCTGCGGTAGGCCGCCGGGGTTCGGCGTCGCGTCGGCGTCGACCGTGAACGGCGCCACGCGCGTCAGCCTGAGGCCCGCCGCGATGGCTTTCGGGTCGCGGGCGAAGAACAGGCGCTTCGCCGGGTCGTCGGCGGGGGTGAACAGGTTGCGGTCCTCCGGGACCCGCAGGAGGCCCGTCACCGTGACCGGTCCGGCGACCAGCGTTTCGGGCCGGCGCGCCGGATCGCCCAGCGGCTCGGGCACGAAGCCGCGGTTGACGATGACGGCGGAGCCGTCCGCCCGGACGAGCGGGGTGAGGACGAAGTAGCCCGGGCCGGACAGCGGCCCGCGCGCGTCGCCGAGCGCGACGTAAACCCGGACCTCGTTCTGGTGCGCGAACGTTCCGGTCAGGTTAACCCGACGGTAACCCCAGGCGTCAAAGTCGAGCGCCGGCCAGTCGGCTTCGGCCGGCGCCGCGACGGGCGGGGCTTCGGTTCGCGCGGAGATGCGGGCGACGAGGTCGTTCTTCCAGGCGAGCCGTTCGAGCTGCCAGACGCCGAGGGCGACCAGGAGCCCGAGCGCGACCAGCGTCGCGAGCCCGGCGCCGAGAAGCTTGCGCGCGCCGGTCATCGGTCGAGCTTCGCCTCGGACGCGGCGTTGCGGTGCTGGAGGGCGATCAGCAAGCCCTTGAACAGACGGAGCATTCCCAGGCAGACGAACAGCGTCAGGGGCAGCGACACCAGCAGATGGACCCAGAACGGCGGTTCGAAGGTGAACTCGAACCACAGCACGAAGCCGAGCACGAGGAAGCCCGCGATCAGCGTGACGAACACCGCCGGCCCGTCGCCCGCGTCCGCGAAGCCGTAGTCGAGCCCGCAGACCTCGCAGGCCGGCGGCAGATCGATGAAGCCCTTGAACAGTTTGCCTTTTCCGCAGGCGGGACAGCGCCCCAGCAGACCCGCGACGGCGGCGTTGACGGAGGGCTGGGACACGGTCGGCGTGGTCATCGCGGGTCCTTGGAACGGCGAAGGGCCGCCGGCGCGACGCCGGCGGCCCTTCGGAAGCTCTGGCGCCGCGAGGGCGCCGTCGTCAATGGGCCGCAGCGTGCGCGCCGGCGCCCCAGACGTAGATCGCCGCGAACAGGAACAGCCACACCACATCGACGAAGTGCCAGTACCAGGCCGCCGCCTCGAAGCCGAAGTGCTGCTTCGGGGTGAAGTGGCCGGCGTAGACGCGGGCGAGGCAGACCGCGAGGAAGATGGTTCCGACGATCACGTGGAAGCCGTGGAAGCCGGTCGCCATGAAGAAGGTCGCGCCGTAGATGTTCTCGGAGAACTTGAACGCGGCCTCGGAATATTCGACCGCCTGGAACACCGAGAACAGCGCGCCGAGGCCGATCGTCAGCCACAGGGCGATCTTGAGGCTGCGGCGGTCGCCATGCAGCAGCGCATGGTGCGCCCAGGTCACCGTGGTGCCCGAGGTCAGCAGGATCAGCGTGTTGACCAGCGGCAGGTGCCACGGGTCGAAGGTCTGGATGCCCGTGGGGGGCCACACGCCGCCGGTCGCCTCAAGCCGCTGGAACTGGTGCGCCTCGTTCGGGAACAGGGCCACATCGAAGTAGGCCCAGAACCACGCGACGAAGAACATCACCTCGGAGGCGATGAACAGGATCATGCCGTAGCGCATGTGGATCTGAACGACGCGGGTGTGGAAGCCGGCGTGGGCCTCCTTGATGACGTCGCGCCACCAGGCGATCGCGGTGTAGAGCACGCCCGCGAAGCCGGCGAGCCCGATCCACGGCGTGTGGCCGTGCATCCATAGCACCGCGCCGACAGCCATGACGAAGGCCGCCATCGAGGCGAGGAACGGCCACGGGCTCGGGTCCACGAGGTGGTAGTCGTGATGCTTGGCGTGGGCGTCGGCCATGGTCGTCTCCCCGTTATTGTCCTTCGGACCGCGGCTTTTGAGCGTCGCGCCCCGGTGAGCGTCTAGAGTTTCGGTCGGTCATCCTTCACGGCGGCGAGCGGCTTGGGGCCCTTCGCCGGGAAGAACGTGTAGGACAGCGTGATCTGCTTCACGCGGTCGAGCTCGCGCTCGTCCGCGATCGTCGGATCGACGAAGAACGCGACCGGCATGTCGATCTCCTCGCCCGGCTTCAGCGTCTGCTCGGTGAAGCAGAAGCACTGGAGCTTGGCGAAGTAGGCGCCGGTCGTCTCGGGCGTGACGTTGTAGGTCGCGGTTCCCGACAGTTCGCGGTCCGAGCGGTTGCGGACCTTGAAGTTCACGAGCTTCGTCTCGCCGACCTTCACCGTGGTCGTCGTGATCTCCGGCCGGAAGTCCCAGTCGAGTCCCGGGGCGACGTTGCCGTCGAACCGGACGATCATCGTGCGGTCCAGCGCCGCCGCGGGCGCGCTCTTCGCGACCTGCGTGGTGCCGTCGAAGCCGGTCGCCCGGCAGAACATGTCATAGAGCGGCACCGCGGCGAAGGCCGCGCCGACCATCACCGCGACGAACAGGCTGCAGGCCGCGGCCACGTTGCGGTGGCGGCGGTCGAGATCGGTCGTCGGCTTCGGCGCCTGTTCGGTCACCGTTCGGTCTCCACGCTCACAGGGGCCGATTGAGGACGTTGCCGCCCAGTTTGAAGATTGTCACCAGCCAGAACAGCACCACCAGCGCGCCCAGCGCCCAGGCGATGGCGACGTTCCGCCGCCGCCGCTGACGCTGCTGCTCCGTGGTCAGGCGGACGCCGTCCTCCTCGGCCATCACATCCAGCCGTCGAACGGCGCGGTCAGCGCCGCGACCCCGAAGCTCTTTTCGATCAGGATCGTGGCGAACAGCGCCGTCAAATAGAACAGCGAATAGGCGAACAGCTTGCCCGCGGCGCGGCGCGCCGGGACGCCCTCGCGCAGCCGGTAGACGCGCCAGGCGAAGCCGACGAAGGCGAGACCGGCGACGCTCGACAGCGTCAGGTAGGCCCAACCGCCGAGCCCGATCGCGGCCGGCAGCACGCCGAGCGGCGCCAGCGCGAGCGAATAGAGCAGGATCTGCCAGCGGGTCTCGTCCTCGCCGGCGACGACGGGAAGCATCGGCACGCCGGCCCGCGCGTAGTCCTCGGACTTGATCAGGGCGAGCGCCCAGAAGTGCGGCGGCGTCCACATGAAGATGATGGCGACGAGCGTCGCGCTCTCGAGCCCGACCGTCCCCGTCGCCGCCGCCCAGCCGATCATCGGCGGCAGCGCGCCGGCGAGCCCGCCGATGACGATGTTCTGAGGCGTCCAGCGCTTCAGCCACATCGTGTAGACGACGACGTAGAAGAAGATCGTGAAGGCGAGCAGCCCGCCCGCCAGCCAGTTCGTGGCGAGGCCGAGCAGCATCACCGAGACGCCGGAGAGCAGCAGGCCGAAGCCGAGCGCCTCGCCCGGCGCCACGCGACCCGCGGGGATCGGCCGGTTCTGCGTGCGGGTCATGACCGCGTCGATGTCGGCGTCCCACCACATGTTCAGCGCCCCCGAGGCGCCGGCGCCGACGGCGACGCAGAGCAGCGCGATCGCGCCGAGCACCGGGTGCAGGCCGCCGGGCGCGGCGACGAGGCCAACGAGCGCCGTGAAGATCACGAGCGACATCACCCGCGGCTTCAGGAGCGCGACGAAGTCCTCCACGCCGGCGAGGCTCGGGCCGGGGCCCGTCAGCGTCGGGGCGTCGAGATGATCGTCGTGAGCGAGGGACATGAAGGGGTACGCGCCTGACTTGAGGTTGAGCCCGGTCGGGGCAGGAGCGGCCGGAGGGGCGAAGCCCGCCCGGCCGCTCGGAAGGTCACTTCACGCGGGGCAGCGTCTCGAACTGGTGGAACGGCGGGGGCGAAGGCAGCGTCCACTCGAGCGTCGTGGCGCCCGGACCCCAGGGGTTATCGCCCGCCACGCGCTTCTTCGAGAAGGCCTCGAACACGCCGAAGAGGAAGATGAACACGCCGACCGCCGAGATGTACGACCCGACCGAGGACACGAAGTTCCAGCCGGCGAACGCGTCGGGGTAGTCGACGTAGCGACGCGGCATGCCTGACAGGCCGAGGAAGTGCTGCGGGAAGAACACGAGGTTCACGCCGATGAACGTGACCCAGAAGTGGGTCTTCGCGATCGTCTCGTTGTACATGTAGCCGAACATCTTCGGGAACCAGTAGTACCAGCCCGCGAAGATGGCGAAGACCGCGCCGAGCGACAGCACGTAGTGGAAGTGCGCCACCACGTAATAAGTGTCGTGCAGCGACCGGTCGATGCCGGCGTTCGACAGCACCACGCCGGTGACGCCGCCGAGCGTGAACAGGAAGATGAAGCCGATCGCCCAGTACATCGGGGCGCGGAGGCTGATCGAACCGCCCCACATCGTCGCGATCCACGAGAAGATCTTCACGCCCGTGGGCACCGCGATGACCATCGTGGCGAACACGAAATAGGCCTGCGTGTTCACCGAAATGCCGGAGGTGTACATGTGGTGCGCCCACACGACGAAGCCGACCACGCCGATCGCGACCATGGCGTAGGCCATGCCGAGGTAGCCGAACACGGGCTTGCGCGAGAAGGTCGAGATGATGTGGCTGATGATGCCGAAGCCCGGCAGGATCAGGATGTACACTTCCGGGTGCCCGAAGAACCAGAACAGGTGCTGGTAGAGGATCGGGTCGCCGCCGCCGGCCGGCGAGAAGAAGGTCGTGCCGAAGTTGCGGTCGGTGAGCAGCATGGTGATCGCGCCGGCGAGGACCGGGAGCGAGAGCAGCAGCAGGAACGCCGTCACCAGCACCGCCCAGGCGAACAGCGGCATCTTGTGCAGCGTCATGCCCGGGGCGCGCATGTTGAAGATCGTCGTGATGAAGTTGATCGCGCCCAGGATCGAGGACGCGCCGGCGATGTGCAGGCCGAGGATCGCGAAGTCCATGGCCGGGCCGGGCTGGCCGCTCGTCGAATAGGGCGGATAGATCGTCCAGCCGCCCGAAACGCCGTGCGAGCCCGGCGCGCCCTCGACGAAGAGCGAGGTGATGAGCAGGCCGACCGCGGGGATGAGCAGCCAGAAGGAGATGTTGTTCATGCGCGGGAACGCCATGTCAGGCGCGCCGATCATGAGGGGCACGAACCAGTTGCCGAAACCGCCGATCATCGCCGGCATCACCATGAAGAAGATCATGATGAGGCCGTGCGCCGTGGTGAAGGCGTTGAAGGTGTTCGGGTTGGTGAAGAACTGCATGCCCGGCTGCTGCAGCTCGAGGCGGATGCCGATCGAGAGCGCGCCGCCCAGGATCCCCGCGCAGATCGCGAAGATCAGGTACATCGTGCCGATGTCTTTGTGGTTCGTCGAATACACGTAGCGCCGCCATCCCGTCGGATGGTCGTGCCCCGCGTGCGTCGTACCATGGGCGTGAGCCGCAGTGGCCATAGCCTCGTCTCCCTGACTCAAGTCTTTTTCGGGCGGTCGATCAGCGCTGCGCGACGGTCGCGCCGCCCTGCTCGATCGACGCCTCGAGCAGCTTCTTGGCTTCTTCGGTGTCCGACTTCGCGGCTTCGAGCCAGCGGCCGTACAGCTCCTCGTTCACCACCCGGATCACGATCGGCATGAAGGCGTGGTCCTGGCCGCAGAGCTCGGAGCACTGGCCGTGGTAGACGCCTTCTTTGTCGGCGCGGAACCAGGTCTCGTTGTTGCGGCCCGGAACGGCGTCCACCTTCACGCCGAAGGACGGCATGGCGAAGGAGTGGATCACGTCCTCGGAGGTCACCTGCACGCGGACCACCTTGCCGACGGGCACCACAGCCTCGTTGTCGACGGTCAGCAGCCGGGGCTGGCCGGGCTTGAGGTCGCTGTCCTGCGCCATCACGGCGGTCAGCGTCAACTCGTCGGCGTCGGGATAGACGATGTCCCAGTTCCACTGGCGGCCGACGATCTTGATGTTCAGATCGCCCGGGGGCGGGGTGTACTGGGCGTAGAGCAGACGGAAGGACGGCACGGCGATCGCGACCAGGATCAGGACCGGCGCGATCGTCCAGACCACCTCGAGCATCGTGTGATGCGTGGTCTTGGACGGAACCGGGTTCTTATCCTCGCGGAAGCGCACCACGACGTAGATCAGAAGCGCCAGCACGAACAACGTGATGACGGTGATGATCGCCAGGATGAAGTTATGGAAGTCGTGGATCTGCTCGAAGATCGGCGTGACGGCGTCCTGGAAGCCAATCTCCCACGGGCTGGGCTGGCCGGCGGCGGCCAGCGCCGGCGCGGCGCCGATGATCGAGGCCGCCGCGGCGGCGATCGTGAGCGTCGTCAGACGTCCGGTTGGAAACATGCCAGCCTCTCGTCGCTTCCCAAGGGCCGGTTTCGCCCTTTTTTGTTGTCTTGTCATGCCCCTGCCCGGCGGAGCGAGCCCGCCAATGGTCGGAGCCGGTCGGGCCCAAGCGGCCGGCCCGCGCGGACGAATCCGTACGTGCGGCAGGCTGTAGGGGGTCTAACCTGCTTTCTTGAAATCATAAAGGTTGCGCAAGCTCAATGTGGCGCCTCAGTGACTTCCATGCGGCATAAGGGCGCGAAAAACCGCAGTCCCGAGACGACCTTGGGCGCACGGCCGTCAGCTTGACACGCCGCTCCGCTCTGCTACGCCCGAACGGTCCGTATCCGGAGACCGCCCCACGTGCCTCGCATCCGTTCTCTGGCGCCCGCCGCCGCAGCCGCTCTGATCGGGCTCGCGCCGGTCGTCGCCGCCGCCCAGGGCGCGGTCAAGGCCACCCACGGCGATTGGCAAATGCGCTGCGACACGCCGGCGGGAGCGCAAGGCGAGCAGTGCGCTCTGATCCAGAGCGTGACCGCCGACGACATGCCGAATGTCGGCCTCACGGTCATCGTGCTGAAGACCGCCGACAAAAAGAGCCGCCTCCTGCGCGTGCTGGCGCCGCTCGGCGTGCTGCTGCCGTCGGGACTGGGCCTGCGGATCGACCAGAATGAGGTGGGCCGCGCCGGCTTCGTCCGCTGCCTGCAGAACGGCTGCGTGGCCGAGGTCGTGCTGGAGGACACCCTCGTCGGCCAGCTCCGCAACGGCCAGAGCGCGACCTTCATCATCTTCCAGACCCCCGAGAAGGGCATCGGCATTCCGGTGTCCCTGAAGGGCTTCGGGCCTGGCTACGACGCCCTTCCGTAAGGCTCGGGTCCGCTCAAAGTCCTTCGAACACGATCATCACAATCGCGTAGACGATCATGACCGCGCAGAACGCCAGCGCGGCGCGGGACGTGCGCCGTCGCCGGGGCGCTGGCTCCGGAACCGAAACGCGGCGGCCGAAGGGCGGGCGGCCCGGTTGCGCCGGCGGGGACGTCGGCGGGCGAAGGCGCTTGAAGGTGCGAGCGGCGTCGGCCATGGCGTTCGCGGAGATACCGCCGCCGACGCCGGCCGCAAGCTCTCACGTCCGCGCGTAGTGAACGATCGATAATTTCAGAGCGTCGATCGTTAACCGTTTCGGGGGGCGCCGCAGGCCTCTCGGACGGCGTCGGCGACGGCTGTCACGAGACGCGTCTCGCCGGCGAGTTCGACGCCGTCCAGCGCGGTCACCGGCATCACGAGCCGGACGCTGTTGGTGGCGAAGACCGCGTCGGCGGCGCCCAGATCGGCGCGCGGCAGCGGGCGCTCCTGCGGCGTGAGGTCCAAGGCGGGCGCGATCTCCAGGACGAGCCGTCGCATGATCCCCGGCAGCACGCCTTCGGACGCCGGCGGGGTGACGAGCGTCCGGCCGAACAGCGCGAAGAGGTTCGCCATCGAGGTCGACGCGGCGCGGCCGTGGACGTTGAGCATCAGCGCGTCGTCCGCGCCCGCGCTCCGCGCCTCGTCGTAGGCCAGCACGCTGTCGAGGTAGGACAGCGTCTTGGCGCGCGACGCGAAGGACGTCGGGTTGCGCTGGACTGCGACCGTGGCGAGCCGGATCGGCGCGCCGAGCGTCGCCCAGGGGAACGGCGTCCGCGCCGCGATCACGGTCGGCGCGCAGGTCTGGGGGATCGCGAGCCCGCGCGCGCCGGCTCCGCGGGTCACGGTGAGGCGCACGACGGCGTCGCCGCCCTCCCCCGCCAGAGCCGCCGCTTCCGCTGCGAGCGCGGCGCGGTCGACCGGCAACCGGATTTCGGCCGCGGCCTGGACCATGCGGTCGAGATGGGCCTCGAGCGCGGCGGGACGGCCGCCGAAGACGGCGATGGTCTCGAACAGTCCGTCGCCGAGCGTCAGGCCGCGGTCCGCGAGGTCGAACGGCGCGACCCCGCCCACAGCGGCGCCGTTCAGACGAGGCACGGCGCGCGCGCCTCCGCCATGGCCAGGAAGTTCCGGAGCAGCGCGTGCCCGCTGTCGGTGAGGATCGACTCCGGATGAAACTGCACGCCGACCGTCGGATGCTCCGCGTGCGCCAGCGCCATGACCTCGCCCTCCTCCGAAGTCGCCGTCACGCGCAGCGGCCCGGCGTAACCCTCGTCGAACGCGACGATCAGGGAGTGATAGCGCCCGACGGTGAGCGGGTCGGGAAGCCCGGCGAACAGGCCCTCGCCGTCATGCGCGACGCGGGAGGCGCGGCCGTGGAGGGGGCGCCGGGCGCGAACGACGCGGCCTCCGAAGACCTCGCCGATCGCCTGGTGGCCGAGGCAGATGCCGAGGATCGGCACCACGCCCGACAGCGCCCGGATCAGCGGCAGCGACACGCCGGCTTCGGTCGGGGTGCAGGGGCCGGGCGAGACGATCACCGCCTCCGGCGCCATCGCCGCGATCTCCCCGACGCCGATCGCGTCGTTGCGCACGACCGTCACCTCGCGGCCGAGCTCCTCGACGTAGCGGGCGACGTTGAAGACGAAGGAGTCGTAGTTGTCGACGACGAGGATCATCGGAGCCCTCCGGCGGCCGCGCGCGGCGGCTCGCCGCCGTCCTTCGTCGCCGCGAGGCCGCCGCCGAAGGCGTCGAACACCGCGCGGGCCTTGGTCAGCGTCTCGTCGTATTCGGCGCGCGGGTCCGACAGCGCGGTGATGCCGCCGCCGGCCTGGAACAGGGCCTTGCCGCGGGCGAGGGTCGCGGTGCGGATCGCGATGTTGAAGTCGGCGTCGCCGGCGAAGGAGATCCAGCCGATCGAGCCGCAATAGACGCCGCGAGCGTGGCGCTCCAGTTCGGCGATGATCTCCATGGCGCGGAGCTTCGGGGCGCCGGTGATGGAGCCGCCGGGAAAGCTCGCCCTGAGCAGATCGGTCACGCCAAGCCCCTCGCGCAACCGCCCGGTCACGACGGAGACCAGGTGATGGACCGAGGCGTAGGTCTCGAGCCCGCACAGCGTCGGGACCTCGACGGTGCCCGGCCGGCAGACCCGCGACAGGTCGTTGCGCAGCAGGTCGACGATCATGACGTTCTCGGCCCGGTCCTTCTCGGAGGCGAGCAGCGCGCGGGAGGACGAGCCGTCGGCGTGCGGGTCCGCCCAGCGCTTGGCCGTGCCCTTGATGGGCCGCGCCTCCACGCGGTCGCCCTCGACCGAGACGAAGCGCTCCGGCGAGCTCGACGCCAGCACGACGTCGCCGAAGGCGAGGTAGGCCGCGAAGGGCGCGGCGTTCCGGGTGCGCAGGCGCCGGTAGAACGCCCAGGGGTCGAAGCCCGCCGGGAGATCGGCCAGGAAGCGCTGGGCCACGTTCGCCTGAAAGATGTCGCCCGAGAGCACGTAGTCGACGGTGCGTGCGATCGCGCGCTCGTAGGCCTCGCGGGTGAAGTTCGAGGCGAAGGCGATCGGCTGGGTCGGGGCTGCGGCGCGCGCGACGACAGGGGCCGCGAGCCGCTCCAGCACGTCGTCGGCGCGGGCGTCCGCGCGCGCCGCGCGGGCCTGTGCGTCGCGCTCCGGCGCGCCGGTCGAGATCAGCCACACCTTCCCCTTGGCGTGGTCGCAGGCGATCACCCAGTCGTAGAGCGGCAGCACCGCGTCCGGAACGCCGAGATCGTCCACCTCAGGCGCCGGCAGCCGCTCCAGCCGGCGTCCATAGTCATAGGAGATGAAGCCCGCCGCGCCGCCCTGGAACGGCGGAAGATCGGGATGAGCCGGCGCGCGCTCGGCGGCAAGCGCGCGCTCCAGCGCCGCCAGCGGATCGCCGTCGACGATCTCCCCGCCCATCCGCGCTCCGGCGGCGTCGACCTCCAGAACGGCGTAGGGGTCGGCCGCAAGGTAGGAGTAGCGGCCGAGCTTCGCGTGCGGCATCGCGCTGTCGAGGAAGACGAGATGCGGCAGCCCGGCGAGGCGTTCCGCCAGCGCAGGCATGTCCGTCGTCTGAAGCTCCGCGATCCGCATCGTCCGTCCGCATGCTGGCGCCGCCGGTCGCCGGCCGCGCGTGTCGTGTCTTATGATAAGCGCGCTCAAGCCCTGCGTCATGTGCGGCGCGGCGATGCATAGCCGGGGATCGCTTGCGAAGGCGAGCCGCAGGGCGCCACATGCGCGGCAATCCTCCCGCCGGAGCCGCCCTATGGAACATTCCGCAGCCCCCGGACCGCTGATCGGCATCCTCGTCTTCCTGGTGGCCGCGGTCGTCGCCGCGCCGATCGCCCGCCGATTGGGGCTGGGCGCCGTCGTCGGCTACCTCGCGGCCGGCGTGGTCATCGGCCCCGCCGCGCTCGGCCTGTTCCGCGACCCGGATCAAGTGCTGCAGCTCGCGGAGCTCGGCGTGGTGATGCTGCTGTTCCTGATCGGGCTCGACCTCCGGCTGGAGCGCCTGATGGCGCTGCGCCGGTACGTCGTGGGCATGGGCGGCGGCCAGATCGTCGGGGCCGCCCTCGCCGTGGCGCTGTTCGCCTACCTCGGCGGCTGGGCGGCCCCCTCGGCGCTCGCGATCGGCGTCGCGCTCTACTCCTCGGCCACCGCCATGGCGCTCCAGATCCTCGACGAGCGCGGCCATCTCAATCGGCCCTACGGCGAGAAGACGTTCGCGGTGCTGCTGGCGCAGGACATCGCCGTCGTGCCGGCGCTGGCGCTCATTCCGTTTCTCGGAGCGCCGGCGGGCGCCCCGAGCGAGAGCTGGGTCCATACCCTCGCGTCGGCCGCCATCGCGATCGGCGCCCTCGCCGGGATCGTGGTCGCGGGCCGCTACCTGCTCGATCCCATGTTCCGCCTGCTCGCGCGCACCGGCGCGCGCGAGGTGATGACCGCCGCCGCGCTGCTCGTCGTGCTGGGCGCGGCGGAGGTCGCGCACGCCGCGGGCCTCTCGATGGCGCTCGGCTCGTTTCTCGCCGGTGTCCTGCTCGCGACCTCCTCCTACCGGCATGAGCTCGAAGCCGACGTCGAGCCGTTCCGCGGCCTGCTGATCGCGCTGTTCTTCATGGGCATCGGCATGACGATCGACATCGGCGTGGTCTGGGACCGCCTGCCGCTGCTGCTCGCCGCGACGTCCGCCTACCTCGCGCTCAAGATCGGCGTGGCGGGAATGCTCGCCCGCCTGTTCGGAGCGCCGCTGCCGGACGCAATCCGGATCGGCTCGCTGCTTGCGGCGGCGGGCGAGTTCGTGTTCGTGCTGGTTCCGCTGTCCATGAGCAACGGGCTGATCGACGCCGAGACCGCAAGCCTGCTGTCCGCCATGGCGGCGCTCAGCCTGGTGGCGGCCCCGCCCCTCGCGGCGCTGGCCGAGCGGCTCGCCGCGAGGGCCGAGCCGACCCTGCCCGAGCCGGACGAGGACTTCGAGGGCGTCAAAGGGCAGGTGCTCGTGATCGGCTTCGGCCGCGTGGGCCAGATCGCCTCGCAGCTGCTGCTTGCGGAGGGCGTCGAGACGACCCTGATCGACGGCAACCCGGAGCGGGTCTTTCAGGCCGCCCAGTTCGGCTTCAAGGTCTATTACGGCGACGGCTCGCGCCTCGACGTGCTGCGGGCGGCGGGCGCGGACAAGGCGCGCGCCATCGTGGTCTGCGTCGACGACCGCGAGACCGCCAAGCGCATCGTGGAGCTCATCCAGTCGAGCTTCCCGCTCACCGAGCTGGTGGTGAAGGCCTACGATCGCGGGCACGCCCTCGACCTTTACGGCATGGGCCTCGCCAACGTGGTGCGCGAGACCTTTGAGAGCGCGCTCGTCATCGGGCGCATGGCCTTGGAGGCGGTCGGCGTCGACGCCGACCGGGCGCTCGAGATCGAGGAGGACATCCGACGCCGCGACGCCGAGAAGCTCGACGTTCAGCGCGTGGAGGGCATCTACGCGGGGCGCGACCTCACCTACACCAACAAGCCGACGCCCCAGCCGCTGGCGCAGCCGAAGCGGAAGGGCGCCGTGGTCGACGACGCCGCGACGCCCGCCCCGGCCCCCGCGGAGTGAGTGGCGGCCCCGATCGCCGCGGGTTAGGGTGGGCGAGGCTCGGCGCAGGAGAGACGCGATGTTCGACATGTTCGAGCTGATCCGGCGAACGCAAGGCGGCGGCGCCTTCGACCACATCGCCCGCGCCTACGGCATGACGCCGGAGCAGATGCGCGCCGCGACCGCCGCGTTGACCCCGGCCTTCGCCCAGGGCTTTCAACGCCAGTCGCACAGCGACGCCGCCGCGCGGCGGCTGCACGAGCTGATGGGGGCCGAAACCTACGCGCGCGCCTTTGAGGCCCAGGCCGCGGCGCTCGACCCCCGCGCCAAGAGCGCGGGCGAGGACGCGCTCGGCGCCCTGTTCGGCTCGAAGGACGTGTCGCGCGCCGTGGCCGCCCAGGCCGCCGCGGCCTCCGGCGTGCAGGCCGACATCATCCGCAAGGTGATGCCGGTGCTGACAAGCGTACTGATCGGCGGGGTGATCAAGGCGGCGCAGGCTTCGCAGGCGGGCTCGCCCGAGGCTGGGAGCGGCGGCCCGTTTCCCGGCCCCTTCGGCGCGTTCTGGAACGAACTGCTGCGCGACTCGACCCGCCGCCCCGAAGCCGGCGCCGCCGACGACGCGCCGCGCAATCCGTTCACCGACTGGGCGAACGCGTTCCGGCCCGATCCCGCCAAGACGGATGGCGGCAAGGCCGAGGACGGCAAGACCGAAAGCGCCGGGAGCGACGGCCCGGCCGCCTCGAACCCGATGGGCGAGATGATGGCGGAGATGTTCGGCGGGATGTTCGGCGCCCGACCGGCAGTCGAGCCCGAGACTCAGGAGCCGACGCCAGATCCGGCCGAGGCTCCGGCGACGGACCCGGCCAAGCCCGCCGGGACGACGCCGTTCGACCAGATGCTCGAGACCAGCCGGGAGCTTTCGGCGCAGAACGCCCGCGCCATGGAGCAGATCTTCGAGACCTTCTTCAGCGAGCAGAACGGCGAGCCGCGCAAGCCGCCCGCCTGATCCGCCGTCGCCTCAGTCCGCGCAAGCCTCGCGCGGCAGGCCCTGCTGCGCCTGGACCGCCTCGCGCCGACGCGAGACCCGCCACCGCAGGTGCGCCTTCTCCGACGCCCGGCGTTCAACCGCCAGCACGGTGAGCCGAACGGTCGGATCCCGCCACAGCGGCTCGGACGCGGCCATGCCGACGTCCGCGCGGGTGAGGCCGATGTCGGCCAGCATCTTGTCGTCGAGGCCCGCGAGCTCGCCGAGCTTCCGATGGTTGTTCCACGCCACGGCCGCGGCGAAGGCGGTTCGCATGACCGCCTGGATCTTCACGAGGGCGACCTTCGCCGGGGCGATCCGGGCGGGCGTCAGGCTCTCGATGGACGGCAGGGACATGGCAACCTCCTCGCGCCGGGACGACGTCTCTCACCTTTTGAGGGGCGGTCCGCCGCTCGGATCATCCGAGATGCTTGAAAACCGCCGCCGGCCTCCCGGGGACGAGCGAACCTTGCCTGACCCGCATTGATCAGTGAAACGAATGTTCCTAATATAGGTCATCAGATCCCGTGATGGGCGGTAGAGGCCCAGACTGTGGAGCCGCCATGACCGCCCTTCTCGACGTCGACCAGTTGAAGACCTTCCTCGCCATCGTCGACACCGGCTCGTTCACGCGAGCGGCCGATGTGGTGCACAAGACCCAGTCCGCGGTCTCGATGCAGATGAAGCGGCTGGAGGAGAGGATCGGGCGGGCGATCTTTGCGCGCGACGGTCGCGGAAACCGGCTGACGGAAGACGGCGAGCGACTGCTGGATTACGCCCGCCGCATCGTCCACATCTCGCGCGAGGCGGTGTCCGCCTTCGCCGACGACGCGCTGACCGGCCGGGTGCGGCTCGGCGTGCCGGACGACTACGCCGAGCGCTACCTGCCCGAGATCCTCGCCCGGTTCTCGCGCTCCAATCCGCGCGTGGAGGTGTCGGTCGTCTGCGAACCGACGAGCCATCTCATCGGCTTCATCGCGCGCGACGATCTGGACCTCGCCATCATCACGCACGCCTCCCGCAAGCCGGTCGGCGAGATCATCCGGCAGGAGCCGCTGCTGTGGGTGACCTCGCAGCGCGCCTTGGTGCATGAGGAGCAGGTGCTTCCGCTCGCGCTCGGCACCGCCGCCTGCGAGTGGCGCGAGACCGCCATCGCCAAGCTGGAAGCGATGGGCCGGCAGCATCGAGTGCTCTATTCCAGCTGCAACTTCACCGCGGTCGGCTCCGCGGTGCTGGCGGGGCTCGCGATCTCGGTGCTGCCGGAATCTGCGCTTCGGCCGGGCATGCGGGTGCTCGGGCCGGCCGAGGGCTTCCCGTCGCTGCCCACCTGCAAGATCGCCCTGCTGCGCAACACCGGATCGCTGACCGAGACCGCGCAGGCGCTCGCCGACCACATCGTGGCGAGCCTCGACAACATGTCGGCGAACTACGAAGACCGCGCGATCGCCGCGGAGTGAACGCCCGCCGCCGGCGCTACGCCGAGACGTTCGTCGCCTTGGTGACGATGCGCTCGCCTTCGATCTCGGCTTCGATCGTCACCGCCATGTTCGCCGCCTTGGCGACGAGGCCGGCGTAGAACGGCTGGATGACGTGGGCGTCGACCCGGTCGTCCGGCGCGCGGCCCGCCAGCAGGTCGACCACGTTGCCCGGCACGCGGGCGGTCGGGCCGGTCGCGACGATGCGGAACGCGGTGGCGTCGCCCTCGCCTTCCGACGTCACGGCGATGACGCCGCCGCGCGGGATGGTGGTGGTCGCGACCAGCACTAGGTTCAGAAGCAGCTTCACCTTGTTCTTGAGGAGCAGTTGGCGCGGCGCCTCCCAGGTGAGCTTGGTCTTCTGGTCCTCGATGAAGCCGCGCGCGACCTGCTCGGCGTCGCCGAGGTCGAGCATGGCCGCCGCTGAGCCCGCCGCGCCGAAGGCGATGCGGCAGAACTGCAGGCGGGCGGAGGCCTGCGCCGCGCTCTTCTTGATGAGGTCGAAGGCGAAGCCGCGCATGCCCTCGTCCTTCTCGTCCTCGAGGATCTCGAGGCCGTTGACGATGGCGCCCACCGGGCTGATCACGTCGTGGCAGACCCGGCTCGCGATCAGCGCCGCGAGGTCGAGGGCGTCGAGCGTGATCACGCCCGAAGGCGGCGTCGCATCGGAGGTTGACATGGGGGCTCCTGCCGGCGCTTTGGGAGCGGCTTCCGGGCCGGCGACTCGTCGGCGCCGCCCGGCCGCGACGTCTGGCCTGATACACGCTGCCGTCTCCGCCCTCAAGCCGAAGCCTTCTGGAAGGACACAGAGCCCATGACCGACCTCGCGTCGCTCCACGCGCTCGGCGCCCTCTGCGTCGAGGCCGGCCGGGCGATCCTGGACGTCTACGACGCCGAGGCCATCGTGGTGCGCTCGAAGGACGACCGCAGCCCCGTGACCGACGCCGACGAGCGCGCGGAGGAGATCCTCCACGCCGGCCTCGCCAGGCTGTTTCCGGGCGTGACGGTCATCGCGGAAGAGGCGACCTCCCGCGACGGCGCGCCGGCGGCGGCGCCCGAGACCTTCCTGCTGGTCGACCCGCTCGACGGCACCCGCGAGTTCATCAACCGCAACGGTGAATTCACGGTTAACGTGGGGTTAATCCGGAACGGAACGCCGATCGCCGGCTGCGTGCATGCGCCGGCGCTCGGCGCGACCTGGATCGGCGCGGCGGGCCTCGGCGCCTGGAAGGCCGAAGCGGCGGTCCGCGAGGTCCCCGCCCCGGCCGCCTATCGGCCGATCGCGGTCCGGCCGCGCCCGGCCGCCGGCCTCTGCGCGGTCGCGAGCCGCAGCCATTCCGACGCCGAGACGGAGGCGTTCCTCGAAAAGCTCGGCGTCGTCGATCGCCGCTCGGCGGGGTCGTCGCTGAAGTTCTGTCTGGTCGCGGAGGCCGCGGCCGACGTCTACCCGCGCTTCGGTCCGACGATGGAGTGGGACACCGCGGCGGGCCACGCCGTGCTCGCCGCCGCCGGCGGCGCGGTGACGCGGCCGGACATGACGCCCTTCGGCTACGGCAAGGCGGACGCGGGCTTCAGGAACGGCGGCTTCGTCGCCTGGGGCGCGCGGGACTGACCGCGGGCGGACGCGCCGCTTACGGCGTGAGGTCGCGCTCGACCGCGGGCCATTCGGCGACGGCCGGCGCGGGGTCGGCGAAGGAGTCGCGGGCGTCGGGCGAGCGGAACAGGTAGAGCCGGTCGCGGAGCACCGCGAAGACCTGCGGATGGCCCGCCGCCGCACGGCCGCGCGCGACCGCCAGAGGGTCGTAACCGCCGAACTGGGGCGCGTAGACCTCCGGGGCGCTGAGGAAGACCGCGCGGTTCGCGGCGCTGGCGAACCGCCAGGCGGCCCCGCCCCATTCCGCCTCGAACACCCGCTTGCCCAGCACCGGGCGTCCTTCGGTGAAGTAGGCCACGGGATCGTAGCCGAACAGCGCGATGCCGCTGGCGGGATCGGCCACCACGCGCTCGTTGAGGCCCGGCGTCGCGGCCGCCGGCGCGGCGCAGGCCAGCCCGGCGCAGAGCGCGCCGAAGGCCAGAACGCCGGTCAGGGTCGTCTCGAACGCCACGGGCTGAGCGTCTCCTCGCAGGTTCGCCGGAATGGGAACCGTCCGCAGCATCGGTCTTAAAACGGCTCTGTTCACCTTTGAGTAAAGCCGATCGATCAAATTCTACGAATCAGCGCGAATCCGTCTCTCCGGACGCCGCGCGCTTACGTGAAAAGGACGTACGCGATGACGTGGAAGACCCTCGTCGCGGCCGCGACCCTCCTCGCAGGCTTCGCCGCCGCGACCACCGACGCCTCCGCCCAATACGCCGGCCCGCGCGTCGAGAACGCGGCCTACTCCGACCGCCAGTACGGCGGCGCGAGCGACACCTTCTCCGCTTCCGAGATCGTGGAGAAGGGCCACGGCTTCTTCGGCTCGATGTCGCGCGGCCTCGCCGGCATCGTCGAGAAGGCCACCAGCCAGTGGGGCGAGCCCAACGGCTACATCCTCGGCGAGGAGGCGGCCGGCGCCTTCGTCGGCGGCCTGCGCTACGGCGAAGGCAAGCTCTTCACCCGCGGCGAAGGCGAGCAGCACGTCTACTGGCAGGGCCCTTCGCTCGGCTTCGACTTCGGCGGCGACGGCGCCCGGACGATGATCCTCGTCTACAATCTGCGCTCTCCCAACGCGATCTTCAGCCGCTTCGCCGGCATCAACGGCTCGGCCTACCTCGTCGGCGGCCTCGGCATGACGGCGCTGAAGGACTACGACACGGTCCTGGTGCCGATCCGCACCGGCCTCGGCGCGCGCCTCGGCGTCAACGTCGGCTACCTCAAGTTCACGCCGACCTCGACCTGGAACCCGTTCTGACGCCGACCGCGGCGCGCCGAACCCACGGGCGGCGGCCGGTCTCCGGCCGCCGTTCGGCTTTATGTCGCGCCGCCCCTGTGCCATCCTGAGACCCGCGAGGATCGCGGGCGCGCCCGCCGTCCGCACCCGCGAAGCACGACGCCCAAAGGGCTGAGCGCTTTGGCCCGCCGAGTACGCCGCCGATGGTCGAGCCCCTTCTCTATGCTTCGCTCGGAGCCTGCGTCGCGGGCCTCATCGGGCTGTTGCTGCTCCCCGCCATCTGGGCGCGCGCGGTCCGTCTGACGACGCGCCGGCTGGTGGGGCGGCTTCCCGTTTCGCTCGACGAGATCGTCGCCGCGCAGGACCGCCTGCGCGCGGAACATGCGATCGGCGTCCGCGCCATGGAGCGCCGCGCCGAAGCCGCGGCCGACGAGGCCGCCCGCGAACGCATCGCCGCCGGCCGGGCCCGCTCGCACGAGATGGGCCTGAAACTCGAGATCGCGAAGCTGAGGGAGAGCGTCGCCGCGCTCGAGGCCCATGGCGCGACGGTGCGCGGCGATCTCGACCGCACCGGCGCGGAGGCTGCGGAGATTTCGAAGGCGCTCGACGCCGAACGCGCGGCCGCGATCGCGGCGCGGCGCGAGTCCGACGAGGCGCGCAAGGCGCTGTCCGAGCTGGAGCTCGCGCGCGACGCGATGCGCGTGGAGCTTGCGGCGACCGAGGCCGAACTCGCGTCGGCGCTCGCGCAACAGGCGGCCTCGGAACGCGAGATCGCCCGGCTGCGCGGCGCCGTGCAGGCCGGCGAAGCGGCGGCCTCCGGCGTGGCGGCCACGATCGAGGTCGAGCGGTCGCGCGCCGGCGAGGCCGAGGCCGCGCGGCTCGCCGCCGAGCGTCGGCTGGCCACGGAAATCGAGAGCTTCGTCGCGTTTCGCGCCGACGCCGCGCGCCCCGCCGGCGCTCCGGCGGACGCAGGCCTCGCCGCGCTCCGCGCGCGTCTGGACGAGCTGGCCGACGAGATCGTCCGGGCAAGCGGCGCGCCCCGCCCGCCGGAGCCCCCGCGCTCCCGGACGCCGCTACAGCAGGCGGCCGAGCGGGTCCGCCTCGGCTCGCTGGTCGGCGGCGAGATCGGCGCGCAGTAGGTCTCTACGGCGCGATCCGGCCGACGACCTGGATCGCGTCGCCCTCCACGGTCACGACCACGATTTCGCCGGAGGCGGGAAACACGCCTGTGGCGGCGGTGACGTTGACCTGGTGCGTGACCAGCACGGCTGCGGAGCCGGAGCGGACCGCGTCCCGAACCGCCGCTTTGGACGCCTCGAGTCCGCCCGCGCGATCCCCGTCTCCGAAGAATGAGTTCAGCCGCGGGTCCTCCGTCACGGACCCGAGCTTCATCTCCTCCGCCGTGTCGCGCGCCCGACACCACTGGCTGGTGCGCACTTCGGCGACGGCGACGCCGTGCGCCCGGAACCGCTCGCCAATGGCGCGCGCTTCGGCGCGGCCGGCGTCGTTGAGATTGCGCTGCGTGGAACAGTCGCCGAGCTTGAAAGTCGCGGGGTCGCCCACGCCCGGCGCGGTCGCGTGCCGCATCAGGGCGACATGCCCGCCGCCCCTGAGGGCGGCCCAGGCCGCCTGCTCGTCGGCTGCGGCCGCTGTCGCGGTGAGAGCGAAGACGATGGCGAGCGCTGTGCGGATCATCGCTGGATGATGGAGCTCGAGAGGCTCCGCGTCAGGCCACCGACGATCACGAGCGCGTGGGCGGCGGGAGAAGACGCCCACGCGGCTTCGCGTGAGGTGAACGCCCCGCCTGGCGCTCCACGTCGCCCCGGCCGGAGCGCCGGGGCCTATAGCCCGCCGTCAGGGATCGTTCTGGAACGGCGGGGTGATGGGTTCCGGGACAAGCCCGGAACGACGGCGTGGCTCCCTGCGTCACCCAAAGCCGGGAGCGTCCTGCGCTTCAGAACCGCAGCGCGCGGGCCTGTTTGACGTGCTCGAGCGCCTGGACCTGGGCCACGACCGAGTCCGGAATGTCGCCGTCGATCTGCACGATGGCGATGGCGTCGCCGCCCTCGGCCGCGCGGCCGAGGTTGAAGGTGGCGATGTTGACGCCCGCGGCGCCCAGCGTCGCGCCGAGCGCGCCGACGTAGCCCGGCTTGTCCTCGTTGGTGACGTAGAGCATCGACGGGCCGAAGGCCGCCTCGATCTCGATGCCCTTGATGTCGATGATGCGCGGCTTGCCGTCGGCGAACACCGTGCCGGCCACGTGGCGGGTGACGTCGCCGGTGGTGACGGTCAGCCGGATCACGCTGTCGTAGGTCTCGGCGGCCTCGCGCAGAACCTCTTCGATCGCCACGCCGCGCTCGCGCGCGATCACCGGGGCCGAGACCATGTTGATGTCGGCGAGCTGCGGCTTCAGCAGGCCGGTGACGGCGGCGGAGGTCAGCGCGCGGGTGTTCATGCCCGCGACCAGGCCTTCGTACTCGATGCGGATCGCGGTGACGCCGGCCTCGGTGAGCTGGCCCGCGAAGGAGCCGAGCTTCTCGGCGAGCGCCACGAAGGGCCTCAAGCGGGGCGCCTCCTCCGCCGTGATCGAGGGCGAGTTCACTGCGTTCGAGACCGCCCCGCGCAGCAGGTACTCCGACATCTGCTCGGCGACCTGGAGGGCGACGTTCTCCTGCGCCTCCGTGGTGGCGGCGCCGAGATGCGGCGTGCAGACGACCGCCGGGTGGCCGAACAGCGGGTTCTCGGTCGCGGGCTCGGTGACGAACACGTCGAAGCCTGCGCCCGCCACATGGCCGGCGTCGAGCGCCTCGCGCAGCGCGGCCTCGTCGACGAGGCCGCCGCGGGCGCAGTTGATGATGCGCACGCCCTTCTTCATCCGGAACAGCGCCTGCCGGTCGATGACGTTGCGGGTCTTCTCGGTCAGCGGCGTGTGCAGGGTGATGAAGTCGGCGCGGGCGAACAGCTCGTCGAGCTCGACCTTCTCGACGCCGAGGTCCTGGGCGCGCTCCGGCGACAGGAACGGATCGAAGGCGATGACCCGCATCTTCAGGCCGATGGCGCGCTCGGCGACGATCGAGCCGATGTTGCCACAGCCGATGATCCCGAGCGTCTTGGAGGTGATCTCCACGCCCATGAAGCGGTTCTTCTCCCACTTGCCTCCTTGCGTGGAGGCGTCGGCGGCGGGGATCTCGCGGGCGACCGCGAACATCATCGCGATGGCGTGCTCGGCGGTGGTGATCGAGTTGCCGAAGGGCGTGTTCATCACGATCACGCCCTTCGCCGTCGCCGCCGGCAGATCGACGTTGTCGACGCCGATGCCGGCTCGGCCGATCACCTTGAGGCGGCTCGCGTTGGCGAGGATCTTCGGCGTCACCTTGGTGGCCGAGCGGATCGCGAGGCCGTCGTAGTCGCCGATGACGGCGGCGAGCCTGTCCTTGTCCTTGCCGAGGTCGGGCTGGAAGTCGACCTCGACGCCGCGGTCCTTGAAGATCTGGATCGCGGCGGGGGAGAGCTTGTCAGAGATGAGGACGCGGGGCGCCATGGGAGGCTTTCTCTCGTGTTCGCCGGCGCCTGATCTCGTCAGCCGGCTCAGGTTTTCCGATAGAACGGCTGGACGTCGCGCGTGAAGTAGTCGTCCAGGGGCGATCCGGGGATGGAGACGAAGTCGATCTCGTCGGTCGGCTTGGCGGCCTCGGACAGCACGTCCTCGACCTGGTCGAGGGCTTCGTCGAGGTCGCCGTCGACCACGAGGCCGACGACGAGGCGCCGCACGCCGCGCGCGTCGGGCGTGATCGCCTGCGCCACATGGGCGGCGCGGACGGTCGGCATGGTGGCGAACAGCGCCGCGAGCGGCGTCGTCAGATGGGTCGGCGTCGGGGACGGCTTGCCGACGAGGGTCGGGAGGTCGTCCTCCTCGTCCTCGTCTCCGAGCTCGCGCTCGAAGCCGTCGGCGGCGCGCACGAAATCGCCGTCGAGCATGGAGGCGACATCCTCCGCCATGAACTCGTGGCCGGCCTCCGAGCCCGGATTGAGGACGAAGTTCGCGTCCTCGATCTGCGAGACGATCTGCTTGAAGCTCTGCCGGACGATCATCAGCTGCTCGTCGGGGAACATCGCCTTCACCCGCGTGTCCGAGGTGAACACCGGCACAAAGCTGATGTCCTCATGGGTCACTTCGGGCACCGCGTAGCCGGCGCCCTTGCCCTCGTTCGGATCGATCAACGCGAAGGACAGCTCCGCGTCGAGGAACGACTTCAGGAAGGCGACGCGCTGCTCGGGCTCCTCGAGCGCGCGGAGAAGCGACTTTTCGAGGGCGTTTTCGGGCGTGAACATGGGCTGGGCTCCGGGTCTTGCAGGCGACGGGTCTTGCGGGCGGGCAGTCAGAAAAAGCGACGTCATCCCCGCCTTAACGGGCGTCCTTGACTGGAATGCGAAGGTCGGCCTGATCGGCCCGAAGTCATGATCACCCGAAGTCATGCCCGCCTGATGTGATGGACGCCCGGCCCGAAGGCCGACAGCCCGTCGCGGCGCGTGGCCGCGACGACGCCCTGTCAGGTCCCGAAGCCGAAGCTCAGGCCGCCTTGGCGAGCGCCGGGGACAGCTGCGCGTAGGCCCAGTCGAGCCAGGGCAGCAGCGCCTCGACGTCGGACGGCTCGACCGTCGCGCCGCACCAGATGCGCAGGCCGGGAGGCGCGTCGCGGTAGGCGCCGAAGTCGAAGGCCACGCCCTGCTTCTCCAGCAGCGCGACGAAATCCTTCGCGAAGGCGGCCTGCCTCTCGAGCGGCGCCGCGGCGAGCGCGGGATCGGCGAACACCAGGCAGACGCCGGTGTTGCTGCGGGTCGCGTCGTCCGCGGCCAGGACCTTGAGCCAGGGCGTGCGCGCGACGAAGTCGTAGACGGACTTGGCGCTGGCGTTGGAGCGCGCGATCAGGCCCTTGAGGCCGCCGACCGACTTCGCCCAGTTCAGCGCGTCGATGTAGTCCTCGACGCACAGCAGCGACGGCGTGTTGATGGTCTCGCCCTCGAACAGGCCCTCGTCGAGCTTGCCGTTCTTGGTCATGCGGAACAGCTTCGGCAGCGGCCAGGCCGGCGTGAAGCTCTCCAGGCGCTCGACCGCGCGCGGACCGAGGATGAGGATGCCGTGGGCCGCCTCGCCGCCCATGACCTTCTGCCAGGAGAAGGTCACGACATCGAGCTTGTCGTAGTCGAGCTCCATCGCGAAGGCGGCCGAGGTCGCGTCGCAGATGGTGAGGCCGGCGCGGTCGGCCGGGATCCAGTCGTGGTTCGGCACGCGGACGCCGGCGGTGGTGCCGTTGAAGGTGAAGACGACGTCGTTCTCGAAGTCGACGGCGGCGAGGTCCGGCAGCTTGCCGAACTCGGCGACGACCGCCTTGGTGTTCGGCAGGCGAAGCTGCTTCACCGCGTCGGTGACCCAGATCGCGCCGAAGCTTTCCCAGGCGAGCACTTCGACGCCGCGGGCGCCGAGCATCGACCACATCGCCATCTCGACGGCACCCGTGTCCGAGCCCGGAACGATCGCGATGCGGTGGGTGGCGGGAACCTCGAGGACCTCGCGGGTGAGGTCGATCGCTTCCTTCAGCTTGGCCTTGCCAGCCTTGGAGCGGTGCGAGCGCCCGAGCGCCGCGCCCTTGAGGGCGTCGAGCGACCAGCCGGGGCGCTTGGTGCAGGGTCCGGACGAGAAATTCGGATTCGCGGGGCGAACCGCGGGAACGGCAGTCGTCATGGTCCATCCTTCCAGATGGTCAGCCCCTCGTTGGGGAGGGGTGGCCCGGCGCGGGAGATACGTCCGGGGAGCCGACGTCGTCAAGCGAATTGCGCGGGATGAGAATTGGCGCGGACGAACGAAAGCGGCGGGACCCATGGATCCCGCCGCTCGAAGACTTGGCGCTGAAGGCGTGAGCCCAGGGCTCAGTCGAGCATGTAGCGCACGCCGAGGCGGACCTCGTTGGCCTGAAGGTTCTTGACCTTGACCCTGCCGCTTTCGCCGGCCGCGGTGTAGCTCTTCGACTTCACGTCGCCGAGGTTCACGTAGCGGTAGTTGGCGTCGATCACGACGTTGTCGGAGACCTGATACCCGACGCCCGCCATGAGCGCCCAGGCGAAGTTCCAGTCCGAGCCCGAGCCGGGGCCGTCAGCATAGCCCGTGTCGCCGGGGTTCTTCGAGCGGAAGCCGCTCATGTGGATGCGCGACGCGCCGATGCCGGCGCCGACGTAGGGCGTGAAGCCTTCCCAGGTGCCGAGGTCGAAGTAGGCGTTGGCGAGGAAGGTCAGAGCGGAGATCTTGCTCTTCTCGATCGACGAGGACGACGATCCGGCGCAGCTCGGGCAGCCGAGCCGGCCCTTGAAGTCGGCCTTGGTCTCGTAGTCGACGGTGACGTCGGTGCGGACCCAGTTGTTCCACTTGTAGCCCGCGCCGCCGCCGATGATGAAGGCGTCGTCGAGATCCTCATCCTTATACTTGGAGAGACCCGCACGCTTGAAGAAAGGGTTGTCGTAGGACGCGGAGGGGTCGCGGTAGAACTTGTACCCCACGTCGCCGCGGAGATACCAGCTGGAGCCGAACTCGATCGGCTCCGGGATGGGCTCCAGCAGCGGCGGTTCGGGAAGATCGGCCGCGAGACCCGCGACCGGGGCGAACGCGACTGCGAGCGCGCCCGCGAGCGCGTAGGTCATCAATTTGGCCATACCGCCAGTTCCTCAGAAGTGCAGCGCATCGCCGCCGGCGAGAGGCGCGTTCATGTCACGACTGCAAATTTGGCGTGTATTCGTTAAAAACCGCTTAACCTTAACTTTTAACCGTCGCGTCTTTACCTTTGGACGACGGACGCGAGGTGTTTAGGCAACACGGGCGCCCGCGGGGAGTGCGCGCCTCAAACCCATTGAGAACACTCGGACATTTCCGGCGCGCGCAACGGAGCGCGCCGAACGGCGCCTGCAAGGCCCTCTTCGGAGAAGCTCGACGCAGCGCAGCGGCTTTATCGGGAAGACTACGGAGGAGCGCTCAGGCCGCCGCGGCGCGGATCACGTCCGCGACATTCGCCACCACGTCGTTGACGAGGTCGCGGTCGTCGCCTTCCGCCATCACCCGGATCACGGGCTCGGTGCCCGAGGGGCGGATGACGAGCCGCCCTTCCCGGCCGAGGCGCTCGGTCGCCTTCGCGATCGCGGCGCGGACCGCGTCGTCGTCCAACGGACGGCCGCCGGCGTAGCGCACGTTCTTCATCACCTGCGGCAGCGGCTCGAAACGGTGGCAGATCTCGGAGACCGGCTTGCCGGCCCTCTGGACCACCGACAGCAGCTGCAACGCCGCCACCAGGCCGTCGCCGGTCGTGGCGTAGTCCGACAGCACGATGTGGCCGGAGGGCTCGCCGCCGAGGTTGTAGCCCTGCGCGCGCATGCGCTCGACCACGTAGCGATCGCCCACCGGAGTCCGCTCCAGCGTCAGCCCGATCGACGTGAGATAGCGCTCGAAGCCGAGGTTGGACATCACGGTCGAGACCAGTCCGGGCGCGGAGAGGCGGCCGTCTTCCGACCAGGAGGCCGCGACCACGGCCATCAGCTGGTCGCCGTCGACCACGTGGCCCTTCTCGTCGATGATGATGACCCGGTCGGCGTCGCCGTCGAGCGCGATGCCGATGTCGGCGCGGGTCTCGCGCACCTTTTCGATCAGCGCGTTCGGCGCGGTGGAGCCGACGTCCTTGTTGATGTTCACGCCGTTCGGCTCGACGCCGAGCGTGATCACCTCGGCGCCCAGCTCCCACAGCGCTTCGGGCGCCACCTTGTAGGCGGCGCCGTTGGCGCAATCGACCACCACCCGCAGCCCCTCGAACGACACGGCGCGGTTGAGCGTGCGCTTGGCGAACTCGATGTAGCGCGCCTGCGCGCCCTCGATGCGCTTGGCCCGGCCGAGCGCGGGGCTGTCCGCGAGCTTCGGGCCAAGATCGGCGTCGAGCAGCGCCTCGATCTCCAGCTCGACCTCGTCGGACAGCTTGTAGCCGTCCGGGGCGAACAGCTTGATGCCGTTGTCGTCGTAGGGGTTGTGCGAGGCGGAGATCATCACGCCGAGGTCGGCGCGCATGGAGCGGGTCAGCAGCGCGACCGCGGGCGTCGGCATCGGCCCAAGCAGCAGCACGTCCATGCCGACGGAGGTGAAGCCCGCCTGGAGCGCGCTTTCGATCATGTAGCCCGAGAGGCGGGTGTCCTTGCCGATCACGACCCGGTGGCGATGGTCGCCGCGGCGGAACGCGATGCCGGCGGCCATGCCGACCTTCATCGCGAAGTCCGGCGTGATCGGAAACTTGTTCGCGCGACCGCGGATGCCGTCGGTGCCGAAATACTTGCGCGTCATCGGGCGCTCCTCGAATCCCGCGCGGCCGATCGCCGGCTCACCGCGTCCCCGTCAGTCTTAGCGCAGCATCATGCCGCAGCGACGTTCAAAAAAGGTGAGCGATCATTGCGGTCGCGGATCGCGCCTGCGCCCTTCGGCCAAACGGCGCCTCACACGCGAAGGTTTGATGGCGCGAGCGCGCTCGCCGGCGGCATAATCGCCAGCGTTCCTTCATGAGGATGAGCGAGATGGAGCTTGATCCCGACGATCTCCGCGACCCCGTAGGACGGGCTTTCGAGCAGATGGCCTCGCTGATCGCGATCTTCCTCATCGCCGTCGGGATCGACCTCGCCGTGCAGGTCGCAGCCCATGCGGTGGAATGGGCGACCTACGAAAACCAGGACGGCCTGGCGCGCTGACGCCGAACGCTCAGCTCAGCAGGAACCACAGCGCCAGCGCCGGCGCGGCCAGAGTGGCCGCGACGCCGATCAGAAGAGCGGCGAAAGCCGCGACCGAGCGGATCTCGCCCAGCACGGTGCGTTCGCGCCGCGCCGCCGCAGCGCGGTCGTAAGCGACGCGCGCGTGGAGTTCCACAACGTTGTTCATGCGCCTGCCATTCCCATGAGCAGGCGCAATCATGCGCCAGAGCGCGGCGCCGCGATACCTCCTGATGAAGAGTTTGTTAAAATGCGGCCGGCTCACCCCTGCCGCAGGAGGCTGCCGACCACCTTGGCGGTGTAGTCCACCATCGGCACGATGCGAGCGTAGTTCAGCCGGGTCGGACCGATGACGCCGAGAACGCCGACGATCTTCTGGTCGCCGTCGCGGAACGGCGCCGCGATCATCGAGGAGCCGGAGAGCGAGAACAGCTTGTTCTCCGAACCGATGAAGATGCGGACCCCGTCCGCGGTCTCCGCCCGCCCGAGCAGATCGATGACGTCCTTCTTGGACTCGAGGTCGTCGAGCAGAAGACGCACGCGATCGAGATCCTCAAGCGCCTTGAGGTCTTCCAGCAGGTTGGCCTGGCCGCGCACGATCAGCTGGCGCGGCTCGCCGGCGGACACGCCCGCCCAGTCCGCGAGCCCGGCGGCGACCACATCCGCGGTGATGGCGTCGAGTTCGCCCTTGGCGGCGCCGACCGCTTCCTCGACCGCCGCCCGGGCCTCGCCCAGCGTGCGTCCGCGCATCCGGGCGTTGAGGAAGTTGGAGGCCTCCACCAGCGCCGAGGGCGGCAGGCCCTTGGGCAGTTGCACGATGCGGTTCTCGACCCCGCCGTCCTCGCCGACGAGGACCACGAGCGCGCGGGTCGGCTCCAGCGGCACGAACTCGATGTGCTTGATCGCCGGATCCTGCTTGGTCGCCACCACGACGCCGGCGCCGCGCGACAGGCCCGACAGCAGGGCGGAGGCGTCGGTCAGCACGTCCTCGACCGAGCGCGAGGCGCTGAGCGCCCGCACCTGCCGCTCGATGGCGTGCCGGTCCTCGACGTTGAGGTCGCCGATCTCCAGCATCGCGTCGACGAAGAAGCGCAGGCCGAGTTCGGTCGGCAGGCGGCCGGCGCTGGTGTGCGGCGCATAGATCAGGCCGAGCGTCTCCAGGTCCGCCATGACGTTGCGGACGGAAGCCGGCGACAGCGAGACCGAGAGCAACCGGGAGATATTGCGGGAGCCGAGCGGCTCTCCCGTCGACAGATAGCTGTCGACGATCCGGCGGAAGATCTCGCGCGAACGGGCGTCGAGCTGCGCGAGCCCGGCGGCGGCTTCGGGGAGAATGGGACGGTCGATCGACATGGTCTTAAAACCTCGCGTCCCCAACATTCGCTTTCGCGAGCCGCCGATCAAGCGCGCCGGCTTGCGGGCGGACGCGCGCAGGGGCAGAAAGACGCCGATTTCTCAACTCCCCGTGCGAAAGCGAAGCCTCCATGTCCGTCCGTCCCTCCAAGCGCGCCCCCGACGCGATGCGCGCCGTCTCGATCGAGCGGGGCGTCGCGCGCTACGCGGAAGGCTCCTGCCTCGTGAAGTTCGGCGAGACCCATGTGCTGTGCTGCGCCTCGCTGGAGGAGAAGGCCCCCGGCTGGCTGCGCGGCCAGGGCAAGGGCTGGGTGACGGCCGAATACGCCATGCTGCCGCGCGCGACCCACGAGCGCACCCGCCGCGAGGTGACGAGCGGCAAACCCTCCGGCCGCACGCAGGAGATCCAGCGCCTGATCGGCCGGTCGCTTCGCGCCGTCGTCGACCTCAAGATGATCGGCGAGCGCCAGATCACGGTGGACTGCGACGTGCTGCAGGCCGACGGCGGCACCCGCACCGCCTCCATCACCGGCGCCTGGGTCGCGCTGCACGACTGCCTCGCCTGGATGAAGGCGCGCGACATGCTGAAGGGTCCGGCGCTGAAGGACCACGTCGCCGCGGTCTCCTGCGGGATCTACAAGGGCGCGCCGGTGCTCGACCTCGACTACGCCGAGGACAGCTCGGCGGAGACCGACGCCAACTTCGTGCTGACGGGCTCAGGCGGCATCGTCGAGATCCAGGGCACGGCCGAGGGGACGCCGTTTTCGGAAGAGGAGCTGCTGGAGCTGCTGCGCCTCGCCAAGGCCGGCTGCGCCTCGCTCGTCGACCTGCAGAAGCTGGCGGTGGCGTGACGCCCGAACCGGCCTTCACCTGCGTCGTAGCGCCCGCGTCATCCCGGCCGAAGCCAAAGGCGGCGAGCCGGGATCATGCGCCGAACAACGATGTCTGGAGGACGATCCCGGCTCTCGCTGCGCTCGGCCGGGATGACGTGTAAGGACTGACGATGACCGCCCTCCCCCCGCTCGGCCCAAAGCTGGTGATCGCCACCCACAACGTCGGCAAGCTCGCTGAATTCCGCGAGCTGCTGGCGCCGTTCCCGCTGGAGCTGACCTCGGCCGGCGAGCTCGGCCTGCCCGAGCCCGACGAGACCGGCACGACCTACGCCGAGAACGCCGCGATCAAGGCGGACGCGGCGGCGCAGGCCTCCGGCCTTCCCGCGCTCGCCGACGACAGCGGGCTGTCGGTCGCGGCGCTCTGGGGCGCGCCGGGGCTGTTCTCCGCGCGCTGGGCGGGACCCTCGAAGGACTTTTCCGCCGCCATGGCGCGGGTCGAGGCGGACCTTCAGGCCCGCGACGCCAAGGACCGCTCCGCCGCCTTCGTGGCGGCCCTCTGCCTGAGCTGGCCCACCGGCGAGCGGCTCGAGGTCGAGGGATCGGTTCCGGGCGAAATCGTCTGGCCCCCGCGGGGAAACCTCGGCTTCGGCTACGATCCGATCTTCCTGCCCGGTGGCCACGCCCGCACCTTCGGGGAGATGTCCTCGGACGACAAGCACGGCGTCGTGTGGGGCGCGGACGGACGCGCCACCGGCCTCTCCCACCGCGCCCGCGCCTTCGGCGCGCTGATGGCGTCGCTCTATCCCGCAGGTCCGCCGAAATGAGCGAGCCCGGCTTCGGCGTCTACGTGCACTGGCCGTTCTGCGCGGCGAAGTGCCCCTACTGCGACTTCAACAGCCACGTGCGCCACAAGGGCGTCGATCAGGGCCGCTACCTCGCCGCCTTCCGCCGCGAGATCGCGCACATGGCGGCGCTTGCGCCGGGACGGAAGGTGGCGTCCGTGTTCTTCGGCGGCGGGACGCCCTCGCTGATGACGCCGGAGACCGTCGGCGGCATTCTCGACGCCATCGGCGCGGCCTGGGAGGTCGAGCCGAACGCGGAGATCACGCTGGAGGCGAACCCGACCAGCGTCGAAGCCGAGCGCTTCCGCGGCTACCGCGCCGCGGGCGTGAACCGCGTTTCGCTCGGCGTGCAGGCGCTGAACGCCGCGGATCTCGCAAACCTCGGCCGGATGCACACGGTGGAGGAGGCGCTGGCCGCGGTCGAACTCGCCATGTCGATCTTCCCGCGCGCGTCGTTCGACCTGATCTACGCCCGCCCCGGCCAGTCGCCGGCCGCCTGGCGCAAGGAGCTCTCGCAGGCGATCGAGCGCGCGCCGGAGCACCTCTCGCTCTACCAGCTGACCATCGAGGAGGGCACGCCGTTCCACGCGCTCTACCGCGCCGGCAAGCTGAAGACGCCGGACGAGGAGACCTCGCGCGCGCTCTGGGACGTGACGCAGGAGACCACCGAGCGCGCCGGCATGCCGGCCTACGAGATCTCGAACCACGCCCGCCCCGGCGCGGAAAGCCGCCACAACCTGGTCTACTGGCGCTACGGCGAATATGCCGGCGTCGGGCCCGGCGCGCACGGCCGGCTGCTGGTCGACGACCTGCGCCGCGAGCTCTCGACCGAACGAAACCCCGAGCTCTGGGCCGCCGCGGTCGAGGCCGACGGCCATGGGCTCGTGATCGACGAGCCGCTGAGCGTCGAAGCCCAGGCCGACGAGTTCCTGCTGATGGGCCTCCGGCTCGCCGAGGGCATCGACCTCGCCCGCTTCCACCGCCTCTCCGGCCGCAGGCTCGACCCGCGCCGGATCGACGACCTCACCATGGATGGCATGGTCGAACGCGTCGGCCGCGACCGCCTCCGCGTCACCCGCGAGGGTTTTCCGGTGCTCGACGCGGTGGTGGCGGACCTGGCGGGGTAGTCCGCCGCGCGGCGGACTACCCGGACGCTCGTCGTCATTCCCCGGTTTATCCGGGGAATCCAGGCCGGCTCTTGGACCAGAGAGCCTCCGAAATGTCTGGATGCCCCGGATAAACCGGGGCATGACGCGCGAACTTTCAGACTTCGAAACAGGCTCTCAGCGCAGCCAGTTCTCCACGCGCAGATCCGGCACGCGCTCGAACTCCCGCACGTTGTCGGTCACCAGAACGCAGTCGAGAGCCAGCGCGTGGGCTGCGATGAAAAGGTCGTTGCCGCCGATCCGCCGACCGCGCCTCTCGAGGTCCGCCCGAATGGACGCGTAGACGCGGTCCGCTGGCGCCTCGAACGGCTCTACGGCGATCCTGTCAAGCAGGCCTTCGACGAGCGCGGCAAGCCTCACGCTTTGCGCCTTCGCGACCCCAAACCGGAGTTCTGCAGCCACGATGATGCTCGTGCAGACGAACTCCGCGCCGCCCCTCGCGTCGATCCTTTCCCTGACGCTTCCCTTGGGACGCCTCAGCAGGTCCGAGAGGATGTTCGTGTCGAGCAGATAGCGGGTCACAGAGCGAACGGCTCTGGCGGCGGGTCATCGATCTCGGGAAAGTCTTCGTCCAGCGGCTCTATGCCGTCGAGGAACTCGGACAGCCGGTTTCGATGCTTGGGCTCGATGACGACTGTGTTCCCGACCGACCGCAGAGTCACGACGTCGCCGAAGCGGTCCCAGTCCGCGGGGATGCGAACCGCGCGGCTGCGACCGTTCTTGAAAACCTTGGCGTCACGGACGTCCGACATCGGCGCACCTGTCATAGGCCAGCGGCCTATGACATAGGATCTCGCGCGGCGGCCGTCAATTCGCCTGGGCGGTCTGGCCGTCGAAGCTGCGGGGGGCGGGGCTGATGACCTTCGCGCCGCCGGGCTGCACCTGGTAGACGGCGAGCGCGCGGTCGTTGCCGCCGTCGGCGCGGAAGCGGAAGGTGCCGTCGACGCCGGCGAAGCCCGAGGGATTCGCGAAGGTCTGTTCGGTCAGCGCGTCGGCCCCTTGCGTCTTCACCAAAGCCGCCACCAGCGAGGTCGCGTCGTAGGCGAGCGAGGCGGTGCGGGTCGGCTCCGAACCGAACTTCGCCTTGTAGCGCTGGGCGAAGGAGCGGAAGCCGGAGCTGTCCGGCGCGGCGTACCAGGCCCCGGCGAGGCTCGCGTCGCGTCCCATCTGCGGGTCGTCCCACAGCCCGGTGCCGAGCAGCTGCACGCGCTTCAGGTTGACGCCGTTGGCCGCCAGCAGGCCCACCACCGTCGGCACGCTGTCGGCCGTGTCCGGAATGAACAGCGCGTCGGCCTGGCCGAGCGCGTTCGCGACGCGGGCGATCGGCTCCGCCATCCTGGCCTTGTCGGTGGGGTAGCGCTCGAGCGCGACGACCCGGCCGCCGGCCTTCGCCACCGCTTGCTGGAAGGCGCCCTCCACCACCGTGCCGTAGCCGTTTTCCGGCAGCAGCGCGGCGAAGGAGCGTTTGCCCTGGCTCACCGCGTAGCGAACGATGCGGTCGACGTCGGACTCGGGAAGGAAGCTCAGGAGATAGACGCCGCGCGAGGCGACGTTGGCGTCGGTCGAGAAGGCGACGACCGGCACGCCCTTCTGGCGCGCGGCCTGGCCTGCGCCCTGCACGGAATGGGCGAACAGCGGCCCGATCACCATGCGCGCGCCCTCGTCGGTCGCGCTGTTCACGGCCGCCTGCGCGCCCTGCGCCGTGCCGCCGTCGTCCTTCACCACCAGCTGGATGTCGGGGCTGTTGAACTCCGACAGCGCGAGCTCGGCGGCGTTCTTCATGGACTGCGCGGCCGCGCCGGCGTTTCCGCTGGCCGACAGCGGCAACACGAGCGCCACCTTGGTGGAGCCCTGCCCGATCGCCTGCCCCAGCGGCTGGGCCTCGACCTGCGGGGTCGGATTGCCGGGGAGCGGATTGAGCCGCTCGTCCGTCCCGCCGAGGTCGCTGCCGCCGCCGCAGGCGGCGAGCGCAAGCGTCGCGCTTCCGACGAGCAGCGCGCGCCACCCCTTCGCGAGGGACCTTCGATCGACCGTCATTGCGCCACCGTCTCTCGGCCGGACCCCCACGAACTCGTCCGACGCGCCGAATGCCCCGATGGTCCACGGCTCAAGGAGCGTCGCCCCACCGCTTCCCGCGGCCGCGCCCCACCGATAGACTTACCTTCTGAAGTAACCGACGAGCGTTCCCATGCCAAGGCCCGAGCCGACCGACCCCGACCTCACGGCCGGCCCCGACCACCCCACCCGCAGCTACCTCGTGGCCGGCGTGCGGCTGACCGCGCCGTCGCTGCCGCCGGGCCTTCACGTGGTCGCGACCCCAATCGGCACGCTCGCCGACATCACCCTGCGCGCGCTGGAGACGCTGGCCGCCGCCGACGCGGTGCTGTGCGAGGACACCCGCGTCACCGCCAAACTGATGAACCACTACGGCATCGCGACCCGGCTGACGCCCTACCACGACCACAACGCCGCCGAGATGCGCCCCAAGGTGCTGGCGCGGCTCGCCGAGGGCCAGAAGCTCGCGCTCGTCAGCGACGCCGGCACGCCGCTGGTCTCCGACCCCGGCTTCAAGCTGGTGCGCGACGCGGTCGCGGCCGGCGCGCACGTCACGCATCTGCCGGGCGCCTCCGCCGTGCTCACCGCGCTGGTGCTGGCGGGCCTGCCGACCGACCGCTTCTTCTTCGAAGGCTTCCTGCCGGCGAAGCAGCAGGGGCGGCGCGAGCGCATCGCCGAGATCGCCCGCGTGCCCGGCACCCTGGTGCTGTTCGAGACCGGTCCGAGGGTCGCCGAAGCGCTCGCGGACCTGGCCGACGGTCTTGGGGACCGGCCGGCGGCGCTTGCCCGCGAGCTCACCAAGCGCTTCGAGCAGGTGCGGCGCGGCACGCTTTCCGAACTCGCGGCCGCGCTGGGCGCGGAGGCGCCGCCGAAGGGCGAGATCGTGCTGGTGATCGGCCCGCCGGCCGAGGAGGCGCCGCCGAGTGAGGGCGACGTTGACGCGCTGCTCGGAGCGGCGCTCGCCCGCGCCTCGGTGAAGGACGCGGTCGCCGAGGTCGCGAGCGCGACCGGACTGAAGCGCCGCGAGGTCTACGCCCGGGCGCTCGAGCTGACCAAGGCCGGCGGCTGAGCCCGGCGCCCCCCGCCCCGAAGCGGCTCGCAGCGTTCCGGCTCGGGCTCGACGCCGAAACGCGCGCGGCCTGGCTGCTGCGGCTCACGGGCTGGCGCATCGTGAAACGACGTTACGCGCAAGGCGGCGGCGAGATCGACCTGATCGCCGTCCGCGGGCGCACGCTCGCCTTCGTCGAGGTGAAGGCCCGCGCGACGCTGGAGGCCGCGGCCGAGGCCGTGACGCCGCGCCAGCAGGCCCGCATCCGCCGCGGGGCTGAGGCCTTTCTTGCGCGCGAGCCGGCTTATGCGGGATATGTCATGACCTTCGACGTCGTCCTCGTCGCGCCCCGCCGCCTGCCGCGCCGTCTCCCGAACGCCTTCGGCCAGTAAAACACCCAAGCGGATCAGCCCCATGTCGCTTCGCGTCGCCGTGCAGATGGACCCCATCGAGCGCATCAACATCGCGGGCGATTCGACCTTCGCCCTGATGCTGGAAGCCCAGGCGCGCGGCCATTCCCTGCTCGTCTACGGCCCCGAGCGCCTGACCCAGACCGCGCAGGGCGTGTTCGCGGCCATGCGGCCGGCGGAGGTGCGCGACGTCGCGGGCGACCACGTCACGCTCGGCGAGGAGCGCCGCGTCTCGCTGGGCGAGGAGACCGACGTGGTGCTGCTCCGGCAGGACCCGCCGTTCGACATGGCCTACGTCACCACCACTCACATGCTGGAGCGGGTGCACCCGCGCACGCTTGTCGTGAATGACCCGGCGGAGGTGCGCAACGCGCCGGAGAAGATCTTCGTGCTCGATTTTCCCGAGCTGATGCCGCCCACCATCGTGACCCGCGACAAGGCCGAGATCGCGGCCTTCCGCGCCGAGCACGGCGACATCGTGGTGAAGCCGCTCTACGGCAACGGCGGCGCGGCGGTGTTCCGGGTGACCGCCGACGACCTGAACTACGGCTCGCTGATCGACATGTTCTCGACCACCTTCCGCGAGCCGTGGATGGTGCAGAAGTTCCTGCCGAAGGTCGCCGAGGGCGACAAGCGGATCCTGCTGGTGGACGGCGTGTTCGCGGGCGCGGTGAACCGCGTGCCGGCGGCGGGCGACCTGCGCGCCAACATGGTGCGCGGCGGCGCGGCGCAGACGACCGAGATCACCCCGCGCGAGCAGGAGATCTGCGCCCGCATCGGCCCGGAGCTGTCGCGGCGCGGGCTGCTGTTCGTCGGCATCGACGTGATCGACGGCAACCTCACCGAGATCAACGTGACCTCCCCCACCGGCATCCGCGCCATCAAGCGGCTGGGCGGCCCCGACGTGGCGGCGATCACCTGGGACGCCATCGAAGCCAAGCGGAGCCGCGCAGCCGCATGACGCTGAAGACCCTTCTCGCCGCAGCCGCGCTCGTCGCCTGCGCCGCCGGCGCGGCCCAGGCGCAGGACGTGACGCCGCCCGGCTTCCGCCTGCCGCCGATGCCGCCGATCACCGCGACGACGCCCGCGAAGGAGCTGTTCGGCCGGGTGACGCGCCCGAGCACGGGGCGCGAGCGGTCGATCGGCTTCTACTCCAAGGGCTGTCTCGCCAGCGCCTCCATGTTGCCGCTGAGCGGCCCGACCTGGCAGGTGATGCGCCCCTCGCGCGACCGGTTCTATGGCCGGCTGACGCTCGTGAGCTTCATCCAGCGGTTCTCGAAGCGGGTCGCCTCGAACACCTCCTGGCCGGGGGTGCTGGTCGGCGACATGTCGCAGCCGCGCGGCGGGCCCATGATCAAGGGGCACGCCTCGCATCAGATCGGCCTCGACGTGGACATCTGGCTGCGGCCGATGCCGAACCAGGAACTGACCATGGCGCAGCGCGAGACGCTGATGTCGACCAACGTCGTCGCCGAGAACCGGATCGACCTGAACCGCTTCTGGTCCGCCAACCACATGCAGGTGCTGAAGGACGCGGCGCTCGACCCGCAGGTGGAGCGCATTCTGGTCAACCCCGCGATCAAGCGCGCGGTGTGCCGGGACGCGCGGGGCGACCGCGGCTGGCTGCAGAAGGTGCGCCCGCAGTGGGGCCACGACTACCACTTTCACGTGCGGCTCGGCTGCCCCGCGGGCGAGGCCTCCTGCAAGCCGCAGGCGGACGTCGTGCCGGGCGACGGCTGCGGCAAGGCGCTGGACTGGTGGTTCACGCCCGGCCGGCTGTTCCCGAGGCCGCCGAAGATCCCGCCGAAGCCGCGGCCTCCGATGACGCTGAAGGACCTGCCGGCGGACTGCGCGGCCGTCATCCGCGAGCCGTGAAGGGCGGCCTAGGACTACGAAGCCAAGGGCGGAGTTCTTCGTCATTCCCCGGTTTATCCGGGGAATCCAGGCAAGACCGGCGGGCCGGGTGGGGCTGGCCTGGATGCCCCGGATAAACCGGGGCATGACGCGCGAAATCTGACGCTTGATCCGCCGTCTGGCGTCCTCCGGGGGAGCCGACCGGATAGATGTTCGCTTATTGTTCTTGACGGCGGTTTGCGCTCCGCTACCATCGCGTGCGTCAGGGCGGGGGCGGCGGCATGGTCGTGTGGGTCTCAACGGTGGCGTTCGAGGGCATCGAGGCGCGGGCCGTCGACGTGCAGGTGCAGGTCGCGCCGGGCCTGCCGGCCTTCAACGTGGTGGGGCTGCCGGACAAGGCGGTGACCGAGGCGCGCGAGCGGGTGCGCTCCGCGCTGATCGCCTCCGGCCTCGCGCTGCCGCCACGGCGCATCACGGTCAACCTCGCCCCCGCGGACCTCCCCAAGGAAGGCAGCCATTTCGACCTGCCGATCGCGCTCGGCCTGATGGCGGCGATCGGCGCCGTGCCGCAGGAGGCGCTCGCAGGCGTGACCGTGCTCGGCGAACTCGCGCTCGACGGCACGATCGCGAGCGTCGCGGGCTGTCTCCCGGCGGCGGTGGCCGCCGTCGCCCGCGGCCACGCGCTGATCTGCCCGGAGGCCTGCGGGCCCGAGGCCGCCTGGGCGAGCGCCGACCTCGCGATCGTCGCGCCGCGCTCGCTGCTCCAGATCGCGAACCACCTCAAGGGCGTGCAGGTTCTCGCCCGCCCCCGCCCCGGCCTGCCCGACGCCGTCGGCGCGCAGCCCGACCTCAGGGACGTGCGCGGCCAGGAGACGGCGAAACGGGCGCTCGAGATCGCCGCGGCCGGCGGGCACAACATCTTGCTCAACGGGCCGCCGGGCGCCGGCAAGTCGATGCTCGCGAGCCGCCTGCCCTCGCTGCTGCCGCCGCTGGGCGCCCGCGAGTTGCTCGAGGTCGCGATGATCCGCTCGATCGCGGGCGAGCTCGCCGGTGGGCGGCTGTCGAACCGCCGGCCGTTCCGCGCGCCGCACCACTCCGCCTCGATGGCCGCACTGGTCGGCGGCGGCGCGCGGCCCCGCCCAGGCGAGATCGCGCTCGCCCACAACGGCGTGCTGTTCCTCGACGAGCTTCCGGAGTTTTCGGCCCAGGCGCTCGACGCGCTGCGCCAGCCGCTCGAGACCGGTGAGGCGGTGATCGCCCGCGCCAACCACCGCATCGCCTATCCCGCCCGCTTCCAGTTGGTCGCCGCCATGAACCCCTGCCGCTGCGGCGGGGGCGAAGCCGGCCACGCCTGCCGCCGCGGCCCGCGCTGCGCCGCGGACTACCAGGCGCGCATCTCCGGCCCGCTGCTCGACCGCATCGACCTGCGCCTCGACGTGCCTGCGGTCAGCGCCGCGGACCTGATGGCGCCGCCCGCGCTCGAGGACAGCGCGACGGTCGCCGCCCGCGTCGCCGAGGCCCGCCGCCGGCAGGCGAGCCGCTTCGCGGCGCTTGGTCTGGAGGGCGTCGCCGTGAACGCCCATGCGCCGGTCGCGCTGCTGGAGGAGATCGCCCGTCCCGACGCCGCGGGCCTGAAGCTGCTGCGCGACGCCGCCGACGCGCTCAAGCTCTCCGCCCGCGGATATCACCGCGTGCTGAAGGTCGCCCGCACCATCGCCGACCTCGACGGCGCAGAGACCCTCGGCCGCATCCATCTCGCCGAAGCGCTGGCCTACCGCGCGGCGCCCGCCTCCGCCGCGCAGGCCGCGTGATCTTCCCGTTGCGATTCTCCATCCCCGCAGAACCGGACGCGGGCCACCCTCCTCGCGCCGAAGGCGTGGGGAGGGCGGCCTCGGCCGCAGGCCGAGGTCTGGTGGGGCCGTGGACGTCGAGCGCGACGCAGGGCGTGAATGGGAGCGCGGCGGGGACGTCAGAGCCTCATCCGGCGCCCGCCCCACCCGGCCGGGCTTCGCCCGTCCACCCTCCCCTCTATCGAGGGAGGGATCGCCCGCGCCTCATCCTCGAACCGAGGAGGGATCGAAGGCGCGGGATCCCTTCCGGCCTCGTCCTGAAACGTAAGCGAACCCTCGCGCTCACCGCGCCTTGGGATGCACCACCACCGTCGCGGTCATGCCGGCGGCGAGCGTCACGCCGGCCGGCAGCGGGTCGAGCCTGATGCGGACCGGGATGCGCTGGGCCAGCCGCACCCAGGTGAAGCTCGGGTTGACGTTCGCGATCAGGTCCGCGCTCGTGACGTTGTCGCGGTCGACGATCGCGCGCGCCACGCTCTCGACGTGGCCCGTGAGGTCGCCGTCGTGGCCCATCAGGCGCGCCGTCGCCGGGTCGCCCTCGCGGATGGCGCGGAGCTTCGTCTCCTCGAAGTAGCCGGCGACGTAGAACGAGTCGCTGTCGACCACGGCGACCGCCGCCTTGCCGGCCGTCGCGTAGTCGCCCTCGTTCAGCAGCAGGTTGGTGACGTAACCGTTGACGGGCGAGCGCACCACGGTGCGGTCGAAGTTGAGCTTCGCCACGTCGCGCTCGACGATCGCCTGCCGCCACGCGGCTTCGGCGGTGACGACCGCGGTGCGGGCCTGCTCGCGCGCTTCGTCGGCGACGGCGGCGGAGGTCAACTTGTCCCGGCGCTCCGCCTCCTTGCGCCGCTGCTGAAGTTCGCCGAAGCGCCCGTCGACGGTCGCCTCGGCCTGGTCGAGCGCGAGCTTGTAGCGCGCCTGGTCGATGACGAAGAGCACGTCGCCCTTCTTCACCGTCTGGTTGTCCTGCACGTTGAGATCGGTCGCCGCGCCGGAGACGTCGGGCGTCACCTGGATGACGTTGGCGCGCACGCGGCCGTCCCGCGTCCAGGGCGTGTCGGCGTAGGCGCGCCAGACGTACCAGCCGCCGGCGAGGGCGGCGGCGAAGACGACGAGGGTGAGGAGGACCCGAAAACTCCTCGCGGCGATCGACATGATTTGCAAAGCCTCACATCAGGACGGCGACGACCGCCGCCAGCGTCAGCACGTAGGCCGACACGTTGAACAGCGCGGGGTGCCAGACGAGCCGGTAGAAACCGGTCCGCTCCAGCAGGATGCGGAGCGGCTGCCAGATCAGGCCCGCCAGCGCCGCATAGAGCAGCAGCGGCGGCACGAACACGCCGAAGAGGTCGACCTCCTTGATCACGCCGCGGCCTCCCCGACGCCTCGCGCCGCGCCGAACAGCGCGGGATGCTGCGCGAGGCTCGACCGCAGCGCCGCGATCCAGACCGCGAGCTCCGCGGCTTCCGCCTCGTCGGCGGGGCCCTGCGCCAGCGCCGCGCCGAGCGCCGCGTCCAGCCGGTCGAGCGGCGGGGCGGAGGGCTCCTGGCGGGCGAGCCGGCGGAAATGGCGTGCGAGTTCGGCGAGAGCGCCGGCGAGCGGCGCGCCGACGGCCGGCGGCAGGCCCCGCACCACGCGGCGCAGCGCCAGGGTGTTGAGGCCGACGCGCAGCGCCGCCAGCGCGCCCTGCTCCAGCGCGAGCTGGCGCGGGTCGGCGAGGTCGAGGCGGGCCATGAGCCCGTTGATGCGGTCGAACATCCGGCTTTCGAATCCGATGCGCGTCGGCGCTTCGCGGCTCGCCGCCGCCTCCGCGAGGTCGCGCCGCAGCCCCGCGACCAGCCGCGCCACCGGCCAGGTCGTCCCGATCGGCCGCAACACCCGGAGCAGCGCGGTCGCCAGGCCGAGGCCGAACAGGCTCGCGACCGTCGTGTTGGCGTAAGCCGCGAAATCGTAGGTCATCACGTTGCTCAGCGACATGATGTTGATCGCCCCGAGGCCGAGCGCGAGCGCGCGGAGCGTGTAGGCGGGGATCGCCATGGCGTAGGCGGTGGCGAACACCAGCGGGGCGAGCGCGAGACCGAGCGCCTCGAAGCCTTCGAGCCGGGGAAGCACGCCGAACAGGTAGACCCCCGCCACCAGAGCCCCCACGGCCGTCATCACGGTGAAGCCGCCGGCCGCCGCGGCGGGGTCGTCCGCCTGGGCGAACAGGCTCGCCATGACAGCGACGAAGATCACCGCGCCCGCGCCGCTCGCCCAGCCGGACAGGATCCAGAACGCGAAGGTGCCGGCGAGCGCGACGAAGGCGGCGGCGGCCGCGGCGGCGGCAAGTTGGTAGTCGCGGTAGCGCTCCAGCGTCGCGGGGGCTTCGCCCGATCCGCGGTCCGCGTCCGGCGCATCGAGCGCCGAGAGCGTGTCGAGCTCGCCGCGCAGGGCGAGGAGATCGGCGACGCGCACAAGGATCGTGCGCTCCAGCACCGCGTCGCCGCTCGCCTGCATCGCGGCGAGATCGGGCGCGGCGGCGAGCACGGCCCTGGCCGCCGCGCCGCGTTCGTCCGAGGAGACGCCGCGGGCCATCGCGTTCGCGGCGCCGGCGAGCGCGGGCGCCAGCGCCTCGAAGCGGTCCGGGCGCTCGGCGCGCAGGATCTCCATGCGGTCATGGATCGCGACGACCAGCGCGAGGAACGAGATCAGCCGCCCGTGCAGCAGCCTGATGCGACGGTTGGAGAGCCGCACCGTGGCGCTGTCGAACGAGGCGTGGATCCGCAGACCGTCGAGCGTCGCGACGTTCGCGACCAGCGCGCGCCGGTCGCGCAGCACCCGCGCCGGGTCGGGTCGGCCGCGCAGCGTGTCGGCCGCCCAGCGCGACGCCGAGTCCAGCGCGGTGTCCGCGGAGCCCCGCAGAGCGCGCCCGGCGCTGCGCGGGAAGAACACCTGGCTCAGGATGGTCGCGGACGCGAGGCCGACGAAGATTTCGGCGACGCGGTCGAGCGCGGCCAGAAACACCGTGTCCGGCGCGTCCACCACCGGAAAGGCGATGATCGCGACGGTGTAGCCGGACAGAAGCGCGCCATAGGAGGCCGGCGCGTCGCGCAGATAGATCGACACGAAGACGCAGCCGGCGATCCAGAGCGAGACCGCCACCACGAACAGCTCGCGGGCGTCGTAGAGCGTCGCCGTCGCCGCGACGGCGACCACTCCGCCGATGCAGGTCCCGACGACCCGGTACAGCGCCTTGGACAGCACCATGCCGGTCAGCGGCTGGGAGACGATGAAGACCGTCATGATGGAGCTCGACGCCTGCGGCAGCTCGACCACGAAGGCGACGAAGGCCGCGAGGCCGGCCGCCAGCGTCGTGCGCGTCGCGAAGATCAGGCGGTCGCGGACGACGGGGCTCACGAGCGCGCGCTCCGGTCGAGCGCGAGCCGCGCGAGCAGCCGGGTCGCCGCGGCGATCTCCTCGATGGGGGCGCCCTCCAGCATCTCCGCGCAGACCTCCGCCACCACCTGCTTGAGCCGCGCCGTCTCGTCGCGGCCCCGCGCGGTGAAATGGAGCGTCTTGGCGCGGCGGTCAGTGGGGTCTTCACGGCGCTCGATCAGTTCGGCCTCGGCCAGCCGATCGAGCAGGCGGACGAGAGACGGCCCCTCGATCCCGAGCGAGTACGCGAGGTCGTGCTGGCGCGCGCCCTCCCCCAGCCGGTCGAGGTGCAGCAGCGGGCGCCAGCTCGCGTCGCTCAGGCCATAGCGTGCGAGAGCCTCATCGATCGCCCGGCGCCAGCGGCGCGCGGCGAGCGTCAGGCCGAAGCCAAAATCGGTCACGGAGGAGGGCGACGGGCGAGGCGACATCCGAACTAATTAGGAAACTATCTAATAGTCCGCTAGCGATATCGTGCATGGCTGGAGCGCGCGCGGCACGGCCCGCATCGACCCCGACCCTCTTGCTCGCACGTGCGAAGGCGTCATCCTGCGCTGCGGGAACCCTATGGCCGCGCTCGCGTTCCCTGTTCTTACGTCGCATTGATCAGGGGGTCGCATGAACGAAGCGGTGACGCTCGTGGAGGGGGCGGCCGAGCGGCTGTCCTGGCTTCCCGACTGGGGCGCCAGCCTCATCCTGCTCGCGCTCGGCGCGGCGGTCGCGATCGCGGCGCACCGCCTCGCGTTTCGCATGCTGACGACCTTCGTGGCCGAGCGCAGCCTGTTCTGGCGCTCGCTCGTGTCCCGCACGCGCGGCCCGACGCGGCTTGCGGTGCTGATCTTCGTGTTCTCGATCGTCGCCTCGGCGGCGCCGCTGACGACGGGCCAGGCCGACGGGATCCGGCACGGCCTGCTGGTCGCGTTCATGATCCTGATCGGCTGGGCGGCGACGACGGCGCTGCACATCTGGACGGTGATCTACCTCCGGAAGTTCAGGCTCGACTCCGAAGACAATCTACTCGCCCGCAAGCATCTGACGCAGATGAAGATCTTCGAGCGGGCCGGCGTCACTCTGCTGTTCGTGATCACCATCGGCGCCGCGCTGATGACCTTCGACGGCGTGCGGCAGTACGGCGTGTCGCTGCTCGCCTCGGCCGGCGCAGCGGGCCTCATCCTCGGCCTCGCGATGCAGCCGGTGCTCGCAAACCTCGTGGCCGGCATCCAGCTCGCCATCACCCAGCCGATCCGGCTCGACGACGCGATCGTGGTGGAGAACGAATGGGGCTGGGTCGAGGAGATCACTGCGACCTACGTCGTGGTCCGCCTCTGGGACTGGCGGCGCCTGGTGCTGCCGCTGAAATACTTCATCGAGAAGCCGTTTCAGAACTGGACCCGCGAGGGCGCGTCCATCATCGGAACGGTGATGCTCTATGTCGACCATACGGCGCCGGTGGCGCTGATGCGGGCGAAGCTGGACGAGCTCGTGAGGGCCTCGCCGCTCTGGGACGGGCAGGTCGTCAACCTGCAGGTGTCCGACGCCAAGGAGCACGTGATCGAGGTGAGGCTGCTGGTCTCGTCGAGCAGTTCGCCGCGCGCCTGGGACCTGCGCTGCGAGATGCGCGAGAAGATGATCGTGTGGCTGGCGGCCGAGCATCCCTACGCTCTGCCGCGGCTGCGGACCGACATGGGCCGTCAGCCAGCGCCGGATCCTCGTCGGCATCAGGAGCGCGAGGAGCGCCGCGCTCAGCCGGCGCTGAGGGCCGCCGGAGCGTAAGGGCGCGATCGGCGTCTCGCCCGGCCCGGGCCGGACGCCGATCGCGACGGGTCAGCCGACGCTGACCATGTCCGGGGTGATGTCCGCGATCCGAAGCGCGCCAACCTGCTTCATGATGGTGTCGAACTCGCGCTGCATGATCGCCAGCACGGCCGCCACGCCGGGCTCGCCGAAGGCGGCGAGGCCCCAGCAGTAGGGCCGGCCGATGCAGACGGCGGTCGCGCCCATCGCCAGCGCCTTGATGACGTCGGTGCCGCGGCGGAAGCCGCCGTCGACCAGCACCGGGATCTTGCCGTTCACGGCCTTCACGACCTCGGGCAGCGCCTCGATGGTCGGGTAGAGGCTCTCCTCGGCGCGGCCGCCGTGGTTCGACACGATGATCGCGTCCACGCCGTGCTTCAGCGCCTCTTCCGCGTCCTCATGGGTGACGATGCCCTTCAGCACCAGCTTGCCCTTCACGATCTTGCGCAGGCGATCGACGTAGTCCCAGGTCATGCCGGTGCCGTAGAGGTTCGTGACCTTCGACACGTCGAGGTCGTCGAACATCGGCTTGCGGCTGACTTCGTTCGCGAAGCCGCCGGCGTGGCAGTCCTTGCAGTTCCGGGTGTCGTCGCGGCGCAGGCGGAACAGCGTCTCGGTGTTGCGGCCGCCCTGGCGGTCGACGGTCAGCACGATCGCGGGCGCGCCGGCCGCCTCCGCGCGCTTCACCAGCGCCTCGGTGACCGTCCAGTCGTCGGTCGGGTAGAGCATGTACCAGACGGGCGCGCCGCGGGCCTCGGTGACGTCCTCGATCGAGGTGGAGCCCACCGTCGAGAGGATCATGCCGTTGCCCTTGACCTTGGCGGCCTTGGCGACCGCGGTCTCGGCCTCGGGGTGAAAGGCGCCCTGGCTGCTGACCGGCGCCAGCATGATCGGCGTGGCGTAGGTCTGGCCGAAGATCGTGACGCTGGTGTCGATCTTGCGCACGTCGATCAGGCGGCGCGTGCGGATGCGGATCTTGGAGAAAGCCTCGTGGTTGGCCCGCAGCGTCTCGTCGCCATCGACGCCGCTCGCGAGGTAGCCGTAATGGGCGGGCGGCAGCGCCTTCTTGGCCGCCGGCTCGAAGTCCATCACGTTGAGCGCCTGCTCCGGAGCCGCGATGACGTCGCCGACCGCCTGCGCCGGAGCGCGGAGGACATCGTAGCTCTGGGCGAGCGCGCTGGTGGAGCCGAGCGTGAGCGAACCGACGAGGGTCCGCACGGCGGTCGGCGTCATCACGGGACTTGCGGCGAGGAAGCGGATGAAATTGCGGCGGTCCGTCAGGCGGGCGTCGGAAGCGTCGGACATGTCGTCTCCTGATAAACGTCGGGGACCAAGACGCGGGCTCATGCTCGCAGGCGACGGCGAGAGCTGCGCTCCTACGCCGCACCCTTCAAGCTGCGCCCAAGTCGGGGGAGCGGAAAGGCGTTTTTTCATTGGACTAAAGTAGCACTAGCGCCGTAGCCCGCGCCCGCCGCCCTGTCCACCGAATAATGCCGCACCGCACAAAAAGCCGGGAGCCGCTCGCCCCGCTTCGCCCGAGCGCCGCCGTCCGGGCCGACGGCCCGCCGGCAGCCCGGACGGCTCACATAACCGGCGATGATGACGCCGGCGCTACGATCAGCGCGTCGCCCGGCGCCAGATCCAGACGGCGAACGCGCCGAAGGCGGCGAAGAAGATGATGTTGAACCACGGGATGATCGTCGGGTTCGGTTCGGACCGCCGGATGTTGACGGCGTTCGGGAACCACGACAGCAGGTTCAGCCGCCAGCCGTACTTGGTGACGACGGCGATCCCCTTCTCCGAGGCGATGGAGGCCGCCACCGCCTGCTCGTCCGCGCTGTCGAACTTCAGGTAGAACGGAAAGCCCCAGCCGGTGTCCTCGTTGCGGTAGACGTGCGGAGCCTTGGTCTCCACGTCCTCGGCGAAGATGTAGTAGACGTCGCGCCCCTGGGTCGGGCGGTCGCCGTTCTGCAGCGGCTTGCCCGTCATGTCGACGCGGCGGTTCTCGACGCCGATGATCCGCACGACATCGTGCCGCGGCAGGTAGAAGTGCAGGAACGCCGCCCCCGGCAGCACCGCGAGCAGGGCCACGACGGCGACGATCACACGGGTGCGGTTGAACATTCCTGAAATCTCCGGCGGCGGGCCTTTATCCGTAGGATGTGGGTCTCGGCGAGACCAGAGGCAATCAGCGCGCGGCATTGATTTTGGCATCGCTGGATGCCACTTTTCGTGCCTGAAGGAGACGATCCATGCGCACCACTGTCGCCATCGATGACGAGTTGATCGCGAAGGCCCAGGAGTACACAGGGGTCAAGGAAAAGGCGACGCTCGTCCGGATGGGCCTCGAGGCGCTCGTCCATCGTGAAGCCTCGCGCCGCGCCGCAAGGCTCGGAGGCATCGCTCCTGGGTTCAAGGCGCCGCCGCGCCGCAGGCTGCCGCCCGAGTGATACTGGTCGACACCTCGGTCTGGGCCGACCACCTCGGCAAGCCCGATAGTGCGCTCAGGCAGTTGCTCGACGACGGCCAGGTTCTGATGCACCCCTTCGTCCTGGGCGAAATCGCTCTTGGAAGCCTGCCAAAGCGCGCCAGCGTGCTTGCGACGCTCGGGGCCATCGACCAATGCGAGGTCGCATCAATCCCGGAGATCGAACATCTCATCGAGACTCTCGACCTTTGGGGGACGGGCGTCGGCTATGTCGATGTCCATCTGATCGCGTCGACGATCATGATGCTCGACGGCGCCCTCTGGACCCGGGACAAGCGCCTCAGAGCCGCCGCCGAACGCCTGGGCGTCGCGGCGGCGGGTCTCGCCTGACCCTCACCGCACCAGGAAATTCCGGAACTGCCAGGGGTCGCTCTCGTCGAGGTCCTCCGGGAACAGGCCCGGGCGGTTCTGCAGCGGCGTCCAGTCGGTGTAGTAGCCCTTCACCGGACCGAGGTAGGGCTTCTGGATCTCCAGGCAGCGCTTGAAGTCCATCTCGTCGGTCTCGACGATGCCCTCGTTCGGGTTCTCGATCGCCCAGACCATGCCGGCGAGGATCGCGGAGGTCACCTGCAGGCCGGTCGCGTTCTGGTAGGGCGCGAGTTCGCGGGTCTCCTCGAGCGAGAGCTGCGAGCCGTACCAGTAGGCGCCCTTGCCGTGCCCGTAGAGCAGCACGCCGAGTTCGTCGATCCCGTCGACCAGTTCGTCCTCGTCCAGCACGTGCAGCGTGTCCTGCACCTTGCCTTCCGCGCCGAACAGCTCGTGCCACGACAGCACGGCGTCGTCGGCGGGATGGTAGGCGTAGTGGCAGGTCGGACGGTAGACCGCCTTGCCGTCCTCCCGGACCGTGAAGTAGTCGGCGATCGAGATCGACTCGTTGTGGGTGACAAGGAAGCCGTACTGCGGACCCGGCGTCGGGCACCAGGTGCGCACCTTGGTCGCCGCGCCCGGCTGCATCAGGTAGATCGCCGCCGCCTTCGGGTCGTCGTGGGTGCGGGCGTTCTCCGGCATCCAGGTCTCGTGCGTGCCCCAGCCGAGCTCGGCCGGCTGCAGGCCTTCCGAGATGAAGCCCTCCACCGACCAGGTGTTGAGGAACACGTTCCGCGGCTTCGGGTCGGTGGTGCGCTGGGTGTCGCGCTCGGCGATGTGCACGCCCTTCACCCCGATCTGGCGCAGCAGCGCCGCCCACTCCTCGCGGGTCGACGGCTCCGGCGTGTTCAGGTTCATGTCGGCCGCGATGTTCAGCGCCGCCTGCTTCACGAAGAACGAGACCATGCCGGGGTTCGCGCCGCAGGTGGAGACGGCGGTCGGCAGGCCCTTCGGCGAGCGACGGCGCAGGTCGAGCGTGATCTCGCGCAGCGCGTAGTTCGAGCGCTCCGAGGGACCCTTGGTCTTGTCGAAGTAGAACCCGAGCCACGGCTCGTTGACGGTGTCGATGTAGAGAACGCCGAGCTCCTGGCAAAGCGCGATCAGGTCGGCCGAGCCGGTGTCGACGGAGAGGTTCACGCAGAAGCCGCGGCCCTCGCCCTTGGTCAGCAGCGGCGTCAGGAACGCGCGGTAGTTCTCCTTCGTGACGTGCTGCTGGATCAGCTCGTAGCCGTGCTTCTCGGCGATGTGCTTGTTGAGGTCGCTCGGGTCGATGATCGACACCCGGCTCTTGTCGAACTCGAAGTGGCGTTCCAGCAGAGGCAGCGTCGCCCGTCCGATGGAGCCGAAACCGATCATCACAATGGGACCGTCGATCTTGGCGTACACCGGGTGGTCCGTCATTCTTTCGCGCTCCTGGGCTGGTCTGACGCGGCGGACGCCGCGCGGCCCGATAAAGGCCGAACGGCGTCGTAGAATCAACAGCCTGGGGGTGACACGGGGATGACGTCGCCCGGCCCGGCCGGCGTCAGACGTTCCAGCGGCGGGCGATCAACCGGTCGAGCGACAGCGCGCCGGGGCCCCGCGCGACGATCAGCAGAAAGCACGCCGCCCAGACGCCGTGGGTCGGCCAGGCGTCGGGATAGACGAAGATCTCGATCACCAGCGTCATGCCGAGCAGCGCCAGCGCGGCGAAGCGGCTTGCGAGGCCCAGCACGAGGAGGATCGGAAACACGTGCTCGGCGAACGCCGCGCCGTAGGCGGCGACCGTCGGGTCAACCAGCGGCAGCCGGTACTCCTCCTGGAACAGGTAGACCGCGCTGTCGGACAGGCCGAAGCCGTCCACCTTGGTCTGGCCGGACTGCCAGAACACCGCCGCGGGGAACACGCGCGCGGCGAGCGCCAGCGCCGAATAGGGGATCGCTTCGAACAGGCCGACGATCCGCCGAACGCCGGCGGCGAGAGGCCCGCGGGGCGGGACGCGGGCGGCGAGAGGGACGGCGGTCATGGCTGGAGCTCCGGGTTCGGGGGCGGGTCGATCGTCGCGACGAGACCGGCCGCGATCAGGCCGGACAGATTGAGGGTCAGGTCGAAGTCGGGCGCGACGCGGCGAGCAATCGCGCAGGCGCGCCCCAGCGCGCGTCCGCTTCCAAGCGCCGCGAGAAAGGCCGCGCCGCCTCGGGGCAGCCGCCGCACATGGACCTCGAGCTCCGGCCGCGTCACGAGCCCGTCTTCGGCGAGAAGCCCGGCGATCGGGCCGAGCTCCGCCTCGTCGGCGTTCATCGCCCAGATCGATACGACCGGATGCGGCGACCGTACGACGCCGACCGATGGATGGAGCCGAAGCCCCAGCTCCGGCAGCGTCTCGGGCGGAACCGCGGCGAAGGCGTCCGCTACGAGCGGCACGGCGTCGGCCGCGTGGTAGGCGCGGGTGCGGGCGGCCTCGAGCCGGGCGACGTCGCCGAGGTAGGGAAGCTCCGCGAGATCAGGCGCCGCTGCGATGAATTCGGGAAAGGCCTCGCCATAGACCATCATCAGGGTGGAACGCGGAGGGTGCGCGTGGATGAACCCGCGCGCGAGCTCCGCGAAGAAGGCGTCGCCGACGATCCGCCGCACGGCGGGGAAGCGCGCGGCGAGCGCGCCTCCGAGACCGACCGCGACGTTGTTGCGGTAGACCGCGAAGCGTCGCTCCGGCCGGAGGCCGCCCGCCGCGGCGAGATCGGGGGGCGGGGCCGCGTGCGGATCCAGCGCCGCCGCGGCGAAGCGCGCCTGGGCGGCCGCGCTCACGCCGCGATCTCACTGCGCTTGGCGTCAGCGCCGCCACGCGGCGCGCTTCGGGCGGCGCGGTCGAGCCACGCCTGCGCGACCATCGCCTCCGCGCGCAGCTCGGACCAGGCCGGCACGTCGTTGTCGCGCTCGATCAGCGTCGGCAGCGGGCCGGTCCGTTCGAGCGTCCGCGCGTAAAGCGCCCAGACCGGATCGGCCACCGGCGCGCCGTGGGCGTCGATCAGCAGCGGCGCGCCGCCGTCGTCCTCGGCCAGATCATGACCAGCGAGATGGATCTCGCCCACCGCTCCTAAGGGGAAGGCGTCGAGATAGGCCTCCGGCGACGTCCCGTGATTGGTGGCGGAGACCAGCACGTTGTTGATGTCCAGCAGCAGCCCGCAGCCGGTGCGGCGGGCGACTTCAGCGAGAAACGCGGCTTCGGGAATCTCGCTTTTCACGAACAGCACGTAAGTCGCGGGGTTCTCGAGCAGCAGGCGCCGGCCGAGCGCGCTCTGCGTCTCGTCGACGTGGGCCACCACCCGGGCGAGCGTCGCGGCGGTGTAGGGCAGCGGCAGCAGGTCGTTCAGAAACACGCCGTCGTGCGTCGACCAGGCGAGATGCTCGGAAAAGCTCTCGGGCCGGTAGCGGTCGCACACCAGCTTCAGCCGCGAGAGATGCTCGCGATCGAGCGGCCCGGCGCCGCCGATCGACAGGCCCACGCCGTGGATCGAAAGGGCGTGGTCCAATCTCAGCCGGCCCAGTTGCGCGTGCGGCGGCCCGCCGGCGCCCATGTAGTTTTCGGCGTGGACCTCGAAGAAGCCGGCGAAGTCGGCGTCGGCGAGCGCATCGGTGAAGTGTTCGGGCTTGAAGCCCACGCCCGCGGTCGCGGGCAAGGTGGTCGGGATCATGGCGTGCGCTCCGGGAGTTGGAGACGCGCGCCGGACGCCGCGGCGGCCGAGCCGGCGCCGCGTCCGGCGGCGATCGTCACATCTTGATCGGGGTGAGCGATCCCATGCCCTTCGGCGTCTTCATCGTCACGCAGGAGCCCGCCGGGACCGCTTTCCAGGCGTTGCCCTGGTAATCGACCTTGGCGGTGCCGGCGCAGGTGGTTCCCGCGCCCGCGGCGCAGTCGTTCTGGCCCTTCATGGCGACGCCGTAGCACTTCTCCTTGCCGGCCATTTTGTCCTCGGCGGACGCGGGCGCGGCGACGGAGGCCAGCGCGGCGGCGAACGAACCCGCGAGGGCGACGGCGGCGATTCGACGATTCATGACTGTTCTCCTGAAGTAGATCCGGGCTCTCATCGGCCCGTGCCATGGTCTTCGTCAGGAGACGGACGTTCGTTACAGCGACCCGCTTGAATTTTGAAAGGCGGCGTCCGGCTTGACCGGGGAGCGCCTGTAACGCTTCCTGCGTCTCGCGCGTAAGTCGGATCGAGGATGCTTCGTGAACGAGCGTGAACGGGACTGGGCGGCCTGGATGGCGGAGGCGGAAGCGGGCGACACGTCCGTCTATCGTCGCCTGCTCGCCGAGCTCGCCGTGTTCCTCCGAAAGGTGGTCCGGCGCCGCGCCGGGAGCTTCGGCGTGGACGACGCGGAGCTGGAGGACGTGGTCCAGGAGGCGCTGCTCGCGATCCATCTGAAGCGCGGCACCTGGGATCCGGCGCAACCCGTTGGTCCGTGGGTGGCGACGATCGCGCGCAACAAGCTGACCGACGCGCTGCGGCGCCGCGGCCGGCGGATCGTCGTGCCGATCGAGGACGTCGAGGAGGTCCTCGCCGCGCCGCAGGAGGACGAGGGCCTGTCGGCTCGCGAGACCGACCGGCTGCTCTCCGTGCTCAAGGGACGGCAGCACGACGTCGTGCGGTCGATCTCGCTGGAGGGCGCGGACATCCGCGCGACGGCGGAGAAGTTCGGCATGAGCGAGGGCGCCGTGAGGGTCGCGCTGCACAGAGGGTTGAGCGCGTTGTCCGCCGCCTACAGGAGCTTCCGGGAATGAGGACGAGCGATCTGATCGAGGCCCTGGCCGCCGACGCCGCCACGCCGCCCGCGCGGCTCGGCCGTACGTTCGCCTTCGCTTTCGCGCTCGCGGTCGCCGGCGCCGCGCTCGTCTTTGCCGTGAAGCTCGGACCGCGGCCCGACTTCGTCGACGCGCTCGGGACCGTGCGGTTCCCGTTCAAGTTCGTGGTGACCGGCGCGTTTGGAGCCGCCGCCGCGCTGCTCGCGCTGCGGCTCGCGCGGCCGGGCGCCTCGGTGCGCAGCGGCGTTCTCGCGCTCGGCCTAGCCGTCGCGGTGCTCGGGGCAGGCGTGCTGGCCGAGCTGGCGGTGACGCCCGAGGCGACTTGGGCGGCCCGGCTCGTGGGCCACAACTGGCTGGTCTGCCTGATCAACGTGCCCGTGCTGTCGGCCATCCCGCTGTCCGCGCTGCTGATCGCGCTCCGTCGGGGCGCGCCGGCGTCGCCGTCGCTCGCCGGCGCTGTCGCGGGCGTGGTCGCCGGCGCGATCGGCGCGACGTTCTACGCCGCTCAGTGCCCGGACGACTCGCCGCTGTTCGTGGCCGTTTGGTACACGTTGGCGATCGCCATCGTGGCGACGGTCGGGGCCGTCGTCGGGTCGCGTCTGCTGCGGTGGTGAGGCCACGCCACCCAACGTCGCGCCGGCCCTCGCACATTTGTGGCGATGGCGCGACTTTTCCGTGAACGATCGTCCACTGGGCGCGTTCTAGGCCTGCTGGCGTCGGGGGCGGCGCCGGGGAGGACGTCCTGAGCTATGAAATTTCGCACCTTGGCGACTGCGGTCGTCGTGGCGAGCCTCGCCGCGCCAACGGCGCAGGCGGGCTTCCTGGACTTCCTGTTCGGACGCCGGGCGCCAGCTCCCGTCGAGGAGTACCGCGATCCGCCCATGGCGCCGGCCCCGCCGAGGGTCGATCGCGCGCCTGTCCGGGCGCCGCAGCTCTCGCCGAGGGAGCAGCTCGCGCGCACGATTGATCCGGTCGTGAATCCCGACTGGCATCTGGTGGATCCCACCCTGCGGCGGGGCGACGTGCTGTTCCTGGCGGACCGCGTGGTCGTCTTCACCGGCGGGCGGATCGGCGACGCCAGCAGCTACGCGCCGCTCGAGAGCAGCCGCACCGTCAGCCCGACCGAACGCCGCGCGCTGCGCAAGATGGCGGGCCGGGCGGCGCAGGACGAGCCCACCGAGCCGAAGGAGCGGCGCCGCCGGACCGTGAAGCCCGCCGGCGCCCGTCTCGCGACCTCGTTCTGAGGCCGCCCGCAATTCAGGCCGGGATGCGCAGGACCTGGCCCGGATAGATCTTGTCCGGGTGCTTGAGCATCGGCTTGTTGGCTTCGAAGATGTCGTTGTAGCGGCTGGCCTTGCCGTACTGGGCCTCGGCGATCTTCGAGAGGTTGTCGCCCTTCTTGACGGTGTAGAACTTGGCGTCCGCGCCCGGCGCGTCGACCTTGAGCTGGTCGTCGACCTTGGCGACGCCGAGCGTGTTGCCGGCGGCGAGGATGATCTTTTCGCGGATCTCGTTCGACGGCGCGGCGCCGGTGATCTTCACCGTATCGCCCTCCACGGACACGTTCAGGTCCTTCGCGTCCAGCCCGTGCTTCTCGATCTCGGCCTTGATCTTGTCGGCCGGCGCGGCCTCGGCTTCGCTCGCGCCGAACAGCTTCTCGCCCACGTCCTTGATGAAGTCGAACACGCCCATGAACCGTCTCCTGTCGTCGATTGTCGTTAGGAGGGCTCATATAGCGCCGGCGCGGCGGACCGACAGGCCGGGGCCTCGCGCTTAGGCCGCCCGGTTCTCGCGCAGCGTCATGGGCTGGAGGCGCGGCGCGGCGCCGGCCGGGGCCACGAGCGCGTGGTCCGGCGGCACCAGCGCCCACCGCTCGCGCGAGCCGTCGAGCGGCTCGGAGGCGACGAGCAGGCGGTCTTCGCTCTCGCTCCAGTAGAGCGTCGGCGGACGGTCGTCGGAGGACCAGCGGAAGGCGTAGAGGTCGCGGCCGTCGGTGAGCGCGGCGGCGAAGCGCAGCGGCTCGGTCACGCCTTTCGCCCGCATCTTGCGGGCGACCGTCTCGAGCGTCGCGGTCACGGCGCGGACGGGATCGTCCTCCGCGCCGGCGGCGATGGCCGCCAGGAACAGCGCCTCGGAATCCGTGCCGCCCATCCGGGCCGCGTAGAGCGCGTCGGGGATCATGCCCTCGACCGTCCGGCGCATCTGCGGCCAGCCGCCGATCTGGCCGTTGTGCATGAACAGCCAGCGGCCGTAGGCGAAGGGGTGGCAGTTGGCGCGGCTGGTCGCGGGGCCCGTGGAGGCCCGCACGTGGGCGAAGAACAGCCGGGCGCGGATCTGCCGGCAGAGGTGGCGGAGGTTTTCGTCGGACCAGGCCGGGAGGGTTTCGCGGTAGAGCCCGGGCTCGTCGCGGTCGGCGTACCAGCCGACGCCGAAGCCGTCGCCGTTGGTTCCCGTCACCGCCTCGGCGGCGTGCAGGCTCTGGTGGATGAGCGAATGCGCGGGCGCCGCGACGAAGGTCTCGAGGTAGGTGGGGGCGCCTCGGTAGGCGATCCAGCGGCACATGGGCGGGCGCAACAGGGTGAACGACGGGTTAACGCTCGCCGGCCCGCGGTAAACATCGGGTTAACCGCCGGTTACGGCGCCCGGTTTCGGTTGGCCTGCGACGCCGCGGACGGTACGTCTGGGGTCACCGGCCGCCACGCCCGGCCTCGAACCCAAGGTCGACCGCCTCCATGACAGTCCGCCCCCGGCGTCCGCTTCCTCCGCTCGCGGGCCTCCTCGCCCTGGTCCTCGCCGTTGGTCTGGCGCTCTGGGCGCTCAGCCCCTGGCTCGCGACCGTCATCCACGGCCATGTGGACGGCAAGGCGCTGTCGCTCGTCTGGACGCTGCCGCTGGTCGGGCTGCTGCTGTCGATCGCGGTGATGCCGCTCGCGGCGCCCCATGTCTGGCACCACCACTACGGCAAGATCGCCGCAGGCTGGGCGCTCGCGCTGCTGGTCCCGTTCGCGGCAGTCTACGGCGTGGGGCCGGTGGCGAGCGAGACGATCCACGCCGCGCTCGGCGAGTACCTGCCCTTCGTGGTGCTGCTGTTCTCGCTGTTCACCATCTCCGGCGGCATCCTGGTCAAAGGCAACCTGCACGGCACGCCGGCGCTCAACACCGCGCTGCTCGCGATCGGCACGCTGCTCGCCAGCGTCATCGGCACCACCGGCGCCTCGATGGTGCTGATCCGCCCGCTGCTGCGCGCCAACGACCAGCGCCGGCGCAACGCCCATGTGGTGATCTTCTTCATCTTCCTGGTGTCGAACATCGGAGGCTCGCTGACGCCGCTCGGCGACCCGCCGCTGTTCCTCGGCTTCCTGCAGGGCGTCGACTTCTTCTGGACGACGACCAACGTCGCCAAGGAGACCGCGGTGCTGGTGGCGATCCTGCTGCCGGCGTTCTACCTGCTGGACCGCTGGTTCGTCTCCCGCGAGCCCTTCATCCCGAAGCCCGACCCCACGCCCGACAGCCGGATCGGCGTCGCGGGACTGCAGAACCTGCCGCTGCTCGCCGGCGTCGTCGCCGCCATCCTGATGAGCGGACTGTGGGACAGCGGCGTCGAATTCGACGTGTTCGGAACCCACGTCACGCTGCAGGCGCTGCTGCGCGACCTCATCCTCGTGGGCCTCGCGCTGGCCTCCCTCGCCATCACCCCGCGCGACTTGAGGGAGAGCAACGGCTTCGACTGGGAGCCGATCCGCGAGGTCGCCAAGATCTTCGCCGCGATCTTCGCGACGCTGATCCCGGCCCTGCTGATCCTGAAAGCCGGGACGGAGGGGGCGGCCGCGCCGCTGGTCGCGCTGGTCTCGCGGCCGGACGGAAGCCCCAGCGACGCCACCTACTTCTGGCTCACGGGCATCCTGTCGAGCGTGCTCGACAACGCCCCGACCTACCTCGTGTTCTTCAACCTCGCCGGCGGCGACGCGCAGCAGCTGATGGGGCCGCTCGCCTCGACGCTCGCGGCGATCTCGGGCGGCGCGGTGTTCATGGGCGCCCTCACCTACATCGGCAACGCCCCGAACTTCATGGTGCTCGCCATCGCCAGGAACCGCGGCGTCGCGATGCCGAGCTTCTTCGGCTACATGGCCTGGTCCTGGGGCGTCCTCGGCCCCTGCTTCGTGCTGCTGACGCTGCTGTTCTTCGAGTGGTGAGACGGAGCGTCAGGCCCGCCTCCGCCCGGCGCCCGAGACCATCAGGTTCGGCCTGAGGTCTCGGGCGCTCGTCGGAGCTGTGTCTCTTACTTGGCGTCCTTGCACCACGACGACGACGCCTCGCGGCACCGGGCGGCGTAGCTCTGCGACAGCTTCTCGGCCGCGGCCCACTCGTCCTCGTCGACGGAGTTCGTGCTGTTGGCGTCCATCGCCTCGAACGTCGGCACCTGCTCGATCTTCAGGTTGGCCGAGTTCTTCCTCCACTCGACGCTGTCGATCTGACCGTTGCCGTCGGTGTCGATCGACTTGAAGCTCGGCCACTCGGCTGCGATGGCGGGAGCCGCCGAAAGCAGAAGGACCGCAGCGAAAGCGACCAGTTTCTTGGTCATTTGCGTATTCTCCCTAGTGTCGTTAGTGACCCCCGCAACTGTGGGCGCGGGCCCTGCCGCCTGTTTTCGGCCGCTTTCCAACGGGCAGATACTCGCCAAGCTTTATCAATGGCACTTCTTCCCGATTTTGGCCGGGACATAGTCGTAGGCGCTGCGATACGTCGCCTATACGCCAAGCGACCGCGCCGGGACGACGTCAACGCCACGTCAAGACATCGCCTTTGGCCTCGGCCTGCGACCTGGCCCGCGGCGACGTCGGGCGACCGCGCTCCCCCTTACGGCTGCACCACCAGGAAGCAGAACGTCGCGAACAGCACGAGGTGGATCAGACCGTAGAGGATGTTGGTCCGGCCCGTGCCGAAGGTGAGCAGCGCGACGGCGAAGGTGACGAGCAGGAGCACCGTGTCCTTGGAGTCGAGGCCGAGCTCCAGCGGGGCGCCGTAGAGCAGCGACAGCGCCGCGATCGCGGGGATGGTGAGGCCGATGGTGGCGCAGGCGGAGCCGAGCGCGAGGTTGACGCTCTTCTGCAGCTTGTCGGCGCGGGCGGCGCGCACCGCGGCGCTGAACTCCGGCAGCAGGATCAGGAAGGCGACGATGACGCCGGCGACCGCCGCCGGCGCGCCCGCCGCCCGCAGGCCGACGTCGACGGTGGCGGTGAAGGTCTTGGACAGCAGGATCACCACCAGCAGCGCGGCGACGAGGAAGCCGAAGGAGATCAGCGTGGCGCGGTTGCTCGGCTTGTGCGCCTTGTCCGCCACCTCGTCGTCCTTGATGACGACGGCGAAATACTCCCGGTTGCGCACCGTCTGGGTGTAGAGGAACGCGAGATAGATCGCGAAGGTCGCGACGCCCGCGAAGGCGAGCTGGCTGGAGGAATAGGCGCCGCCGGGCGCCGCCACCGTGTGGTTCGGCAGCACCAGCGACAGGGCGCAGAGCGGGATCAGGACCGCGAGATAGGCGTTCGCGCCAGTGACGCGGAAGCTCTGCTCCTTGTGGCGCAGTCCGCCCATCAGGATGCAGACGCCGACCAGCCCGTTGCCCACGATCATCACCACGGCGAGGATGGTGTCGCGGGTCAGCGTCGGGTTCGGGTCGTCGCCGAGCAATGCGGAGGCGAGCAGCGCCACCTCCATCACCGTGACGGACATGGCGAGCACCAGCGTGCCGAAGGGTTCGCCGGTGCGGTGGGCGATCAGCTCCGCGTGGTAGACCGCCGCGAACACCGCGCCGAACAGCACGGGGATAAGCGCGACCGCAACCACGAGGCTGAGCGTCGAGCCGTCGTAGCCGCCGTCAAGGCCGAGAACCTTGAGCGCAGCGACGAAGGCGAGCCCGACGAGCGGCGGCGCCCACGCGGAGACGGGCGTCCTCGGCTCGACGTGGGACTGACGTTCGGCGGCGGCGGCGACGGATGTCATGACGTGCGGTGGTCTCCGGCAGGCGCGCTCGCCGAGGGACGACGAACGCATCGGCGCGCTTTGCGGCGTGAGCAGGATGGATTATCCGATCCCGGGTGTAGGACAGTGACGCCCGGTGTCCACCCTTCCCTCCGCTTCCGGCCCTACCCTGCGTCGAACAAGAGCGTGATGACCACCCCACCAACCGAGCCGCTGACCGATCCCCTCGTGGCCCCCGAGACGCTCGCCGCCGCCCCGCGGCCCGACCATCTGCTGGTGACGGAGATGGTGCAGCCGGGCTCGCGCGTGCTCGACGTCGGCTGCGGCGACGGCGCGCTGCTCAATCTGCTGATCGCGCGTCGCGGCGTGGACGGGCGCGGGATCGAGCTGTCCCAGTCGGGCGTGAACGCCTGCGTGGCGCACGGCCTGTCGGTGATCCAGGGGGACGCCGACGCCGACCTCGGGGCCTATCCCGACGACGCCTTCGACTACGTGATCCTGTCGCAGACGCTGCAGGCGACGCGCCGCCCGAAAGAGGTGATCGAGGACCTCCTGCGCATCGGCCGTCGGGCGGTGGTGTCGTTCCCGAACTTCGGCCACTGGCGCACCCGCATGCAGTTCCTCACCGAAGGCCGCATGCCGGTGAACGCCAATCTGCCGGAGGCCTGGTACGAGACGCCGAACATCCACCTCTGCACCATCCGCGACTTCGTGGACCTGGTGGAGATGCTGGGCGCCCACATGGAGCGCGCGGTCGCGCTCGACGCCACGGGACGCCCCGTGCGGGTGAACGCGCCGTGGTGGTTCTGGAACCTGTTCGGCGCGCAAGGGGTGTTCCTGCTCAGCCGGGACTGAGCGGGCGGGTGATTCAGCCGCCTTCGCCCCCGCTCGGTGGTCCCCCTCCCCCTTGCGGGGAGGGGTCAGGGGTGGGGGTGGCGCAGAAAAAAGCTCGTCGGGAGAGCCGCGCGGGCTCGCCGGGCGTACGTCGGCGTCAGAGGCTTATCCGGGGCCACCCCCACCCCCCGGCCCCTCCCCGCAAGGGGGAGGGGAGAAGATGCGCGGCGGCCTCTACGGCGCAGGCGCCGGCACGCCCACGGGCGCCGGCGACAGCGCGGGCGCCATCTTGACCCGACGCGTCGAGCGCGCGGGAAGCGGGCGCATCACCTGCTTGGTCGCCTCCACCAGATGCACGCCCGCGAACGGCGCCCACAGCCGCGCGCCGAAGCGTTCGAAAGCGAAGGCGCTGCGCAGCATCAGGCCGCGCTCGACCGGCGGCATGAACAACGCCTCGTCCCAGCCTTCGGGGGTGAACAGCGCCTCGCGCAGCAGGTCGGTCAGCTGGCTGCGGCTGAAGGGCCGGCCGTGGCCGAAGGGGGTGGCGTCACTCTGCGCCCAGGCGCCGCGGCGGTTGGGCGCGACCACGATCAGCCGGCCGCCGGGCGCCAGGCAGCGCCAGGCCTCGCGCAGCACGTCCGCCGCGCTGTCACTGGTCTCGAGCACGTGGATCGCGAGCACCCGGTCGACGGCCGCGTCGGGCAGCGGCCACATGTCGGCCTCCACCAGGGCCGCGGCGTGGGGCGGCTCCGGCGGCCAGGCGATGACGCCCTGCTGCGCGGGGCAGAGCGCCAGCAGCCGCTCCGCCTCCCCCCGGAACACGCCGAGATAGGGGCTCGCGAAGCCGACCCCGAGCACGCGCAGGCCGGAGGTGGCGGGCCAGCGCGCGCGCAGCTTGCCGCGCAGGATGCGCCGGGCGATCTCGCCGAGCGGCCGGGCGTAGAAGTCGCGGAGATCGACGACGTCGAGCGGCATCCGCGCGTCAGGCCAGACAGGCGTCGAGGGCGGCGCGCAGCGTCAGGCCGTCGAAGGGCTTGGTGACGACCTGCGTCGGCCCGTCGTCGAAGGCGGCGCCGAGCTCGAAGTCCGCCCGGCCGGTGGCGAAGACGACGGGAAGGTTCGGGCGCTCGTCGCGGCACCAGCGGGCCAGCGCGTCGCCGTCCATGTCGGGAAGGCCGAGGTCCGCCAGCACGAGATCGACCGGCTTGCCCTCGCGAATGACCGCCTGGGCGTCGGCGGCGGTCCGCGCCTCGATCACCTGATGGCCGAAGCTCGCGAGCAGGTCCGCGACCCCCATGGCGATCAGCGCGTCGTCCTCCACCAGCAGCACCGTGACGGGCCCCGCCCGGACGGCGCGCGGCTCCGGCGGGGGCGCGGACGCGTCCAGCAGGCGGCGCAGGCGCACGGCAAGCTCGTCCTGTCGGTAGGGCTTCTGGATGAGGTGGATGTCGGCGTCGATGCGGCCGTGGTGGACGACGACGTCCTCGGCGTAGCCCGACATGAACAGCACCTTGAGCTCCGGCCGCGTGGCCTGCGCCTCGCGCGCCAGTTCGGGCGGGTTCGGCTGCCCCGGCATCACAACGTCGGACAGCAGCAGATCGAACCGCTCGCCGCGCTCGAGCAGCGCCGCCGCCTCGCGGGTGGAGCCCGCCGCGGTGACGGCGTAGCCGAGGGCGGCCAGCAGATCGGCGACCGCCCGGCGCACCGCGTCATCGTCCTCGACCACCAGAATGCTCTCGCCGCGGCCGCGCATGTCCTCGATACCCGGGGCCTCCTCCGCCGCGGCCGGCGCGGCGTGGGTGCGCGGCAGGCTGAGGCGCACCGTGGTGCCGGCGCCGGGCAGGCTCTCGATCTCGATGCGGCCGTTCGACTGCTCGATGAAGCCCTGCACCTGCGGCAGGCCGAGGCCGGTGCCCTTGCCCTCCGGCTTGGTGGAGAAGAACGGCTCGAACACGCGCGACAGCGTGCGGGCGTCCATGCCCGTGCCGCTGTCGGCGACGCGGATCTCCAGCCGGTCGCCGTCGACCGGGTCCACCAGGTTCCGCACCGCGATGTCGAGCGTTCCGCCGCCGGGCATGGCGTCGCGCGCGTTGATCGCGAGGTTGAGCACCGCGTTCTCGAGCTGGGCCGGATCGACCAGCGCCGTCCAGTGCGGCGGGGCGACGTCGATGCGCACGATGACGGTCTCACCGAGCGTCCGCTGCAGCAGGTCCAGCATCGAGGCGACGAGCTCGGCGACCGCCACGGCCTTGGGCGCGAGCGGCTGGCGGCGGGAGAAGGCGAGCAGCTGGCGCGTCAGCTTCGCGCCGCGGGCGGCGCCCGCCATCGCGTCCCGCAGCCGCCGCTCGATCTGCGGCGTGCGCAGTGCGGCCGCCGGCCCGGCGAGGTCCAGCGCCAGCAGGTCGAGGTTGCCCTTCACCACCTGCAGCAGGTTGTTGAAGTCGTGGGCGATGCCGCCGGTGAGCTGACCGACCGCCTCCATCTTCTGCGCCTGACGGAGCTGCTGCTCGGCGCGGCGGCGCTCCGTCAGGTCGCGCGCGGAGCCGACGATGCGCGTCGAGCGCGCCGGGCCGATCGTGACGGGCGCCAGCGTGACCTCGAACACCCGCTCGCCGCCGTCGCGCTCGACCGTCTCCTCGTAGCGCACCGGCTTTTTGGTGCGCAGGCACTCCGCGAGGTTCGCCGCCAGCCGGTCGGCGGCGGCGGCGCCCAGCATCAGGCGCAGCGACAGCCCGCGCACCTCGTCGCGCCGGATCGCGAAGGCGCGCTCGATCACGCGGTTGACGGTCTCCACCACCACCCGGCCGTCGGGCGCGGCCTCGATCACGAAGACGCCATCGGTGGTGTTGTCGATGTAGGCGGCGTAGAGCGCGTCGACCTCGGCGCGCTCGGTCTCGATCGAGCGCCGGCCCGCGATCTCGACCTCGAGCCGGCGCTCGGCGTCGACCAGGTCGGCGGCGCGGTCGGCGGCGATGCGCTCGAGCTCGCGCCGGCGGCCGGCGAGCTCCTCGCGGGCGCGCACCACATCGTCGATGTCGGTGGAGGCGCCGAACCAGCGCACGATCTCGCCCTCGGCGTCGCGCACCGCGCGCGCGCGGGCGAGGAACCAGCGCCAGGCGCCGTCGCCCGCGCGCCGCAGCCGGTACTCGGTGGAATAGGGCTCGCCGCTCGCGAGGCTTCGGCGCCAGGCGTCTTCAGCCGGCTCAACGTCGTCCGGGTGGACGTAGTCGGTCCAGACGTTGCGGCCGTCGCGGTGGACGGGCATGCCGGTGTAGTCGTGCCAGCAGGAGTTGTAGTAGTCGGCGACGCCCTCCGCGTCCGTCGACCACACCATGTGCGGCATGGCCTCCGCGAGGGCTGCAAAGCGCGCCTCGCTCTCGGCGAGCTTGCGGCGCAGCTCCGTCTCCACGCTCCCGTCCGCCGCGGACTCGGCGTCTCGCGACGCAGGAACGTGCGGCAGTATCAGAGGGCTTACGACGGTCATCGAACGGCATCCGCGCTGTGCGACGCTGACTGGAGGGTCCACCGAAATCCCCGAGCGGACCGGCCCCGCCAAAACGCTAGCACGAAAGCCGGGCGGCGTGTCGACACCCCCGTGACGCGTCGGCGAACGGACGGCTATCGGTCAGGCGAAGGGCGCGTCGGCGCCGTCCTCCGGCGGCCCGTCCTGGGCGCGGGGCTGCTCCGGGCGGCGCTCCGCGACGCGGCGCGGGGGCGTCCGCCGCTGCGCGATCTCGCCCGCGAGCCGGAGCGGAGGGGCCTCGCCGTCCTTGTCCTCGCCCATGTAGAGCGTCATGTGCGGGAACGGCATCTCGATGCCGCGCGCGTCGAAGATCTCCTTCAGGATCTCGTTGTAGGCGCGGCCCGCGGCCCACTGCTTGCCGGGCTGGGTCTTGATGCGGGCCCGCACGGTGATCGCGCTGTCGCCGAACACGGTGAGTCCGTGCATCTCGAACGGCCCGATGATGGCCGGGCCGTGCTCGGTCTCCTTCAGCCGGTCGAAGGCCTCCTGCATCGCCTCCTTCACCTCGGGGATGCTCTCGCGGTAGGCCACCCCGATCTGGGCCATGTGGTAGCTGAAGATCTTCGTCGCGTTCGAGACGCTGTCGACCGACGAGAACGGGATCAGGTGGTAGACGCCGTCGATGGAGCGGACGCCGACCGAGCGGATCGTCAGGTGCTCGACCGTTCCGGTTATGCCCGCGATCTTGACGTTGTCGCCGGTGTTCATGGCGTTCTCGAACTGGATGAACGCGCCGGTGATGATGTCCTGCACCAGCTTCTGGGCGCCGAAGCCGATGGCCAGGCCGAGCACGCCGGCGCCGGCCAGCAGCGGCGCGATGTTCACGCCGATCTCCGACAGCGCCAGCATGGCGACCAGCACCACCAGCACGATGGTGAAGGCGTTGCGGAACAGCGCGAGCAGCGTCTTCTCGCGCGCGGTCGGGACGGCGCCGTAGTTCGGGTTCAGCCGGTACTCGACCCAGGACGACATCGCGAGATAGGCGGCGAGGCCGACCAGCAGGATCAGGCCGGCGGAGATGACGGAGGCCGCGACCCGCGCGCCGGCCTGGCTGGAGATCCAGCCGGCGAAGTCGAGCAGCGCCCAGCTCTGCGCGATCGCGAGCAGCACGGCCAGCAGCACCACGACGCGCACGACTTTCAGGATCGCCGGCACGAAGGCGTTGAGCCGCGTCTCGAGCAGCGGCAGCCGGTTCCGCACGTCCTCCGGCAGGCGCATGCCGCCGGAGATCACCCGCGAGATGAAGGCCGATACGAGCGCGCCGATCGCGACCGCGGCCAGCGTCTGCAGCGTCGCCGTCGCCATGAAGGGCAGCGCCTCCTGCGGGTTCACCAGCCAGACCACGAACAGCGCCAGCAGCCAGCCGATCGCCGCGACGTGCCAGTAGCGCGCGAGAAAGCCGTAGAGCGCCGAAAGCGCGTCGCTCGACGTCGCCTCGGCGCCGCCCGCGAGCGCGAGCCGCACCCGCTCCCGGTTCTGCAGCACGATCGCGAGCGACATCATCAGCGCGGTGAAGGCGACGACGACGCGCACCGCCTGCGCCGCTCCGGGCGAGACCGCGGCGGTGAGGATGGGCGCCACGAACAGGAACGCGTAGCCCAGCAGGCTGACGAGGCGGCTGCCCCAGAAGTACCAGTAGGCGGCCGCCTCGTCCGACAGCGGCAGCGCGCGCAACGACCCGTAGTTCGGCGACAGGGCGGCGCGCATCAGGACCTTGGCGAGTTCGATGAACAGGAAGGCGTTGAGGTAGAGCGCCTCCTGGATGTGCATCACGCCGGTGACGCCGAACTGGATGGCGAAGACGTAGCCGCCGGCCCAGGCGACCGCGACCATCAGCGCGTCGACCACCAGGCTGGCGAGGACAAGCGGAACGTGGACGGCGAGCCGCCCGCTGGCGGCTTTGCGTCCGATCCAGCGGTAGAACGGAATGCCGGCCGCGCGGATCGCGAGGAAGCCGCCGAAGGTGACGCCGATGGTGGCGGCGACCGCGATCAGGCGGCCCCAGTTGGCCTCGATCCCGGCGCCGCCGGCGGTCACGATCGACGACAGGTCGCCGACGAGGCGCGCGCTGGCGGCGACGAGGTTCGCGCCCTGCTCCGCGACGCTGCGGGTGTACTCCGCGACGCGCCGCGCGAAGGTGGGCTCCGGCGTGCCCTCGGCGGATTTCGCGGCGTCGACGGCCGCGGCCTCGGTCGCCGGCGCGCTGGGCGTGTCGCCGCCGGAGGCCTTGGTCTCGGCGGTCGGCCCCGCCGGCTGCCGCGGCGTCGCCGCGGCCTTCAGCCGGCCGATCAGCTCTCTGCGGGCCGTGTCGTCTTCGAGAACGCGGATGAGGGCGTCGACGTCGGGCGCAGCAGGCGCCTTCGCCTCGGACGCCTCGGACGCCGCGGCGTCCGGCGTCTGGGCGAAGACCGGCGACGGCGCAAGCGCGAACGCCGACGCGAGCACGGCGATGGCGAGGACGAGACGGCGGAGGATCATGAAGGGGGCTTCGCTCAGCGCACGGTCGACGGGACAGGCGGATGTAGGCCGCGACGCCCCGCCGCACAGTCGCCGATGGTCGGTCGAGCCTGATGGGAGATTGGATCCGGCGTGAAGCGCGCCGCGTCATGCCCCGATTTATCCGGGGCATCCAGGCATTCAGGGCAAGGCGCTCGACGGGCGCCTCTGGATTCCCCGGATAAGCCGGGGAATGACGCGTGTCGCGGCCTTCGCCTCTGCCTTTCCCGATGGGCCCTCAGTCCTTTTCCAGCTCCGAATGCGACTTGAGGGCCTTCCCGCCGTCCTCCTGCTCCACGAGGTAGGCCGGATTGTCGGCGGTGGCGCGGCGAACGATCTTCGCGCCCTTGATCGTGCGCTGGACCCGCTTCTGGAAGACGTCCGCCACCTTCCCGCTCGCCCGCCCCTGCCCCCAGCTCCACGACACCTTCGCGCCCACGCCGTAAGCCTTCGTCATCCCTCACCTCGTCCTGCCTCGATGTCGCCAGCGGGGAAACGCCGGCTCGGGACGGCCCGTTCCGGGGCGGACCTTCCGATCGACGGGGCCTTCTGATCGTCGTGCAAAGGCCGTAAGGTCCGACCGCCTCTCCCTGACCCCCGACGGAGACCCATGGCCTCGGACGCAACCCGCGACCTGCTCGCCCGGCTTGTCGCCTTCGACACCACGAGCCGCAATTCGAACCTCGCGCTGATCGAGCACGTGGAGGCCTATCTCGACGGCCTCGGGATCACTCATGAGCGCGTGACGGACCCGCACGGCGGCAAGGCCAACCTGTTCGCGACCATCGGGCCCGCCGACCGCCCCGGAATCGTGCTGTCGGGGCACACCGACGTGGTGCCGGTGGACGGCCAGGTCTGGGCGTCCGATCCCTTCGCGCTGGCCCGCCGCGACGGCAAGCTCTACGGCCGCGGCGCCTGCGACATGAAGGGCTTCCTCGCGGTCTGTCTCGCGCTCGCGCCGGAGATGAAGGCGATCGCGCTGAAGACGCCGATCCATTTCGCCTTCTCCTACGACGAGGAGGTCGGCTGCCTCGGCGTGCGCGGCCTGCTGGACGTGCTGGCGGCCCGCCCGGTGAAGCCGCTCGGCTGCATCGTCGGCGAGCCGACCGACATGCAGGTCGTCATCGGCCACAAGGCCAAGCGCTCGCTGATCGCGACGGCGAAGGGCACGGGCGGCCACTCCTCCCGCGCGCCGGAGTTCGTCAACGCGGTGGAGCACCTCGCGGAGCTGGTGACGGCGACGACCGCGATCGGCAAGCGCCTCGCCGCGTCAGGCGCGCGGGACGAGCTCTACGACGTGCCGCACACCACCGCCCATGTCGGCGTCTTCAACGGCGGCACGGCGCTCAACATCGTGCCGGACGAGGCGACGACGGAGTTCGAGTTCCGGGTGCTGCCGACCGAAGACCCCGACGCGCTGGTGGCCGAGATCCGCGGCGTCGCGGAGGAGATCGAGGCCGAGATGAAGGCCCGCGACCCCCGCGCCTCGCTGGACCTGCGGATCAAGTCGGAGTTTCCCGGCCTGTCGACCGCGCCGGAGGCCGAGATCGTCACGCTGGCGAAGCGCCTCGCCGGCCGCAACGACCACGCCAAGGTCGCCTATGGCACGGAGGCGGGGCTGTTCGTGGAAATGGCCGGCATCCCGACCGTCATCTGCGGCCCCGGCTCGATCGGCGAGGCGCACAAGGCCGACGAGTTCGTGACCGAGGCGCAGCTTGGCGCCTGCGAGGACTTCGTCCGCAAGCTGATCGCGCACTGCGCGGCGTGAGACGACCGCGGCTTCGCTGGGGGGCGCAGAACGAATGCCGCGGAGACACGCGCTCCGTCGTCCTCCGGCTCGACCGGAGGACCCACCGCCGACGTCGCGCTCGACCTCGGACATGGATGGTCCGGTCAAGCCGGACCATGACGGCCGCGGGGGAATGTCCCTCAGTTCTGAGGAGACTCAGCGCGGCAGCAGCACCCAAAGGTCGAGGTCGAGCACCACCGAAGGGTGGTCCTTGCCGTCCTCGGTCTTCAGCGGGAAGGCGCCCGGCGCGTCGTTCTTGAGGCCGACGAGGCGGACGCGCAGGGCGCCGACGTCGTCGCGGCCGGGCAGCGTCTGCTTGTCGAGGATTTCCGACCAGGCGTAGAGCGTGTCGCCCGCGAAGATCGGCGCGACATGCCGGCCGCCGTTGATGGCGGCGACGTGGAAGGCGTTCTCCAGCCCGTTGTACATCAGCCCGCGGGCGAGGCTGATGACGTGGCCGCCATAGACCAGCCGCCGGCCGATCTTGCTCGACTTCTGCGCGTGGTTGTCGAAGTGCACCCGGGCGGTGTTCTGCCAGAGGCGGGTGGCGAGCTGGTGCTCGGCCTCCTCCACCGTCATGCCGTCGACGTGGTCGATCCGCTCGCCGACCGCATAGTCGTCGAAGCGGCGGGGGCTGCCCGAGAGCGCGTCGTCCCAGGCCGAGAGATCGATGCGCGGGCAGGCGCCGCCGATCTCGGCGGGGTCCACCACCGCGGGAAGGTCGGGCACGACGGTGTCCTGGATCGGGCGGCCGCCCTGGACCCGCACCAGCACCCAGCGCACGTACTCCAGCACCAGCTCGCCGTCGGCCCGGGTCCCCCGCGTGCGCACCCACACCACGCCGGCGTCGCCCTTCGAGGTCGGGCGCACGCCGATGACCTCCGAGGTCGAGGACAGCGTGTCGCCGGGATAGACCGGCGTCAGGAAGCGACCGGCGGCGTAGCCGAGGTTGGCGAAGGCGTTGAGCGAGACGTCCGGCACGGTCTTGCCGAACACCACATGGAAGGTGACGAGATCGTCCACGGGGGAGCGTGGGTAGCCCAGCCCTTGGGCGAAGGCGTCGGACGACTGGACGACGTAGCGGTTGCCGTAGAGCGCCTGGTTGAGCGCGAGGTCGCCGAGCGTGACGGTGCGGGGAGTGGCGTGGCGGATGACGTCGCCGACGATGAAGTCTTCGAAGAACCGTCCCGCTCCGGCCATGCCGCGTCGCTCCGTCTTGGTTTTATCGCAGCGCACATCTGCCACGTTGCGGCGCGGCGGGCGACATCGACGTTCGTCTTCTGCGTGCGTTTCCGGAGAGTGAACGCGATTGCGCGATTCCAACCATGCCGCTTCACCCCGCCTTCAAGCCCGGCGTGCCACCTTCCGGCCATGGCCACTGGACGTCGGCGACGACGTCTTCCGGTCGATGGATTTCCCAGGAGGGGCTGATGTCGCTGAGCGATGCTCGGGAACAGATCGCGGTCGCCGCGACGTATGACGTCGCCGCCAGGGCGCGCCGCGCGCTGACCTTCGAGCGGGCCGGCCGCTTCGGCGACGCCTGGCGCGAATGGGAGGCGCTGCGCGCGACCGAGGGCCGCCGGGCCGACTGGAACGCGCCGCTCGCGGCGAGCTACCTGCGCTTCGCCTTCGACTGGACGGCGGACGGCTCGCCCGAGCCGCTGCACGAGGCCGAGGAGGCGCTGGTGCGCGGCGTCGCGATCCTCAGCATCGATCTCGCCGAACAGCCCGACGACGTGGCGCGGCTGCTGCTCATCGCCCGCGCCTGCGAACAGCGCTGCCTGCTGCGCGCCTACGGCGAAGGCTGGACTCGCGCGGCGCGCTCAGCCCTCGAGGCCGGCGAGGCGCCGGAGGTGACGGGCGATCCGCGCCAGATCGCGGCGGCGGGGGCGGCGGCGACGGCCGCGCTCGACCTCGTGGCGATCCACGCGCCGTCGCTCGCGACGCTTGCGACCGAACTCGCCCAGAGCTGCCTCCGTCTCGCCGCCACGCTGGAGGCGAGCGGGGCCGGAGACGAGGCCGCCGGCCTGATGCTGCGCGCGGAGACCGTGTTGAGGGGGCCGACGGCGCCTCAGCGCCGCCCTGCGCTGATCGCGATCGAGGGTGGAGCCCCCGAGGAGCGCACGCCGCCGCGGCGGCCCGCGCTCACCCTCGTCACCAGTCGGACAGCTTGATCTCGTCCGACCACTCGACGTCCGGAACCTCCTTCACGATCGCCTGGCCGCAGATCACGGTCGCCTTGACCGGATCGTAGGTCAGCGACGGATCGCCCTGCAGCGCCCAGCCCTGGTTGAGCGCCGCGGAGACGCGCCGGCAGAAGGCCGCGTCGTCGGGGCCGGTGAGGAAGCGGTAGAGTTTCATGGGAGCCTGACAGGAGACGTTGAGCGCGTCAGCCGCGCTTGCCGTAGCGGCGGTCGAACTTGGCGACCTCGTAGCGAGCCCAGACGAGGGCCATGACGCCAAGCGCAAACGCGCCGGCCGGAACGCCCCACTGGAACCAGAACGGGATTTCCATCGCCTCAATCCTCGCTGCGCAGCCAGCTGAGAAGAACCTGCGCAACCGAATGTAGGCCGACCGCGAGCAGAATCCAAACAAGAGCCGCCGGCGTGAACGTGCCGCCGATGAACGGAACCAGCACGGCTGCGCCGAGCACCGTCAGCCCGACCGTGTTCACAGAGCCCGCGAGCAGCTTCAGACGCTCGTTGATCCGTTTCGCGCGGATGCGGCGCTCGGCGTCCTCCGGGGCGATGGCCATGTCGGAGATCCGTCGAGCGCCGCCTCGCTTGAGCCTTAGGCCGCCTTCTTCAGCAGCCCGCGGTTGGCGAGGCTTTCCGCGATCTGCACCGCGTTCAGCGCCGCGCCCTTGCGGAGGTTGTCGGAGACGATCCACATCGCGAGGCCGTTGTCGACGGTCGGGTCCACGCGGATCCGGCTGACGAAGGTCGCGAAGTCGCCGACGCACTCGACCGGCGTCACGTAGCCGCCGGGCTCACGCTTGTCGACGACCAGGATCCCCGGCGCCTCGCGCAGGATGTCGCGCGCCTCCTCGGCCGAGATCGGCTTCTCGAACTCGATGTTGACCGCCTCCGAGTGGCCGACGAAGACCGGCACGCGGACGGCGGTCGCCGTCAGCTTGATCTTCGGGTCGAGGATCTTCTTGGTCTCCGCGACCATCTTCCATTCCTCCTTCGTGAAACCGTCCTCCATGAAGACGTCGATGTGAGGAATGACGTTGAAGGCGATCTGCTTCGGGAACTTGCCGACGCCCGGCTCCGGCGCCTGGTTCACATAGATGCCCTTGGTCTGGTTCCAGAGCTCGTCCATGGCGTCCTTGCCGGCACCGGAGACGGACTGGTAGGTCGACACCACCACGCGCGTGATCGTCGCCGCGTCGTGCAGCGGCTTCAGCGCCACGACGAGCTGCGCGGTCGAGCAGTTCGGGTTCGCGATGATGCCCTTCTTGGTGTAGCCGGCGACCGCGTCGGCGTTCACCTCCGGCACCACCAGCGGCACGTCGGGGTCCATGCGCCACACCGACGAGTTGTCGATGACGATGGCGCCCTGCTTGGCGATCTTGGGCGACCACTCGCGCGAGACCTCACCGCCGGCCGACATCAGGCAGATGTCGATCCCGGTGAAGTCGAACTGCGCGAGGTCCTTGCATTTCAGAGTTCGATCGCCGAACGACACTTCGGTCCCGAGGCTCCGGCGCGAGGCCAGCGCGACGATCTCGTCGACCGGGAACTCCCGCTCTTCGAGGATGTTCAGCATCTCGCGGCCCACGTTGCCCGTGGCGCCCACGACGGCGATCCGATAACCCATCTCCAACTCCATCGGCCCGGTTTCGACCGCGGCCGTCTTGCTCTCGTTCGCGGCGCGACGCCGCGCGATGTGAATGGCCCCGTTGGGCCGAGATTGCAAGAAATTCACGGAACGAGAGCCGGCGAAACGACGTTGCTTCCATGACCGACGCGGCTCAGTCCCGGGACGCGGCGTTTCGTCCAGAGGAGGCTGCAATGCGCCGCATTGCGTATGGAACGACCGCGTTCTTGCTCGCGGCGGGCGTCGCGCTCGCCCCGCTCGCCGCATCCGCGCAGACCCGCGACCGCGCCTCGCCCGACCGGGGCGTGGCGATCACGATCCGGAAGGCGCCGAGCTACCTCAACACCCGCACCGTCGCCCGCCCGATGACCGGCGCCGACTACCAGACCTCGGCGCTCTACCAGTCGTCGACGCCGACACGCGGCCCGGGCGGCTTCGAGCGCTGGCCGCTGCCGTCGACCTTCGACGTTCCCGGCTACTGAAGCGGCCCGGCTCAAGGCCGGGACACGAGCGCGGCGTTTCCGTCGTCTTGACCGTACGGCGGCGGGGACGACCCGCCGCCGTACGGCGCCTTACGCCGCGAGCAGGGTCTCGAACTTCGCGACCACCGCCTGGCCCATCTCCGCGGTCCCGACGCGGGTCGCGCCGTCCGTGTAGATGTCGCCGGTGCGCAGGCCGTCGGCCAGCACCTCGGAGATCGCCTTGTCCAGCGTGTCGGCGAGATCGGGGCGGCCGAGCGAGTACTTCAGCGCCATGGCGACGCTCGCGAGCATGGCGAGCGGGTTCGCGACGCCCTTGCCCGCGATGTCGGGCGCGGAGCCGTGCACGGGCTCGTACATGGCGGCGCGCTTGCCCGTCACCGGGTCCTCGGCGCCCAGCGAGGCGGAGGGCAGCATGCCGAGCGAGCCGGTCAGCATCGAGGCGACGTCGGAGAGCAGATCGCCGAACAGGTTGTCGGTGACGATGACGTCGAACTGCTTCGGTGCGCGCACCAGCTGCATGCCGAGCGCATCGGCCAGCATGTGGTCGAGCGTCACGTCCTCGAAGCCGTCCTTGTGGGTCGCGGTGACGACCTCGTTCCACAGCAGGCCGGACTTCATGACGTTGCGCTTCTCGGCCGAGGTCACGCGGTTGCGGCGGACACGGGCGAGGTCGAAGGCGACGCGGGCGATGCGGTCGATCTCGTAGGTGTCGTAGACCTGCGTGTCGATCGCGCGCTTCTGGCCGTTGCCGAGATCGGTGATGGTCTTGGGCTCCCCGAAGTAGACGCCGCCGGTGAGCTCGCGGACGATCATGATGTCGAGGCCTTCGACCAGCTCGGGCTTGAGCGAGGAGGACGCCGCAAGCGCGGGGTAGCAGATCGCCGGGCGCAGGTTAGCGAACAGCATCAGCTCCTTGCGCAGCCGCAGCAGTCCGGCCTCGGGGCGCGCGTCATAAGGCACGCCGTCCCACTGCGGGCCGCCGACCGCGCCGAACAGGATCGCGTCGGCCGCGTGCGCCTTGGCCATCGCGCCGTCGGAGATCGCGACCTTGTGCACGTCGTAGGCCGCGCCGCCGACGAGGTCTTCCTCGATCTCGAAGGACAGCAGGCCCTTCTGCTCGATGAAGGCGAGCAGCCGGCGAACCTCGCCCATGACCTCGGGGCCGATGCCGTCGCCGGGGAGCAGCAGGAGCTTGTGGGCGGCCATGGGTCGTTCCTCGCGTGGCGTTGCTTTTGCGGGGTCTTTAGGCGGCCTAACGGGGCCTTGGCAAGGGAGCTTGCGCGCTCAGGCATGCCAGACCGCGAAATGGCGTGCAGCCGTCGTGCAGGGGCAGAACAGGACGCGGGCGTCCCTCCCCCGGAAGGGGAGGGTGGACGGGCGAAGCCCGGCCGGGTGGGGTGGGTTTGAGATCGAGCGCGTCGGTCGCGGGACGCTCTACGCCCGAAGACCCCACCCGACCTCGGCTCCGCCGAGGCCACCCTCCCCAAGCTCCGCTTGAGGAGGAATCCCTGCGCTTGTCCCGGCGAGAGCTGACGGCGGCTGAGGTCCGCCAGGAGACCGGCCTCACAGAAACCGCCCGCCCCGCTCCAGCACCTCGATCTTGTAGCCGTCCGGATCGCTCACAAAGAAGAACCGCGCAAAGGGCTTTCCCTCGCGGTCGAACTGCTTGAGCGCTCCGGGGTTCAGCCCGGCGGCCTCGAACCGGGCGTGCTCGGCGGCGAGATCGTCCACGGAGACGGCGAGGTGGCCGTAGCCGTCGCCGAGATCGTAGGGCGCGGCGCGGTCGCCGTTGACGGTCAGCTCCAGCTCGAAGCCGGTCTCGGAGTTCGACAGGTAGATCAGCGTGAAGCCGTCGAAGGGGTAGCGATCCGCCACCTTCAGGCCGAAAGCCGCGTCGTAGAACGCGACCGAGCGCTCCTCTTCGAGCACCCGGATCATGGAGTGGATCGCCTTGGCCATTCTGGTCTCCTCGCGCTGGATAAGGGCGGCGACACCAGAACGCGACGGGTCGGCGCAGGTCAAAAGAAAGGGCCCCGGCGTCGCCGCCGGGGCCTTCGTTTCTTCCGTGCCTCCAGCCGTGGCCGGAAGCGTCAGGTCACTCGCGGTTGCCGAACAGCGACAGCAGCATCGTGAACAGGTTGATGAAGTTCAGGTACAGCGACAGGGCGCCCATGATGGCCTTGCGGCCCATGACCGCGCCGTCGTCGCCGGCGTAGTACTCTTCCTTCAGGCGCTGCGTGTCGTAGGCCGTGAGGCCCGAGAAAATCAGCACGCCGAGCACCGACACGACGAACTGCACCATCGACGAGCCGAGGAAGATGTTGACCACGCTCGCGATGACGATGCCGATGAGGCCCATCATCAGGAAGGTGCCCATCCCCGAGAGGTTGCGCTTGGTGGTGTAGCCCCAGAGGCTGAGTGCGCCGAAGGCGGCCGCCGTGATGAAGAACACCCGGCCGATCGAGGCGCCGGTGTAGACGAGGAAGATCGACGACAGCGACAGGCCCATCAGGCCCGCGAAGACGTAGAACGCGATCTGCGCCGTCGACACGCTCATGGTGTGCAGGCGGGCCGACAGGAAGAACACCATGCCGAGCGGGGCGAGCATCACCACCCACTTGAGCGGGCTGGTGAAGAGCATGTAGCCGAACGAGGTCAGGTACATGCCGCCGCGCAGGGCGTATTCGGTCGGGGTCGAGCTCACCGCCATCATGAAGGCGCCGATGGCGACGAAGCCGGTGATGGCCAAGCCGAGCGACATGTAGTTGTAGACGCTCAGCATGTAGGACCGCAGGCCCTGATCGACCGACGCCGCCGGAACGGAGGCGCCGCCGAAGCCGGTGCGGCCATAAACGTTGCGTTGGGAGTCGGGCATAGAGTGCGGTCCCCTCAAGAACAGCTGAAATCGGGCCACCGAAAATCGGCGCCACGTATTGCCGTCGATGATATGGGGATGGGCCCTAGGCGCACAAGTTCGAGAGCGCCTTTGGATTCTGACATCTTCGTCAGATGGCGCGCCGTCGGGGCCGCGGAACCGGGCGACCGATCTCGATCACGGTGCGGGGACCGATGCGGCCGGCGAGCCGCTTCAGCACGGCGGGCGCCAGCGCGACGCAGCCGGCGGTCGGCGTGAAGCCGGCACGCGCGGCGTGCAGGAAGATCGCGCTGCCGCGCCCGGCGCGCACCGGACGGTCGTTCCAGCCGAGCTCGAACACCAGGTCGTAGAGCCTGTCGTCGCGCCACATCCTTTCGTGCGAGGCTGGAAACGGCAGCTTTACCCGTCGGTTGTAGCGGCGATGCCCGACGGCGTCGCACCAGCCGTCGTCGGGCCGGGTCGCGCGTACGGGAAGGCCGGTGGGCGGCCGCGGCGTGCGGTCGGCGCGGCGCCACAGCCGCCGGATGGCGAAGGTCCCGCGCGGCGTGACGCCGTCGCCTTCCCGCTTCGCCAAAGCGATCCCGGCCGGGCCGAGCGCGCAGGGAAAACGGGCCTGTCCGGCGATCACACATCCGCGCGCGGGGTGTCCTGGCGCCGCTCGAACCTTGAGAACCGGGAGGAAACTCTGCATTCCTAGCCGCAACGCCTCCTGAAGACGCGTCCCGGCGCCTTGTCGAGGACGGGGGGCGCGCACTAGGTGGGACGACGAACGACGCGGCGCCCGCCGCAGCCGGAGAAGACGTCCGAATGGCCACGAAGCGCAAGATCCTTGTCGTCGACGACGACGCCGACCTCCGCGGGGAGATCGTCGAGCAGCTCAACCTGCTGGACGAATTCGACGCGGATTCCGCAGCCGTCGCGACCGAGGGCGTCGCCAAGATCCGCGGGGACCACGTCGACCTCGTGCTGATGGACGTCGGCCTGCCGGACATGGACGGCCGCGAGGCGGTCAAGATGATGCGCCGCGACGGCTACCGCGGCCCGGTCATCATGCTGACGGGACAGGACTCCGACGCCGACACGATTCTCGGGCTCGAGGCCGGCGCCAACGACTACGTGGCGAAGCCGGTGCGGTTCGCGGTGCTGCTCGCCCGCATCCGCGCGCAGCTCCGCAGCCACGAGGCGAGCGAGGACGCGATCTTCACGATCGGACCCTACACGTTCAAGCCCGGCGCCAAGATGCTGATGACGGAGAAGAACGCCAAGATCCGCCTGACCGAGAAGGAAACGGCGATCCTGCGCTTTCTCTACCGCTCCGGCGCCTCCGTCGTCGGGCGCGAGACGCTGCTGCAGGAGGTCTGGGGCTACAACTCCGGCGTGACCACGCACACGCTCGAGACCCACGTCTATCGCCTGCGCCAAAAGATCGAGGCCGATCCTTCGAACGCACGTCTGCTGGTCACGGAAGCCGGAGGCTATAAGCTGGTTCCTTAAACAGGGAATCAGCGGGGGCGGCTTGTCGCTTGAGGACGACATTCGGACGTTGAGCCGCACGCCGCTGCTCGACGAACTGGGCGTGGACGCGCTGCGGCTGATTGCGTTCTCGGCCGACCGGCTGAGCCTCGGCGAGGGCGACATCCTGTTCCGGCAGGGCGAGGAGGCGGACACGGGCTTCGTGGTCGTCTCCGGCGCGATCACGCTCACGCGGCGCGGCGGGCAGACCTACCTCGCGGGGCCTGGCGCGCTCGTCGGCGAGCTGGCGCTGCTGTGCGACACCCGCCGCCCCGCCACCGCCGAGGCCGCCGAGCGGAGCGAGGTCTACCGCATCGCGCGGAGCCTGTTCGGCCGCCTGCTGAACGAATACCCCGCCGTCACCGCCAAGCTGCGCGCCCGTCTGGCCGCGCGCATGACCCAAAACGCCACCGACCTGCGCGCGATCGAATCGACGCTCCGCGGGCGCTGAGGCCTCCGCCTACTCCGCCGCCACGGACCAGCGCTGCGCCCAGTCCGGCGCGAGCTCCAGGCTCGCCGGAGCCGGTCCCGGCGCCCTGCCCTCCCGGACGCAGCCCGCGATGAACCGCAGCGCCGCGGTCATGCCCCAGGAGGTGTAGGGCTTCGAGATCGCCCCGCAGGCGCCGGCGAAATCCTCGGGGATGCGCTTGCGGTTGGCGGTCATGAACACCGCGACGACGCCATGGGTCAGCGCCGCCTCGCGGGCGACATCGACGCCGGTCGGCCCGTCGAGCAGGTGGACGTCCACGAGCGCCATGTCAGGCGGCGAGGCTTCCAGCAGCGCGCGGGCCTCCGCGCTGTCGAGCGCGAAGCCGCTCGGCGTCAGGCCCGCGTCCTCGATCATGAACTCGAGCTCGGCCGCGAGCAGGGCTTCGTCCTCGACGACCAGAATGCGCAAGGGCCTTATCCTTCTGCGCCCTCGACCGCCCGGTGCGGATGGATGGGGATGGTGACCCGGGCGGCGAGGCCGGGATCGCCGTCGCGCCGTTCGACCGTGGCGGACAACTGCCGGCTGAGCAAGTCGACGAGGCTCTGGCCGAAACCGATCTTTTCGTCCTCGAACGCCCCTGCGCCGCCGACGCCGTCGTCCTCCACCTCGATGACGAAGTTCTGGCCGTCCGGCTTGGCGGCGACCCGTATCCGGCCCGGGCGTCCATCGGGGAAGGCGTGCTTGAGGGCGTTGGTCAAAAGCTCGTTCACGACGAGCGCCACCGGCGCGGCGCGGTTGGCCTTGATGACGACGGTCTCGAGGTCGAGGTCGAGCGCAAGGTCGTCGCGCCCGGTCGAGCCGACGAGCTCCGTCGCGATGTCGCGGATGAAGGCCGCGACGTCGAACACGCCAACGTCGTCGGACTGGTAGAGCTTGCGGTGCACCGTCGCGAGCGCGCTCACGCGGTCGAGCATGGAGCGCAGCGTGCGCCGGACGTCGGGGTCCGGGATGCGCCGGGTCTGCAGCAGGATCAGCGAGGCGATCAGCTGCAGGTTGTTCTTCACCCGGTGGTCGACCTCGTGCAGCAGCAGCGTCTTCTGCTCCAGCGCATAGCGCAGGTCGCGGGTGCGCTCCTCCACGAGCTTCTCGGCCATGGCCTTGGCCTGGCTGAGCGCGGTGTTGGCGTCGCGCAGATCGGACGCGGACTGGATCTTCTGGGTGACGTCGAGCTGCGACGCGAAGAAATGCGTGATCTCGCCCGCCGGGCTGAACACGGGGCTGACGTAGAGCGCGTTCCAGAACGGCTCGCCGGTCTTCCGGTAGTTCTTGATCTCGGCCACCACCGCCTCACCGGCGTCGATCGCGTCGCCGATGCGCCGGACTTCGCCACGGTCGGTCTCCGGTCCCTGCAGGAACCGACAGTTCCTGCCGATCACCTCGTGGCGGGGATAGCCCGTCAGCTGCAGAAACGCGTCGTTTGCGAAGACGATGGGGTTGTCCGGCTGCAGCGCGTCGGTGATCACGATCGGCATGCGGGTCGCGCGGATCGCGGCCCCGTAGGGATCGCTCGAATCGTGCTGGTCCTCGAGGCGCTGCGCCTCCCGCAGCGATGCATTGCGATCGTCGGTCATGCAAACTCGCGAAGCGTCGGTGCGCTGAACCGGGCGTCCAGCGGATCGAAATCGGAAGCGCGACGGGAGCGCCGCGGGGAGAAGACGTCCGGAAACGCTTAACCCATACGATTGGTTCGCCTATTTGGATGGCGACCCGTCGTCCGAGCCGTCGGCCGGCGGCTCCAGAGCGGGCCGCGCAAGCAGGTCGCCCTGCAGATAGGTGGCGCCCCAGGCGGTCAGCAGCTCCGCCACCTCCTCGGTTTCGACCTGCTCCGCGACGGTCTCCAGCCCAAGCTCCCGGGCGAGCGCCAGCAGGGCGCGGACGAAGGCGGCGCTGTCCGCCGAGGTCCCGAGATCCCGCACGAAGGACCCGTCGATCTTGACGAGATCGACGCCCAGCTCGCGCAACGCCTTGAACGAGGTGTGCCCGGTGCCGAAGTCGTCGATCGCGACGCGGACGCCGAACGCCCGGAGCTGCGCGACGAAGCGCCCCGTGACGGCGAGGTCGGCGATGGCGGCCGTCTCGGTGATCTCGACCATCAGCCGCGACGCGAGGTCCGGGCGCAGGGTGAACCACGAGGTCAGCGCCGCCAGCCAGCTCTCGTCGTTGGTGGTCGAGGCCGAGATGTTCACCGCGAGGTGGATCTGCGGCTTTTCGGCGAGCCGCCGGACCGCGAGGTCCAGCACCCGGTGATCGAGCATGTGCACGATCTTCAGCTCTTCCGCCGCCTGCACGTAGGCGCCGCCGGAGACGACCTCGCCGGTCTCGGTGGTGATCCGCAGCAGCGCCTCGCTCCACACCGGGTCGCGCGCGCCCGCGCGGAACACCGGCTGGTAGGCCAGCGCCACCCGGCGGCTGCTCATCGCGGCGACCAGCTCGTCGGCGAGGCGCAGATCGGCCCGGCGCCGCGCTTCCCGCTCGGGATCCGGCGCGTAGATCTGGAATCCGGTCGCGGACCCGCTCGCGCGGGCGAGCGCCGTGCGTGCGCGGGCGATGAACTCGGCGCCGTCCCGGGCGTGACGCGGCGCGACCACCCCGCCGATCGCGACGCGCACGGCGATGGCGCCCGCGCTGGAATCGATCGGCTCGTCGTGCACCGCCGCGATCAGCCGTCGTCCCACGACCTGCAGGTCCGCGGCGTCGCACTCCTGCAGCACGAGGCCGAAGGTCGAAGTGGAGAACCGGCCCAGGCTGTCGCCGCCGCGCATGGCGCCCCGAAGCCGGCGGGCGACGGCGACCAGCACGCGGTCGCCCACGTCGAAGCCATAAGCGTCGTTGACGCCGCCGAGGTTCACCACGGAGACCAGGACGAAGGAGGTCGAGGTCTGCATCCGCGCGCCCGCCGCAAGGGCGCTGGCGGCGATCTCCATGAGACGCGGCCGCGCGAGCAGACCTGTGAGCGGGTCGAAGCGGGCGAGCGAGGCGGCCTGCTCGGCGCGCTCGTGATGGGCGCCGAGACGGCGGATGACGCCGACGACTTCCGCCGGCCGGCCGTCGGCTCCCGCGCGCCAGCGGCCCCGGTCCTGGATCCAGAGGCGCTGCGCGCGCCCGCCGCGGAGCAGCGGATAGTCCACCTCGAACGGCACGCCCTGGCCGCTGTCCGTGGTCGCGGAGCCGAACACGGCCTCGCGACGGGTGGTCAGCGCCTCGGGATCGAACAGGGATGAGAAGGCGGTCTCGCTGTCGAGGAGCGTCGCGGCCGGGAGTTCGAGCAGACCGTGCGGATCGCCGATCCACTGCAGCCGGTCGGATTGCACGTCCCACACATAGACGGCCTCGCCCACGGCCACGAGAATGTCGTCGACCGCGAGGCGGCCAAAGCTGGTCGCGCCTCCCGCGCCGATGTGCGTCGTCATGGTCGCCCCCGGGCGCAGGAACTGGAATCGCCGGCTTGGAATTTACCAGCTTCGCTCTTAACTTATCCGTCGCCGATTGCCGACGGCGCCTGTGGTTAACATTAAGTTAAATTTTAGGTTGCGGAGCGCAAAAAACGATGGGCTCCATGCTTTGAGGCATGGTCGGGCGTTGGCTTGAGGGAGCGAACGCGCCATTTCGGCGCAGGGAGGCGACGCGGATGCTGATGATCGCCGGACCAGGCCGAGCCGACCGGGCCGCCCGCGTCGCGCGAAAGCGCGGGGTCGATCCGGTCTCGCCTTCGCCGCGCGTCGAGCCGGCGGCCGACGCCGCGCCCCCGACCGACCGCCCCGACGCGGACCTCGCCGCCCAGGCCGCCGCGGACCGGGAACGGGCGGGACCGGCGCCGCTCGGCCGGCCCTTCGCGCCGCTGGTCGCCCAGCTCATCGCCGGCGTCCTCGGCCTGCCGCAGACCCGCGCCCGCCGCCGGGCCGAGCCGTCCCACGCGACGCGGGCCTATGGCCGGCGGCCTGCCGAGACGCCGAGCGGCGCGCTTTACGAAGCGACGGCCTGAGGCGCGGCGTTTCGCTGGGGACGGAGCCGCCTCCAGCGCATTTGCAACTCGTTCAAGACTTCACCTATATGACGTGCCATGAGCAGGCACGGATCCAGCATCGCCGCGCGTTCGACCGAGACCTTCGCGGGCCTCGCCGACCACGTGCGGCTGCCGTCGCGGTTCCACGCGCGCCTGTCGGCGATCAGCACGCGACTCCGCGGCTGACCCCGACTCCGGCGCGCCCGACGGCGCGACGCCACCTCCGTTCCGCATTCCAGAAGGCTTAGAGGCGCACCATGTCCGCCGCTCCCAAGACCCTGTACGACAAGATCTTCGACGACCACGTCGTCGACCGCCAGCCCGACGGCTCCGTGCTGCTCTACATCGACCGCCACCTCGTCCACGAGGTGACGAGCCCGCAGGCCTTCGAGGGGCTGCGCATGACGGGCCGCAAGGTGCGCGCGCCGGAGAAGACGCTCGCCGTCGTCGACCACAACGTGCCGACCACCAGCCGGCTGCTGCCGAACCCCGATCCGGAAAGCGTCGCCCAGATCGCGGCGCTGGCCGAGAACACGCGCGAGTTCGGCATCGAGTACTATGACGAGTTCGACAAGCGGCAGGGTGTCGTCCACATCGTGGGCCCCGAGCAGGGCTTCACCCTGCCCGGCACGACCATCGTCTGCGGCGACAGCCACACCTCGACGCACGGCGCCTTCGGGGCGCTGGCGCACGGCATCGGCACCTCCGAGGTCGAGCACGTGCTGGCGACCCAGACGCTGATCCAGACCAAAGCCAAGAACATGCGCATCACGGTCGACGGCAAGCTGCCGGAGGGCGTGGGCGCCAAGGACGTGATCCTCGCGATCATCGGCGAGATCGGCACCGCGGGCGGCACCGGCTACGTGATGGAGTACGCCGGCGAGGCGATCCGCGCGCTGTCGATGGAAGGCCGGATGACGGTCTGCAACATGTCGATCGAGGGCGGCGCCCGCGCCGGCATGATCGCGCCGGACGAGACCACCTACGCCTATGTCCAGGGCCGCAAGCGCGCACCCAAGGGCGAGGCCTGGGACGCCGCGCGCCGCTACTGGGAGACGCTCGTCTCCGACGAGGGCGCGCATTTCGACCGCGAGATCCGGCTCGACGGCGCCAACCTGCCGCCGATCGTGTCCTGGGGCACGAGCCCGCAGGACGTGGTGTCGATCACCGGCGTCGTGCCCGATCCGGACGCCGCGTCCGACGAGGGCAAGCGGGCCGCGATCAAGCGGGCGCTCGCCTACATGGGCCTGACCGCCGGCTCCAAGATCACCGACATCGCGCTCGACCGCGTGTTCATCGGCTCCTGCACCAACGGCCGGATCGAAGACCTGCGGCAGGCCGCCAAGATGGTCGCCGGCAAGACCGTCAACGCCAACGTCGCCGCCATGGTGGTTCCGGGCTCCGGCCTGGTGAAGGAGCAGGCCGAGGCCGAGGGCCTCGACAAGATCTTCACCTCCGCCGGCTTCGAATGGCGCGAGCCGGGCTGCTCCATGTGCCTCGCGATGAACCCCGACAAGCTGCGGCCGGAGGAGCGCTGCGCCTCCACCTCGAACCGCAACTTCGAGGGCCGTCAGGGCTTCAAGGGCCGCACCCATCTGGTGTCGCCCGCGATGGCGGCGGCGGCGGCGATCGCCGGCCGCTTCGTCGACATCCGCGACTGGCGCTGAGCGAGCTCCAGGCACGATCGGGGCGTCCGCCAAGCAACGTCGTTCCGGGCGAAGTCCCGGAACCCATACCCATGCCGGTCCAGATATTTCTGCGCCGTTCGGGGTGATGGGCCCCGGCACTTCGGCCGGGGCGACTGCAGAGCGCGGAACTTCGGTCGCGCCGCCCCACGCGAACGGCTCTCATCACCGGAGCGCATCTGTGAGTCTTCGCATCCTCCCGCGCCTCGGCGTCGACGACGTGGCCCGGCTCGCGCCGCTGCTCGCGGCCTACTCCGCCGCGTTGCTGCACGAGGAGCCGGGGGCGCCGGACGAGGCCTACGCCCGCGCCCTGATCGACGACCATGTGGCGGAGATCGCCGGCGCCGAGCTCGACGGCCGTCTGGTGGGCTTCGCGGTGTACTACGACCTTCCCGAAGCCATCTCCCGCCGCCGCGCCGGCCAGCTCGACGACCTCTACGTCGATCCCGCCTGCCGGGGCCGCGGCGTGGCGCAGGCGCTGCTGGAGCGGCTCGTCGCCCATGGCGAGACGCTCGGCTGGGTGCACCTGCGCTGGATGGTCCCCGAGGGCAACCCCGCCGCCGCGCTCTACGACCGCCTCGCGGAGCGCGCGCCCTGGCGCAACTACGTCATCCGGATCGACCGCTCCGTGCACTGGTGAGCGGGCTGGGGTTGCGGCGCTCGAGATCGACCACCCGTCGGCGGTCCCGGCGACGGGGCGCCCCTCATGGAAACCGGGAGGCGCGGAAACCGGGAGGCGCTACTCCGCGGCGGCCGCCACGTTGGCGAAGCCGCCGCCGAGGCGCGGACCGGCCTCGCGGATCTCGGCGTCGACCTCGCTGAAGGCCTCGAAGTTCTTCTGGAACATGCGCGCCAGCCTTCGGGCGGCCCGGTCGTATGCGGCGGGGTCGCTCCAGGTGTCGCGCGGGCGAAGCAGCTTGGCGTCGACGCCGGGCACGTCGGTCGGCACGGCGAAGCCGAAGGTCGGGTCGACGTAGGTCTCGACGTCCTTCAGCGCGCCGCTGAGCGCCGCCGAAAGCAGCGCGCGGGTGGCGGCGATCGGCATGCGCCGGCCCTCGCCGTAGCCGCCGCCGGTCCACCCGGTGTTGACCAGCCAGCAGTCCGCGCCGTGCTCGGCGATCAGGCTCTTCAGAAGCTCGCCGTAGACCTCGGGCCGGCGCGGCATGAAGGGCGCGCCGAAGCAGGTGGAGAAGGTGGCCTGGGGCTCGCTGACGCCGTTCTCGGTGCCGGCGACCTTCGCGGTGTAGCCGGAGAGGAAGTGGTGCATGGCCTGCGCCGGCGTGAGCCGCGCGATCGGCGGCATCACGCCGAAGGCGTCGGCGGTCAGCATCACCACGTTCTTCGGATGCCCGGCGCGGCCGCTGGCGTGGACGTTGCGCACGAAGCGCAGGGGATAGGCGGCGCGGGTGTTTTCGGTGCGGGTCCCGTCGTCGAAGTCCGGCTGGCGGGTCACCGGGTCGATCGCGACGTTCTCCAGCACCGCGCCGAAGCGGCGGATGGCGCCCGCGATCTGCGGCTCGGCCTTAGGGTCGAGCCGGATGGTCTTGGCGTAGCAGCCGCCTTCGAAGTTGAAGACGCCGTTGCGCCCCCAGCCATGCTCGTCGTCGCCGATCAGCGCACGCTCGGGGTCGGCCGACAGCGTGGTCTTGCCGGTGCCCGAGAGGCCGAAGAACACCGCGACGTCGCCGGCCTTGCCGACGTTCGCCGAGCAGTGCATCGGCATCACGTTGCGCTTCGGCAGCAGGTAGTTCAGCGCGGTGAAGACCGACTTCTTCATCTCGCCCGCATAGGCGGTGCCGCCGATGAGCACGACGCCGCGGGCGAAGTCGATCGCGATCACCGTCTTGGAGCGCACGCCGTGGCGCTCGGGATCGGCCTGGAAGCTCGGGACGTCGACGATGGTGAGGTCGGGGCGGAATCGCGCGAGGTCGGCGCGCTCGGGCTCGATCAGCAGCGTGCGGATGAACAGCGAGTGCCAGGCGTATTCGGTGAACACCCGCACCTTGAGGCGGTTCGAGGGGTCCGCGCCGCCGTGGAGGTCCTGGGCGAACAGTTCGCGGCCCGCGACATGCGCGATGAAGTCGGCCTTGAGAAGGTCGAACTGCTCGGGCGTCAGCGCGCCGGCGTTGTCCCACCAGACCTCGTTCTCGGTCGCGGCGTCGCGCACGATGAACTTGTCCTTGGGCGAGCGGCCGGTGTGGGAGCCGGTTTCGGCGACCAGCGCGCCGGTGGCCGCCAGCGAGGCCTCGCCCCTGCGGATCGCGCGCTCGACGAGCGCCGCCTCCGTCAGGTTCCAGTTGACCCCCGCCAGGCCGTCGAAGCCGAAGGCCTCCGCGCCATGGTCGGGGTTCCACTCTCCGGTCTGCCTCACATCGTCCTCCTACACGCCTGCCCCCGCGCGCCGCATCTCCTGCGCGCCCGCTGGAGAGACCAGCGAAAATCGGCGCGAACGTGACGGCGGCGGCTGTTTTGTCGCACAGGCCGCGCTCCGGCCCGCGCGACCGCGACTTTCCTGCGACGATATCACGCCTTGCGCCAGGAGAAGCAGACGATTCGGCGCCGCGACAAGGGTCAGGCGGGCGTCGGACCGCGGAAGTAGGGCTCGACCTCGCCCTTGAGCTTCAGCGTCATCGGCTTGCCGAAACGGTCGCGCGCGAGGCCGGCGGCGACGCGGATCCATCCTTCGCTCACCGAGTATTCCTCGACGTTGGTCTTCTCGACGCCCTTGAAGCGGATGCCGACGCCGCGCTCGAGCGCCTCGGCGTCGTAGAACGGGCTGTCGGGATCGGTCGAGAGGCGGGCGGGCGGCGTGTCGTCCATCGAAGGCGCTCCGGAGAGGTTGCGAGAAGCGGCGGACCATAGGCGCAGCGTTCCGCCCGGCCAAGCCTCTCTGGTTCTCCGCCCGCCCATAGCGCCTCGGCGGCGGGCGCCGACGCACGGCGACCTTGCGCCGGCCGCGCCGCAGGCTCGCCTCATTCTCGGACGATCAATTCAATGTTGCGTCGCAGCATTGAATTGTGCCCTGCGGCGCCCACCTGATCTCAGCGACGGCGACGTCCCCGATCGTTGCGCCAAAAGACTGGATGCGCCATGGCCCGCTTCGGCGATCTCGCCTCGGAACTGAACCCATTCCTGAAGATGTGGTCGCTCGACGGCGGCGGCGCGTCCGCGGCCGGCAGCGCGCCCGCCGACGCGCGGCTCGCGACGGTCGCCGAGTTCGGCGGCAATCCCGGCGACCTCGTCATGAGGACCTACACGCCCGCGGGCCTCGCGCGCGGATCGGCTCTGGTCGTGGTGCTGCACGGCTGCACCCAGACCGCGGCGAGCTTCGAGCAGAGCGCGGCCTGGACCGCGCTCGCGGACGAGCACGGGTTCGCGGTGCTCTATCCCGAGCAGCATGCGGGCAACAACCCGAAGCGCTGCTTCAACTGGTTCAACCCCGAGGACGTCGCCCGCGGCGCCGGCGAGGCGGCCTCCATCCGCGCCATGGTCGGGACCATGGTCGCCAAGCATGGTCTCGACCGCCGCCGGGTGTTCGTGACCGGACTGTCGGCCGGCGGCGCGATGACCTCCGCGCTGCTTGCGGCCTATCCCGACGTCTTCGCGGGCGGCGCGATCATGGCCGGACTGCCGTGCGGGGCGGCGTCGTCCGTGCCGCAGGCCTTCGAGAGCATGTACAAGGGCGCCTCCCGACCGGCCCGCGAATGGGGCGACGCCGTCCGGGACGCCTCGGACCATGGCGGGCCCTGGCCGAAGGTCAGCGTCTGGCACGGCGGCGCGGACTCGACCGTCGTTCCCTCCAACGGCGACGAGATCGTCAAGCAGTGGCTCGACGTCCACGGGCTTCATGGCGCGAAGCCGACCGTCGAGCGCAAGGGCGGGCGCACCCGCCGGGTCTGGACCGGCCCGGACGGCGAAGCCGTCGTCGAACAGCACGTCGTCGCCGGCATGAACCACGGCGTCGCGCTCGACGCCCGGCGCGGCGAGACGCCGGGCCCGTTCATGCTGGACGTCGGCGTGTCGGCCAACCGCGACGTGCTCGCGTTCTGGGGCCTCGCCCCGGCGAAGGCCGCGGCCAAGGCCGCCGAGAAGGACGCTGGGAAGCCCGCCGCCGCGAACGCGTCCGCCGCCGCCGAGCCGCTTCGCCCCGCGTCGGCGCGCCGGCCCGCCGCCGCGACGCCGACGGCCAAGCCGTCCCGCAGCGGCTTCGCCGGCCGCATGGAGCCCGAGCCCCGGCGGAGCGGCCGCATCGACGTGCAGGGCGTCATCGCCAAGGCGCTGAAGGCCGCCGGCCTGATGAAGTGACGCCGCCGGAACGCCTCGTCGCCGCCCCGCGTTGACTATGGGGCGACGACGACGGCCGCGGGCGGGCGAATGATCACGGACCTCTGGTACAAGAACGCCATCGTCTACTGTCTCTCGGTCGAGAGCTTCATGGACTCGAACGGCGACGGGGTCGGCGACTTCCCCGGCCTGACGCGCCGGCTCGACTACCTCCACGGCCTCGGCGTCACCGCCGTCTGGCTGATGCCGTTCCAGCCCTCGCCGGGGCGCGACGACGGCTACGACGTCTCCGACTACTACAACGTCGACCCGCGCTACGGCTCGCTCGGCGACTTCGTGGAGTTCACCCACGCGGCGAAGCAGCGTGGCATGCGCGTGCTGATCGACCTCGTGGTCAACCACACCTCCGACCAGCACCCCTGGTTCAAGTCCGCCCGCGCGGACCCCAAGTCGCCGTTCCGCGACTGGTACGTCTGGTCGAAGACCAAGCCGAAGAACGCCGACGAGGGCATGGTGTTCCCCGGCGTCCAGAAGACGACCTGGACGCGGGACGACGAGGCCAAGGCCTATTACTTCCACCGCTTCTATGAGTTCCAGCCCGACCTCAACACCGCCCACCCGGAGGTGCAGGCCGAGATCCTCAAGATCATGGGGTTCTGGATCCAGCTCGGCGTGTCCGGCTTCCGCATGGACGCCGTGCCCTTCGTGATCGCCGAGAAGGGCGCCGACGTGACGACGCCGAAGGAGCAGTTCGGCATGCTCCGCTCGTTCCGGGAGTTCCTGCAGTGGCGCAAGGGTGACAGCGTCATTCTCGCCGAAGCCAACGTGATGCCCGAAGACGACATGAAGTACTTCGGCGACGACGGCGACCGCATGCAGATGATGTTCAACTTCCAGGTCAACCAGCGCCTGTTCTATGCGCTGGCGAGCGCGGACGTCGCGCCGCTGGAGAAGGCCCTCAAGGAGACGCGGCCGGGCTATCCCACGGCGCAGTGGGGCATGTTCCTGCGCAACCACGACGAGCTGGACCTCGGACGCCTGACCGACGAGCAGCGGCAGGTCGCGTTCGACGCCTTCGGGCCCGAGAAATCGATGCAGCTCTACGACCGTGGCGTGCGGCGGCGTCTGGCCCCCATGCTGAAGGGCGACCGCCGCCGGCTGGAGCTCGCCTACAGCCTGATGTTCGCCCTGCCGGGCACGCCCGTGCTGCGCTACGGCGACGAGATCGCCATGGGCGACGACCTCGACCTGCCCGAGCGCTACTGCGCGCGCACGCCGATGCAGTGGGCGAACGAGCAGAACGGCGGATTCAGCACAGCTGAAAAGACTTATTTGCCGGCTATCTCAGGCGGCGGCTACGGCTATCAGTCCGTCAACGTGGCGCAGCAGCGGCGCGATCCGAACTCGTTTCTGAACTGGCTGGAGCGGATCGTCCGGATGCGGCAGGAGACGCCCGAGATCGGCTGGGGCGAGTACCAGATCCTCCGTACGGGCGCGAAGGGCGTGCTCGCCATGCGCTACGACTGGCGGGGCAACGCAGCGGTGTTCCTCCACAACTTCGGCGAGGAGGGCTGCGACGTCGCCTTCCGCAGCGGCGGGGCGGAGGGCGAGCCGGACCATCTGGTCAACCTGCTGTCCGCCGACCACAGCCGTCCCGGCCCCGACGGCCGCCATCACGTCACGCTCGAGCCCTACGGCTACCGCTGGTACCGTCTCGGCCGCCTGGACGAGACCCAGCGCCGCACCGCCGCCGCGTGACCTCCCCGTTTTGACGCCGGCTCCCAGGACCGATCCATGACCGACACGCCCTGGTGGAAGAGCGCGGCGATCTATCAGGTCTATCCGCGCTCGTTCCAGGACGCCGACGGCGACGGGATCGGCGACCTGGAAGGAATCCGCAACCGGCTCGGCCATCTCGTGGAGCTCGGCGTCGACGCGCTCTGGATCTCGCCGATCTACCCCTCCCCGATGGCAGACTTCGGCTACGACGTCGCGGACTACTGCGGCGTCGATCCGATCTTCGGCACGCTCGCCGACGTCGACCGCCTGATCGCGGAGGCGCACGCGCGGGGATTGAAGCTCATCCTCGACTTCGTGCCCAACCACAGCTCGGACCGGCACCCCTGGTTCGTGGACAGCCGATCCGGCCGCCACGCGCCAAAGCGCGACTGGTACGTCTGGCGCGACCCCGGCCCCGGCGGCGGGCCTCCGAACAACTGGGTCAGCAACTTCGGCGGCCCGGCCTGGACCTATGACGAGGCCTCCGGCCAGTACTACCACCACGCCTTCCTGAGCGAGCAGCCCGACCTGAACTGGCGAAACCCCGAGGTGCGCGCCGCGATGATCGACGCGCTGCGCTTCTGGCTCGACCGCGGCGTCGACGGCTTTCGCGTCGACGTGCTGTGGCACCTCATCAAGGACATCGACTTCCGCGACAACCCGCCGAACCCCGACTACGGCCCCGGCATGCCGGACATCGCGCGCCTGCTGCAGGTCCATTCCGCCGACCAGCCGGAGGCGATCGAGGTGACGCGGGAGCTGCGCGCGACGCTCGACGCCTACCCCGGCGACCGCGTGCTGATCGGCGAGCTCTACCTGCCGTTCGAGCGGCTGATGGCCTACTACGGCCCGGACCTCACCGGCGCGCAGCTGCCGTTCAACTTCCACCTCATCCTTGCCCCCTGGAACGCGCGCGGCCTCGCGCGGCTGATCGCGGAGTACGAGCGGGCGCTTCCTCCCGGCGGCTGGCCGAACTGGGTGCTCGGCAACCACGACCAGAAGCGGGTCGCGAGCCGCCTCGGCCGCGCCCAGGCCCGCGTCGCCGCCATGCTGCTGCTGACGCTGCGCGGGACGCCGACGCTCTATTACGGCGACGAGATCGGCCTGATGGACGGCGTCGTCCCGCCTGAGGCGCTGCGCGACCCCTGGGCGCTGCGCGAGCCCGGCGTCGGCGGGCGCGACCCCTGCCGGACGCCGATGCCCTGGGACGACGGGCCGAACGCCGGCTTCTCGGCGGCGACGCCCTGGCTCCCGCTCGGCGACGGCGCGACCCGCGACGTCGCGGCGGAGGCGGCCGATCCCCGCTCCATGCTTGCGCTGCACCGCCGACTGCTCGCGCTCCGCCGCGCCACGCCGGCGCTCGCGCTCGGAGCCTACGAAACGGTCGCGGCCGACGGCGACCTGCTCGCCTACCAACGGCGGGACGGCGAGGCTCGCCTGCTGGTCGTGCTGAACCTCGGGCCGAGGCCCGCCACGTTCGAGGCCGGCGCGCCGACGCGCACGCTGCTCTCGACCCATCTCGACCGCGAGGGGCCGGAGCCCGCGGGGGCGCTGACGCTTCGCGCCGACGAGGGGCTGGTGCTGGCCTTTGCGGAATGAGAGCGCCGGCGCTCAGCCTTCGGGCAGCGCCACGATCCCGGCCTTGCCGTCCTCGGTGCCGAAGGCGATGCGGGAGCCGATGCGGTCCCAGCCGAGCGCGGTGACCGGGCCGCCCTCGCCCGGCGCGCGGCCGAGGATCTCCGCGCCGTCGGACAGGCGCGCCAGCAGGATGCAGCCGTCCTCGTACCCGAGCGCCACGACCGGGGCCTTGGGGTGCGCCGCGACGCGGGAGACGCGCGCCGGGCGGATGCCGAGCTCCTTCGGGGCCTTGCCCATGGGCCCGTCCTTCGACTGGAACGGCCAGATGACGGCGGCGTCGGCGCCGGCGGAGGCGAGCCACTTGCCGTCCGACGTCCAGTCCACCGAGCGCACCTTGCCGGGGTAGCCGGTCATGCGCATGTGCGCCCCATCCGACAGGCGCCAGCCGTGCAGCGCGTTCTCCTGCATGGTCGTCACGACGAACTTGCCGTCGGGCGCGAAGCTTACGTCGATGTGGCTGCCCTTCCAGGTCAGCTCCTTCGGCGCGCCTTCGGTGCGCGGAAACCAGAGCGAGACGCCGTTGTAGCGCGAGACCGCGAGCTGGTAGCCCTTCGGCGCGAAGGCGAGGCCGCGGGCGGCGGAGGGCGACTCGAACGTGCGGACATCGCCCTTGCCGTCGCGCGCGAACACCTTTTTGCCGGCCGACCATGCGACCGCGCCGTCGGGGCCGATCGCGACCGCGTCGATCCAGCCCTTGGCCTCGCCCACCGGCTCCGGCGTGTCGCCGGCCGCGAACTTCAGCACTTTGCCGTCGTCGCCGCCGGTGACGAGCAGGTTCGGCGCGACCGCCGTCGACACCACGCCGCCGTCGTGCGCAGGCACGCGCAGCTCGCCGTCGTCGCCCACGAACAGCACGGCGCCGTCGCCGAGCGCGAAGGCCGCCGCGCCGCCCAGGAAGGTCGCGGCGACGACATAGGCCCCGGCCTCGACCGGCGTCAGCCGGTCGGTCAGCGAGGGATAGCCGGCGTCGGTGGGCATGGACATGAGGCGCGCGCGTCCGTTTCGGGCGAAGGGGGAAGACCGAGAGGCATACAGGCGCGCGGGGCGGCTTCGCAAGCCGGCGCGGCCCTGGGCGGTTGCCGGGCTTTGGGAAGGGGATGAGGCGCGGACCTCGCTGGAGTAAGACCGCGCGTCGCCGTGCGCGCGCTGTCCGCCTCTCGACCCGTCCGCGGATCATGCTAAAAGGCGCGGGTCCCTGGCCGGTCCGCCGCCGTAACACTGGAGTTTCGCCCGTGCCCGACGCTTCCGCCGGTTCGCTCGACGTCAAGCGCGTGGTCACGCTCGCGGGCGCCACGGTGCTGATCGCGACGCAGACCATCGCCGCCTCCGTCGCCGGCGGCTGGGCGATCGCCGGGTTCTTCGGCCTCGGCGAGATCGGCGCCTACGCGCTCGAAGCGGCCGGCCTCGCCGTCGGCGTCTGGATCGTCGTCAAGTTCGTCCGCGCCGCGCTGAAGCAGGAGCCGCTGCGCACGCAGGGCTGAGGGACGGGTTCCTCCCCTCTCATCGGATTCAGGACGAGGCGCGGGTATCCCTCCTCGAGCGGAGCTTGGGGAGGGTGGCCTCGGCCGACAGGCCGAGGTCGGGTGTGGTCTCGGGCGTAGCGCCGCGGCGCCCCGGGGCTTCATCCCCCACCCACCCGACCCGGCCGGGCTTCGCCCGTCCACCCTCCCCTCTGGCGAGGGAGGGATGCCCGCGTTTCTCCGTTACCGCCCGAAGACGTCAGCGCCGTCGGTTGACGCCGGCAGAGCTCTCTTGCATCGCAAAAACGTTACGATATAACATTCGCCGCAGAGCGCTCCCCGCGCCCGACCGAGTTCGTCATGACGTCCACCCACGCCCACGACCATCACGCCCACGCTCACGGCGCGCATGACCCTGGCTCTCATGGCCACGACCATGCCCCGCGGCCGCACGGCCATGGCCCCCGCGCGCAGGCGCCCGCGGCATCGCTGCTGCGGACCTCGGCGCTCGCCCGGCTCGGCGGCGTCTCCGCGACGCTGATCGTGCTGTGGGCCGGCGTCGCCTGGGCGCTGGCATGAGCGCGCTCCGGCTCGAGGACGTGACGCTCGGCTACGACCGTCACCCCGCCGTGCACCACCTCGACGGCGCCGTCGCGCCGGGCGCGCTGCTGGCGGTGGTCGGACCGAACGGCGCCGGCAAGTCCACCCTGCTCAAGGGCCTCGTCGGGGCGATCGAGCCGATCGGCGGGCGCATCGACCGCGGCGCGCTCGGCCCCCGCGACATCGCCTACCTGCCCCAGGCCGCCGAGCTCGACCGCAGCTTCCCGATCGACGTGTTCGACCTCGTCGCCACCGGCCTCTGGCGCCGCACCGGTCTGTTCGGCGGCGTCGGCCGCGCGGACCGGGAGCGGGTGGCGGAGGCGATCGCCGGCGTCGGCCTGACCGGGTTCGAGCGCCGCGCCATCGGCACGCTCTCCGGCGGCCAGTTGCAGCGCGCGCTGTTCGCGCGGCTGCTGCTGCAGGACGCCTCCGTCATCCTGCTCGACGAGCCCTTCGCCGCCATCGACGCCAAGACGGTCGAGGACCTGCTGGCGCTAGTCGCGCGCTGGCATTCCGAGCGCCGCACGGTGATCGCGGTGCTGCACGACATGGACATGGTCCGCCGCGCCTTCCCCGAGACGCTGCTGCTCGCCCGCCGCGCCGTGGCCTGGGGGCCGACCGCGGAGGCGCTAAAGCCGGAGCGCCTGCTCGAGGCCCGCGCCATGACCGAGGCGTTCGACGACGCCGCCCCGTTCTGCTCCGCGAACGCGGCCTGACGCGATGACCCTCTACGACGCCCTCGTCGGCCCCTTCGCCGAGTTCGCCTTCATGCGGCGGGCGCTGGTGGGGTCGCTCGCGCTGTCGCTCGGCGCGGCGCCGATCGGCGTGTTCCTGATGCTGAGGCGCATGAGCCTGACCGGCGACGCCATGGCCCACGCTATCCTGCCCGGCGCGGCGGTCGGCTTCCTCGTGGCCGGCCTGTCGCTGCCGGCGATGACGCTGGGCGGCCTCGTCGCGGGCGTCTCGGTCGCGCTGCTCACCGGCCTCGTCGCCCGCACCACCGTGCTGAAGGAGGACGCGGCGCTCGCCTCGTTCTACCTGCTGTCGCTCGCGCTCGGCGTCACGCTGGTCTCGCTCAAAGGGTCGAACGTCGACCTGCTGCACGTGCTGTTCGGCTCGGTGCTGGCGCTCGACGACCAGGCCATGCTGCTGCTGGCGGGCGTCGCCAGCGTCACGTTGGTCGCGCTCGCGCTGATCTACCGGCCGCTGGTGCTGGAATGCGTCGACCCCGGCTTCCTGCGCTCGGTGAGCCGCGCGGGCGGGCCGGTCCATTTCATCTTCCTCGGTCTCGTGGTGCTGAACCTCGTCGCCGGGTTCCAGGCGCTCGGCACGCTGCTTGCGGTCGGCGTCATGATGCTGCCGGCGGCCGCCGCGCGCTTCTGGTCGAACGCGCTGACGCCGATGTTCGCGGTCGCGATCCTGGTCGCGAGCCTCGCAAGCGTCGCCGGCCTCCTCGTCTCCTACCACTTCGACCTTCCGACCGGCCCCGCGATCATCCTCTCGGCCGGCGTCCTCTACCTCGTCTCCGTCGCCGTCGGCTGGTCCGGCGGCGTGCTCTGGCGGCTCGCGCCGCCGCGCCACCACAGGGCGGCCTGACCGCCCGAACGTCATCTTCCGGAGGTTTTCATGATGCGGATGCGCTCTCTCCTCGCCGCCGCGGTCACGGCCGCGTTCGTCGTCACGCCGGCCGCGGCCGAGCCCGTCAAGGCGCTTGCGACCTTCTCGATCATCGGCGACCTCGTCCGCCAGGTCGGCGGCGACCGCGTGACGGTCGAGACGCTCGTCGGCCCCGACGGCGACGCCCATGTGTTCTCGCCGGCCCCGGCCGACGCCAAGAAGGCGGCGGACGCCGCCGTGATCTTCGAGAACGGACTCGGCCTCGAGGGCTGGATCGACCGGCTCGCGAAATCCTCAGGCGCCAAGGGAACGGTGGTGATCGCCTCCAAGGGCGTCACGGCCCAGACGATGGAGGACGAGGACGACGGCCATGCCAAAGGCCACGACCATGGGCACGGCCACGAGGTCACCGACCCGCACGCCTGGCAGTCGGTCCCGAACGCCAAGCTCTACGTGGCGAACATCCGCGACGCGCTGATCGCGGCCGATCCCGAGGGCAAGACGGCCTACGAGGCGAACGCGACCGCCTATCTCGCGACCCTCGACGCGCTCGACGCCGAGATCCGCGCGGGCCTCGCCAAGATTCCGGCGGAGCGCCGCAAGATCATCACCTCGCACGACGCCTTCGGCTATTACGCCAAGGCCTACGGCGTGGAGATCATCTCGCCGCAGGGCGTCTCGACCGAAGCGGAGGCCTCCGCCAAGGACGTCGCGAAGATCATCCGCCAGATCAAGGCGGAGAAGATCCCGGCGGTGTTCGTCGAGAACATCACCGACAAGCGGCTGGTGGAGCGCATCGCCAAGGAGACCGGGGCTGCGGTGGGCGGAACGCTCTACTCCGACGCGCTGTCGGGCCCGGACGGTCCGGCGGGAACTTACGTCGACATGATGCGCTCGAACCTCCGCGAGCTGACGGCCGCGCTGTCGAGCTGAGGCTGCCGGGCGGGTCTCTTCGTCATCCCCCGGCTGGTCCGGGGGATCCAGCCTCGTGACGGACCGCGGCGGCCAGCGGATGACTGGATGCCCCGGACGAGCCGGGGCATGACGCGGCGTATGCGCAACGTCACCCCGGAAATCATGCCGGCATAGGCCGCCGGCGAGGCCGCCTCACAGCGTCTTCGCCAGCGCCTCGAGTTGGTCCGCCACCTGCCCCCAGCCCTGATGGAACCCCATCGCCTCGTGGGCGGCCTTGTCCTCGGCCGTCCAGTGGCGCGCGATCGCGGTGTAGCGCGTCTTGCCCCCTTCGTCCGCGAAGGTGAGAATCCCGACGAAAAACGGCTTCTCCGAAGGCTTCCACGCCTCGGTGAAGGCGTCGGTGAAGACGATCTTTTCGTTCGGGACCGCGTCGAGATAGACGCCCGACATCGGCATGTCCTCGCCTTCGGGCGAGCGCATGGTGATGCGGTTCGACCCGCCGGGGCGGACGTCGAGCTCGGCGTGCGGGGTGGTGTAGGGCAGCGGCGCGAAGAAACGCTTCAGCAGCTCCGGCTCGGTCCAGCAGTGGTAGAGCGCCGCGCGCGGCGCGTCGAGCAGGCGGGTCAGCACGAGGTCGCGGTTCGGATCGGTGTCGTCGGTCATGGCGTCTGCTCCCGGTGACGGATCGGTTCGCTTTCGAGGACGGACGGGACGCCGCCGTCCCGACAGGGCCATTCCGCAAATTGTCCAGCCGGACGTTCAACCCGAAAACCTTAACCCCTCCCGGCCATCCTCACGCCCATGACGTCGCCCGCCGCCCAGACCCTCGACGACCTGCTGCTTCCCGCGGCCCCGGACCTGCGCCAGGCCGTCGCGGAGTGGCTGCGGCATCTCGCGACCGAGCGGCGGCTGTCGCCGAACACTGTCGAGGCCTACGGCCGCGACGTCCGCATCTTTCTCACCTTCCTGCAGGGCCATCTCGGCGCGCCGGCTTCGCTGGACGACCTCACCGCGCTGAAGCCCCGCGACCTGCGCGCCTTTCTCGCCGCCCGGCGGGCGGAGGGGCTGGTCAGCCGCTCGCTGATGCGGGCGCTGGCCTCGAGCCGCTCGCTCGCGCGCTTTCTCGCCCGCAGCGGCCGTGGCGAGGCGTCGGCCTTCGCGGCGGTGCGGTCTCCCAAGATCCCGCGCAGCCTTCCGAAGCCGGTCTCGCCGGCGGCGGCGCGCGCGCTGGCCGACGCCGACACCCGCGCGGGCGAGGAACGCGAGGGTTGGGTGCTCGCCCGCGACGCGGCGGTGATCGCGTTGCTCTACGGCTGCGGGCTGCGCATCTCGGAGGCGCTGTCGCTCACACGGGCGCAGGCGCCGGTCGAGGGCGTCGACCGTATCGAGGTCACCGGCAAGGGCGGCAAGACTCGCCAGCTGCCCGTCATTCCCGCGGTTCAGGCCTCCATCGCGGCCTATCTCGCAGACTGCCCCTGGACGCTCGCGCCCTCCGGGCCGCTGTTCGTGGGCGCCAAGGGCGGCCCGCTGAACCCGCGCATCGTGCAGGCGGCCGTGGCGCGCATGCGAGGGGGCCTTGGCCTGCCCGACAGCGCGACGCCGCATGCGCTGCGCCACTCCTTCGCGACCCATCTGCTGGCGCGCGGCGGCGACCTGCGGACCATTCAGGAATTGCTCGGCCACGCCAGCCTCTCGACCACGCAGATCTACACCGAGGTCGACGCCGCCCGGCTCGTCGCCGTGCACCAGCAGTTCCACCCCCGGGCCCGCGCGCGGGCCTGATACGCCGCGGTCGCGCCCCGTGACGCCAGCGCCCGGCGTCGCTATATCAGGCGCGACCCATCCATCCCGAAGCGGCCCCTCTCTGGCCGCGCCTGCCTCCGGAGGCTCCATGTCGCTCGCGGCCGCATCCGACAAGACGCCCGTCACCGTGCTCACCGGCTATCTCGGCGCCGGCAAGACCACGCTGCTCAACCGCATCCTCTCCGAGCCGCACGGCAAGAAATACGCCGTCATCGTCAACGAGTTCGGCGAGATCGGCATCGACAACGACCTCGTGGTCGGCGCCGACGAGGAGGTGTTCGAGATGAACAACGGGTGCATCTGCTGCACCGTGCGCGGCGACCTGATCCGCATCCTCGAAGGCCTGATGAAGCGCAAGGGCAAGTTCGACGCGATCATCGTCGAGACCACCGGCCTCGCCGACCCCGCGCCGGTGGCGCAGACCTTCTTCATCGACGAGGAGGTGGGCCGCAAGGCCCGGCTCGACGCCGTCGTCACCGTGGCGGACGCCAAGTGGCTGACGGACCGGCTGAAGGACGCGCCGGAGGCCAAGAACCAGATCGCCTTCGCCGACGTGATCCTGCTCAACAAGACCGACCTCGTCTCGAAGGACCAGTTGGAGGAGGTCGAGGCCCGCATCCGCGGCATCAACCCCTACGCCCGCGTCATCCGCACCCAGAAGTGCGACGTCCCGCTCGACGCCGTGCTCGACAAGGGCGCCTTCGACCTCGACCGCATCCTCAGCATCGAGCCGGCGTTCCTCGAGGCCGACGACCACGACCACAGCCATCCTGACCACGCCCATGGCCACGCGCACGATCATCACGAGCATGGGCCGGACTGCGGTTGCGGCCACGACCACGGGCATGACCACGGCCACGAAGACCATGGCCACGCGCACAAGGACCATGGCCACGGCGAGCATTCGCACGGCGGCCTGAAGCACTACCACGACGAGACCATGCAGTCGGTCGCGCTGGAGATTCCCGGCGAGGTCGATCCCAACAAGTTCATGCCGTGGGTCAACGCGCTGGCGCAGTCGGACGGGCAGAACTTCCTGCGCTGGAAGGGCATCCTCGCGTTCAAGGGCGAGGAGCGCCGCTTCGTGTTCCAGGGCGTGCACATGATCCTCGACGGCGACCTGCAGCGCGCGTGGAAGGCCGACGAGACCCGCCGTTCGAAGCTGGTGTTCATCGGCAAGGAGCTCGACGCGGCGAAGCTGCGCGAAGGCTTCGAGGCCTGCGCGGCCTGAGCATCGGGTTCGCTCTCCAGCGTCATGCCCCGGTTGAAAGGGCATGACGCTGCTTGGACCGGGCGCGCGCGTCCCAACCTCCCCACAAAGTCAGCCAAGCCCATGTCCGACATCGTCGTCTCCACGCGGGGGGCCGTGGCCGCTCCCTGCCGCGAGGCCGCGGAGACCGGCCGGCTGATCCTCGGCGAAGGCGGAGACGCCTTCGAGGCCGCCGTCGCGATGGCGGCGACGCTCGCCGTCGTCGCGCCGCACCTGAGCTCGCTCGCGGCCGACGCCGTCTGGACCTTTCGCGAGCCGCACGGCGCGATCGGCGTGATCGAGGCCCGCGGCCTCGCCGGACGGCGCGCGACCCCCGCCTTCTTCCATACGCGCGGCCACGGCGCCGTCCCGGCCCGCGGGCCGCTCTCCGCCTTCGTCGCGCCGGGATCGGTCGAAGGCTGGCGCGCGGCGCTGGAGCTCTCCGTCGGGCGTCTGCCCCGCCACGTGCTGTTCGCCGACGCGCTGCGTCACGCCCGCGAGGGGTTCGCCGTCTCGGGCGACCTCGCGCGGGCGCTGGCCTTAGGCCTTCCGAGGCTCCCCGAGGACGAGGGCTTCCAGGCGGCGTTCCTCATCGACAAGGCCGCGCCCGCCGGAGGCGCCACGCTGCGGCCGCCACGGCTGGCCGACGCGCTGGAGCATCTCGCGCGCGCGGGCTTTCGCGACCTCTACGACGGCGACCTCTCCCGCGAGCTTTCGGCGGACCTCGAGCGCCTCGGCGTCCCGCTCGCCCGCGAGGACCTGAAGCGCGTCGACGCCCGGCCGCGGGCGGCGCTCGTGGCGCGGATCAAGCGCGGCGCGGCGTTCGACGCCGAGCTTTCGACGCCCGCCCTGATCGCGCTGCTGGAGCGGCTCACGCTCCGGCGCGACGACGACGCCGCCTTCGTCCATGCCGCGGCGGAGGCCGCAAAGCGCGTCGAGGCGCTGCGCCGCGAGGCCGAGGCCGACGACCGCCCACGCGAGGCCGCCTCCGCCCGCCTGGAGCCGGATGCGCTCGACGCGGCGGCCGGCGCGCTCGACCGCACCCGCGCGACGCCGCTCACGCTCCCGGCCCTTACCCTCGGCGGAGCGGGCTGGATCGGCGTCGTCGACGCCGAAGGCCGCGCCGCCAGCGTCACGCACAGTCTGCTGTCGCCCTTCGGCGCCGGCGTTGTCTCGGCGTCGACCGGCGTGCTGCTCGCAAACCGCGGCGCGGCCTTCGCGCTTGAGGGCGACGAGCCGCTCGGTCCCGGCGCCGCGGCCTGCGATCCGCTCTCGGCCCCGCTGATGGCCATGCTCGACGGGCGCGTCGCGGTGTTCGGGGCCGGCGACCGGCCGCCGCTGGCCGCCACGGCGCTGGCGGTCCGCCGGCTCGGCTTCGAGCGGGAGCTCGGGGGCGCCCTCGCGGCCCCGCGGATCGCGCTTTGCCGCGGGCCGGACGGCGACGCCCTGCTCGCGCTCGAGGAGGGATTCGACGGCGAAGTCGCGGACCGGCTGGACCGGATGGGACATCGCGTCGCTGTGGAGAGCGCAGGCTTCGCGGCGCCCGCGGCGCTCATTCGCGAGGCCTCGGGCCGCATCGAGGCCGGGGCCGACCCCCGCGGCGAAGGGGTGGCGCTCGGGGTCTGACGCCGAAGGCGCAGGTTCCCATCGCGCCCCGGCGGGCCTATCTAGGCGCAACCTTCGGCCGCCGGCCGAGCTTTCGAGACGCCCAAAGCCGCCCGATGGAAACCGTCCTCACCAACGCCCGCCTCGTGCTCGACGACGCGATCGTCACCGGCACGCTGGCGCACCGGGACGGCGTCATCCGCGACGTCTCCGAGGGCCGCTCGTCCGCCCCCGGCGCGATCGACCTCGAGGGCGACCTGCTGGCCCCCGGCCTGATCGAGATCCACACCGACAACCTCGAGAAGCACTTCGTGCCGCGGCCCGGCGTGGTGTGGCCGAACCCGCTCGCGGCGGCGCTGGTCCACGACGCGCAGATGGCCGCCTCCGGCGTCACCACCGTCTACGACGCGCTCTGCGCCGGCGGCTACGACGCCAAGAACGACTACCGCCGCGCGATCTTCCCCGACATGGTCGCGGCGATCGAAGAAGGGGTCAGTTCGGGCGCGTTCCGCATCGAGCACCGCATCCACCTGCGCTGCGAGCTGACCGACCCGGCGCTGATCGGCGACCTCGACGGCCATCTCGATTCGCCCCTCGTGCGGCTCGGCTCGCTGATGGACCACACGCCCGGCCAGCGGCAATGGCGGGACATCGCGACGCTGAAGCGCTTCATGACGAGCAACGGCCTGTCCGAAACCGACGCCGACGTAATGCTCGCCCGGCGCATGGCGGCCGGCGCCGAGAACGCCGCCCGCAACCGGCCGCAGGTGGTGGCGCTGTTCAAGGCCCGCGGCGCGCCGCTCGCGAGCCACGACGACACCACCGAAGCGCATGTCGCCCAGGCCGCGGCGGACGGCTGCGCGATCTCGGAGTTCCCGACCACGCTCGCCGCGGCGCAGGCGGCGAAGGCCGCGGGTCTCGCCACGGTCGCCGGCGCGCCGAACGTGGTGCGCGGCGGCTCGCATTCCGGCGGGGTTTCGGCCAGGGAGTTGGCCGAACACGGCCTGCTCGACGCCCTGTCCTCGGACTACGTGCCGTCCAGCCTGCTGCAGGCGGTGGAAAGCCTCGCGGCCGACGACGGCCCGATCACGCTCGCGCAGGCCTTCGGCTTCGTGACCTCCCGTCCCGCCGCCATGCTCGGTCTCGCCGACCGCGGGCGGCTCGCTCCCGGCCTCAGGGCCGACCTCGTCCGCCTGCGCTTCGCAGGACGGACGCCGGTCGTCCGTTCGGTCGTCGTCGCAGGAGAGAGGGTGACATGAGCGACCCCCGCTACGCGATCTACTACGCGCCGCCACCGGAAAGCGCGTTGTGGACCTTCGGCTGCCGCGTGCTCGGCTACGACGCCGCGACCGCGGCGCCCGTGCCGGCGCTCGGGCCTCTGGACGTGAAGCCCAAGCGATGGGCGGAGATGACGGCGTCCCCGCGGCGCTACGGCTTCCACGGCACGCTCAAGGCGCCGTTCCGGCTGTCGGGGTCGGCGACGGAGGACGATCTGGTGGCCGCCGGCCGCGCCTTCGCCCGGACGCAGGCGCCGTTCCCGCTGCCGCCGCTGAAGGTGGCCGCGCTCGGATCGTTCGTCGCGCTCGTCCCGGACGGCGAGGCGCCCGAGCTCGCGCGCCTGTCGGACGGCTGCGTCGAAGCCTTCGACCGGTTCCGCGCCGCCGCCAACCCCGCCGAGCGCGCGCGGCGGCAGGAGGCGCCCCTGACCGAGCGCCAGACCGTGGCTCTCGAGCGCTGGGGCTACCCCTATGTGTTCGAGGATTTCCGGTTCCACATGACGCTGACCGGCGCGCTGGCCGAGGACGACGTCGCGCCGACGGTTGAGGCGCTCGCCCGGCTCTACGCGGACCACGTCGGCGCCGCGGCGACCGAGGTCAACGCGGTCACCCTGTTCGTCGAGGACAACCCCGCCGAGGGCTTCCGGATCGTAGACCGCTTCGTGTTCCAGGGGTGAGCGCCCCCCTCGCCGGCGCACGCTCTCCAAACAGTGGGTTGCAGCCGCCGCGTTTCGGCCGCACTCCGGGGCGATGACGCGCATGCGCCGCACGTGATCCCCCAGGAGCGAACCGACCGCCGATGACGACGCTTCGCCTCGCCCTGTGCGGTCTCCTCGCCGCGATCTCCGCCGTCGTCCCCCTCGCCGCCGAAGCGCACCCGCACGTGTGGGTGACGGCCCGCAGCGAGATCGTCTTCGGCGCGGACGGGCGGATGGCCTCCGTGCGCCACGCCTGGACCTTCGACGAGATGTTCTCCTCGTTCGCGACGCAGGGGCTCGACACGGACGGCGACGGCAAGCTGACCCGCGAGGAGCTGCAACCGCTCGCCGAGGTGAACGTCACCTCGCTCAAGGAGTTCGGCTTCTTCACCTTCAGCCGCGACGGCGACAAGAAGGTCGGCTTCGCCGATCCCGTCGACTACTGGCTGGAGCAGACGCCGAAGGGCCTGCTGATCCTGCACTTCACCCTCCCGGTGAAGGACAACGCGCCGCCGAAGGGCGCGCCGCTCAAGGTCGAGGTCTACGACCCCACCTATTTCGTCGCCTTCGAGTTCGCCAAGGACCATCCGGCGAAGCTCGTGGAGGCGCCGGCAGGCTGCGCGCTCGACGTCGCCCGGCCGAAGGAGCCGGACTCAGCGACATCGAAGAAGCTGTCCGAGAGCTTCTTCACCGGGCTTTCGCCGGGCGCGAATTTCGGCGCGCAGTTCTCCAACACCATCTCGGTCTCCTGCGCGCCGTGAGGCGGGTCGTCCTCGTCGCCAGCGCGGCGCTGGCGCTGGTCGCGCTGGCGGGCGCGGCGGATGCGCTCGCGCAGGCGGCGGGCCCCTTCGGCGTCGGCCGGCCGGACGGTCCCGGCGGCGCGCCCGCGGCGGGCGGCCTGCTGGGCTGGATCGCCGCACAGCAGTCGAGCTTCTACCGGTCGCTGTCGGCCGCGATCCGCGCCGCCAAGACGGATAACGCCGCGCTGTTTTCGCTCGCCGGCCTGTCCTTCGCCTACGGCGTGTTCCACGCCGCGGGGCCTGGCCACGGCAAGGCGGTGATCTCCTCCTACCTGATCGCGACGGGCGAAGGCTTCCGCCGGGGCGTCGCGCTCTCGACGCTCGCGGCGCTGGCGCAAGCCGTGACCGCGATCGCGGCCGTGGGCCTGATCGCGGTGGTCCTCGGCGCCACAAGCATGGCGATGGGCGTCGCGACCTGGTGGCTGGAAGCGGCGAGCTACGCCGTGATCCTAACGCTCGGCCTCGTTCTGGTCTGGCGCAAGGGGCGCGGCTTCCTCCGCACGCTCAGGGGCCAGGCCGCCCATGTCCACGGCCCGGACTGCGCCCACGAGCACGGCGTCGATCCAAAACTCGTCGAGGGCCGGGTGGACTGGCGCCGCGCCGGCGCGGCGGTGCTCGCGATCGGTCTCCGCCCCTGCACGGGCGCGCTGGTGGTGCTGGTGTTCGCGCTGGCGCAGGGGATTCTCTGGGCGGGCGTCGCCGCGACCTTCGCCATGGCCGCGGGAACCGCCGTCACCGTCGCCGCGATCGCCGCTCTCGCGGTGGGGGCGAAGGGCCTCGCGCTCCGCCTCGCCGCCGCCCGACCCGGCGCCGGGTCTGTGGCGCTCGCCGGTCTCGAGACCCTGGCCGCGCTGGTGGTGCTGGCCTTCGGGGCGATCATGCTCGCAGGCCTGTTGCTCACCGGGGTCGGCGCGCCCGGCTGAGCCGTTCAGGCCGGAACGCCGGTCCTCTCGGCCGCACGGGCGGCCGGAACGCCGACCTCCTCCGCGAAGAACCGCCGCCCCATCGTGGTGACGTCGAGCGTGCGCTCGTCCTTCCGGCGGGCGAGAACGCCGCCGTCGACCAGCGCCGCGAGCAGCGCGGCGCCGAGCGCCCCTGCGAGGTGGTCGCGCCGCTCGCTCCAGTCGAGGCAGCAGCGGGCGAAGGCGCGCGGGGAGCAGCGCGCGCGGGCGACGTCGACCCCTCGCGCGCGAAACCAGCGCTCGCCGGCGAGCGTCGGCTCGAAGCCGTCGTGGCCGCGCCGCAGCAGGTCGCGCGCGACCAGCGCCGCGACGAGCTCCACCGCAAGCCGTCCGGCGAGATGGTCGTAGCAGGTCCGCGCCTCGCGGAAGGCGGCCTCGGCTGCTGTGCGGGGCCGAACGGCGGGCCGGGCGACGCCGGCGAAGGTCATCAGCCGCTCGATCAGTTCCGCGACCTCGGTGCCGGCCAGACGCACGTAACGATGCCGCCCCTGCGTCGCGACCGACACAAGGCCCGCCGCGGTCATCTTGGCGACGTGCCCGCTCGCGGTCGGGGCCGAGACCCCGGCGAGGCTCGCAAGCTCCTTCGCGGTGCGGGCGCGCCCGTCCATCAGCACGCCCAGCATGCGGGCGCGGGTCGGGTCGCCGATCAGGGCGGCGGCTTCGGCGATGAGAGGGTCTGCGGGCGCGGTCATGGGGGAAGGTTACGCCTGCGGAAGCGGGCTCGCGAGCGCGAAGGCTTCGGCCTTCGTCGAAGCGTTTTGGCTTGCGGAGCGCCGGGCGCCGCGGGCAGGTTCGGACCTTGCCCGCGTGAGGAGCCGCCCATGATCGCCGTCATCTTCGAGGTCACGCCCGCCGAAGGCCGCACGGACGACTACTTCGCCATGGCGGGCGCCCTGAAGGCCGACGTCGAGACCATCGACGGCTTCATCTCGGTCGAGCGCTTCGCGAGCGTGACGACGCCGGGCAAGTACCTGTCGCTGTCGATCTGGCGCGACGAGGAGGCGGTCGCCGCCTGGCGGGCGCTCACGCGCCACCGCGCGGCGCAGGTCGCCGGCCGCGAGGAGGTGTTCGCGGGCTATCGCCTCAGGGTCGCGTCGGTGATCCGCGACTACGGGATGGACGAGCGCGCGGAAGCGCCCACGGACTCGCTCGCGCTGCACGGCTGACGCCGCGGCTTCAGTCTCCGAAGGGCAGCCCCTCGAACACGTCGCGGGCGTCGAGCCGGCACCCGATCTCGGGCAGGTCCAGCGTCGCGTCCAGCGTCTCGTAATGGTGCGGCGTCCAACCGGAGGCGTCGCGCACGTGCAGCGTCATCTGCGGCTTCTCGGTGTCGACCAGCAGGATGTAGCGCAGCGACGGCACGGACTTGTACTCGTCGAGCTTGCGCACCCGGTCGAAGTTCATGGTGCTGGGCGACAGCACCTCGACGACGAGCCGGGGCTCGGCCGAAGTTGTGTCCTTGAGGCGGGGCTCGCCGCACTCCACCGTCACGTCGGGACGCCAGATGTTGCCGGCGGAAATCTTTAGCGCCAGGTCATCAGTCGTCGGTTGGCAGGGCTTGCGGCGCAGTTGATTGGCGAACTCTCGCAGGATGTTCACGACCACGCGATGGTGGCCCCGCGTCGCGCCGGTCATCGCCTTGAGCGGCAGGACGGGCAGGCCGTCGACCAGCTCGTAGTTCCGATCCTGCGATTGCTGCCACTCCAGGAACTCGTCCTGGGTCATGCGGGTGAGCTTCAGTTCCGCCATCGACGACGCCTCCGCGCGGCCATCGAGAACAGCATAGCACGACCTTTTTCGCCGTTTCGTCCTCCGCCCCTTCGACCCCGTCGAGAGGCGCGTTTGCCGCGCGACGCGCATTGGCTATCTAGCGCGGGATGACGACCTCCCGCCCGGAGCGGCGCTTGCCCGAACCCACAGACGCCGCCGCAGCCGCCGCGGCCGCCGACCCCTCGCCCGATGGGCCGCCTCCCGCCGGACGGGGCGGCTTCGCGCGGTTCCGCCGCTCGCTGCACGCGCTCTATCACGGCGACAGCCGCGCCGCGCTGCGGTTCCAGGGCGTCGTGATCCTGATCGACCTCGCGATCATCGCCTTTTTCCTGGCGACGCCGGCGCTCAGCGACCAGCAGATCTACCTCTGGCTCGACGTCCTGATCGCGATCGTCGTGGGCCTCGACCTCGCGGCCCGCGCGCTCGCCGCGGCGGACCTGAAGCGCTGGATGCGCCGGCCGGACGTCTGGATCGACGTCTTCATCTTCGCCACGCTGCTCGCGCCCGCCTGGTTCGCGAACCTCGGCTACCTCAGGGCGCTGCGAATCTGGACGCTCTCGCGCAGCCCGACGATCTGGCGGGGCCTGCGCCGCCACGGCTTGGCCCATTGGGAGGACGCCACCCGCGCGGTGGTCAACCTCGCCACCTTCCTGATGGTGGTGACCGGCTTCGTCTACACCGGCTTCGCCGGCCGCGCCGAAGGCATCACGTCCTACGTCGACGCGCTCTATTTCACGGTGGCGACGGTCACCACCACGGGCTTCGGCGACATCACCCTGCCCGGAAGCTGGGGGCGACTGACCTCGGTCGTCGTCATGATCGTGGGCATCTCGCTGTTCGTGCGGCTGGCGCAGGCGATCTTCCGGCCGCGGAAGGTCTCGTTCTCCTGTCCGCAATGCGCGTTGACCCGGCATGAGCCCGACGCGGTGCACTGCAAGGCCTGCGGCCATCCGCTGAAGATTCCAGACGGCGACGACGACTGAGCGCGATCCGTCGGGCCCTTCGCACCGTAACGGCCCGGAACCCGCAGCTGTATTTCCCCGCGTCGGCGACTATGTTCCCGCCAGCCATTCGAGGAGTTCCAACCGTCCGATGAACGCCCCCTTCAGCCAGGGCGACATGCGCGCCGTGCGCCTGCCCGCCGACCATCCGCCGGTGAAGGTCGGCCGCATCGGCGTGCTGCTCGTGAACCTCGGCACGCCGGACGGCACCGACTACTGGTCGATGCGGCGCTACCTCAAGGAGTTCCTGTCCGACCGCCGCGTGATCGAGACGCCGCGCATCATCTGGTGGCCGCTGCTGAACGGGGTCATCCTCACGACCCGGCCCGGCCGCAAGGGCAAGGACTACGCCTCGATCTGGAACAAGGAGCGCGACGAGAGCCCGTTGCGCACCATCACCCGCTCGCAGGCGGAAAAGCTCGCGGCGAGCCTCGCCGCGTCCGCGCCCCAGCTCACGGTCGACTGGGCCATGCGCTACGGCAACCCCTCGATCCCGTCCCGCATCGAGGCGCTCCAGAAGGAGGGCTGCGACCGCATCCTGCTGGTGCCGCTTTATCCGCAGTACGCCGCGGCGACCTCCGCCACCGTCTGCGACAAGGCCTTCGACGCCCTGAAGGCCATGCGGTGGCAGCCGGTGTTGCGCGTCGCTCCGCCCTGGGCCGACGACCCGGTCTACATCGAGGCGCTCGCCAGCCAGCTGACGAAGGAATTGGCCAAGCTGCCGTTCGAGCCCGAGGTCATCCTCGCCTCGTTCCACGGCGTGCCGAAGTCGTACCTGATGCAGGGCGACCCCTACCACTGCCAGTGCCACAAGACCGCGCGGCTGATGCGCGACGCCCTCGGCCTCGACGAGCAGCGCTTCCGGATCACCTTCCAGTCCCGCTTCGGACCGGCGGAGTGGCTGCAGCCCTACACCGACAAGACGGTGGAGGCGCTCGCCAAGGAGGGCGTGCGCAACCTCGCGGTCTGCATGCCGGGCTTCACCGCCGACTGCCTCGAGACGCTGGAGGAGATCGCGGGCGAGAACGCCGAGATCTTCCATCACAACGGCGGCCAGAACTTCGCGGCCATCCCCTGCCTCAACGACGGCGAGGAGGGCATGCGCGTGATCGAGCACGTCGTGCGCCGCGAACTGATGGGCTGGATCTGAGAAAAACGCCGCCGCGGCGCACAGGCGTCGCCATAATACCGTCTCCCGAAGGACTCAATCGCGCCTTTCTCGCCCGCGTACTCGTTATGGACTCTTGGGGCCGACTCGCCCCGAGGGGTATGGTGACGCTGATTCGTGAGGGGCGCGCGCGGGGCGTATGGCGCGCCTTGCGCGGCGAACGCCGCACCGACGGGGGCTCACCAGATGCACGACCGGCCGCGCCGCGCCGTCGCTCCTATTGTCGTCGCCGCGACGGCGCTCTCCGTTCAGCCGGCCGCGGCCGCGCCGTTCGGAGCGCCTGAGACCGCCGCGCTGTCGCTCTTTCTCGGCGCCCTGTTCGTCGCCGCCCTCACCTCCATCCTGTTCCTGCGCACGCGCCAGCGCCTCGCCGAGGCCCAGAGCGCCGCGGCCGCCGAGATCGCCGAGCTGCGCTCGCGGCTCGACCGCTCCGAAGCGCTGGTCGCGACCGAGCCGCAGGTGATGATCATCTGGCGGGCGGGCGCCGAGACCCCGGAGCTGGTCGGCGATCCGGCGCGCCTGACCGGCATGCCCGCCGGCCGCCGCCTGCTCGCCTTCGGGACCTGGCTCGAACCCGAGGCCGCCCGCGCTCTCGACGCCCGGCTGGACGCGCTCCGCCAGCGCGGAGAGCCGTTCCGCCTGATGCTGCGCACGCCCGAGGGCGGCCACCTGGAGACCGAAGGCCGCCCTGTCGGCGCGGCCGTCGTGCTGCGGCTGCGCGACGTCACGGGCGAGCGCCTCGCCCGCGCCGAGATCGAGGACCGCAACGCCGAGCTCTCCGGCGCCCTGGCGCGCGCCACCGCCCTGCTGGAATCCCTGACGCAGCCGGTCTGGATCCGCGACGCCGACGGCCGGCTGACCTACGCCAACGAGGCCTATGCCCGCGCGGTCGAGGCCAGGACCGGCGCGGACGCGGTCGAGCAGGGCGCCGAGTTCCTGGACCAGCCGCTGCGCGCCGCCGCCGCGCGCGCCAACCAGGCCGGCCAGGTGTTCCGCCGCCGGGCGCCCGCGGTTTTCGCCGGCGCCCGCCGCATCTTCGACGTGGTCGAGGCGCCCTCGCCCTCGGGCTCGGCCGCGATCGCCGTCGACGTCTCCGAGCTCGAGGACGTCCGCGCCGACCTGTCGCGCCAGATGGAGGCCCACCGCCGGACGCTCGACGAGCTCGCGACCGCGGTGGCGATCTTCCGCAAGGACGGCGCGCTCGCCTTCCACAACCAGTCCTACCGCCAGCTCTGGACGCTCGACCCCGCCTTCCTGGACGGCGGCCCGAGCGACGCCACCATCCTCGACCGGCTGCGCGCCGAGCGCCGGCTCCCCGAAGAGGCCGACTTCCGCAAGTGGAAGGCCGAGCTGCATGAGGCCTACCGCGCGATGGAGCCGCGCGAGCATTGGTGGCACCTGCCCGACGGCCGCACGCTGCGCGTGGTCGCGGCGCCGAACCCCGAAGGCGGCGTCACCTACCTCTTCGACGATGTCACCGAGAAGATCGCCCTGGAGAGCCGTTTCAACGCGCTGTCCAAGGTGCAGCGCGAGACGCTCGACCATCTGCAGGAGGCGGTCGCGGTGTTCGCCTCCGACGGCCGGCTCACGCTGCACAACCCGGCCTTCGCCAGCCTGTGGCGGCTGTCCGAGGCGGACCTCGCCAACCGCCCGCACGCCGACGAAATCCTCAAGGCCTGCAGCGCGCGCCACGCCGACGTCGAGCTCTGGCGCCAGCTCAAGATGGCGATGACCGCCATGCCGGACGAGCGCCAGCCGGTGATCGCCCGGATCGACCGCGACCGCGCCGGCATCGTCGACGTCATCACCCTACCGCTGCCCGACGGCGGCACGCTCGCCACCTTCACCGACGTCACCGCCAGCGTGAACGTCGAGCGGGCGCTGCGCGAGCGCGCCGAGGCGCTCGAAGCCGCCGACCGGCTCAAGAACGACTTCGTCAACCACGTGTCCTACGAGCTGCGCTCGCCGCTCACCAACATCATCGGCTTCGGCCAATTGCTGGGCGACGCCCGGCTGGGCGCGCTTTCGCCCAAGCAGCGCGAATACGTCGAGCACATCCTGTCGTCCTCGGCCGCCCTGCTCGCGATCATCAACGACATCCTCGACCTCACCACCATCGACGCCGGCGCCATGGAGCTGGAGCTCGGCCCGGTCGAGGTACGAGAGAGCATCGACGCCGCGGTCGAAGGCGTGCGCGACCGGCTTGCGGAGGCGGGGCTCCGGCTCGAAATCGACGTCTCCCCCTCGGTCGGCTCGTTCGTCGCCGACGGCAAGCGCGTGCGCCAGGTGCTGTTCAACCTGCTCGCAAACGCCATAGGATTCTCCCAGCCCGGCCTGCCGATCCGGCTGTCCGCGCGCCGCGAGGAGGACGCCGTGGTGTTCCAGGTCTCAGATCGAGGTTCCGGGATCCCGCCCGAGATGATCGAGAAGGTCTTCGACCGCTTCGAAAGCCGCACCGCCGGCGCCCGCCACCGCGGGGTCGGCCTCGGCCTGTCGATCGTCCGCTCCTTCGTGGAGCTGCACGGCGGCCGCGTGGCGATCGACAGCGGGCTCGGCCGCGGCACCATCGTCACCTGCCGCTTCCCCGCAGGCCAGATCGCGGCCGCCGCGGAATGAAGGGCCCCGCCAGCATGATCGGCGCCGCGCGCAAGGCGACGCCGGGCGTCGAGACCTGGGAGCTCGCGCTCGCCGACGAAGCCGCGACCGCGGCGCTCGCCGCCGACGTCGCCCGCATCCTTCGCCCCGGCGATCTGATGACGCTGTCGGGCGACCTCGGCGCCGGCAAGACCACTTTCGCCCGCGCCCTGGTGCGCGCCCGCGCCGGCGACCCCGAGCTCGAGGCCCCGAGCCCGACCTTCACCCTGCTCCAGATCTACGACCTGCCGCGCGGTGCGATCGTCCACGCCGACCTCTATCGCCTCACCGGTCCGGAGGAGTTGGAGGAGCTCGGCTGGGAGGAAGCCGGCGAAGACGCGATCGTGCTGGTGGAATGGCCGGACCGCATCGGCGCGGACCTTCCGCCGGACCGGCTGGACCTCACGCTAGACCTCGGCGCGAGCCCGGAGTCCCGCAAGGCGCGGCTGTCGGGCTACGGCGCCTTCGGCCATCGGCTGGCGCGGCTGCGCGACGGCCGGCGCTTCCTCGACGCCGCCGGATGGGGCGAGGCCGCGCGCGCCCACGTGCAGGGCGACGCCTCGAGCCGGCTCTACGAGCGCCTGACGCTCGGCGACCGCACGGCCATCCTGATGGACGCCCCGCCCCGCGCCCACGGCCCCGCGATCTACGACGGCAAGAGCTACCTCACGCTCGCCCGCCTCGCCGTCGACGTGAAGCCCTTCGTCGCGGTGGCCGACGCCTTGCGCGCCTTCGGCTACGGCGCGCCCGAGATCTACGCGCAGGACCTCGCCAACGGATTCCTGCTGGTGGAGGACCTGGGCTATGAGCCGGTGGCCGCCGGACAAGCGATCGCGAGCCGCTACGAGACCGCCGTGGAGCTTCTGGCCGACCTCCACGGCCGGTCGACGCCGACGGAGCTGCCGGTCGGCCGCGAGCTTTACAGCGTGCCGCCCTACGACCTGCCCGCGATGCTGGTCGAGGTCGACCTGCTGCTCGACTGGTACATGCCGCATGTGGCCGGCGCCGCTCCCGCGCCAGAGGCCCGCGCCGAGTTCCGGGCGCTCTGGGCCGCCGCGCTCGCGCCGATCCTCGACGAGACCCCGACCTGGACGCTGCGCGACTACCACTCGCCGAACCTCACCTGGCGCGACGACCGCGAGGGGCTGCAGCGCCTCGGCGTGCTGGACTTCCAGGACATGGTGTTCGGCCCGCCGGCCTACGACGTCGTCTCGCTGCTGCAGGACGCCCGCGTCGACATGCCGGAAGGGCTCGAGCTCGCGCTCGCCGCCCGCTATCTGGAGCGGCGGCGCCGCGCCGACCCCGGCTTCGACCCCCGCGCCTTCGCCCGCGCCTACGCCACCTTGGGCGCGCAGCGCGCGACCAAGATCCTCGGCGTCTTCGTGCGGCTCGCCAAGCGCGACGGCAAGCCGGGTTACCTCGGCCACATCCCACGGGTGCGGCGCGCGCTCGCCGCCAACCTCGCCCATCCCGACCTCGCCGATCTCGCGGCCTGGTGCGCGGCCAATCTCGACCTGACGGAGACACCGGACCGTTGAGCGCCGCGATCACCGACGCCATGGTGCTGGCCGCTGGCCTCGGCACGCGGATGAAGCCCATCACCGAAACGAAGCCGAAGCCGCTGGTCGAGGTCGGCGGCGCGACGCTGGTCGACCATGTGCTGGACCGGCTGGCAGACGGCGGCGTCGCCCGCGCCGTCGTCAACGTCCACCACCACGCCGACCAGATGGAGCGGCACCTCGCCGCCCGGACGACGCCGGCGATCGTGATTTCCGACGAGCGCGACCGGCTGATGGATTCCGGCGGCGGCGTCGCGCGGGCGCTTCCGCTGCTGACGGGGGACGCCGTCTTCATCGCCAACGCCGACACCTTCTGGATCGACGGCGCGCGCTCCAACGTGGCCCGCATGGCCGAGGCCTGGGACCCGTCGCGGATGGACGCGCTGCTGATGGTGGCGGCGCTCACCGCCAGCGTCGGTTTCGACGGGGCCGGCGACTTCGCCTTCGCCGCCGACGGACGTCTCACCCGACGCGCCGAGAACCAGGTCACCCCCTTCGCCTACGCCGGCCTCGCGGTGATGCCGCGCGCCGCGTTCGAAGCCGCCGGCGACGCGCCGTTCTCGCTCAACCGGCTCTGGAACGACGCCATCGAGCGGGAACGCCTGTTCGGCCTCCGCCTCGACGGCCTGTGGCTGCACGTCGGCACGCCCGAAGCCATCGTCGAGGCCGACCGCGCCATCGCGCTCTCCGCGGTCTGAGCGGAGCGCCGCAACGCTCAGGCGAGAATGGAAGACAGCGCGCGGCCGGCCATGCTACGCCTCCTCGCCCGACCGCCGCACAGGGACGACGCCATGGCCCTCGACGCCGAATCCATCATCGAGCGACGCGCGCTGCGGCGCCGGCTGGCGATCTGGCGCGTCGGCGCGATCGCGCTGGTCGGCCTCGTCATCGTGGTCGGCGCGCTTGCGGCCTTCGGGGGCGGCGCACGGAAGCCCGGCCCGCGCGAGGCGCACATCGCCAAGGTCGAGATCTCGGGCGTCATCATGGACGACGAGAAGCGCCAGAAGCTGCTCAAGGACATCGACAAGAGCGATGCCAAGGGCGTCCTGCTGGTCGTCAACAGCCCCGGCGGCGGCGTGACCGCCTCCGAGGACATCTACCTCGCCGTCCGCAAGATCGCCGAGAAGCGCCCGGTCGTCGCCGTCGTCGAGACGCTCGCGGCCTCGGGCGGCTACATCGCCGCCATCGCCGCCGACCACATCGTCGCCCGCGAGACCTCGATCACCGGCTCGATCGGCGTGCTGGCGCAGTACCCGAACTTCACCGGCCTGCTGGAGAAGCTCGGCGTCCAGGTGGAGTCCGTGAAGTCCTCGCCGCTGAAGGCCGCGCCGAACGGCGTGGAGCCGACCAGCCCGGAGGCGCGCAAGGCGCTGGAGGCGCTGATCCTCGACAGCTACGCTTGGTTCAAGACGCTGGTCTCGGAGCGCCGCAAGCTCGACGGCGCGGGCCTGGCCACCGTCGTCGACGGCCGCGTCTTCACCGGCCGGCAGGCGATCGGCCTGAAGCTCGTGGACGAGATCGGCGGCGAGGACCAGGCCATCGCCTGGCTCGGAACCCAGGGCGTGAACGTCGATCTGCCCGTGCGCGAGTGGAAGCCGAACCAGGGCGGGCTGGCGCGGCTCGGCCTCGCCGGCATGGCGGCCTCGGCCGCTGACGCTCTCGGCTTTCCGGCGCTCGGCGCCGCGCTTCGGACCGGCGGCGACGGCCGCCCGCTGATGCTTGACGGGCTGCTTGCCCTCTGGCAACCTTCCGCCTAAAGGCCTTGTTTTCGAGGCACTTAAGTCGAATGAGAGACCTGAGCGGCTGTCCGGTCGCATCTGGCGGAGGGGATGGCGATGATCAAGTCCGAACTGGTGACCCGCATCGCGGCGGAAAACCCGCACCTCTACCAGCGTGACGTCGAGAACATCGTGAACGCCATCCTCGACGAGATCGTAGACGCCCTCGCCCGCGGCGACCGGGTCGAACTCCGCGGCTTCGGCGCGTTTTCGGTCAAGGCGCGCCCGGCGCGCGTCGGTCGGAACCCGCGCACCGGCGAGCACGTTCCGGTGGACGGCAAAGTGGTGCCGTTCTTCAAGACAGGCAAGGAGATGCGCGTGCGGCTGAACAAGGACGACCCGGCGGCGGCGGAAGCAAGCGCATGACCCTTCGTCGGCTCCTCACCGGCCTGATCGGCGTCCCGCTCTTCCTCGTCCTCGTGCTGTTCGCGGTGGCGAACCGTCAGTCCGTGGTCGTCGGCTTCGACCCGTTTTCGCCCGAAGCGCCCGTGCTCGCCGCACCGGCGCTGCCGCTGTTCGCCGTGATCCTCGCCGCCGTGATGCTGGGCGTCGTGATCGGCGGGTCGGCCTCCTGGTTCCGCCAGGGCAAATGGCGCAAGGAGGCGAAGACCCGTCGCGCCGAGGTCTCGAAGCTCGAAGCCGAGACGGAACGCGCGCACCGCGAAGCCGCCGCCGCCCGCCAGGCCCTCGCGCTGCCGGCGCCCCGCCGCGAAGCCGCGTAAAGCCGCGCGGCGACGCCACGACCGGCGTCGGATCGTTTCCCTCCCCTCGCCTTTCGGCGTCCTGCGGCGCCCACGGCAGTCGACCAGGGACCATCCATGCGCCTGACCGCACCCTCGATCGTGGCGGCGCTCGTCGCGAGCGGCGCGCTGGCGACGCCGGCCTTGGCGGCCTCGGACGAGTTCGGCCTCGATTACCGCGTGGAGCGGCGCGACGCCGGGCGGTTCAGCATCGAAAGCTGCATCGCGGCCGCGCAGACGGCGGCCGACGCCGCCGGTCTCGTCACGACCGTCGACAAGCTCCATCCGGGAGAGCTCGGCGTCCTCGCCGCGGGGCCGCGCGGCGGCGGCGGGTCGCTGATCGTCTACTGCATCGGCGTCGACCGTAAGACCGTCTTCGTCGTGCAGGCGATGGACTACATGCGCCGGGACAGCGCGGCCGCGTCGGCGCTGGCCGACAGCGTCCACGGCGCCCTGATGAAGGCGAGCCGGTAGGCGCTCAGGCCTCTCCGGCCTTTCGCAGCGCCTTCAGCCGGTAGAGCGCCTCGAGCGCGCCCTTGGGCGTCAGCTCATCGGGGTCGATCCCGTCGAGCTCCTCCGCGACGGGATCCGGCCCGGCCTCGGGCTTCGGGCGCGCGGCGGCGAAGAGCGGCAGGTCGTCGATCATGCGCTCCACCGGCGAGGCGCGGTCCGCCGCCTCCAGCTCGTCCAGCACCGCCTTCGCCCGGCGGACCACCATAGGCGGCAGGCCCGCGAGCTTCGCCACCTGGATGCCGTAGGAGCGATCGGCGACGCCAGGCGCGACCTCGTGCAGGAACACGACCTCGCCCTTCCACTCCTTCACCCGCACCGTGGCGTTGCGCAGCCGGCCGAGCCGGCGCGCAAGCGCGGTGAGCTCGTGGAAATGGGTCGCGAACAGCGACCGGCAGCGGTTGACCTCGTGCAGGTGCTCGATCGCGGCCCAGGCGATCGACAGGCCGTCGAAGGTCGCGGTGCCGCGGCCGATTTCGTCGAGGATCACGAGCGAGCGCGGCCCGGCCGTGTTCAGGATGGCGGCGGTCTCGACCATCTCGACCATGAAGGTGGAGCGCCCGCGGGCGAGGTCGTCGGCGGCGCCGACGCGGCTGTAGAGCCGGTCCACCACACCGATGTGCGCAGCCTTCGCGGGCACGTAGGCCCCAGCCTGCGCCAGCACCGCGCAGAGCGCGGCCTGCCGGAGGTAGGTCGACTTGCCGCCCATGTTGGGGCCGGTGACGAGCTGCACGATCCCCGCGTCGAGCTCCGCCTCCGACAGCGTGACGTCGTTCGGCACGAAGGGTTTTCCGCCCCGCTTCAGCGCCCGCTCCACCACGGGATGGCGGGCGCCTTCGAGCCGGAAGTCGAGCGTGTCGTCCACATGCGGGCGCACGTGCCCGCAATCCACCGCGACCTCGGCCAGCGCGGCCGCCACGTCGAGCGCGGCCAGCGCCTCGGCGCAGGCGCGGGAGGCGTCCCAGCTCGCGGTCACCTGCGCCGCCAGCCGGTCGAACTGCGCCAGCTCCAGCCCGAGCGCGGTCTGGCCCGCCTCGCCGATGCGGCGCTCCAGGTCGCCGAGCTCGGTGGTGGTGAAGCGCATGGCGCCCGCCATGGTCTGGCGGTGCACGAAGGTCTCGCCGTGGGGCGGCTTCAGCAGGCGCTCGCCATGGGCTTGCGGCACCTCGATGAAATAGCCCAGCACGTTGTTGTGCTTGATGCGCAGCGTGCGCACGTCGGTCGCGTCGGCGTAGCCCGCCTGCAGCCGCGCGATCACCTTGCGGCTCTCGTCGCGCAAGCCCCGCGCCTCGTCCAGCGCCGGATCGGCGCCCGCGCGGACGAACCCTCCGTCGCGCTTCAGCAGCGGCAGTTCGTCGTCGAGCGTCGCGGCGAGATCGGCGCCGAGCGCGTGGTCCGCGGCCCCGAGGGCTGCCGAAATCGCGCCGAGCTCCTCGGCCGCCGGAACCAGCGGCGCGATCCGCGCGGCGAGCGCGTCCGCCGCCCTGAGCGCGTCGCGGATGGCGGCGAGGTCGCGCGGGCCGCCGCGGCCGAAGGCGATGCGCTGGGCCGCGCGGGCGAGGTCGGGCGCGCCGGCGAGCGCGGAGCGGACGGCGCGGCGGACGGCGGGATCCTCGATGAAGGCGGCCACGGCGTCGTGCCGGCGGCGGATCGCGGCGACGTCGACCAGCGGTCCGGCGAGGCGCGCGCCCAGCAGCCGCGAGCCGCCGGCGGTGACGCAGGCGTCGACCGCGTCGAGCAGGCTGCCCTCGCGCTGGCCTGCGAGCGTCCGCACGATCTCGAGGTTCGCCCGCGTGGCGGCGTCGATCTCCATCGCCGCGCCCCGACCCTCGCGGACGGGCCGCGCCAGCGGCGGGCGGCTGGCGAGCTGGGTGCGCTCGAGATAGGCGACGACGGCCGCTGCGGCCCCAAGCTCGGCCTTCGACAGCGCGCCGAAGGCCTCGGCGGTCGCCACCCCGAAGTGCCCGGCGAGCCTCGCGTCGGCGCGGGCGGCGTCGGTCATGTCGCGGGGGATCGGCGTGACGGCGCCGCGGGTCTCCCCGGTCGCGGTCGCCAGCTCGTCGACCAGCGCCTCGGGCACGAGGATCTCGGCCGGGTCGAGCCGCGCCAGCGCCGCGCCGAGGCTGGCGAGCGCCGCCTCTCCGACCGCGAAGGCGCCGGTCGAGACGTCCACATGGGCGACGCCGAACACGAAGCCGCCAGTCTCCCCGCGGGCGCGGACGACCGCCACCAGCAGGTTCGCGCGCCGGGGCTCCAGCAACGCGTCCTCGGTCAGGGTGCCGGGCGTGACCAGGCGCACCACGTCGCGCCGCACGACCGACTTGCCGCCGCGCTTCTTCGCCTCCTTCGGGTCCTCGGTCTGCTCGCAGACCGCGACGCGGTGGCCGGCGGCGATCAGGCGCTGGAGATAATCGTCGGCGCGCTCCACCGGCACGCCGCACATCGGAATGTCCTCGCCGAGGTGCTTGCCGCGCTTGGTCAGCGTGATGCCGAGAGTCCGGCTCGCAAGTTCGGCGTCCCGGAAGAACAGCTCGTAGAAGTCGCCCATCCGATAGAACAGCAGGCTGTCCGGATTGGCCGACTTGATCTCGACGTACTGCTCCATCATCGGCGTCACGCGCGCCGGGGCGTCTTGGACGTCGGTCATCGGAGGTCGCGGGTTCCGCTGCGGCAAGCCTCCTTCAAACGCGATTCCGCGCGGCGGCGCAAACCTGCGGCCGATCGGAGCTGGGGACGAGCGGGCCTCAGGCCGCCCGGCGGCCGGCGTCGCCGCCGTAGTAGTCGACGTAGCGCGGGTTGATCAGCGCCCGCGGCATCACGATCAGCACGTCGGTGGTGCCGAACTGGCGGTCGATCACCGCGCCGTCCCCGATGAAGGCGCCAAGCCTCAGGTAGCCCTTGATCAGCGGCGGCAGCGCCTTGAGCGCCGCGCGCAGGTCGATCGCCTCCTTCGGCATCAGGTTCATGTCCGTCCGGCGCCCGGGAAGCGCAGACGCACTCCACTCGGCGGGGGCGGCGTGGAAGTGGTGGAGGTAGGACAGCGGCAGCGCGAGCCGCTGCGGGTCGCAACCCTCGAGGCTCGCGCACCCGATCATCACGTCGACGTCGTGGGCCTGCACATAGGCCCAGATGCCCTGCCACAGCAGCTCCACCGTGCGCTTGTCGCGGTAGGCCTTCTCCACGCAGGAGCGGCCGAGCTCCAGGAACGACAGCCCCCGGTGGCGGGCGACGAGATCGTCGATCGCGAACTCGCCCGAGGTGTAGAACCCGAAGGCGCGGTCCGCCGCTTCCTGCCGCAGCAGGCGGTAGGCGCCGACGACGCGCGGCTTCTTCTTGAAGCCCTTCGGCTTGAACGGCGCGGCGGCCTCGCCGAAGGCGCGAGCGAACTCCGCGCCCTTGCCTTCGAGCCCCTTCAGCTCGAACCCCTGCAGGCCGAGCAGCGCCTTGGCGGGCTTCGGCCGCGGGGTGTGGTCGAGCACCAGCAGGTGGTCGCAGACGGCGTCGTAGGCGTCCATGTCGCGGCGCGCGAGCCGGGCCAGCGGGTCGGCGACCGCCGACAGCTCCTTGTAGAACACCTCGTAGCGCAGCCGCTGGGCGCGCTTCACGTCCCGGGGACGTTCGGCGAGCCGGACCTCGAGCTGGCCGATGCGCCCGAGCGGCTTGGGCATGGCGTCGGCTGCGGCCTCAAGCGCGGCGCGGCTCGGCGTCAGGTCGAACGGGAAGCCCTTTCGCTTGGGCAACCCGACCGCGTGATGGGACCGAAAGCGCCCGACGAGCGAGGGAGCGCCGGCGCGGGGAGCACGGACGATGGACATGCAGGCGTGGCCTCTCGCGGACCGGCGTGGTCGCACCACGCCTCGGGACGGGGCGGCCCGTCGGGGCCGGCCTCGGGCCGCATCCGGCCCTTCCCTCACATCACCATAGTCCCCGGACGCGAATGTGACAACGCAAGCGCCGGAACGCTCTCGCGAATTCCGCGACTCACGCCACCCGGGCCGTGACCGCCGCCTGAACCGCGAGCAGGCCTTCGAGCGCGCGGGCGTCGAGCGGTTTGGCGAGCAGATCGTCCATGCCGGCCTCGAGCGCCGCGGCGCGGTCCGCCGTCGAGACGTTCGCCGTAAGCGCCACGACGAGCGCCGGCCGGCGATCGCCGGCGCGCTCGATCTCGCGCAGCCGGCGGGCGCAGGCCAACCCGTCGAGGCCCGGCATCCGGACGTCGACGAGCGCGGCGTCGAACTCGCCGGCGTCGAAGGCCGCGACAGCCGCGAGCCCGTCTCCGACCTGCACGACCGCATGGCCGAGACGGGAGAGATGCGCGACCGCGATCAGCGCGCTGACCGGATCGTCCTCGGCCAGCAGCACCTTCAGCCCACGCGCCCGAGGGAAGCTGACGGCCGGGCGGGTCTCCACCGGACCCTGGCCGCCCAGCGGACGCGGATCGTTGAGCCGGCTCGTCAGCGACGCCGCGCGCACCGGCTTCACCAGGTAGCCGTCGAAGCCGTCGGCCACGAGCGCGGGCAGTTCGCGGCGGTCCAGCGGCGTCAGCAGGGCGAGCGTCTTCTCGGCCCCGCCAAGACGGGCCGCAGCTGCGAGGTCGCTGGCGCGCACCTGGATCGCACGGTCGATCATTACGGTGTCGGCCTTGAAACGGCGAACGCGGGCTGCGAACTCGTCCGCCGGCTCCGGCGCGACGAGCCGGGCCTCCGCGCCCCATTCGGCAAGCTTCTCGACGAGCCAGGGCCCGCCGAACGGCGCGTTGGAGACCACGAGCAGACGGCGGCCGGCGAGGCTCGCCTCGGGCTGCGGCGCAGGAGCCGCGGCGGCCGCCGGCAGCGTGAGCGTGAAGACCGCGCCCTCACCCGGGCGTCCGTCGGCCGTGAGCCGGCCGCCCATGGCGGCGGCGAGCCGCGCGCTGATGGCGAGACCGAGGCCGGCGCCGCCGGCGCCCGGATCAGCGTCCCCGCGCTCGAACTCCTCGAACAGGCGCTCGGCGTCCGAAGGCTCAAATCCGGGGCCGGTGTCGAGCACCGTGAAGCGCAGGCCGTCGCCGGTGGGGTCGACCCGCAGGCCGACGCCGCCTGCGGCGGTGAATTTCACCGCGTTGCCCGCGAGGTTGAGCAAGATCTGCCGCACCCGCGCGGCGTCGCCGACGACCATCGCTGGCGCTTCGGCGGCGATGCGCACGGCGAGGTCGAGCCCCTTGGCCTGGGCGCGCGGCGCCAGCAGCTCCGCCACGCCCTCGACCACCTCGGCCACGTCGAAGGGCGCGGTCTGCAGCGCCACCCGGTCCGATTCGATGCTGGAGAGGTCCAGCATCTCGTCGACCAGCGCGAGCATGGCCTCCGCGGAGGTCTTCACCGCCGTGGCGTAGGTGCGCTGCTCGGCGGCGAGCGGCGTGCCGAGCAGAAGGTCCGCCGCGCCGATGACGCCGGAGAGCGGCGTGCGCATCTCGTGGGTGACGGTGGCGAGGAACCGCGTCTTGGCCTCGGAGACCACGGCGGCGCGCCGCTCGGCGCTCTCGACCGCGCGAACGCCCTCCGCCCGCGCGCGCTCCTCGCGCTCCTGCGCCGCCCAGACCGCGTCGCGCAAAGCTTCGGCCTCGATCGCCGCGGCCGAAAGCCGACGTCGAAGCGTCCAGCTTCCGCCCGCCGCGACCAGCGCGAGAACGCCTGTGACGGCGAACAGCGCTTCGACCTCGAAGCTCATGGCGCACCCTCCCCCCGCTGCGTTCCGACGCAGGCCCGTTGGCATCCTAGGACGGCGGCCTTGCGGAACTCTTGACGGAGGGCCACCTCGCCGGCTTGCCTATGCGTTTTCCCGAAGCCCGTCACCAACAGAGCAGCGATGAGCGTCGCCTTCACCAAAGAGCAGGAGAACGAGGCTACGGCCGCCGACCTGCCGGACCGCCCGATCTCGCCGCACCCCAATCTCGTGACGCCCGAAGGCCTGCGCCTCCTCGACGCGGCGCTTGCGGAGGCGCGCGCCGCCTACGCCGCGGCGCAGGCCACGGGCGACATCCAGCAGGACCGCACGGCGATGGCCCGCGCCACCCGCGACCTGCGCTACTACTCCGCCCGCCGCGCCAGCGCCGAGCTGATCGCTCCTGCGGCCGACCCTGACACCGTGACCTTCGGCGGGGCGGTGACCTTCGACCGCGAGGACGGCCGCCGGCAGACCTTCCGCATCGTCGGCGAGGACGAGGCCGACCCGGCGAAAGGCTCGGTCTCCTATGTCTCCCCGCTCGCCCGCGCGCTCATGGGCAAGACCATCGGCGACGCCGCGACGGTGGCGGGCGGCGAGGTGGAGATCGTCGCGATCGGCTGAGGCCGCCGCCTCACCCGCCCCGCGCCTCACCCGCCCCGCGCCTTGGCGACCAGCTCCACCAGCCGCTTGCGCACGTCGCCGGCCGTCGTCGCAGGCGCGCTGAACGGCAGGTAGGCGGCGCGGCCGTCGAGGGCGATCTCGCAGCCCAGCGGATCGACGCCCTCGAAGCGCCAGTCGCCGTCGGGCAGTTCCAGCAGCTTCGTGGCGTAGAGCCGGGTGGCGTCGGCATGGTCCTCGTTCATGTGCGCGACGATCCCCTCCTCCGCCGCGACCAGCCCTTCGGCGCCGGCGATGTCCGTCCGCAGCTCGACCCAGGACAGGTCGACGATGCGCCCGAAGCCGGCGACGAGGTGCGCGCCGCGGGGCTCCAGCCGGAGCATGTGGAAATCCGAGAACGTGAAATACATCGCCGATTCGGGATGCCGCGCGAGCCAGCGCGTCGTCTGCTGGGTCTTGTCGACCGCGACGCAGGCGCCGAACAGCGTGACGCGCGGATGGGCGAGAGGATCGCCGGCGCCGACGTCGGCGCAGAGCAGGCTGGCGCGGGGATCGCTCGCGAGATTGTGCGCGTGGCGGGCGAGATTGGACACGAGCAGCAGCGGCGCGCCGTCGGGCGCGGTCGCGAGCGCGACCAACGAAACGTAGGGAGCGCCGTCGGGGCCGAGCGTCGCCAGACTGGCGCGCCGGGAGGACCGGAGCAGCGCGCGCGCGACCCCGATCGGGTCGAAACCGGACCCGGCGGTGGGCTCCGGCGCGGCGGAGGCGGCTGTGGTCATCGGCGCTTCGCGCTCCTGTTACGGGAGGCGCCGACCAAGTGGCGCCTTGACAATCAAGGTCAATCGGCGCGTCCGTCACATTTAAGCCACTTGGCGCCGCTTCATGCGGCATGGGCTTTTCGACATATGACGGCGACATGCCAACCATCGCTTTGGTCGACGACGACCGCAACATCCTGACCTCGGTCTCCATCGCTCTCGAAGCGGAGGGGTACCGGATCCAGACCTACAACGACGGCGCCGCGGCCCTTGAAGGGCTGAAGACGTCGCCGCCGGACCTTGCGATCTTCGATATCAAGATGCCCCGCATGGACGGGATGGAGCTGCTGCGGCGGCTGCGCCAAAAGTCCGAGCTGCCGGTCATCTTCCTGACGTCGAAGGACGAGGAGATCGACGAGCTGTTCGGCCTCAAGATGGGCGCGGACGACTTCATCCGGAAGCCGTTCTCGCAGCGCCTGCTGGTGGAGCGCGTCAAGGCGGTGTTGCGCCGCGCGGCCGCGAAGGACCCGGCTGCGCCGGGCGCCATCGCCAAGGGTCCCGACAGCAAGGCGCTCGAGCGCGGCCTGCTAATGATGGACCCCGAGCGCCACACCTGCACCTGGAAGGGCGAGGCGGTGACGCTGACGGTCACCGAGTTCCTCATCCTGCAGGCGCTGGCGATGCGCCCCGGCGTGGTGAAGAGCCGCAACGCCCTGATGGACGCGGCCTATGACGATCAGGTCTATGTGGACGACCGCACCATCGACAGCCACATCAAGCGGCTCCGCAAGAAGTTCAAGTCGACGGACGACGACTTCGACATGATCGAGACGCTGTACGGCGTCGGATACCGCTTCAAGGAAATCTGAGCGGCGACCCTCCGGGCCGCGTTCGGACGGACAACGAAATGAGCGTCGACGCGGAACGGCCGGACGAGATCGCGACGGTCGACGCCGACGACGACGCCGCGCGCCCCTCGCTGAAGGAGCGCGCCAAAGCCGCCTTGCTCGCGCTGCGGATGCTCGGCTTCTCCAGCCTGACGCGCCGCATCGTCATCCTGAACCTCGCCGGCCTCGTCGCGCTGCTGTCGGGCATCCTCTACCTCAACCAGTTCCGGGCGGGGCTGATCGACGCCCGCGTGCAGAGCCTCCTGATCCAGGGCGAGATCATCGCCGGCGCGATCGCCTCCTCCGCCACCGTCGACACCAACCAGCTCTACGTCGATCCGGACCGGCTGCTCGAGCTTCAGGCCGGGGAAAGCGCCTCGCCGAACGAGGAGGGGCTGACCAGCCTCGAATTTCCGATCAACCCCGAACGGGTCGCGCCCGTGCTTCGCCGGCTCGTGACGCCCACCCGCACCCGGGCCCGCATCTACGACCGCGACGGCGCTCTGCTGCTCGATTCGCGTTCGCTCTACGCGCGCGGCGACATCCTGCGCTTCGACCTGCCGCCGCCCCAGACGCGGGAGCCCACGCTCATCGACCAGGCGGTCCGCACCGTGAAGCGGTGGTTCCGGCGCTCGGACCTGCCAATCTACGAGGAGATCGGGGCGTCCAACGGCCGGGCCTACCCCGAGGTCAAGCGCGCGATCTCCGGCACGCCGGAGAGCATCGTGCGCGTGAACGACAACGGCGAGATCATCGTCTCGGTCGCCGTGCCGATCCAGCGCTTCCGCGCCGTCACCGGCGTGCTGCTGCTCTCGACCCAGGGCGGCGACATCGACGCCATCGTGCAGGCCGAGCGCTTCGCGATCGTGCGCGTCTTCCTGGTGGCCGCCGCCGTCATGGTCGTGCTGTCGCTGCTGCTCGCAAGCACGATCGCGGGCCCCGTGCGCAAGCTCGCCGACGGGGCCGAGCGGGTGCGCAACGGCGTCCGGCGGCGCGCCGAGATCCCGGACTTCACCAACCGATCCGACGAGATCGGCCATCTCTCAGGCGCGCTGCGCGACATGACCAACGCGCTCTACGCCCGGATGGAGGCGATCGAGCGCTTTGCGGCCGACGTCGCGCACGAGCTCAAGAACCCGCTCACGTCGCTCCGCTCGGCGGTGGAGACGCTTCCGCTCGCCCGCAACGACGACTCGCGTCAACGCCTGCTCGGCGTGATCGAGCACGACGTGCGGCGGCTCGACCGGCTCATCAGCGACATCTCCGACGCGAGCCGGCTCGACGCCGAACTCCAGCGTCAGGACACCGAGCCTGTGGACGTGGTGAAGCTGCTCTCCACCGTGATCGACATGCAGAACAGCGTCACCCGCGACGACGGGATCGCCGTCGCGCTGACCGTCGCCGACGCGGCCCAGGGCCGCGACGCCTATCTGGTGCTCGGCCACGATTCGCGGCTCGCGCAGGTCGTGACCAACCTGATCGACAACGCGCGCTCGTTCTCCCCCAAGGGCGCGACGGTGCGCGTGCTCTGCCGCCGCTCCAAGGCCTCGGTCGAGATCGTCGTCGAGGACAGCGGCCCCGGCATCCGGCCCGACGCCGTCGAGAAGATCTTCGAGCGCTTCTACACCGACCGGCCGGACCAGGGGTTCGGCCAGAACTCCGGCCTCGGCCTGTCGATCTCCCGGCAGATCGTCGAGGCGCACAACGGCCGCATCCGCGCCGAGAACCGCGTCCGCAAGCCCGTCAACGAGGGCGACGAGCACAAGATCCTGGGCGCGCGCTTCGTCGTGCGCCTGCCGGCGGCGCTGGCGTGAGCGCGCCCACGGTCCACGCCAGCGTCGTGGTGATCGACGAAGCTGGCGTTCTCATCCGCGGAGCCTCGGGCGCGGGCAAGACGACGCTCGCGCTCGCGCTGGTGCGCGAAGCCGCGCGCGACGGCCGGTTCGCGCGCCTCGTCGCCGACGATCGGGCGCGGCTGACGGCGGTCAACGGCCGCCTGGTCGCCGAGGCGCCGGAGGCAATCGCGGGTCTCGCGGAGGTTCGGGGCCTCGGCGTCGTCGCGGAGGCCTGTTGTCCGGCGGCGATCGTGCGTCTGGTGGTCGATCTCGGCGCCGCCGGACCCCGCTCTCCCGAGGCGGCGGAGCTTCGCACTGCGGTAGAAGGCGTCACGCTTCCGCGACTTCAGGTCGCAGGAAATGGCTCCGGAGGCCTCGTGTTGGCGTGCCAGACTGTTTTTCGCATGCTGTCGCACGCGGGTTGTGGCGGCTCCGCACTTGCGTTCGCGCCGCAACATGAAAAACTGCCTCTTCCGGCGCCCTCGGCGCCTCTTTTCAGGTCGATCCGCGACGGCCAGCCGCGCGACGACCTCGACCCGGAGCGCAAACAAGCTTGCGCGGAGACTGCATGATAGGCCTCGTACTCGTAACCCATGGGCGGCTCGCCTGTGAGTTTCGTTCCGCGCTCGAGCACGTCGTCGGACCCCAGGGCCAGATCGCGACCATCACGATCGAGCCCGAGGACGACATGGAGCTCCGTCGGGGCGACATCATCGCCGCGGTCCACGAGGTCGACACGGGAGACGGCGTCGCCGTCTTGACCGACATGTTCGGGGGAACCCCGTCCAATCTCGCGATCTCCTGCATGGAGGGCCGCAAGGTCGAGGTCATCGCCGGCATCAACCTGCCGATGCTGATCAAGCTCGCCAGCGTTCGCTCCGACCTTCCGCTTGACGCGGCGGTGGTCCAGGCGCAGGAGGCGGGGCGCAAGTACATCAACGTCGCGAGCCGTGTGCTCTCGGGCAAGTAGGCTTCTCCCTTTTCCAGAGTGTGATCGTCCAGGACGCCGCCGCAATGATCGAGACGAGCGACAGCCGCGTTTCCTGCGAGCTCCCGATCATCAACAAGCGGGGTCTGCACGCGCGCGCCTCCGCGAAGTTCGTCCAGGTCGTCGAGAGGTTCACCGCGGACGTGCGCGTGAGCCGCGCCGGCGAGACGGTGGGCGGCACCTCGATCATGGGGCTGATGATGCTGGCCGCGGCGCCCGGCACCACGATCCACGTCGAGGCCAAGGGCGCGGACGCGGAAGAGGCGATCGAGGCGATCGCCAGCCTCGTCGCGAACCGCTTCGGCGAGGACGAGTAGGCCTCAGCCGGTCCTGTCGGGGTCCATCCGCTCGACGATCAGTTTCGCCACGATGGTGAGCAGCGCGATGCCGGCGAGCACGGTCGCCGCCGCGAAGGCGCCCGCCGCGTTGTAGTCCTGGTACAGCAGCTCGATCTGCAGCGGCAGCGTGTTGGTGACCCCGCGGATCGAGCCCGACACCACCGACACCGCCCCGAACTCGCCCATCACCCGCGCGTTGGTCAGCACCGCGCCGTAGAGCAGCGCCCAGCGCACGTTGGGCAGCGTCACGCTCCAGAGCGTCCGCCAGCCCGAGGCGCCCAGCGACAGCGCCGCCTCCTCCTCGTCCGAGCCCTGCTGCTGCATCACCGGCAGGATTTCGCGCGCCACGAAGGGCGCGGTGACGAACAGGCTCGCCAGCACGATCGCGGGATAGGCGAACATCACCTTGATCCCGAGCGCGTCGAGCGTCGGGCCGAACCAGCCTTGCGCGCCGTAGACGAAGAGATAGGCGACGCCGGCGACGATCGGCGAGATCGAGAACGGCAGCTCCACCAGCGCCGTCAGCAGGCCCTTGCCGGGAAATTCGAACTTCGCGATCGCCCAGGCGGCCGCGATCCCGAAGGCGACGTTGACGGGAACCGCGACCAGCGCGGTCAAGACGGTGAGTCCGATCGCGTGGACGGTGTCGGGCGCGGCGAGGTTCGACAGGTAGACGCCGAGGCCCGCCTTGAAGGCCTCCACGAAGATGATCGCGAGCGGCCCGACGATCAGCAGCGCGGCGCCCAGCATGACGAGGGTGAGCAGAACGGGCCGAAAGACCGGCCCGTCGCCGACGCGGGAGCGACCCTTCGCGCTCATGACGCCGACCTCGTCCAGCGCAGGCTCCAGAGCTGGATGGCGTTGACCGCCAGCAGCATCAGGAAGGCCGCGCCGAGCATCACGGACGCGATCGCGGCGGCCGCGGGGTAGTCGTATTCCTCGAGCCGGATGAACACGAGCAGCGCCGCGATCTCGGTGCGGAACGGCTGGTTGCCGGCGATGAAGATCACCGCGCCGAACTCGCCGAGCGAGCGGGCGAAGGCGAGGCTGCATCCGGCGAGAAAGGCGGGGAAGATCGATGGGAAGATCACGCTTGCGAAGATCCGGGCCTGGCCGGCCCCGAGCGTCTCGGCCGCCTCCTCGACGTCCGCCGTCAGGTCCTCCAGCACGGGCTGGACGCTCCGCACCACGAAGGGCAGGCTGGTGAAGGTCATGGCCGCGACGATGCCGAGCGGGGCGTAGGCGACCTTGATCCCGAACGGCTCCAGCAGCTGGCCGTACCAGCCGTTGCCGGCGAACAGCGCGGTGAGCGCGACGCCCGCGACCGCCGTCGGCAGCGCGAAGGGCACGTCGACCAGCGCGTCCAGAAGGCGTTTGCCGGGAAAGTCGTAGCGCACGAGCGCCCAGGCAAGGGCGAGGCCGAACACGGCGTTGATGGCGGTCGCGCCCAGCGCCGCGAGGACAGTGACGCGGAAGGCGGCGAGCGCGCGCTCGCCGGTCACCACCGTCACGAACCGGGCCCAGCCCAGGTCCGCGGCCTGCCACACGAGGGCGGCCAGCGGCAGCAGCACGATCACGCCGACGTACACGAGAGTGCAGCCCATCGCGAGGCGGAAGCCGGGGAGGATCGTGCGGGGCATGCGGGCTCGAAGGCGCTGGAGACGAGGGGCGTCATCCCGGCCGGAGCGGCGTCAACCGCGCAGAGCCGGGATCGTCGGAGGAAAAGGCGCCAAGCCCCGATGGCGATCCCGGCACCCGCTTCGCGCGGCCGGGATGACGTCCTTCCCCGCGCTAGCCTTTAGCGCCCCACGAACAGCTGGTCGAGCTTGCCGCCCGACGCGAAGTGGACCTCGTTCGCCTTCTTCCAGCCGCCGAACACGTCGTCGACCGTCAGGAGATCGACCTTCGGGAACTGCGCCGCGGTCGCAGCCGTCACCTTGGCGTCGCGCGGGCGGTTGTTGAACGAGGCGATGATCTCCTGCGCCTTGGGCGAGTACAGCCATTCGAGATAGCCGGTCGCGACCGCGCGGGTCCCGCGCTTTTCGACGACCTTGTCCACCACCGAGACGGGGAAGTCCGCGAGCAGGCTGACCGGCGGCACGACCACGTCGACCTTGTCGGCCCCGTACTCCTTCTTCACCGCTGCCGTCTCCGCCTCGAAGGTCACCAGCACGTCGCCGATGCCGCGCTCCACGAAGGTGGTGGTGGCGCCGCGGCCGCCGGTGTCGAACACCGGCACGTTCGCCAGCAGCTTCTTCACGAAGTCGTCCGCCTTGGCCTCGTCGCCGCCATAAGCCTTCAGCGCGAAGGCGTAGGCCGCGAGGTAGGTGTAGCGGGCGTTGCCCGACGTCTTGGGGTTCGGGAACACCACCTTGACGTCGGACCGGACGAGGTCGTCCCAGTTCTTGACGTTCTTCGGGTTGCCGGAGCGCACCACGAAGGCCGGCAGCGAGAAGTAGGGCGAAGCGCCGTTCGGCAGGCGCGTGCGCCAGTCGGAGGCCACCGCGCCCTTGTCGGCCAGGAACTGCACGTCGAGCTCCTGGTTGAACGTCACCACGTCGGCGTCGAGACCTTCGAGGATCGAACGCGCCTGCTTGGAGGTCCCCGCATGGCTCTGGTTGACGGTGACTTCGGCCCCCGACTTCGCCTTCCAGTCGGCGGCGAAGGCCGCGTTCAGCGCCACGTAGAGCTCGCGGCCCACATCGTAGGAGGCGTTGAGGATCGTGGTGGGCTCCGCGGCGCCGGCCGGCGCTGCGGCGAAGGCGGCGAGGCCGAGCGCGAGAGCGGCGCGGCGGAGGAAAGCGGCCATGACAGGCTCCAATGCAGGGCGCGCGGAGTGCGCCCGCGTGTGCGAGAGGGCCGTCGCGCGAGCATCGCCGCTGCGGCCAGGACGCCGCATATAGCAATCTACTGTTTAGATGTCGACTTTTCGTACAAAACCAATTTTTGAATGTTAATTTAAGTTGTAGGATTCGCCGGCGGCTCTGTTCGGCCGCCCGCGGGGCTTTCGGCGGTCCCCACCCGGATTGACGTCGCGCGGAAGAAGTCCGACATGCGGAACGAAGCCGGCGGCGGACGCGCCGCGGCCCGAGGACGCGCGATGCCGGTCGAGATCAAGATCTGCGGTCTGTCGGACGAGGCGACGCTGGACGCCGCGCTCGACGCCGGCGCGAGCCACGTGGGCTTCGTCTCGTTTCCGAAGAGCCCGCGGCATGTGGATATCCCGCGCGCGCGGGCGCTGGCGGACCTCGCCCGCGGCCGGGCCGCGATCGCCGTGCTGACCGTCGACGCCGACGACGCCGCGCTGGACGCCCTGGTCGAGGCGATTGATCCCGACGTTCTCCAGCTCCACGGCCACGAGACGCCGGAGCGGACGGCGGCGGTGAAGGCGCGTTTCGACCGCGAGGTCTGGAAGGCGATCCCGGTCGCGACCGCCGACGATCTCGCCGCCATCGCGCTCTACCAAAGCGTCGTCGACCGCGTGCTGTTCGACGCCAAGCCGCCGAAGGGCGCGGTCCTGCCCGGCGGCAATGGCGTCGCCTTCGACTGGGGCCTCCTTGCCGCGCTTGACCCCAGCCTGCGCTTCGTGCTTTCCGGAGGGCTTACGCCCGAAAACGTGGCCGAGGCCGTCGCGCGCACCCGCGCGCCCGCGGTCGACGTCTCCTCGGGCGTGGAAAGCGCCCCCGGCGTCAAGGATCAGGACCGCATCCGGGCGTTCGTCCGCGCCGTACGATCAGACGGCTGACCGCACCCGCGCCGGCCGTCGCGAATCTTGATGAAGGCTTCGTCCGTGACCGAGCATGCCCTGCCGAATTCGTTCCGCACCGGCCCCGACGAGCGCGGCCGGTTTGGAATCTATGGCGGCCGTTTCGTCGCCGAGACGCTGATGCCGCTGATCCTCGAGCTCGAGGCCGAGTACGAGGCGGCGAAGAAGGACCCGGCGTTCCACGCCGAGATGGCGTCGTACCGGACGCACTACATCGGCCGGCCGAGCCCGCTCTATTTCGCCGAACGCCTGACCGAGCATCTCGGCGGCGCCAAGGTCTACCTGAAGCGCGAGGAGCTGAACCACACCGGCTCCCACAAGGTGAACAACGTCCTCGGCCAAATCCTGCTCGCCCGCCGCATGGGCAAGAAGCGGGTGATCGCCGAGACCGGCGCCGGGCAGCACGGCGTCGCCACCGCGACGCTCTGCGCCCGCTTCGGACTCGAGTGCGTGGTGTTCATGGGCGCGGTCGACGTCGCCCGTCAGGCCCCCAACGTGTTCCGCATGAAGATGCTGGGCGCGACCGTGGTGCCGGTGCAGTCCGGCGCGAAGACGCTCAAGGACGCCATGAACGAGGCGCTGCGCGACTGGGTCACCAACGTCGCCGACACCTTCTATTGCATCGGCACGGTCGCCGGCCCCCATCCCTACCCGGGCATGGTGCGCGACTTCCAGTCGGTCATCGGCGACGAGACCAGGGTCCAGATGCAGGAGATGGAGGGCCGCCTGCCCGATAGCCTGATCGCCTGCGTCGGCGGCGGCTCGAACGCGATCGGCCTGTTCCACCCCTTCCTCGACGACGCCGACGTCGCGATCTACGGCGTCGAGGCTGCGGGCTTCGGCCTGTCGGGCCTCAACGCCGCTTCGATCGCCGGCGGCCGGCCCGGCGTTCTGCACGGCAACCGCACCTACCTGCTGATGGACAAGGACGGCCAGATCGAGGAAGGCCACTCGATCTCCGCCGGCCTCGACTATCCCGGCATCGGGCCGGAGCACGCCTGGCTGAACGACATCGGCCGGGTGAAGTATCTCTCCGCCACCGACGACGAGGCGGTGTCGGCGTTCCAGCTGCTGTCGAAGCTCGAGGGCATCATCCCGGCGCTGGAAAGCGCGCACGCCATCGCCAAGGTGGTCGAGCTCGCGCCGACGCTGCCGAAGGACCACCTGATGGTCGTCAACCTCTCCGGCCGCGGCGACAAGGACGTGCCGCAGGTGGCCGAGCTGCTGGGAACGAGCCTGTGACGACCCGCATCGACGCCCGTTTCGCCGCGACCGCAGCCGAGGGCCGCGCGGCGCTGGTGACCTTCGTCACAGCCGGCGACCCCGACCACGCGACCTCGCTCGCGATCCTCAAGGCGCTGCCGGGCGCGGGCGCGGACGTGATCGAGCTCGGCGTGCCCTTCACCGACCCGATGGCCGACGGCCCCGCCATCCAGCAGGCGGGCCTGCGCGCGCTGGCGGGCGGCGAGAGCCTGGTGAAGACGCTCGATCTGGTGCGCGCCTTCCGCGAGGGCGACGGCGCCACGCCGATCGTGCTGATGGGCTACTACAACCCGATCTACGTCTACGGCGTTGAGAGCTTCCTGGCGGACGCCAAGGCCGCCGGCGTCGACGGCCTGATCGTCGTCGACCTGCCGCCGGAGGAGGACGAGGAGCTCTGCCTCCCCGCGCTGAAGGCCGGCCTCGCCTTCGTCCGGCTCGCGACCCCTACGACGAACGACGTGCGGCTTCCCGCCGTGCTCCAAAACACCTCGGGTTTCGTCTATTACGTATCCATCGCAGGCGTGACCGGCACGGCCACGCCTGATTTCGACGTGGTCGCCGGAGCGGTGCAGCGCATCAAGCGCCACACGGCCCTGCCCGTCGCCGTCGGCTTCGGCGTGAAGACGCCCGAGCATGCGGCGGCGATCGCGAAAGGCGCGGACGGCGTGGTGGTCGGCTCGGCTCTGGTCGACGCCGTCCGCGGCTCGCTCGACGCCGAGGGCCACGCAACCGCAAAGACCGTGTCCGCGGTGACGGACCTCGTCGCGGCGCTCGCGGCCGGCGTCCGCTCGGCCCGCGTCGCGGCCTGACGCTAACACGGGAGGCGCAAGGCCCCGATGAACTGGCTCGTCAACGTCGTACGTCCCAAGATCAACAACCTCTGGCCGCGCAAGGACGCAACGCCGGAGAACCTGTGGATCAAGTGCCCGGAGACCGGGCAGCTCGTGTTCCACAAGGACGTGGAGGCCAACGACTGGGTGATCCCCGGGTCCGGCTACCACATGCGCATGGGCGCCAAGCAGCGCCTCGCGGCGACGCTCGACCCCGGCTACGAGGAGATCGCGCTCCCTGAGGTGACGATCGATCCGCTCAAGTTCCGGGACGAGAAGAAGTACGTCGACCGCCTGAAGGACGCCCGCACCAAGACCGGCATGACCGACGCGGTGAAGGTCGCGGTCGGAACCATCGACGGTTCGCCCGTCACCGTCGTGGTGCAGGACTTCGAATTCATGGGCGGCTCGCTCGGCATGGCCGCCGGCGAGGCGATCGTGCGCGGGCTGGAGACCGCCGCTGAGCGCGGCACCCCCTGCATCCTGTTCGCGGCCTCCGGCGGGGCGCGCATGCAGGAGGGCATCCTCTCGCTCATGCAGATGCCGCGCACGACCGTCGCGGTGCAGATCCTGCGCGAGGCGAAGAAGCCGTATATCGTCGTCATGACCAACCCGACCACGGGCGGCGTCACCGCCTCCTACGCGATGCTGGGCGACGTCCACATCGCCGAGCCCGGCGCGCTGATCGGCTTCGCCGGTCCGCGGGTGATCGAGCAGACCATCCGCGAGAAGCTGCCGGACGGGTTCCAGCGCTCGGAATACCTCAAGGACCACGGCATGGTGGACATGGTCGTCCACCGCAAGGACCTGCGCGCGACGCTCGCGCGGCTGTGCCGCCTGTTGACCAAGCAGCCGAAGGACGACGGTCGCGCTCTCGCCGCGCCGGAGCCGGAGGAGGCGCACGCCGGACCCGTTCCGGCGTGAGCCCCGCGCCCGCCCGGCAGCCGACCTCGGTGGAGATCAGCGACGCCATCCTCGCGCGTTTCCTCGCGCTGCACCCGAAGGAGATCGACCTCTCCCTCGGACGGACCCAGCGTCTGCTGGCCGACCTCGGCCATCCGGAACGGGCGATGCCGCCGGCGATCCAGATCGCCGGCACCAACGGCAAGGGGTCGACCACGGCCTTCCTGCGGGCGATGCTGGAAGCCTCCGGCCGCTCCGTCCACGTCTACACCTCGCCCCATCTCGTGCGCTTCCACGAGCGCATCCGGCTCGGGGCGCCGGGCGGCGGAAGTTATGTGGACGAGGACCGGCTGGTCGCGACCTTCGACGAGGTCGAGCGCGTCAACGCCGGCCGCGAGATCACGCTGTTCGAGATCACCACCGTCGCCGCGATGCTGTTGTTCGCGCGCTCCCCGGCGGACGTGCTGCTGCTCGAGGTCGGCCTCGGCGGCCGCTACGACGCGACCAACGTGATCGAGACCGCGCTCGCGAGCGTGATCACGCCGGTCAGCCTCGACCACCAGAAGTTCCTCGGCGACGACATCGCCGCCATCGCCCATGAGAAGGCCGGCGTGCTGAAGAGCCTGACGCCGGCGATCCTCGCCCGGCAGGAGGAGGCCGCCCTCGTCGCGATCGAACGCGAGGCCGCGCGCGTCGCGGCGCCGCTGTCGATCTCGGGCCAGGATTGGCAGGCGCGCGAGGAGCGCGGCCGGCTGGTGTTCGAGGACGGCGACGGCCTCCTCGACCTGCCGCTGCCGCGCCTCGTCGGCCGCCACCAGATCGAGAACGCCGGCGCCGCCATCGCGACGCTGCGCGCCCTGCCCGCGCTCAGGATCGGGGCCGACGCCATCGAAGCCGGGCTTGGCGCGGTGAACTGGCCGGCGCGCATGCAGCGCCTCGCGACCGGACGTCTGCCTACCCTGCTGCCGGAAGGCTCCGAGCTCTGGCTCGACGGCGGCCACAACCCGGACGGCGGCCGCGCCGTCGCCTCGACGCTGGCCGAGCTCGACGAGCGGTCTCCGAAGCCGATCGTGATGATCGTCGGCATGCTGAACACCAAGGATTCGGACGGTTTTCTGGAGGCCTTCGCGGGCCTCGCCGGCCGCGTCTACTGCGTGCCGATCTCGTCCTCGACCGCCGCGCGGTCCGTCGAGGAGGTGGCGGCGGCGGCCGAACGCGCGGGCCTCGCCGCCGAGGCCTGCGCCACGATCGACGAGGCCCTCGGCAAGGCGGCGCGCGCGGCCGGCTCGGTTCCGCCGCGCGTGCTGATCACCGGCTCGCTCTATCTCGCGGGCGACGCCCTGGCCGCCAACGGCACCCCGCCGCAGTAGACGCCCGCGCGTCGACCTCGGCGTCCCGAAACCAAAAAGCCCCCGGCTCGCGCCGGGGGCTTTTGTCGTTCAGACGCCGTCCCCGGACACTCCGGGATTGGGGGCGATCTAGACCGAGGTCTCGATCCAGCTCACGAGCTTGGACTTCGGAGCCGCGCCGCGCTGGGTGGCGACATGCTCGCCGCCCTTGAACATCATCAGCATCGGAATGGCACTGATGCCGAAGCGGGTGGCGATCTCGGGGTTCTCGTCGACGTTGAGCTTCACGATCTTCACCTTGCCCGCCATCTCCTCGGAGATCTCTTCGAGCGCCGGGCCGATCGCGCGGCAGGGGCCGCACCATTCGGCCCAGAAGTCGACGACGACGGGCTCGGACGACTTCAGCACGTCCTGTTCGAAGGTCGCGTCGGAAACCTTGGCGGTCGCCATGGGGCAAATCCTTATCGTTGGAGCGCGGACAAGGGGGCCGTGGGCGACCCGCCAGCGCTCTCGTGCGTTGGCGCGAAGGTAGGAACCGCGCGCAGGAGCGTCAAGCGAGCGCGGCCCTGCGCCGCGCCAGACGAGGGGCGGGGGCGGCGCGCCCCGTCTCGTGTGGAGAGGGGCGCGCCGGACCGCTCAGTAGCGGTAGGTCTCGGGCTTGAACGGGCCGGCCTGCGGCACGCCGATGTAGCTCGCCTGCTTGTCCGAGAGCTTCGACAGCTTTACGCCGATCTTGCCGAGGTGGAGCGCCGCGACCTTCTCGTCGAGCGTCTTGGGAAGCACGTAGACCTGCTTGCCGTACTTGCCGTCCTTGTTGTTCGCCCAGAGCTCGATCTGCGCGAGCGTCTGGTTCGTGAACGAGGCCGACATCACGAAGGACGGGTGGCCCGTGGCGTTGCCGAGGTTCACCAGGCGGCCTTCCGACAGCACGATGATGCGCTTGCCGTCGGGGAACTCGACCTCGTCGACCTGCGGCTTGACGTTGTCCCACTTGAAGTTCTTCAGCAGCCCGATCTGAATCTCGCTGTCGAAGTGGCCGATGTTGCAGACGATCGCCCGGTCCTTCATCGCGCGCATGTGGTCGACGGTGATGACGTCGACGTTGCCGGTCGCGGTGACGAAGATGTCGGCGCGGGTGGTCGCGTCCTCCATCGTGGTGACCTCGTAGCCCTCCATCGCCGCCTGCAGCGCGCAGATCGGGTCGACCTCGGACACCATCACGCGGCAGCCGGCCTGGCGCAGCGAGGCGGCTGAGCCCTTGCCGACGTCGCCGAAGCCCGCGACCATCGCGACCTTGCCGGCCATCATCACGTCGGTGCCGCGGCGGATCGCGTCGACGAGGCTCTCACGGCAGCCGTAGAGGTTGTCGAACTTCGACTTTGTGACGCTGTCGTTGACGTTGATCGCCGGGAACAGCAGCTCGCCCTTCTTGGCGAGCTCGTACAGGCGATGCACGCCCGTGGTGGTCTCTTCGGTCACGCCCTGGATGGCGTCGGCGTTCTTCGTGTACCAGCCCGGATGGGTCTTGAGGCGCGACTTGATGGCCGCGAACAGGACCTCTTCCTCCTCGTTGGTCGCGCCTTCGAGGAAGGCGACGTCGCCGGCTTCCGCGCGCTTGCCGAGGTGGAGCAGAAGGGTGGCGTCGCCGCCGTCGTCGAGGATCATGTTCGGCGTGCCGCCGTCCGCCCACTCGAAGATGCGGTGGGTGTAGTCCCAGTACTCGGTCAGGGTCTCGCCCTTGACCGCGAACACCGGCGTGCCGTTGGCGGCGATCGCGGCGGCGGCGTGGTCCTGGGTCGAATAGATGTTGCACGAAGCCCAGCGGACGTCGGCGCCGAGCGCCTTCAGCGTCTCGATCAGCATCGCGGTCTGGATCGTCATGTGCAGCGAGCCGGCGATGCGCGCGCCCTTCAGCGGCTGCGACGGGCCGTACTCCTGGCGCACCGACATCAGGCCGGGCATCTCCGTCTCGGCGATCGCGAGCTCCTTGCGGCCCCAGTCGGCGAGGGAGATGTCCTTGATGACGTAGTCGGGAGCGCTCATGGGGCTCGTCCTTTCGCGGAGGGTCCTGTGACCGCGGGCGAGCCCGACGATCGATCTGGGCCGCTGCCTAGCACGGCAGGCTCCGCCAATCAATAAAGACATAAAGAAGTCTTTATATCAAAGCTGCGACAGCCTCCCTGGCGAGCCGCTCGAACGCAAAAGGGCGGCCCGAAGGCCGCCCTTCCATCCCGACGCCCGTAGGGTCGATCAGAACTTGTAGTTCACGCCCAGGCGAGCGATGTGGCCGTCGTTCTCGAACTTGGAGCGGTAGCCCGACTGGCCGACCGGCGCGAGCGCGGTGCGGTTCACGTTCAGCTTGGTGTCGCCCAGGTCGTAGTAGAGGTACTCGCCCTTCACGGTGATGTTGTCGGTCACGGCGTACTCGACGCCGCCACCGACCGCGTAGCCGACCTCGACGCCGCTCTCGCGGTCGGAGAAGCCGAGCGTGCCGCCGCCGGTGGAGTTGTTAAGGAAGCGAGCCGAGGTCTTGACCTTGCCGTAGGCGAGGCCGCCGGTGCCGTAGACCAGAACGCGGTCGAAGGCGTAGCCGAGGCGGCCGCGCACGGTGCCCAGGAACTCGAGCTCCTGCTTGAAGCTGGAGCGAATGATGCCCGGGCCGCGATCGAAGGGGATGGCGTAGCGACGGGTGTCGTCGATGTCGGTGTAGGAGATGTCAGCCTCGACGCCGAAGACGATGGGGGAGTTGTCGAGCTGGAAGTTGTAGCCAGCCTGCGCGCCGACCATCCAGCCGTCCCCGTCGATGCCGATGCTCGGCGGGCGCAACCGCCGATCGACGTTGCTCCGCGTCATGTCGTCCTTGCCGCGGGTCTTGATGTCGTGGTCGCCCCAGACGTAGCCAGCGTGCGCGCCGACGTAGAAGCCGGTCCAGGTGAAGCCCGACACCGCGATGGCGGCCGGCGCTTCGTAGGCGGGGAGATCGGCGGCGGACGCGAGGGAGACGCCGGCGAGCAGGGCGGCGGCCGATACGGCCGTGCGCAGAAGCGAGGTCATGGGATGCCTTGGGGTATGCGGGGACACGAATGACGCAACAATGAGTTGCATCGCCGAGTGCATGAATTGACGAGAGTGTGATCGGGCGGCAATTCGCGCATGAGTGGCGCCGACGCCTCACTTCGACCTGGCCGAGGCTCGCCTCGGGCGTCGGCGACCGGCCCACTGGCGCAAGCGTGATCGCGGATCACGCCCGCGATCGATGACATTTGCCCCGCGGCCCACCATGTTTCCGGCGGTTCAACATAGGAATAGGCGCCGCATGCCCCGCACGACCCCCGCTTTCCGCCGCACCTTGGCCGCGGCCCTCGCCGCGCTGATCGTCGGCGTGACGCTCGCGCCGCTCGACGCGGACGCGCGCGCCGGTCGCAGCGGCAGTTTCGGCAGCCGCGGCAGCAAGACCTTCTCCGCGCCGCCTCCGACGGCGACCTCGCCGGGCGCGGCGCCGATGCAGCGCTCCATCACGCAGCCGGGCCAGCAGACGCCGGGCGCCGGCGCGGCCGCAGGCCAGCAGCGTCGCGGCATGTTCGGCGGCGGCCTCGGTGGCGCGATCATGGGCGGCCTGCTCGGCGCCGGCCTGTTCGGCCTCCTGTCCGGCTCGGGCCTGTTCGGCGGACTCGGAGGCTTCGCCTCGATCCTCGGCCTGCTGCTGCAGGTCGCCCTGATCGGCGGCGCGATCTATTTCGCTCTGAAGTGGTTCCGCCGCCGCAACGAGAGCGCGCCGGCCTACCGCGCCGCGACCGCGGGCGGTCCTGACGTGGGCGCCGGCTATCGTCCCGAGGCTCCGAACGCCGCGGCCCGCACGGGTCTTGGCGGCGGTCTCGGCTCGGGTCTTGGATCCGGTTTCGGTTCGGGCTTCGGCGGCGGAGCCGCCGCGGCCCCCGTCGAGCTTCAGAAGGACGATTTCGACGTCTTCGAGCGGCTGCTCGGCGAGGTGCAGGAGGCCTGGTCCCGCGAAGACCTCTCCCGCCTGCGCGGCCTCGCGACGCCCGAGATGGTCGAGATCTTCGGCGAGGACCTCGCCGACGACGCCAGCCGCGGCGTCGTGAACAAGGCCTCCGCCATCAAGCTGCTCCAGGGCGACCTCGCCGAAGCCTGGCGCGAGGGCGACCGCGAGTACGCGACCGTCGCGATGCGCTACGAGTTGGTCGACGTCACGGAGGATCGCGCCACCGGCCGGGTGGTCGACGGCGACCCGACGACGCCGATCGAGGCGACGGAGGTCTGGACCTTCGTGCGCGCCCGCGGCGGCCGCTGGCTGCTCTCGGGCATCCAGCAGGCGCAGTAACCGCCTCGGCATCAGCCGCCTTTCCGCTAGCGTTCTTCGAGGCGTCGCTCCGCAACCGGAGCGGCGCCTCGATCGCATCCGCTCGGCGGCGCGAACCTTGCCGCATGGCGCATTAACGTCTTCGCGCCTATGGTCCGCGGCTCATGACCTCCCAAAGCCTCGAGTCCTGATGTCCACCGTCCGCCAACGCTTGCGCGTCGCGCGCGACGCCCGCGCCCTTTGCGACCGCGCCGCCCTCGAGGCGGACCTCTCCCGGATCGCCCGCGAGGCCGGCCCGAGCCGCGACCGGCACAGCCTCATCGTCGGCCGCGTGAAGCAGGCGCTGGCCGAAGGCCGCGCCGTCGCCCGCTCCTGGCTGATCGAGGACGGCGCGGGGTCGGCCTGCGCGGAACGCCTGTCCGGCCTGATGGATTCGGTCGTGCAGGCGCTGTTCGGCCACATCGTCAGCGACCTCTACCCCCGGCTGAACCCCTCCTCCGGCGAACGGCTGGGGATCGCCGCCGTCGGCGGCTACGGGCGCGGCACCATGGCGCCGGGCTCCGACGTCGATCTGCTGTTCCTGCTGCCCTACAAGCAGACCGCCTGGGGCGAGAGCGTGGTCGAGGCCATGCTCTACGTGCTGTGGGACGCGGGGCTGAAGGTCGGCCACGCCACCCGCTCGATCGACGAGTGCATCCGCCTCGCCCGCGCCGACATGACCATCCGCACCGCGGTGCTGGAAGCGCGCCACGTCGCCGGCGACGCCGAGCTCATCGACGAGCTGATCACCCGCTTCGACGCCGAAGTGATCAGCAACACCGCGGCGGAGTTCGCCGCCGCCAAGCTGCAGGAGCGCGACGAGCGGCTCGGCAAGGCCGGCGCCTCGCGCTATCTGGTGGAGCCCAACGTCAAGGAGGGCAAGGGCGGCCTTCGCGACCTCAACACGCTGTTCTGGATCGCGAAGTACGTCTACCGCGTCCGGGACGTGAACGACCTCGTGGCCGCCGGCCTGTTCTCCGCGGCCGAGCTGAAGCTGTTCAAGAAGTCCGAAGACTTCCTCTGGGCGGTGCGCTGCCACCTGCACTTCATCACGGGCCGCCCCGAGGAGCGTCTGTCCTTCGACCTGCAGCGCGAGATCGCGATCGCGCTCGGCTACACCGAGCATCCCGGCCTGCAGGACGTCGAGCGCTTCATGAAGCACTACTTCCTGGTGGCGAAGGACGTCGGCGACCTCACCGCCATCCTCTGCCACGCGCTGGAGGAGCGCGAGGCCAAGCCCCGACCCAAACTTGACCGGTTCCTCACCAAGCTGAAGCCGCGCCGCAAGCCGAAGGAGCTTGGCGACTTCACCGTCGAGGCCGAACGGCTGAACGTGAAGGACGATCAGGTCTTCGCCCGCGATGCGGTGAACCTGATCCGCCTGTTCCACGCCGCCGACCAGAACGGCCTCGCCCTGCACCCGGTCGCGGTGCGGCTGGTGACGAAGTCGCTGAAGCTGATCGACGGCCGCCTGCGCGACAGCCCGGAGGCCAACGCGCTCTTCCTCGAGATTCTCACGTCGAAGCGCTCGCCCGTGGTGACCTTGCGGCGGATGAACGAGACCGGCGTGCTCGGCCGCTTCATTCCCGACTTCGGCAAGATCGTCGCGATGATGCAGTTCAACATGTACCACCACTACACGGTGGACGAGCATCTGCTGCGGGCGATCGGCGTGCTCGCCGAGATTGACGGCGGCGACGCGGCCGACAGCCATCCGCTCGCCAATGAGATGATGCCGACGGTGCGCGACCGCACCGCGCTCTACGTCGCGCTGTTCCTGCACGACATCGCCAAGGGCCGTCCCGAGGACCACTCGGTCATGGGCGGCCGCATCGCCCGGCGGCTCTGCCCGCGGTTCGGCCTCTCGGCCGCGCAGACCGACACGGTCGCCTGGCTGATCGAGCAGCACCTGACCATGTCGATCGTCGCCCAATCCCGCGATCTCTCCGACCGGCGCACGATCCAGGATTTCGCCAAGCTGGTGCAGAGCCCCGAGCGGCTGAAGATGCTGCTGATCCTCACGATCGCGGACATCAAGGCGGTCGGGCCCGGCGTCTGGAACGGCTGGAAGGGCCAGCTGCTCCGCACGCTCTACTGGGAGACCGAGAACCTCCTGACCGGCGGCCGCGACATCGGCGACCGGAACAGCCTGGTGGAGCAGGCGAAGACCGAGCTGCGCGCCGCGCTGCCGGACTGGAGCGACAAGACCTTCGCGGGCTACGCGCAGCGGCACTACCCCGCCTATTGGCTGCGGGTGGAGCCCGCGCGGGCCGAGGCGCACGCCCGCTTCCTGCGCGCCTCCTGCGCCGACGGCTGCAAGCTCGCGACCGACGTCAAGACCGACGCCTTCCGCGGCGTGACCGAACTGACGGTGTTCGCGCCCGACCACCCGAAGCTACTGGCGATCATCGCCGGCGCCTGCGCGGCCGGCGGCGCGAACATCATGGACGCGCACATCCACACCACCACCGACGGCTTCGCGCTGGACTCGATCTTCATCGGCCGCGCCTTCCCGGACGACCACGACGAGATGCGCCGCGCCCGCCGGATCGCGGAAAGCGTGGAGCAGGCGCTGGTCGGCGACATCTGGCTGTTCGACATCGTCGAGAAGCGCACGAAGGGCGCGGCCGCCAAGGGCCGCACCCGGCCGTTCGAAGTAGAGCCCGAGGTCACCGTCACCAACGCCTGGTCCGACCGGCACACGGTGCTGGAGCTCGTCGGGCTCGACCGGCCGGGCCTGCTCTACGAACTCACCACGGCGATCTCCAAGCTCAACCTGAACATCGCCTCCGCCCATGTCGCGACCTTCGGCGAACGCGCCGTCGACGTGTTCTACGTGACCGACCTGACCGGCGCGAAGATCACCGCGACGGTCCGCCAGGCCGCCATCCGCCGCCGCCTGCGCGCCGTGCTGGAGACCGACGACCGGGACGAGGCGAAAGCGGCGAAGTAGGAGCGGCGCTGCGGCCCACGCCTATCGACTTTCTCGCCATGTCAAACCAGAAGGGTGCAGGGCCGTGGGGGTCACCGCTCAGGCGCCGAAGACCTCTTCTGAGTGATCCGAAAGCTTCGCTATCGGACCATAAATATCGAGTCCTAACTGAATCCCTCGGCTTCCGAGCATCAACAAAATCGAAGGGTCGAGTTCGATTCCTTCGTTGACCTCACTCATGAACAGACCGCAAAACACATCGCATTCGTAATGCGTTGTGACCCTCTTCCAAACGTCGATATCACAGACCAACTTGGCGAAAATCTCCTTGAGTTGGCCGTTGAGGTCCCCGGGAACGCGAACGTCAGCTTGAAGCTGCCATCGTCCGGTTCTCTCCTTAAATTTTTTGGCTCGGACATCGCCTTTACGGGCGCTCGCCGTCGGCGAACAGCCTAGCAATTTTGTCATTTCATCCGGATCAAGATCGTCGCCGAATATCCTGAGACAGGCAATTGTTTCCGCCATGTCCGCCATCAGCAACCTCATCTTTGTTTACTGACGCTTTCTAACATCAACAGCGTCCCCAGACAAACTAGGTTATGGCTTCAATGCGCGGTCCGCCCTCCCGACGCACGCGAGCCTTTCCTTGGGCGCAGGTGTCCAAACAGGCCCCCGGTGGTATAAGCGTCCGCGTCGCTCCCGACCCGAAAGCGCATGCCCCGATGTCCGCATCCGGAACCGCAGCCCCCGAGCCGAACCTCGTCGCGCAGGCCCACAAGCTCTGCGCCGACCTCACGCCCGCGCGGCCCTGGATCTACTGGACCGACCTCGTCCTCACCGCGTTCACCGGCTACGCCGCCTTCGCCGGCGCGGCGCTCGCGCCGGGGCTGGGGCTCCGAAGCCTGTTCTTCGTGGTCGCGGCGCTCGCCTTCTACCGCGGCGTCAGCTTCATCCACGAGGTCAGCCACCTGCGCCCGCAGGACGTGCCGGGCTTCCGAAACGGGTACGACGCCTTGATCGGCGTGCCATTCCTCACGCCGTCGCTGATGTACGAGGGCGTGCACAACCAGCACCACGCCAAGTCGCGCTACGGCACCAAGCTCGACCCCGAGTATCTGCCGCTGGCGAGCGGCCCGGTCGTGCAGGTGCTGCTGTTCCTGCTCGTCTCCGCGCTTGCGCCGGTCGGCCTGTTCCTGCGGTTCGCGCTGCTGGCGCCGCTGTCGGCTCTCCACCCGAAGATCCGCGCCTTCGTTATCGAGCGCTGCTCGGCGCTCGCGATCAACCCGGAGTTCCGCCGAGACATCCCGACCGGCGACCAGGCCCGCCGCTTCCGCCTGCTGGAGACGCTGTGCTCGGTCTGGGCGATCGCGGTGCTCGCCTTGACCGCAGCCGGCGTGATCTCGCTGACCGTGTTCCTGACCGCGCTCGCGCTGGGCGCCGCAGTTGGCGTCGTCAACCAGTTCCGGACGCTCGTCGCCCACCACTGGGAGAACGACCACGGCGCCGAGATGACCGCGACCGAGCAGTTCCTCGACAGCGTCAACGTGCCGCCGCCTGCCACGCTTCCGATGCTCTGGGCGCCGGTCGGCCTGCGCTACCACGGCCTGCACCACCTGCTGCCGCGCCTGCCCTACCACGCGCTGGGCGCCGCCCACGCCCGCCTCTGCGCGACGCTGCCGCCCGAGAGCCCCTACCACAAGGGCAGCCACCGCGGCTTCTGGCACGTGACGGGGCGGCTGCTGGGCGAGATCAGGGGCCGGAAATCCGGCGTGGCTGAGGCTGTCCCTGGGGAATAGGCGTGGCGATCAGACCGGGTCGCCGCCCAACGACTGCTTGAGCTTCCGGGCGGCCGCCACGGTCTCCTGCACCGATGGCTGCGTCATGTGCCCGAAGCGACGGATCGTTTCGTCGCAGCGACCTCCAGCCTCCGCTATCTGACCTTTTCGCGCGAGGACGTTGGCCTGTCCAAGCAAAGCGCTTGCGATCTCTGGCGCGAGACCGACGTCCGCTTCTCTGTCGAACCTCTCGATGGCCTGCGCGTAGCTGGAGTAGGACTCATCGAACGCCCCGGCGGCGAAGGCGAGCCTTCCGCGATCGACCAACCCTCTGACGACGAGTTGCTTCGCGATCATGTTCTGAAACGTGCCGGCCGCCCGAACGAGGTCGCCATAGGCGCTCGCCGCGGCCTCTTTACGTTGAGCGAGGTCGAGCGCAAGCGCCTTGTTGTAGTAGGCGAGCGCGACGGCATGCTCGATCGCCGGGGTGACGATCAGTTCGGGATCCCGGATCACCCGATCGTAGCCCCGGATGGCGGCGTCGAGATCGCCAGCCGCGCGATCGTCTTTAAAAATGAGGGAAATAAGCGACCCGGCCGCCAGCCGCCGATTCGCCTCCTCGACGACGCGGACCACGGCGACCTCGCGGGCGTTCTGAACGGGGCCGTCAGCCCAGCTGTGCGCGAAGAGATAGACCAGGGCGAGCAGCCCAAGAAAGACAAAGCCGGACGAAAGAAAACTGCGGGCGTTGCGCGCTTCGGCTTCGAACCACGCCTCCACGACGTCAGGCGCGATCGCAGGCGACAGCGCCTGCACACGCCCCTCGTCCAGGCGCCTCACGAAACCCATGACGCGGCCCGTCACAAACGGCGCTCGGCTGGCGAACCTCGCCCAGGTTCGGGCTCGGGGGGCGGTGAGGACATGGGCCGCGAAGCGCGTGACGCTCCTGCTCCCGCCCAAGCCGCGCATATGATCGGCGAGATCCTTCCGGTTCCCCGGCTCGAGCAGCGCCGAGACCGTCGCGCGGCGTCGCGAGAGGTCGCCCAGCTCGACGGCGCGGCGTCGCAGCATCTCGACCGCGAGCGGGTCGCAGCCGGACAGCACGTCGTCCGCTCCGAAAGCCGCGATGACCGCCTCCAACGGCTTTGGACCGATCTCCGGCGTCTCGTCGTGCACGTAACGCAGCACGTGCCAGGCGACCGCCGACCGCACAGCCCAAGGCCAATCGGCCGTCTCCCGCGCCAGCCAGGCCGGCAGCGCCTGCGCGTCGCCGGAACGAATGCGCTCGCCCAACGCCAGGAGGAAGGCGTTGAGGTCGAGCGAAAAGCTTTCGGGTTCGTCGTCGCGCGCGCCCTCGCCCGGCCCGGCCTCGCCCTCGGCCGCCGGAGCCGCGCCGCCGCCCTCGGCGCGCGCCGAAGCTTGCTCTCCGGGGTTCGCGCTTTCGATGACATGGCGCGAGCGCACGCAGGCGAGCGCCGCCTCGTAGAGCTCGCGCAGGTCCTGGAAGGCGCGCGGGTCGTCGTCCGGCCGGGTGGATTTGAGACGCTGGGCGTAGGCGCGCTTCACCGCGCGCTCGTCGGCGTCGAGCGGAAGCCCCAGCGCGACCAACGGGTTCAACGGACGCGCTCGATGTCCGCGAGGGCGTCCGCGAAGGCGGAGCGCTCGTGCCGGATGCGCCGCTCGTCCTGGCTCTCGAGGGCTCCGCGAAACGCCAGCATCATGGCCTGCAGCCGGTCGCGGTCGACGAGTTGCTCCTCGTAGAGCCGCTCGGCGCGCGCCATCAGCGCCAGGTTTTCCTGCTTCTCGCGGGGATGCACCTTCAATTCGGCCAGGGCCGCCAGCCGATCGCGCAGCTCCCGCTCGCTCAAGGCTCCGGCGCTTTGGCGCAGGATCAGCTCATGCGTCGCGCCGGTCGCCTTCACCTTGGCTTCGACCTGCAGGATGCCGTTGACGTCGTAGGTGAAGCGCAGCAGCACGCCGCGGTCGACGTTCGGCCCGGCGGCAGGGATCGGGACCAGCAGCGAGCCGAGCTTCACGTTCTTTTCGGCGATCGGGTTCTCGCCCTGGAACACGTTGAACTCAACCTTGGTCTGCCGCTCTTCGACGGGCGAGACCTCCTGCTCCCGGCTCACCGGCACGGTGCTGCCCCGCGTGATGATCGGCAGCAGGAATCCCGGATGGTAGCCGCCGCTCCCGTCCTGGCGCACGACGTCCGTCCCCAGTGTGTAGGGGCAGACGTCCGTAAGAATGACCTCCTTGAGCGTCCCGCTTCGGGCCTTCAGTCCGCTCGCGACGACAGCGCCGCGGGCGATGGCGTGGTCGGGGTCGACATGGCGCAGAGGCAGTCTCCCGAGGAGACGGGACACCGCGCGCACGACCATCGGCATCCGGGTCGCGCCGCCGACCAAGATCACCTCGTCGAGGTCCGAAGGCCCGAGGTTGGCGTCCCGCAGCGTCCGCTCGAGCGGGATCCGGAGCCGCTGCATCAACGGTTCGGCCAACAGAGCGAACCGCGCTTCGTCGATCGACCAGGCGTGGGCGCGCCCCACCGCCACCAGTTCGACGCTCGCGGCTCCCGCGGCCTGGCTCAGGCTGGTCTTGAGCCGTTCGATCCGCCGGCGGAGACTCGCCATCTCCGCGCGCTCGACGGCCTCCGGCGCAATCTTGAGATCATCCAGCGCCGCCGCCACCAGCACGTCGAGGAAATCTTCGCCGCCGAGGAAGTTGTCGCCAGCGGTCGCATGCACCTCCACCACGTCGTCGAACATCTCCACGATCGACACGTCGAGCGTGCCGCCGCCGAGGTCGAACACCAGGAAACGGCCTTCGCCGCGGCGCTCATGCAGCCCATAGGCGAGCGCCGCCGCCGTCGGCTCGTTGATCAGGCGGTCCACCCGGAGGCCGGCCATCTCCCCAGCCGTGCGCGTCGCCGTGCGCTGGGCGTCGGAGAAATAGGCCGGCACCGAAATCACCGCTTCGGTCGGCCGCACGCCGGTGGCGGCCTCCGCATCGGCGACGAGGCTTCGCAGAACGAGAGACGACAGCTCTTCGGGCCGAAAGCGGCGGTTCCCCAACGCGGTCTCGCGGGCTGCGCCCATCCATCGCTTGAAGTGCGCGACACTCCGGTCAGGCTGGGTCAGCAGCCGATCCCGCGCGCCCTCGCCGACCAGCACGCCGCCGTCTTCGTCGACGCTGACCGCGGACGGGGTGAGCAATCCGCCCGACGCGTTCGGGAACAGCTGGGGACCATCGTCGAGATAGGCGCCGATCAGCGAATGCGTGGTTCCGAGATCGATGCCGACGATCATGATGGCTCCCGACGGCGCCGACCGCCGACGCAAGCTGCTTTTAGCCGGCCCCGCATCCTTCGAAAAGGACCGCTCGTCCCGGCTCGGGACACGCGTCCCCCTCCCCTCAAAGCCGCTCTAGCGTCGGCGATCGCGTCAGCCGCGCACAGTGCCCGGCTGACGCTCAGGCGCCGGCCGCCTCCCGCTCCTCGATCAGCCGTTCCAGGCTCTCGAGCCGGTCGGCCTCATGGGGCGGCTTGTCCCAGCGGATGCGGGCCACGCGCGGGAAACGCATCGCGACGCCCGACTTGTGGCGCGCGGACTTCGCGATGCCCTCGAAGGCGATCTCCAGCACCAGCCCGATCGCCTCGGTGTGCGTCACCTCGCGCACGGGCCCGAAGCGGTTGGTGGTGTTCTTGCGCACGAAGCGGTCGAGCTCGACCAGCTCCTCGTCGGTGAAGCCGAAGTAGGCCTTGCCCACGGGCGTGAGGCGCGGGCCCTCGGCGTCCTCGGTCCAGACGCCGAAGGTGAAGTCGGAGTAGAACGACGAGCGCCGGCCATGGCCGCGCTGGGCATACATCAGCACGGCGTCGACCGTCATCGGGTCGTGCTTCCACTTGAACCACAGCCCCTTCGGCCGGCCGACGACATAGGGGCTGTCGCGGCGCTTCACCATCAGCCCCTCGACGGCTGCCGCGTCCGCGCCGGCGCCGGCCGACGCGGGGTCGAGCCTGGCGGCGGCGAGGCCGTCCCAGTCGTCGAAGGCGACCAGCGGCGACAGGTCGACCCGGGGATTGGCCTCGCGCGCGACAAAGGCCTCCAACCGTGCGCGGCGCTCGGTGAAGGGCAGCTCGCGCAGGTCCTCGTCGCCGTCGAACAGCAGGTCGTAGGCGCGGATGTGGGCCGGGAACTCGGCGGTGAGCTTCGGCGTCACGGCTTTGCGGTTGAGGCGCTGCTGCAGCACGTTGAACGTCTGGACGCGACCCTCCCGCAGGATCAGCAGCTCGCCGTCGATCGCGCCGTCGAAGGTCAGCTTGTCGAGCAGGTCGGGGAAGGCGCCCGAGACGTCCTCGCCGGAGCGGCTCCACAGCCGCGCCACGTGGCGCCCCTCCGCGTCGCGGCCGGCCGAGGCCTGCACGCGGATGCCGTCCCATTTCCACTCCGCCGCGAACTCGCTAGGATCGAAGGCGCGGAAGTTGGCGTCCTCCAGCGGGTGGGCGAGCATCGGCGGGCGGAAGGGCGCAGGGTCCTCCGCGTTCGGCCGCTCGGCGCGGCCCTCGACCCAGGCGAACAGGGCGTCGTAGGGCGGCTCCAGCCCGGGCCACACCAGCTCCACGTCGTCGGGCTTGATGTCCTCTCCGAGCGCCGCCACCGCCGTCTTGGCGAGCCGGGCGGAGGCGCCGATGCGCAGGCTGCCGGTGATGAGCTTCAGCAGCGCCCAGCGCCCGGTCTCGTCCAGCGCGTCGAGCCACTGGGCCAGGCGCTTCGGCAGGTCGATCTTGGCGGTCGAGGTCAGGCCCTCGACGATCTCGGACAGCGGCGGCGCGCGGTTCGCCCGCGTTTCGCCCGGCCACATCAGCGCGACGGTCTCCGCGAGGTCGCCGACATAGTCGTAGGACATGGCGAACAGCGTGGGGTCGGCGCGGTCCGTGATCAGGCCGCGGATCAGCCCGGCCTTGGCGTGGCGGAACGCCAGCGCTCCGGTCAGGGCCGCCAGCGCCCAACCGCGCTCGGGGTCCGGCGTCTCGCGAAAATAGTCCGCCATCAGCCGCACCTTGGCGTTGCGGCGCGGCTCGTACGACAGGCGATCGAGCAGGAAGGCGAAGCGGTTCATGCCTTCGCGCCTCGCAGAGAGAGACGCGTCATGCCCCGGCTTGTCCGGGGCATCCGGATCCGGGACGCGCGCGGCGGCGCCCAAGCGATGCGCCGGCGCGATCCGCTTCGGGCTGGATGCCCCGGACAAGCCGGGGCATGACGGCGTGCTTTATGCTCGAGCTTGAGCACGGTCATTGCCCTCCCCCTCCCCCGCCGGCTCGTCCGTCTCGCCCTCGTCGCCGTAGCCCACCAGCCGGAGCGGGCGGGCTTTCAGGCCCGACGTCCCGCACCAGTGCACGAGGGCGTCCTCCTCGCCATGGGTGACCCAGATCTCTTCGGCGCCCGTGTCGAGAATGGTCTGGCGCAGGTCGTCCCAGTCGGCGTGGTCGGAGACGACCAGCGGCAGCTCGACGCCCTTCTGGCGGGCCCGCGCGCGGACCCGCATCCAGCCGGAGGCGGCGACCGTCACAGGGTCCGGGAACTTGCGCGCCCACAGTTCCCGCAGCGCCGAGGGCGGGCAGAGCACGATCGCGCCCGCGAGCTCCTTGCGGTCGGCGGCCTTGACCTGGACGGTCTCGCCAAGGTCGATCCCGAGATCGCGGTAGGTCTCCGTCACCCGCACCATGGCGCCGTGCAGGTGGATCGGCCGGTCCCAGCCGCGCAGCCGCAGCAGCTTCATCAGCCGCTGGGCCTTCCCCAGCGAATAGGCCCCGACAAGGTGCGCCCGCTCCGGAAACAGCGCGACGCTGTTGATCAATTTCGCCACCTCGTCAGCGGCGTCGGGGTGGCGGAACACCGGCAGGCCGAAGGTCGCCTCGGTCACGAACAGGTCGCAGGGGACCACCTCGAACGGGGCTGCAGTGGGATCGCCCTGGCGCTTGTAGTCGCCGGAGACGACCGCCCGGAACCCCTTCCACTCGAACAGGATCTGCGCCGCCCCGAGCACATGTCCCGCGGGATGGAAGCTCACGGTGACGTCGTTGATCGTCGTCTTCACGCCGTAAGGAGCCGGCTGGCGCGTGGCGCAGAAGGCCTCGCCGTAGCGCGCGGCCATGATCGCGAGCGTCTCCGGCGTCGCCATCACCGCGTCGTTGCCGGGCCGGGCGTGGTCGGCGTGGCCGTGGGTGACGAGCGCGCGGGCGACCGGCCGCATCGGGTCGATGTGGCAATCGGCCGGAGGGCAGTAGAGGCCTTGAGGCGTGGGAACGAGCAGGTCTTCGGGGCGCATCTCAGCCGGGAGATAAGCCTCCGGCGACGGAGGAACAGGCGCGCCGGACCGAAGACCCGCTTCCGCCGCCTCTTACGCTTCCCGCGCCTTGCCGAACTGGCCGGTCTTGCGGAAGCGCCAGAGGTAGCTCAGGACGACAGCCTCGATCGGGGCCGGGGTGATCCCAAGCCCTTCGAGCGTGCGGCCCGCGGCGCGGGCCTCGTCGGAGACCACATTGTCGGTCTCGAGCATCGTCACCTGGTCGACGGTGAGCGGCGCGTTCGGCAGCAGCTGCAGGATCTTGGCCTGCGCCTTGGCGAGACCGAAGGGCAGCGGCAGCAGCAGGCGCGACCGGTCGGTGACCTGCAGCACGTACTCGAGGATCTGCCTGAAGGTGAGGACTTCGGGGCCGCCGAGCTCATAGGCGGCGCCGGCCGCAAGCTCGCCGCGGAGTGCCTTCGCCACCGTCTGGGCGACGTCGCCCACGAACACCGGCTGGAACCGGGTCGTCCCGCCGCCGATCAGCGGCAGCGCGGGCGAAAACCGCGCCATGGCCGCAAAGCGGTTGAAGAAATCGTCCTCGGGGCCGAACACGATCGACGGCCGCAGGATGGCGGCGTCCGGAAAGGTGTCGAGCACGGCCTGCTCGCCGGCGGCCTTGGTCTGGCCGTACTGCGCCTTGCTGGCGCGGTCGGCGCCGATCGCCGACATCTGGACGACGCGCGCGACGCCGGCGGCCTTCGCCGCCTCCGCCACGACCTGCGGACCCTTGGCCTGGACGGCCTCGAAGCGCTGCTTGCCGCTTTCCGCCAGGATGCCGACGAGGTTCACCACCGCGTCCGCGCCGCGCACCGCCTGGGCGACCGATTCCGGGAAGCGCAGGTTCGCCTGCACCGCGACGATCTGGCCGACGCCGCCGAGCGGCTGCAGGTGGCCGGCGAGGTCGGGCCGGCGGACCGCGACGCGCACGCGCCAGCCGTCCTTCGCGAGCGCCCGCACCACGTGGCGGCCAACGAAGCCCGAACCGCCGAAGACCGTGACGAGCCTGTCGCCGATCGGACGGGAGGGAGAGGCGAGGGCCATCGCGGGCGGCTCCTTCGAGCGGTTCAAAACGCGCTCAGAGACCTAGAGCATCGTCCAAACGTCGTAAAGCGGATCAGACGCGCGCGGCCGCGAAACGCACGGCGCGGAACGACAGGTTCGACACAGCGCCCGCCAGCAGCCCGCCGAACCACAGCAGCGCGGCCCAGAGATGCGCGAGGATCATTTCGCCGAGGCGGATCGTGGGGCGGAAGCCGCGGAGCGAGGCGCGGCCGGTGAGCTCCGCCACCGCGCGCGCCTTGACGCCGAACCGCCGGGCGAAGGGCGCGAGATCGGCGAGGTCGTCGCCGGAGCGCACGAACTTCATCAGCCGCACGGTCTCCGCCGGGCCCGCCACGGCGCTCGCCGCGCGCAGCTCCCCCGCCATACCGCCGAAGGCCCGCAGGGCCGGCGTCGCCGCGCCCTCCCCGGCCCTCGCGCCGCGCAGCGCGGCGGCCTCCACCCGTCGGGCGTCCGCCGCGCGGCCCAGGGTGCGGGTCAGGTGGGCGGCGAAATCGGCGGTCAGCGTGCCGGCGCGGCGCGCGGCCTTCAGGATCGAGACGCCGACCTTGGCGGGCGCCGCGGCGCCGCCGCTCGCGACCGTCGCCGCGGTCAGCCCGACGCCGGCGGCGGCGAGCGCGATCATCAGGTCGCTATGCTCCTCGCCGCGGACGATCTTGGCGCCCTCCCCGACCAGGTCGCGCACGTCGCCGATCACGGTGAGGTCCGACGCGACGGCTCCGGCGAGCGCCGCGGGCCCGTCCGCGGAGCCTGTCGCGAACCCCTGCGCGAAGCCGCGGGTCGAGCGCCAGGCGGCGGCGCCGGGCGTCTCCGCGGCGGCGAGCCGGGCGAGCGTGTCCACTGAAAGCGGCCGGTTCAGCTCGGCGGCGAGCTCCACGTAGCCGCGGGCGAGCGCGACGTCCTCGGCGTCGAGCGCGGCGCTGGCCTGGCGTTCGAGACGATCCTGCGGCGCGACCTCGGCGAGCGTGCGCTCGATCGCGACGTCGAGCGGCACGGCGAAGCCGAAGTCCCGGGCGGTCCCGATCGCGACGGCCGCGACCGACAGGCAGAGCCCGACGCGGGAGAGCCGCGCGGTCCAGTCCACGGCGGTCGCGAGACGGGCTCCCATTCAGGCGGCGCGGTCGGCGGGAAACTGGGGAACGGCGAGGGTCATACGAGAGCCGGTTGGGACGAGACGCTTCCGAAGATGGGCGCAAGGGGTCCCGCGCTCAAGTCGGATGGATCTAACGCCGGGGCCGCTCAGCTCGCGACCCCTCGCTTCAGCGCCCGCCAGGGCCGCCCGTCGATCGCGGCGAGGCCGAGGGCGATCGCGCCCATCCCGACAAACTCCCGCGCGTCGAGCCGCTCGCCGAGCACCAGCGCGCCCAGCAGGATGGCGCTCACCGGCACCAGGAAGGTCACGAGCGCGGCGTTGGTGGAGCCCGCGCCGGCCAGAATGCGGAAGTAGATGACGAAGCCGAGGGCGGTCGAGAACAGGCCGAAAGCCACGAGCGACGCCGTCACATGCGGCGAGGGAAGCGCAGGCGCGCCCTCGAAGACCAGCAGCGCCGCGACCATGATGACGCTCGACAGGCCGAGCTGGGACGCGGCGGTGATCAGCGGCGGCCGGCCGCGGAACCGGCGGGCGTAGATGATCGCGGCGGCGTAGCACATCGCCGCGCCGACGATGCAGAGCGCCGGGAGCAGCGCGTCGCTGACGCCTTCGAGCGCCCGCGGGCCGATGATGACCGCGACCCCGACCATGCCGACGGCGACGCCCGCGAGACGGCCGCCGGTCGCGCGCTCGTCCTGGGTCGTCACGTGGGCGAGCAGCACCGTCCAGAGCGGCGTCGACGCGTTGAGGATCGCGGCGAGGCCGCTCGGAAGCCCCTGCTGGCCATAGGCCAGCAGGCAAAACGGCGCGACGTTGTTGATCAGCGCGAGCACAAGATAGTCCCGCCACAGACGCCCCTCGCGGGGAACGGCGAGGCCCTTCGCAAGGACCACCGCCCAGAGCGCAGCGGCGCCGATGCCGACGCGGGCGGCGACGAGCGTGAGCGGCGTGACCTCCGCCAGCGCCACCTTGCTCAGGAAGAACGCGCCGCCCCACAGCATGGAGAGCACGATGAGCAGGCCCCATTCGGTGCGGCTCATCGTCGGGGCGGCGACGACCGGCGGGGCGACCGGAGCCGCGGACGCTGCGACGACGGCCGCTTCGGATGACTGTATCGACATGGATGTCCGCTTCTGGCGCGCGGCCGCACCATGCTCCCTGCGAGGGCGCCGCGACCAATTCAAAAAGTCGCCCCCAGCCATTCGAGGCCGTGATCAAGCGACGAACGCATGGTAGCCGCCACCGCGGCCCATGCGCGCTCCGCTTCCGGCCGTCGAATTCCGCCCTAAGATGCCCCGACCGCACCGACCGAGGTTTCGCGCCCATGTCCCGCATCGACGACGCCCGCCCCTTCGTGCCGCTCGGCGTCGCGATCGTGACCGTCTCCGACACCCGCTCGGAGGCCGACGACACCTCGGGCGCAACGCTGGCCGCCCGCGTGACGGAGGCCGGGCACCGGGTCTCGGGGCGGAAGATCGTGCGCGACGAGCGCGAGGCGCTGCGGGCGGCGGTCTGCGCCTTCGTCGCGGACCCCGCCACCGACGTGGTGCTGACGACGGGCGGCACCGGCTTCACCGGGCGCGACGTCAGCCCGGACGCCCTGGAGCCGCTGTTCGAGAAGCGCATGGACGGGTTTTCGAACCTGTTCCACGCCTATTCCAACGGGACGATCGGGACCTCGACGCTGCAGTCGCGCGCGACGGCCGGCGTCGCCGGCAAGACCTTCGTGTTCGTGCTGCCGGGCTCCGGCGGCGCCTGCCGCGACGCCTGGGACGGGGTGCTGAAGGCGCAGCTCGACTACCGTCACCGCCCCTGCAATTTCGTGGAGATCCTTCCGCGGCTCGACGAGCACCTCAAGCGCGGGAAGCTGAAGGCGACCCCTCAGCCGTAGAGCCGCGACACCAGCCGGGGCGGCACACGCAGCATCAACAGCCCGGCGCCGAGCGCGGCCCGCGGGCCTGCGAACCTCTTCTTGAGCGTCGGCGTCAGCGCGCGGGCGCGCAGCCGCATCACCTTGCTGCGGCCGATGCGGCGGATGAGGTCGGCCTCCGCCATGGCGGGAAGCGAACGGAACCCACCGAGCTTCTCATAGAGCGCGCGATGGATCAGCAGCCCCTGCTCAAGCCGCGGCAGGCCGGTCAGCGCCTCGCCGATCCGCGCCAGGGTTTCCGAGGCGCGCGCGCCGGCGCCGAACTGGTCGAGCCCGAAGCTGAAGACGGCGGCGCGCGAGGTGGTCTCGCCGCGGCGCTCCAGCGTTTCGACCAGGCTGCGGACCTCGCGGAACCAGCCTTCGTCCAGCACCGAGCCGGGCTCCAGAAACAGGATCCAGGGCGACTTCGCGCCCCGCGCCGCCGCGTCCAGGCGGCTGGCGCGATCGGCGAACCCGCCGACCACCTTGCAGCCGGCGAGATCCGCAATCTCGAGCGTGGAATCCGTCGATCCGCCGTCGGCGATGGTGACGTCGCGCACGACGCCTTCCGCCGCCCCCGGCACCAACGCCGCAAGCGTCGCGACCAGAACGGCTTCGTCGTTTCGTGTCGGAATGACCACGCTGAGCATAGCCCCAAGCGTTAGCACGGGTTTCGCCCCGCGTCCGTCTCCTTTTTGCAGCGCGGCGCGTTCGATTTTACCGGCGCCGGACGATATCGTTCTTGTTTTGTTCGATCGGCGAGATTAGCTTCGTTGCATGTCGCAGCCAGCCCGCGCCCACATCGCCGCACCTCCCCCGACTGCCGCGCCGCCGGGCGCGCCAGTGGACCTCGCGCGCCGCAGGGGACGCGGCGCGGTCACCAACGCCAGCGGCCGGTTCGAGCCCTATGTGCGGGTGGCGGAGGACGACGGCTGGGACAGCACCGAAGAGCTGCCGCCGTTCCGCACCGAAGTGACGCTTGAGACGGCGCGCACCGCGATCACTCGCAATCAGTCGCCGGACATCGCCTTCGATCGGTCGGTCAATCCCTACCGCGGCTGCGAGCACGGCTGTGTCTACTGCTTCGCACGGCCGACGCACGCCTATCTCGGGCTGTCCGCGGGGCTCGACTTCGAGTCGAAGCTCACCGCCAAGCCGAACATCGCCGAGGCGCTGCGGCGGGAGCTTGCGGCCCCGGGCTACAAGCCGCGCACCATCGCGCTCGGGACCAACACCGACCCCTACCAGCCGATCGAGCGGACGCACCGGCTGACGCGGCAGATCCTCGAGGTGCTTGAGGAGACGCGCCATCCCGTCGGCATCGTCACCAAGTCCACGCTGGTGCTGCGCGACCTCGACATCCTCTCGCGCATGGCGGAACAGGGCCTCGCCAAGGTCGCGCTCTCCATCACGACCCTCGACGCCACGCTCGCGCGGCAGATGGAGCCGCGGGCGCCGACGCCGTCGAAGCGGCTCGAAGCGGTGGCGGCTCTGACGCGGGCGGGCGTGCCGACGACGGTGCTGACGGCGCCGATCATCCCCTCGCTCAACGACCATGAGATCGAGCGTCTGCTCGAGGCCGCGAAGCAGGCGGGGGCGAGCGAGGCCGGCTATGTGCTTCTCCGCCTGCCGAACGAGATCAAGGACCTGGTGCAGGAGTGGCTGGTCGAGCACCATCCCGCCAAGATGCGCCGCATCCTGTCGCTGGTGCGCGAAACCCGCGGCGGCAAGCTTTACGATTCCGGCTGGGGCGTGCGGCAGACCGGCGAGGGCGTGGTGGCCTGGACGATCGGCCGGCGTTTCGAGCTGGCGGCCCAGAGGCTCGGCCTCGATCGGCGTCATCTGCGGTTGCGGACCGATCTGTTCACCCCTCCCGCCCGTACGGCGAAGGACGGCGGCCTGCAGCTTTCGCTGTTCTGACGACGCCCTACGCCCAATCAGGCGTTGACGGCGGCGCGTCCGGACAGCGTTAGATGCGGCGTTGCGTATGACGAGAGCGTTCCATGCCGATTCCCCTGCGCCTGTCCCTCGTCACCCTCGGCGTCGCGGACGTCGCGCGGTCCACCGCGTTCTATGAGGCGCTCGGCCTGGTCGCCTCGTCGGCCAGCACCGAGGCCGTCACGTTCTTCAACACCGAGGGGCCGGTGCTCTCGATCTACGGCCGCGAGGCGCTGGCGGCCGACGCCCAGGTCCCCGCCGGCGGCTCGGGGTTTTCCGGCGTCACGCTCGCCTGGAACCTCGACTCCGAGGCCGACGTCGATAAGGCGACGGTGCGTGTCGTGGCGGCCGGCGGCCTGATGGTGAAGGCGCCGGAGAAGGCGTTCTGGGGCGGCTACTCCGGCTATGTCGCCGACCTCGACGGCCATCTGTGGGAGCTCGCGCACAACCCCGGCTTCGTGGTCGACGCGGCCGGCCGCCTCCGCGCGCCGGACTGATCGGTCTCGCGCGCAGACGCCGAATCGCGCGACAGTGGCGGCATGCCCGCCGCCCGACCCGACGCCAGACGATCGCCCGTCCTCAAGCTGGTCGCGACCTTCGCCCGCGAGACCGCGGCGCGCGCGGCCGGCCTCGGCCCGGTCGCGGGCGTGGACGAAGCCGGCCGCGGGCCGCTCGCAGGACCTGTGGTGGCGGCGGCCGTCGCGCTCGACCCCGAACGCATCCCCGCCGGCCTCGCCGACTCCAAGGCTCTGACGGCGGCCCGGCGCGAGGCGCTGTTCGCCGAGATCATGGCGAGCGCCGACGTCGCCTTCGTGGCCGCTTCGACCGAGCGCATCGAGCGCCTCAACATCCGCGGCGCGACGCTCTGGGCGATGACCCGCGCCGTCGCGGGACTCCAATCCCGGCCGGCGCTCGCCCTGATCGACGGGCGCGACGTGCCGCCGGCGCTCGGATGCCGCGGCGAGGCCGTGATCGGCGGCGACGCCACCGTGCTGTCGATCTCGGCCGCCTCGATCGTCGCGAAGGTCGTGCGCGACCGGATGATGACGCGGCTCGGCGAATGCGTGCCCGGCTACGGCTTCGAGCGGCACATGGGCTATGGCACGCCGGAGCACCTCGCCGCGCTGAGCCTGCTCGGCCCCTGCGCGCACCACCGGCGGGGCTTCGCGCCGGTCTCGGCGCTGCTGGCCCAGGCCGCCGGCTGAGCGTTAACCCTCCGTTCACCCTGTTCCTTGAGGCGCTCTTTACGTTACCGAACCAAGAATCCGTCCGACAGTCGCGTAAACGAACGGATCGGATCTCATGGCTCTTCGGCTCAACCGCGCCCCGGCGCGGCACGACGCTCCGGCGCTCCCCCTCGACACCATCCTGATCGGCGACTGCGTCGCGGAGCTCGAGAAGCTGCCGTCGGCGTCCGTGGACCTGATCTTCGCCGACCCGCCCTACAACCTGCAGCTTCAGGGCGACCTGCGTCGGCCGGACCAGAGCCTGGTCGACGCCGTCGACGACTCGTGGGACCAGTTCGAGAGCTTCCAGGCCTACGACGCCTTCACCCGCGCCTGGCTGATGGCGGTGCGCCGCGTGCTGAAGCCGACCGGCACCATGTGGGTGATCGGCAGCTACCACAACATCTTCCGGGTCGGAACGGTGCTGCAGGACCTCGGCTACTGGGTGCTGAACGACGTGGTGTGGCGCAAGACCAACCCGATGCCGAACTTCCGCGGCCGGCGCTTCACCAACGCACACGAGACCCTGATCTGGGCGGCGAAGAGCGCCGACGCGAAGGGCTACACCTTCAACTACGAGGCGCTGAAGGCCGGCAACGAGGATCTGCAGCCGCGCTCCGACTGGCTGATCCCGATCTGCTCCGGCGGCGAGCGCCTGAAGGGCGACGACGGCAAGAAGGTTCATCCGACCCAGAAGCCCGAGGCGCTGCTGGCGCGCGTGCTGCTGTCGTCGTCGAAGCCGGGCGACGTCGTGCTCGACCCGTTCTTCGGCTCCGGCACCACCGGCGCGGTGGCGAAGCGTCTCGGCCGTCACTTCATCGGCGTCGAGCGCGACCGCGACTACGCCGCGGCCGCCCGCGCCCGGATCGACGCGGTGGAGCCGGAGGCGGCAGACGCGATCGTTCAGGCGCCCGCCAAGCGCGAGGCCCCGCGCGTCGCCTTCGCGACCCTGGTCGAGCGCGGCCTTGTGCGTCCCGGCGCGAAGCTCGTCGACGCCCGCCGCCGCTACGAGGCCACGGTGCGCGCCGACGGCACGCTGGCCTTCGGCTCCGTCATCGGCTCGATTCACCGCATCGGGGCGCTCGCGCAGGGCGCCGATGCCTGCAACGGCTGGAGCTTCTGGCATGTCGAGGACGCGCGCGGCCTGACCTCGATCGACGCCTTCCGCGACGCGGTCCGCGCCGAAGGCGTTTGAAGGACTAGAGCTTCGCGGCGCGGCGCACGAACAGCGCGATCGCGAGCGCCGCGAACACCAGCGGCAGAAGCGCCCAGCGCAGGCCGACGCCGTGCGCGAGGAAGCCGATGAGCGGCGGGCCCAGCAGCCCGCCGCCGTAGGCCATGGTGGCGACCATCGACAGCGCCGCGCCGGGCGCGACGCCGGGCAGCCGGGCCGAGGCCGAGAACAGCACCGGCACCACATTCGCGAACCCGAGCCCCGCCACCACGAAGCCAGCGATCGCGACGCCAGGCGTCGGGGCCGCGACGACGATCGCGAGCCCCGCCGCGGCGACCGCGCCCGAGACCTGCACCGCCCGCAGCGGCCCCAGCCGCGCGACGAAGGCGTCTCCCGTCAGCCGGCCGAAGGTCATGGCGGCGGAGAAGGCAGCGTAGCCGACGGCCGCGAGCGCGGGCGTCGCCCCTGTCGCCTGGATCATGAACACCGCGCTCCAGTCGATCATCGCGCCTTCGGAGACGAACGCCGCGAGCGCCAGCGCGCCGAGGCCGAGCACCACCCCGCGCGGCAGCCTCAGGCCGTGCGGCTCGTCCGTCGGCCCGTGCGCCGCGATCGCGAGGCGGGTCGCGGCGAGCGCGACCACCGCGCCGAGCGCGAGCGCCGAGAGGCCCATGCCGGCGACGGCGCCGACGTCGAGCGCGATCAGCCCGCCGGACGCGGTCGCGCCCGCCAGTCCCCCGATCGAGAAGAAGGCGTGGATCGACGACATGATCGGCCGCCCCCACGCCGTCTCGATCGCCGCCGCCTGGGCGTTCATGGACACGTCGATGGCGCCCATCGCCAGGCCGATGAGGCCGGCGGACGCGACCAGCGCGGGATAGCTCGGCGCGAACGGCGGCAAAGCAAGCGCCGCGGCGAGCGCGAGGCCCGACGCGATGGTCATGGCGACCGCGCCGAAGCGGTGGAGCAGCAGCCCGGTGGGCGGCATCGCGCACACCGCGCCGATCCCCATCGCCAGCAGAACGAACCCCAGCGCGGCGTCGTCGACCCCGAGCCCGGCCTTGAGCAAGGGGATATGCGCCGCCCACACGCCCATTGCGGCGCCGGCCACAAAGAAGGCGGCGGCGACCGCCGCGCGCGCGAAGATCAGCCGCCGGCGATCGGCGGTCGAGGCGACGGTTGCGGTCATAGGCTTGCGGACTTCGATCGGGCGGGACCGGCGTCGGCGCGGGCGTGCGCCACGACCTTGCGGAACACGGACGGCAACGCCTCGCCGTCGAGGTCGCGCCGCGCGACCCAGCGCGCGCCCGCCGGCGCCGGCGTCGCCTGCGGCACGACGGCGGCGAGCACCGCGAGGTCGAGCGCGAAATGGCTGAAGACATGGGTCACGACGCCCGGCAGCCGCCGCCAGTCGGCTGAGAGCGGCGCCTCCTCGGCGAGCCTCCCCAGGGGCGCGGCGAGATCGACGGTCTCGCTCCAGACGCCGGTGGGCGGCTCGGTCATGCCCCCGAGCAGGCCCCTGGGCGGCCGAGACCGCATCAGCGCCGCGCCGTCGGGCCGCTCCACCCAGTAGGCCACGCCGCGCCGGGTCGGCCGGTCGGCCTTCGCCGCCTTGCGCGGAAAGCTCTCCTGGTCGCCGCGGGCGCGGGCGAGGCAGGGATCGTCCCAGGGGCAGAGCGCGCAGGCGGGCTTGCGCGGCGTGCAGATGGTGGCGCCGAGATCCATCGTCGCCTGCGCGAAGTCGCCGGGCCGCTTGGCGGGCGCAATCGTGGCGGTCAGGGCCTTCAGCCGCGGCTTCGCGCCGGGCATCGCAGCCTCGACCGCGAACAGGCGCGACACCACCCGCTCGACGTTGCCGTCCACCACCACCGCGGGCCGGTCGAAGGCGATGGCGGCGATCGCGGCGGCCGTGTAGGGCCCGACGCCGGGCAGAGCCAGCAGGTCGACCTCGGCGGAGGGAAAGGCGCCGCCGTGGCGCTCCATCACCGCCTGGGCGCAGGCGTGCAGGTTGCGGGCGCGGGAGTAGTAGCCGAGGCCGGCCCAGAGCTTCAGCACCTCCTCCAGCGGCGACGCGGCCAGCGCCGCGACGTCCGGGAAGTGCTGGAGGAAGCGCAGGAAGTAGGGTCCCGCCGCCTTCACCGTGGTCTGCTGCAGCATGATCTCGGACAGCCAGACCCGGTACGGGTCCGCCCGCTCGTCCGCCTCCGCGCGCCACGGCAGGCGCCGCCGATGACGGTCGTACCAGGCGAGCAGGGCCGAGGGATCGGGCGCGGGCAGGGTTTCGGCGGCGGTCGCCAAACGATACTCTCGGAGTTTAGGACTGGGGGCGTCGCTCGGCGCCCAACCTACAGAGCGCCGCCGCCCATGCAACCGCCCCGCCGCCGCGCCATCGCGCTGTCAGATCTGCTGCCGAACGCGCTCGGGCCGGCCGCCGCGCGTCAGGGCTTCGCGGGCGCGGAGATCATGGCGCGATGGGACACGATCGTGGGGCGGGAGATCGCGGCCTTCGCCATTCCGCAGAAGCTCGCGGCCCCGCCGCGTGGCTCCGCGACCGACCCGGACTCGCCGCCGCCGACCTCCGTTCTCCACCTGCGCGTCGAGGGGGCCTTCGCGCTCGAAGTCCAGCACCGCACGGCGGAGATCCTCGAGCGCGTGAACGCCCATCTCGGCTGGCGCTGCGTCGGCCAGCTCAAGTTCCGCCAGGGACCAATCGCAGGCTTCCGGCTGTCGCGCCGCACGCCGCCGCCCACGCTGCCCCCCGCCACGCCCGGCGAGAGCGCCAAGGTCGAAGCGGCCGTCGCTCCGGTCGCCGAACCCGAGCTTGCGGCGGCGCTCGAACGGCTCGGCCGGGCGGTGCTCGCGCGCCGACGGGTCACGGGGGCGTGAGCGCCTCCGACGAAGGCCGGGCATGCTGCCGCCACATTCCGCTTGCGAATAGAATGTGAAGCCACGACGCTGCGCGCCGCCGCGCGTTCGCCTGGCCACCGCAGATTTTTGAGGACGCCCCCGTGACGCTCACCCGCCGCCGCTTTCTCGAGACCGCCGCCGCGCTCGCGCTGACCGCAGCCGCCGCCGGGGCGCTGTCCCGCACGCCGTTCGGCCTCGTCTCCGACGCCGCCGCCCAGGCGCCGTCCGCCGAGGACCTCGCCATGGCCGGCCCGCTGGGCGACAAGGTCGAAGGCAAGGACGACGCCCCCGTCACCATCATCGAATACGCCTCGATGACCTGCGGGCATTGCGCCCAGTTCGCCGCGACGACCTTCCCGAAGCTGAAAGAAAAATACATCGACACGGGCAAGGTCCGCTTCATCCTGCGCGAGTTCCCGCTCGATCCGATCGCCGCCGCCGGCTTCATGATCGCCCGCTGCGCCGGCGACGACAAATATTTCGCGGTGGTCGACGCGCTGTTCGCCCGCCAGCGGGACTGGGCCTACGCCACCGACCCGGTCGCGGGCCTGCAGACGCTGGCCAAGCAGTTCGGATTCACACAGGAGACCTTCGAGTCCTGCTTGACGAATCAGGAGATGCTGGACGGGATCAACGCGGTGCGTGCGCGCGGCGCGGAGAAGTTCGGCGTGAACTCCACCCCGACCTTCTTCATCAACGGCAAGATCCAGCGCGGGGCGATCGGGTTTGAGGACCTGGAGAAGATCCTGGAGCCGCTGCTCAAGGCCTGACGCGTCGGGCCTGCTGGACCCGCGCGCGCCGTCGGTCCGGCGGCGGAGCTTCGGTGACCGCGGCCTGACGGGCGCCGGCGCGCGCCAGGGCCGGCGTCCATGAACTTCGCCAAGCTCAAGGTCGCAGGCTTCAAGACCTTCGTGGAGACGACCGAGGCCCCGATCGAGCCGGGGCTCACCGGCATCGTCGGCCCCAACGGCTGCGGCAAGTCCAACCTCGTCGAAGCCATGCGCTGGGTGATGGGCGAAAGCTCGTTCAAGTCGCTGCGCGCCTCCGGCATGGAGGACGTGATCTTCGCAGGCTCCGGCGGCCGTCCGGCCCGCAACCACGCCGAAGTCACGCTCACCCTCGACAACGCCGCCCGCACCGCGCCGGACCCGTTCAACGCCTCCGACGTGATCGAGGTCAGCCGCAAGATCGCCCGCGGCCTCGGCTCGACCTACCGCATCAACGGCCGCGAGGTGCGCGCCCGCGACGTCCAGCTGCTGTTCGCCGACGCCTCCTCCGGCGCGCGCTCGCCGGCGCTGGTCGGCCAGGGCCGCGTCGGCGAGATCATCAACGCCCGGCCGGACCAGCGCCGCCGCATCCTCGAGGAGGCCGCGGGCATCGCCGGCCTCTACGCCCGCCGCCGCGAGGCCGAGCAGAAGCTCGAGGCCGCGGAGGCGAACCTCGTGCGCGTCGAGGACGTGCTGGGCCAGCTCGACAGCCGCGCCGAGGCGCTCCGACGGCAGGCGAAGAGCGCCCAGCGCTACCGCGCGCTAACCGACGAGATCCGGGCGGCCGAGGGCCTTGCGCTGCTCGCCGAGCACGACGCCGCGACCGCGGGCGTCGCGGAGGCCGAACGGCTGGAGACCGCCGCCGTCGCGAGCGTCGCGGACGCCCTGCGGGCGCAGGGCGAGGCCGCCCGCGCCGAGGCGGTCGCGGCCCACGCGCTGCCGCCGGCCCGGACCGCCGCGAGCGACGCGGAAGCCGCGCTGCGCCGCCTGACGCAGGAGGCGGCGGCGCTCGAAGGCGAGGAGGCCCGCGCCCGCGCCCGCCTCGTGGAGCTCGCCCAGCGGCTGACGCAGCTCGACGGCGACCTCGCGCGCGAGCGGACGCTGGCCGAGGACGCGAGCGCCTCCCTCGCCCGCCTCGCCGACGCCGAGGCCGGCCTCGGGCCTTCCTCCGACGAGGCCGACGCCGAGACCCGGGCCGCGGCGCAGGAGCGCCTCGCGCGCGCCGACGAGGCGCTCTCCCAAGCAGAAGCCGCCCTCGCCGCCGAGACCGCCGCCGTCGCGGCGCGCCTCTCGGAACGCCGCGAGCTGGAGCGCCGCCGCCGCGAGGCCGCCGACCGGCTGTCCGCTCTCGAGCGCGAGGCCGCGACCCTCGCCGCCGAGGCGGAGCGGCTCGCCCGCGAGGCCGGCGCGGCCGGCGATCAGGCGGCGCTGAAGGAGCGGGCCGAGGCCGCGCGTCATGCGCTCGCGGCGGCCGAGCAGGCGGCGGACGCGGCCGAGGCCGCCCACGCCCGCGCCCGCGCCGACGAGACCGCCGCCCGCGCGCCCGCGGCCCAGGCCAACGCCCGCGCCGAGCGCGCCGTCACCGAGGCGCGAACGCTCGCCAAGCTGCTGGCGACCGACGAACGCCGCGCCTTCGCCGCGGTGGTGGACCTGATCTCGGTAGACCCAGGCTTCGAGACCGCGCTCGGCGCGGCCCTCGGCGACGACCTGGACGCCGCCGTCGACCCGCGCGCGCCGGCGCACTGGGCGCGGCTGGACGGTTCGTCGGACGCGGCGCTTCCCGAAGGCGCGACGCCGCTGTCGTCCCATGTCGCGGCGCCGCCGGAGCTCGCCCGCACGCTGGCGCAGGTCGGGGTCGTCGCGCGTGCGGACGGTCCCCTGCTCCGGGCTCGATTGTCGCCCGGCCAGCGGCTCGTCAGCCGCGAGGGCGACCTGTGGCGCTGGGACGGCCTGACGCTCGCCGCCGACGCGCCCACGCCGGCCGCGCGACGCCTCGCCGAGAAGAACCGGCTGGGCGCCGTCGAGCGCGCCGCGTCGGAGGCGCGCGCCGAGGCCGACCGGTTGCGGCTGGCGGTCGACGGCGCGCGCACGGCGACCGGCCGCGCCGCCAACGACGAGCGCGCCGCCCGCGACGCCGTGAAGGCGGCCCGTTCGAGGCTCGACGCCGCCCGCGAGGCGGAGTCCGCGGCCGAGCGCGCGGCGTCCAAGGTCGCCGCCAGGCGATCGGCGGTCGAGGAGGCCTCAAGCCGTGTCGAGCGCCAGCGCGCCGAAGCCAGCGCGGCAAGGGACGCGGTCGACGCGTCGCTCGCCGCGCTGGGCGAGGCGCCTGAGGGCGAGGATGTGCTGGCCCCGCTCCGCGCCGTGGTGCAGGAGACGCGCGCCGCCGCCGCCGCCCGCCGGGCCGAGGCGCAGGCGCTCGCGGCCGAGTCCCGCCGCAGGGCCGAGCGCCGCGCCGAGATCGCCGCCGAGCGCGCGTCCTGGGTCCGCCGCCGCGACGGGGCCGCCGAGCGGCTCGACAGCCTCTCCGCCCGTCGCGCGGAAGCCGAAGCGGAACGCGCCGCGCTCGCCGACCGACCGGACGCGCTGGCGGAGCAGCGGGTCGGCCTGCGCTCCGCGGTGATGCAGGCCGAGGCGGACGCCCGCGCGGGCGCCGACGCACTGGTCCTCGCCGAGACCGCCCACCGCGCTGCGGACGTCGCGGCCCGCGCGGCGCTGGATGGGCTCGCCAAGGCCCGCGAAGAGGCCGCCCGCGCCGGCGCCCGGCTGGAGGCCGCCCGCGAGAAGCGCGCCCTCGCCCTCGCCCGCATCCGCGACACGCGCGACATGACCCCTGCCGAGTTGACCGCCACGCTCGCCGGCGCGGAGCGCGGAAGCCGCGAGGAGATCGACGCCCGGCTCGCCCGCGCGCTCGCCGCTCGCGACCGCATGGGGCCGGTCAACCTGCGCGCCGAGGAGGAACTCGCCGAGGTCGAGGAGAGCCATGGCGGCCTCGCGGCGGAACGCTCGGATCTGACCGAGGCGATCGCGCGGCTGCGCGGCGGCATCCGTTCGCTCAACAGCGAGGGCCGCGCGCGGCTGCTCTCGGCCTTCGAGCGGGTCGACGCGCATTTCCGAAAACTGTTCGAGACCCTGTTCGGCGGCGGCGAGGCGCGGCTGGAGCTGGTCGAGAGCGACGATCCACTCGAGGCGGGGCTCGAGGTCATCGCGAGGCCTCCGGGCAAGAAGCCCCAGACGCTGTCGCTGCTGTCCGGCGGCGAGCAGGCGCTCACGGCGCTCGCGCTGGTGTTCGGCGTGTTCCTGACCAACCCCTCGCCGGTCTGCGTGCTGGACGAGGTCGACGCCCCGCTCGACGACGCCAACGTCGAACGCTTCTGCGCGCTGCTGGCGGAGATGCGCCGCACGACCGCGACCCGCTTCCTGACGGTCACGCACAACCCGATCACCATGGCCCACATGGATCGCCTGCTCGGCGTCACCATGGCCGAGCGCGGCGTCAGCCAGCTGGTCTCGGTCGACCTGCGCGCCGCCGAGCGGCTGCTCGAAGCGGTCTGAGCCTCGCGCAGAGCGGATGTCGCGCGCCGTCTCTGGCGTCCGCGGCCGTCCCCGCCTATCAACGGCGTCTTGTGAGCAGACGGCGTAGACGATGACCGCGGCGACCCCCACCTCGATGACCGAAACGACGTCCCCGCAGACGCAGGGCCTGCTGCGGCGGTTCCTGGGCTACTACCGGCCGCATCGGAAGCTGTTCCTGCTCGACTTCTCCTGCGCGGTGGCGTCAGGCCTGCTCGAACTCGGCTTCCCGATGGCGGTCAAGCTGTTCGTCGACCGGCTGCTGCCGAGCCAGGACTGGCTCCTGGTGGTGCTCGCCGGGCTCGGCCTGTTCGCCATCTATCTCGCGAACACCGGCCTGATGGTCGTGGTCACCTACTGGGGCCACATGCTCGGCATCAACATCGAGACCGAGATGCGCCGCAAGGCGTTCGACCACCTGCAGAAACTGTCGTTCTCCTACTTCGACGGCCAGAAGACCGGCCACCTGGTCGGCCGCCTGACCAAGGATCTCGAGGAGATCGGCGAGGTCGCGCACCACGGGCCCGAAGACCTGTTCATCGCGGTGATGACGCTGATCGGCGCCTTCGCGCTGATGTTCGCGGTCAACGCCGAACTCGCGCTGATCACCGCCGCGGTCGTGCCGATCACCGGTTGGGTCACGAGCCGCTACGGCGGCCGGATGACGCGCAACTGGCACGAGCTCTACGGCCGGGTCGGCGGCTTCAACGCGCGCATCGAGGAGAACGTCGGCGGCATCCGGGTGGTGCAGGCCTTCGCCAACGAGGAGCACGAGCGCAGGCTGTTCGCCGAGGACAACCGCGGCTATCGGACGACCAAGCTCGAGGCCTACCGGATCATGGCGGCGAGCGCCTCGCTCAGCTACCTCAGCATGCGCCTCACCCAGGTGGTGGTGATGATCGCGGGCAGCTACTTCGTGATCACGGGCTCGCTCAGCCACGGCGGCTTCATCGGCTTCCTGCTGCTGATCGGCGTGTTCTTCCGCCCGGTCGAGAAGATCAACGCCGTGATCGAGACCTATCCCAAGGGCGTCGCGGGCTTCCGGCGCTACACCGAGTTTCTCGACACCGCTCCCGACATCGTGGACCGCCCCGGCGCGGTCGCCGTGGACGGCCTGAAGGGCGAGATCGCCTATGAGCGCGTCACCTTCGGCTATGGGCCGGGCAAACCGGTGCTGCGCGGCGTGGACTTCCGCGTCCGCGCCGGCGAGACCGTCGCCTTCGTCGGACCGTCGGGCGCGGGCAAGACCACGATCTGCTCGCTGCTGCCGCGATTCTACGACGTCGACGGCGGCCGCATCACGATCGACGGGATCGACGTGCGCGACATGACGCTCGCCTCGCTGCGGAGCCAGATCGGCGTGGTGCAGCAGGACGTCTTCCTGTTCGCCGGCACGATCCGCGAGAACATCGCCTACGGCCGGCTGGACGCGGCCGACGACGCGATCCTGGAGGCGGCGCGTCGCGCGCGGCTGGACGACATGATCGCGAAGCTGCCGGCCGGACTTGACACCATCGTCGGCGAGCGCGGCGTGAAGCTCTCGGGCGGGCAGAAGCAGCGCCTCGCCATCGCGCGGATGTTCCTAAAGAACCCGCCGATCCTGATCCTCGACGAGGCGACCTCGGCGCTCGACGCCGAGACCGAACGGGCGATCCAGGGCTCGCTCGCCGAGCTCGCCCGCGGCCGCACCACGCTGATCATCGCCCATCGCCTGACGACGATCCGTAACGCCGACCGCATCTACGTGGTCGACAGCTCCGGCATCGTCGAGCAGGGCCGCCACGACGAGCTGATCTCCCGCGACGGCGGCTACCGCCGGCTCTACGAGGCGGCGGTCGGCTGAGGCCGCCGGCCGCCGGGCGTCACCGCCCGGTCGCCGTCCGCAGCGAGCCGCCGATGTTGTCGGTCGCGGCGCCGAGCTGGCTGCGGAAGCTCTCCCGCGCGCGCTGATCGACGATGGCCGCGGGCGCCGTCGCCGCCGCCCCGATCACCGAGCCTACGCCCTGCGCCGTGCCGATCGCGGTCGCGCCGAGCGTCTCCGCGAGACCGAGGTTCGACCCGGCCACCTTGTCGCCGGCGATGAGCCTGCGCCCGATCGCCTTCACCACTTCGGGGCTCTCGGCGAACTTGGTGTGGTTCAGCCCGTCGCCGGAGCGGACGCCCGAAAGATCGACCACGTTGATCCCGCGCTTCGCGAAATCCGCCTGCACGGACGGCTGGGTCAGGTCGACCGAGCCCAGCCGCTGGACGCCGCCGGCGAGACGCCGCGAGACCAGCAGCGCGCGGTCGTCCTGGGAGGTGAAGATGGTGATGCGGTTCTCCGCCGGGCCGATCGCCTTCAGCTGCTCCTGGAACACGTCGACGTCCAGATCCGGCGAGGCGAGCACGATGTTCTTCAGCTTCGGCGGCACGGCGCCCCGGCGGATCGCGAGCTGCCGGACCGCCTCCATCGACAGCCAGCTGCCCATGGAGTGCGCCATCAGCGTGATCTCGGACACGTCCGGCCGCGCAGCGGCCTGAGCGATCATGGTCTCCAGGCTGTCGCGGGAGTAGTTCGCGCTTTCCCGGTCGTAGAGATAGCCGAAGACCGAGCCCCGCGACGGCCAGGTGAACAGGATCGGGGCGGCGTCCGCGCCGGAATCGTGGCTGATCTGGGCGAAGCGGAACACCGCCTCCTCATAGGTCGAGTTGAAGCCGTGCACGAAGATCAGCACGCGCTTCTTCGGCCCGGCCGCCCGGCGGTACCAGGCGTCCGCGCCGCCGTCCTTGAGGGGCTCGACCTTGAGCGCAACGAACTCCGTCGCCGGGTTTCCCGGGTTGCGGGCGGGATAGATCACGGCGCCGGGCTTCCGCACCCCGTCCGGCGGGATCGACACCAGGATGTTCTCGAGCGACAGGCCCTTGCCGCGGTCCCCGGAGAACACCACTCCCGGCACCGGCGAGGGCGCGCGCGTGGTGGCGACGAGCATGTCGACGGTGTGGGCGCCCGGCGCGCTGGCCGACACCGGCAGCAACGTCGCGTAAGGACGGCCGCCGCAGCCGGCGAGCGCGAGCGCCGCGGCCACGAGGGCGAGAATTCGAATGGAGCGCAAGCGGGCGGCCTCGTAGACGCATGGCGGGCGCGACGCGGACCCCCACCCTGCCGATCGCCGGCCCATCGTTGGCGCCGCGGCGCCTTTTGCAAGCCTGCCCTTCGCACGAGCGGCCTGTCCGGCGGTCGCCGTGACGTTCGCGCCACGTCAGTCCGAGGCGCCGCCCTGCTCCGCTTCGCGCGCGAGAAGCGCCCGTTTGCGCTCGACGCCCCAGCGATAGCCGGAGAGGGAGCCGTCCGTGCGCACCACCCGGTGGCAGGGGATCGCGACCGCGAGCGCGTTGGCGCCGCAGGCCTGCGCCACCGCGCGCACCGCCTTCGGCGCGCCGATCGCCGCGGCGACGTCGGCGTAGCTCGCCGTCGCGCCCGCCGGCAGCTTCCGCAGCGCCTCCCAGACCCGGCGCTGAAACGCGGTTCCGCGGATGTCGAGGGGCAGATCGAGGCCGCGGCCGGGACGCTCCACGAGGCCCGCCACCTCCGCCACCACGCGCTCGAACCCCGCCTCCCCGCCGGTCAGCTCCGCCTTTGGAAACCGGTCCTGCAGGTCGCGGACGAGCGCGTCGGGATCGTCGCCGAGCAGGATCGCGCAGACGCCGCGCGCGCTGGCCGCGACCAGCAGCGCCCCGAGCGAGCACTGCGCCACCGCGAAGCGGATCGCGGCGCCCTCCCCGCCCGCGCGGTAGGCGCTCGGGGGCATGCCGAGCGCATCGTCGGCGACGGCGTAGAAGCGGCCGCTGGAGCTGAAGCCGGCCCCGTAGATCGCGGACGCGACCGAGGCCTGCGGACGGCTGAGCTCGCGGCGCATCCGGCGCACCCGCTCGCCCTGCGCATAGGCCTTCGGCGTCAGGCCGGTCTCGGCCTTGAAGGCGCTGACGAGCCGGGCCGCGCTCGTGCCGCAGGCGCGCGCGAGCCGATCGAGGGCCGGCGGCTCCTCCGCCGCCTCGATGACGCGGCAGGCGCGCGCCACCAGCGCGGCGCGCGCGGCCGTGGGGGAGACGTCGTCCGGGCGGCAGCGCCGGCAGGGACGGAAGCCGGCGGCTTCGGCGGCGGCCCCATCGACGTGGAACGCGACGTTCTGAGGGTTGGCGCGGCGCGACGGGCACGAGGGGCGGCAGTAGACCCCCGTCGTCCGGACCGAATAGACGAAGGCGCCGTCGGCGGCGGCGTCGCGCGCCGCGACGGCGTCCCAGCGGGGATCGCGGTCGGCGGGCGGTTGGTCGGCGGCTCGTGCGGGCGCGGTCATGGATCCGATCCTCTCATGGGGCGGGGAGGATGGGATAGCGCGGACGCGCGGGGCTGGCGCTCCGGTTTCGGGGGTCAAATCCGGGCCCGAAACGAAAACGGCCCGGGCGAGACCCGGGCCGTTCGTGGCGGGAGCCCGAAGGCTCCCGCTGATGTCGTCGTCGCGGACGATCAGTCGTCCGAACCCTCGGAGCGCTTCTTGAGCGCCGCGCCGAGGATGTCGCCGAGCGAGGCGCCCGAGTCGGAGGAGCCGTACTGCGCGACGGCCTCCTTCTCCTCGTAGATCTCCAGCGCCTTGATGGACACCTGGACCTTGTGGGCCTTCTTGTCGAACTGCGTGATGCGGGCGTCGAACTTCTCGCCGACGGCGAAACGCTCGGGGCGCTGATCGGCGCGCTCGCGGGCGAGATCGTTGCGGCGGATGAAGGCCGTCAGGTCGGTGTCGACGATCTTGACCTCGAGACCGCCTTCCTTGACCTCGATCACCTCGCAGGTGACGACCGAGTTCTTGCGGAGCTCGCCCGAGTCCACGAACGGATCGCCGCCGAGCTGCTTGACGCCCAGCGAGATGCGCTCCTTCTCGACGTCGACGTCGAGAACCTGGGCGCGAACGACGTCGCCCTTCTTGAACTCTTCGATGACGGCTTCGCCCGGACGGTTCCAGTCCAGGTCCGACAGATGCACCATGCCGTCGACGTCGCCGTCGAGGCCCAGGAACAGGCCGAACTCGGTCTTGTTCTTGACCTCGCCCTCGACCTCGGAGCCGACCGGGTACTTCTCGACGAAGGCTTCCCAGGGGTTCTGCATGGTCTGCTTGAGGCCAAGCGAGATGCGGCGCTTCACCGGATCGACCTCGAGCACCATCACCTCGACCTCCTGAGAGGTGGCGACGATCTTGCCCGGGTGGACGTTCTTCTTCACCCACGACATCTCGGAGACGTGGATCAGGCCTTCGATGCCCGGCTCCAGCTCCACGAACGCGCCGTAGTCGGTGATGTTGGTGACGCGGCCGGTGAAGCGGGTGTTCGCCGGGTACTTCGCCTCGATGCCCTGCCACGGATCGGCCAGCAGCTGCTTCATGCCGAGCGAGATGCGGTGGGTCTCGTGGTTGATCTTGATGATCTTCACCTTCACCTGCTGCCCGATCTGGAGCAGCTCGGTCGGGTGATTGACGCGGCGCCACGCGATGTCGGTGACGTGCAGCAGGCCGTCGATGCCGCCGAGGTCCACGAACGCGCCGTAGTCGGTGATGTTCTTGACGACGCCCTCGATGACCTGACCCTCTTCGAGGTTCTGGACCAGCTCCTGGCGCATCTCGGCGCGGGACTCTTCAAGCACGGTGCGGCGCGACACGACGATGTTGCCGCGGCGGCGATCCATCTTGAGGATCTGGAACGGCTGCGGCGTGCCCATGAGCGGGCCGACGTCGCGCACCGGGCGGATGTCGACCTGCGAACGCGGCAGGAAGGCGGTCGCGCCCTCGAGGTCGACCGTGAAGCCGCCCTTGACCTGATTGAAGATGACGCCTTCGACCTTCTGATTGTCGTTGAAGGCTTGCTCGAGCTTGACCCAGCTCTCTTCGCGGCGCGCCTTGTCGCGCGACAGCACGGCTTCGCCGAGCGCGTTCTCGACGCGCTCCAGGTAGACCTCGACGACGTCGCCGACCTTGAGCGGGTTCTCGCGGCCGTGGCCGGTGAACTCCTTGACCGCGACGCGGCCCTCGGTCTTCAGGCCGACGTCGATGACGGCCATGTCCTTTTCGATCGCGGTGATCGTGCCCTTGATCACCGAGCCTTCGGCGATGTCGGTCGTCAGAAACGATTCTTCGAGCAGCGCGGCGAAATCTTCGCGCGAGGGTGCGGCTGCGGCAGTGGCGTTCATGAAATCTCCTGCCCGTCTTCGGGCTTAGCGGCGCCGGCGTTCGGGTTGACGAAACGGCCGATCGGGCGTCCGCCGTCCGGTGCTCGCCTCCGCGTTGCGAAGACGGGCCGGCGCCGGGAACGTGGGCGACCTTGGGCCGTGTCCGGGAAAGCCTGGAGATGCGTGGCGGGCGCGATCGGCGGGAGCCGACCGAGCGAGCCAGCGTGAGCTACCTGCTCATTCCGGACGCGGGTGGTTAGCAGATCATGCGAGCCCACGCAACGCGAGCGTGGACGCCCTCGCGAGATCGCGTCCACGCGCCCCCCCGAGGCCGGCGCGTACCGCCCCGAAATGGAGCGATCGTCGCGCGCGGCGTCCCACGGGGTCAGCGGGCGGCGGCGGTCTGCAGGCGGGGCGCCGCCGCGGCCTGGGCGGCCTGGGACGTGGCGCCGGGTTCGCCGAAGCCGATCAGCACCTTCCAGCCGGCGTAGCGCCTAGCGGGCGGCAGCGAGACCTCGTCGACCAGATAGGAGAAGTGGCTGACCTTCTCAGCCGGCTTCAGCGGCGCCTGAATCCGCGCCGCGCGCACGGCCACCGCCTTACCGGAGGGATCGACGACCGTCACCGCGATCGGGGCCGTGACGGCGTCGGCGGCGGAGCCGTTGGCCGTCGCGCGGCCGACGAGGGCGACGCGCAGGATCGTCTCGGCGCCCAGGTTGGCGCAGTCGCGGGCGGCGGAGAGCAGCGAGAGCTGGGCGGGCGCCGCGGCGTAGGCGTCCGCCTCTTTCCGCACGATCACCTCGGGGCAGTTGCGCCCGACGCGCGACGTGACGCCGCCGGCGGCCAGTTTCGCGGCCACCGCCTTGGAGCTGCGGAGGTTCTCGGCGGCTCCCGCCGCGCCGGCGAAGCAGCCGACCACGACCGCGAGCCCAAGCGCCGCGCGGCCGACAGTTCGCATGACGGTCGACATGACTGTCTCCCAAAACGTTCAACGCCCGATCACCAGAAGCGTTAACGAATCAGGCAGAAGTGAGCCCTCAGGACACGGTCAAGAAAATTTCGCTCTCAAACGCGCCGATCGGCGACGAAGCGGGCGGCGGAGCTCAAACCCTCGGCGCGCGCTCCGAAGGGTGCGATCGCGGCGATCGCCTGGGCGGTCAACGTCTCGAGGCGCGCGCGGGCGCCGTCACGCCCGAGCAGATCGACCAGCGTCGCCTTGCCCGCCGCCGCGTCCTTGCCCGTCGCCTTTCCGACCGTCTCGGCCGCCCCTTCGGCGTCGAGCAGGTCGTCGGCGATCTGGAACGCAGCGCCCAGCGCATGGGCGTAGACGCCGAGCGCCGCCCGGTCCGCCTCGTCGGCGCGGCCGAGCGCCGCCGCCATCTGGATCGGCGCGGCGATCAGCGCGCCGGTCTTCATCGCCTGGATGCGCGCCACCGCGGCCTCGTCATGGGCCTCGCGGGCCGCGGAAAAGCGCCCTTCGGCGGCGAGGTCCAGCATCTGGCCGCCGACCATCCCCCCGAACCCCGCGGCCCGGGCAAGGATGCGCACGAGCGCGATCCGCGCCGCGGGATCCGGATCGACCCGCGGGTCGCTGAGCACGTCGAAGGCGAGCGTCAGCAGCGCGTCGCCGGCGAGGATCGCGGTGGCCTCGTCGAAGGCGCGGTGCACGGTCGGCCGCCCACGGCGCAGGTCGTCGTCGTCCATGGCCGGCAGGTCGTCGTGGATCAGGCTGTAGCCGTGCACGCACTCGACGGCGAGGCAGGCTCGCAGCGCCCGCTCGGGCGGGACGTCGAACAGTTCGGCCGCCGCCAGCCCCAGCGCCGGCCGCAGACGTTTGCCGCCGCCGAGCATGGCGTGGCGCATGGCGTCGACCAGCCGCGCGGGACGCGCGCTCTCGCCGGCCTCGGGCTCGGAGGTCAGCAGCGCGTCGAGCGCGGTCTCCACGGCGGCCGCGACGGCGGCGAGGCGATGGTCGAAGGATGCGTCGGTCACGTGCGCCGAACTCCGAAAGGGCCGCTGGCCCCGTGCCCGAGCGGGCGGGCGACGTCAAGACGCCGTGAGATGGCGGGCGCGGATCGCTCTGCTAGAGTGCGCCGGGCACAAAGGGGCGACGGCGTAGATGGCGGCAATGTACGGCTTTGGAACGGCGGCCGTCCGCGGGCGGCCCTCGCTCCTCCGCAAAGCCGTGCTGGCGCTGGTCGTGATCGCCGCGGCGCCCTTCGTCCTCACGTTGATCTACACGGTCGTTCCCCCGGTCTCGACGCCCATGCTGGCGCGCTGGCTGACGCTCAGGCCGGTGACGCGGACCTGGATTCCGCTGCAAAACGTGTCGGCCGCCCTGCCCCGGGCGGTGATCGTCTCCGAGGACGCGCGCTTCTGCGCCCACGCCGGGGTCGACTGGCAGGCGATCAGCCTCGTGCTCGACCAGGGCGGCGACGGCGGCCCGAGCCGCGGCGCCTCCACCATCACCATGCAGGTCGCGAAGAACCTCTTTCTCTGGCAGGGCGCGGCCTATCTGCGGAAGCCGTTCGAGATCGTGCTGGCGCACTGGATCGACCTCGTCTGGTCCAAGCGGCGGGTGATGGAGGTCTATCTCAACATCGCGGAATGGGGGCCCGACGGCGTGTTCGGCGCCGAGGCCGGCGCCCGCCGCGCCTTCGGCAAGAGCGCCGCCCGCCTGAGCGCCCGCCAGGCGGCGGTGATGACGGCCGCGCTGCCGAACCCGGTGCTGCGCGACCCCAAGCGGCCGAGCCGCCACGCCTCGACGCTCGCCTCCGTCATCATCCGCCGCGCGGGAGGCGCCGCGGGGCTGACGGGCTGTCTCGCCCGCTGAGCGTCGATCGGCGCCATTCACCGGCGAGGGGGCTGGCGTTTCCGGCATGATGCCGCTATAAGCCCGCCCCTGAGTTAAGGCGGCGCGACGCTCCGCCCGCACATCCGCGCGCGCGCAAGCGCTGCGACCAGATCCGACGGAGTGAATGACATGGCCGTTCCGAAGCGAAAGACCTCCCCGATGAAGCGCGGCCACCGCCGCTCGGCCGACGCGCTCAAGGCCCCGACCTATGTCGAGGACAAGGACTCGGGCGAGCTGCGCCGTCCGCATCATGTCGACCTGAAGACCGGCATGTACCGCGGCCGCCAGATCCTGACCCCGAAGGAAGCCTGAGGCTTTCTGAGGAGGTCCGGGTCCCCGGACCCGACATCGAGATATGCGTCACGCCCGGCCCCTTGCGCCGGGCGTTCGTCGTTTCAGCCGATCAGGCGACGTCGGGGTCTTCGGCCAGCGCCCGGCGCGCGGCGTCACGGTGGCGGTCGGTCATGTGCATCCGCACGTTGGCGATCGCGGCCGCAAGGATGCTGGCGTCGTCCGCAAAGCCGAGGATCGGGAGGAAGTCCGGCACGGCGTCCACGGGCAGCACGAAATAGGCCAGCGCGCCGATCAGCGTCGCCCGCACGTGCAGCGGCGTCTCGCGGTCGAAGGCGCAGTAGTAGGCCGCGACCGCGTCCTCCGCGAAGGGGATCGACCGCGCCACCTTCTTCAGCTTGGGCCAGAACTCGCGGCTCACCCGCGAGGCGTCGCGCTCGAACCCGCCGGTCGTGCCTGCGTCCATGCCTCGTCTCCTCGATCGGGCCCCATGTGCGGCCCATCGTGGGACAAGGTGGCCCCGCACCTTCCGGCGATCAAGCCTCGGCGGCCGCCTTCTCCTCGAGCGCCTCCATGTCCTCGTCGGACAGCCCGAAGTGGTGCCCGATCTCGTGGATCATGACGTGCGCGACGATCGCGCCGAGCGTTTCCTCGTGCTCCGCCCAGTAGTCCAGGATCGGACGTCGGTAGAGATGGATGACGTTCGGCATCTGCCCGGTCTGGGCGACGGCGGCTCCCTGCGCCAGCCCGATCCCGGTGAACAGCCCGAGCAGGTCGAACTCGCTCTCCGCGCCAAGCTCGCGCACCACCTCCTCGGTGGGGAAGTCATCGATCTGGATGACCACGCCGTCCGCCAGCTCCCGGAGCGAGAGCGGGAGCCCGAACAGCGTCTCGTGCGCGATCGCCTCGAGGTCGGCGAGGCTCGGCGCCGCCAGCGCGGCCCAGTCGATCGTCGTCATTCCTACCCTCCCGGAACGCCATAGGTTGCGAGCGCCCATGCGATCAGGGCGACCGAGGCGAGGATAGCAAGCCCGCGCCCGAACCGCCGAGCCCAGAGTTCCACCGCATCCTCGGGCGCGCCCGAGGGGCCGGAGCCCGTCCCCTGCGCCGTCGAACCGCCGAACAGATCCTCGCTGGGGCGAAGGTCTGCGCGTGAGTCCCGCGAGTCGTCTCGTCGCATTTTCTTGAACCTTTTTGGAACGGTTACCAATCTGGAACAGTTTATCGCATACGAGAACTCAATAACGCACGCCGGCCGCTGCAGCTAAAACGCCTCGCGGCGGGCTAGCGCGCCCGCGGGTCGACGCTGATCTGAGCGCCGCGTTCCATGAACTGCGGAACGATGGCTTGCATCAAGCGGCGACGAGCCGGCGGTCCAAATTAATCTGCTGAAGAACAAACCGGAGAGAAACACCTATGAAGACCATTCTGTATTCGACCGCGTTCGCCGCAGGCCTCGCCGCGCTTTCGCTCACGCCCGCCTCGGCCGCAGGCGTGATGACCAGGGCGCCGGTGGCGACCTCGCCGCTCGTCACGGACGTCGCGTGCCGCACCGTCGAAACCCGCAAGGTCCGCAACGGCGTGACCCGCATCGAGCGCAAGCAGGTCTGCAACAACGACCGCCGCGCCTACCGCGACGATCGTGACCGCCGCCACCGCGACCGTCGCTATGTGGAGGACCGCCGCTACGATCCGCGGCCTGGATTCAACATCCGAATCGGTCAGTAAGCCCACCCTATCTTGCTTGAAACGCCCCGGCCCCGCCGGGGCGTTTCTTTTGCGTAAACAAGGCCTGTGGCCTTAAGTCCTGCTGTCCGGCGCGCACGGCGCGCTATCTGCTTTCGGGTTCGACGGCGGACGTCCGCCCGTGAACGGCGGATGAACGTCGATCTCAGATCAAGTTCATCGCTTTCGAGCGACGATAAATCCCATAAGACGCCACGCCGCACGTGGCGATGACGTGAACCGAGGAGTATTCGCATGAAGGGTCTGATCTTGTCGGCCGGCCTGGCTCTCGGCCTCGGCGGCCTCAGCCTCGCTCCCGCCGCCGCCGCCCCGCTGGCGCCCGTCGGCGTCGTCGTGGCGCCGAGCCTGGTGGACCAGGTCGCCTGCCGCACCGTGACGAAGTCCGTGCGCCGCAACGGCGTGACGCGCATCACCAAGACGCAGCAGTGCACGCCCAACCGCTACGGCCAGCGCCGCGTCTACGGCAACGGCGGCCGGGTCTACGACCGCCGCGTCTACCGGAACGACCGCCCGTACTATCGTCCGGCCCCGCGCCCCGGCTTCACGGTCCGCGTCAACCCGTGACCGCTTGATCTTAGTAGGTCTTAACGCCTGTTAATAAAAAGGCCCGGATCGCTCGCCGATCCGGGCCTTTTGCTGTCTATCGGCCCGACACATTCCCCGCAAAAAGTTTTAGACATGGTCTTCACGTCGCCGAGCACTTGCCGTGATTTCGCCATGACGGGAATCGATCGTCCCCAGCTGTGGGGCATGAGACGCCGTCCATGTCTTGGGGAGTATCGTGAGATGAAAGTTCTGGTTCTGGGAGCGGCCGCAGCGATCGTCTGCGGAGCCGCGCTGTCGGCTGCTCCGGCGTCCGCCGGATCCTATTTCGAGTTCGGCGTCGGGCCGTCGCGGCACTATTATGCGCCGCCCCCTCCGCCTCCGCCCGCGTACTACCCGCCGCGCCGCGCCTATTACTACGAGCCGGCGCCGGTCTATCGCGCGCCTCCGCGCGAGGTGTGCCGGGTGCGGACCGTTCGGGAATGGGGACCTTATGGTCCCTACGACAAGCGCGTCGAAACCTGCCGCCGCAACGACGGCTGGTGACCGCGGAGCCGCCGGACGCGGGCGCCGCGACGGCGGCTCACCACAGCGTCTTGGCGGCCTTCGCCGGCCACTCCCGATCGTAGGTCTCGCCGCCGATGCGGTCGGCGCTGATCGTCGCCAGAATGCGGCCGGGCGTCGGAAGGGCGCCCGGCGCGACGAAGGTGCTCGGGTCCCAGAGGCCGGAGCGCATGATCGCGCGCGCGCACTGGAAGTAGACCGCCTCGATCGTGATGACCAAAGCGGTGTGCGGCGCGGCGCCGTCGACCGCGAAGGACGCGAGCAGCTCGGCGTCGGCCGAGATCGCGGCGCGGCCGTTGACCCTGAGCGTCACCCCGGAGCCGGGGATCAGGAACAGCAGCGCGACGCGCGGATCCACGAGCAGGTTGCGCAGGGAATCGATGCGATTGTTGCCGCGGCGGTCCGGCAGGATGAGCGTCGCGTCGTCCGCCACCCGGATGAAGCCGCGGCCGTCGCCGCGCGGCGAGCAGTCCAGCCCCTCGGGACCGGAGGTGGCGAGCGCGACGAAGGGCGACGCCTCAATCATCGCCCGGTACTCCGGGGTGAGGCGAGCGACCTGTTTGACGAGCGAGGCCTCGGCCGGATGGCCGTAGATGGCATCGAGCTCCGCGAGGGTGGTGATCGTGCTCATGCGCGTCTCATCGGCGGGGAAAGCGTCAGCGGCGTTCGCCCGACGTCGACGACATCACGATGCGCACGAGATCGGCGGCGTTCTTCGCGCCGATCTTTTCCATGATTCGCGCACGATGCACCTCGATCGTCCGGGGGCTGATCCCCAACGCGCGGCCGGCTTCCTTGTTGGACTGGCCGGCGGCGACCAGCGACAGCACCTCGCGCTCGCGCGGCGTGAGGTGATCGCTCACCAGGACGTGGGAGCCGCCCTCCACCCGCGCCTCGGCGCGCGCGCCGCTCGCGGCGAGCGCCTCGACCACGCGGTCCACGATCCTCAGGGGATCGAACGGCTTCTCGATGAAGTCGAGCGCGCCATGCCGGATCGCCTCGACGGCCATCGGGATGTCGCCGGAGCCGGACACGATGAACACGGGCGCCGCGTAGTGGCGCTGGTTGAGGCGCTTGAGGATCTCGAGCCCCGACAGGCCCGGCATCATGACGTCCAGCAGGACGCAGGCGGGCGTCTCACGCTCGGCGCGCTCCAGGAAGTCCGCGCCGTCCGCGAACGCCAGGACCTCGAACCCGTCGGCCTCGAAGGCCGCGGTCAGAACGTCCCGGATCGCCTCGTCGTCGTCGACGATGAAGATCCGCCGCCGCGCCCCTCGGGAGACTGCCATAGGTTTACGCCGACGCTCCCCATTCCTAAAGCATACGTCGAATTACTCAGTCCCGAACTTCTGCGGGAAGAAAAGGAAGAGTGCAAGCGGGCGACGCCGATACCCTTCTAAATCCGGGGCGTTTCGGCGCGCTTGATCCATGCGGCGAGCCGCGTCCCCGCTTCCGCCACCTGGGCGGGCTCGCGAAGGTAGCAGAGCCGCAGGAAGCCCTCGCCGCCGGCGCCGAAGGCGGTTCCGGGGGCCACTCCGACGAGCGCTTCGTCGACGAGCCTGAGGGCGAGCGCGCGCGTGTCCGGCAGGCCGTCGATCGCGACGAACAGGTAGAACGCGCCCGCGGGCTCCGCGTAGCGCACCCGGCCGGTGGCCGACAGCGCCTCGACCAGCGCCGCCCGGCTCTCCGCGGCGCGCTCGATCTGGCGCGCGATGAAGGGATCGCCCTGCTCGACCGCCGCCACCGCGCCGCGCTGGAGGAACGGCGGCACGCCGGAGGTCGAGTACTGGATCAAGCTTTCGATGGTCGGCCCGAGCGAGGGATCGGCCTCGATCCAGCCCATCCGCCAGCCGGTCATAGCCCAGTTTTTCGAGAAGGTGTTGGTGTAGAGGATGCGATCCTCGGGATCGGCGACGTCGTGGAACGACGGCGCCCGCCCGCCGGCGTAGACGAAGCGGCCGTAGACTTCGTCGGCGACGATCCAGAGCCCGTGGCGCCGCGCGAGCGCGAGCAGGTTCTTGAGGTCGTCGAGGCTCGCGACCCAGCCCGTCGGGTTCGACGGCGAGTTGACGAGGATCGCCCGCGTGCGGGGCGTGACCGCCGCCTCCAGCCGCTCGATGTCCGGCGTCCAGCCGTCGTTCCCGAAGCTCATGGGGACCTGCACCGGCTTCGCGCCGCCGACGCCTGCCGCCGCCGCGAAGTTCGGCCAGGCCGGGGTGGGCACGATCACCTCGTCGCCGGCCCCCGCCACCAGGCGGATCGAGATCTGGATCGCCTGCATGCCGCCGACGGTGACGTAGAACCGCGTGTGGTCCTCCGAGACGCCGTAGAGGCGGGCGTGGTAGCGCGCGAGCGCCGCGCGGAGCTCCGGCACGCCGGCCTGCCAGGTGTAGAAGGTCTCGCCGCCGCCGAGCGCCGCCGAGGCCGCCTCGGCGATGAAGCCCGGCGTCGGCAGGTCGCCCTCCCCCACCCACAGCGGGATCAGCCCCTCGCGGCCGCGGCCGTAGTTGAACACTTCGACGATGCCGCTCTTGGGCGCGCGGCGGGCGGGCTCGGCAAGGGCGGCGAACAGGGAAGACGAGGTCATGGCGGAGAAATGTCGGTCTCTGGAGCTGCGGACCGCCGCACCTTACCCGCGGGGCGGCGCGGCCGGGGATGAATATCCGTGACGGAAACCATCACGCCGGCGTCGCGGCCTCAGAGCAGGCGCGCCATGGCGAGCCGGGGTCCCAGCGCGTCGAGGCCGATCGCGCGCTCGCGGGCGCGGACGCCGGCGAGGCCCGGCGCGAGCAGCGCGTCGTCCGCCGCAAGGAAGCCGAGGCTGCGGTAGAACGGGGCGTTCCAGGGCACGTCGCGAAAGGTCGTCAGCGTCACGGCGGGCCAGAACGCCCACGCGGCGTGTTCCAGCGCAGCCGTCATGAGCGCGCGCCCGAGCCCGCGCCGCATATGCGCGGGATCGACGGCGATCGTGAAGACGTGGAGGGCCGCGTCCAGCGGCGCGGCGGCGACGAAGCCCGCCGTCCGGCCGTCCTCGACCTCGGCGACGAGCAACAGCCCGTCGGCCAGCGCCCGCCGGAGCGGCTCCTCGGGCGGGAGGGCGCCGTCCGGCGGAAGCGGGATGCCGACCGTCCGGAACAGATGGTCGGCGCGGGCTTCGAGCGCGCAGAGCGGGGCCGGGTCGTCGTCCCGGCCGTCCCGCAGCCGAAATCCGCGCGGGGCGCTCAGCCCTCGTAGCCTTCGATCGCCATCAGGTCGATCTCGACCGCGCCGTCGCGCTTGGCCTTGGCGCGCTGGTACTCGGGCGACTTCCAGCAGGCGACGGCCTGCTCGTAAGACGGGAATTCGATCACGACGTTGCGGGCGCGGGCCTCGCCCTCGAGCGCTTCGAGCTTGCCGCCGCGCACGAGAAACCGGCCGTCGTACTTAGCGAAGGCCTCGGCGTTGTCGTTGCGGTAGGCGTCGTAGCCGGCCTGGTCCGTGATGTCGATGCGAACGATCCAATAGCCCTTGGGCATGAAAGGCGTCTCCTGGCTCCGGCGCGGCGTCTCGCGCGGGGACCGCAGGGATACGCCGCCCGGCCCGAGAATCAACCCGCCGCAGCGGCGATCTCGGCCACGATGGCCTCGGCGGCGGCGCGAGGATCCTCCGCCGAGAGGATCGGCCGCGCCACGACGAGGCGGTCGGCGCCGGCGCGGATCGCCTCAGCCGGGGTCGCCACGCGCTTCTGGTCGCCGAGCGCCGCGCCGGCCGGCCGCACGCCGGGCGTCACCGCGAGGAACGGCGAAGGCGCGATCCGGCGGACGGCGGCGAGATCGGTCGGCGCGCAGATCACGCCGTCGACGCCGGCCTCGCGGGCCTGCCGCACCCGCCGCGCGACCAGCGCCTCGGGGCCTTCGCGGAAGCCGGCCTCCTTCACGTCGGCCGCGTCCCACGACGTCAGCACAGTGACGCCGAGCACCTTCATCGGCGACCCCTCCCGGCCCGCCGCGGCGGCGCGCAGGGTCTGCGGGTAGGCGTGCACGGTGAGGATCGCCGCGCCGAGCTTGGCGACCTGCCGCGTCGCCTTCTCCACCGTGGCGCCGATGTCGTGGAGCTTCAGGTCCACGAACACCTGCTTGCCGGCGCCCGCCAGCCGCTCCGCCAGCACCAGGCCGCCGGCGAAGGAGAGTTCGTAGCCGATCTTGTAGAAGGTCACGGCGTCGCCGAGCCGGGCCACCATCGCCTCGGCGTCCAAGACGGTGGGGAGGTCCAGGCCGACGATCAACCGGTCGCGCGGGTCGAGCGTCTCCGTCACGCCAGGCGCCCCGCTTCCGTGACGAGCCGCGCCACGACCGACGCCATGAAGTCGGCGGTGCGGGGGTTGGACAGCCGGCCGTCATCGGTGAAGGCATCCGCCGCGTTGCCCACCGACACCATCTCCGGCAGCACCAGCGCGCCGAGCCCGAGCTCCATCATCGCGCGCAGCTGCGTCAGGCCGCGGTAGCCGCCCATCGCGCCGTTGGTGACCGAGCCAAGCGCGAAGACCTTGGTCTTGAACGCGGGCAACGGCGGCTTGCCCTCGACGCTGACGCGGGACATCCAGTCGAAGGCGTTCTTCAGCAGCGGCGGGAAGCTGGCGTTGTACTCCGGGCTCGCCACGAAGGCGCCGTGCTGCGCGAGGAACAGGTCGACCAGCGCCTTGGCCGCGTCCGGCACGCCCTCGCGCGCCTGCAGGTCGCCGTCGTAGAGCGGCAGCGGGTAGTCCTTCAGCGAGATGTGGGTGGTCTCCGCGCCGGCGTCCTCGAGCGCGCGCGCGACCACGGCCGCGAGCTTTTCGTTGAGCGAGCCGGTGCGGATCGATCCCGCGAGCACGACGATTTTCGGCGCGGCCATAGCGTCTTCCTTCCAGCGGTCGTGCGGCGTGTGTCGGAACGGCGTCGTCGGGGGATCAGGCCGGGCGGCGGTAGATCCACACCCGCGCCGGCGGCAGGTTCAGCCACACCCGCGGCGAGCCCGCCGCGGTCGTCTCGCCGATCGCCTCGCGCGGGATCGGCGGCACGACGCCGTAGGTGAACTGGATGAACGGCGCGCCGGGGCGGGACATATGAAAACAGTCCTCCAGCAGCGCGACGCGCTGGCGGATGGGCTTGGTCAGCAGCGGCAGGCTGCACACCGTCGCCGTCAGCGGCTGCTCCAGCACGCCGGCGAGCGTCTGGCGCGCGGCGTAGGCGTCGCCCTGCACCACCGTCACGCCGGGAAAGCGCTTGCGCAGGAGCGTCACGAATTCCGGGTTGAACTCGACCAGCACCAGCCGCTCGGGCGCGACGCCGCGCTCGAGCAGCGCTTCCGTGACCGGACCCGTGCCAGGGCCGATCTCCAGCACCAGGCCCGGTTCGTCCGGATCGACGTAGCGCGCCATCATGCGCGCGAGGCCCTTGCCCGAGGGGCTGACCGCGCCGGTCACAAGCGGCTTGTCGAACCAAGACTTCAAGAACCGCGCCTCGTCGGCGAGATCGATGCCCTTGGGGCGAGCGTCTGCGCGGCGAGGGGAGCGCCTTGCGGGCTCAAGCATGGACGACGAGGCTCCGGTGACGACACGAAGGCGAGACGACGGTCATACGATGATCAGGATCGCGCTTATGTGACAAGCGCCGGAAGGTCACGCTCCGCCGAAAAACTCTTTCACACGCGAAAAGAACCCGGTCGATTCCGGATGGTTCGCCTCGGACTCCTCCGCGGCGAAAGCCTCCAGCAACTCGCGCTGCTTGCGCGAGAGCTTCTGGGGAATCTCGACCACGGCCTGGATGTACATGTCGCCGAAATCCTTGGAGCGCAGGATCGGCATGCCCTTGCCGCGCAAGCGGAATTGCATGCCCGACTGGGTGCCCTCGGGGATCTTCACGCGCGTCCGGCCGCCGTCGATGGTGGGCGCCTCGAACGATCCGCCGAGCGCCGCCGTCGTCATCGCGATCGGCACCCGGCAGTAGAGATCGGCCCCGTCGCGCTGGAACAGCGCATGGTCTTCGAGCGACAGAAAAATGTAGAGGTCGCCCGACGGGCCGCCGCGCAGGCCCGCCTCGCCCTCGCCCGACAGGCGGATGCGGGTGCCGTCCTCGACGCCCGCCGGGATCGCGACCTCGAGCGTGCGCTCCTTGGTGATGCGGCCGGCGCCGCCGCAGGCGTCGCAGGGGTCGTCGATCACCTCGCCCCGGCCCTGGCAGGTCGGGCAGGTCCGCTCCATCAGGAAGAAGCCCTGGCTGGCGCGCACCTTGCCGGCGCCGCCGCAGGTGGCGCACTGGCGCGGCTTCGAGCCGGGCTTCGCGCCGGTGCCGGAGCAGGCCTCGCAGGCGAGGCTGGTCGGAATGCGGATCTGCGCGGTCTTGCCGGCGAAGGCGTCCTCGAGCGTGATCTCCATGTTGTAGCGGAGATCGGCGCCGCGCTCGCGCCCACTGCTCGATCGGCCGCGCCCTTGCCCCCCGCCGCCGCCGAAGAAGGAGTCGAAGATGTCGGACATGAAGTCCGACATGTCCGGTCCCGCGCCGCGCGGACCGCCGCCGCCCATGCCGCCCTGCTCGAAGGCCGCGTGGCCGAAGCGGTCGTAGGCCGCCCGCTTGTCCGCGTCCTTCAGGCAGTCGTAGGCCGCGTTGATCTCTTTGAAGTTGGCCTCGGCCGCCTGATCGCCCGGATTGCGGTCCGGATGCCAGCGCATCGCCGCCTTGCGATAGGCGACCTTCAGCTCCGCGTCGCTCGCCGTGCGCTCGACCTCGAGAACCTCGTAGAAGTCGCGTTTCGCCATTCCGCCACCAGTTTTGGACCGCACCCGACAGGACGGCTAGATAAAGTCATGAAGGTCGACCCGCAAGAACGCTGCGTTTCGACCGCGAAGAGAGCGACGCCAGATCAGGAGGCGGCGCTTGGCGCGCGCCCATTGAGCTTGGGCGCCGCCGCGAACATCTAAACCGACCGCGCCGCGACCACGTTGAGCCGGGTTCGCGCCGCGATCCGGTAGCCATTCGAGGCGAGCAGCTGCAGCATCGGCCCCGCTTCCGCGGCGGTGCGCCCGACCTCGACCACCAGCATGCGCGGCAGTTGCGCGGCGGGCGCCTGCTCGAACAATCCCGCAAGCGCCTCGAAGTCCATGCCCTCGACGTCGACCTTCATGGCGTCGACGGAGACGACGCCATGCCGTGCGAGAATCACCGGCAGCGGCTGCACCTCGACCTCCACGCCGTCGCCTCGGGCGTCGTTGACCAGCCGGACCTCGCCGCGGTTGCGGGCGTGCTCGATCAGGAAGGCCGCGCCCGGCTCACGCCCGACCGCGGACGGATCGATCGTCACGTCCAGCCCGCTCGCCGCGACGTTGGCGGCCAGCCGCGCCCGGTTGGTCGGGTCGGGCTCGATCGCGATCACCCGCAGACGCCGTCCGGCGCGGCGGGCGACAGAAGCCAGCGACAGCCCGTAGAAGCCGACGTTCGCGCCGACGTCCACGAAGGTCGCTTCCGCCTCGGGATCGCCTTCCAGCACCGCCCCTTCGAGCAGGCCGCGCTCCTCGGCGTCCCAGAGATGGGGCGCCAGGAACACGCGCTTTTCCGTCCGGTTGGTCGCCGGGCGGAGCCGCGCGTGGACCGAGGGGAACACTTCGACGTCGTAGGGACCTGCGCCCGCCGCGAAGCAGATCTGCCGCAGCAGGGATGCGAGACGGAGACCCGCCGCGTTGGCCGGAACGCGCGATCCGAGCGCGCGCAGCGTCTCGACGACGCGCGGGGGACGATGCGCGCCATAGGGAGGGTCGGTCTGGACGGCGTCCGTCATGTCGGGGCAATCGCGACGGGCGGCCCGCTGTCCGTCACGGACAGCGGGCCGCCTCGGGAGCGGATCAGGCCGACTTCTTGCGGTCGTCGACTTCCTCGAAGTCGGCGTCGACGACGTCATCCTTCGGCTGGCCGTTGGCGGCGCCCGCCTCGGGGCCGCCCTCGGCGCCCTCGGGCCCCTGCGCGTACATCGCCTCGCCGAGCTTCATCGACGCCTGCATCAGGGCGTTGGTCTTGGCCTGGATGGCCTCGACGTCCTCTGCGGCCAGGGCGGTGCGGAGTTCGGCCACGGCGGCCTCGATCGCGGCCTTGTCGCCGGCCGGGGCCTTCTCGCCCAGATCCGCCACCGTCTTCTCGGTGGAATGGATCAGCGCCTCGCCCTGGTTCTTCGCCTCGACGAGCGCCCGGCGCTTCTTGTCCGCTTCGGCGTTGGCCTCGGCGTCCTTCACCATCTTCTCGATGTCGGCGTCCGACAGGCCGCCCGAGGCCTGGATGCGGATCTGCTGCTCCTTGTTGGTGGCCTTGTCCTTGGCGCCGACGTTGACGATGCCGTTCGCGTCGATGTCGAAGGTCACCTCGATCTGCGGCATGCCGCGCGGCGCGGGCGGGATCCCGACGAGGTCGAACTGGCCGAGGATCTTGTTGTCCGCCGCCATTTCGCGCTCGCCCTGGAACACGCGGATCGTCACCGCGGTCTGGCCGTCTTCCGCTGTCGAGAAGGTCTGGCTCTTCTTGGTCGGGATGGTGGTGTTGCGGTCGATCAGGCGCGTGAACACGCCGCCGAGCGTCTCGATGCCGAGCGACAGCGGGGTCACGTCGAGCAGCAGCACGTCCTTGACGTCGCCCTGCAGCACGCCCGCCTGGATCGCGGCGCCGATGGCGACGACCTCGTCCGGGTTGACGCCCTTGTTCGGCTCCTTGCCGAAGAACTGCTTCACCACGTCCTGGATCTTCGGCATGCGCGTCATGCCGCCGACCAGAACCACCTCGTCGATCTGGCCCGCCGAAAGACCCGCGTCCTTGAGCGCCGCCTTGCACGGCTCGATCGTGCGCTGGACGAGATCGTCCACAAGGCTCTCGAACTTGGCGCGGGAGAGCTTCAGCGTGAGATGCTTCGGCCCGGTCGCGTCGGCGGTGATGTAGGGCAGGTTGATGTCGGTCTGCGCCGAGGACGACAGCTCGATCTTGGCCTTCTCGGCCGCTTCCTTCAGGCGCTGCAGGGCGAGCTTGTCGTTGCGGAGGTCGATCCCCTGCTCGCGCTTAAACTCGTCCGCGAAGTAGCTGACGAGGCGCATGTCGAAGTCTTCGCCGCCGAGGAAGGTGTCGCCGTTGGTCGACTTCACCTCGAACACGCCGTCGCCGATCTCGAGGATCGACACGTCGAAGGTGCCGCCGCCGAGGTCGTAGACCGCGATGGTGCCGGCGGTCTTCTTGTCGAGGCCGTAGGCGAGCGCGGCGGCCGTCGGCTCGTTGATGATGCGCAGCACCTCGAGGCCGGCGATGCGGCCGGCGTCCTTGGTGGCCTGGCGCTGGGCGTCGTTGAAGTAGGCCGGGACGGTGATGACCGCCTGGTCGACCTTCTGGCCGAGGTGGGCCTCGGCCGTCTCCTTCATCTTCTGCAGCGTGAAGGCGGAGATCTGCGCCGGGGAGTACGACTTGCCGTCGGCCTCGACCCAGGCGTCGCCGTCGCCGCCCTTCACGATCTTGTAGGGGACGAGCTTCTTGTCCTTCTCGACGGTCGGGTCCTCGAACCGGCGGCCGATGAGGCGCTTGACCGCGAAGAAGGTCTTGTCGGGGTTGGTCACCGCCTGGCGCTTGGCCGGCTGGCCGACCAGACGCTCGCCGCCGTCCGCGAAGGCGACGATCGACGGCGTGGTGCGCGCGCCTTCCGAATTTTCAATGACCCGAGCCTGCCCCCCGTCCATCACGGCGACGCAGGAGTTGGTGGTTCCGAGGTCGATCCCGATGACCTTGCCCATGTGTCCCATTCCTCTTCTCTAACGCGTTAAGCGGACCGAACCGGCCCCGTAGCGGCCTGACGCGAAACGCTCCGGGCGAGCGCCCCTCACGTCCCGTCGGTCCCTTGGAAATTCCGCGGTTTCCGCGGGTCGGCGGGTATATAAGGAGAGGCCCAATAAGCCGCAAGGCGAGAGATGACGCCGGCGTGAGGCGGCCGTGGCGTTGGTCTTGCGGTCGCGCCCCGCTATCTGGACGGCGGATGAAGCATATTCCCGGCTACCTCGACCCCGAGCGTCAGAGCGCCCTGCTCGCGCTGCTGCGCGCGGCCGTCGCCGAGGCGCCGCTGTTCACGCCGACCATGCCGCGCACGGGCAAGCCGTTCTCGGTGCGGATGACCAACCTCGGCCCTCTCGGCTGGGTCTCCGACAAGGACCGCGGCTACCGCTACCAGCCGACCCACCCCGTCACCGGCGCGCCCTGGCCCGCGATCCCCGACCTCCTGCTCGACGCCTGGCGCGAGGTCGGCGGCTACGACCTGCCGCCGGAGGCCTGTCTTCTGAACTGGTACGAGCCCGGCGCGAAAATGGGACTGCACCAGGACCGCGACGAGCAGGACCTCGACGCCCCGGTGGTTTCGCTGTCGCTTGGCGACGCCGCCACCTTCCGCATCGGCGGGACGGCGCGCTCGGATCCCACGCGCTCGTTCCGGCTCACCTCCGGCGACGCCATGGCGCTCGCGGGCGAGAGCCGCCTCGCCTTCCACGGCGTCGACCGCGTGCTCGCCGGCACCTCCGACCTGCTGCCCCGCGGCGGCCGCATCAACCTCACGCTCCGCCGCGTCTCGGCGCGGTAGGATCCCATGCCCGTCGAGATCTTCTTCATCCCGCTTCTGCTTCTAGTGATCTATTTCATTGTCGCGCTCTCGGCCCGTTTCGGCGACATGAAAGACGGCATAACCACAAAATGGAGCGAAGAGCACCTTGGTCCGACACTCCGGTTGTTCGGACCGCTGTTCGGCGCGATGCTCGTGCTGTTCGCTCTCATGGCGTTGTTCGGCGAGTAGCGTCGACGTGTGGACCTGTCGTCGCAGAGCCGCGCTTCACCCCAGGATCAGCCGCACGCACTCGTCCGGCGCGCGGCGACCCTGCCACTCCCGCGGGTTGCCGAGCGAGACCTCGTGGAACGGCACGCCGTCGATCCGACGCTCGGAGCGCAGGTGGAGGTGGCCGGAGACGACCGCGCAGGCGTTGAACCGGCGGTGCCAGTCGGCGGTCAGGCGCGTGCCGCACCAGGGCGCGAAGCGGGGGATGCGCGGGGCGCGCGCCAGCGCCTCCACCAGCGGCCAGTGGTTGGCGAGCACCAGCGGGCCGCCGTCCGCAGCGGCCTCGGCCAGCCGCGCTTCGGTCTCCGCGCAGCGCGCGCGGCACCAGGCGTCGCGGTCGGGATAGGGGTCGGGCCGCAGCAGGTATTCGTCGGCGCAGCCGACGCCGGTTTCCCGCGCCCAGGCCACGACCTCGTCGCGGGCCACGTCGTCCGGGCGGAAGCTGTAGTCGTAGAGCGTGAACAGCGGCGCGATCCGCACCGTGCGTCCGCCGAAGGTCTCCACAGGATAGGGATCTTCCGGCGTCAGCACGCCCCGCGCCCGGCAGAGCGCGACGAAACGCTCGTAGCGCGCGACGCCCCGGAGCGGCGTCCCCGACGGCAGCGCCCAGAGCTCGTGGTTGCCCGGCAGCCAGACCAGCCGCTTGAACTTCGGCTGCAGCGCGTCGAAGGCGAACTGCAGATGCGCCTCGGTCTCGCCGACGTCGCCGGCGAGGATCAGCCAATCGTCCGGCCGCGCGTGGATCTCGGCCAGCGCCGCCCGATTCGCCTCGGCCGCGAGATGCAGGTCGCTGATGGCGTGAAGTTTCATCGCAGGCGTTCCTGCGCGCGACGCGGGGCGCGCGATGAACGGGAGAGTCAGGTGGGCGGCGTGGGGTTTATCACCACAGGCCGCGCCGACGCGCCAGCCGCATCGTCGTGCGTCGGGTCTTCCCGGCGCGCCTCGCCCCGCATGAAAAGGGGGCCGTTCGCCCGAAGGCCGGCCCCCTTTCCAGCAGCGCTCAGCTGCAGCTCAGCGCGGCACGACGACCGTCGTGGACGGCGGCTCTTCGATCGTGGTCGTGGAGGAGCCGCCGCTCGGCTCAGTGGTCTTCGAGCGGGTCACCGACCCGTCGGGGTTTTCCGTCTTGGTCTTGGTGGTCCGTTCGATGCCGTCGTCCTCCACCTTGGTCTTGGAGGTGGATTCGGCGGGCGGATCGGTCGTGATCACCGTCGTCTGGGCCAGCGCGGGCGCGCCGGCCAGTCCGACGGCGAACGCCGCGGCGGCGCACACAGCGCCCAGCGGACGGGCGACGGCGTCGATGTCAAAGCTCTTCACGGTCGTTCTCCTCCTGGGCGGCGACTGAGGCCGAAGCGCCAGGCCGCGCTGAGCCCGCTCCTGGCGTCCCGGAACGAGTCGTCCCGGAAGCCGTGCGGTTTCGACGCGGGCCTTGATCGCTTCAGGTCGGCCGTTCGCCCTTTTTTGCCCTCGCAAAAGAACGATCGGCGCACCGGGAGAGTTCCGAGCCGCAGCGGCGGGTGAACCGAGCCCCGCAAACCGGCTATCCTGCCGCGATGGAGACCACGCTCTACCCGCCCGTCAAAACCTTCCTCGAGACCCTCGGCTTCGCCGTGAAGGGCGAGATCGGCGGCTGCGACCTGCTGGCGCTGCGGGACGGCGAACCGCCGCTGGTCGTGATCTGCGAGCTGAAGCAGCGCTTCAACCTCGACCTCGTGCTGCAGGGCGTCGACCGCGCCGCGGCCTGCGACGAGGTCTGGCTCGCGGCCACGATCGGCCGCGGCCGGGGCGGCCGGGAGCACGACCGGCGGTTTCGGGACCTGTGCCGCCGGCTGGGGTTCGGGCTGCTCGGGGTGACGGCGCGGGGCGAGGTCCAGATCATCCTCAGCCCGGCCGCGCCGGCGCCGCGCCGCGACCCCAAGCGCCGCTCGCGCCTCGTCGACGAGCACAACCGCCGCCGCGGCGACCCTGCGGTCGGGGGCGGCTCACGCGTGCCCATCATGACGGCCTACCGCCAGCAGGCGCTGCTCTGCGCCGCCGCCATGAGCGCGGCCTCCGTCCGGCCCCGCGACCTCAAGGCGGCCGCGCCGAAGGCGGCGACGATCCTCCGGGCGAACGTCTACGGCTGGTTCGTCCGGATCGACCGCGGCCTCTACGGCCTCACCGACGCCGGGCGGGCCGCGCTCACGCGCTGGCCGCAGGACGGCGACGCGGGGCCGGAGTCCGCCGAAGCGGCGGAGTGACCCGCGCGATGCGGCGGGACAGACGTCATTGAAAACTGTGGGACTTCAATCGCCTAGAAAGGCGATGGTGCCCGGAGGCGGACTCGAACCACCGACACGCGGATTTTCAGTCCGCTGCTCTACCAACTGAGCTACCCGGGCAGGGGCTCCACCAAGCCGAGGCGCGGCGGAGCGAGCCGCCTTATAGGGAACAGCTTCCGGCCTGTCCAGCGCCCTCACACCAGGAAAACGCCGACGGCGATCGTCGCCAGCGTCAGCGGCGCGCCGACCTTGAAGTAGGTCCAGAAATCGACGTCGACGCCGAAGGCGCGGGCGCGCTCGGCGACGATCAGGTTGGCGATCGAGCCGACCAGCGTGAAGTTGCCCGCGAGCGTCGAGGCCATCGCCACCACGAGCCAGGCGCGCTGCGGGTCGGCGAGGCCCTTCACGAAGGGCTCCAGCACCAGCACCGCCGGCACGTTGCTGACGACGTTCGACAGCGCCGCGGTGACGAGGCTGAGCACGGCCGTGTCGTCGAGCGCGAGGCGGCCCGCGGCCTTCACCACGTCGGGCGTGATCAGGGCCTTCTCGACGCCCGCGGTGACCACGAACAGGCCTGCGAACATCACCAGCAGCGGCCAGTCGATCTCGGCCCAGACGCGCGCGGGCTTCACCCGGCGCGTCAGCAGCAGCGCGGCGCCGGCGACGATGGCGGCGGTCGCGATCTGCGCGCCCAGGAAGAAGGCCGCGACCATGGCGGCGGCCACCAGCCCGGTCTTGATCGCGAGCGGGCGGTTCACCTGCGCCCGCGCGGCCGCCGCCTCGTCGTCCGCCGGCGCGAAGGCGCCGTTCGAGAGGAACTCGCGGCGGAACGCCACCGCAACGAAGACGATCGTCAGCGCGAGGCCCGCGGCCGCCACCGGCGCGAGCGTGGCCGCGAAGGTCGCGTAGGGCACGCCCGAGAGCGAGCCGATGATCATGTTCTGCGGGTTGCCGGTGATGGTCGCGACGCTGCCGACGTTGGAGGCGATCGCGATCGCGATCGCGTAGGGCACCGGGTTGCGCTTGAGCTTCAGGACGAGCGCCATGACGAGCGGCGTCATGACGAGGCACACCGTGTCGTTGACGAGGAAGGCCGACAGCGCGCCCGCGGCCAGCGCGACCGCGACCAGCAGCGTGAAAGCGTGGCGGACGCGCGCGGCGATGGCGGCGTTCACCAGCGCGAAGAAGCCGGAGAGCTTGAGGTTCGCCACCACGATCATCATGCCGAGCAGCAGCACGATGGTGTTGTGGTCGACCGCGGCGAAGGCGTCCTCCGGGGTGAGCACGCCGAGGCCGACCATCGCCGCGCCGCCCGCGAGCGCCGCCCCCGCGCGGTCGATCCGCACGAAGGGCGCCCGGCCGAAGGCGACGACGCCATAGGTCGCGACGAAGACGAGGACCGCGGCGGCGGTCGTGAGGTCGAACGGCAAGGGCTGAGGTCCGCGGACGACGGCCCAGGGGGCGGGCGCGCGAGGGTCAACCTAGCGCGTCCGCCGCCGCGCGACAGCGCTCCGGCCGTGGGACCGGCGCGCCATGGCGTCTCAGGTGACGATGAAGTCCGTGTTGGACAGCGTCACGGCGCCGCCAAGCGTCGCGAACTGCACCTGGGCCGCGGCGCCCGTGCCGTCCGGATCGTAGTACAGCGAGCGCGTGGTCGCGTCGTAGATGATGCGGTCGTTGGCGTCGCCCGCCGCCGTCCCCAGCCGGAAGAAGCCGGCCGACAGCGTCGCCGCCGCGGTGATCCCGACGAAATTGGCGTTCTCGAGCGAGAACCTGTCGGTCCCCTGGACGAAGTCGCCGACGTAGTCCACGCCCGCCGCGCCCGGGTCGACGTCGAAGCGGAACACGTCCGCCCCGCCCTGCCCGTAAAGCAGATCCGACGCCGCGCCCCCGCTCAACACGTCCGCGCCCTCGCCGCCGTAGAGCGTGTCCGCGCCGGTGCCGCCGCTCAGGGTGTCGGCGCCGAGCGCGCCGTTGAGATAGTCGGCGCCGCCGAGCCCGTTCAGCTTGTCGTTGAAGATCGAGCCGTCGAGCGAGTCGCCGGCGGCCGTGCCGTTCACGGTCAGCCAGGCCGCGTTCGGCGTCGTCAGCGAGACGGTGGACGAGCCGTCCTGGAAGGTGACGCGCTCCACCCGCGCCTGGGCGCCCGTGCCCGCGGCGTACTGGTCCTGGATGGTGACCTGGTCCTCGCCGACGCTCACCACCAGGTCGTCGCCGATGACGCGGAACGAGACGTCCGCCCCGGAGATGTCCGGCGTGAAGCGGATCGAGTCGGTGCCGGTCCCGACGGATTCGACGACCGTGTCGCGGCCGAAGCCCTCGGAGAAGGCGAAGACGTCGTTGTCGACGCCGCCCACGAGATAGTCGTCGCCGAAGCCGCCGGTCAGCAGGTCCGCCCCGGCGTCGCCGTAGATCACGTCGTCCTCGTCGCCGCCGTTCAAGGCGTCGCCGTCCGCGCCGCCGTACAGCGTGTCGGAGCCGACGCCGCCGTTCAGCTGGTCCGCGCCCACCCCCCCGCTGAGAACGTCGGAGCCGCCGGCGCCGTTGAGCGTGTCGTTGAAGATCGATCCGGAGACATTGTCGTTGCCCGAGCTCCCCTCCCGCACGAGCCAGGCGGACTGGACGGACTTCAGGCTCACGCGCGAGCCGTCCGAATGCTGCAGCGTCTCGACCCGCGCGTCGGCGCCGACGCCGGTCGCGAACTGGTCGAGGATGCGGACGCTGTCGTCGCCGTCGGAGATGTAGAGGTCGTCGCCCTCGATCCAGATGTCGACGTCGGCCTTGTCGACGCCGGCGTTCAAGCGGATGAGGTCCGCGCCGCCGTTGACGGCCTCCGAGATCTGGTCGCGGCCGAAGTCGGGGCTGAAGTAATAGACGTCGGCGCCGGCCTCGCCCGCGAGGTAGTCGTCGCCCGCGCCGCCGGTCAGCCGGTCGCCGTCCGCGCCGCCGTAGAGCACGTCGTTCTCGGAGCCGCCGTCGAGATTGTCGACGCCCGCGCCGCCCTGCAGGTTGTCGTCGCCGGAGCCGCCGAGCAGGCGGTCGTCGCCGACGCCGCCGTAGAGCGTGTCGCGCCCGCCGGCGCCGGACAGCGTGTCCGCGAAGATCGAGCCGGTCATGGTTTCGTTGCGGCCGGTCCCCGTGCGGGTGAGCCAGGCGGACTGGACGGTGGTGAGGTCGATCGGGGCGCCCGTCGAGAAGCGCATCTCCTCGACGCGGGCGCTGCTCCCCACCCCGCTCGCGAACTGGTCCTCGACGAAGATCTCGTTGTCGCCGAACTGGATGCGCAGGTCGTCGTTCTCGATGAAGATCTTAACGTTCGCGGCCTTGAGGCCGCCGCCGACGATCAGCGCGTCGGCGCCGGCGTTGACGCCCTCGACGACCCGGTCGACCCCTGACGCGGCGTCGAAACGGTAGGTGTCGCCCTCCGTGCCGCCCGCCAGGTAGTCGTTGCCTTCGCCGCCGGTCAGGTCGTCGACGCCGCTCTCGCCGTAGAGCGAGTCGTTTTCCGACCCGCCGTTGAGCCGGTCATTGTCCGCGCCGCCTGCGAGGTAGTCGGCCCCGCCGCCGCCGTCGAGCGTGTCGTTGCCGGCGTAGCCGTAGAGATTGTCCGCGTCCTCGCCGGGCCGAACGCCCGCCGGCGTGACGCCTGCCGTGACGCTGGCCGGCGTGATGCGGTCAGCGGAGCCCGTCCCTGTAAAGGTGGCCATTTTCATCCCCCGATGAAACGTCTTGCTTTGTTTTAGACGTGCGCCTCAGCGCGGCCCCTCGGCCGTCGCGGCCCATTCGCATCCTCTGGACTGTTTTTGGCAATAGGTAGAATTACGCACCCAGCGCCGGCCGCTTGGCCATGGCCGCGAAACATCACGACCTCCGGTCGAGGATTGCAGCCGCGCCGGCGGGGGTTTGGATGTGTTTTGGAGGCAGGCGAGGATGCGCGGGCGCATCGCGACCGTCTCTGACAGTCTCGGCGTCATGACCGGCGAAGCAGGTCATCCACGACGTGGACGTCGAGCGCTTGAGCAGACGTCATGGATACCCCCGCAACGGTGCGGGCATGACGGGTGTCAGTCCAAGCCGGTCAGGTCCTAGGCGTCCTCGTCGTCGTCCGCCGGCCGTTCGATCTCTTCGGATTCGGCGGTCGGCACGGCGTAGACGCCCTTGAACCAGCGCGACAGATCGATGTCCGCGCAGCGCTTGGAACAGAAGGGGTGATAGTCGGGCAGCGACATCTTCTTGCAGATCGGGCACGGCCGCGGCGACGGCCGGGGCTCTGCCGGGGGCGTGTCGCCGGGGGGCGTCGACGCGTCGGACATGGCGCTCTAGGCCTTCGCCAGCCAGCCGCGGTGCAGCGGATAGCCTTCGCCGACCAGCAGGTTGGCGGTTTCGTACAGCGGCAGGCCGACGACCGCGCCGTAGGAGCCGCTGAGCTTGGCGACGAAGGAGCCGGCGAGACCCTGGATGGCGTAGGCGCCGGCCTTGCCGCGCCATTCCCCGGAGGCGAGGTAGGCGTCGATCTCGCCTTCCGAGAGCCGCTTGAAGCGCACGCGCGTCTCGACGAGGCGGCTGCGCAGCGCGCCCTTGCGGGTGGTGAGGCAGACGGCGGTGGAGACGTGATGGGCGCGGCCGGAGAGCAGGCGCAGGCAGTCCGCCGCCTCCTCGACCGACTCCGCCTTCGGCAGGATGCGTCGGCCGACCGAGACGACCGTGTCCGCGCCGAGCACGAGGGCGCCGGCGAGCTCCGGGTCCTGCGAGGCGAGCGCGGCGCCGGCGAGCGCCTTGGCTTCAGCGAGGCGCAGCGCGAGCGTGCGCGGCCGCTCGTTGCGCTCGGGCGTCTCGTCGAGCGAGGCCGGCAGCAGCGCGTCGGGCTTGGCGCCGATCTGGTCGAGCAGCGCGAGGCGGCGCGGGCTCGCGGAGGCGAGGACGAGTTTGGGGCGGTCGGTCATCGGCGGTCGATCATGGACGACGCACGCCCCCGAGGCGCTCGCCCCTCAGGCGCTTGCGCGCCGCGCTCACTTGAAGCGGTAGGTGATGCGGCCCTTGGAGAGGTCGTAGGGCGTCATCTCGACGAGGATCTTGTCGCCCGCGAGCACGCGGATGCGGTTCTTGCGCATGCGGCCGGCGGTGTGAGCGATGATCTCGTGGTCGTTCTCGAGCTTGACGCGGAACGTCGCGTTCGGCAGCAGCTCGATCACGGTGCCCGGAAACTCGAGCAGTTCTTCTTTCGACATGTGATCTCGACAAGTGCGACGGCTGGACGCCCCTGAAATCCAGGCGCAGCCGATCGGAGCGTGACTTAGGAGAGCGCCTGATACCGGAAATAACGCGTTTCCACAACTCGTCCGACACAGGAGCCCTTCTTCGCGACGCATCGAAAGCCGAACGCGGGGATCCCTCCTCGCGCCGAAGGCGTGGGGAGGGTGGCCCGGCGCGCAGCGACGGGTCGGGTGGGGGCCTTCGGACGTCAAACGGCGTCGGCGGAGCTTCGTCCTGAGCCCCACCCCACCCGGCCGGGCTTCGCCCGTCCACCCTCCCCTGTCCCAGGGGAGGGATCGCCCGCGCCCTCTTAGCGCGACGCGCGGGAGCCCCCCTCGCGCCGAAGGCGTGGGGCGGCCCGGCGCGCAGCGACGGCTCGGGCGAGCGGCGGCGGCGTGGCCGCTACACCCGCGCCGGGGCGGCGTAGCGGAAGCGGTCCCGGATGCGGTCGATCAGGCTGTCGCGCATGGCGCGGTAGGCGTCCATGGTCTGCTCGCGCGAGCCGCCGGCCGCGAGCGTCGGATCCATCGTCGGCCAATACTCGACCTCGACCGGCAACCGGCGCGTCAGCTCCAGCGCGGCGTGATGGGCCTCCGGCGCAAGCGTGATGATGAGGTCGAAGTTCAGGTCTTCGAGGTCGTCGAGCGTGTGCGGGCGGTGCTTGCCCAGCGTGAGGCCCACCTCGTCGAGCGCGGCCTCCGCGAAAGGGTCGTTCTCGCCGGGCCTGACGCCGGCGGAGGCGACGTAGAGCGAGCGGCCGAAGTAATGGCGGGCCAGGGCTTCCGCCATCGGCGATCGGATGACGTTCTGTCCGCACATGAACAGAACCGATTGGGGACGCCCCGGCTCAGGACCGCCCGACACCGCCGCGTCAGCCCTTCCAGCTCAGGGCTGCGATCAGCGTGAACAAGCGGCGCGCGGTGTCGTGGTCGAGCGCGATCTTGCCGTCGAGCCGTTCCGCGAGCAGCTGCGCGCCCTCGTCGTGCAGGCCGCGCCGGCCCATGTCGATCGCCTCGATCTGGCTCGGGCTCGCGGAGCGGATCGCCGTGTAATAGCTCTCGCAGATCAGGAAGTAGTCCTTGAGAAGCTTGAGGAACGGCGTCAGCGACAGGAAATGCGTGACGACCTCCTCGCCCGACACCCGGCGCACGTTGAGCGCGAGCTTGCGGTCGATCAGCGCGATGTCGAGCTTGAACGGGCCCTCGCCGCCCCCGATCGGCTGGAACGCGTTGTCCTCGACCAGGTCGTAGATCGCGACCTGCCGCTCGTGCTCGACCTCGGTCGCCGCGCGCCCGATCGACGCGTCGTCGATGGTGACGGCGACGAGTTTGGCTTTGGGGTCGCGTCCGCTCGGGCTCATGGCCGCATCCTATCCGGTCGCGACGCTCAGTTCATGCGGATCGAAACGGAGCGGGCGTGCGCGTGGAGGCCCTCCGCCTCGCCGAGGGCGATGGCCGCGCCGCCGAGCGCCTTCAGCTGCTCCGGCCCGCAGCGCAGGATCGAGGTGCGCTTCAGGAAGTCGAGCACCCCAAGGCCCGAGGCGAAGCGCGCGGTGCGGGCGGTCGGCAGCACGTGGTTCGATCCGCCGACGTAGTCGCCGATCGCCTCCGGCGTGTGAGCGCCGAGGAAGATCGCGCCGGCGTGGCGGATGGCGTCGGAGAGGTCGTCGGCGTCCTCCGCGACGATCTCCAAGTGCTCGGGCGCGATGCGGTCGGCGAGCGCGGTCGCCTCGTCGATCTGGCCGACCAGGATGATCGCGCCGAAGTCGCGCCAGCTCGCGCTGGCGATGTCCTTGCGCGGCAGAACCGCAAGCTGGCGCTCGACCGCCGCCTCGACAGCGTCCGCGAGGCCGGCGTCGTCGGTGATCAGGATCGACTGGGCGGAGGCGTCGTGCTCGGCCTGGGCCAGCAGGTCGGCCGCGATCCAGTCGGGATTGCCGGTCTTGTCGGCGATCACCAGCACCTCCGAGGGGCCCGCGATCATGTCGATGCCGACGGTTCCGAACACCCGGCGCTTGGCGGCGGCCACATAGGCGTTGCCGGGGCCCACGATCTTGGCGACCGGCTTGATGGTCGCGGTGCCGTAGGCGAGCGCGCCGATGGCCTGCGCGCCGCCGACGCGGAACACCTCGTCCACGCCCGCGAGCTTGGCGGCCGCGAGCACCAGCGGCGAGAGCTTGCCGTCCGGCGCGGGCACGACCATCGCGAGCCGGTCGACGCCCGCGACCTTGGCGGGCACCGCGTTCATCAGCACCGAGGAAGGATAGGCCGCCGTGCCGCCGGGGACATAGAGACCGACGCTGTCGAGCGCGGTCCAGCGGTGGCCGAGCTCCACGCCGATGTCGTCGCGGTAGGTCTCGTTCGCCGGCATCTGGCGGCGGTGGTGGGATTCGATCCGGTCGCGCGCGAAGGTCAGGGCCTTCAGGGTCTCGGGGTCGCAGTCGGCGGCCGCGGCGTCGATCTCGGCGTCGGTGACCTGCAGGCCGACCGCTTCCAGGTCGACGCGGTCGAACCGCTTGGAGAGCTCGATCAGGGCCGCGTCGCCGTTGCGGCGGACCTCGTCGAGGATCGTGGCGACCACGGCGTCGACGTCCTCGGAGACCTCGCGCTTCATGGCGAGCAGGGCGGCGAAGCGGGCCTCGAAATCGGCGTCCGCGGAGGACAGGCGCAGGACCATGGGGCGTCAGGCCTCGTCGAGGTCGTGGGTGGGCTCGGCCTTGGCGGCCCAGACGGGTCCGAGATCGGCGGCGCGGGCTTCGACGCACTCGACCTCGAGCCGCAGGCTGGCGTCGCCGGAAAACACCAGCTCGATCGCGCCCGAAGGCGCCTCGTCCGGAGCGAAGCCGATGGCGAGCAGGTTCAGCACGGCGTCCGGACGGGAGCGGTCGATGCCCCGAGCCCTCACCGCGGTCACCCGCTCGAAGTGGCCGGCGGTCCGCCGGCGCCGGGCCTCGCCCTCGACCCGAAGGTCGAGCCGGTTTCCGACGAAGGCGAAGCGCTTCTCCGCCGGCAGGAAGACGAGATCGCCGACCTTGACCACGAAGTCCTGGAGATGGGCCGACAGCACGGCGAGGTCGTCCTCGTCGAGGGCGAGCAGCTTGAGCGGGGCGTCGGCGTCGGGATCTGTCATCGGTCCAGCCGGTTGCGTCGCAGGAGCGGACGGTCGCGCACAGGTAACCGCCGGGACGCGGATCGGCAACCTGCCGTTACCCCGACGTTAACCCCGGCGTAACCGGAGTTAACCTGAAACGCGCTCGATCAGCGCGCCGCAGCGCGACAGCTTGGCCTCGAGCCGCTCGAAGCCGCGGTCGAGGTGGTAGACGCGGTTGACCATCGTCTCCCCCTCCGCGACCAGCCCCGCGATCACCAGCGAGACCGAGGCGCGCAGGTCGGTCGCCATCACAGGTGCCCCTGTCAGGCGGTCGACGCCCTCGATGGTGGCGGTGTCGCCGTCGAGGTGGATCCGGGCGCCGAGGCGGGCGAGCTCCTGCACGTGCATGAAGCGGTTCTCGAAGATCGTCTCGGTGATCGTCGAGGAGCCTTTCGCCTTTGCGGTCAAGGCCATGAGCTGGGCCTGGAGGTCGGTCGGGAACCCGGGATAGGGCGCGGTGACGACGTTGACCGGCGCGATTCCGTGGCCGTTGCGGGTCACGCGGACGCCGTCGTTCAGCTGCGTCACCTCGGCCCCGGCCTCGACCAGCACGTCGAAGGCCGCGTCCAGCAGGTCGCGGCGGGCGCCCTCCAGCACCACGTCGCCGCCGGCCATGGCGACCGCGATGGCGTAGGTGCCCGTCTCGATCCGGTCCGGCAGCACGCTGTGGCGGGCGCCATGGAGCCTGTCGACGCCGGTGATCACGATGGTCGAGGTCCCTGCGCCCTCGATCTTCGCGCCCATCTTCACCAGGCATTCGGCGAGGTCGACGATCTCCGGTTCGCGGGCCGCGTTCTCGATGACGGTCTCGCCCTTGGCGAGAGAGGCCGCCATCAGCATCACGTGAGTGGCGCCCACCGAGACCTTCGGGAACACGACGCGGCCGCCCTTGAGGCCGCCCGGGGCCTTGGCGATGACGTAGCCGCGGTCGATCTCGAGCTTGACGCCGAGCGCCTTCAACCCGTCGAGGAAGAAGTCGACCGGACGCGTGCCGATGGCGCAGCCGCCCGGCAGCGACACCGTCGCCTCGCCCATGCGCGCGAGCAGCGGCCCGATCACCCAGAAGCTCGCCCGCATCTTGGAGACGAGGTCGTAGGGCGCCGTGGTGTCGACGATCTCGGAAGCCGTGAGCCGCACGGTCTCGCCGAGGAACTCGTCCTGGCCGGCCCGCTTGCCCTCCACCGTCACCTCGCAGCCGTGGTTGCCGAGGATGCGCTTGAGCATCGCGACGTCGGCCAGGCGCGGCATGTTGTCGAGGATCAGAGTCTCGTCGGTGAGCAGGCTCGCGATCATCAGGGGGAGCGCGGCGTTCTTCGCGCCCGAGATCGGGATGCGGCCGACGAGCGCGGGGCCGCCGACGATGCGGATGCGGTCCATGGATTCTCCTCGAAGCGCCGCGAAGAGCGGAACGGCGCGAAACCCGCGGTCTAGCGCAAGCGCCGGGCCGGCACAAACGCGCGACGACGCCGAGCTGGGTTTCCGCCTTAGCGGCCTTCGCCGTCCGGGCTCTCCGGCGCGCGGCGGGCGCGCGCATGGGCTTTGCGCCGCTTGAGGTTTTCCCGAAGCGCGGCCGCGAGTCGCTCCCTCCGCTCGGCCTCGCGGCGCTCGGCGTCCGAGGTGCGGCTGGTGCGGTTCGGGTCGGCCTGGTCGGTCATGGCGCGAGATTTAGCCGGCCCGGGGCGATCGCGGAAGGGTCAAGGCGCCACCCGGTAGGCGCGCAGCTTCGCCTCCGGGCCGAGATCGATCGGCGACAGCCAGACCGGGGTCGCGCCGGCGAGCAGCAGCCCGGACAGCCCGAGCGGATGTGCCGTCGCCTCGGCGCGGACGCCTGCGGTCGGACACACCACCACGTAGCGCGCCCTGCGCGACAAGGCGACGGCGCGCGCCGTCTCGTCGGTGCCGGTCGCGGCCTCGATCCAGGCTTCGAGCCCGCCGACGTTGCGGTGATAGGGCGCCGCCAGCGCGGAGAGCTGGCTGAAGGCGAGGATGTAGGAGCCGCTGTCGATGTCGTTGAGCGCGAGCCCCGGCGTCAGCCGCCGCAGCGCGCGGTAGTCGGCGGGCGGGCAGGCCGCCGCCCCGGCGCCCGTGGCGGGCGCGGACCATCCGGCGGCCTCCGCGGCGCCCAGCGCCACGACCGCGATCGTCGTCGGGTTGAGCGCCAGCAGAGCCAGGCCGCCGCGGGTGCGCGCGATCGCCACGACGGCCGCCGCGAGGAAGGGGATCCCGATGCCGAGGCTGAAGGTGACGCCCCGCACCTGCCAGAGCGCGACGAGGCAGCTGACGCCGAGCACCGCCGCGCCGGTCCAGATGCGCCAGCGCCGGGCCGGCTCGCCGCGCAGGCAGAGCCAGACCGCGGGCGCGAGGCCGGCGAGTATCGAAAGGCCGAGAGCGAGCGCCGGCGCCGGCTCCGTCGCGGCGAAGGCGACGGCGGTCCGCGCCTCCGCCACGTGGTCGAGCCATTCGGCCCGCACCAGCGCGGGAACGGCCGCATAGGGGTCGCCCAGGCAGTCCGGCGCGATTAGGGCGACCGTGACGATCACCACCACCCCGACGATGCCAAGCGCCGCGAACCGCGCGGGGGCCCCCTCCCCCGGGCTTCGGGTGGCGAGCGCTAGGCCGAGACCCCCGACCGCCGCGGCCGCGAGATGCGCAGGCCCTAAGGCGTCGCAGACCGGGAGCAGCCATCGCGACGGCGCGACGTCGACGAGGAAGGCCGCGCAGGTGGCCCCGAAGAAGGCGAGGCCGAACACCGCCGCGCCGTCCCGGACGTCGTCGCCGGTGCAGCCCCAACGCAGGGCGATCGCGGTCGCAACCGCCGCGACGGCCGGCAGGGTCTCCATGCCGATCGCAAGCATGGCCGCGCCGGCGAGGCCCCCGCCGATCGCCGCAGCCCGTGATCGGTCGAGGTTCAGGGCGCAGGCGAGCATGACCAGCGCCAGCGTGAGTTGCGCGCCGTGATGGTCGATCATGCCGGGCGCGTAAAGGAGCGCGATTCCCGGGGACAGCACGAACAGCAAGGCCCCGAGCACCGCGGCGCCGCGGCCTCCGAGCGCGCGGCTGATGGACGCCACGGCGACCAGCGCCGGAAGCAGCGGGATGGCGGGCCAGAGCGTAAGCGTGAGCCGGAGCGCAGTCTCCTCGGCGAACAGCCGGCCAAAGCCGGACAGCAGGACGGCGATGGGAAGGTCGATCAGGCGAGACCAGTGCATGAACACGCCGTCCGGCGGATTCAGCCGACGCTGCGTCAGGTCGTACCAACCCTGGCCGCCGAGAAAGTCGCGCACCTCCGCGAGGCGCATCGCGTCGTCGGTCGAGAGCGCCTCGACCACCCGGCCGTAGCCGGCCGCACCCGCCGCCAGCGCCATCACCAGCCAGATGAACAGCACGAGGCGCATCTCCGAGCGGTCGTCGCCCTGGAGAAGCACCCTCGGCCGCTCATTTGCGAGCGGCGCCGCACCCGCCATCGCCATTCTTCGATCTCCTGCCGCGGGGCATTGTGCTTAACGAGCCTTAGGAAGCGGTGAACGCGAGGAGATCGTTTCGCGGGCGTTCGGGCCGGGCTATGCTCATGTTCAAGCGCCGGGACGAAGCGCGGCGCAGGGTTCGGGGGACGCCGATGACACGACTGCGCGCCAAGACCGTCATGAGCGGCCTCCTCGCCGCGACGCTCGCCTTCGCCGTTCCGGCCGACGCGCAGACGTCCCCCGGCTTCCAGAACCGCGACGCGCTGCAGAGCGCGCTGAAGCTGCAGGCGCGCGTCCAGCGCGAGGCGGCGTCCGACCCGCGCCCGGTCGCCGACATCCTGAAGCAGGGCGTCGCGCAGATTCGCGCGGGCCAGTGGCGCGAGGCGGCCGTCACCATGGCGCTCGCCGCCGGCAAGGACCCGCGGAGCGAACAGGCCTGGCGCAACCTGTCGGTGGCGCTGTCCCGGATCGAAACCGACGACTATTCCGAGCGCGAGAGCTTCCGCGAGCAGGCGACCGGCGCCGCCTGGCGCGCCTACGAGCTCTCGACCGACGCCAAGATGCGCGCCCGCGCGCTCGCCGTGCTTGCCAACGCGCTGGTCGCGAAGGAAGACTTCCGCCCGGCGCTCGACGCCTACAAGGCGAGCCTCGCCGCCGCGCCGAGCGCCGAGGTGAAGACCACCTATGAGCAGCTTCGCGCCGAACACGGCTTCCGTGCGCTCGACTACTCCATCGACTCCGACGCCTCGTCGCCGCGCGCCTGCGTGCAGTTCTCCGAAAACCTCGCCAAGGGCCGTATCGACTTCGCGCCCTACGTCATCCTGAAGGGCGCCGAGAATCCGGCGGTGACCGCGAACGACCAGCAGCTCTGCGTCGACGGGCTGAAGCACGGCGAAACCTACGACCTCACCGTGCGCCAGGGCCTGCCCTCCGACGTGGACGAGACGCTGCCGTCCTCGAAGGACTTCCGCATCTACGTCCGCGACCGAAGCCCGAGCGTGCGCTTCACCGGCCGCAACTACGTGCTGCCCTCGACCGGCCAGCAGGGCCTGCCCGTCGTCTCCGTCAACGTCGACGCCGCGACGGTCGAGATCTTCCGCATGGGCGACCGCAGCCTCGCGCCCTCCGTCGTCTCGGGCGATTTCCAGAGCCAGCTGAACGCGGAAGCGATCCAGAAGCTGCGCGACGACAGCGCGGCGACGGTCTACTCCGGCGAACTCGCCATCGAGCGGAAGCAGAACCAGGACGTCTCGACCGCCTTCCCGGTCTCCGAGGCCGTGCCGCAGCTCGCGCCCGGCGTCTACGTGATGGCGGCTCGGCCGAAAAACGTCGTCGATCCGGAGCCCTGGGATTCCCAGGCGACCCAGTGGTTCGTGGTGTCCGACCTTGGGATCACCGCGGTCTCCGGGACCGACGGGGTCAAGGCCTTCGCGCGCTCGCTCGCCTCCGCCGCGCCCTTGAAGGGGGTCGAGCTCAAGCTCGTCGCCCGCGACAACGAGGTGCTGGCGACCCGCACAACCGACGCCGCCGGCTTCGTGACCTTCGAGGCCGGGCTGACGCGCGGGACCGGCGGCTCGGCGCCAGCCGTGCTGGTGGCGGCGAACGGCGGCGACTACGGCTTCCTCGACCTGACGAAGCCGGGCTTCGACCTCTCCGACCGCGGCGTCGGAGGCCGGACGGCCCCCGGTCCGCTCGACGCGCAGGTGTTCACGGAGCGCGGCGTCTACCGCTCGAAGGAGACGGTCCACGTCTCGGCCCTGCTGCGCGACGACAAGGGCGCGGGGGTCGACGGGCTGCCGCTGACGCTCGTCGTCACGCGCCCCGACGGCGTCGAGGACCGGCGCGCCGTCACGACCGACGCCGGCGCCGGCGGCCGCACGCTCGACGTTCCGCTCGTCGATCAGGCCATGGGCGGCACGTGGCGCGTGGAGGCCTTTGCGGACGTGAAGGCCGCGCCGATCGGCGCCGCGACCTTCCTCGTCGCGGACTACGTGCCGGAAAAGCTCGACCTCGCGCTCGCGACCGCGACGCCTGCGCTCGGCGCCTCCGGAGCCTCGGTCGACGTGGACGGCCGCTGGCTCTACGGCGCGCCGGCGGCGGACCTCGCGATCGAGGGCGAGGTCACGCTCAAGGTCAGCGACCGCGCCCCCGCGGGCTTCGAGGGCTATCGCTTCGGCCTCAGCGACGAGCAGATCGCCCCCGTCCGCACGCCGCTCGACGGACTGCCGCGCACCGACGCCGGCGGAAAGGCGAACCTGGCCGTCGCCCGGCCGCCGCTGCCGGACACGACGCGGCCGCTCGAGGCCGAAATCACGCTGCGGCTGCTGGAGCCCTCGGGCCGGGCGCTGGAGCGCGCGGTGACGCTGCCGGTCGCCGCGACGGCGCCGCGGATCGGCGTCAAGCCGCTGTTCCGGGACCGCGTCGGCGACGGCGAGACCGCCCGCTTCGACGTCGCGATGGTCGGCGCCGACGGCAAGGCCGTCGCCGCGAACGGACTGAAGTGGCAGCTTCTGAGGCTCGAGACGGACTACCAGTGGTACGCCGCCAACGGGCGCTGGAGCTTCGAGACCGTGACGCGCACCCGGCGGGTGGCCGATGGGACCGTGGATGCGGCCGCGGCGGCTCCGGCGAAGATCGAAGCCAAGACCGCCTATGGCCGCTACCGACTCGAGGTCGAAACGCCGGACCCACAGGGACCCGCCACCAGCGTGACCTTCGACGCCGGCTTCTACGCCGCAGCCTCGGCCGACTCGCCCGACGTGCTGGACGTCGCGCTGGACAAGCCGGCCTACCGCCCGGGCGAGACCGCGACCGCGACGCTGTCCTCGCGCTTCGCCGGACGCGCCACCGTTCTGGTGGTGGGGGCCGGCGTCGTCGACCAGACGACGCTCGAGGTGAGCGACAAGGGCGCAACGGCGTCCTTTCCCGTCACCGAAGCGTGGCGGCCGGGCGCCTATGTGGTGGCCTTCGTCCATCGCCCGCTCGACGCCAAGGCGAGCCGCATGCCGGGCCGCGCGGTCGGCGTGGCGCACGCCCAGATCGACGCCCGCGACCGGACGCTCGGCGTCTCGCTGGGCGCCCCTGACACGGCGGAGCCGCGGACGACGCTCGCGGTTCCGGTGAAGCTCTCCGGCCTCGCCGCCGGGGAGCAGGCCTATGTGACGGTCGCCGCCGTCGACGTCGGCATCCTCAACCTCACCCGCTACGTCCCGCCCGCGCCGGACCTCGCGGTCTTCGGCCAGCGCAAGCTCGCGGCGGAACTCCGCGACCTCTACGGCCAGCTGATCGACGGCATGAACGCCCAGCGCGGCAAGCTGCGCTCGGGCGGCGACGGCGCAGGCGCCGGCGGCCTGCAGGACACGCCGACCCAGGCGCCGCTCGCGCTGTTCTCCGGGATCGTAGCCGCGGACGCGAGCGGAACGGCCAACGTCGGCTTCGCGCTGCCGGCCTTCAACGGAACGGTGAAGCTGATGGCGGTCGCCTGGTCCTCGACCAAGCTCGGGCATGCCGCGAAGGACGTCACCGTCGCCGATCCGGTGGTGGTGACCGCGGCGCTGCCGCGGTTCCTGGCGGACGGCGACCGCTCGCGGCTGAGGCTGGACCTCGACAACGTCGCGGGCCCCGCCGGCGACTACGCGCTCGACGTCCGCGTCTCAGGACCGCTCACAGGCACGGCGACGGGCAAGCCCGTCACACTGGCCGCGAAGCAGCGCGCGGCGGTCGAGATCCCGCTGATGGCGAAGGGCATCGGCGCGGCGCGCCTCGACGTGGCGCTGCGCGCGCCCGACGGCCGCGTCTACGCCCAAGCGCTCGCGATCGAGGTGAAGCCCGCCACCGCGCCGGTCTCCCGCCGCAGCGTCATCGCCCTCGCCAAGGGCGCGGGGCTGACGGTCGGAACCGACATGCTTAAGGACCTCGTGCCCGGCGCCGGCGAGGTCGCGGTCTCGATCGCAAAGCCCGGCGCGCTCGACGGCGCCACCTTCCGCCAGGCGCTCGACGGCTACCCCTACGCCTGCTCGGAGCAGCTTTCGAGCCGCCTGCTGGCGCTGATCTACGGCGACCAGCTCGGCCTGTCGGCGCAGACCGCCGGCGTGCGGCCGGCCGACGTGACGGCCCGCATCGGCGACATCATCGCCCGCGTCTTGTCGCGGCAGGACTCGAACGGCTCGTTCGGCCTGTGGTCGGCGGGCGGCGGCGACCTCTGGCTCGACGCCTATGTGACCGACGTGCTGACCCGCGCCCGCGCCACCGACGCCGCCGTGCCCCAGCGCTCGCTCGAGCTTGCGCTCGACAACCTGCGCAACGCGATCGGCCTGCGGCAGGACTCCACCGACAGCGACATCGCCTATGCGCACTATGTGCTCGCCCGCTCAGGCCGTGCGCTGACGGGCGAGCTGCGCTACCTCGCCGACGTGAAGCTCGCCGAGTTCGCAAGCCCGCTCGCCCGCGCCCAGATCGGCGCGGCGCTGGCGCAGATCGGCGACCGCACGCGCGCCGAGAAGGCCTTCGCCGCCGCGGAAGGCAAGGAGCCCGACGAGGCGACACGGACCGACTTCGGCTCGGCGTTGCGCGACCAGGCGGCGATCGTGGCGCTGGCCTCCGAGGCGCGCGTCGGCGCGAGCATCGCGCCCGCCGCCCTGCGGAGGATCGGCGCGGCCCGCGCGGACCGCATCACCTTCTCCACGCAGGAGAACGCCTGGCTGCTGCTCGCCGCCCGCGCCCAGCGCGCGGAGAGCGCGGACCTCACGCTGACGGTCGACGGCGCCGCGCACGCGGGGCCGCTGAGCGCGATCTATCCCCCCGACCGTCTCGCCGCCGGCCCCTCGCGCATCGCCAACGCCGGGGAGACGCCGCTCGAAGCCGTGGTGACCGTGAAGGGCGCGCCGCTGGCGCCGGAGTCCCCCGCCGAAAACGGCTTCCAGCTCGAGCGGCGCTACTACACGACGGCGGGCGTCGAGGTGGACCCGTCGAGGGTGGCGCAGAACACCCGGCTCGTGGTGGTGCTCACCGTCACCGAGCCGGAGCCCGCACAGGGCCGCGTGCTGGTGGTGGACCGCCTGCCCGCGGGCTTCGAGATCGACAACCCCGAGCTCGTCTCCAGCGCGAAGCTGCCGGCGCTGTCGTTCCTCAGCGAGCAGCCGTCGGCGACCCACGCCGAGTTCCGCGACGACCGCTTCGTGGCCGCGTTCGACCGCGAAGCCGGCGGCGACGCGATCTACGCCGCGGCCTACGTCGTGCGCGCGGTCGCGCCCGGCGTCTACGCCCAGCCGGCGGCGACGGTCGAGGACATGTACCGCCCCGCCCGCTTCGCCCGCACCGGCGCCGGCCGCCTGGAGGTGACGGCGCGGTGAGCGAGCTGGTCTCAGGCCGTCATCCCGGCCGCAGCGGCGGAGCCGCGGAGAGCCGGGATCGTCGTTCCCAGAGCGCGCTGCGGGCGCGCAGCGGTCATACGATCCCGGCTCGGCCCTGCGGGCCGTCCGGGATGACGCGCTAGCGCGGGGCGCGCGCCGTCATGGCCGGCCGCAGTTCCCGTCCCGCCCGCCTTGCCGCCGCGGCGCTGCTCGCGGTCGCCGTCGCAGGCTCCGCCGCCGCGATCAGCCTCAGCTCCGCGCCCGCGCCCTCCCCCGGCCGCGCCGAGAAGCTCTCCACCCTCGTGCTCGACCGCGACGGCCGGCTGCTCCGCCCGTTCACGGCGGTCGACGGCGCCTGGCGGCTGCCCGCGGCCAAGGACAAGGTCGACCCGCGCTTTCTCCGCTTTCTGACGACCTACGAGGACAAGCGGTTCTTCTCCCACCCCGGCGTCGACCCGCTGGCGGCGCTCCGGGCCGTCGGACAGGCGGCGCTCCATCGCGGCGTGGTGTCGGGCGGCTCGACGCTCACCATGCAGGTGGCGCGGCTGCTCGCGCCGGACGCGCGCGACCGCACGCTCGCCCGCAAGTGGCGCGAGATGGGGGCGGCGCTGGCCCTCGAACGCGCGGTCGGCAAGGACGGCGTGCTCGACCTCTACCTTCGGCTCGCGCCCTACGGCGGCAACCTGGAGGGCGTGCGCGCCGCGAGCCTCGCCTACTTCGGCAAGGAGCCTGGGCGGCTCTCGATCGCGGAAGCCGCGCTGCTGGTCGCGATCCCGCAGGCCCCCGAGGCGCGCCGCCCCGACCGCGACGTCGCCGCGGCTAAGGCCGCCCGCGACCATGTGCTCGACCGGCTGGTCGCCGCCGGAGCGCTCGCGGCGGCCGAAGCCGCCTACGCCCGCGAGGAGCCTGTCCCCACGGGCCGACGCGCCTTCCCCAATCTCGCGGCCCATGCCGCGGAGGCGGCGGCGCGCAGGGTCGGGTCGGGCGGCGTGGCGCGCCTGACGCTGAAGCGCGACCTGCAGCGCGCGCTGGAGGATCTCGCCCGCGAGCGCGCCCGGTCGCTGGGGCCCGGCCTCTCGGTCGCGATCCTCGTCGCCGACCACAGGACGGGCGCGATCGAGGCCTCGGTCGGCTCGGCCGACTACTTCGACGCCTCCCGCGCCGGCAGCCTGGACCAGACGCGCGCCGTGCGCTCGCCGGGCTCGGCGCTGAAGCCGTTCATCTACGGCCTCGCCTTCGAGAACGGCGTCGCCGCGCCGGAAACCCTGATCGAGGATCGGCCCGCCCGCTTCGGCGCCTACGCCCCGCGAAACTTCGACGAGGGGTTTCACGGCACGGTCTCCTGCGCGCAGGCGCTGGCGCTGTCGCTCAACATCCCCGCCGTGGCCCTGCTCGAGGCGGTCGGGCCGACGCGGTTCGTTGCGCGGCTGCGCGGCGCGGGCGCGCAGGTCTCGCTGCCGGGCGTCGAGGCGCCGGGCCTCGCCGTCGCGCTCGGCGGGCTCGGCGTGCGCCTCGTGGATCTGGCCACGCTCTACGCCGGCCTCGCCCGCGGGGGCGCGACCACGCCGCTTGCCGACGACCCGGCGGCGCTGTCCGACCCCGCGGCGCCCGGCCGGCGCCTGATGGACCCGATCGCCGCGGCGCAGGTGTCCGCCGCTCTGCTGAAAAGCCCGCCGCCGCAGGCCGCGCTCGGCGGCCGCATCGCGTTCAAGACCGGGACGTCCTACGGCTACCGCGACGCCTGGGCGGTCGGCTTCGACGGCGAGCATGTGGTGGCGGTCTGGGCCGGGCGGCCGGACGGCGCCTCCAGCGCCGGGCTCGTCGGCCGCGACGCGGCGGCGCCCATCCTGTTCGACGCCTTCGCCCGGCTCGGCCGCGACGTCGCGCCGGCGCCACCGCCGCCGGCTGGGGCCGTGACGGCGGCCGCCGACCTGCCGGCGGCGCTCAAGCGCTTCCGGCCCCTGGAGTCCGCGTCCGCCGGGAGCGCGGCCGAGGCGGCCCCGCTCGCCGTCGCCTTTCCGCCGGACGGGGCGCGGGTGGAGATGGGCGCGGGCGCCGAACTCACCCTCAAGGCCAGCGGGGGCGTCGCGCCGTTCCGCTGGCTGGTGGACGGCCGCCCGCTGCCGCCCCAGCGCCGGCGGGACGCCACCTGGACGGTGTCCGGACCGGGCTTCGCGCGGGTGACCGTGACCGACGGCGCCGGCGCGACCGCCTCCGCCAGCGTCCGGCTCGACTGACGCCCGCGCGTCGCCTTGCGCCCGGCGAGAGAGCTCCGTTCGGACGCCGGCCCTGCCGGCGCTTGATTTTTAGGTTCACGCGCCTGATATCCGGCGCGCTCATCCCTTTTGCAGACTGACCCAGAAGAGGCCGCGCGATGCCGGATCCGACTTCGCCCCGCAACGCCACCAACGAGACCGCCGAGACGGTCGTCGAGCCCGTCGAGGGGACGACGACGCCTGAGACCGACGAGGAACGCGCCGACGCCACCATCGAGGCCGAGGTCGCCGAGCCGGCCCCCGCGGACCGCACCGCCGAGCTGGAAGCCGCGGTCAACGACCTGCGCGACCGGCTGCTCCGCAGCCACGCCGAGATGGAGAACCTGCGCCGCCGCACCGAGCGTGAGGTGCAGGACGGCCGCCGCTACGCCATCTCCTCCTTCGCCCGCGATCTGCTGGGCGTCGCCGACAACCTCCGCCGCGCGCTCGACGCCGCAGCCGCCGGCGGCGCCGCGACCGACCCGATCCTGAAGGCGCTCGTGGAAGGCGTGGAGCTCACCGAGAAGGAGCTTCTGAAGTCGCTGGAGAAGAACGGCGTCCAGAAGCTCGAGCCCAAGGGCCAGGTGTTCGACCCGAATTTCCACCAGGCGATCTTCGAGGCGCCGGACCCGAGCGTGCCCAGCGGCACCGTGGTGCAGGTGGTGCAGGAGGGCTACGTCATCGGCGACCGCATCCTCCGCCCCGCCATGGTCGGCGTCGCCCGCGGCGGACCGAAGCCGGCCGCGTCCAGCGAACCGGCCGGCGTCGACAAGTCGGCTTAAGATCTCGGTGCTGCTGTCTAACCAAAGTCTTTTGGATAGGCCTTGAAAGCGTGCTCACGAACTCGTGAGCACGCTTTCAAGCGGCCTGGCTTCCGGTAGTCTTCGCTCACTCTCCGGGGGGAGAGCAGCAGCGGAGATTTCGGTGGCGACCCTTTATGGCTCGCCCGGTCGGAACAACGTCCTGACCGGCGGCGACAGCTATGACTACATCTACGGAGCCGAACTTGCGGACACGCTCCGCGGCGGCTTTGACGGCGACCAGCTGTACGGGCGCGCCGGCGACGACCAGCTCTTCGGCGAGAGCGGCGACGACTCGCTGGACGGCGAGGATGGCGCCGACCGCCTCGAAGGCGGCGGCGGCTCCGACCGGTTGGTTGGCGGCGCGGGCGGCGATACGCTGATCGGCGGCGCGGGAAGCGACGACATCTCCGTCGGGAACCTAGCCCAGATGATCGGCGACCGGGTCGACGGCGACGGTCCGCTGGCGACCGACAACGTCGGGATCGACACCCTGTCGGCGAGCTTCGCCGGACGACTCGAGGCGCTCGTCTTCGCGCCGAACGATCCCGCGCACACCACGCGCATGCCCGGGGCCTTCCTGTTCAAGGGCATCGAGCAGTTCGACATCGTCAGCGGCTCCGGAAACGACACCCTCTCGGGCTGGCTGCTGGACGACACGCTTTATGGCGGCGCCGGCAAGGATTTGATCAGCGGGCTCGGCGGTGACGACGAACTGGGGGGCGGCGACGGCGACGACCGCCTCTTCGGCGACGCAGGCGACGATTCCCTCGGCGGCGGCGCGGGCGCGGACGCGCTGGTCGGCGACATCGGCGACGACCATCTCGACGGCGACGGCGGCGACGATCGCCTCTACGGCGGCCGCGGCGCCGACACCCTCCATGGCGGCGACGGCGCGGACCTCCTGAAGGGGCAGGACGGCGACGACGAGTTGGATGGCCAGGACGGCGCGGACACGCTGGACGGTGGATCGGGCAACGACACGCTCATCGGCCACGACGATTACGACGACTACGACCAACGCGACGTTCTTCTCGGAGGCGCCGGCGACGACCTCATCCGCGCGGGCGGTTCCGATCTCGCCGTCGGCGGCGACGGTTCCGACGTGCTCCAACTGCGCTTCAGGAATTCGTGGGCCGGCGAGGATTTCGCATTCTCCGACGGCGGCTTCGAGCTCGCCTCGGGGGGCTCGTTCTCGGGCTTCGAGAAGCTGGATTTCCTCGGCGGCTTGCGGAACGATCGGGTGAGCGGCGGAGAGTTGTCCGACACCTTGTCCGGCGGCTCGGGCGACGACCGGCTGGACGGCCTCGGCGGCGACGACGTGCTGATGGACGGGTATGGCGCGGACACGCTGTTTGGCGGCGCCGGAGACGACGTGTTCTACCTGCAGGAGAACGATTTTTATTACACACTGCCGAGCAAGGACGTCATCGTCGGCGGAGCGGGCTTCGACACGGTAATCGCGACCTCCTACGACGCCGGCCTCGTCCTTGACCTTGCGGACAACGCCCTGAACGACGGCCTGCTTCGAGGCGACCGCTTCCGCAGCGTCGAGGCCTTCGTGGCGACCGACGCGGACGACGTCATGCGCGGCGACGCGCAGAGCAACGCTTTCTACGGCGGCGGCGACAGCGATGTTCTCGACGGCCGCGGCGGAAACGACACGCTGCAAGGCGGCGCTGGGGCGGACTTGCTGACCGGCGGCGAGGGCGCCGACGTGTTCGACATGTCGGACCTCGCCTACCGCTACATCTACGACCCGTGGGCGGGCGGATATCCGATCGGATTTGACTTCGCGGCCCGCAACGACCGCATCACCGATTTCTCCTCCGCCGAGGGCGACAAGATCCAGGTGTCGATCCAGGAGTTCGGCGCCGCCGCCGACTTCACGCTGACGCTTGGGACCGAAGCGAGCACGGCCGCCCACGGCTTCATCTTCGACGCCGGCTCGCACCGGCTCTGGTTCGATCAGGACGGCTCGGGCGACGGGGAGAAGTACCTGATTGCGACGCTGGACGGCGTGACGGCGCTCACGCGCGACGACTTCGTCTTCGTTCCCGCGTCGAACCCGATCGGCAGCGAGCCGCTGTTCGGCTGAAGGCGACGCCGGAGTCTCCGCGCTGCGGCCGGCGGAGACTCCGGCGAGCTTAAGCCGACGCTGCGGCCACGCTGCGGTCGGCGCGGGCGAACAGGATCGGCAGCGTCGCGCTCGCGAGCAGCGCGACGCCCGTCGCCAGCGCGAAGGAGGCGGCGTAGCCGAAGCTGTCCGCGAGGTAGCCCGCGAGGTACCAGCCGATCAGGCTGACGATGCCGTCCATGCACTGGAACAGCGTGAAGTCGACGCCCGCCTGGGCCGGCGACGCATAGCCCATCAGCCGCGCGTAGAGCGCGACGAAGCCGAGCGCCATGACGGCGGAGTTGGCGATGACGATGGCGCCGAGCAGCCACGGGTCGCGCACGCCGAACAGCGCGCAGGCCGCGAGCGCCGCGGCGAGCGCGCACTGGAGGCCGAGCGCCGCAACCGCCATCCGCTCCGCGCCGAAGCGGCGGACCACGACGCCGCCCATCAGCGCGCCGAGGAGCCCCGCGCCGGTCGCGCCGACGCCGTTCAGCACGCCGATCGTGGAGAGGCCGAGGCCGGCGTCCACTAAGAACGGGCCCAGGACGAGCAGGATCCACTTCTGGCCGGCGACGAACAGCGCGGTGAGCGCGAGGCCCGCGCGCACCTCCGGCCGCTTCAAGGCCGCCAGGAGGCTGGGGCGGCGGGCGTCGGCCGGGACCGCCGGACGGCCGTCGCGGCCGAACACGAACAAGGCCCCGAGCGCGACCAGCACGCCGCACATGGCCCAGGTCGCCGGCCCCCAGCCGACGTAATCGACCAGCACGAGGAACAGGCCGCCGCCGATCGCGGAGCCCATGTAGGCGCCGCCCACCTGGGCTGCATTGCCCCAGCCGCGGTGACGGTCGGCGAGGCTTTCGACCGCATAGCCGTCGCAGGCGATGTCGACGGTGGCTGTGGCGAAGGCCGCGACCACAAGGCAGACGACGAGCGGCCCGAGCGCCGCCGGGCCGAACAGGCCGGCGAGGGCCAGCGCGGCCGTGGCGATCGCGCCGCCAATCGCGACCACCGCCCGCGACCGGTGCGGCCGCCCCGGCGGCAGACGGTAGCGCTCGACGGCGGGCGCCCAGAGGAACTTGAACGACCACGGCAGGACGGTGAGGAAGATCAGCCCGATCTCGCCGAGCGAGAGCCCCGCCGAACGCAGAACGGCGGGGAGACCCGTGAAGGTCACCCCGCCGATCACGCTCTGCGCCACATAGATCCCCCCGATCGCCGCGATGACCCGCGGCGCCGAGGGGAGGGCGGCCGGAGATGCGGCCGCGGGAGGCGAGGTCACCACTTGTAGCGAAGGCTTGCGAACACCTTGCGGCCTTCGTTGTAGTAACAGTAGTTCGACGTGCACACCTGCTTGATGCTGTCGAGCAGGTTCGTCGCGTTGACCTGGAGCGTGACGCCCTTGAGGCGATTGCTCAGGTTCTCCATTTCGTAGGACGCCTTGGCGTCGACGAAGGCGCGCGGGTGGTTGGCGATTACGCTGCGGTTCAGGTTGTCGCCGAAGTTCGACCCTGTGTAGCGCACGCCCGCGCCGAGACCGAGCCCCTTTAGGGCCCCCTCCTGGAAGTCGTATCCGCTCCAGATGGAGAAGGCGTGCTTCGGGATGCTGGTGATGTCCTTCCCCTCGGTGACCTCGGTCAGCTTGAGGATCTTGGTGTCGGTGTAGCTGTAAGACGCCTGAAGCTTGAGGCCATTCTCGAGCGATGCCAGCGCCTCGATCTCGAACCCGCGCGTTCTGAAATCGAGCTGCAACTGAGAAGGGTCCGTTCCAGTGACCTCGAAAATGAGGCCGTCCGTCTGCTTCAGCCAGAACGCAGACGCGTTAATCGAGGCGTTGTAGCCCGGAACGGCGTATTTCACGCCGGCCTCAGCCTGCTCGCCCTTGGTCGGCTTGGCGACGCCGCTGTTCACCACCGTCCCCGAATTTGGCGTGAACGACGTGCCATAGCTGACGAAGGGCGTAATTCCGTACTCCGTGACGTAGCTCAGGCCGGCGCGGCCGGTGAACTTGCCCTCGCTCTGCCGTTCCTGGTCCAGCCCAGGCGCCTTGTAATTGCTGTCGAACCAATCGTGCCGTCCGCCCAGCAACAGGCGCCACGGCCCGGCCTTCATCTCATCCTGAACATAGACGCCGACCATGGTCTGGAACTGCTTCGTCTTGTCAGGCAGCTCCGGCACCTGATGGTCAGAATTGAAGCTCAAACCATAGCGCGAGTTGTAGCCGAGCCGTCCAAAATCGAATCCAGTCAGCAGCGTGTGCTCCACCGGTCCCGTGGAGACCTGAGATTTCAGGTAGGTATCCGCCGCGAAGGAGTAGACGTTCTCGATGACCTTTCCGGTGTAACCCGTCCCACCGTACTTCTCGCTGAGAGATAGGGTCGAGAACCGCGTGTTCTGATGAATTGAAATCGTGTCGCTGAACGCATGCTCGAACTCGTAGCCGACACGACCCTGCTTTTGATTGAAGTTGTTGAAGTCAGGATTGTACAGAAGATCTTTCAACGCACCGGTCGAATATCCGTTTTCGTCATACGAGTTGGCGTTGAACATCGATCCGCCGGTCGTCGAGTTCATGTACTCCGACAGGAACGTGATTTTGGTGTCGTCGTTCAGCTTGAACGTCACCGCCGGCGCAATGAACACGCGGTCGTCGGGCACGCCCGGAAGGTCCGAGTTCGCGTGACGGGCGAGGCCCGTCAGACGCCAGAGTACCGTACCTTCCTCGTTCGCCGGCCCGCCGACGTCGAAGCTGCCCTGAAAGCGATCGAAGGAGCCAACCTGCGCCTCGACCTCCGCCAACGGGGCCTCGGTCGGACGCTTCGAGATCAGGTCGATGATGCCTACGGACGCGCTCGCGCCGTAGATCGAAGACGCGCCGCCCTTCAGCACCGAGATCGTCTCGAGACCGTAGGGCTCAAGCCGGAAGAGCCCGTTCACGCTGTTGTACTGTCGCAGGCCGTCGCGGAACACGCCGGTGTAGGTGATGTCGACGCCGCGGATGAAGAAACTGTCGAAGCGCGGGTTAAAGCCCGAGGCCCCGACGCGGACGCCCGGCGTGTAGAACAGAGCCTCCTCCAGGGTCTGCGGCCGGCGATCCTCGATCTGCTCCTGCGTCACGGTGTTGACCGTCAGCGGGATCTCGTTGATCGGCGTGTCGGTCTTGGTGCCGGTTCGCGTGGTTTTGGCGACGTAGCCATCATTGGTCGCGACGCCCTGCGTTCCGCTCGCACCCCCGCTTGCTGCGGCGCGGCCCTCGACCGAGATCTCCTCGAGCGTGGTGGTCCCGCCCTCGGCCGGGGCGGTCTGGGCGTGGGCGGCGCCCGCGGTCGTCAGGGCGACGATGGAGGCGGTCGCAAGCAGGGCGAACGGCGTTCGAGACATACGCGGCGGTCCTTCAAGGAGAATTCCCGGGGACCTAGCCGCGATCACGCCACAAAGACAACAGATTTAGTCTAGAATTAAAATTAGAATAATGAAAATACTTTTGTCATACCCTAGTATTTCGGGCTGATTTTTAGGTATATATTGTATCTGTACGTTTCTCGCGCCTTTGTGTATTTGTCCTTTCCGATAGGCGACCTCACTGCGATAACGAGCAGACGATCCTAAGACGAACAATAGAGCGCTGGATCATGGAGGCCGGCCACGCGAGATTGGTCGGAGCTTCGATTTCGGTCGGCGACGACCGCATGATCGCTTGAACGCCCGTCCCAAAACCGATGCGCCGACCGCGTACGCCGCTGTGGCGCATTTGCGACAGATCGGCGGCGACGATCGGGCGACGCGCCCCAAGCGTGCGCCTCCGACGGACCTCGCGTCCGGGTCTTCGTCGTTCGGAGGGCGTTTCCACGGCCGGTCGATGCGTGTATCGAAGGGGCTGTATTGCACTGCGGTCACGGAGCGGACGAGCGGCGATGGCGCTTCCGAATTCAACGGCGACGACTTCCTCCCCCACGCATCTCAAGGCGTTGTGGACGCGGCTGGAGGCGAAACGGATCTACGAGCAGCCGTTCGCGGACCTGTTGTTCCAGGCCCAGACCGTGCACCGCCGCCACTTCGATCCCAACGCGGTGCAGATGTCGCGGCTGCTGTCGATCAAGACCGGCGGCTGCCCTGAGGACTGCGGCTACTGCAGCCAGTCCGCCCGCATGCCGGGCCAGAAGCTCTCCGCCTCCAAGCTGATGGAGGTCGAGCGGGTGATCGACGAGGCGAAGAAGGCCAAGGACGGCGGCGCCACGCGCTACTGCATGGGCGCCGCCTGGCGGAGCCCGAAAGAGCGCGACATGGACATGGTGCTCGCCATGGTCGAGGGCGTGAAGGGTCTCGGCATGGAGACCTGCATGACGCTCGGCATGCTGTCGCCGGAGCAGGCCATCCGCCTGAAGGACGCCGGCCTCGACTACTACAACCACAACATCGACACCTCCGAGCGCTACTACGCCGAGGTGATCACCACCCGCACCTTCGCCGACCGGCTGGAGACGCTGGACAACGTGCGCCAGGCGGGCATGAAGGTCTGCGCCGGCGGCATCCTGGGCATGGGGGAGACCGCGGACGACCGGGTCGACATGCTGGTCACGCTGGCGAACCTGCCCGAGGCGCCCGAGAGCGTGCCGATCAACATGCTGATCCCGATCCCCGGCACCAAGCTCGAGAACGCGGCGCCGATCAACCCAATCGACTTCGTGCGCACCATCGCGCTCGCCCGCATCATGATGCCGACGAGCCACGTGCGGCTTTCCGCCGGCCGCACCGACATGTCGGACGAGACCCAGGCGCTGTGCTTCCTCGCCGGCGCGAACTCGATCTTCGTGGGCGAGACGCTGCTGACCGCCGACAACCCCGGCGAGGATCACGACGCCGCGCTGTTCCGCCGCCTCGGGATCCAGCCGGAGGCGCTGGACGCGTCCGAGTGAGCCGGCTCGCCCGCTTCGAGGCCGCGCTCGCCGGCCTCGAACGGCGCAGCCAGCGGCGCCGGCTGATCCCGCGCGCAGGCCTCGACTTCGCCTCCAACGACTATCTCGGCCTCGCCGCTTCGCCGCGGCTGGCGAAAGCTGTGGCTGAGGCCGCCGCCCGCGGCGTTCCCGTCGGCGCGGCCGGCTCCCGTCTGCTGCGCGGCAACCACCCGGAGCACGAGGCGCTGGAGGCGGAAGCGGCCGCGTTCTTCGGAGCGGAGCGCGCGCTCTACTTCGGCGCGGGCTACGCGGCGAACGTCGCGCTGGTCGCGGCGCTCCCCCAGCGCGGCGATCTCGTCGTCCATGACGCGCTGGTGCACGCCAGCGTCCACGAGGGGCTGAAGTCCACCAAGGCCGACGTGGCCGCGGCCGGCCACAACGACGCGCAGAGCTTCGAGGACGCCATCGGCGCCTGGCGCGCCGACGGCGGGCGGGGAACGCCCTGGATCGCGGCGGAAAGCCTCTACTCCATGGACGGAGACACGGCCCCGGTCGCCGACCTGCTGGCGATCGCGGAGGCCCACGACGGATTCCTGCTGCTGGACGAGGCCCACGCCACCGGCGTGTTCGGGGCGTCCGGCCGCGGCCTGGGCGAGGCCTTCGAGGGCCGCGAGACGCTGATCTCGGTGCACACCTGCGGCAAGGCGCTGGGCGCTTCCGGCGCGCTGGTCACCGGCCCCGCCGCGATCGTCGACTTCCTCGTCAACCGCGCAAAACCCTTCATCTACGCCACCGCCCCCTCCCCGCTGATGGCCGCGGCGGTGCGGGAGAGCCTCAGGATCGTCGCCGAGGAGCCCGAGCGGCGCGTGGCCCTGAAAGCGCGCATCGCGGTCGCGACCGAACGGCTCGGGCGCCTCGGCGTCGCGCCCACGGGCACGCAGATCCAGCCGGTGATCCTCGGCCTCAACGCCCGCGCCGCGGAGGCCGCGAAGCGCCTTCAGGCCTTGGGCTTCGACTGCCGCGCCATCCGTCCGCCGACGGTGCCGGACGGCACGGCGCGGCTGCGGATCTCGCTCACTTTGAACGTCTCCGAGGACGAGGTCGCCGCCCTGATCGACGCCATCGCCGAGGCCCTGACGGCCGCTGCGGCATGAGGCCGATCGTCGTCACCGGAACCGACACCGGCGTCGGCAAGACCGTGTTCGCGGCGGCGCTCACGCGCGCGCTCGGCGCGCGCTACTGGAAGCCGGTGCAGGCCGGGCTCGACGAGGCGACCGACAGCGCCTCGGTCGTTGCGCTCGCGGGGCTTTCGCCGGAGCGCGTCCTCCCTGAGGCCTACCGCCTCAAGACGCCCGCCTCCCCGCACGTCGCCGCAGAGATCGACGGCGTCGCGATCGACGTCGACAGCCTAACGCCGCCTGACGTCGACGGCCCGCTGGTGATCGAGGGGGCCGGCGGCCTGCTCGTGCCGCTGACCCGCTCCGTGCTGACCATCGACCTGTTCGCCCGCTGGGGTTTTCCAGTCGTGCTGGTGGCGCGCACGGGCCTTGGCACGATCAACCACACGCTGCTGTCGCTGGAGGCTTTGCGCGCTCGCGGCATCACGGCGCTGGGCGTCGCCTTCGTGGGCGACGACCACCCCGACTCCATCGCGACGATCGCCGCCTTCTCCGGCGAGAAGGTGCTGGGCCGGTTGCCGCGGTTCGATCCGCTGACGCCGGAGGCGCTGGCTGAGGCTTTCGCGGCGGCGTTCGACGTCAAGGATCTCACGTCGTGACACGCGCGCTTTTCTTTCCCTTCTCCCCTTGCGGGAGAAGGTGGCGCGGAGCGCCGGATGAGGGGTCGTCCGGGACACCCGCCCCAGCGCAAAACCTGTCGATCGCCAGGATGTCCCGGACGACCCCTCACCCTTACCCTCTCCCGCAAGGGGAGAGGGGGACCACGACGACGCGATTCATTTTGCGCCGACGGGGCCGAGCTCGGGCGCTGCAACCATGACCTCCCCTGTCTGGCGTCCGTTCTTCCAGCACGCGGTCGAGCCCGATCCGCCGGTGATCGTCCGCGCCGAGGGCGCCTATCTTCACACCTCCGACGGACGGGCGCTGCTCGACGCGATCTCGTCGTGGTGGGTGACGACCCATGGCCATCGCCACCCCCGCATCATGGCGGCGATCCGCGAGGCGACCGAGAGCCTCGACCAGATGATCTTCGCCACGGTGACGCACGAGCCGGCGGAGCGGCTGGCGCGGGAGCTGGTCGCTATCGCGCCAGCGGGCCTCGCGCATGTGTTCTACTCCGACTCCGGCTCCACCGCGGTCGAGGTCGCGCTCAAGATGGCGCTGGGCGCCTTCGCCAACCGCGGCGAAAAACGCACGACCATCGTCGCGCTGGAGGGCGCCTACCACGGCGACACCATCGGCACGATGAGCGTCGGCGAGCGCGGCGTGTTCAACGCGGCCTACGAGCCGCTGCTGTTCGACGTCGCCCGCCTGCCCTTTCCGGCGCTCGGCCGCGAGCAGGCGACGCTCGACCGGCTGGAGCAGATCGCCCGCGCCGGCGGAGTCGCGGCGCTGATCGTCGAGCCGCTGGTGCTGGGCGCTGGCGGCATGCGGATGTACCCGCCCTCGGTGCTGACGGAGCTCGGCCGCATCGCCCGCGAGGCCGGCGCGCTGGTGATCGCCGACGAGGTGATGACGGGCTGGGGCCGCACCGGCTCGCTGTTCGCCTGCGAGCAGGCCGGGCTGTCCCCTGACATCCTCTGCACCTCAAAGGGGCTGACCGGCGGCGCGGTGCCGCTCGCGGCGACGCTTGCGACAGCCGAGATCTTCGAGGCGCATCTGTCGACCGACCGCTCCAAGACCTTCTTCCACTCCTCGTCCTACACCGCGAACCCGATCGCCTGCGCGGCGGCGGTCGCCAATCTCGAGGTCTGGCGCGACGAACCGGTGCGGGCGCGGATCGCGGCGCTGGGGGCGGCGCAGTCCAAGAGGATCGCGCGGTTCGAGGGCGATCCGCGGTTCGCAAACCCGAGGGTCTGCGGCACGATCGCCGCGGTCGATCTCGTGGCGCCGGACACGGGCTATCTCGCCGAGATCGGGCTGACGCTTCGGAGCTTCTTCCTCGACCGCGGGCTGCTGGTGCGGCCGCTCGGCGAGGCGCTCTACCTGATGCCGCCCTACTGCGTGACCGAGACCGAGCTCGACCGGCTTTACGACGCCTTCGAGGAGGCCGCGGGGCTGATGGGCGATCCGCGATGAAAGCCCGGGGAACCCGCCTCGCCGGCTTCGGCTGGGCCGCGCCAGCGCGGCGGGTGGCGAACGCCGAGATCGAGGCGACGCTCGGCCTCGACGACGGCTGGATCGAGCGCCGCACCGGCATCCGCGAGCGGCGCTGGGCGGTCGAGGGCGAGACGCTCTCGGGGCTCGCGGTCGAGGCCGGCGACCGCGCGTTGGCGGGCTGCGGGATCGACCGGGCCGCGATCGGCCTCACCCTGCTCGCGACCTCCACGCCCGACCAGTTGCTGCCGCCGACCGGACCGCTGGTGGCGCATCGGCTGGGACTGACCCGCTCCGGCGCGGTCGACCTCGCGGGCGCCTGCGCGGGCTTTCTCTATGCGCTCGCGTTGGCCGTGTCCCATGTCCGCGCCCATGGCCGGCCAGCGCTTGTCATCGCCGCCAACCTGCTCAGCCGACGCATCAATTTTGCAGAGCGCGGCAGCGCCGTGCTGTTCGCCGACGCCGCCGGCGCGGTCGTGGTCGCGCCCTCCGACGACCCGGACCGCGGCGTGCTGGGCCTGTCGCTCGCCTCCGACGGCGCGGGCTACGGGCTCGTCGGCATCCCGGGCGGCGGCAGCAGCCTGCCCTATGCCGAGGGCATGCCGATCGAGGACACGCGGATGACCATCGCCGACGGCCGCGGCCTGTTCGCGGACGCCGTGCGGCTGATGACGGCCTGCTCGGGCGAAGCGCTGGCGGAGGCGGGCCTCGCCGCCGAGGCGATCGACCGCTTCGTGCCCCATCAGGCCAACGCGCGCATCTTCTCGGCGGTGGGGGCGAAGCTTGGGGTTCGCGACGCCGCCATGGTCTCGACCATCGCCGCCTTCGGCAACTCCTCGGCCGCGACCATTCCCCTGTCGCTCGCCCTCGCCCACGAGGCGCGCCCGATCGCGCCCGGCGAGACCCTGCTGCTGACGGCGGCGGGCGCGGGCCTGACCGGCGGCGCGCTCGTGCTCAGGGCTTGAGGGCGGATCCTCACCCCAGCGTCAGCAGCCTGCGGCCGAGTTCGTCCACCGCGATGTCCTCGCGCGCGGCCGGCGACGCCGGCTTCTCCCGCGTGCTCCACAGCAGGTAGTCCGTCATCCCGCGGTCGGGCAGGCCCGGGTGCAGGGTGCGGGCGGGGGCGTGATCGCCGTAGAGGCAGAGCGCGGCGCCGCCGGGAACGTCGACGAGGGCTTCGGCGACCCGCGCGATCATGCGGTCGGCGTTGACGAGATGACGGGCGTACTGCTTCGCCGGATCGTCGGTCTCCGGCAGCCGTCCCGGCCCCCAGGGGCCGTGGTTCTCGATCGTCACCACGAACAGGAACAGCGGCTCCCGCGCGCCGGCGACTTCGGCGGCGATGGCGGCGGCGACGGCGACGTCGGCGACGTAGGGGCCGCAGCGCTCGGCGTTCGTGAAGGCCTCGCCGTCGATGAAGCGCTGGAAGCCGAGCTGGGGGACGAGCGTCTCACGGTCGAAGAAGCGGCGGTCGTAGGGGTGGAGGAACGTGGTGCGGCGGCCGGACGCCAGGAACAGGCGCGGGATCGCACGGGCGGCGTAGTGCGGAACCGTGAGGTAGGGGTCGAAGGCGTCGAGGCCGAGGACGTCCGAGGGAAACCCGGTGAGGAAGCCGAACTCGCTCCGCATGGTGTAGGCGCCCTCGGCCGGAACGCGACAGCGCCCCCAGCAGATCGCCTCATTTTTCAGGCGTTCGAAGGCCGGAAGACGAGGCCCGGCGACGCCGCGGGCGGCGAGGTCGACGAAGCTCTCGATCTGGATCGCGACGATGACGGCCGGCCCCGCCTTCGGGTGCCGGGGCGTCGGCAGGGCAGCCGCGGCGACGGCCGCCGCCGGGCTTGGGCGCGCCATGGAGCGCCAGGCGAGCGCGTGCAGGATCAGGGTCGAAACCAGGCCGAAACGGGCGACGTCGCGGTTCGGATCCGCGGGCAGTTCGACGACCCCTTGGGCGAAGCGGCCCGCCGCCGCGAGGCGCAGGAGAGCGAAGGCCGAAAGTGCGATTGCGGGCGGAAGCCCCAAGAGAATGAACGATCCGCCTGAGGGAAACACCGAGGGTTCGACCGAGAACCACAGCGTGGTGGCCACGATCAGCACGGCGAACACGACGAGCGCGCGGGGCTCGGCCAGCTTCTCGGCGTAGTAGAGCCTGGGGTGCCGGATCGCGTTCCGCACCAGCGCCCCGTCCGAGAAGGTCAGGGGCTCGCCGAGGATGTTGCGCTTCATGCCGCTGCCGGCGGCGGCGAGGAAGGTGGCGACGCAGACCACGAGCGCCGCGTGCCACGGCCGCCACGACACTGCGAACGCGAGGGCGAACGCAACGACATGCAAGGTTAACCTGAGGGTAACAACCCGCCATGGCGCCCGCATCGCCTGGGTCGACGGCGGCAGCGTCTCGAGCGCGAGCGAGACGACGAAGGACAGCACGAAGGCGGCGACCGTGGCGATCATCTGAGCAGCCGCCCGATCGGGCCAAGCACGACATGCCGGGTCATCGCATAGAGGTGACGGAGTTTTGCGGCCCGCCGTCCCGCGGGGGTGGAGGCGACGGCCCGGCGCCGCGCGATGACGTCGAGCGCACGCTCCGGCCCGCAGGGAAGCCCGGCGCCGGGATCGCGGTAGAGCGGATAGAGGATCAGCGTCGCCGCCACCAGCTCGTCGAGGCTCCGGGCGCGGCCGCGGCGGGGGTGGGGGGCGAGATCCTCGGTGAGGCCCCAGCCGGCGTAGAACGGCTGGCCGTGGGTCGTGACCTCGAGCCCGCGCAACAGCGCCTCGAAGCCGGAGAGCGAGGTCATGGTCTCGACGGCGCGGCATTGGGGATAGAGCGCGGCGATCGAACCGTCGGTCACGACCGCGTCGGCGAGGCCGGCGAGATCACCGTCCGCCACCGCGCCCACGCGGTAGCCCGCGACCACGTCCGGATGCGGCTTGTAGATCAGGAAAGCGTCGGGCCTGCGGGCGCGGGCCGCCTTCAGCAGCCCGAGGTTGGTGCGCACAGCGCCGGCGCCCTTCACGATCGAGGCGTCGTCCTCGACCTGCCCCGGCACGAGCACGCCGAACCGGCCCGCCGGCACGACGCGGGGCGACGCCACGCCGACGTTGTACTTGGTCACCTCCTCGGCCACGAGGCGCGCCCGGAGACGCGCGGCGCGGGCGATCATCGCCGCGGGAATGTCGGCCTCGCGCAGCAGGGTCTCGAGGTCGCTCGGGGCGGAGGGGTCGTAGTAGACGCCGCTCTCGTCGAGCACGAGCGACAGCGCCGCGACGAAGGCGGAGCCGAGCCCGACCGAACGCAGGAAGCCGTCCTCCAGCCGGGCGAAGGGCGCGCCGGCGGCCCGCGCCGCCGCCTCCGCGGCGTCCGTCCGCCGCGAGGCCCAGGCGACGACGCGGCCATGCGCCTGGGCCGCGCCGCGGGCGGCCTCCGCCGCCGATCCGGCGAAGACCGGCGCGCCGTTGGGGCCGGCGAGAAAGCCCGCGACGGTCGGCCGCTTCCAGCGCGTGATCCCCACGCCGAATGAGCGCCGCGCCGTCCGCGCCCGGTGGCGCAGCACGTCCGCCGCGATCTCGAGCCCGCGCGACGGCGTGATCCGGGTGCGGTCGTAGGGACAAAGCCAGACCAATTCAGGGTCCGCAGGATCGAAGCCCGCCGCGAGTCGCAGCTCTCCGGGGCCCGCGAGCGCGAGCAGCTCCGACATTGCGGCGACCAGCGCGCTCCGGTCGACCTCGCCGTCGACGGCGGGCGGCTCGGCTGCGGCGGCGCCGACCAGACGGTAGCCGAGAGGCCGGCGCGCGGCGTCGAGCGCGGCCAGGGCCAGCGGATGCGGCGCGAGGCGCAAGAGCTTCAGGTTTCTCGCATTTGCGAGAGTTTCCGCCTCGCCTTCGAGGGGGTCGCCCAGCGTCGTGATCACCGCTGCGAGCGGCGCATTTTCCGTGTTCCCCGATGAGACGGCGAGGCCCGTCACGGCCGCGACGTCTGCGGCGCGCGACCGCAAACGGTTGGAAATGATTGCGACGCAGCCGGGCGTGTGGTTCAACTAAAGGTGTCCGAGGCTTTCTTGGGTCGAGCTTTACGTCAGCGCTAGCGGCCTGCCGCGCGCGGCGCAATGCCCAAAGAAGACGCCACGTCGATGCCGCTGCTTCGCAGCTGCAGCATCGTCCGGACGGGGGCATGACAGGGACGGCGCGATCCGCGAAGGCGGGGCGCGCCGGTTGGCGCACGATGAGCGACGGAAAAGGCGACCGGTCCAGCCGGCCGACCCGGACGTTTCTGTTCCTTCAGGGCCTGGCGTCTCCCTTCTTCCGTCGCCTCGGGCGCACGCTGAAGCGGCAGGGCTACGGCGTCGAACGCATCAATCTCAACCTGGGCGACCGGCTGTTCTGGAACCTTCCGGGCGCCACCGACTACCGCGGCAGCTTTCAGAACTGGCGGCGCTTTCTCGCGGCCTTCATCGAGGAGCGCGGCGTCACCGACCTCGTGCTGTTCGGCGACGGCCGCCCGTATCACCGCATCGCCATTGGAGTCGCGCAACTGCGCGGGGTGCAGGCGCATGTGTTCGAGGAAGGCTACTTCCGCCCCGACTGGATCACGGTCGAGGCCAACGGCGTCAACGGCTACTCCACCCTGCCGCGCGATCCGGGCGTCGTGCGCGACCTCGCCCGCGGCCTGCCGGAGCCGCCGAAGCCGCAGCCGATCTTCGGCGATATGGGCGCCCGCACGGTCTGGGACGTGACCTACAACTTCGCCCACGTGCTCTTCCCCTATCTCTACCCCGGCTACCGCCGCTACCGGCCGCACCATCCGGTCGTCGAATACGCCAGCTGGATCCGCAGGCTCGCGCGCCGCAAGACCGAGACCTCCGCCGCGGAGGCCGTGATCGCCGCGCTGAAGGCGGACGGCGCGCCGTTCTTCCTGCTGCCGCTGCAACTCGACAGCGACTACCAGATCCGGCTGCACTCCCGCTTCACGCTCATGACCGAGGTGGTCGATCTCGTCGCCGAGTCCTTCGCGGCCCATGCGCCTTCCGACGCCAGGCTGGTGGTGAAGCTGCACCCGCTCGACAACGGCCTCGTCAATCGCCGCAAGATCACCCAGGCCACCGCCGACCGCCTCGGCCTCGGCGACCGGCTGCTCTTCATCGACGGCGGCGACGGGCGCGACCTCATCGCCGCCTCCTCCGGCGTCGTGGTCGTGAACAGCACCATCGGCACCGAGGCGCTGATCCAGGGCAAGCCGCTGATGGCCCTCGGACAGGCGATCTACGGCATGGAGGGCCTGAGCCATCAGGGCGATCTCGACGCCTTCTGGACCGAGCCGACGCATCCCGACATGTCCCTTGTCGACGCCTTCCGCCGCGTGGTCTTCGCACGCACCCTGCTGAACGGCGGGTTCTACGCGGAACAGGCGATCGAGATCGGCGTCGCCAACGCGGTCGAGCGGCTGATCGAGACCGCGCCCTCGCGGTCCGCGCCGTTCGCGTCGGGATGGCGTCCGACGGGCGCCTATGGCGAGGCGGGCGCGGCCCTGCCCGGCGAGTGAGCGCTCCGGCCCCGAACTCGATCGTTGTCACGGGCGCAGGCCGCGGCATCGGCGCCGCCCTCGCCCGCGCCTACGCGCGCCCCGGCGCGACGCTGCTGCTGATCGGGCGGACCGCTGCGACGCTGGAGCGCACGGCCTCGGAGGCGCGGGCGAAGGGCGCCGAGGTGGAGATCGCGGCGCTGGACGTGTCGGACGCCGGGGCCTTGGCGGAGGCGCTTCTCGCCTTCGACGCGCGCCGGCCGGTCGATCTCGTCATCGCCAACGCCGGCGTCTCCGGCGGGCTGGGGCCGAACCGCTCCGCCGAGCCGTTCGAGACCGCCCAGCGCCAGATTCGCGTCAACCTTGAGGGCGCAATCGCGACCGTGACGCCGCTGATCGACCCCATGCGCGGCCGCCGCTCCGGGCAGATTGTGCTGATGAGCTCGCTCGCCGCGCTGCAGCCGATCGGCGACACCGCGGCCTACTCCGCCTCCAAGGCTGGCGTGCTGGTCTGGGGACGGGCCCTGGCGGACTATCTCGCCCCCTCGGGCGTCGGCGTGTCGGTGGTGTGCCCCGGCTTCGTCACCAGCGACATGAGCCAGCGCTACCTCGGCCCGAAGCCGCTCGAAATGTCGGCCGACGCCGCGGCGGAGCTGATCAGGGGGAGAGTCGCGAAGCGCCGGGAGATGATCGCCTTCCCCTGGGCGATGGTTGCGCTGATCCGCCTGTCGAACCTGCTGCCTCGCAAGGTCTCGCGCTTCGTGCTGTCGCGGGTGCCGGTGACGATCGAGCCAGACCGGCACATGTGAGGCGCGGACGTCGGGTCGGCATGCGCCCGGATCGACCGGGTGAGACGCCGGAAGCCGACGCGCTTCAGCGCCGCTCCGCCCACGTGAACCAGCCGACGCCGGCGAGCACCAGCGCGGCGCCGGCGAGATCGATCGCCGTCACCCGCTCCCCGAGGAACAGCGCCGCGAGCACCAGCGTCGCGATCGGGCTGACCGTGCCGATGGCGGCGTTGGCCTGCGCGGAAATCCGGTGCAGCGCGGCCGAGAGCAGGAAACTCGGCAGGATGGTGCTCAGCACCGCGATCATCGCGGCGTAGACCCACGCCTTCGTGGTGAGCGTCGACAGCACGCCGAGATCGCGGACCACGAAGAACTGCAGGATGGCCGCGGCCGCAGCGCCGGTCATCGCGATGCAGGTGAAGAGCTTGGGGCCGAGCCTGGCGATCTGGCCCTTGGCGAACAGCTGGTAGAGCGCGAAGGCGAGCGCCGATGCGAGGACGAGCGCTGCGCCGTCGCGCGTGGCGTCGAAGCCCGCCGCCTCCATGTCCTTGGTGAAGACAAGCGCGAGGCCGGCGTAGCTCAGCGCGAAGGCGAACAGCGCCTTGACGCGAAACGGCTGGCCGAAGAAGGCCGCGCCGAGCAGCACCGTGAACAGCGGATAGGTGAACAGGATCAGCCGCTCGAACGGCGCTGAGATGTAGGCGAGGCCGAGGAAGTCGGCGTAGCTCGCGAACCAGTAGCCGAGCAGACCGACGGCGAGCGAGGCCGCGAGCGTGCGGCCGTCGAGCGCCGCGGGCCGTCCCGACCGCGCCACCGCCATCAGCCCGATCGCGAGATAGACCGGCACTGACAGCCCCATGCGGAGCGCAAGCAGGGTCTCGGTGTCGACGCCCTCGGCATAGGCGAACTTGATCAGGACGCCCTTGCTGGAGAACAGGATCGCGCCAGCCGCGGCGAGCGCGTAACCGCCCCAAGGCGCCGCGGCGCGGACGCGCGTCGGCGTCGTGACGACTTCGGGATCGGCGGGCGTGGTGGTGGGCATCGGGGAACCTCTCGCCCGCGGGTATCACGCGGGCGCGAGGCGGCAAACGCCGGACCGCGCAAGGCTGCCCTGTGCCGGCGCTGAAACGCAAACGGCCCGGGCGGAGGACTCGGGCCGTTCGAGCAGGGGTGAGGCGTCGGAGCTTCGAGCGCGTCAGGTGCCGGTGGGGTTGGACTGGGTCGACGCGGTCGTGTTCTTGCGGGCGCAGGGCTCGGCCGAAGCCGGCGCCGCGACGGCGACGCCGAGGGCTACGGCGAGCAGCGTGGCGGTCAACGTCTTCATCGTCGCTCTCCTCGTCAGACAGCGGGCGGGATCGCCCGCGGCCCGATCAGGCTACCACTGCCCAGCGACGCGCCAAGCCCAAAGCGCAGGCGCCGCATTCACGCTTTCGCGCGTGGCGACGGCCTAGGTCGCGCCGGTCGTCATGCCCGCCGTGCGGCGTGGACGCGCCTGTGGGGCCCTCGTCTCTGGCGTAGCGGTCGGCTTTCGACTATCGACGGCGCGACGCCTTCTCCTGCCCTCTCCTCCTCCCGGAGACGAGATGCCCGACCTTCTGCTTGAGCTGTTCTCGGAAGAGATCCCCGCCCGCATGCAGGCCCGCGCGGCCGACGACCTGAAGGCGCTGGTGACCAACGCGCTGGTGGAGCGCGGCCTCACCTACGAGGGCGCCAAGGCCTTCGCGACGCCGCGGCGGCTGACGCTGGTGGTCGGCGGCCTCGCCGCCCGCCAGCCGGACCGGCACGAGGAGCGCAAGGGTCCCCGCGTGGGCGCGCCGGAAAAGGCGCTGGAGGGCTTTCTCAAGGCCGCCGGCCTCGCCTCGATCGAGCAGGCCACGGTGCAGGCGGACCCCAAGGGCGACTTCTACGTCGCCCGCATCCACAAGCACGGCGCGGCCACCACGGACGTGATCGCGGCGATCGTCCCCGAGATCGTGCGGTCGTTCCCCTGGCCGAAGTCCATGCGCTGGGGGACCGGAACGCTGCGCTGGGTGCGGCCGCTGCATTCGATCGTCGCGACCTTTGGCGTGCCGCAGGAGGAGCCCGAGGTCATCCGCTTCGAGATCGACGGGATCGCGTCGGGGGACGTCACCCGCGGCCACCGCGTGCACGCGCCGGGCGAGATCCGCGTGCGCCGCTTCGACGACTACGTGGCGAGCCTGGAGAAGGCCCACGTGGTGCTCGACGCCGAGCGCCGCCGCGACATCATCCGCGCCGACGCCCGCACGCTGGCCCAGGCGCAGAACCTCGAGCTGGTCGAGGACGAGGGCCTGGTCGACGAGGTGGCGGGGCTGGTCGAGTGGCCCGTCGTGCTGATGGGCCAGTTCGAGCCGGAGTTCCTCGAGGTCCCGGACGAGGTGATCCGCGCCACCATCCGCGCCAACCAGAAGTGCTTCGTGCTGAAGGACCCGGCGACGGACCGGCTCACCAACCGCTTCATCCTGGTCGCGAACCTCGACGCCAGCGACGGCGGCAAGGCCATCGTCCACGGCAACGAGCGCGTGGTCCGCGCGCGCCTCTCCGACGCCCGCTTCTTCTGGGAGACGGACAAGAAGGTCCGGCTGGAGGACCGGCTGGAGAAGCTCAAGAGCATCACCTTCCACGCCAAGCTCGGCACGCAATACGAGCGGGTCGAGCGCGTCGCGCGGCTGGCGAAGGAGCTCGCCCCGCTGGTGGGCGCCGACCCCGCGAAGGCGGAGACCGCCGCCCGCCTCGCCAAAGCCGACCTCGTCACCGAGATGGTCGGCGAATTCCCGGAGCTGCAGGGCCTGATGGGCCGCTACTACGCGGCGGCCGAGGGCCAAGACCCGGAAGTCGCCGCGGCGCTGGAGGAGCACTACAAGCCGCAGGGACCGTCGGACCGCATCCCGACAGCGCCGGTGTCGATCGCCGTCGCGTTCGCCGACAAGATCGACACGCTGGTGGGTTTCTGGGCGATCGACGAGAAGCCCACGGGCAGCAAGGACCCCTATGCGCTGCGGCGCGCGGCGCTGGGGGTGGTGCGGATCATTCTGGAGAATGGGCTGCGGGTGCGGCTTCTCGACGTGGTCAACGGCGCGTCGAAGGCGGGGATTGGCGACGATCTCCTCGCCTTCCTCGCCGATCGCCTAAAAGTCCAGCTGCGCGAGCAGGGCAAGCGGCACGACCTCGTCGACGCGGTGTTCGCAGCGGGCTCCCCCTCCCCCCTTGCGGGGGAGGGTAGGGAGGGGGGTGGCTCCGAACGGGGCGCCAGGTCCGGGACGACCCCCACCCCCGGCCCCTCCCCGCAAGGGGGAGGGGTGACCCGCGCCACGTCCGGCGGCGACGCCAACGACGACCTCGTGCTCGTCGTCCGCCGGGTCGAGGCGCTGGAGACTTTGCTTGCGACTGAGGACGGCAAGAACCTGCTCGCGGGGTATCGCCGCGCGGCGAACATCCTGAAGGCCGAGGAGAAGAAGGACGGCGCGGGGACGTTCGAGGCGGCGCCCGAGGCCGGGCTGCTGAGCGAGCCCGCCGAGCGGGACCTGTCTGCGGCGCTCGACGCCGCCGAGCCCGCGGCGACCGAGGCGCTGGCGCGGGAGGACTTCACCGCCGCGACCACGGCGCTGGCGAAGCTGCGCCCGCAGGTCGACGCCTTCTTCGATCAGATCATGGTCAACGCGCCGGAGGCGGACCTTCGGGCGAACCGCCTGAAGCTGCTGGCGCGCCTCCGCCGCGCGGTCCGCGCCGTCGCCGACTTCGACCGCATCGCGGGCTGAGCGCTCCGGCGTCCTCCGGCTTGACCGGCGGACCCGCCGGCGACGTGGAGCTTTGGCTTCGACGTGGATGGTCCGCAGCGAAGCTGAGGAAAGGGTCCACCGATCACACGCGCGGATCCCTCCTCGCGCGCCAGCGTGGGGAGGGTGGCCCCGGCCGGGAGGCCGGGGTCGGGTGGGGCCTTGGGCGTCGGGCGCAGAGGACGAAAGGCGCCTTCTGCGAAAGCGCACCCCACCCGACCTCGGCTGCGCCGAGGCTGCCCTCCCCTGTCCCAAGGGAGGGATCGCCCGCGATTCATCCGGAAAACAGGCGACGGGGCGCCGGAGCGCCCCCTCCCCCTCACATGTGGATGGCGCGGCCTTCGACGGCGAGCGCGGCTTCCTTCACCGCCTCCGCCAGCGTCGGGTGCGCGTGGCAGGTGCGGGCGATGTCTTCCGACGAGGCGCCGAACTCCATCGCGATCGCGGCCTCCGCGATCAGGTCGCCGGCGCGTGGGCCGACGATGTGGACGCCCAGAACCCGGTCGGTCCTGGCGTCGGCCAGAACCTTCACGAAGCCCTCGGTGGTGGCGTTCGCCTTGGCGCGTCCGTTGGCGGTGAAGGGGAACTTGCCGGCCTTGTACTCGACCTTGGCGGCCTTCAGCTCCTCCTCGGTCTTACCCACCGAGGCGACCTCGGGGTAGGTGTAGACCACGCTCGGGATCACGTCGTAGTTCACGTGGCCGGCCTTGCCCGCCAGGATCTCGGCGATCGCCATGCCCTCGTCCTCGGCCTTGTGGGCGAGCATCGGGCCGACGATGACGTCGCCGATGGCGTAGATCCCGTCGACGCTCGACTTGAAGTGGCCGTCGGTCTTCACGCGGCCGCGCTCGTCGAGGGCGACGCCGGCCTCCTCGAGGCCGAGGCCCGCGGTGTAGGGCACGCGGCCGATGGCGACCAGCACCACGTCCGCCTCCAGCGTCGCCGCCTCGCCGCCCTTGGCCGGCTCCACCGTGACCTTCAGCCCCTCGCCCGCCTTTTCGGCCCCCGTAACCTTGGAGCCGAGCTTGAAGGCCACGCCCTGCTTCTCCAGCAGGCGCTGGAACTGCTTGGCTACGTCGGAATCCATGCCGGGCAGGATGCGGTCGAGAAACTCGACGACGGTGACCTCGGCGCCGAGGCGCCGCCACACCGAGCCGAGCTCCAGCCCGATCACGCCGCCGCCGACGACGATCATCTTGGCGGGGACCGTCTTCAGCGTCAGCGCGCCGGTCGAGGACACGATGGTCTCCTCGTCGATGTCGAGGCCCTTGAGCTTCGCGACGTCCGATCCGGTGGCGATCACGATCGCCTTGGTCTCCAGCGTCTGGGCCGCGCCCTCCTCCGGCGTCACCTCAACCTTGCCGGCCCCAAGAATCTTGCCCGTCCCGTGGAAGGCGTCGATCTTGTTCTTCTTCAGCAGGAAGGCGACGCCCTTGGTGTTGCCGTCCACGCCCTCGTCCTTGAAGGCCATCATGGCGGGCAGGTCGAGCTCCGGCGCCGGCACCTTGATGCCCATCTTGCCGAACTTGTGGCTCGCTTCCTCGAACAGCTCGGAGGCGTGCAGCAGCGCCTTGGAGGGGATGCAGCCCACGTTCAGGCAGGTGCCGCCGTGGGTGGCGCGCTTCTCCACCACCGCCACCTTGAGGCCGAGCTGCGCGGCGCGGATCGCGCAGACATAGCCGCCGGGGCCGGTGCCGATGACGATGAGGTCGTAAGCCATCTGTCTCTTTCGCTTGCGGTCGTGGGTCAGGCCGCGCGAGGCGGCGCGTCGTGAGAAGAACGGCGCGCCGCGAAGACGCGTCTTGAAAAGGGAACGACTTCGGGGCGGTCGCGGTTGAGTCGCACGAAGCGGCGACCACGCGGCCGCTGGGCCCTCCACCCTAAGAAGGAACCATCGACATGGCGGCCGCCAAGAAGACCGAGACCAAGACCGAAGCCAAGACGACTGCAGCCAAGACCACGGCGACGAAGGCCGAGACCAAGAGTCCGGCGAAGCCGAAGGCTCCGGCCAAGGCCAAATCCGCGGAGAAGCCCAAGTCGTCCGCCGCGAAGAAGCCCAACGCCCTCAGCGTCGAGGTGAAGCCCTCGGCGGACCTCGCCGCCATCGTCGGCGACAAGCCGCTGCCCCGCAGCGAGGTCGTCAGCAAGACCTGGGACTACATCAAGAAGCATAAGCTCCAGAACCCCGATGACGGCCGCGAAATCCTCGCCGACGCCAACCTCGAAAAGATTTTCGGGAAGAAGAAGGCGACGATGTTCGAGATGAACAAGTTCCTCAACGCCCACCTGAGCTGAGGCGCCGCGAGGCCGCCGGGCGCATCTCGGCTGGCGGCCTCGACCAAAGCCTGACATTCGAGGCGCTCTCAGGGATCGATGTCGCATCCGCACGCTCTCCCGCCCGCGCTCAGCCTTTTCGGGCGCCGTCGGCCGGCTTCGACGACCGCCTGAGAAGCGCCAGCGTCCAGCGATTGACCACGACGATCAGCGCCGACAGGCCAACCAGCCACGGCAGAATCGGCAACAAGGCCGCGACTGTCTTGTCGAGGTCGCCGGGGTGGATCGTCAGAAACCCGGCGATCACGATCATGCCCACGATCGCCATCACGGATTGACGATCCGCCGTCTGCTTGCGCGCTGCGATTCCGGCCGTGATTTCTGAGCGGTTCTCCGTCATTGGGCGTCTCGCTCGATACGCCACGTTGAGAGAACGTCGGGATTCGTCACGGTTTCTCCAGTCGTACGAAGCCGATAGTCGCCAGGCTTCGCTGGCTCGAACCAATCAACTGCAGGGGGAAGCACAAGCATTTCCCCTTTCCAACGGCCCTCGCACGCGATCGAGATTCCGGCGACAGGGTCCGCCGAGACCACCCGGCCATGATACTGGCCGAACAGATCGCCGTCATCGAAGGCCCACGTTACGCCGACGAGCGCATACTGTCCGAGCAGCCGCTCCGCCTCCTCCTCGTCCCATGGCTCCGAGGCGGGCTCATCGGAGCCTATGAAGGACGGAGGCGGCTGCAACGGGCGGTGACTTTCAGAGATCCATCACCAGCCGCGACGGGTCTTCCAGGCTCTCCTTAACGCGGACGAGGAAGGTGACCGCCTCCTTGCCGTCGACCACGCGGTGGTCGTAGCTCAGCGCGAGATACATCATCGGCCGGATCTCGATCTTGCCGCCGACGGCCATCGGCCGCTCCTGGATCTTGTGCATGCCGAGAATGCCGGACTGCGGCGCGTTCAGGATCGGGGTCGACATCAGCGAGCCGTAGATGCCGCCGTTGGTGATCGTGAAGGTGCCGCCCTGCATCTCCTCGATGCCGAGCTTGCCGTCGCGGGCGCGGCGGCCGAAGTCGGTGATCTTCTTCTCGATGCCGGCGAGGCCGAGCGCGTCGGCGTCGCGCACCACCGGCACCACGAGGCCCTTCTCGGTGCCGACCGCGATGCCGACGTGGTAGTAGTTCTTGTAGACGAGCTCGTTGCCGTCGATCTCGGCGTTGACCGCCGGCAGATCCTTCAGCGCCTGGATCACCGCCTTCACGAAGAAGCCCATAAAGCCGAGCTTCACGCCGTGCTTCTTCTCGAACACGTCCTTGTACTTCGCGCGCAGCGCCATGACTTCCGTCATGTCGACCTCGTTGAAGGTCGTCAGCATGGCCGCGGTGTTCTGCGCGTCCTTGAGGCGGCGGGCGATGGTCTGGCGCAGCTTGGTCAGCTTCACCCGCTCTTCCCGGGAGGCGTCGTCCGGCGCGGAGGGGGCGCGGGCCTGAACGGCGGGCTGCGGCGCGGGCGCCTTGGCCCCGCTTTCGACCGCGACCAGCATGTCGCCCTTGGTCACGCGGCCGTCCTTGCCGGTGCCCTGCACGCTTGCGGGGTCGACGCCGCTCTCGGCGCCGATGCGGCGCACGGACGGGGCCTGACCGGCGTCGGCGGGCGCCTGACCGCCGTTCGCCTTCGGAGCCTCCTTGGAGGCCTCGCGCGGCTTCGTCTCGTTGGCGTTGTCCTTGATCGCGGGCTCGGCCGCCTTGGCCGGCTCCGCCGGCTTCGCCTCGGCTTTCGGCGCGGGCGCCGCGCCCTCGCCGGCCTCGATCGAGCCCAGCAGCGCGTCGACGCCGACGGTGTCGCCCTCGTTCGCCTCGATCGCGCCGAGGACGCCGGCGGCGGGCGCCGGAACCTCCAGCGTCACCTTGTCGGTCTCGAGCTCGACGATCGGCTCGTCGACGGCGACCGCCTCGCCCGGCTTCTTGAACCACCGGCCGATGGTGGCCTCGGTCACGGATTCGCCAAGCGTCGGCACGCGGATTTCGGTCGCCATCGAAGTCTCCCATGGGGCCGGCGCTCGTCGCCGTCCCGCTTCAGCTCTCAACGTTCAGTCAGCGGTCAGTTCGGGCGGCCGGTCAGTCGCCCAGCGCCTCGTTCAGGAAAGCCTGCAGCTGGGCCAGATGCTTCGACATCAGGCCGGTCGCCGTCGCGGCGGACGCCGGGCGGCCGGCGTAGCGCGGGCGGCGGTGCATCGCGCCCACGGTGTTCAGCGCCCACTCGATATAGGTCTCGACGAAGAACCAGGAGCCCATGTTCTTGGGCTCTTCCTGGCACCACACCACCTCGGCCTGCTTGAAGCGCGACAGCTCGTTGACGAGCGCCTTGGCCGGGAACGGATAGAGCTGCTCGACGCGCAGGATGTAGACGTCGTCCACCCCGCGCTTCTCGCGCTCCTCCAGCAGGTCGTAATAGACCTTGCCGGAGCACAGCACGACGCGGCGGATCTCGGCGTCCGGCTTCAGCTCCAGCGTAGAGCCCGGGTTCATCTGCGCGTCGTCCCACAGCAGGCGGTGGAACGAGGTGCCCGCCTCCATCATCGACAGCGGCGACACCGCCCGCTTGTGGCGGAGCAGCGACTTCGGCGTCATCAAGATCAGCGGCTTGCGGAAGTCGCGGACGAGCTGGCGGCGCAGGATGTGGAAGTAGTTCGCCGGCGTCGTGCAATTCGCGACCTGCATGTTGTCCTCGGCGCACATCTGCAGGTAGCGCTCGAGCCGGGCGGAGGAGTGCTCCGGGCCCTGGCCTTCGTAGCCGTGGGGCAGCAGCATGACGAGGCCCGACATGCGCAGCCACTTGCGCTCGCCCGACGACAGGAACTGGTCGACGATGACCTGCGCGCCGTTGGCGAAGTCGCCGAACTGCGCCTCCCACAGCGTCAAGGCGTTGGGCTCGGCCAGCGTGTAGCCGTACTCGAAGCCGAGCACCGCCTCTTCCGAGAGCATCGAGTTGATGACCTCGAACCGGCCCTGGTTGTCCGAGAGCGCGTTGAGCGGAACGGCCCGGTCCTCGGTCTCCTGGTCGACCAGCACGCAGTGGCGCTGGCTGAAGGTGCCGCGCTCCACGTCCTGACCGGAGAGCCGGACAGGCTTGCCGTCGGCCAGCAGCGAGGCGAAGGCGAGCGCCTCGCCCATCGACCAGTCGATGCCCTCGCCGGTCTCCGTCATCTTCCGGCGGTTCTCGAGCAGGCGCAGGATCGTGCGGTGGGCCTTGAAGCCCTCCGGCAGCGTCGTGAGCTTCTGGCCGAGCTCCTTCAGCCGGTCGATCTCGACGCCGGTCTTGCCGCGGCGCGCGTCATCGACGTCGCGGGAGGCCTTGATGCCGGACCAGCGGCCGTCGAGCCAGTCGGCCTTGTTCGGCTTGTAGGCCTGGCCGGACTCGTACTCGCCCTCGAGACGCGCGCGGAACCCGGCGCGGATCTCGTCCACCTCGCCGGCCTTGATCACGCCCTCCTGCTCGAGCCGCTTGGAGTAGATCTCGAGCGAGGTCGGGTGGCTGCGGATCACCTTGTACATCCGCGGCTGCGTGAAGGCCGGCTCGTCGCCCTCGTTGTGGCCGAAGCGGCGGTAGCAGAAGATGTCGATGACGACCGGCTTGTGGAACTTCTGCCGGAACTCGGTCGCGATCTTGGCCGCGAAGGTCACGGCCTCCGGGTCGTCGCCGTTCACGTGGAAGATCGGCGCCTCGATGGTCTTGGCGACGTCCGAGGGATAGGGCGACGAGCGCGCGTAGCGCGGGCTGGTGGTGAAGCCGATCTGGTTGTTGATGATGACGTGGATTGAGCCGCCGGTGCGGTGGCCCTTCAGGCCCGACAGGCCGAAGCACTCCGCGACCACGCCCTGCCCCGCGAAGGCGGCGTCGCCGTGGATCAGCAGCGGCAGCACCTTGGTGCGGTCGGCGTCCTTCCACTGGTCCTGCTTGGCGCGCACCTTGCCCAGCACCACCGGATCGACGATCTCGAGATGCGAGGGGTTGGCGGTCAGCGACAGGTGGACGGAGTTGCCGTCGAACTCGCGGTCGGACGAGGCGCCGAGGTGGTACTTGACGTCGCCGGAGCCCTCGACCTCCTCGGGGGTCCAGGAGCCGCCCTTGAACTCGTGGAAGATCGCGCGGTGCGGCTTGCCGAGCACCTGCGCCAGGATGTTCAGGCGGCCGCGGTGGGCCATGCCGAACACGATCTCGCGCACGCCGAGCGCGCCGCCGCGCTTGATGATCTGCTCCAGCGCCGGGACGATGGACTCGCCGCCGTCGAGGCCGAAGCGCTTGGTGCCGGTGTACTTGACGTCGAGGAACTTCTCGAAGCCCTCGGCCTCGACCAGCTTGGTCAGGATCGCGCGCTTGCCCTCGGGGGTGAAGGCGACGCCCTTGTCCGGCCCCTCGATGCGCTCCTGGATCCACGCCTTCTCGGCGGGCTCGGAGATGTGCATGAACTCGACGCCGAGCGTCGAGCAATAGGTGCGCTTCAGGATCGCGAGCATCTCGCGCACGGTCGCGAACTCGAGCCCGAGCACGTAGTCGATGAAGATCTTACGGTCGAGGTCGCCCTCGGAGAAGCCGTAGGACGCGGGGTCGAGCTCCTCGCGGTCGGGGCGGGGCTCCAGCTTCAGCGGGTCGAGGTCGGCCGCGAGATGGCCGCGGATGCGGTAGGCGCGGATCATCATCAGCGCGCGGGTGCTGTCCCGCGTCGCGGCGCGGATCTGCTCCGGCGTCAGCCCCTGGCCCTTGGCCTCGGACTTCGCCTTGATCTTGTCGCCGATGACGATTTCGGCGGCGCCCCAGTCGCCGTCGAGCGCCGAGACCAGTTCGCCGTTCGCCGGCACCGGCCAGTTCGGCTTCTCCCAGGACGGGCCGTCCGCAGCCGTCTCCACCGCGTCCGACGGGTCGCCCAGATCCTCGAAGAACGCCCGCCACTGCGGGTCGACCGAGGACGGGTCCTTCTGGTAGCGCGCCTGGAGGTCCTCGATATAGGCGGCGTTTCCGCCCCAGAGGAAGGAGGTGCGGTTGAAAGCCTCGTTCGCCGCCTGGCGTGACATCGGATTAGACCTTGCGTTGATTTCGGAGCTCGCCCCTTGCGTCCATATGGGGGCGACGGTTCAGTTTTGAACGTCCGGAACGCGAATGCACTCTGATCGTGGCGTCATTCCGACGCCGGGGTTAAGCGAGCAAGAACGGCGCCGCCGCCCTCACCCCTTCAACAATTCCACGAGCGTTTTTCCGAGCCGTGCGGGGCTTGGGCTCACCCGGACGCCGGCGGCTTCCATGGCGGCGATCTTGTCGTCCGC
>NZ_JAFBCY010000004.1 GCF_016907975.1 Methylopila capsulata
CTGCGCGGCACGAAGCGCGAGGACGTGGAGCGCGGACAGGTTCTGTGCAAGCCGGGCTCGGTGAAGCCGCACACGAAGTTCAAGGCTGAGGCTTACATCCTCACCAAGGAGGAGGGCGGCCGTCACACGCCGTTCTTCACGAACTACCGTCCGCAGTTCTACTTCCGTACGACGGACGTGACGGGCGTGGTGCACCTCCCCGAGGGCACCGAGATGGTGATGCCGGGCGACAACATCGCGATGGAGGTGCACCTGATCGTGCCGATCGCGATGGAGGAGAAGCTGCGCTTCGCCATCCGCGAAGGCGGCCGCACCGTCGGCGCAGGCGTCGTCGCTTCCATCATCGAGTGATCTGAACTCTTTCAGAGAAACTGCCGGGGCGGGCGCGCCCTGATTTCAAGGGCGCCGCCCTACCTCGTGGAGACCGAGTAAAATGAACGGTCAGAACATCCGGATCCGCCTCAAGGCGTTCGACCACCGCATCCTGGACTCGTCGACCCGAGAAATCGTGTCGACGGCCAAGCGGACGGGCGCGCAGGTTCGTGGTCCGATCCCCCTGCCGACCCGCATCGAGAAGTTTACCGTGAACCGCTCGCCGCACGTCGACAAGAAGAGCCGCGAGCAGTTCGAGATCCGGACGCACAAGCGTCTCCTCGACATCGTCGACCCGACGCCGCAGACCGTGGACGCGCTGATGAAGCTCGACCTGGCCGCCGGCGTCGACGTCGAGATCAAGCTCTGATCGGCGCAAGGGAAGGACGACTCTCATGCGGTCCGGAGTAATCGCACAGAAACTGGGCATGACCCGCATCTTCACGGATGCCGGCGAGCATGTTCCGGTCACGGTTCTCAAGGTGGAGCAGTGCCAGGTCGTGGCGCATCGCACCCTCGAGGGCAACGGCTACGTCGCCATGCAGCTTGGCGCTGGCGTTCGTAAACCCAAGAACGTGACGCGCGCCGAGCGCGGCCACTTCGCGAAGGCCGAAGTCGAGCCGAAGCGGAAGATCGTCGAGTTCCGGGTGACCCCGGACGCGGTGATCCCCGTGGGCGCCGAGATCACTGTCGACCACTTCCTGGTCGGGCAGCGGGTCGACGTGACCGGCACCTCGATCGGCAAGGGCTTCGCCGGCGCCATGAAGCGCCATAACTTCGGCGGTCTTCGCGCCACCCACGGCGTGTCCGTGTCGCACCGTTCGCACGGTTCGACCGGCGGCCGTCAGGATCCCGGCAAGGTCTTCAAGAACAAGAAGATGGCCGGTCATATGGGCGACGAGCGGGTGACCACTCAGAACCTCAAGATCGTGTCGACGGACGTCGAGCGCGGTCTGATCCTGGTCGAGGGAGCGGTTCCGGGCGCCAAGGGCGGCTGGATCCTGGTCCGCGACGCGGTGAAGACGAAGCTGCCTGAGGGACTTCCGCTGCCGGGCGCGTTCCGCGAACGCGGCGCGGCGAAGGCCGAGGCCCCGGTCGAGACCGCTTCGGCCGAGACGGAGAACGCGTGATGGTCGATATCGCAATCACCACCGCCGACGGCGCCGCGGGCGAGAAGATCACGCTCTCGGACGAGATCTTCGGTCTCGAGCCGCGCGCGGACATCCTGCACCGCGTCGTGCGCTGGCAGCTCGCCAAGCGCCAGGCCGGCACCCACCAGACGCTCGGTCGGTCCGAAATCGCCCGGACCGGCAAGAAAATGTACAAGCAGAAGGGCACGGGCCGCGCCCGTCACGCTGCGGCGTCCGCTCCGCAGTTTCGTGGCGGCGGCCGCGCCTTCGGTCCGGTGGTGCGCTCCCACGCGCATGACCTTCCGAAGAAGGTGCGCGCCCTCGGCCTGAAGCTCGCGCTCTCGGCCAAGGCCAAGGATCAGCAGATCGTCGTCGTCGACGCGTTCTCGCTGGGCGAGGCCAAGACCAAGGCGTTCAAGGAGCGGATGGAGAAGCTCGGCTTCGCCAACGCTCTCATCGTCGACGGCGCCGAGGTGGAGGCCAACGTCAAGCTCGCCGCCCGCAGCGTGCCGTACGTGGACGTGCTGCCGGTCCAGGGCATCAACGTCTACGACATCCTTCGCCGCGAGACGCTCGTGCTGACGAAGGCTGCGATCGATGCGCTGGAGGCGCGCTTCAAATGACCGATGTGCGCCATTACGACGTCATCCGGTCGCCGATCATTACCGAAAAGGCGACGATCGCGTCCGAGCTGAACAAGGTGGTCTTCCGCGTCGCGGACACCGCCACCAAGCCACAGATCAAGGCCGCCGTCGAGAAGCTGTTCGACGTGAAGGTCCTGAGCGTCAACACGCTTGTCCGCAAGGGCAAGGAAAAGCGTTTCCGCGGCCGTCTCGGCCGTCAGGGCGACGTCAAGCGCGCGATCGTGACCCTCGCCGAGGGCCACTCGATCGACGTCACGACCGGCCTCTGAGGCGCGGGATAGGGAGCCGAACAGATGGCGCTCAAGCATTATAATCCGATCACGCCGAGCCTTCGCCAGCTCGTGATCGTGGACCGGTCGGCCCTGTACAAGGGCAAGCCAGTGAAGCAGCTGACCGAGGGCCTCTCGTCCTCCGGCGGCCGCAACAATTACGGCCGCATCACCGTCCGCTTCCGCGGCGGCGGCCACAAGCGGACCTACCGGCTGATCGACTTCAAGCGTCGCAAGCTGGACGTGCCGGCGACGGTGGAGCGGATCGAGTACGATCCGAACCGCTCGGCGTTCATCGCGCTGATCCGCTACCAGGACGGCGAGCTGAGCTACATCCTCGCGCCCCAGCGTCTCGCTGTCGGCGACCAGGTGGTGGCCGGCGCGCAGGTCGACGTGAAACCCGGCAACGCGATGCCGCTCGGCGTCGCGCCGGTCGGCACGATCGTCCACAACGTCGAGATCAAGATCGGCCGCGGCGGCCAGATCGCGCGCTCGGCCGGCACCTACGCCCAGATCGTGGGCCGCGACCAGGGCTACGTGACGCTGCGCCTGAACTCGGGCGAGCAGCGCCTTGTGCACGGTCACTGCTTTGCGACGGTCGGCGCGGTGTCGAACCCGGATCATTCGAACATCAGCCTGGGCAAGGCGGGTCGTTCGCGGTGGCTCGGTCGCAAGCCGCACAACCGCGGCGTGACCATGAACCCGGTCGACCATCCGCACGGCGGCGGCGAAGGCCGCACCTCGGGCGGCCGGCACCCGGTCACCCCGTGGGGCAAGCCGACCAAGGGCAAGCGGACCCGTTCGAACAAGGCGACCGACAAGTTTATCGTGTCGAGCCGCCACGCCCGTAAGAAGAAGTAAGCGGAGAGCGGACAAATGGCGCGTTCAGTTTGGAAGGGCCCGTTCGTCGACGGCTATCTGCTGCGCAAGGCGGAAAACGCCCGGTCGTCGACCCGTAACGAGGTCATCAAGATCTGGAGCCGTCGCTCCACGATCCTGCCGCAGTTCGTGGGCCTCACCTTTGGGGTCTACAACGGCCAGAAGCACATCCCGGTCGCAATCTCGGAAGAGATGATCGGCCACAAGTTCGGCGAGTTCGCCCCGACCCGTACCTTCTACGGTCACGCGGCGGACAAGAAGTCGAAGAGGAAGTAAGGTCATGGGCAAGCAGGCACGCGAGCGCGCGCTTCCCGAGAACGAGGCGAAAGCTGTGCTGCGGATGGTTCGCATCTCGCCGCAGAAGCTGAACCTCGTCGCGCAGCTGATCCGCGGCAAGAAGGTCGAGACGGCTCTGGCCGACCTGACCTTCTCCCGCAAGCGGATCGCGGGACAGGTGAAGAAGACGCTCGAGAGCGCGATCGCCAACGCCGAGAACAACCACGACCTCGACGTGGACGATCTCGTCGTCTCCCAGGCGTTCGTCGGCAAGTCGATCGTCATGAAGCGCTTCAGCCCCCGCGCCCGTGGCCGCGTCGGCACCATCCAGAAGCCGTTCTCGCACCTGACGATCGTCGTTCGTCAGGTCGAGCGCGACGCGGCGAAGGCCTGAGGAGAAGACGATGGGTCATAAGGTCAACCCGATCGGGCTTCGGCTCGGCATCAACCGTACGTGGGACTCGCGCTGGTTCGCCAGCAAGGGCGAGTACGGCAAGCTGCTGCACGAGGACATCAAGATCCGCGACGCCCTGCTGAAGGATCTGAAGCAGGCGGCCGTTTCGAAGATCGTCATCGAGCGCCCCCACAAGAAGTGCCGCGTGTCGATCTACTCCGCCCGCCCGGGCATCGTGATCGGCAAGAAGGGCGCGGACATCGAGAAGCTTCGTAAGAAGGTCGGCTCGATGACCTCGTCCGAGGTGCACATCAACATCGTCGAAGTGCGCAAGCCCGAAGTCGACGCGACGCTGGTCGCCGAGTCGATCTCGCAGCAGCTCGAGCGCCGCGTCGCGTTCCGTCGCGCCATGAAGCGCGCGGTTCAGTCCGCGATGCGCCTCGGCGCGGAAGGCATCCGCATCAACTGCGCCGGCCGTCTCGGCGGCGCTGAGATCGCCCGCACCGAGTGGTACCGCGAAGGTCGCGTGCCTCTTCACACGCTGCGGGCCGACGTCGACTACGGCGTCGCCACCGCGAAGACCGCGATGGGCACCTGCGGCGTGAAGGTGTGGATCTTCAAGGGCGAGGTCATGGAGCACGATCCCATGGCCCAGGATCGTCGTCTGTCCGAAGAGTCGGCTGGCGGCGGCGGCGGTGGCCGCCCGAACCGCCGCGACGCGGCGTGATCGGGAGCCTCGGAGTCTAAGTCATGCTGCAACCGAAGAAGACCAAGTTCCGCAAGCAGTTCAAGGGTCGCATCAGCGGCGCTGCGAAGGGCGGATTCAACCTCGACTTCGGCGCGTTTGGTCTGAAGGCGCTCGAGCCGGAGCGCATCACCGCGCGCCAGATCGAAGCCGCCCGTCGCGCGCTGACCCGTCACATGAAGCGCGCCGGCCGCGTCTGGATCCGCGTGTATCCCGACGTTCCGGTGACGTCGAAGCCGACCGAAGTCCGCATGGGCAAGGGCAAGGGCGCGACGGACTACTGGGCGGCCAAGGTCAAACCCGGCCGCATCATGTTCGAGATCGATGGCGTGTCCATCGAGATCGCCAAGGAAGCGCTTGCGCTGGCGGCCGCGAAGCTGCCGATTCGCACGCGCTTCGTTCAACGCATCGCCGAGTGAGGGAGGACGTCATGGCGAAGGCTCAAGACCTTAAGACCCTGTCGGTCGACCAGCTCGACGACGAGCTCGTGAAGCTGAAAAAGGAGCAATTCAACCTCCGTTTCCAGCGCGCCACGGGCCAGCTCGAGAATACTGCTCGCGTGCGCCAGGTGCGCCGTGATATCGCCCGCATCCGCACCGTCGCTTCGGCGAAGCGTGCGGAGGCGGAAACAAAGGCCTGAGGAGGACATCATGCCGAAAAGAGTCCTTCTCGGGACGGTCATTTCCGACAAGAACGCCAAGACCGTCGTGGTCAAGGTGGAGCGTCGGTTCACGCACCCGCTTCTGAAGAAGACGGTGCGCCGGTCGAAGCACTACCACGCCCACGACGAGCAGGGCCTGTTCAAGGTCGGCGACCTCGTGTGGATTGAGGAGAGCCGGCCGATCTCGAAGCTGAAGCGCTGGGTCGTTCGACCCGACGCGTCGGTCGATGCGGACGCCTCGGCGCCGGCCCCGACCGAGTGACGATCATCTGAAATCCAAGGCCCGCCGGGCGAGGTCCCCACCGAACTTCGGGGATACCGGTCCGGGCGAATGAGAAAGGCTTAAGGCCATGATTCAGATGCAGAGCAACCTCGACGTCGCCGACAATTCCGGCGCCAAGCGAGTGATGTGCATCAAGGTTCTCGGCGGCGCAGGCCGTCGCTACGCCGGCGTGGGCGACATCATCGTGGTGTCGGTCAAGGAGGCGATTCCGCGGGGCCGCGTGAAGAAGGGCGACGTCATGAAGGCGGTCGTCGTTCGCACCGCGAAGGCCGTGCGCCGCATCGACGGTTCCGTGATCCGTTTCGACCGCAACGCGGCCGTGCTGATCAACAACCAGAAAGAGCCCGTCGGCACCCGCATCTTCGGACCGGTTCCGCGCGAGCTCCGCGCGAAGAACCACATGAAGATCATTTCGCTCGCGCCGGAGGTGCTGTGATGGCCGCGAAGATCAAGAAGGGCGACAAGGTCGTCGTTCTCGCAGGCCGGGACAAGGGCAAGACCGGCGAAGTGCTGCAGGTGCTCCCCAAGGACGAGCGCGCCCTGGTGCGCGGCGTCAACGTGGTGAAGCGCCATACGCGCCAGACCCAGACGACGGAAGGCGGGATCATCTCCAAGGAGGCCGCCATCCACCTGTCCAACATCGCGCTCGCCGACCCGAAGGACGGCAAAGCGACGCGCGTCAGCTTCAAGGTCCTGGACGACGGCCGCAAGGTTCGCGTCGCGACGCGTTCGGGAGATCAGATCGATGGCTGATACCGCTTACGAGCCGCGCCTCAAGAAGCTTTACGCCGACGTCGTTCGGCCGAAGCTGATCGAGGAGTTCGGGTACAAGAACCCGTTCGAGGTTCCGACGATCGACAAGATCGTCATCAACATGGGCATCGGCGAAGGCGTCGCCGACTCCAAGAAGGTGACGAACGCGGTCGGCGAGCTGACCAAGATCGCCGGCCAGAAGCCGGTCGTGACGAAGGCCCGCACCTCGATCGCGACCTTCAAGCTGCGCGAAGGCCAGTCGGTCGGCGCGAAGGTCACGCTGCGCCGGGCCCGCATGTACGAGTTCATGGATCGCCTGGTCACGATCGCGCTTCCGCGCGTTCGCGATTTCCGCGGCCTGAACCCGAAGAGCTTCGACGGCCGTGGCAACTTCGCCATGGGCATCAAGGAGCACATCGTGTTCCCCGAGATCGAGTACGACAAGATCGATCAGGTGTGGGGCATGGACGTCATCGTCTGCACGACGGCGAAGTCTGACGACGAGGCGCGCGCCCTGCTGCGCGCCTTCAACTTCCCCTTCAGGCAGTGACGGGAGGATCGCATGGCTAAGAAAAGCGCGATCGAGAAGAACAACCGGCGTCGTCAGCTCGTCGACCGTTTCGCTGCGAAGCGGGCGGAGCTGAAGGCGATCGCCAAGGATGAGAGCCTGGACCTCGAGGAGCGCTTCGCAGCGCGCCTCAAGCTCGCCGAGCTTCCGCGGAACGGGTCCAAGACCCGCATCCGGAACCGCTGCGAAGTGACGGGTCGTCCGCGTGCGTACTACCGCAAGCTGGGCATCTCGCGCATCGCGATCCGCGATCTGGGCTCGAAGGGCCTGGTTCCGGGTCTCCTGAAGTCGAGCTGGTGAGGAGGGATCCATGTCAATGATTGATCCCCTCGGCGATATGCTGACGCGAATCCGCAACGCGCACATGCGGAACAAGACCTCGTGCTCGACGCCCGGCTCGCGCCTGCGCCAGCATGTGCTGGACGTGCTGCAGGCGGAAGGCTACATCCGCGGCTACACCCAGACCGAGATGGCCAACGGCCGTACGGAGTTTGAGATCGAGCTGAAGTACTACGACGGCGCGCCGGTCATCCGCGAAATCCAGCGGGTGTCGAAGCCGGGCCGCCGGGTGTACGCGTCGGTCAAAAATCTTCCGCGCGTGGCCAATGGCCTCGGCATCTCGATCCTCTCCACGCCCAAGGGCGTGATGGCGGATCACGACGCCCGCGACAACAACGTGGGCGGGGAGATCCTCTGCCGCGTCTTCTGACGCTGGCGGAGGGTTTCTCGCAGGATTAGGAGAGCGTTATGTCGCGCATCGGCAAGAAGCCGGTCGACGTGCCGTCGGGCGTGACCGCGGCCGTGGATGGGCAGGATGTCAAGGTAAAGGGTCCGAAGGGCGAGCTCGCCTTCCGGGTCCACGACGAGGTCGTGGTGGAGTTCAAGGACGGTAAGGTCACCGTCCAGCCGCGCGACGAGACCAAGGGCGCGCGCTCCAAGTGGGGCATGTCGCGCACCATGGTGTCGAACCTCGTCGAAGGCGTCACCAAGGGTTTCGAGAAGAAGCTCGAGATCAGCGGCGTCGGCTATCGCGCCGCCGTTCAGGGCAAGGACCTGGTCCTCGCTCTCGGCTACAGCCACGACATCAAGTACCCGATCCCTGCGGGGATCGACATCAAGTGCGCCAAGCCGACGGAGATCCTGATCTCCGGCATCGACAAGCAGCGCGTCGGCCAGGTGGCGGCCGAGATCCGCGAGTTCCGCGGTCCTGAGCCCTACAAGGGCAAGGGCGTCAAGTACGCGGGCGAATTCATCTTCCGCAAGGAAGGCAAGAAGAAGTAAGGGCCCGGAACCATGGCGAAAAATCTCGCGACTGAAGCGCGCCGGAAGGCGCGCGTGCGCCGGAGCCTTCTTACGGCCGCCAACGGGCGTCCCCGTCTGTCGGTGTTCCGCTCCTCGAAGCACATCTATGCTCAGGTCATCGACGACGCGAAGGGCGTGACCCTCGCGGCGGCGTCGACCCTGGACAAGACGCTGCGCGGCGACAAGACGGGCGCCGACACCGCGGCCGCGACTGCGGTCGGGAAGCTGGTGGCGGAGCGCGCCGCCGCCGTCGGCGTGAAGGACGTGGTGTTCGACCGCGGCTCCTACATCTATCACGGCCGGGTCAAGGCCCTGGCCGAGGCCGCCCGTGAGGGCGGGCTCAACTTCTGAAGCCCGCTCGAGGCGAGAGGATAAGACATGGCTCGTGAGCCCAGAGACAACCGCCGGAACGACCGCGAAGAGCGCGACAGCGAGTTCGTCGACAAGCTGGTCCACATCAACCGCGTCGCGAAGGTCGTGAAGGGCGGACGCCGGTTCGGCTTCGCCGCGCTCGTCGTCGTCGGCGACCAGAAGGGCCGCGTCGGCTTCGGTCACGGCAAGGCCCGCGAGGTGCCTGAGGCGATCCGCAAGGCGACCGAAAGCGCCAAGCGCGGCCTCATCCGCGTGCCGCTGCGCGAAGGCCGTACGCTGCATCATGACGTCGACGGTCGCCACGGCGCCGGCCGCGTGGTGCTGCGCGCCGCTCCGGCGGGCACGGGCATCATCGCCGGCGGTCCGATGCGCGCCGTCTTCGAGACGCTCGGCGTCCACGACGTTGTCGCGAAGTCGCTCGGTTCGTCGAACCCGTACAACATGGTGCGGGCCACGTTCGACGCGCTGAAGAACGAGGACAGCCCGCGCTCCGTCGCCGCCCGTCGCGGCCTGAAGGTCTCGACGCTGCAGTCTCGTCGTCGCGACGTCGACGCCGACGCCGTGGCCGAAGGCTGATCACCCGTTCGTTGAAGGAGGCTGATCATGGCCGTCACTGAAAACAAGAAGGGCCGCGCGGCGAAAGCCTCGAAGGGCGGTCAGGTCGTGGTCGTCCAGACCGGCTCCTCGACCCGCCGTCCCGCGGACCAGCATGCGACCCTCGTCGGCCTCGGCCTCGGCCGTATCGGCAAGCGCCGCGAACTCGCCGACACCCCGGCCGTGCGCGGAATGATCGCGAAGGTCGCTCACCTCGTGCGCGTCGAAGACGACGCCCGCTGAGCGCTGGAGAGACGTGATGAAACTGACTGATCTCCGGGACAATCCCGGCGCCACCAAGGACCGCATGCGCGTTGGTCGCGGCATCGGTTCCGGCAAGGGCAAGACCGGCGGCCGCGGCGTGAAGGGACAGAAGTCCCGCACCGGCGTTCGCATCAAGGCGTTCGAGGGCGGTCAGATGCCGCTCTACCGGCGTCTGCCCAAGCGCGGCTTCACCAACCTGTTCGCGACCGACCTCAACGAGGTCAACCTCGCGCGCCTTCAGCAGGCGCTCGACGCGGGCAAGCTCGACGCGGGCAAGCCCGTGACCGAGGCCGCCCTGATCGAGGCCGGCGTGCTGTCCAAGAAGAAGGACGGCGTGAAGGTTCTCGGCCGCGGCGAACTGAAGACCAAGCTCGACCTCGAGGTCTACGCCGTGTCCAAGTCGGTCGCGGACGTGATCGAGAAGCTCGGCGGCAAGGTGACGCTGCTTGCGCCCGTCAAGGATGCGGACGCGGCCTAACGTCCCCATCTGACGGCGGACCGACCTTTCGAACGCCTCCCGGTCCCCGGGGGGCGTCGTCGTCGAGGGGCCCGGTCACGCGAAGCGTATCGGAAAGACGAGGCGATCGATGGCGTCGGCGGCAGAGCAGCTTGCTGCGAACCTGAACTTCTCCGCTTTCTCGAAGGCGGGCGAGCTTAAAAAGCGCATCTGGTTCACGCTTGGCGCGCTTTTGATCTATCGCCTCGGCACCTACATCCCGCTGCCGGGCATCAACCCCGCGGCGCTGGCCGAAGTGTTCCGTCAGCAGTCGACGGGCATCATCGGCCTGTTCAACATGTTCTCGGGCGGCGCCGTCGGCCGCATGGCGATCTTTGCGCTCGCCATTATGCCCTACATCTCGGCCTCCATCATCGTGCAGCTGATGACCTCGGTCTCGCCGCACCTCGAAGCCCTCAAGAAGGAGGGCGAGGCCGGCCGCAAGATCATCAATCAGTACACGCGCTACGGCACCGTTCTGCTCGCGACCGTCCAGGCCTACGGCATCTCCGTCGGCCTCGAGGGCCAGGCGAACGTCGTTGTGGACCCGGGCCTGTTCTTCCGCATCTCCACGGTCATCACCCTGACCGGCGGCACCATGTTCCTGATGTGGCTGGGCGAGCAGATCACCGCGCGCGGCATCGGCAACGGCATCTCGCTGATCATCTTCGCCGGCATCGTGGCGGAGCTCCCGGCCGCGATCGCGGGGACGCTCGAACTCAGCCGGCAGGGCGCGATCTCGACGGCGCTCATCCTCGGCGTCGTGGTCATGGCGATCGCCGTCATCGCGCTGATCGTCTACATGGAGCGCGCCCAGCGGCGCCTGTTGATCCAGTATCCGAAGCGGCAGGTGTCGCAGAACCGGATGACGGGCGGCGAAAGCTCGCATCTCCCGCTGAAGCTCAACACCGCCGGCGTCATCCCGCCGATCTTCGCCTCGTCGCTGCTGCTGCTGCCGACGACGATCGCGAACTTCTCCGCCGCCAGCGGCGGGTCGGGCTGGCTCACAACCATGACGACCTATCTGGCGCATGGCCGGCCGCTGTACATGGTGATGTACGTCGGCCTGATCGTGTTCTTCTGCTTCTTCTACACTGCGATCGTGTTCAATCCGAACGAGACCGCCGACAACCTGAAGAAGTACGGCGGCTTCATTCCCGGCATCCGTCCGGGCGAGCGCACGGCCGAGTACATCGACTATGTGCTGACCCGCATCACGGTCGTCGGCGCAGCCTACATCGCCGCGGTGTGCCTGATCCCCGAGATCCTGATCTCCTACGCCGCGGTGCCGTTCTACTTCGGCGGCACCTCGCTCTTGATCGTGGTTTCGGTCACCATGGACACGGTGGCGCAGGTGCAAGGTCATCTGTACGCTGCGCAATACGAGGGCCTCATCAAGAAGGCCCGGCTCAAAGGAAAGCGTCGATGAGACTGATTCTGCTCGGCCCCCCCGGCGCCGGCAAAGGCACGCAGTCCGAGCGTCTGGTCGAAGCGCACAGCATCGTGCAGCTTTCCACGGGCGACATGCTGCGCGCGGCCGTTGCCGCCGGCACGCCGGTCGGACTCAAGGCGAAGGACCTGATGGCCCGCGGCGAGCTGGTGCCGGACGAGGTCGTGGTTCAGATCGTAGCGGACCGCATCGACGAGCCGGACGCGCGGAACGGGTTCATCCTGGACGGCTTTCCCCGGACGCTGAAGCAGGCCGAGGCGCTCGAGGCCATGCTGGAGGCCAAGGGCCTGAAGCTGAACCAGGTCATCGAACTGTCGGTCGACGAGGAAGCGCTGCTGGAGCGCGTCGAGCGCCGCGCGCGCGAGGCGGCGGCCGCCGGCAAGCCGACCCGCAGCGACGACGCGCCCGACGTCGTGCGCAAGCGCATTGCGGACTATCAGAACGTGACCGCGCAGCTGAAGCCGTTCTACAAGCAGCGTGGCGTCTACGCGTCCGTGGACGGCATGGCGCCGATCGGGACCGTGACGCGGGAGATCGACGGCCTGCTCGCAGACGCGCGAGCGACGGCGTCGTAAGGCCGGTTATCTTTTGGAAAGAACTTGACGCGGGCGCCGTGAGGCGCTACGCGCAACCCCTCACCGATAGCAGGAGAGGTAGCGGGGCCTTCAGGCCTCGTCGTTTCGTCCTGCTGTCGTTCGCGCGCATGGGCCGGCCTCCACCGGACGCGCGCTCATCATCGGCGTTGTCGCCGGACACATGGAGAGTACACGTGGCACGTATTGCCGGCGTCAACATCCCGACGAACAAGCGCGTGATTATCGCGCTTCAGTACATTCACGGAATCGGCTCCCAGAAGGCGACCGAGATCTGCGAGAAGGTCGCCATTCCGGCCGAGCGTCGGGTCAACCAGCTGACCGACGCCGAAGTCATCCAGATCCGCGAGACCATCGACCGCGACTACATCGTGGAAGGCGACCTGCGCCGCGAAGTCGCGATGAACATCAAGCGTCTGATGGATCTCGGCTGCTACCGCGGCCTGCGTCACCGTCGCGGCCTGCCGGTTCACGGCCAGCGCACGCACACCAACGCCCGCACCCGCAAGGGCAAGGCGAAGCCGATCGCCGGCAAGAAGAAGTAATTCTCGCGCGGCGGTTTCGCCGCGCAGGTCCCGGGCGCATGGCGTCCGGGATCGTCCTCGTGAGAGGACGTTCGACGCACGGTCCCGGGTCTCGTTCCGGGATGACGAATATCTCCCGAGCGCCTGGAACGACGGGCGCGCTTGAAGGACAGAGAGCCACATGGCCAAGGAAGCCCAGCGCATTCGCCGCCGCGAGCGCAAGAACATCGCGTCGGGCGTCGCCCACGTGAACGCGACGTTCAACAACACGATGATCACGATCACCGACGCGCAGGGCAACACCGTGTCCTGGTCGTCGGCCGGCGCGCAGGGCTTCAAGGGCTCGCGCAAGTCGACCCCCTACGCCGCGCAGGTCGCGGCCGAGGACGCGGCGAAGAAGGCCGCCGAGCACGGCATGCGCACGCTTGAAGTCGAAGTCTCGGGTCCGGGTTCCGGACGCGAGTCGGCTCTCCGCGCGCTTCAGGCCGCTGGCTTCATGGTGACGTCGATCCGCGACGTGACGCCGATCCCGCACAACGGCTGCCGGCCGCGGAAGCGCCGTCGCGTCTGACGCGCTTGTCGTCGCCTGCGCCCCGTTCCGCGGGGCGCATGTTCGTTTCGAGGCTTGGCCCATCGGGGCCGGCCGACGCGGAGAGTAGCGGATCTCCGCGTTTGACTGACGAAGGGTGCAGTCGTGATCCAGAAGAATTGGCAAGACCTGATCAAGCCGAACAAGCTTGAGGTCGCCCCCGGGGGCGACGGCAAGCGCTCTGCGACGATGGTCGCGGAGCCGCTCGAGCGTGGTTTCGGCCTCACGCTCGGCAACGCGCTGCGCCGCATCCTGCTGTCTTCGCTTCAGGGCGCGGCGGTGACCTCGGTGCACATCGACGGCGTGCTCCACGAGTTCTCGTCGATCCCGGGCGTCCGTGAGGACGTGACGGACATCGTCCTGAACATCAAGGATATCGCCATCAAGATGCAGGGCGAGGGTCCGAAGCGGATGGTTCTGCGCAAGCAGGGCCCCGGTCAGGTCGTGGCGGGCGACATCCAGGTTGTCGGCGACGTCCAGATCCTGAACCCCGATCTGGCGCTCTGCACCCTCGACGAGGGCGCCGAGATCCGGATGGAGTTCACCGTCGACACTGGCAAGGGCTACGTCCCCGCGGACCGCAACCGCCCCGAGGACGCGCCGATCGGCCTGATCCCGGTCGACAGCCTGTACTCGCCCGTGAAGAAGGTCTCCTACCGCGTCGAGAACACGCGCGAAGGCCAGATCCTCGACTACGACAAGCTGACGCTGACCGTCGAGACCAACGGCTCGATCTCTCCGGACGACGCGGTGGCCTACGCCGCCCGCATTCTCCAGGACCAGCTCGAGGTGTTCGTCAACTTCGAGGAGCCGAAGAAGGAAAGCGTTCAGTCCGCGATCCCGGAGCTCGCCTTCAACCCGGCGCTGCTCAAGAAGGTCGACGAGCTGGAGCTGTCGGTCCGTTCGGCGAACTGCCTGAAGAACGACAACATCGTCTACATCGGCGACCTGATCCAGAAGACCGAGGCCGAGATGCTCCGGACTCCGAACTTCGGCCGCAAGTCGTTGAACGAGATCAAGGAAGTGCTGGCGCAGATGGGTCTCCATCTCGGCATGGAAGTCGGCGGCTGGCCGCCGGACAACATCGACGAGCTCGCCAAGCGTTTCGAAGAACACTACTGAGGGTTCGGCCTCGTCAGCCTCTAGAGGCGCGGGCCTGAAGGAGAAGAAGTCATGTCCATGCACGGCAAGCGGGGTCGCCGCTTCAACCGGCTGCAGAGCCACCGCAAGGCGATGTTCGCCAACCTTGCGCTGTCGCTGATCGAGCACGAGCAGATCGTCACCACCCTGCCGAAGGCGAAGGACCTGCGTCCGGTCGTCGAGAAGCTGGTGACGCTCGCAAAGCGGGGCGACCTGCATGCCCGTCGCCAGGCGATCGCCGAGCTCCGTCACATCCCGACGGTGCGCAAGCTGTTCGAGACGATCGGCCCGCGCTACAGCGCCCGCAACGGCGGCTACCTGCGCATCCTGAAGGCGGGCTTCCGCCACGGCGACAACGCGCCGGTCGCCGTGATCGAGTTCGTCGACCGCGACGTGGACGCCAAGGGCAAGTCCGACCGGGCGCGTACCGAGGCGGAGAGCGCCGCGGCCTGATCGGCCGAGCGCGATCGACATCGAAAAGGGCGGCCGGCGACGGCCGCCCTTTTCGCGTTTTGCACAGGCGGCTGGCGGAGCGAACGCTCCAACTTCCGCCTTCGACGCAGGCGCACTATGTGACCCTCGTCTCCAACGACCGATCGAGCCGCCCATGTCGCCGACGCGCCTGCTTCTCGTTCCCGCGCTCGTGCTCGCCTGCCTCGCCCCGGCGTCCGCCCAGGATCGCCGCGCGCCGGAGAACCGCAGCGAGATCAAGCTGTCCTATGCGCCGGTCGTCGCGCATGTCACGCCGGCCGTCGTCAACATCTACGCCTCGCGGACGGAGCAGCGGCGGAATGCGTTGTTCGACGATCCCTTTTTCCGGCAGTTCTTCGGCGGCGGCCGCGGCGTGCCGCGGGAGCGGGTCGCGCGCTCGCTCGGCTCCGGGGTCATCGTCGGGGCGGACGGCTTGGTGGTCACCAACAACCACGTCGTCGAGGGCATGACGGAGGTGCGCGTCGCGCTGTCCGACAAGCGTGAGTTCGAGGCGACGATCCTGCTCAAGGATCAGCGCACAGACCTCGTGGTGCTGAAGATCGGCGACGGCTCCGAGAAATTCCCGACGCTGTCTCTCGCGGACTCCGACGCGCTTCAAGTGGGCGACCTGACGCTCGCGGTCGGCAACCCGTTCGGCGTCGGCCAGACGGTGACCTCCGGCATCGTCTCGGCTCTGGCCCGCAGCCAGGTGGGGGACGGGGCGTATCAGTCCTTCGTGCAGACCGACGCCGCCATCAATCCCGGCAACTCCGGCGGCGCGCTGGTGGACATGGACGGCGCGCTGATCGGCATCAACACGGCGATCTTCTCCCAGTCCGGAGGTTCCGTCGGGATCGGCTTCGCGATCCCTTCAAACATGGTCCGCGTGGTGCTGGCGTCGGCCCGGTCCGGCGCGAAGGCCGTGGCCCGCCCGTGGTTCGGCGCCTCGCTCCAGACCGTGACGCCCGACATCGCCGAGAGCCTCGGCCTCAAGCGGCCGGCGGGGGCCTTGGTGGCGAACGTGTCGCCCGGCTCGCCCGCGGCCAAGGCCGGCGTGGAGTCCGGCGATCTGGTCACGGCGGTCGACGGCCGGCCGATCGACGACGTCGAGGGCTTCACCTATCGGTTCGCCACACGCCCGCTCGGCGGGGAGGCGGAGATCACGCTCGCCCGCGCGGCGAAGGAGCGGACGGTCAAGATCGCGCTCGCCGCTGCGCCCGAGACCCCGGCGCGCGACGCTCGCGCGATCCGCGGCTATTCGCCCTTCGCCGGCGCGACGGTCGCGAACCTGTCGCCCGCGCTTACCGAAGAGCTGTCTCTGGACGACGGACTGCGCGGGGTCGTCGTGATGGAGGCTGCGGAGGGCTCGGCCGCGCAGCAACTCGGGTTTCAGAAAGGTGACGTGGTCCGTGAGATCAACGACCAGAAGGTGGGATCCTCGGCCGATCTCGCCAAGCTGTCCGGCTCCAATCCGCGCTACTGGAAGGTGACCATCGAACGGGGCGGCCGCACCTTCACCAGCGTGTTCGGAGGCTGAACGCGTGGCCAACCTGTTCGAGGCGGCGGGTCTCGAGCGCGAAGCGCCGCGGCCGCTGGCGGACCGTCTGCGGCCGCAGGCGCTTGAGGAGGTCATCGGACAGGATCATCTCCTCGGCGCCGACGGCGCGCTCGGCCGTCTGGTCGCCGCGGGGTCGCTCGGCAGCCTGATCTTCTGGGGGCCGCCGGGCACAGGCAAGACCACGGTCGGCCGGTTGCTCGCCAACGCCACGAATCTCGCCTTCGAGCCGATTTCCGCGATCTTCACCGGCGTCGCCGACCTCAAGAAGGTGTTCGACGCGGCGCGCGGGCGGCGGGCGATGGGGCAGGGCACGCTGCTCTTCGTCGATGAGATCCACCGCTTCAACAAGGCCCAGCAGGACAGTTTCCTGCCCGTCATGGAGGACGGGACGGTCACGCTCGTCGGCGCGACCACCGAGAATCCTTCCTTCGCGCTCAACGCCGCGCTGCTGTCGCGCGCGCGGGTGCTGGTGTTCAAATCGCTCGACGCCGAGGCGATCGAGGGACTGCTCGCCCGCGCCGAGGCGATCGAGGAGCGCCCGCTGCCGCTGGACGCGGAGGCTCGCGCGGCGCTGATCCGCATGGCGGACGGCGACGGCCGCGCTTCGCTGACTTTGGCGGAGGAAATCTGGCGCGCGGCCCGCCCCGGCGAGATCTTCGACGCGACCCGGGTGCAGGACGTCGTTCAGCGGCGGGCGCCGATCTACGACAAGTCCTCGGACGGCCACTACAACCTCATCTCCGCGCTGCACAAATCGGTCCGCGGGTCGGACGCGGACGCGGCGCTCTACTGGCTTGCGCGCATGCTGGACGCCGGCGAGGACCCGCTCTACCTCGCCCGCCGGCTGATCCGGATGGCCTCCGAGGACATCGGTCTCGCGGACCCGCAGGCGCTCGTCATCGCGATCGCCGCCCGCGACGCCTACGAGCAGCTCGGCACGCCGGAGGGGGAGCTGGCGCTCGCCGAATGCGTGGTGCATCTCGCCACCGCCCCGAAGTCGAACGCAGTCTACGTCGCGTACAAACGGGCGCGGGCGGCGGCGAAGGAGCACGGATCGCTGGTTCCGCCCAAGCACATCCTGAACGCGCCGACGAAGCTCATGAAATCCGAGGGCTATGGCTCCGGCTACGCCTACGACCACGACGCCCCGGACGCCTTCTCGGGGCAGGACTACTTCCCCGAGGCCATGGGCCGCCGGGCCTTCTACGACCCGCCGGACCGCGGCTTCGAGCGCGAGCTCAGGAAGCGGCTGGACTATTGGGCCAAGCTGAGAGCGGAGCGGGGGTGAGGCGCGGAGAACGGCCGATGTGCTAGGATCATCGGGTTCCCATGCCAGCAGGATCAGGAAAATGGGCGTCGAACCGGGAAAGATCGCCGAAAAGCCCGTGACCAGATTGATGGCCGATGCCGTTAGGCGCCTCGCCGATCTGCCCGAGGATCGGCAGAACGAGATCGCGCGCATGCTGATCGACGCGGCGGACGCCGAGCTTTCCGGCGATCTTCAGTTGACCGAGCAGCAACTTGCGGAGGTGGATCGGGCGCTCGCCGAAGATGGGCCCTATGTCTCCCGAGAAGAGATGGAGACGTTCTTCGCGCGCTACCAGCGGTGATTGTCCGCTACACTGAGCGCGCTCGCGATCATCTTCGGGCGATCGGCGACCACATCGCTCAAGATGATCCAATTGCGGCCGGCCTTGTCCTCGGCCGTATCGGGCAGGTCGTCTCAAGGCTTGAGGCGTTCCCAAGAAGCGCGCGGCGCGGCCGTCGGCGGGGCTCTTACGAGCTCGTGGTTCCTCGTCTGCCTTATATCGTCGTCTATCGCGTGAGACAGGACTACGTCGATATCCTCGGCGTCTTCCACGCCGCTCGCCATCCGTTAACCCGGACCAAACCATGATCCCGGCCCTCCTCGTCGCCCTCGGCGGCGCCCTCGGCTCCCTTGCGCGCTACGGCGTAAATCTTTGGTCTGTCAGGGCTTTCGGTCCCGGCTTCCCCTGGGGCACGCTGACGGTCAATGTCGTCGGCGGGTTCGTGATGGGGCTGCTCGCGGCGGTGCTGACGCTGCGGGGCGGATCGAGCGAAGCCAGGCTGTTCCTGATGACCGGCGTGCTCGGCGGGTTCACCACCTTCTCGGCCTTCTCCCTCGACGCGGTGACGCTCTGGGAGCGCGGCGAGGGAACCGCGGCGGCGATCTACGTGGTCGTGTCGGTGGCCGTTTCGATCGCCGCCCTCGTCGGGGGCCTCGCGCTCGGGCGCGCGCTGGGTTAATCCAAGCGCAACGCTGGGTTAACCCGGGGTTTCCATTCCGGTTAATCCGACACTGAAAGCTGATCCCATGGCGCAACGCACCCCCCGGGGGCCGAAATCCACTTCAGGCTCCCGCCGTCCCGCGGCGCCGGGAAAGCGGCCCGACGGCAAGCCGACCCGGGCCGCGCAGCGCAGCGCCGCGAGCGCGGCCTTCCGCAAGCCGGGATCCGCGTCCGCGGGCAAGCCGGCGCCCAAGGCCGCGGCGAAGCCCGCCGCGCATAGGACGTTGGTCGAGAAGAGCGTCGAGCTCTCCTCCCGGGTCCTGCCGGCGCTGCCGGGCAAGGCCGCGGGCGTGCAGGCGATCCCGGTGCGCGACGCGGAGGAGGGCCTCAGGCTCGACCGCTGGTTCAAGGAGCGCTTTCCGGCGCTCGCCTTCGGCCATCTGCAGAAGCTCTGCCGCACCGGCCAGATCCGGGTCGACGGCGCCCGCGCCAAGACGGCGACGCGGCTTTCCGCCGGCATGGTGGTGCGGGTGCCGCCGCTGAAGGACGAGAGCGAGGGCGCCGAGGACGAGGAGGGCGTCGCCGCGCCCGCCGTCCGCAAGCCGAGCGCCAGCGACAAGGACGCTGAGTTCCTGCGGTCGATCACGATCTACGAGGACAGGGACGTCCTCGTGCTGAACAAGCCCTTCGGCCTCGCCGTCCAGGGCGGCTCCGGCACGGTGCGGCACGTCGACGGCATGCTGGCGGCGCTCACCGACCGCTCCGGCCAGAAGCCGCGCCTCGTCCACCGCATCGACAAGGACACGGCCGGCGTGCTGGTGACGGCGAAAACGCGGCTCGCCGCGTCCGAGCTCGCGCGCACCTTCCGCTCCCGCGCCGCCCGCAAGGTCTACTGGGCGCTTGCGCCCGGCGTGCCGCGGGTGAAGCAGGGCCGCATCTCGACCTATCTCGCCAAGGGCGAGGGCGACGGACCGGAGGGCGAGCGCATGCAGGTCGCCTCCCACGGCGACGCCGGCGCCTCCCACGCACTGACCTATTACGCGGTGGTCGACCAGGTCGGGCAGAAGATGGCCTGGCTGTCGCTGAAGCCGGTCACTGGCCGCACCCACCAGCTTCGGGCGCACTGCGCCCACATCGGCCACCCCATCGTCGGCGACCCGAAGTACTTCAACATCGAGAACTGGGAGCTGCCGGGCGGCATCCAGAACCGGCTGCACCTGCTCGCTCGCCGGCTGGTGATCCCGCTGCCGAGCGGCGACATGCTGGACGTCTCGGCCCCGCTGCCGCCGCACATGCAGCAGTCCTGGAACCTGCTGGGCTTCGACGCCAGCGAGTACGACCCGATCATCGACGCGCCGGAAGACTGAGCGCCCTTACGAAAACGGCCGCCCCGAGGGCGGCCGTTGGTGGCGGCGTGCGGTGAGGTCACTCGGCTTCCGTCTCGACGGAGACCGTCTCGATCGGGCCGACCGTCACGACGCCGACTGAGCCGCCGAAGCCGCCGCCGATTGAACCGGCGGCTCCGCCGCCTCCGCCGCCGCCTCCGCCGAAGTCGAATGAGCCGCTCGGCGCCTCATAGGATGCGCCTGGCAGATCGATCGCGAAGATCACCGACGAGACCATCCCGGGGATCATGTCCTCGGCGTGCAGCGGATCGAAGGCCTGCTGCCGTCCGGTCGCGTCGATGCCCTCGACCAGCACCTCCCAGTCGAACCCGCCGGAGTCGGTCGCGACCGGATACCCAGCGTCGGGGCCCATGAAGCCGTAATACCCTTCCGCGCCAAAGGACGTGAGGGGCAACCCATCGTCATGCAGCATCAATCGTCTCCTTATGAAGAGCTCATATGTTGTCGATAGACGATGTGTGAAATGACGCAGTCGAAGGCGGATTTCAAGGCATGTAAGAGGATTGAAAGTGCGCTCTGATGAGCGCTCGTCCTCGCTCGCGACATGTCTTTGTCATGAATAGGTTTTTATTCTCTTATGAGAGCGGCGGCCGATTGAGGCGACGCGCTCGACGGGCGCCTGGTTCGCGGCGCGCGTTCAAACCCGTCTTCAGGCGTCGTCGACAGGGTGCGGCGCCCCGCGCTCTCCGGCCCGCTTGCCCTCCTCAAACCAGTTCCGGCAGCTCGAACACGTCCGCCAGCGCGCCCTGGCCGCTCGGCAGCACGCGGGCGGGGGAGGGGCTGTCGTAGGCGACGACCAGCGTCGGCTTCGCGCCCGGCCTGAGGGCGAAGATCGTCGCGCCCTCGGCGTGGTCCACGCCTTCGCCGAACGGCAGGTCGAGGATCGGCGCCACCTCCTCACGCGGGATGACCGAGCTGTCGTGCGCGAGCAGCGCGTTTCGCCAGCGGTGCAGCCGCACCGGGCCGTCGAGGTCCATCGTCGGCCCCGTCAGCAGCAGCATGTCGTTGCCCTGCACCAGCAGCGACCGCACGCCGAGGCCGTCGAGGTCGAGGAAGTGCTTGCGGTAGAGCGCGCCGTCCTCGCCGACGGGCTTCAGCTTCAGCCGTCCCTTGCGGGTCGCCGCGATCCGCAGCTCGAGCACGATCGCCCAGCCGCGCAGCACCGGGCCGCGCAGACCCAGGAACACCCGCTCGCCGATTACCGCGAGGCCCTCGACGTCGAAGCCGTTGTCCTTCGACGGGATCGAGAGAAAGGGGCCGAGGTGCACGTCCTTCGCCAGCAGCTTCGACAGTCGGCTGTGCGTGCGCCCCATGGGCAGCGCGCCCGAATGGCGCTCGCGCTTGCCGCCGTCGAGCGCGGGGGCCTTGACGGCCAGCGTCGGCGCGCCCGGCCGGTCGCCCGCGGCGATCGGAATGCGCCCGATCAGGAAGCGGTTCGCCTCGCGCTGCACCTTGGTGAGCTGCTCCAGCGCCTCGTCGGGCTGATCGCCGTGCTTCGGCTTCTTGCGCTTGAGGCTGTGCGAGCCGACGACCCAGAGATAACCGTCCGCGATCGACAGGCCTTCGACGTCCGCCTCCTCGGTTTCGCCGGAGGGAAAGTCGAAGAAGTCGTGGAGGTCGAAGCGCACGTGCCCGCCGTAACCGATCACCGCGCCGTCCGGATCGCGTCGGGCGACAAGCCGTTCGAGCGACGCCCCCTCGTCGACGCCGACCCACAGGCTTTCGCCGTCGCCCATGGCGACGATCGCCGAAATGTCCTCGTGCAGCGCCTTCTCGGCGTTCGGGTCGTCGTCGTGGAACGCGAGCGGCAGGCGCCCGACGAGCTTGGCGTCGCGCTCCTGCGCAGGAGCGGGCGGCGAAGTTTCGGTCATTCGGATCCCCTGAAATCGTCAACGCGAGATAGCGCGCGGGGGCGCGGCAGGGAGGGGCGCTCTTGCGCGACCCGCGCGCGCGTCTTAGTCCACGTCGATCACGGGAGTTCGCACATGCTCGTCGTATTCGACGTGGACGGCACGCTGCTCGACAGCCAGCACGCCATCGTCGCGTCCATGGCCGAGGCCTACCAGCTCAACGGTCTGGAGCCGCCGTCGCGCGAGCAGGTACTCGCCGTCGTCGGGCTCTCGGTGCGCGAGGCGGTGGAGGCGATCAGCCTCGACCGGCCGGACCATCCCATCGACGCCATCGGCCTCGCCTTCAAGCAAAGCTTCAATGCGCGGCGGAGGGCGGCTCCGGAAGCCGATCCGCTCTACGACGGCGCGCTCGACGTCCTGAAGTCCCTGGCCGCGCGCGAGGGCGTGCTGCTCGGGATCGCCACGGGCAATTCCCGCCGCGGGGTCGATCGTTTCCTCGACACCTTCGGGGTGCGGGACCTGTTTGCGGCGACGCAGTGCGCGGACGACGCGCCGTCGAAGCCGCACCCGGCCATGCTGCTGCAGGCCGCGGCCCAGGCGGGCGTGCCCGCCGAGGACATGGTCATGATCGGCGACACCACCTTCGACATGATGATGGCGCGCTCGGCGGGAGCGCGGGCGATCGGCGTGGCCTGGGGCTATCACCCCACCGACCGGCTGCTGGCCTCAGGCGCCGAGCGGGTGATCTCGAGCTTCGGCGAACTGGACACGGCGCTGGGCTTCGGTCCGCTGGAGGTTCGCGCGCCGGCGGCCGCGGAATGAGCGCCGGCGTCGACGCCCTCGGCCGCCCGGCTCTGCCGAAGCGGTTCTACAAGGCGGCCGAAGCGGTCGAGCGCGAGGGCCTCTGGGCGATCGCGCTCGACGGCAAGACCACGCGCACCCCCGGCCGCACGCCTCTCGCCTTCGCGGATCGCGCGCTCGCCGAGGAGGTCGCCGCCGAATGGGCGGCGCAAGGCGCGACGATCGATCCCGCCACCATGCCGCTCACCCGGCTCGCCAACGCCGCCATCGACGGCGTCGCCGGCGAACGCGAGGCCGTCGCCGCGGAAATCGTGAAATACGCCGGCAGCGACCTGGTGTGCTACCGCGCGGACGCGCCGGATCGGCTCGTCGCCAGGCAGAGCGCGCAGTGGGACCCGGTGCTGGCCTTCGCCCGCGACGAGCTCGGCGCCCGCTTCGTGCTGGCGGAGGGCGTGATGTTCGTGGAGCAGAGCGCCGAGGCGCTCGAAGCCGTGGACCGCGCCGTGCCGCGCGACGACGTCTTCGTGCTGGCGGGTCTCAGCGTCGTCACCACGCTCACGGGCTCCGCCCTGATCGCGCTCGCGGTGCACCGCGGCCGGCTGTCGGTCGACGACGCCTGGGCGGCGGCGCATGTGGACGAGGACTGGAACGTCGAGCTCTGGGGCTCCGACGCCGAAGCCCTCGCCCGCCGCGCCGCCCGCCGCCGCGACATGGACGCGGCCGTCCGGATGGCGCGGGGCGGGCGGTAGGGTACGTCGCGGAACGCACGAACCCGCTCCCCCTGATTCCCCTCCCCGCAAGGGGGAGGGAAGGAGCCTGTTCCGGCGACGACCCGGTCTCGCTCTTGCGCGAAGCCTTCGCGGGAAGCCTTCAGGCGACCGAACCTCCGCTCGGAATCCGAAGCTCCCGCTCTATCTCGCACGACGTCCTCCTCAGCCGCCGGGATCTGCCTTGGACCTCAAGTCGCTCTCCACCCTTCGCCGCTACACCCCCGCGTGGCGCATGCCGGAGTTCAGCACGCTCGTCGCCTTCCTGCTGGCGTCGGGCATGGCCTTCGCGTTCACCCAGATCGCGGACGAGATGGCCGAGGGCCAGACCCGCGCTTTCGACGAGTCGATCCTGCTCGCCCTGCGTCAGGCGGACGACCCGGCGCGGCCGATCGGGCCGTGGTGGCTGGAGGCGGCGATGATCGACGTCACCAGCCTCGGCGGCTGGACGGTGCTGGCGCTGCTCACCACGCTGGTCGTGGTCTATCTCTTCATCACCGCGCGGACCGGCGCAGCATGGCTGGTGCTGGCCTCGGTCGCCGGCGGCTCCGTGCTCAGCTCCGTGCTCAAGATGGGCTTCGCACGCCCGCGTCCCGAGCTCGTCGACCACCTCGTCAACGTCTCCTCCGCAAGCTTCCCCAGCGGCCACGCCATGCTGTCGGCCGCGACCTACCTCACGCTCGGCGTGCTGCTCGCCCGCACGGAGAAACGCCGCAGCGTGCGCGGCTTCATCTTCGGGGTCGCGGTCGCCCTGACGCTCATCATCGGGGTCAGCCGCGTCTATCTCGGAGTGCATTATCCGACCGACGTGCTGGCCGGCTGGTGCCTGGGCGCGTCCTGGGCGCTGGTCTGCTGGCTGGTCGCCCGCTGGCTGCGCCCCAAGGGCGCCGAGCGCGACGAGGACGTGACGTCGGGCTAGACGCCGAGAGACGGAAGCGCCGAAGAGCTCGCCCTCGTGTCCCGGCCTCGAGCCGGGACCCATAACCGCTGAGGTCTTCGGAAAAACGCGGCCGCCGGGGCGTCCTGGCCTAGCCGCCGGGGGTCTGGGTCCCGGCTTGAGGCCGGGACACGGCCGAGGCGTTTCTACGCTTATGTCGTTGAACGCCGCGGCGGCGCGACCCGGCGGAGGCGCTCCGGGCCAGCTCGCCGCTCGCCGCAACGCTGCCCTGCGCAAAAGTCATCGCTCGATCGCCGGGCGCGGGGACGCGCCGTGGTATGCCGCCCGCGGCGACGCGCCACACCGTGCGCGTCGCGCAAGGCCCCGCGGTTCCATGCTCCTTGGCGTCAGCTGCAAGCTTCTCTCCGCCTTCCTGTTCACGGTGATGGCGTCGCTGGTCCGCGCCATCGGAACGGACGTGCCGACCGGCCAGGTGGTGTTCGCGCGCTCGCTGTTCGCGCTGGTGCCGCTGATGGCCTGGCTGATGTGGCGCGGGGACGTGGTCAAGACGCTCAAGACCGACCGGCCGCTCGGGCACCTGCTGCGCAGCGCGATCGGCGTCAGCTCGATGTTCTGCATGTTCGCGGGCCTCGCCCGCCTGCCGCTGCCGGACGCGACCGTGCTCGGCTATGCGTCGCCGCTGATGACCATCATCTTCGCCGCCGTGCTGCTGCGCGAGCGGGTGCGGGCGCATCGCTGGACGGCGGTGGCGATCGGGCTGGCCGGAGTCGTGATCATGCTCTGGCCGCAGCTGGAGTCCGGCGCGCTGGCCTCTGTGGTGACCGGCGACGCGCCGGCGAGCGAGACCGCGGTGGGCGCGGCCTTCGCGATCTGCGCCACGGTGCTGACCGCGGCGGCGATGATCCAGATCCGCCGGCTGACCCAGAGCGAGGGCACCGGCGCGATCGTGTTCTACTTCACGGTCTGGTCGACGGTGATCGGCCTGACGATCTCGCTGACCTTCGGCTGGGTGTGGCCCGACGCGCGGACGGCGCTGCTGCTGGTCGGGACCGGCCTCGTCGGCGGCGTCGCGCAGATCCTGCTCACCGAAGGCTACCGTCACGCCGACGCGTCGCTGATCGCGCCGTTCGAGTACACCACCATCCTCTGGGCGCTCGCGATCGGCTTTCTGGCGTTCGGCGACCTGCCGTCCTCGTCGATGGTGATCGGCGGCGCGATCGTGGTCGGCTCCGGCGTCGCGGTGGTGCTGCGCGAGCGCAAGCTCGGCATCAAGCGGGCGCGGGTCCGCAAGGCGAGCCCGCCCTCGCCGGGCGCCTGACCTCAGGCGAGGCCGAGCCGCGCCAGCGCGCCTTCGAGCTCGTCGAAATGGTCGATCACCACGTCGCCGCCGAGCTCCCGCGGCGGCACGGCGGTGTAGCCGAAGCTCAGCACCACGCAGGGCACGCCCGCGGCCTTCGCGGCTGCGACGTCCGTCCCGCTGTCGCCGATCATGACGGCGCGCGCCGGGTCGCCGCCGACCTGCGCGATCGCGCCGAGCAGCGGCGCGGCGTCGGGCTTGGCGACGCCGTAGGTGTCGCCGCCGACGATCGCGCCGAAGCGGCTCGCGATACCGAGCTCGCCCATCAGCTTCACGGCGAAGCGCTCGAGCTTGTTGGTGCAGACCGCAAGCTTCGCGCCCGAGGCGTCGAGCCGGTCGAGCGCGGCGTCGACGCCGGGGAAGACGTGGCTCCTGTCCGCGATGTGCGCCTCGTAGTGCTCGAGGAACAGCGCGTAGAGCTCGCCGACGCGCTCCTTCGCCGGCGTGCGCTCGGCGGCGGCCAGGCCGCGCTCGACCAGCGCGCGGGCGCCGGCCCCCATCATGCCGCGCACCTCCGCCATCGGGATCGGCGGGCAGCCCTCCGCCGCCATCACCACGTTCAGCGCCTCGACGAGGTCGGGCGCGGATTCGACGAGCGTGCCGTCGAGGTCGAAGACGACGGTGAGCGGCGCTGAGGACATGAACGGATCCCGATGCGGGGGGAGGGCGCGTCAGCCTCTACAGGGCGCGCGGCCCAGGGCGCAAGCCGGCGCGCGCGGGCGCCTGTCCTGCTAACCTCGGCCCCGTCGAATCGCTGACCTCGAGGTGGCCCATGCCGATCGCCCGTTTGAGCGCCGCGCTGGCGGCGACCGCCCTGCTCGGAGGCGGGGCGCTGGCGCAGACGCCGGAGCCCCAGCCCGACCATGCCTTCCTCGCCGCCCCGCAGGTCGATCTCAACCGCATGTACCGCGTCGACCGCGCGACCGGCGAGATGGGCTCCTGCCAGTATGCGGTGAAGGACGGCACGGTCGGCGTGACGCTCTGCTTCCCAGCGGGCGAGGGGGCCGGGGCGCAGCAGCCGGGCGTCTACGACCTCGTCGCCTCCAACCACAGCCGCGAGGGCGGCGTGTTCCGCGTCGACCGTCGCTCCGGCCGCATGAGCTCGTGTTACGTGCTCGGCGAACAGGTGGTCTGCACGCCTTTGGCGCGATGAGGCGCGCCGCGGCTCTGGCCGGTCCGCGTGGTGGTGTGGTATGCCGCGGACGAGCCGGGGGCGAAGATGTCTCCCCGGGCGGACGAATACGCCGGCGGGGCCAGTCGAACGGTCGCCGTCTGCTTTTCATGCGCGAGACGGTGAGCGGCTATACGGCATGCGCGACGTCATTGAATCCGCTGGAGGCGGCATCACCTCTAGAGTGATCTTGGCCACGCGGCCGCGCCTCGGCGCAGAGCACGCGGGCCGGCGCTGCGGAGGTCCGCGGCGCGGCGTCCGCGAAGACGCCACTACGCTCGTCGCCGGCCTCGCCGGCTGAAAAGGACAGGGACCCCTTGAGCATCGACGATTTCAAACGCGCCGCGGCGGAGGCCGCGCTTGCGCATGTGCGGCCGGGCATGAAGCTCGGCCTCGGCACCGGCTCCACCGCCGCGCTGTTCGTGGAGCTGCTGGGCGAGAAGGTGAGCCAGGGCCTCGACGTGGTCGGCGTGCCGACCTCCGAGTCCACCCGCGAGCTGGCCGAACGCTACGGCGTGCCGCTGACGACCCTGAAGGAGGAGCCCGAGCTCGACCTGACGGTGGACGGCGCGGACGAGATCGACCCGCAGCTGCGGCTGATCAAGGGCGGCGGCGCGGCGCTGCTGCGCGAGAAGATCGTGGCCTTCGCCTCGAAGCGGATGATCGTGATCGCCGACGACTCCAAGCTCGTCGAGACGCTGGGCCGCTTCCCGCTGCCGATCGAGGTCGTGCCGTTCGGCAAGGAGACCACCCGCCGCGCCGTCGAGCGCGTCGCGCGCGATCTCGGCCTCTCCGGCGAGATCGACATGCGCCGGGCGGAAGACGCCTGTCCGATCGTGACCGACGGCGGCCACTACATCGTCGACGGCAAGTTCGGCCGCATCGACCGCCCGGAAGAGCTTGCGGCGGCGCTCGCCGCGATCCCGGGCGTGGTGGAGCACGGACTGTTCATCGGCCTCGCCGACCTCGCGCTCGTCGCGAGCGCGAACGGCGTCGTCACGATCGAGCCGAAAGGCCGCTCGATCCCGGAAGCCTCAAGGAGATTCGCATGACGTTTCGCATCGCCCTGCGCCGGATCGGCGCCGCGGCCGGGCTCGCCCTCGCCGTCTCCGCCGCGCCGGCCTGGGCCGACGAGACGCAGGAGGCGAAACTCAAGACGGCGCGGGAGGTGATCGACGTCTCCGGCGCGGCCGAGACCTTCGACGGGATCATTCCGATCTTCCTCGACGAGGCGAAGCGCACCTTCGTGCGCACGCGGCCCGAGCTGTCCAAGGACTTCGACGAGGTCATCAAGACGCTGCAGCCCGAGTTCGAGGCGCGCCGCGAGCAGCTGCTCAACGACGTCGCGACGGTCTACGCCGAGCGGTTCTCGGACCAGGAGCTGACCGACATCAAGACGTTCTACATGACCCCGTCCGGCAAGAAGCTGGTGCAGATCCTGCCGGCCGTGCTGCAGGCGAGCTACGAGAAGACCAACGCCTGGAGCCGTCAGATGAGCCAGGACGTGGTGAGCCGCATGCGGCAGGAAATGAAGAAGCGCGGCCACGACATCTGAACGGGGCCGCGGCGCGCCCGCCCGGCGCGTCCGGAATTTGAAAGCGGCGGTCCGCGGAGACGCGAGGCCGCCGTTTTCCGTTTGAGAGTTGGTTCGCCGACGCATTGAACCACGCCGTCATTCCGGGCGAAGTCCCGGAATCATAGGCCCGGCGGTTCAGGACAACCCCCACCGGCGGGCTTATGGGCTCCGGGACGAGCCCGGAGCGACCGCGAAGCGTGGAACGCGTGTCGCGTCCACCGGCTGGAACCAAGGCCCGGACACCGCGCGCGCCGGAGCGAACCGCGGTCTCGATTGGCTCGTATGTCGCCCGTGGCCAAAACCCTCCGCCTGCTCCTCGCCGACCAGCTCACCCGCGGGATCGCCTCGCTAAAGGACCTCGACGTCGCGCACGACGTCGTGCTGCTCGCGGAGGTGATGGAGGAGGCGAGCTACGTCGGCCATCACAAGCAGAAGCTCGTCTTCCTGTTCGCCGCGATGCGCGCCTTCGCGGAGGAACTGCGCGGCGAAGGCGTGACGGTGGACCACGTCGCGCTCGACGACGCCGACAACGCCGGCTCGCTCGGCGGCGAGGTGAGGCGCGCGCTCCAGCGCCATGGCTGCGATCGGCTCACGCTGACGGAGCCCGGCGAATGGCGCGTGCTCGAGATGATGCAGGATTGGCGCGAGGAGCTCGACGTCGACGTCGTCATCCGCGAGGACGACCGCTTCCTGTGCTCGCGCGCCCGGTTCGAGGCCTGGGCGCACGGCCGCAAGGGCCTCAGGATGGAGTTCTTCTACCGCGAGATGCGGAAGGAGAGCGGCCTGCTGATGGACGGCGAGGCGCCCGAAGGCGGCCAGTGGAACTACGACCCCGACAACCGCAAGAGCCTGCCGAAGGGCGTGACGCCGCCCGCCCGCGTGCGCTTCGAGCCCGACGCCGCGGTCCGCGCGGTCATGGCGCTGGTGGAGGCGCGTTTTTCCCGCAACTTCGGGACGCTCGACCACTACGGCTGGGGCTGGACGCGCGCGCAGGCGCTGGAGGCGCTCGACGCCTTCGTCGCCGGCGCGCTGCCCCGCTTCGGCGACTATCAGGACGCCATGAAGGCGGGCGAGCCTTTCCTGTTCCACGGCGTCGTCTCGCCCTACCTCAACGCCGGCCTGCTGACGGCGCGCGAAGTCTGCGACGCGGCCGTCGCGGCCTATGAGACGGGCGCCGCGCCGCTGAACGCGGTCGAGGGCTTTGTCAGGCAGATCCTCGGCTGGCGGGAGTATGTCCGCGGCGTCTACTGGCTGAAGATGCCGGAGTACCGCGAGACCAACGCGCTGGGCGCCGATCGGAAGCTCCCCGACCTCTACTGGACCGCCGAGACCGACCTGAACTGCCTCGCGCACTGCGTCGGCGACACCCGCGACCACGCCTACGCCCACCACATCCAGCGCCTGATGGTGCTCGGCAACTTCGCGCTGCTCGCCGGCGTCCGCCCGCGCGAGGTGCAGGACTGGTTCCTGCTGGTCTACGCCGACGCCTACGAGTGGGTGGAGCTGCCGAACGTGCAGGGCATGGCGCTGTTCGCCGACGGCGGAATGCTTGCGTCGAAACCCTACGCGGCCTCCGGCGCCTACATCGACCGGATGTCGGACTACTGCAAAACGTGCCGCTACGACGTGAAGGCGAAGGCCGGTGAAAACGCCTGCCCGTTCAATTACCTGTACTGGGATTTTCTCATCCGGAACGAAGAGGCGCTCGGGCGCAACCACCGGCTCGCGATGCCCTACCGCAACCTCTCGCGGATGACGGCCGAACGCTTGGACGAGATCCGCGCCGACGCCGCGCGCTTCCTCGACGGGCTGCCGGCGACGTACGAGGGGTGAGGGGCGACACACACACACACACACACCGCGCCGTCATGGTCCGGCTTGACCGGACCATCCATGTCGGACGCAGAGCTCGACGCCAAAAATGGGTCCTCCGGTCAAGCCGGAGGACGACGCCTAGGGTGGACTGTCGAGCGGTAGAGCGATCTCACCTGCCCAGAAACGCCGCCGTCAGCGGGTGGATGTGGCTGATCTCCACCTCGGGCAGGCGCTGCTCCACCCGCTCGGCGATCATCAGGCGATGGCAATGCTCGGGCTCGCGCTCGAAGCAGAGCAGGCAGAGTTTTCGGCCGGTCGCGGCGAGCGCGGTGAGGGCGGCGAGCTCCTCCTGAGCGGGTTCGGTGACGAGATGAGCCTCGAAGATTCGGCGCATCTCGGCGTGGCGGCCGGAGCGGGCGGCGGCGCGGCCGTCCGCCGGGGTGCCGAGCGCGCGCAGGTGCAGATAGCTCAGACCGCGCTCCTCGACCTCGGCCGCGAGCGCGCGCTTGGAGAAGCCGGGGCGACGGGAGTTCGCGACCGCGCGGACGTCGACCAGCGTCTGGACGCCGGCCTCGACGAGGGCGTCCGCGAGCGACGCGGGCGTCGCGCTTTCGTATCCGACGGTGAAAAGCTCGGTCATCGCAACGTCCGTCGCCCGGTCATTGGGGGGCGGATCACTTCAGATCGCAGGCCCAGATCGCGCTGACCTTCGCCGAAAACCGCACGGCGGGGTAGCCCTCGTAGAAAGCGGGGATCACGAAGGTGGCGGTGGAGGAGGGCGGCACAAGGCCGGTTCCGACGAAGGCGAGGTCGTTCAGCTCCATGGTCTGGGTCGAGACCTCGATCTTGGTCAGCACCTTGTCGGGGAACGGGTTCTTCACGTCCCACAGGAAGACGTTGGACTGGACCCGGTAGGAGGGGCTCGCGCCGCGCACCTTGCGGAACTCCGCCAGGCTGATCGGGTGGGCGCGGCAGGTCTTCACCTGCTCGCCCAGGCCCTGCCGGTCCAACGCGGTCTGGGATTCGGCGTCGCAGCTCAGCCGGCAGGCGGTCGCGGCGTCCTTGACGGCGATGTCGTCGGTCTCGGCGGTGATCTTCGACCCGAAACAGGCGTCGAAACACGCGCTTCGGGCGGGAGCGGCGGCGAAGCACAGCAGCGCTGCGACAGCGAGACAGGCGGTGCGCATGGAGGCGACGTCTCCCTTCGTGAGCCCTTCTCGGCGCGAGCGCTTCGGGGCTGGGGTCGGATGCTGGCGCGCTTGCGTCGGCGCTCCGGCGCGGCTCCGCGTGATACGAGCCGCGCCTCGTCCCGGATCTCGCGCATGTCCTCGTCGCCTCGGCGTAAGCATTCGCGCTTAGCACTCACCGCGACTTGCTGCTAATATTTTCAATTTAGCGAATTGTTAACCTTTGGATATTGTCATGGAGATGTAACGTCTTGCAAAATCTCTTCCGTGGGAGACGGCGCGTCGGCAAACCGCGCCGTTCGGCGATGGAGTTCGACATGAGCGGATACGACGACAGAACGTCCGGGATTGCGCCGGGCGCCGAGGCAGCCAACCCGACGACGGCGAAGAGCGACTTCGCGCGGCAGCTCGAAGGCTACGGCCTGACGACGGCCGAGATCCTTTATCGCCTGCCGGATCACCCCGGGCTGCTCCAGTCCTACGTCTGGCAGGAGTACGACCACGCGCCGAACTACCCCGTGCTGCGCGGCTTCCTGGAGTGGTGGCGGAAGGAGCTGGAGGGGATGCTCCACTCCGTCCGCGTCGGCCACAAGGCGCTGATCGGCCCTGCCGAGCTCCGGCCGGTGCGCGCCGAATTCCGGCTGCACTGAGCGGCGCGCCCGCTCCGCGGGGCCTCAAGCATCTAGCGTCGTAACTTCCGGTAGGCGAGCGTCGCGTCCTGGGTGTCGCCGGCGTTGGGGCCGGTCATGATCTTGATCGGCCCGGGCGTCGCGACGAAGTCCGAGGCCGTGCGCCAGTAGGAGAAATCGGCGACTGAGACCGGCAGCGTCACGGTCTTGGTCTCACCCGGCGCGAGCTCCACCCGGCCGAAGCCGCGCAGGACCTTCGCGGGCTGCGAGACGGCGGCGACCTCCGGCCGGAGGTAGAGCTGCGCCATGGCGACGCCCGGCCGCTCGCCGACGTTGCGGATCGACACCGAGACCTTCGCGGTTTCGCCGTCCTTGATCGTGTCGCGGTCGAGCTTCGGCGGGCCGTAGTGGAACGAGGTGTAGGTCAGACCGTAGCCGAAGGCGTAGAGCGGGGCGTGGCCCTCGTCGGAGTAGCTCGAGGTGTAGGGTTTCTCCGGCGTCTCGGGCGGACGGCCGCCCGGCCGCTGGTCGTGGGTGGTGGGGATCTGGCCGACGGCGCGGGGGAACGTCATCGGCAGGCGGCCGACCGGCGCGACGTCGCCCATCAGCGTGCGGGCGATGGCGAGGCCGCCCATGGTGCCCGGCTGCCAGGCGTAGAGCAGCGCCTTCGCCCGAACCGCGATGTCGGTCAGCACCAGCGGACGCCCGGCGAACACCACGACGGCGGTCGGCTTGCCGACGGCGAGCACGGCGCGGACGAGCCGCTCCTGATCGCCGGGCAGCCCGAGGTCGGCGCGGCTCGCGGCCTCGCCAGACTGGTTGAAGCGCTCGCCGACGGCGAGCACCACGACGTCGGAGCGGCGGGCGGTCTCGACCGCCGCGGCGATCTCGTCGTCGCTGGAGCCGAAGGTCGAGCCGCCGGCGGTCACCGTCAGCTCCGCGGAGGAGCCGAGGCGCTCGGCGAGGCCCCTCGCGAGCGTCGAGGTCTCGGTCGGCACGCCGCGCGCGGCCCAGGGGCCGAGCGTGTCGGCCTGGCCCTCGGCCAGCGGGCCGACCAGCCCGACGCGCTTCACATCCCTAGCGAAGGGCAGCACCTCGCCCTCGTTCTTGAGCAGGACCAGCGATTTCTCGGCGATGTCCTGCGCGGCGTCGCGGTTGGCCTTGGTCAGCAGCGCGGCCGTCTCGCCCTCGGGCGTCGCGCCGCGGTAGGGGTCGTCGAACAGGCCGAGGTCGTCCTTCAGCCTCAGCACCCGGCGCACCGCCTGGTCGAGCCGGGCGGTGGAGACCGCGCCGGAGCGCACCAGGTCCGGCAGGCGCTTCACATAGGCCTGGCTTTCCATGTCGACGTCGGTGCCGGCGTTGATCGCGATCCGCGACGCGTCGGCCTGGTCGGCGGCGACGCCGTGGTAGGCGATCTCGTTGACGGCCAGGAAGTCGCTGGTGACGATCCCGTCGAAGCCCCAGTCCCGGCGCAGCACTTCTTCGATCAGGTGGCTGTTCGCCGCGCTCGGCACGCCGTCGTTGGCGTTCAGCGCCGCCATGAAGCAGCGCGCGCCGGCCTTCGCGGCGGCCTCGAACGGCGGCATGTAGATCTCGCGCACCGCGCGGTCGGAGAGGTCGGAGGCGGTGTAGTCGCGCCCGCCGGAGGCGGCGCCGTTGGCGCCGAAATGTTTCGCGCAGGAGACGACGTTGCCGCGGTCCTTCAGGTTCGAGCCCTGCAGGCCGCGCACCCGCGCCTCGGCGATGCGGGCGCCGAGCCAGGCGCTCTCGCCGATGCCCTCCACGCCCCGGCCCCAGCGCGGATCGCGGCTGACGTCGAGCATGGGCGCGAAGATCATGTTGATGCCCGAGGCCGCGGCCTCGCGCGCCGCGACGCGCTCGGCCTTTTCCATGGCGGCGAGGTCCCAGCTCGCGGCCTGCGCCAGCGGCGTCGGGAAGATGGTGCGGTAGCCGTGGATGACGTCGAGCGCGAGGAAGAGCGGGATCTTGAGGCGGGAGTTCTCCACCGCCTCCTTCTGCAGCGCGCGCGTGTCGTCGGCGCCGTGCACGTTGTAGACGCTGCCGACCGAGCCGGCGGCGATGCCCTTCACGATCCGGTCGTAGCCCGGCTCCACGTTGGGCACGATCGAGACCATGTTGAGCTGCCCGATCTTCTCCTCGAGCGTCATCTTCGAGAGCAGCTCCTCGACCCGCCCGCCGGACTCGGCGGGTTTGGTCTGGGCGGAGGCCGCCAGAGGCGCGAAGGCGACGAGGGCTGCGGCGCCGAGAGGGCGGAGCAGGGCAAGGGCGTCCATGGTTCCGTTCCGTGGTGGGGAAAGGGAAGGGCGGGCGGCCGGCACTATCGCCGATCCGGCCGCGATGGCGAACCGGGGGGCGGCGACGGGCCGCAGGTCGCTCTTGCGCCCCAGCCAGCCACGAGGCGATAACCGCGCGTCCTGACATCCTCGCGACGAAAGATCGACGCCATGACATCTGTTCCGACGATCGCCTTCCTCGGGACCGGACTCATGGGGGCGCCGATGGCGCGCCGCCTCCTGGGCGCGGGCTTCGCGGTGACCGCCTGGAACCGCACGCGCGCCAAGGCCGAAGCCCTGGCGGCCGACGGCGCGACGGTGGCGGCCACCGCCGCCGACGCGGCGTCGAAAGCGGACGTCGTCGTCACCATGCTGGAGAACGGCGCGATCGTCGGCGAGGTGCTGTTCGGGCCGGACGGCGCCGCGGCGGCGCTGAAGCCGGGCGGCGTCGTGATCGACATGAGCTCGATCCCGCCGGCGGTCGCCCGCGAGCACGCGCTCAAGCTCGCGGAGATGGGGCTTCGCCATATCGACGCGCCGGTCTCGGGCGGCACCCGCGGCGCGGCGGAGGGAACGCTCGCCATCATGGTCGGCGGCGCGGCGGAGACCTTCGACGCGATCAAGCCGGTGTTCGCGCCCATGGGCCGCGCCATCCGCGTCGGGCCGTCCGGCGCGGGCCAGCTGTCGAAGCTCGCGAACCAGGTGATCGTGGCGGTGACGATCGGCGCGGTGTCGGAGGCGCTGCTGCTGGCCTCCGCGGGCGGCGCCGACGCCGGCGCTGTGCGCGAGGCGATCCGCGGCGGCTTCGCGGAAAGCCGCATCCTGCAGGAGCACGGCCTCAGGATGGTCGAGCGCAACTTCGTGCCCGGCGGGCCGGTGCGGCTGCAGGTGAAGGACCTCGAGACCGCGCTCGACGCGGCTGCGGAGGCGGGCGTGACCCTGCCGCTGCTGCAGGACGTCCGCGACCGCTTCGTGGAGCTGCGCGACGGGCTCGGCGGCTCGAACTACGACCACTCCGCGCTGCTGCTGCAGCTCGAGGCCTTGAGCGGCAAGCGCGTCGGAACCGGGCCGGACAGGCTTCCGGGATAAGGCGCCGCCGTCGCGCGACGGCTCAGGGCTTGGCGGGCGCCTCGACGGGGAGGCGCACGAGCAGGTCCAGCAGGGCGCGGTCCTGCATCACCACGCTGCGCTCCTTGGGCGAGAGCCACCCGAGCGCCTCGGAGAGATGATCGGCCTCGGAGAGCTTGGCGGCGGCCATCACCCGGTCCGGCTCGATCACGCCGCGGGCGCGGCGGGGCGCGGGCGGGAGCATGCGCTCGTGGGCGCGGAAGAAGTCGGGATCGTCGTGCAGCGCGACCAGCCCGTCGCCCTCGTCGGCGCCGGCCTCGGCGAGGCGCTTGGCGCTCGCCTTCGCGGCGGTCGCGATCGGCGGCACGTCGGTTTCCTCCGGGATCAGCATCAGCCCGAGCCGCTTGAGCGCGAGGCCGGCGCCGAGGTGGCCGGAGGCCCAGGACAGCGGTATCGCGAGCAGCAGGCCGGCGATCGTCGGCGACATCCAGGCGACGAGCGAGGGCGCGATCGCGGCGCCGGTCACCAGCGTCACGACGCCGAGCGCCGTGTGCCAGCGATGGCGGCGGACGATGTCGACGAAGGGGATCGAGCCGTCGTCGCGGCGCTGCGGGTTCCAGCCCGTGGCGCGGCCGAGGAGGATCTGGAACACCGAGCCGGACTGCACCAGCATCATGATCGGCGCGAACAGCGACGACATCACGATCTCGATCAGCGACGAGACGACGATGCGGACGAAGCCGCCGCCGGCGCGCCGGGCGGGTCCGTCCATCAGGTGGATGACGAGGCCGAAGAGCTTCGGAGCGATCAGGATCGCCATGGTCGCGCCGAACAGCTGGAGGGCGCGTTCGGCGTCGAACCGCGGCCAGGCCGGGAACAGCGAGAACTCGTCGGTGAAGTACTCCGGCCGGATGAAGTTCGCCTGCAGGGCGAGCGCGATGCCGCAGAGCAGCATGAACATCCAGAACGGCGAGGCGAGGTAGGAAAAGATGCCGTTGAGAAAGTGGTGGCGCGACAGCGGGTGCAGGCCGCGGGTTCCGAGCAGGGCGGAGTGCTGCAGGTTGCCCTGGCACCAGCGCCGGTCGCGCTGCCCGACGTCGATCAGCGACGGCGGGCTTTCCTCGTAGGAGCCCTCGAGCTGCGGCAGCATGTAGACCGCCCAGCCCTTGCGCCGGATCAGCGCCGCCTCGACGAAGTCGTGGGACATGATCAGCCCGCCGAAGGGCGGCTCGCCCGGCAGGTCCGGCAGGCCGGCGCCGCCGGCGAAGGCCTCCATGCGGATGATCGCGTTGTGGCCCCAGTAGTTGCCGTCGCGCCCGTACCAGACCGCGATGCCGGAGGCGATGATCGGGCCGTAGACCCGGCTCGCGAACTGCTGGAGTCGCGCGAACAGCGTGTTGCGATTGATGACGAGCGGCAACGTCTGGATGATGCCCGCGTCGGGATCGGCCTCCATGGCGGCGGCGAGCGCGATCACCGCGTGGCCGGTCATCAGACTGTCCGCGTCGAAGATCAGCATGTGGTCGTACCCGCCGCCCCAGCGGGTCACGAAATCCTCGATGTTGCCGGCCTTGCGGCGGTGGTTCTTGGCGCGGTGGCGGTAGTAAATCCGGGCGTCGGACCCCAGCGCTTCGCGCAGCAGCAGGAAGGCGCGCTCCTCCGCGATCCAGACGTCGGGATCGGTGGTGTCGGACAGCAGAAAGTAGTCGAAGTGGTCGCCGAATCCGAGCCGCTTCACGTCCTCGAACACCGCCTCGACGGCGCCGAACACCCGGCTCGGCTGTTCGTTGTAGATCGGCATCAGCACGGCGGTGCGCGCGGTCAGGCGCTCGGGCAGGCCCGGCTGCTTGAGCGCGGGGCGGCCGAACAGGGCGACCAGCCCGACAACCGAGCTCGCGAAGGCGAGGGCGATCCAGGCGAAGTTCACCACGAACAGGATCAGCAGCGCCCACTCGAGCAGCGTGACGCCGCCGACCTCGACCACCTTGTACATCTGGTAGACGCCGAGGCCGGTGACCGCGATCGCGGCGGTCGCGACGAACAGCCGGCTCACCACCGGCGTGCGCCAGCCCGCGGGGTTCGCCAGCTGCCGCACGTCGGCCTTCGACCAGGACTTGAGCGGCTGCGTCGGCATGTCGAGCGGACGCTCGGGCGGCAGGGCCGGCGGCTCGTTCGCGGCCGCGTCGGGCGCGTCGGGCGCGCCGCGTTCGTCGTCGGAACTCATGCTGTCCATCGGTAGAGCCAGGTCTCGCTGATCGGCTTGCCGTCGGTCTCCAGCACCATGCGGAGCTCGCAGAGCTCCTCGTTGCCGGGATCGAGGTCGAAGGTGACGCGGTAGCCCTTGATCTCGGGATTGGGGCGACCGACGACGTCGCGGATGGCGCCGACGGAGGTCGAGACCATGGGCCGGATCGCGCCGGCGCGGTTGGGGTCGGCGACAGATTCGCCGGCGAAGTCGACGACGAAACGGCGCCGCCGGCCGCCGGCCGCGCCGACCACGGTCGCGACCGTCGTGGCGCCGCCCGGCCGGTCCGGCGGGGTCCAGCACCAGTGCAGCCGGTAGGCCATGGAGACGCGGGAGCCGGGCTTCAGCGCCTCCTTCGGCCGCCAGTAGACCACGATGTTCTCGTTGACGTCGGCGTCGGACGGGATCTCGGTGAGCTGGAACTGGCCGTCGTTCCAGTCGCCGATCGGCTCCACCCAGACGCTCGGCATGCGGTCGTAGCGGCGGCCGAGGTCGTTGTAGGCCGCGAAGGCGCGCTGGCGCTGCAGCAGGCCGAAGCCGCGCGGGTTCTTGTCGGCGAACACGCTGATCTGCAGGTCGGACGGGTTCGACAGCGGCCGCCACACCCACTCGCCGGCGCCGTTCCAGATCTGCAGGCCGTCCGCGCGGTGCACCTGGCCGCGGATGTCGTCGACGCCGACGCGGTCGTTCGGGCCGAAGAAGAACATCGACGTCATCGGCGCGACGCCGATGTGCCGCAGCTCCTCGCGCGGGAACAGCGTGAACTCGACGTCGATCACGGTGATCTCGCCGGGCCGCAAGGTGAAGCGGTAGGAGCCCGTGACGCGGCGGCTGTCGAGCAGAGCGTAGACCACCAGGCTGTTCGAAGCCGGGCCCGGCCGCTCGATCCAGAACGTGCGAAACAGCGGAAACTCCTCGCCGTCCGGCTCGCCTGTGTCGATCGCGAGGCCGCGGGCGGAGGTGCCGAAGATCTGGCCGCGGGCGAGCGCCCGGAACAGCGTCGCGCCCTGGAACAGCGCGAACTCGCGAAGCTCCTCGGGCCGGTCGATCGGCGCGCGGGCGCTGACGCCGGAGAACGGAAACGGCTTGTCGCCCGGCGGCGGAGGCGCGCGGCCGAAGTCGAACCAGCCCGGTTCGTTCGGCAGCATGCGGACCTTCCCGTCCTCGACGAGGCCGACCCCGACCGGCGAGCGGTAGATGAACCCGCCCGGCAGCAGGTCGATGCCGAAGCCGCGGTTCTCGCCCTGCCAGAGCGAACGGTCGGGGCGCATCCGGATCGAACGGAACACGTCCTGCGGCAGGTCGGCGAAGCCGTCCGGCAGCAGGTTGCGCGGCGCTTCGAACGCCTTGGTCGCGAGCAGACGCGCCTGTTCGTCCAGCGCGTCCCGGCTGAACGCCGCGCCGTCGGCGTCGAGATTCGGCGGCGGGGGCGGAGGGGGAGTCTGCCCCGGCTGCTGCGCAAGCGCAGTCGTGGCGAGAAGATGGGCGGCGAGGGCGCCGGTGACGAAACTACGTCGGTTCATGGACGATGCGTTTGACGAGCCTGATCGGCCGCCGAGAAGCCGACGAACCCGAGATCGAGGGCTAAAGAATGCTGCACTTTGGAACAATGTCCAATGTGGCGGCGATGGAATTTTGCGGCGCCGCCACATTGGCGGCGGTCGTCAGGAGCGATCGAGTGGTTCGCCGTCATAGGGCGTCGTATCGCAAGGCACGCCCTCGGCCGCAAGGTCGCCGCAGGCGCGGACGGCCTCCGCCGCCGTGGGGAAGGGGCCGGCGACGAGGTCCACCACGTTGCGGCCGGGGCCGCTGCGCACCGCCCGCGGCGTGAGACGCGCGAGCTCCGGGTAGCGGCCGGACAGCGCGCTCCAGCGGCGGCGGACGGCCTCCAGCGAGGTCTCGGGCCCGAGGCCGATGGCGAAGGCCGGTGGGTGGCCGGCGGCAGGGGTGGGGCGGGCGACGGAGCCCGTGGTCTCCGGCATGAGAGCGGCCCGCGCCGCGGCGAGCTTCATTTCGCCCACGCCGCGCTCGAGCCGCGCCAGCCGTTCGGCGAGGGCGGCCCGCTCGTCCGTCAGACGCTTCACCTCGCGGTCGAGCCGGCCGACCGACTCGGGATTGCCCGCGGCGATCAGGCGCGTCGGGCTCGATCCCGACGGGGCGACGATCATCACCGCGCCCGCTCCGCCGAGGGCTGCGATCATCAGCAGGCCCCAGACGACCGCGGGCGTCGGCCTGTCCAGTCGTCGAGCGTCGTAGTCCTGATCGTAATGCACGAAGCGGCTCCCCCCGGGCGGCGGGCGCAGGATAGCTGAGTCGCCAGGCGTCCCGCCCTCTTTCGCGGCGCCGCGGCGATCGCGCGGCGGAGGTGTGGCCGTCGCGCCGCGGGCGATGACGCCTGCGTCACTTGGTTCGGCCGGCCGGATGGCTTAAAGACCTCGCGATCATGATCGACGACATCTCAGCATCCATCCGCAAGGCCGTGCCCCCGATCCATCGGGAAGGCCGGCCGTTCATCGCGATCTTCGCGGCCATCGCCCTCGTGCTGTTATTCATCTGGCAGCCGCTGGGGTGGATCGGCGTCGGCGCGACCATCTGGTGCGCGCTGTTCTTCCGCGACCCCAACCGCGTCACGCCGATGCGCGACGGGCTGGTGGTGAGCGGGGCCGACGGCGTGGTCTGCGACGTCAAGCGCGCCGTGCCGCCGCCGGAGCTCGGCCTCGGCGCGCTGCCGCTGCCCCGCGTCGCCGTGTTCATGAACGTCTTCGACGTGCACGTGAACCGCGCGCCCGTCGCCGGGACCGTGACGCGCGTCGCCTACACCGCGGGCAAGTTCTTCAACGCCGACCTCGACAAGGCGAGCGAGGACAACGAGCGCAACGGCCTCGTCATCCAGAGCGCGCACGGGCCCCTGGGCGTCGTGCAGATCGCGGGCCTCGTCGCGCGCCGCATCGTGTGCTTCGTGCGCGAAGGCGAGACCATCGGCGCCGGCGAGCGCTTCGGCCTCATCCGTTTCGGCAGCCGCGTCGACCACTACCTGCCGGAGGGCGTCGAGCCGCTGGTCGGCGTGGGCCAGCGCACGGTGGCCGGCGAGACCGTGATCGCCGACCTGACGGGCGCCGCGCCCGCGCGGACCTTCCGCAAGAGTTGAGCCGCACGCCCGCCAACCCGAGAGACGCGCGATGATCGATCCGGACGCTCCCAATCCCGTCCGCCGCTCGCCCTTCACGCGGCTCCGGCGCGTGCCGATTCGCTTGCTGATCCCCAATCTCGTGACGCTGCTCGCGCTCTGCGCCGGCATGACTGGCGTACGGATGGCGATCGAGGGCCGGCTGGAGCTCGCGGTCTACCTCGTGGTGCTCGCCGCCGCGCTCGACGGGGTCGACGGCCGGCTCGCGCGCCTGCTGAAGGGCGCGTCGCGCTTCGGCGCGGAGCTCGACAGCCTGATCGACTTCGTCAATTTCGGCGTCGCGCCTGCGCTCATTCTCTATGTCTGGGGTCTGAACGGGCTCGGCCATGTGGGCTGGATCGCCTGCCTGATCCTCGCCATCGCCTGCGCGCTGCGGCTCGCGCGCTTCAACGTCGCGCTGGACGACCCGAACAAGCCGGCCTGGGCCGGGCAGTTCTTCGTGGGCGTGCCGGCGCCGGCCGGCGCGATCGCCGCGCTGCTGCCGATCTATCTCGAGTTTCTGGGGTTCCCGCGCGTGCCGGTCGCGCTGCCGGCGGTCGAGGTCTACATCCTCGCGGTGGCGTTCCTGATGGTGAGCCCGCTGCCCACCTGGTCCGGCAAGAAGCTCGGCTCCCGGATCGACCGCACCTGGGTCGCCCCGGTGCTGATCGCGGCGGCGCTCGCGGTGACGCTGCTGGTGAGCTACCCGTGGTTCGTGCTCGCCGGCATCACGCTCGCCTATCTCGCGACGCTGCCCTTCGCCTTCCTGCACCAGCGCAGGCTGATACGGGCGGACCGGGCCGTGGCGCCGGCCGAGACGTCCGACGCCGGTCCCGGCTAAGGCAGGCTCTCAGCCCTCGCAGGCGGCGACGCGCAGGCGAAGCGGAGCTGCGGGAAACGCCCCGCGCAGCAGCCGGAGCGCTTCCGCGGTGGTCGCCGGTCGGCTTCGCTGCAGGAAGGCGCGCATATCGTCGAGGTTCATCGCCGCGACGACGGCGGGATGGGCGGCTCCGGAGACGGAGCCGGACGCATAAGCGGACGGCATGGTCGAATCCTCATCGGCACGCGATGGTACGACGATACGTCTCGAACGGTTAACGGCCCGTTAACCGCGGTTAACGCCCGGTCGGCGCTTGGCAAACGGCTTCGCCGCAACGCATCATCGGCGACGAACGGGACGCCGAGCGGACAAGACGTGACCACAGCCCTTCAGCGGCAGGACGGACGACGGCAGCGCGCCAAGGGCGCGGCGACGGTCGCCTTCGCGCGACGGTTCGACGCCACGCGCCTCGCCGACCTCGCGCAGTCCGGGGCGCTGCGGGTGCTGTTTCCGCGTCCGGAGCCGGGAGCGCCCCCGACCGCCGTGCTTGCGAACATCGGCGGCGGGATCGCCGGCGGCGACAGGCTGTCGGTCGAGGTGCGCTGGGGCGCGGACTGCGAGGCGATCGCGACCACCCAGGCCGCCGAAAAGGTCTATCGCGCCCTCGATGTTCCGGCCGAGGTCGAGACGCGGCTTCAGGTGGAGCGGGGCGCGCGCGCCTGCTGGCTGCCGCAGGAGACCATCCTGTTCGACGGCGTGTCGCTGGAGCGGCGGCTCGAGGCGGACGTCGCCCCGGACGCCACGCTGATCGCCTGCGAGAGCATCGTCTTCGGCCGCACCGCGCGGAACGAGACCGTCGCCCGCGGCCGTCTCATCGACCGCTGGCGGCTCCGCCGCGGCGGCAAGCTCGTCTTCGCCGACACGCTCGCCCTCGACGGCGCGGTGGCCGACACGCTGGCGCGCCCCGCGATCGGCGGCGGCGCCACGGCGGTCGCGACCCTCGTCATGATCGCACCCGACGCCGAAGCCCGGCTCGACGGCGTCCGTGCGTTGCTGGAGAGCGCGCGGTCGGAGGCGGGCGTCAGCGCCTTCGACGGCTGCCTCGTCGCCCGCTTCGTCGCGCGCGAGGCGCCGGCGCTCCGGCGCGACCTCGCCCTGTGCCTCGAACATCTGACGGGGCGGCTGCTGCCCCGCGTCTTCGCGTTCTGAAGGAGCCCCGATGAACCTCACCCCCCGCGAGAAGGACAAGCTCCTCATCAGCATGGCGGCGGTGGTCGCCCGCCGTCGGCTGGAGCGCGGCGTCAAGCTGAACCACCCCGAGGCGATCGCTCTGATCGCGGACTTCGTGGTGGAGGGCGCCCGCGACGGCCGCACCGTCGCCGAGCTGATGGCCGCCGGCGCCAAGGTGCTGACGCGCGAGCAGGTGATGGAGGGCGTGCCCGAGATGATCCACGACGTGCAGGTGGAGGCGACGTTCCCGGACGGGACCAAGCTCGTCACCGTGCACGAGCCGATCCGCTGAGGAGGACGCCATGATCCCCGGAGAGATCTTTCCCGCCGCCGGCGACATCGAGCTCAACGCCGGCGCCGCGACCGTGACGCTCGACGTCGCGAACACGGGCGACCGGCCGATCCAGGTCGGCAGCCACTACCACTTCGCGGAGACCAACGCGGGGCTCGCCTTCGACCGCGCCAAGGCCCACGGCATGCGCCTCGACATCGCCGCCGGCACCGCCGTGCGCTTCGAGCCGGGCCAGACCCGCACGGTCACGCTCGTGCCCTATGGCGGCGACCGCAAGGTGTTCGGCTTCCGGGCGGACGTCATGGGGCCGTTGTGATAGTGTCGAAGGTCTTGGCGTAATCAGACAGCGAGCGCCGCAGATGCCCACATACAGAGCTGAGGTTCGGTCTGACGGCTCCGTCGTGCTTCCCGATGACTTGAGGGAGCGGCTGGAGATCAAGCCGGGTGTCCCCGTCGAGTTCTTTCTCGCCTATGACGGGCAAGTGCACTTTCACGCTATCACCGAGACGGCGTGGGGCTGGCAAAACCTCTTCGAGAAGTGTGTTCCGCCGCTTTCGATCCGAGAGATGGACGACGCGATCGTCGAAACGGTCACCGAGGACGACGATCGCATCCGCTCTTACGGCGTGGCGAAGAAGCGCGGTCACGCCGCCGAATGATCGGCGTCGACACCAACATCCTCGTCCGGCTTTTCACCGGCGACGACGAGGTTCAGGCGGCTGCGGCCGCGCGCTTCGTCGATAAGGCGGAGGAGCCGGTCTTCGTCAATGTCATCGTCGTTCTCGAAACCCTCTGGACGCTCAAGCGCGCCTGTCGGTTCGACGAGGATCGTCTTGTGATGATCCTGCGGAAGCTCACCGAGCATCCGGCGATCACCTGCAGCCACAAAGACCTCATGCGCGACGCGGCCCATCGCACAAAGGAGGAGGGCGGCGACGTCGCCGACAACCTCATCGCCTCGATGAACCGCTCGGCGGGCTGCTCCACGACTTGCACGTTCGATCGCGAAGCCGCCCTGAGCGACGGCTTCACCCTGCTCACAATCTGAGATCCCCATCCCATGCCCGCAAAGATCTCCCGCTCGGCCTACGCCGACATGTTCGGCCCGACGGTCGGCGACCGCCTGCGGCTCGCGGACACCGACCTCATCATCGAGGTGGAAAAGGACTTCACCACCTATGGCGAGGAGGTGAAGTTCGGCGGCGGCAAGGTCATCCGCGACGGCATGGGGCAGTCGCAGGCGAGCCGGGCGCAAGGGGCGGTCGACACCGTGATTACCAACGCGCTGATCGTCGACCATGGCGGGATCATCAAGGCGGACGTCGGCCTGAGGGACGGCCGCATCGCCGCCATCGGCAAGGCCGGCAATCCCGACGTGCAGCCGGGCGTGACGATCGTCGTCGGGCCGGGCACCGAGGTGATCGCGGGCGAGGGCAAGATCCTGACCGCGGGGCTGATCGACGCCCACATCCACTTCATCTGCCCGCAGCAGGTGGACGACGCGATCGCCTCCGGCGTCACCACCATGATCGGCGGCGGCACGGGTCCCGCCACCGGCACGACCGCGACCACCTGCACGCCCGGCCCGTGGCATCTGGCGCGGATGATCGAGTCCGCCGAAGCTTTCCCCGTGAACCTGCTGTTCTCCGGCAAGGGCAACGCCTCGCTGCCGGCGGCGCTCGAGGAGCAGATCCGCGGCGGGGCGGCGGCGCTGAAGCTGCACGAGGACTGGGGCACGACGCCCGCCGCGATCGACTGCTGCCTCACCGTCTGCGACGCCTTCGACGTGCAGGCCATGCTGCACTCCGACACGCTGAACGAGAGCGGCTTCGTGGAGGACACGATCGCCGCCTTCAAGGGCCGCACCATCCACGCCTTCCACACCGAAGGCGCCGGCGGCGGCCACGCGCCCGACATCATCAAGGTCGCGGGCCTTCCGAACGTCATCCCGTCGTCGACCAACCCGACGCGGCCCTACACGGTGAACACGCTCGACGAGCATCTCGACATGCTCATGGTGTGCCACCACCTCGACCCCTCGATTTCCGAGGACGTGGCCTTTGCCGAGAGCCGCATCCGCAAGGAGACGATCGCCGCCGAAGACATCCTCCACGACATGGGCGCGCTCTCCATCATCTCGTCCGACAGCCAGGCCATGGGCCGCGTCGGCGAGGTCGGCATCCGCACCTTCCAGACCGCGCACAAGATGAAGGTCCAGCGCGGGCGTCTCGGCGGAGAGACCGGCGACAACGACAACCTGCGCGTCCGTCGCTACATCGCCAAGATCACGATCAACCCGGCGATCGCGCACGGGATCTCGGCGCACGTCGGCTCGGTCGAGGTGGGAAAGCTCGCGGACCTCGTGCTGTGGTCGCCGGCGTTCTTCGGCGTGAAGCCGGACCTTGTGCTGAAGATGGGGATGATCGCCGCCGCCCCGATGGGCGACCCCAACGCCTCGATCCCGACGCCGCAGCCCATGCACTACCGTCCGATGTTCGGCTCGTTCGGACGCGCGCTGCAGAAGTCGTCGGTGATCTTCACCTCGAAGGCCGCGATCGAGGACGGCCTCGGCCAGCGCCTCGGCCTCACGCGCGAACTCGTGGCTGTGACGAACGTGCGCGGCGGGATATCCAAGGCCAGCATGATTCTGAACGACGCCACGCCGGTCATCGAGGTCGACCCCGAGACCTACGACGTGCGCGCCGACGGGGAGCTTCTCACGTGCGAACCGGCCGACGTCCTGCCCATGGCGCAGCGGTATTTTCTGTTCTGAGGAGGCTGCTCGGCGTCCCGGCGCGCCTCGGGCCTTGTCCCGGCCTTGAGCCGGGACCCAGACCCACGGGGCGTTTCGAAGAAAACGCGCCAGTCGCCGCGGCTGTCCGGAGATCGGCGCGCGTCCGGATCCCGGCTCGGGGCCGGGACAAGGGGGGTGCGGGTGTCGCCGGGCTCCTCGCGTTCGTCGGTATCGTTTTCGGCCTCGCGCTTCCGGCGCATGCGGAAACCCTCCCCGAAGCCCAGCGTCCGCCCGTCGAGGCTGCGTTCAAGGCCTGGCTCGGCTCCGCCGTTCGTCCGGCGGCGCTGAAGGCGGGCGTCTCCGCGCAGACCTTCGAGGCCGCGACGCGGGACGTCGCGCTGGACTGGAGCCTGCCGGACCTTGCGCCGCCCGGCGCGCCGCCGGCACGCGCGCAGCGGCAGCCGGAGTTTTCGGACCCCGCGCGCTATGTGGCCGAAGCCAACTTCGCAGCGCTCGTGAAGGAGGGCCGCGCCGAGCTCGTCAAATGGAAGGCCGCGCTCGACCAGATCGAGAAGCGCTTCGGCGTGCCGCGCGAGATCGTGGCGGCGATCTGGGCGCGCGAATCGCGCTTCGGGCGGGCTTCGATCCCCTATTCCGCTGTGCGGGCGCTCGCGACCGAGGCGTTCATGGGCGCGCGCAAGGAGCAGTTCTTCCCCGAACTCGTCGCGGCGCTGAAGATCCTCGAAGGCGATCACGTCAGCCTCGCGGCCATGAAGAGCTCCTGGGCTGGCGCCATGGGCCAGCCGCAGTTCCTGCCGTCGAAATATCTCGAGAACGCCGTCGACATGGACGGCGACGGCCGCCGGGACATCTGGGCCTCCGTGCCCGACAGCCTCGGCTCGATCGCGAATTATCTGCGCAAGCACGGCTGGGCGCCGGGCCGGGCGTGGGGCGTCGAGGTGGAGCTTCCGGCGGAGGTCGCCTGCACGCTGGAGGGGCCGGACCAGGGCCTCACCGTCGCGCAATGGGCCGCGGCGGGCGTTCGGCCGAAGCCCGGCGGCGCGTTCACGAAGGACGCGGGCCGCAAGCTGTTCCTGCTGAACCCTGCCGGGCGTTCGGGGCCGGCCTTCCTCGTCTCCGAGAACTTCTATGTGCTGAAGGAGTACAACGAGAGCGACCTCTACGCGCTGTTCGTGGGCCATCTCGCGGACCGCTTCGGCGCCGGGCGGCCGATCGCAGGCTCCTGGACCGCGCCGAAGGGCTTCGACCGCACCGACGTCGCCGCCATGCAGCGGCGGCTGGAGGGGCAGGGGCACGACGTCGGCACGGCGGACGGCCTCGTGGGTTTCCGCACCCGCGTCGCCATCGGCCGCTGGCAGGTGGGCAAGGGGCAAGCGCCGACGTGCTACCCCGACGCCGGGCTGGTGAAGACCGTCGGGCGGTGATCCGGTCGCGCCGCGCGCCGACGCGGTTGTGATCGTAAGCGCGTCAACCGGCGGCGACGGCGCCTGGGACCCTGTCGACCGAGCCGCGGCGGCATGCCACAGTCACGCGCCCTCGGGGCGCTCAGGTCTTCGTCAGGCCCGCAAGAAACGAACAAGGGAACGTCGATGTCGAACGAGAATCTCACCCTTACGCGCCGGCGCTTCGGCGGGCTGATCGGCGCCGCGGCGGGCTCCGCGGCGCTCGGGCCGCTGGCGGCGCCCGCCCTGGCGCAAGGGTTTCCCGGCCGCCCCGTCACGCTGATCGTGCCGTTCGCCCCGGGGGGCTCGACGGATCTCGTCGCGCGTCTCGTTGCGGCGAAGATGAGCGAGACGCTCGGCCAGCAGGTGATCGTGGACAACCGCGGCGGCGCCGGCGGCAACCTCGGCGCGGGCACGGTCGCGAAGGCGGAGCCCGACGGCTACACCATCCTGATGGGCACGGTCGCGACCCATGCGCTCAACCCCGCGCTCTACAAGAAGATCTCCTACAACGCCGAGACGGACTTCGCGCCGATCTCGCTGCTCGTGAACGTGCCGAACGTCCTCACCGTCAATCCGAACTTCGGCGCGAAGACGGTGCAGGAGCTGATCGACATGGCGAAGAAGGATCCCGGCAAGTACTCCTACGCCTCGTCCGGCAACGGCTCGCCGCTGCATCTCTCGGGCGAACTGTTCAAGAAGCTGGCGGGCATCGACCTGATCCACATCCCCTACAAGGGCTCGGGCCCGGCTCTGGTGGACGTGATCGCGGGGCAGGTGCCGATCCAGTTCGACAACATGCCGTCCTCGACCGAGCACATCAAAGCCGGCCGCCTGCGCGCGCTCGGCGTGACGACGGCGCAGCGGGTGCCGACCTTCCCGGACCTGCCGGCGATCGCCGAGACGCTGCCGGGTTACGACACCTACTCGTGGAACGCTTTGTTCGCGCCGAAGGGCACGCCGCCGGAGGCGATCGCCAAGCTGAACGAGGTCGCGGTCAAGGCGGTGAACGATCCGACCGTGAAGGCGAAGCTCTCGGACTTCAGCGCGGTGACCGTAGGCTCGACCCCGGAGGAACTCGCGACGCTGGTGAAGACCGAGCTCGCCAAGTGGGCGCCGATCGTGAAGGACTCCGGCGCGCAGATCGACTGAGGCACAAGGGCGGAAGCGCTCCGCGTTCCACGCGCTCCGCGCACAAAAAAAGCGGCGTCTTGCGACGCCGCTTTTTCATTTTAGGGCCTAAAGGCCGAAGCTCAGAACCAGCCGCCGCGGCGGCCGCCGCGCTCGTACCAGCGGCGGTCTTCTTCCTGGCTGGCGTAGACGATCGCGGCGACGACGCCGACGCCGATCGCGAGCCCAAGCAGCGAAAGGCCGGGGTTGCGCTGCACGACGTGGCTGGCGCGACGGCCGTAATACACGGCGTTGTCGGCGGCCGACTGCAGCGCGTCGACGCCGTCGTCATAGAGCGTGCTCGCGCCGGGGCCGAACGACTTCGCCGCCGAGCGGGCGCGCTTGCGGGCGTCGCGGGCGCGTTCGCCGGCGAGGGTCGACACACGTTCGCCCAGCTCCGCGATGGTGTCCCGAAGGTGCGCGAGCTGATCGCCGGCGTCGCCTGCAAGGCCGCTTACTTTACGATCCACCATGATCAAACCCCTTCAGTTTCCGGAAAATCTTGACGGCAAAACCCGTCTTCGTTCCGTACAACGCACGAGGGCCCGAGAGGTTCCGGGGCGTCAGGAGGGGTCCGGCGGTCTCCTGCGGTGGTGGTCGGTCGCGCTCTGGAAGGCTTCGCCGAGGGTGAGCAGCGCGGGATCGTTGAACGGGCGTCCCATCACCTGGACGCCGATCGGCAGTCCGTCGCGCGACAGGCCGGCCGGCAGCGCGATCGCGGGCAGGCCGAGATAGTTCACGGGCCGCATCAGGGCGGAGACCGCGGCCACCACGCCGTCGAACCGCGCGCCGACGTCGGTGTCGGCGATCGGCGGCGCGGGGAAGCGCGCGATCGGGGCGATCACCGCGTCGCAGGCGCCCATGTGCTCGATCCGCCGGGCGAGCGCCGGCCCGCGTCCGCGGAGCGCGTCGACATATTGCACGCCGGAGTAGCCGAAGCCGTTGATGAGGCGCGCGCGGGTCTGCTCGCCGTAGAGCTCCGGACGCTCCGCGAGGTTGCGCCGGTGCAGGGCCGCGGCCTCCGCGCCGAGGGCGATCAGCGCCGCGCTGCTGAGGAGCGCCTCGTCCGGCAGGTCGACCGAGACGATGCGGCAGCCGAGCGAGCGGAAGGTCTCGATCGCCTGCTGGAAGGCGCTCGCGACGTCGGCGTCGAGGTCCTCCACATAGAAGCTCGTCGGCACGCCGATGGTCATGGCGGAGGCCGGCCGGTCGTCCTCGCGCCAGGGCTCGCCGGTCTCGCCGTCCAGCGGGTCCGGGCCTGCGACCAGGCGCATGATGAGGCGCAGGTCGCGGGCGGAGCGGGCGAGCGGGCCGATGGTGTCGAGGGTGGACGACAGCGGCATGGCGTTGGCGCGGCTGACGAGGCCGAGCGTGGTCTTCAGTCCCGTCACGCCGCAGAAGTGCGCGGGCAGCCGCACCGAGCCGCCGGTGTCGGAGCCGAGCGCCGCGAAACTCAAGCCCGCCGCCACCGCGACGCCGGAGCCGGACGACGAGCCGCCAGTGATGCGCTCGGGATTCCACGGGTTTCGGGCGTGGCCGAAATGGCTGTTGTGGCCGGTGACGCCATAGGCGAACTCCGCCATGCCGAGCGCGCCGAGTCTGATCTGGCCCGCGGCCTCAAGCCGCTCCAGCACGGTCGCGGTCTCGGTCGCGACCCAGTCAGCGCGGAGCGCCGAGCCGCAGGAGACCACCTTGCCGGCGGCGTAGAACATGTCCTTGTGGGCGAGCGGCACGCCGTGCAGCGGGCGGGTGGGCTCTGAGGCGTCGGCCCTGTCGGCGGCGAGCAGCGCGGCCTCGGGCTCGAACGACGTGAAGGCGTTGACGTGCGGCTGCCAGCGTTCGATTCGCGCGATCAGCGCCTCGGTCAGCTCACGCGACGACACGCGCTTCGCGGCGACCGCCGCCGCGGCGTCGACGAGGTCGAGATAGGCGAGTTCCGTCGCGTCGGTCATGGTCGCGTAAGTCCCGGCGGCCTCAGTCATGGAAACCGCCGGCGCTGCGTGCGGCCGCGGCGATCGTCCGGCGCAGCCGGGCGAAGTCGGAGGGTTGGTCCTCGAAGCCGAGCGCATCCTGAAAGCCCGCCGCCGCTGCGGTCACGGCGCTCACCGAACGGGCGACGCGCTCGCCGCTCTCCGCGTCGATGGCGAGGCCTCCGAGCGCGGCGATGGCGCGAGCGGTCTCTGGCGTCAGCGGTTCGTGCGGCATGCGGCCTCGTGTCCCTGTGTTCGGTGCGTGGAAGATCCGCGCGATCCTCCCGCCCTTGCGTTTTCCGTGCCAGAGCGCGACGACAACGCCATGGCCGAATGTCCTGGCATAGCGCATCTCGCTGAGATGGCCGATGGCGGCCTCGCGCGCGTCCGCACGCCCGGAGGTCGCCTGAGCGCGGACCAGGCGCGCGGGGTGGCGGACGCCGCCGGGACGCTCGGCTCCGGCGTCATCGATCTCACCAACCGAGCCAACCTCCAGATCCGCGGGCTGTCGCTCGACGCCGGGCCAAGACTTGGCGAGCGGCTCGCCGCCGTCGGCCTCTACGTGGGCGGGGAGGCTGATCGACGGCGCAACGTGCTGCTCGATCCGTTGGCAGGGCTCGACCCGACGGAGATCGCGGACCTTAGGCCTCTGGCCGCTGCGCTGGCGGATGCGCTGGGCTCCGCGGACGTCGCCGCCGATCTCTCGCCGAAGTTTTCGATCGCGCTCGACGGCGGCGGCCGGGCCGGCCTCGCCGCCACGGCCTCCGATCTGACGCTGTTGGCCCGGCGCGACGGGGCGGGGCGGGGCGCTCTGGCGCTCGCTCTCGCCGGCCGGCCGCTGGGCGTCGCGACGGAGCCGGAGACCGCGGTCGCCGCAGTCCTCGCGGTCGCCCGCGCCGCCGCGGCGCTCGGCCCCGACACGCGCGCGCGCGATCTCGCGCCGCATGTCGTCGCCGCCGATCTCGTCGCGTCCGGCCTCGCTGCGCCCTGCGGCGACGTCGCATGGCCAGCCGAGGTGCGTCCGGTCTTCGGCGCGCTGCCGGCGTCGCACGCCGAAGGCCGTGCGGCGGTGGTCGTTCCCGTGGCCGTGGGGCGGCTGGACGCCGGCCAGCTGCGCTGGCTGGCCGCCCGCGCGGACGAGGACGGGGAGGGCGCGCTGGTGCTGGCGCCCTGGTCCGCGGTGGTGCTGCCGGGCGTCGCGCCGGCGAGGGCCGCCGACCTGCTGAGACGGTCGGACGCCGTGGGGTTTCCGCCCGTCGCCGTCGTGGAGCGCCTCACCGTCGTCGCCTGCGCCGGCGCACCCTCCTGCGTCCGCGCGCGGGAGCCCGCGAAAGGCGCCGGCCTCGCGCTCCTCGCCCGGGCGGCGGCCAGCGGCGCCGCGCCCTTGGCGCGCGTGCACCTCTCCGCCTGCGGCAAGGGCTGCGCGGGCCCGGCGGACGCCGACCTGCTGCTGCTGGGCGCAAGCGACGCTCCCGGCTGGACCCTCCACGCCCACGCCGCCCCCCGCCGGCCGGGACCGGCCGTCGGCCGGCTCGCGGAGGCCGACGCCGACGCGATTCTGGAGTGGCTGGCGCAGCGAGGATGACCTGCGCGCTTGGAGCCCCGGTCTTCCCTTCTCCCCCAGCGGAAGAAGGTGGACGGCGCTAAGGCGCCGGCCGGATGAGGGCTCGTCCGGGACATCCTTGGCGGCGACGGAGGGCGTCCCAGGCGACCCCTCACCCCAACCCTCTCCCGCAAGGGGAGAGGTGGACCATGACGTCGCGCGCGTCCGGAGCGCTCGAGCCTGGCTCCGCCGTTCGAAGCAGCGACCGCACTGCTGGAAGCTTGCGGCGTCTCGGCGACGTTTAAGCCAAGAGACGCCTTGCCAGCCGGCGCCGCCCCCGTCACAAGGCTGTCGCGAGGCTTCAGGGCGGGCGTGATGGACTATGTGAAGGACGGGGCGGAGATTTATCGCCGCTCGTTCGCGACGATCAGGGCGGAGGCCGATCTTGGGGGACTGCCCGACGACGTGGCCGGAGCCGTGGTGCGGATGATCCACGCCTGCGGCATGACAGACCTTCCCGCCGACGTCCGGTTCGATCCCGCCGTGGTCGCGGCCGGCCGCGCGACGCTGCGCAATGGCGCGCCCATCATCACGGACGCCAAGATGGTCGCCTCCGGCGTCACACGATCGCGCCTGCCCGCCGACAACGAGGTGCTGTGCTTCCTCGACGACCCGCGCACCCCGGGGCTCGCGGCCGAGCTTGGCACCACGCGCTCCGCCGCCGCCGTCGAGCTGTGGCGCGACCGGCTGGAAGGGGCGGTGGTCGCGATCGGCAACGCGCCGACGACGCTGTTTCACCTGCTGGAGCGGCTCGACGCCGGCTGGCCGAGACCCGCGGCGATCCTCGGCCTGCCGGTCGGCTTCATCGGCGCAGCGGAGTCGAAGGACGAGCTGGCGGCGAATCCCCGCGGCGTGCCGTTCCTCACGCTGCTTGGCCGGCGCGGCGGCAGCGCGATGACGGTCGCCGCGATCAACGCCGTCGCGGACCCCAAGGAATGACCGCCCCCGGACGACTTTCCGGCGTCGGCGTCGGCCCCGGCGATCCGGAGCTTCTGACGCTGAAGGCGCTCCGCCTGATCCAGCAGGCGCAGGTCATCGCCTATCCCGCGGCCAAGGCCGGCAACGGCGTGGCGCTCGCGGCCGCGCGGCCGCATCTCCGCCCCGACCAGGAGCTGCTGCCGCTGGTCTACCCCGTAACGGCGAGCCCCGAGGCGGACCTGCCGTCCTACCCGCAGGTGATGCGCGACTTCTACGATTCGAGCGCCGAGGACATCGCGTCCCGCCTCGACCGGGGTCTCGACGTCTGCGTGCTGTGCGAGGGCGACCCGTTCTTCTACGGCTCCTTCATCTACTGGCACCACCGGCTGAAGGACCGCTACGAGACCACGGTGACGCCCGGCGTCTCCTCGGTGATGGCGGCCCCGGTCGCGCTCGGCCGCCCGCTGGTGCTCCGGCGCGACACCGTCACCGTCATCCCCGGCACGCTTCCGGCCGAGGAGCTGACGCGGCGCCTCGCCGCCGCCGACGCCGCCGTCGTCATGAAGCTTGGCCGCACCTTCGCCAAGGTGCGCGCGGCGCTCGACGCCGCCGGCGTGCTTGAGCGGGCGTTCTACGTGGAACGCGCCAGTCAGGAGCGCGAGCGCGTGCTGCCCGCGGCGGAGGTCGACCCGGCCTCGGTGCCCTACTTCTCCATCATCGTGCTGCCCGGTCTCGAGACGCCGTGACGCGCGACGCCGCGCCTCGGCCGATCGTCTTCGCCTTCAACGCCTCCGGCGCCGAGACCGCGCGGCGGACGGCGGCGGCCGTGGGCGGGGAGACGGCGGGGCTTGCGGGCCGCGTCGCCGACCTCGACGGCGTCTTCGAGGACGCCGCCGGCGCGGTGGCGGAGGCGTTTCGCGCCGGCCGGCCGATCTTCGGCGTCTGCGCCGCGGGCATCCTCATCCGCCTGATCGCGCCGCTGCTGCGCGACAAGCAGGCCGAGCCGCCGGTGCTGGCGGTCTCCGACGACGGATCGTCTGTCGTGCCGCTGCTCGGCGGCCTCGCCGGCGCGGACGTGCTGGCGCGGACGGTCGCGGCGGCGCTGGGCGGCGCGGCGGCCATCACGGGCGCCGGCGCGCGCCGCTTCGGGCTGGTGCTTGAAACCCCGCCCGCGGGCTATGTGCTGGCGAACCCGCAGGACGCCAAGCGCGTCACCTCCGACCTGCTGGCCGGCGCCCGCGCCCGGATCGAGGGCGAGGCGCCCTGGCTCCGCGCGTCCGACCTGCCGCAGGACGGCGACGGCGCCGTGCTGCTGCGGGTGACGGCGGAGGAGGTTCCCGCGCCGGCCGACGGCCTGCTGTTCCACCCGCAGGTGCTGGTCGCGGCCTTCGACCGGCCCGACATGGCGACGCTCGAGGCCTTCGACGCCGCGCTGGCGCGGCTCGCCCTCGCGCCGGCCGCCCTCGGCGTGGCGCTGGCCCCTGAAGGCGCGCCGCTGCACCACCTGTTTGTCGAGGCGCTCATCGCGCGGGGCGTCCCGCTCAGGATCGTCGAGCAGCGGCTGGAGGACGGCGAGACGATCCACGCCGAGCCCGGCCTGCGCATCCATCACTTTTCGGCGCCCGTCGCGCCCGAGGATTTCGGCCGCGCGCCGGGCCGCGTGACCGTGGTCGGCCTCGGCCCCGGCCCGCGCGGCTGGCTGACGCCGGACGCGGCCGCCGCGCTCGACCGCGCGTCCGATCTCGTGGGCTACGAGCCCTATCTCGCCATGGCGCCGGAGCGCGCCGGCCAGCGCCGCCACGGATCCGACAACCGCGTCGAGGTCGAGCGCGCGCAGGCGGCACTGACGCTCGCAGCCCAAGGGCGCGAGGTGGCGGTCGTCTCCTCCGGCGACGCCGGCGTGTTCGGCATGGCGGCGGCGGTGATGGAAGCGCTGGAGGCTGCGCCCGCGGGCTGGCCCTCGGTCGCGGTCGAGGTCACGCCCGGCGTCTCCGCCATGCAGGCCGCCGCCGCCCGCCTCGGCGCGCCGCTCGGCCACGATTTCGCGACCATCTCGCTGTCGGACTACCTGAAGCCCTGGGAGATCATCGCGCAGCGGCTCGCCACCGCGGCCGAGGGCGACTTCGTCATCGCGCTCTACAACCCCGCCTCCAAGACCCGCCGCGAGCAGCTCGTTCGCGCGCTCGACATCCTCCGCGCCCGGCGCGCGCCGGAGACGCTGGTGGCGCTGGCGCGCAGCGTCGGGCGGAGGGGCGAGGGCTTCACCCTCACGACGCTTGGCGAGCTCGACCCCGAGCTTGTCGACATGCGCACGCTGGTGCTGATCGGATCGTCCAGGACCCGCGCCTTCGCCCGCGCCGACGGCAAGACGTGGCTCTACACGCCCCGCAGTTATCTGGATGACGAGGCGGGCGGATAAGGCCTCTTTAAGCAGCGCGTTTCTGGGCGGGTGCGTGCTTCGAGACGCTTCACTCCGTCGCCGGTTTCAGATGCCGGTCGTGCGCGGCGTCGTAGAGCGCGCTCGTCGCGTCGCCTGCGCCGCCGAGCGCCCAGCCCACCAGCACCAGCGCCGTGCGCTCCACGCCATAAGGCGCGGCCTTCTCGACGATGTCGGCCAGCGTCCCCCGCACGATGACCTCGTCCGGCCAGGTCGCGCGGGCGACCAGCGCGACGGGGCAGTCCGCCCCGTAGAGCGGGGTCAACTCGGCTGCGATGCGGGGAAGCTGCTTCGCGGCGAGGTGAAGTGCCAGCGTGCCGCGGGAGGCCGCGACGTTCGCGAGCGTCTCGGCCGGCGGCATCGGCGAAGCTCTGCCCGAAAGCCGGGAGAGGACGACGGTCTGCGCCACTTCCGGCACGGTGAGTTCCACGCCCAGCCGCGCGGCGGCAGCGGCGAAGGCGGGCACGCCGGGGGTGATCTCGTAGGGGATGCCGCGGGCGGCGAGCGCTGCAAACTGCTCGGCTGTCGCGCCGTAGAGCGAAGGGTCGCCGGAGTGCACGCGCGCGACGTCGAGGCCGGCCGCATGCGCCGCCTCGACTTCTGCGACGATCTCCTCCAGCGCCATGCCGGCGGTGTCCCGCACGCGCGCGCCCTCTGGCGCATAGGCCACCACGGCCTTGGGCACCAGCGAACCGGCGTAGAGGCAGACCGGACAGCGCGCGATCAGGTCGCGGCCGCGCACCGTGATGAGGTCCGGGTCCCCGGGGCCTGCGCCGATGAAATGGACGGTCACATCCGCCTCCTCAGGTCCGCGGCTTCGTGGCGACGAACTGGGTGATCGGCATCGCCGGCCGCCACCCCGTCATGCGGCCCACGGGTTCGGCGTTCGCGATCTGCAGGCGCACGAGGTCGCCGCCCAGCGTCCCGCGCGCCGCGAGCAGCTTCGTCTCGGTTTCCAGCGTCACGGCGTTGGCTACGAGCCGCCCGCCGGGCTTCAGCGCGGCCCAGCAGATCTCCAGCGCGCCGGGCGCGGTTGCGCCGCCGCCGAGGAACACCGCGTCGGGCCGGGGCAGCCCGGCGAGACCCTCCGGCGCCGCGGCCTCGCGCACGTCGAGGCCGGGAACCCCCAGACGGGCGGCGTTGGCGCGGGCGCGGGCGGCGCGGTCCGCCCGCGGCTCCAGCGCGATGGCGCGCGCCCCGCGGGCGGCGCGCATCCATTCGACGCCGATCGAGCCGGAGCCTGCGCCGACGTCCCACAGCAGCGCCCCGGGGAGGGGGGCGAGCCTCGCCAGCGTCAGCGCGCGCACCTCGCGCCGGGTGATCTGGCCGTCGTTGGCGAAGGCGTCGTCGGGCAGGCCCGGCACGCGCGGCAGCAGCCGCGCGTCCGGCCCCGCGACGCAGGCGATCGCCACCGTGTTGAGCTGGTCGAAGACGCGGTCGCCGACCGCATGGGCGGGGAGCGAAGTCGCCGCGGCCTGAGGCCCGCCGAGCCGCTCGAGCACTGTGACCGCGCTGTCGCCGTAGCCGTGGGCGACCAGCAGCGCGGCGGCCGCGGCGGGCGTCGCGCCGCCGGCGGAGAACAGCACGATGCGGGCGCCGTCGTGAAGCTCGGCGGCGAGGCTTTCCACCGGCCGGCCGCAGGCGGTGACGAGGGCGGTGGAGGCGACCGGCCACAGCATCGCCGCGCAGGCGAGCTGGAAGGCGGAAGGCGCCGGCAGCACGGTCATCTCCTCAGGCCCCACCCGCCCGAGCAGCGTGGCGGCGACGCCGTGGAGCAACGGGTCGCCGCTCGCCAGCACGACGGTCGTCCGCCCGCGCCAGGAGACGAGCACGTCGAGGAACGGCAGCATGGGCGAGGGCCAGGCGTGGCGTTCGGCCTTCGGAGACGCCGAGGCCGGGATCAGTTCGAGGTGCCGCGCGCCGCCGACGACCTTCTCCGCAGTCGCGAGCGCCGCGCGGGCCGCGAGGCCGAGACCGTCGAGGCCGTCCTCATTGACGCCGACCACGGTGAGCCAGCGGGGGTGATCAGGGGAGCGGGTCATGGGATCCGGGCGCCGGCTCTGAGAGGAGTGCGTGCTTCGAGACGCATGCCTTACGGCATGCTCCTCGGCATGAGGAGGTGAGAGATAGGTTTAGGAGGCGCGCGGACTGTCGTCGCCGCTCGCAACCGTCATGTCACCCTCGCCGTCATGGTCCGGCTTGACCGGACCATCCACCTCCGACGTCGATCTCTACGCCGCAGATGGGTCCTCCGGTCGAGCCGGAGGACGACGGCGAGGGCGACCCAGATGGCTCAAGACGTCGGCAAACCCAGCATTTCCGCCGCCAGCCGGGCAGCTTCGTCGACGCTTCCTGCGGTCAGTCCTTCAGGGCGAGGCGGGCGCTCCACCATGACGACCGGTAGTCCGAGTTCCCGCGCCACGACGAGCTTGGCTTCCGCCGCCGCGCCGCCGCTGTTCTTCGAGACGACGGAGCCGATCCCGCGGTCCGCAAATAGGCGACGCTCCGCCTCCAGCGCGAACGGGCCGCGGTCGCAGAGGAAGGTCGCCGCCGGATGGTCGAACGGCGCGTCCGGCGGGTCGATCACGCGGAGCAGCAACGTCAGGTCGCGGCGGGCGGCGAAGGGCGCGATCTCCTGGCGACCGACGGTCACGAAGCAGGGCCCGTCCGTCACAGGCGCGAGCGCGGCGGCGGCCGTCACGTCGGGCGCCATCCGCCAGTCGTCGCCGGGCTGAGGCCGCCACGCCGGCCGCTCCACATGGATCAGCGGCGTCCGCGTCGCTGCGCAGGCCGCCGCGGCGTTGGCCTTCATGCGGGCGGCGAAGGGGTGCGTGGCGTCGACCACCAGCGCCACACGCTCAGTCTTGAGGTACTCCGAAAGCCCCTCCGCGCCGCCGAATCCGCCGACGCGCGCGTGTCCCACCGGCTGGCGCCGCGCGCCGGTGCGGCCGGCGAAGGAGGTGGTGACGTCGCAGCCGAGCGTCGAAAAGCGCTCCGCCGCGGCGAAGCCCTCGGACGAGCCGCCGAGCACCAGAACGTGCGGGCCGGCCGCCATCACAACGCCGCCTTTATCCGAAACGACATGACGGCGCGGGATTGTGCGGCGCCGTCCGAACCGCCATGGTCCCGCGCATGTCGACTGCCTCTGATCCCGCGCGCGTTCATTCCGCCCCCGTCGCCTTCGATCCCGCCTTTGCGCGCGCGCTGCCCGTGTTCGCCGCCGGCTCGGTCTGGCTGGTCGGCGCCGGGCCGGGCGATCCCGGACTTCTCACTCTGCAGGCCGCGTGGGGGCTGTCGCAGGCCGATGTCGTCTTCTTCGACGCGCTCGTCAACGACGCCGTGCTGAACTTCGCGGCCCCCGGCGCCGAACTCGCCTTCGTGGGCAAGCGGGCGGGGTGCCCGTCGCCGAAGCAGTCCGAGATCAACGCCCGGCTGATCGACGCCGCCCGCGCCGGCAAGCGCGTGCTGCGGCTGAAGGGCGGCGACCCCTACGTCTTCGGCCGCGGGGCCGAGGAGGCCCAGGGGCTCGTCGCGGCGGGCGTGCCGTTCCGGGTCGCGCCGGGGGTGACCGCCGGCGTCGGCGGGCTGGCTGCGGCCGGCATCCCCGTGACCCACCGCGACGTCAACCAGTCCGTCACCTTCCTCACGGCGCACGACGCCTCCGGCGGCCTGTCCGCGCGGCTCGACTGGGCGGCCTTGTCCGCGGGCTCGCCCGTGCTGGTGGTCTACATGGGGTTTCGCCTCATGCAGGTGATCGCCCAGAAGCTGATGGAGGCGGGGCGTCCGGACTCCGAGCCCGCGGCGATCGTGGCGCAGGCGACCACCCCGCGGCAGAAGGTGGTGCGCACCACGCTCGGGCGGCTCGCCGCGGGCGAGGACGCGGGCGGCCTGGAGCCGCCGGTGCTGGTCGTGGTCGGCGGGGTCGTGGCGCTGGCGCCCGTGCTCGGCGTCGGCGGCTACGCCGCGCCCGTGGACGACGTGGGCTGATGACGCCCGCGCTGGTCGTCGCCGCGCCGGCCAGCGGCTCCGGCAAGACCACGCTGACGCTCGGCCTGCTGCGGGCGTTCCGCTCGGCGGGCGTCGCGGTGGGCTCCGCGAAGATCGGGCCGGATTACATCGATCCCCGGTTCCATGCGGCCGCTACAGGCCGCCCCTGCCTCAACCTCGACGGCTGGGCGATGCGGCGCGACCGGGTGCTGACGCTCGCGACCGCGGCGGGCGAGGGGGCGGACCTGCTCGTCGTCGAAGGCGTCATGGGTCTGTTCGACCGCGCGGCCGAGACCGGCGTGGAGGGGCGGGGCGGCACGGCGGAGGTCGCCGGCATGCTGGAGGCGCCGGTCGTGATGGTGGTCGACACGGGCGGCATGGCGCAATCGGTCGGCGCGGTGGTCGACGGGTTCCGCCGCCGCGCCGGCGGGCCCGACGTTGCGGGCGTGGTGCTGAACCGCGTCGCGAGCCCCCGCCACGAGGCGCTGCTGCGCGAGGGCTGCGCGGAGGCGGGGATCGCGGTCTTCGGCGCGCTGCCGCGTCGTGCGGAGCTCAAGACGCCGTCGCGGCATCTGGGCCTCGTCCAGGCCGAGGAGATGTCGGACCTCGAAGGCTTCCTCGACCGCGCCGCGGCCCTCGTCGCAGCCCATGTGGACCTCGGCGCGCTCCGGGCGCTGGCCCGGCCGCTGCCGCGCGCCGTCTCCCACGTCGGCCGCCCGGCGGTTCCGCCGCTGGGCTCGCGCATCGCGGTCGCCTCCGACGTCGCGTTCCGCTTCGCCTATCCTCACCTGCTGGAAACCTGGCGGGAGAGCGGAGCCGAGCTCATGCCGTTCTCGCCCCTCGCCGACGAAGCGCCGGACGCGGACGCCGACGCGGTCTACCTGCCCGGCGGCTACCCCGAACTCCACGCCGGCCGGCTGGCGGCGGCCGGGCGTTTCCGGACCGGGATGCGCGACGCGGTCGATCGCGGGGCGTCGGTGTTCGGCGAGTGCGGGGGCTACATGGCCCTGGGCGACGGCCTCGTGGACGCGGACGGCGTCCGCCACGCCATGCTCGGCCTGCTCCGGCTCGAGACCTCGTTCGCGACGCGAAGGCTGCATCTGGGCTACCGGCACGCGACGCTCGTCGCGGACAGCGCGCTCGGCGCTCACGGCGCGACCTACCGGGCGCACGAGTTCCACTACGCCTCGGTGCTGGCCGAGACGGGCGACCCGCTGTTCGAGCTTCCCGACGGGACCCGTTGCGGCCTTGCGGCCGGCCCGGTGTCAGGCTCCTTCTTGCACCTCATCGACGGCGGCTGACGCCGGCTCCTCCACCAACGCGTGGGCGACGCCATGCGGCGGCAGGCGGGCGATGGTGTTCTTGCGCACCACCTGGGGGCGCGCGCGCCACGGCGGGATTCCGTCCGCGCTCTCGGCGTGGGCGAGCGCGAAGCCGACGAGGTCGGCGGCGTCGAGCGGCGACAGGTTGCCCACGACATAGCCGAACTTGGCCTCGCCCGAGACCGTGGCCGAACAGGCGCGCGAGCAGGCGGAGAGACAGGCGATCGCCTTCACCTCCACCGTCGCGCCGGCGTCCCGCAGGGCGACCGCGGCGACGACCTCGCGGAGCAGGGCGGCGCCGGGGCGTTCGGCGTCCTCGGGCGCGCCTTCGGGGCGGCAGGTGCGGCAGATCGTAAGGGTCACGGGCGCGCTCATGGTCCGCTCCTAGCATCAAACCTAGCCGTCCGACCACTTGACCAAGCGGCGCGGGCCGTGCCGTTTGCCGCCATCGTCGGCGGGACGGGGGACGCTTAGCGAATGGATCTCGCGCACAACGCGCTGATGGTGTTGATCGCGCTGGCGATCGACGCGCTGGTCGGAGACCCCGACAGGGTGTGGCGGCGGGTCGCCCACCCCGTCGTGCTGATCGGCCGCGGCATCGAGGCGCTCGACCGCAGGCTCAACCGGCTGGACCTCGACGAGAGCGAGCGTCGCAGGCGGGGCGTCGTCGCCATAACGATCGTCGCGCTGGCCGCGCTGGCGACGGGCGCCGTGATCGCCTGGACACTCGCCGACATTCCCTTCGGCGTCGTCGCCGAGGGCGCCGTGGCGAGCGTGTTCCTGGCGCAGAAGAGCCTCTACCTCCACGTCGCCGCGGTCCGGACCGCCTTCGCCGCGGGCGGGCTCGGCGCCGCGCGTCAGGCCGTTTCGATGATCGTCGGCCGCGATCCGAAGCGGCTGGACGAGGCCGGCGTGTCGCGGGCCGCGATCGAATCGCTCGCCGAGAACTTCGCGGACGGCGTGGTGGCGCCGGCGCTGTGGGGCGTGGTGCTCGGGCTGCCGGGTATCATCGCCTACAAGGCGATCAACACCGCCGACAGCATGATCGGCCACAAGACCGAGCGGCACCTCGCCTTCGGCCGCGCGGCCGCGCGGCTCGACGATTACGTCAACCTCGCGCCGGCCCGGCTGTCGGGCGCGATCGTGGTCGTGGCGGCGCTGCTGACGCGCCGGCCCTGGCGAAAGGCCTGGGCCGCGATGCGGCGGGACGCGCCGCTGCACGCCTCGCCGAACGCCGGCTGGCCGGAGGCCGCGACCGGCGGGGCGCTCGGGCTCGCGCTCGGCGGGCCGCGCAGCTACGGTGGCCGTCTGGTCGACGATCCCTACATGAACCGCGACGGCGATCCGCAGGCGACCCCGCAGGACATCAGCCGCGCCCTGCGGCTTTTCCTGACGGCCTGCGCGGTCCACGCCGCGCTTTGGGCGGGCGCGCTCGCGGTCTTCATCTGAGGCTCTCGCGCCGGGCGATCGCGAGCAGCGCCTCGACGTCGAGGTGCGCCTCCAGATGGTCGGCGAGCGCGTCGAGCGTGGCGTCCACCGTCGCGTCGTAGCCGTAGGCCTCGCCGGTCCCGCCGAGCGCTTCGAGGTAGGCGCGACGGAAACCGTCGCGGGCGAAGACGCCGTGGAGATAGGCTCCCGCCACGCGGCCGTCGGGCGAGACCGCGCCCTCGGGGCGGCCCGCCACCTCGAACGGAGCGCGGGCCGCGTCCGGCCCCTCGGTGCGGCCCATGTGAATCTCGTAGGCCTCGACCTCCTCGCCGCTCGCGACGTGACGGCCCGTGACCAGCGCGAGCCGCTTCTCCGCCCCCAGCACGGTGTCGACCGCAAGCAGGCCGAGGCCCTCGACGGTTCCGGGCGCGCCCTCGACGCCGTCGGGATCGGCGATGGTCCGTCCCAGCATCTGGTAGCCGCCGCAGAGGCCGAGCACGCGTCCGCCGCGGCGCACATGGGCGCGGATGTCCGCGTCCCAACCCCAGGCCCTGAGCGTCGCGAGGTCGGCGATGGTCGCCTTCGATCCGGGGAGAAGAACGAGGTCGGTTTCGGGCGGCAGCGGGGCGCCGTCGCTGAGCAGGGTGAGCGAGACGGACGGGTCGAGCCGCAGAGGATCGAGATCGTCGAAGTTCGCGATCCGCGGCAGAGCGAGCGCGACGATGCGGATCGGCCCCTCAGGCCGCCCGGCGCGGGAGGCGAGGTCGACGGAGTCCTCCGCCGGCAGCTTCACGGCGTCGGCGAACCAGGGCGCGATCCCTAGAGACGCCCATCCCGTACGGCTTGCGATCACCCGCAAGCCTTCATCGAACATGGTGACGTCACCGCGGAAGCGGTTGATGAGGAAGCCTTTTACGCGTGCGAGGTCGCTGGGCGGCAACAGCGCGTGCGTGCCCACCAGCGTCGCGATCACGCCGCCGCGGTCGATGTCGCCCACCAGCACGACCGGCACGTCGGCGGCCTCGGCGAAGCCCATGTTGGCGATGTCGCCGGCGCGGAGGTTCACCTCCGCCGCGCTGCCGGCGCCCTCGATCACCATGAGATCCACGCCGGCCGCGAGCCGGTGGTAGCTCTCCAGCACGGCCGGCATCAGGCTCGGTTTCAGCGCGCCGTAGGCCTTGCCGCGGTAGCTTCCGAGCCGGCGGCCCTGCACCACCACCTGGCTGCCGGTCTCGCTCTCGGGCTTCAGCAGCACGGGGTTCATGTCGGTCAGCGGCTGCAGCCCCGCAGCGCGCGCCTGCAGCGCCTGGGCGCGGCCGATTTCGCCGCCGTCGGCGGTCACGGCGGCGTTGTTCGACATGTTCTGCGGCTTGAACGGCGCGACCCTGAGGCCCCGCCGCGCGAACAGGCGGCAGAGCCCGGCCACGATCAGCGACTTGCCGACGTTCGAGCCGGTGCCCTGCAGCATCACGGCGGGCGTGGGGGACGGCGGGGACATCGAAGTCGACTTTCGCTCGACGGACAGACGTCGCGTCAATGGCTACGAAGAAATGCAGATCACGACGTGGTCGTTCGGCATCAATGGATGCTTAATAATTCGAGTATTAGCTTTTGAACTAAGGCGGTCGACGGGATTATTGACCGCCGAACAAGGCGTAGCGGCAAGGTTTGGATCGTCAGAACGTGCCGCATCCGCACACGATCTGGCGCAGTTCCAGATGCGGCTCCTCCCAGTTCATGAGCCGGCTATCATGTTTCTTGCGATGCAATCCGATTTTTGGGAACGATGCCGGGGGGCATGTCGATGGCGTTATTTTCACTGTTGGTCGGGCGATTAGCGTCGGAGAGACTGAAGGCGTTCGACCGGTCGCATGCGATCGTCGAGCTCGGACTGGACGGCGTGATCCAGACCGCAAACGCAAACTTTCTCGCGATCTTCGGGTACACGCTCGACGAGGTTCGGGGCAAGCACCACAGGCTGATCGTCGAGCCGGCGGAGGCCGCAAAGCCCGATTACGCGCTCTTCTGGAGCGGCCTGCGCAACGGCGAGGTTCAGACCGGCGACTTTCGCCGGATCGCCAAGGGGGGCGCCGACGTCTGGATGCACGGCTGCTACGCCCCCCTGCTTGGGCGGGACGGCAAGCCGCTCGGCGTGGTCGGGTGCGCCTCCAATGTGACGGACGAGAAGACCAAGGCCATCGAGCACGCCGGCCAGATCGCGGCGGTTCGGCGCTGCCAGGCGGTCATCCGCTTCGATCTCGACGGGACCATCATCGACGCGAACGACAACTTCCTCGCGGCGACCGGATACCGGTCCGACGAGGTGGTGGGGCGCCATCACAGCATGTTCATGAGCCCGGCGGCCAGATCCAGTCCGAGCTACACGCAGTTCTGGGAGGCGCTCCGGCGCGGCGAGTACCAGGCGGGCGAGTTCATGCGTGTCGCAAAGGGCGGCCGCGAGGTCTGGCTCCAGGCGACCTACAATCCGGTCCTGGACCCGGACGGTCGGCCGATCAGCGTGGTGAAGTTCGCCGCGGACATCACCAGCGAGGTCGCGGAGCGGGCGCGGCGCGCCTCGGTGCAGGTCGCGATCGACGGCGATCTTAACCAGATCGGGGAGCGCATCGCGATCACGAACGGCGAGGCCGCCAGCGCGGCCAGCGCTGCGGTGCAGTCGACGGCCAACGTGCAGAGCGTCGCGGCCGGCGCCGAGGAGCTTGCGGCCTCGGTGTCGGAAATCAGCCGCCAGCTGGATTTCGCCCTGAAGACCACCATAGAGGCGGTGGACGCCGCGAACCGCGCGTCGGACACGGCCGGCGGCCTCGCCAGCTCCGCGACCGAGATCGGGTCGGTCACCGAACTCATCCGCGACATCGCCGCCCAGACCAACCTGCTCGCGCTCAACGCCACCATCGAGGCGGCGCGCGCCGGCGAGGCCGGCCGCGGCTTCGCGGTGGTGGCCGCCGAGGTGAAGAACCTCGCGGCGCAGACCTCCCAGGCCACCGACGAGATCTCCCGCAACGTGGCGACGGTCCAGAGTTCGACCTCCGGCGTCGTCGACGCCATTCGCGCGGTGGTCGCGACCATCCAGCAGATCCACAGCGCCTCCGCCAGCATCGCTTCGGCGGTGGAGGAGCAGTCCGCGGTGACGCAGGACATGTCGGCGAACATGCACGAGGCGGCGCGGGCGGTTGAGACGGTGACGGAGAGCCTCAACTCGATCGCGCGCTCGGCCTCCGACATCGACGCCGCGACGCAGCAGGTGCGGGCGGCGTCGCGCTCGATCGCGTGACCCCGAAATCGGGGCCGGGCGGCTCGTAGAAGCGCGACGGTCAGTCCACGTTCGACGTCGCCCCGGCCGACGTGCCGGGGCCCATCATCCCGCCGTTCGAGAGCGGTCACCACCGGCGGGATGATGGATTGCGGGACTTCGCCCGGAATGACGGCGGGGTTCATTCGCGGAGACGAAAGCCGCGCCGTCCAAACAAAAAGGGCCGCGCGATCGCTCGCGCGGCCCTTTCGCGTTTCGTCCCGAGGCTCACTTCTCGACGAAGGCCTTCTCGATCACGAAGTGCCCAGCCTCGCCGTGGTTGCCCTCTTCGTAGCCGCCGTCGACCAGCAGCTGGCGGGTGTCGCGGATCATGTCCGGGCTTCCGCACAGCATGAAGCGGTCGTTCTCTTTCGACATCATCGGCAGGCCGATGTCCTCGAACAGCTTGCCGGAGGCCATCAGGTCGGTGATGCGGCCGCGGTTGCGGAAGGGCTCGCGCGTGACGGTCGGGTAGTAGATCAGGCCCTCGCTCACGAGCTCGCCGATCAGCTCGTCCTTCGGCAGGCCTTCGGTGATCAGCTCGCCATAGGCGAGTTCGCTCACCTGGCGGCAGCCGTGGACCAGCACGACCTTCTCGAAGCGCTCGTAGGTCTCGGGGTCCTTGATGATCGACAGGAACGGCGCGAGGCCGGTGCCGGTGCCGAGCAGGTAGAGGTTCTTGCCTGGCAGCAGGTTGTCGAGCACCAGCGTGCCGGTCGGCTTCTTGCCGACGAGGATCGGGTCGCCGACCTTGAGATGCTGGAGCCGCGAGGTGAGCGGCCCGTTCTGAACCTTGATCGAGAAGAACTCGAGCTCCTCGTCGTAGTTCGCCGAGACCACCGAATAAGCGCGCACCAGCGGGCGGCCCTCGACCTCGATGCCGATCATCGTGAACTCGCCGTTGCGGAAGCGGAACGACGGATCGCGCGTGGTGCGGAAGCTGAACAGGGTGTCCGTCCAGTGCTTCACGTGGGTCACGCGCTCTTCAAGATACTTGCTCATCGTCTCTCGGTCTCTCAGCTCGCGTCGTCACGCCGCCGCCGGATCGGACGCCCCGAACACGGCTTCGAGCTTGCCCGACGCCCCGTCCCAGACGGCGGCGTCCGCGGGCGGCTCGCCTTTCTCGGTCACGTTCGGCCAGACGGCCGCGTATTTCGCGTTGAGCGCGATCCAGCCCTGCAGGTTCGGCTCGGTGTCGGCCTTGATGGCCTCCGCCGGGCATTCGGGCTCGCACACGCCGCAGTCGATACACTCGTCCGGGGCGATGACCAGCATCGTCTCGCCCATGTAGAAGCAGTCCACCGGACACACTTCCACACAATCCATATACTTACACCGAATGCAATTTTCGGTGACGACATACGTCATCGCGCGTCGCTTTCCAATGGGGAAGAACGCAGATCGGTTCCGCTCACAGCGCGCGGAACACGTCCTGGCCTTCGAGGTTGATCGCGAGGCCCTGCAGGCCGTCGGCCGTGAGTTCGCCGCCCATGGCCTTGAGGCTCTCCTCGCGGATGAGCGACATCAGGCCGCGGCGTAGCGCCAGAAACTCCGACGACATGGTCATGGCAGGAAGGCGCGGGCGGGGCAGCGGCACCGCGATCTCGGCTTTGATCTCGCCCGGCCGCGCCGTCATCACGTAGATGCGGTCCGACAGGAAGATCGCCTCGTCGAGATCGTGGGTCACGAACAGCACCGAGATCTTCAGCCGCTGCCACATGTTGGTGAGGATCTGCTGCATGATCAGGCGCGTCTGGGCGTCGAGCGCCCCGAAGGGCTCGTCGAGCAGCAGGATGCGCGGGCCGGTGGCGAGCGCGCGGACGATGCCGACGCGCTGCTTCATGCCGCCGGACAGCCGGTCCGGATAGTGGTTCTCGAACGGGGTGAGCCCGGCGAGCCCCAGCAGCGTGCGCGCCGCCCGCGAGCGTTCCGAACGGCCCATGCCCTTCATCTTCAGCCCGAACTCGACATTCTCCCGCACGGTCTTCCACGGGAACAGCGAGTACTGCTGGAAGATCATGCCGCGGTCGGCGCTCGGCCCCGTGATGGGCTCGCCGTCGACCGTGACGACGCCGCGCGTGGGCTTCAGGAAGCCGGCGAGCGCGTTCAGCAGCGTGGACTTGCCGCAGCCGGAGGGGCCGATGATCGAGACGAACTCGCCGGGCTCGACCGTCAGGTCGACGCTGGAGACCGCGTCGGTCGCGCCGTCGGCGGTGTCGTAGGTCAGGCCGAAGCCGCGAACCTCCACCCGTCCCTTGGTGGTCTTCGGCGGCGCGTAGGACGTGTCGGCGTCCGCGCTCTGCAGGAAGGCGGGGGCGGTCATCGTGCGCTCCATGGCATCAGGAGGCGGCCGACCAGCCGGATCGCCCAGCTCGAGGCGAGGCCGAGCACGCCGATCGCAAGCATGCCGAGCGCGATGTCGGAGTACTGGACCAGGCTGTAGGCCTCCCAGGTGAAGTAGCCGATGCCGAACTGGCCGGAGATCATCTCCGCCGCGATCAGCGACACCCAGGCGACGCCCATGCCGACCGTGAGCCCGGTGAAGATCTGCGGCAGCGTCGCCGGCAGGTAGACCTCGCGGAAGGTCGCGGTCTCGGTCGCGCCGAGGCAGCGGGCGGCGCGCACCAGCACGGGATCGACGGTCGCCATGCCGTGCAGCGTGTTGAGCAGGATGGGGAAGAACGAGCCAAGGAAGGTGATGAACACGATCGACTGCTCGTTGGTGGGCCACAGCATGATCGCCATCGGCACCCAGGCGATGGCGGGGATCGGCCGCAGCACCTCGGAGACGGGGAAGACGATCTCGCTGAGCAGCTTGAAGCGCCCCATCAGCAGGCCGAGCGGCACCGCGAGCGCCGCGGCCAGCAGGAAGCCATAGAGAATGCGGCGGCAACTGATCGCGACGTGCTGGAAAAACGTCGCCGTCGCGAAGGCGGTCCGCGCGCTCTCGAGCACGTCGGCGGGCGACGGCACGTTCATGAAGCGGACGTAGATGTTCACCCGGTAGGTCGTGAGCAGGTGCCAGGCCAGCACGAAGGCCGCGACTGAGAGCGCGCCGACGAGCACGGCGCGGATCTCGCCGCGGTGGCGGCGCGCCATGCGGAGGAGGGGGGCCGGCCGCGGCGGCGAGGGCGCCGCGGCCGGAGCGGTCGTCTCGCGGGCCGCCGGGGGAGGCGTCTCGCGGGACGATGAGATGGCGGCGGTCTGCATGCGCCTCAGCCCGCCGTCGCGGCGGTCAGCGCGTCTTCGAACGGCGCGACCTTGCCGCCGGCTTTCGTCGCGAAGGCTTCGGCGTCCTGCTTCAGCATGAAGGGGGTCACGCCCGCCTTCGGGTCGATCACGTAGAACGCCTTGTCGGCGAACAGCTTGATGCCGCGGGCGGCGTCGAACACGTAGGCGACGTTCATCGCCGTGCCCTTGGTCTGCATGTCGCGGTAGGCCGCGAGCGTGCAAGAGGCGCTGGAGAAGGCCAGGATGTCGCCGTCCTTCACCCAGATCTCGCCGGCCTTCCGCGGCTCGGTGATCGGCTTCTTGCAGAAGGCGTCCTCGCCGCTCACCTCGTAGTTCGCGGTGCTCTTCACGGCGGCGTCGTAGTCGAGGCCGCGCGCCTTGAAGGCCGCCCGCAGGTAGCCGTCGTTGACCCAGGGATCGACGTCGAACGGCGTCTTGATGCGGTCGAGGCTCTGCAGGACCTTCACGTCCTCCTTGGCGGCCGCGATCAGCGGCGCCTTGAGGGTCGGGTCCATGGTCATGATGCCGCCGGGCCCAAGGAAGATGTAGACGACCTCCTTGTCGGTCCCGGTCCATTCCGAGATCTTCTCGGCGGCTCGCTTCGGGTCGCTCTTCACCCATTCGTTGGCGTCGAGCACCGCCTGCAGGTAGGCGTCCACGATCTCCGGATACCTCTCCGCAAAGTCGGTGCGCACCACCACTCCGTGCCAGGTGGGGAGGTTGGTCTGCACGCCGTCGAACACCTTGCGGGCGAAGCCGCGGAACGGCAGCAGCTCGGCGAAGGGCACGAAGTCGGCGTGGGCGTCGATCTTCTGCTCCTTCAGATTGGTGGAGCCGACCTCCGGGCTCTGGCTCACAAGCGTGAAGAAGTCCTTCGGCATCTTGGCGTCCTGCATCGCCTTCAGCAGCATGCCGTGGGCGGCGGAGCCGAAGGGGACGCTGACGACCTTCCCCTTGAGGTCCTCCAGCGCGAAGTAGGGCGAGTCCTTGTGCACCACGACGCCGTTGCCGGAGCCGTCGAGGTTATAGGCCGCCACCGAGATCAGCTGCGTCTTGCTCTCGGGGTTCGACTGGAAGGTGTAGCCGTTCACGACGAGCGGGTAGTCGCCCATGCCGCCGAACTGCAGCTTGCCGGCCATCATGCCGTTGGTGACGGGCGGCCCGGAGGTGAAGTTCTGCCAGTCGAGCTTGATGTCGAGGCCGGCGTATTTGCCGTCCTTCGGCAGGTGCTTCTCGATCAGCTTGAGCTGGCGGAGCACGACTCCGGTGGTGACGGTGTTGGTCGTCGTGTCCTGCGTGCCGATGCCGACGATCAGCGTTTCGGCGGAGGCGGGCGCGGCGAGACTGACGCCCGCGGCGATCAGCGCGGCGAGCGAGGCCGCCGTGCGGGAGAAGGTCGGGAAGGCCATGGCTCACCTCGTTGGAAGCTGGGGTCATCCGCCGGGGCATCCCGACACAGGGATGATCCGGCCCGACCCCGCCGAGGATCAAACGGAGATGGCCGATCGCGGTTGATTAGTTGCCAAGAAAGCGGGCTCGCCTAAAAACACGCCGTCCTGCCGGAGCGACGCGCGTGGTTGGGGCAGGGTTTTGGAGGGAGAAGGACGCCCGCTCTGCGCGTGTCGTCGCTCCGCGCCGGGACACCACGGGCCGAGCGACGCGACGGGCGCACCCGTCGAGGCGCGTTCTTCGATCGCAGCTGTGGGGGTGTTCGCTCCGGCCTAAACCGGGATGCGAGCGCGGCCTCGCCAGCGCCCTGTCGCCCCAAATCCCGCTCAGGTCAGGCGTCGCCGCCGCTCTTCATCTGCGCCAGCACGTCGGGTTTGCGCAGCACGATCTGCGAGCGGCGGACCTCCAGCACGCCTTGAGCGCTCATGCGCTTCAGGCTGATGGTGATCCACTGCCGCGTCGCGCCCACCATGTGGGCGAGGTCGGCATGGGTGAAGGCGGCCGCGATCGCGACCCCGCCGTCCTCCTCCTCGACGCCGTAGAGGTCGGCGAGGTGGAGCAGGAGGTGCGCCAGCCGCTCGGTGATCGAGCGGGTGCCGAGCATCTGCGCCAGCGCCGAGTAGCACTTGCCCTTGAATGCCACGCCCTCGATCACGTTGACGGCGAGCGTCGGGATCTGGGTGACGAGGTCCTTCAGCGTGCGGCCCGGAAGGTGCAGCACCGAGCTGTTGCTGGCGGCCATGCCCGACCAGCAATGCTGGCCGGTGCCGAACACCTCGGGCCCGCCGACGAAATTGCCCGGATACCAGTAGGCGAGGGTGATCTCGCGCCCCGTGGGGGCGGCGTAGAACACGCGGATGCGGCCGGTCTCTATCAGCCAGATGCCGTCGTGCGGGGTTTCCTGGCTGAACAGCGTGGCGCCGCGGTAGAGCACCCGGCGACGGGCGCGCTCCATCACCAGCGCGGTTTCGCGCTCCGTCAGCCCCTGGAGCATCGGCTTGGGGCCGCGCTCCGGGGCCTCGCCGTCGGCGAGCAGAAGCGCGGAGGCGCGCGCGGGCTCCGCGGCGGCCTGCGGGCGGAGCTGGGGCGGCCAGGCCAGAGGGACGGTCTGCTGCATCGCGGATCTCCCGACATCGCACGTGGTGCGCTGCAGCAGAGCATAGGATTGTTTTGATTCCAATCAGCGGCTGGGCGCTGCGCGGCTTCGTGACCGCGCCGACGCGAAAAAAGCCGCCGGAGGGGGCTCCGACGGCTTTGATTTCGAAGGTCGATGCGTGCGGGGTCAGGCCCCCTGGCAGCGGCCGATCGCCCAGCGGATGAGCTTGCGGACGTCCGGGTCGGGATCGTCCATCGCCCGCTCCAGCCAGGGCAGCGCCGCGGGGGCCGCGATCTCGCCGAGCGCCGCAGCGGATTCCTTGCGCAGGTTCGGGATCTCGCTGTCGAGCGCCTTGCCGAGCCCCTCGACCGCGCTCTCCGCGCGGAGCCGCCCGAGGGCGTTCGCCGCCTTCACCCGCACCTGCCAGACCTCGTCGCCCAGCGCGGCGATCAGCGCCGTGGTCGCTTCCGGCAACCGGATCTTGGCCGAGACGATCGCAGCCTCCTCGCGCACCTGCCAATAGGGATCCGAAAGCCCAGCCACCAGCGTCGTCGCGCCGGGACCGCCGGGGCGCACGAACACCAGGGCCGACATGGTGGCGCGGCGGACCGAGGGGTCCGCGTCGGAGGCGGTCGCGATCAGCGCCGGCATCGCCTCCTCGGCCTTCAGCCAGCCAATGACGCCGAGGCCCTCGCGGCGCACGTCGGGGGAGGGGTTGCGCAGCGCCTTCAGCGCCGCGGCGAGCGCGTCCGGCAGCGTCAGCTCGCGCAGCGCTCTCAGCGCCGCGGCCTGCACGAACGGATCGGAGTGCTCCGCCCGCTCGATCAGCAGCGGGCCGCAGGCGGGCTCCTTCTTGTCGGCGAGCGTCTCGGCGGCCGCATGGCGCACCGCGTCGTCCGGGTCCTCCAGCGAGCCGACGAGTCCCTCGACGACCTCGGGGCCGTCGTGTTCGTCCAGCGCCTTGGCCGCGGCGGCGCGCACCTGCGCGTCGGGATCGCCGAGGCCCTTCAGGAGCAGCACGGTCGCCTCAGGGCCCACCTGCTCGGCGAGCTCCATCATGGCGACGCGGCGGACGCCGGCGTCGGGGTCGGAGCAGCGCTCCCGGAGGTCGTCGAGATCGTCGTCGAAGGCGTCGAACACGGGCATGGGTCTGGTCCCTCAGCGCAGCAGGTAGGGGATGTTGACCTTGACCGCGCCGGTCGGGCAGTCGGCCTCGCAGGGCATGCAGTACCAGCACTCGTCGTACTTCATGAACGCCTTCTTCCGCCCCTCGTCGATTGCGAGGATGTCGAGCGGGCACACGTCCACGCAGACGGTGCAGCCTTTTTCCGCGATGCACTTCGCGTCGTCGATGACGACCGCCGCGCTCTTGGCCTGGGTGATGATCGGCATGGTCTCGTCCTTACTCGGCCGCGGCCGGCGTCTTCACGCGGAGCTGGTGGTAGGCGGCCATCTCGTCGGCCTCGACGGCGACGACGTAGGGGTCGACCTCGCGTTTGGCGTGGGCCATCCGGCCCTGCTCGTCCTTGTAGAGAACGGTGTGGCAGAACCACTCGTCGTCGTTGGTCTCGGGATGGTCGACGCGCAGGTGGTAGAAGCCCCAGCGGCTCTCGGTGCGGTAGAGCGAGGCGGCGGCGGCCATGTCGGCGCAGTCGAGGATGGTCTGCATCTCGAGCGCGCGCAGCAGCTCGTGCGGATCGCGGACGCAGAGCTCGGACAGGTCGTCGCGGATCTCCGCGAAGCGGCGCTGCGCGATCTCCATCTTCGCGGTGACCTTCGGCGGCTCGAGGTAGTCGTTCACCAGCCGGCGGGTCTTGAACTCCATCTCGTTCGGCGTCAGGCCGTCCTCGCGGCGTGTCGGCGCCAGCACGCGCTCTTGTTCGGCGGCGAGATAACCCTCGTCGTAGTCGGTCAGTTCGACGTTGGCGCAGTATTCGGCGGCGTCACGGCCGGCGATGCCGCCGTTCACGAAGGCGCCCAGCATGTAGTTGTGCGGCACGCTCGCCATGTCGCCGACCGCATAGAGGCCGGGGATGGTGGTGCGGGCGTTCTCGTCGACCCAGACGCCCGAGGCGGAGTGGCCCGAGCAGAAGCCGATCTCGGAGATGTGCATCTCCACAGGCCGCTTGCGGTAGTCGTTGCCGCGGCGCTCATGGAAGCGGCCGCGCGAGGGCCGCTCGTTGGTGTGCAGGATGGTCTCGATCTCGGAGATGGTCTCCTCGGCGAGGTGGTCCATCTTGAGGTAGACCGGGCCGTTGCCGCTCTGCAGCTCGCGCCAGAACTCCAGCATCATCTGGCCCGACCAGTAGTCGCACTCGATGAAGCGGTCGCCCTTGTTGTTGGCGGTGTAGCCGCCGAAGGGACCCGTGACGTAGGCGCAGGACGGGCCGTTGTAGTCCTTGATCAGCGGGTTGATCTGGTAGCACTCGAGGTTCGCGAGCTGGGCGCCGGCATGGTACGCCATGGCGTAGCCGTCGCCGCAGTTCGCGGCGTTCTCGTAGGTGCCGAACATGTAACCGGAGGCCGGCAGGCCGAGCCGGCCGGCGGCGCCGCAGGCGAGCACCACGGCCTTGGCCTTCACCACCAGGAAGTCGGAGGTGCGGGTGTTGACGCCAACCGCGCCGGCGATGCGGCCGTCCGGCGCCTTGAGGAGCCGGGTCGCCATGTAGCGGTTGGTCACCGCCACCTGCAGGCGGCGGAGCTGGCGGTACAGCACCTTCTTGACGTTGTGGCCGTCCGGCATCGGCAGCACGTAGGTCCCCATGTGGTGGACCTTGCGCATGTTGTATTCGCCGGAACCGTCCTTCTCGAACTTCACGCCGAGCTTGTCGAGATACTGGATCATCGGGAAGGAGCCGGTGGCGTAGGCCATCACCGCCTTCTGGTTGACGATGCCGTCGTTCGCGACCGTGATCTCCTTCACATACTGCTCGGGCGTGGCGTAGCCCGGCACCACGGCGTTGTTCAGCCCGTCCATGCCCATGGAGATCGCGCCGGAGCGCTTGACGTTGGCCTTCTCCATCAGCACGACCTTGAGGCCGGGGTTCGCCTCCTTAGCCTTGATGGCGGCCATGGGCCCGCCGGTGCCGCCGCCGATGACCAGGATGTCGGCCTCGATGATCTCGGTCTTGGTGTCGGTCATGGGGCGTCTCGTCTGTCTGGGGAGATCGTGGCGGTCTCAGGCGGCGCGGGCGGGCGCAGGCGCCGCGGCGCAGCCTTCGGCCAGCTGACGGATGTAGGTCCAGGGGTAGATCCCGCGGTCGTGCCCATCGGAGAAGCTGAGGTGCGCGGCGTAGCCGCCGATCAGCTTCACGTCGGTCGCGGCGACGGCCTCGAAGCGTGCGGGGAAGCGATCCTCGATCCGGGCGCGGGTGCACCAGGCGCAGCGGCAGTTCAGGCGGAGCGTCTCGGCGGCGACCGTGGCCTCCGCGCCGTCGATGAACGTCAGCCTGAGATCGAGCCCGCCGCGCGCGACGGTCACGGCCTCCGGCGCGTCGGCCGGGTCGAAGGGCGGCGGCGCGACCAGCGCGGCGAGGCCGTGATCCATGAGGGTTCGCTCCTGAACGCGATGTCCTTGAGGTCAGGAGACAGGAGGGGGTGATCGCGCGACAGCAATTAGTTGCCGCATCGGCTCGTTTGGCCGGGGCGCGCCTTCGACGGCGAGCGCGTGAAGCCCGCAGGGCATCCGGGGCAGGGTGGGCAGATCCGCCGAGAACGGCTGTTCAGCCCGCGCGCAGGCCGGGCTAAGGTCCGTCCCAACGCGTCAAGAAGCGCCAAGGGAGAGCGGCATGCGTCAGATCGGTCATTTCATCGGGGGCCGTCGCGTCGAGGGGACGAGCGGGCGCTTTGCCGACGTCTTCCACCCCAGCACCGGCGACGTGCAGGCCCAGGTGGCGCTGGCGAGCGCCGCCGAGATGCGCGCCGCGGTCGAGAACGCCAAGGAGGCCCAGCGCGCCTGGGCGGCCCAGAACCCGCAGAAGCGCGCGCGGGTGATGATGCGGTTCCTGGAGCTGGTGCGCGACGAGTACGACGCGCTGGCCGAGCTGCTCGCGAGCGAGCACGGCAAGACGGTGCCGGACGCCAAGGGCGACATCCAGCGCGGGCTGGAGGTGGTTGAGTTCGCGATCGGCGCGCCGCACCTGCTGAAGGGCGAGTACACCGACAGCGCCGGCACGGGCATCGACGTCTACTCCATGCGCCAGCCGCTCGGTGTCGTCGCCGGAATCACGCCGTTCAACTTCCCCGCGATGATCCCGCTGTGGAAATGCGCCCCTGCGCTCGCCTGCGGCAACGCCTTCATCCTGAAGCCCTCCGAGCGCGACCCTTCCGTGCCGATGCGGATCGCGGAGCTGTTCCTCGAGGCGGGGCTGCCGGCCGGCGTGCTGAACGTCGTCAACGGCGACAAGGAGGCGGTCGACGCCATCCTCGACGACCAGGACATCAAGGCGGTCGGCTTCGTCGGCTCGTCGGCGATCGCGGAGTACATCTATGTCCGCGCGGCGCAGACGGGAAAGCGCGCGCAGTGCTTCGGCGGCGCCAAGAACCACATGATCGTCATGCCGGACGCCGACCTCGACCAGGCGGTCGACGCGCTGATCGGTGCCGGCTACGGCTCTGCGGGCGAGCGCTGCATGGCGATCTCGGTCGCGGTGCCCGTAGGCGAGAAGACGGCCGACGCGCTGATGGAGCGGCTGGTCCCGCGGGTGGAGTCGCTCAAGATCGGGCCTTCCACCGACGGGTCCGCGGACTACGGCCCGCTGGTCACCCGCGAGGCGGTGGAGCGCGTCACGCGCTACGTGGAGACCGGCGTGTCGGAGGGCGCGGAACTGGCCGTCGACGGCCGCGGCTTCAAGCTGCAGGGCTACGAGAACGGGTTCTATCTCGGCGGCTGCCTGTTCGACCGCGTGACGCCCGAGATGACGATCTACAGGGAGGAGATCTTCGGGCCGGTGCTCTCGGTGGTCCGCGCCAAGGACTACGAGCAGGCGCTGGCGCTGCCGACCACGCACTCCTACGGCAACGGCGTCGCGATCTTCACCCGCGACGGCGACGCCGCCCGCGACTTCGCGGCGCGGGTCGAGGTCGGCATGGTCGGCGTCAACGTGCCGATCCCGGTGCCGATCGCCTACCACACCTTCGGCGGCTGGAAGCGCTCGGGAATGGGCGACCTGAACCAGCACGGCCCGGACGCGTTCCGGTTCTACACCAAGACCAAGACCGTCACCTCGCGCTGGCCGAGCGGCATCAAGACCGGCGCGGAGTTCTCGATCCCGACGATGAAGTGAGGGGCGACGGAGCGGCCGGCGGCTAACCCGCCGCCGGCGCCAGCGGCGTCTTGAAGATCTGGTTGCGCATGAGGTAGCTCGCGCCGTGGCGCCACGACTCGTGGTTGTTGCCGCGGATGTCGACGCTGCCCTTGCGCACGACCTCGCCGGTCTTCACGTCGCGGATCTCGACGTTGATGTTCAGGATGAGGTTCGAGACCTTCTGGACATAGCCCATCAGGGAGTAGTCGGCGCCCAGCGACTTCGCGATCTCCGCCGGGCAGTCGCCGCAGGTGCGCAACACCTGCGCGTCGACCTGGGCCTTGGCCGGCGCGGTGTCCACCACGTCGAGCTTCTGGGCCTTCAGGAAGGCGCGGATCTGTTCGGTCACCTCGGCGATGCGCTGGGCCTCGTCGGCGCGCGGGCCGTTGAGGTCGCCCTCGGTGCTGGTGTCGTAGAGTTCGAAGTCGAAGGCCGCCACCTTCGGCGGGGCGGCGGTCGCGACCGCGGTCGAGCTTGCGAGCAGGGCCGCGGCGAGAAGGGCGCTCGTGCGCATGTGGGTCTCCCGGGTTCAAAGGGGGCGTCTTTCGCGCCCTCCCTTGAAGAACCCGCGCCTTCGGCCTTCCGTTCCGCTTTCGCTCAGGGGGCGACGGTGTCCGCCATCTGGGCGCCGCGCGCGCCGAGGGGCCGCGGGCGCCCCGTCGTGCTGTCCACCTCGGTCTGGTGCTCGATCTCGGCGTTGAGTTCTCCGCCGACCAGCACCACGATCCCCGACATCCAGATCCAGGTCATGAAGCCGATCGCCGCGCCGAGCGAGCCGTAGGTCTCGTTGTAGGTCGCGATGTTCTCCGCATACCAGGAGAAGGCGAGCGAACCGGCGATCCAGAGTGCCGACGCGAGCAAAGACCCGGGCGTGATCCAGCGCCATTTTGCCGGGCTGCGGCTCGGCCCGAAGCGGTAGAGCACCGACAGGCCGAGGATCACCACCAGCAGGAGAGCCGGCCAGCGGCCGAGCGAGAGCAGCGGCTCCGCGCCGCCGAGGCCGACGTAGGACAGCACGATCGGCAGCACCACGACGGCGTTGAAGGCGAGCAGGACGAACGCCAGCGCGCCGGCGGTGAACAGCAGCGACAGCAGGTTGAGCGTCACGAAGGAGCGCTTCTCGCGCTCGCCGTAGACCACGTTCAGGGCGTCAAACATGGCCTTCATGCCGGCGTTCGCGCTCCAGAGCGCCACGCCGAGACCGAACGCGAAGGCGAAGCCCAGCGCGCCGTCGCTCTTGGTCACGATCCGCGCCACCTGTTCACGCACGAAGCCGAGCGACGAGGCCGGCACCACGCCGGCGAAGGCGTCGAGATGGCCGTCCAGCGTCGTGAGATCGGCGGTCAGGCCGTAAAGCGACACCAGTGCGACGATCGCCGGGAACAGGGCGAGCAGGGCGTAGAACGTCACGCCCGCGGCGACTGCGAGCAGGCGATCCTCGGTCATCTGCTGGAACATGCGGAGGCCGATTTCCTTCCAGCCCCGTGGCGGTATGCGGATCGGGGCGTCCGCGGTCTTCCCCCGCGGATCGACGGGCGACGGCGTCGCGCGCGCGGACAACGGCTCTCGCCCCTGCGGACTTGGCGGGCCGACGCGATCGCCCGCGACCGCCCCGCGGCGCGCAAACGGCGGCGCAAGTTGCGGCCATTGCGCCATGGCGGCGCGCGCCACGGTCCCGATCGCCACCAGCGCGGCTCCCGCCGCCACCATGTCGGCGCTTCCGCCGCGTCCCCCGCGCTTCGCCATGTCGCCTCCATTTCGTCACGATTGGACAACGTCCGGCAACGAGGTTCGTTTCGCGACGCTGCGTCGCAACCGGATTCCTTCGCAATGCCGTGAGACGGCCGCTCCTCGGGTTTCGTCGGGGTCTGCGGACTGACAGTTTGATCGTCCGATAACGATTCGAATCCGAGAGAGGCATAGTGGCGTCCGGACGGTTCACTCTTCCGGCGGCGGTCGCGCTTGCGTGCGCCGTGGCCGCGACTTCGCCCGCCGCGGCCCAACACGCCTGGCTCGCCGATTGGGCCTCGCAGAAACAGGCCGCAATCGCGGCGTCGAATGAGGCGAATCCGTTCGTCGACCCGACGTCGCTGCTCTTTCCAAAGATCGGGCTTCGCCCCTCCACCACACCGGAGCGCGCGCGCCAGGAGGCGACGATCGGGGCCTACGAGCGGCTGATCGGCGAGAACACCTCGCGCAGTCTGCTCTGGACGGGGGTCGAGACGGCGAACCCGCTGACGAAGGCGGAGGACTACCGCTGGAACGCGCTGCGGGACCAGAAGCTGTTCGACGCCGAGGTCCGCCGCGCCGTGACGACCGAGCTGCAGGCGCTCGGATTGGGGAACGTGCGCCTCGGGCTCGCCAACCACGAGATTGACCTCGACGAGCCGGAAAGCTGGGCTGAGCATGACGCTCTGATCGGCGACTTCGCCGGCGCCGGGATCAACGTCAGCCTGGACATGCATCACTTCGGGGTCGAAGACCGCTTCCGGACGATCGGCCCGGACGGCCGCACCGATCCGCGCGCGAGCTACTACCTGCATCCGGCCTGGCCGGACTATTTCGCCCGCTTCGCGGGCGCGGCCTTTGCGCGCTACGGCGGGGCGATCAAGGCGGTGACGCTGGTGAACGAACCCGAGACCACGATCGGCTTCAACAGCGAGATGTGGCACGGCGGCTTTCCCGGCTGGGGATCGGCCGAGCATGACGTCATCTATGTCGAGCGGGCTCTGCAGGTGGCGCTCGGCGCGGTGAAGGCGCGGATCGCCATCGAGACCGAGCGCCGCCGCCGGCCCCAGGACGTGGTGTTCATGCACACCGAGGCCGTGGTCACGAAGCCCGGCCGGGTCGCGTTCGACCGCGTCGTCCGCTTCTTCCCGAGCGATCTCATCTTAGGTCACCGCTGGCTGATGGACGCCGACCTCGACCGCTTCGCGGCGGCGGCGCCGTCGAGGCTCGTGGCGGTCGCGCGCCTCAAGCCCGAGACGTCGCACACCCCGCTGGATTGGCTCGCGCTTCACTACGTCGGGGCGGCGCGGGGCTCCGTCGCGCAGGCCGCGGCGCGCGATCGGCTCGTCGAGCGCCTGCGCGTTCTGCGCGGCCTCCACGCGGACCTTCGGCGGGCGTTCGGCAAGACGATGATGTCGGAGACGGTGTTCGCAGCGGATTACTACGCGCACAACGAGGCCTACGGCGCCGCGAGCGGGGAGTGGCTGCCGCCAGAGCCGCAGTTCTACGCCGCGCAGGTCGACGCCGGCGAGCGGGTCGGCCTCTATCCCCTGATCATGGCCTATTACGACCGCTACCGGCTGCCGATGATGATCGGCGAGACCGGCACGCCCTACTACAGCTTCGGCGCGCGCTGGCACCAGCAGATGCTGCTCGAATGCGCGACGGCGATGGAGCAGGGCGTGCCGATGCTCGGCTACACGCTCTATCCCCTGTTGGACACCTGGGGCTGGGAGACGGCGCTGTCCCGTCCGAAGGACGGCACGCTGCACAACCCCTCCGGCGTGCTCGACCTCGATCTGAAGCCGAGGCCGTTCATGGAGGCGCTGATTGCGGCGTTGAGCACCCAGACCGCCGCGGCCCGGATTGGCGAGACTCCGGACGTCAGGTAGGCGTCTTCAGGCGCGTGGCGCCATGGCGAGGCCGGGCCCCTGACCGACGGCGTGCTGGTTCCGGCCTGCGCTCTTGGCGGCGTAGAGCGCCTGGTCCGCGGTGCGCACGAACATCTCGGGCGTCAGCGCGCCCCGCCTCTTCGGCGAGGACGAGACGCTGCCGACGCTGACCGTCGCCGCCCCGCCGGGCGTCCCGCCGTGGGCGATCCTGAGGTCCCGTACGCTCGAGAGGATGCGGGCGGCGACCGACGCCGCGCCATCTTCGCCGGTGTTCGGCAGGATCACCGCGAACTCCTCCCCGCCATAGCGCGCGGCGACGTCGCCGGGTCGATTGGCGCAGGCGCGGATTGCAGCTCCGATCCGCCGGAGCGCGTCGTCGCCCGCGAGATGGCCGAAGTTGTCGTTGAACGCTTTGAAATGATCGACGTCGATCAGCAGGATCGACAGCGCGGCGCCGTCCCGTTCCGCCTGGGCGCAGGCTGCCTTCATCTCGGCGTCGAACCGGCGGCGGTTGGCGAGCCCTGTCAGCCCGTCCTCGTCGGCGAGCGACTGGAGGCGCAGCTTCGCGGCCGAGAGCCGCTCGGCGGTCGTGTTGAGCGTCGCGCCCAGCACGCGGATTTCGGCCGGCTGCATCATGCCGATCTCGGTCCGGGCCGTGAGGTCGCCGGCGCCGATCTGCTCGGCGGTGCTGGTCAGCAGCCGGATGGGGCGCGCGAGCGCCCAATAGCCGAGGAGCCAGGCCGCGAGCAGCGCGGCCGCGGCGACGAAGATCGCGATGACGAGACGGCTTGCGGCGATGGCGGCGGCGTCTTTCAGCATCGCGTCGCGAGGCTCGCCGATGACGATCACCAGGCGGGACAGTCCGCCGATCCGCACGGGAGCGAAGCCGACGATCTCGTCGGCGCCGTTGAGCCCCCGGACCTCCGCCGAGCCCTCGTAGCGGGCCTCGACGAGGGCCATCAGCAGCGGATGCCCTTCGATCGAGGTGTTGACCAGTTGCCGAAGCGTTCCGGACCCGGCGACGACCTTGCCGTCCCGCGCGTCGACGACGGCCACGCTGCGCTCGCCGTCCCGGTCCGCCGCGTCCGCGAGATCGCTCATGGCGCTCAGGTTGATCGAGGCGAACAGCATGCCGTCCACAGTCGCGCCGTCCGTTGTGGTCGGCGTGGCCACCGCGATGGTGGGACGCCCGGTCACCTTGCCGAGCACAAGCCGTCCAATCATCCTGTCGCCGGGACGCGCCGCGAGCACATGGCGGAGCAGGTCGAGATCGGTGAAGCGGACGCGGGCGTCGAGACGGCTGTGGCAGACGACGTCGCCGGCCTGGTCGACCACTCCGATGGTCATGAACTGCCGGTTGCGGTCCGCCACGCGGGCGACCAGCCTCCTGCACCCTGCGGAGCCCGAGGCGTCGATCTCCGCCAGGCTCGACAGCGTCGACAGCAGAACGACCGCGTCATCGAAGATGTGGGACTGACGCTCCGCGACGATGCGGGCTTCGGCCCGAACGTCGTCGGTCGCGCGCTCGATGGCGATCCGGCGGTCGTCGATCGCTCCGATAACGAGCAGGGCGAGCAGCGGCAGCACGGCGCCGATGACCAGGACGACCAGCCGCGAGCGAATACCGAAGACGGAGAGCACGGATCGCAATCGCACTGAGAAGCCTTTCGTAGCCTGTCGGTGAAGACGCGCGGCGGAGCTTTCTCGCCTATAGATTGCCATCTTTAGCGCACAGATGAGAAGCGGAAGCGCCGCGCCGCCCCCCGTGGCGGCACGTTTCACGGTTCGTTAAAGTTTGTAGGAAAGCTTCAGGCTTGGTTTTCGGCCTGCGTTCAGGTCGGAAAATGCCGTTGGCGTGTAGTGTCCGCGGCGCGTCTCTCCGTTGGCCGCACTGTGCGGCCGCGTAGCACGGAGCTTGTCATGGCCGCCTCGTCGCGCCGCAATCCGCTCGTCCTCCTGATGCTCGCGGGGCTCGCCCTCGCGATCGCCGGCTGCTCCTCCGATCGCGCGCGCCGCGTGAAGACCGGCTCGGTCTCCTACGCCACGGTCAGCCTGATGAAGGACCGCGACATGCCGCGGCAGGCGCCGATCCTGATCCGGGTGTTCAAGGAGGAGGGCGTCCTCGAGGTCTGGAAGCAGGAGAGGGCGGGCCACTACGGCCTTCTACGGTCTTACGAGATCTGCAAATTCTCGGGGCAGCTGGGCCCGAAGATCCGCGAAGGCGACCGCCAGGCGCCCGAGGGCTTCTACGAGATCTCGGCGAAGAGCCTGAATCCGTTCTCCCGCAACCATCTCGCCTTCGACGTCGGCTTTCCCAACGCCTTCGATCGCTCGCTCGGCCGCACCGGCAGCCATCTGATGGTCCACGGCGGCTGCAAGTCGGTCGGCTGCTACGCCATGACCCACAAAAACATGGAAGAGATCTACGGGCTCGTCCGCGAGGCGCTGCTGAGCGGCCAGACCAGCGTGCCGATCCAGGCGTTTCCGTTCCGCATGACCGAGAGCAACATGATCCGGCACGCGGACAACCCGAACATGCCGTTCTGGGTCATGCTGAAGCAGGGCCACGACATGTTCGCGGCGACCGGCCGTCCGCCGCGCGTCGGCGCCTGTCCCGGCCGCTACGTGTTCGCGCCCGCCGGCCGCGCCCTCGACCCCTACGCCTGCGAGGCCCAGGCGAGCCTCGCCACCGACCGGTCTTACGCCGCCGACCGGTCCTATGCGGCGGAGCCGAACTACTACGAGCCGCGCTGAGATCTCAGCCGCGCGGCGGCTTCGGCGGCGCGTCCAGGACGTCGCGGATCCGGGCGGCCAGATCGGCGTAGGTGAACGGCTTGGTGATCAGCTCCACGCCGACGTCCAGCCGCCCGTGGTGCACGATCGCGTTGCGGGCGTAGCCGGTGGTGAACAGCACTTTCAGGTCCGGCCGGAGAACGCGGGCGCGCTTCGCGATCTGCTCGCCGTTCATGCCGCCCGGGAGCACGACGTCGGTGAACAGAAGGTCCACGCGGCTCTCCGGGCGCTCCAGCAGTCGCAGCGCCGACGCGCCGTCGTAGGCTTCGAGCACGCGGTAGCCGAGTTCGCGCAGCACTTCGACCGAGTACATGCGCACGTCGTCGTCGTCCTCGACCACGAGCACCGTCTCCGCGCGCGAGCCCTCGGGCACGATGGCTTCGGCCGCGGCGGTCTCCTCCGGAGTCTCGCCCATCAGGCGCGGGAGGTAGATCTTCACGGTCGTGCCTTCGTCGATCTCCGAATAGATCTTCACATGCCCGCCGGACTGCTTCACGAAGCCGTAGACCATCGAAAGCCCGAGCCCGGTGCCTTTGCCCACCTCCTTGGTGGTGAAGAACGGCTCGAAGGCTTTGGCGAGGGTCTCCTTCGTCATGCCCGACCCGTTGTCGGACACGCTCACGACGACGTACTGGCCCACGGGCACTTCGGCGTGTTCCGCCGCATAGCTCTTGTCCAGGTGGGTGTTCGAGGTCTCGATCGTGAGCTTGCCCCCGCTTGGCATCGCGTCGCGGGCGTTGACCGCGAGGTTGAGAATCGCCGCTTCGAGCTGGTTGGGGTCGGCCTCGACGCGCCACACGCCGGCGCCCTGGACGGTCTCGAGATGGATGGTCTCGCCGAGCGTTCGGGCGAGCAGCTCGGCCATGCCGGTGACCAGCCGATTGGCGTCGATGGGCTGGGGCGCGAGCGGCTGCCGGCGTGAAAAGGCGAGGAGCCGCTGCGTCAGCGTCGCCGCGCGGTTCGCGCCGGTGGTGGCGTTCTCCGCCGCGCGGCGCAGCCGCCCGGACTCCTCCGGCAGATTGCGCCGCAGGATCTCGAGATTGCCCACGACGACCTGCAGCAGATTGTTGAAGTCGTGGGCGACGCCGCCCGTGAGCTGGCCGAGCGACTCCATCTTCTGCGCCTGCCGCAGCGCGTCCTCCGCGGTCCGGCGTTCGGCGATCGCGGAGGCGACGCGCGCCTCGAGCGTCTCGTTCAATTCGCGCAGAGCCGCCTCGGCGGTCTTCAGATCATGGATGTCGGTGCAGGTGCCGTACCAGCGGACGATCGCGCCGGCCGCGTCGCGCACGCACTGCGCGCGGCCGATGACCCAGCGGTACTGGCCGGACCGATGCCGCAGCCGATACTCGATGTGGTAGGGCGCGCCCGTCTCGAGCGAGCGCCGCCAGGTGGACCAGGCGCGCTCCTGATCCTCGGGATGGAACATGCCGTTCCACGCCGCGCCGTCGGTGGAGCCGTAGGGCACGCCGGTGAATTCGTACCAGCGGTCGTTGAAGTAGTCGTGATAGCCGTCGGCCTGGGTCGACCAGATCATCTGGTCGATCGAGTTGGCGATGGCCTGGAAGCGCGCCTCGCTCGCGACGACGAGCTGTTCGGCGCGCGCCTGCTCGACCGCCGCCCAGGTGCGCTCCGCCGCGCCTGCGACGATCTCGACCTCGTGGTCGGTCCAGAGCCGCGGCGCCGCAGCGTGGAGATAGAACACGGCGCGGGGGGCGCCGTCCTTGACCAGCGGAACGGCGATCATCCCTGGAGCGCCCAGGCGGGCGAAGGCCTCCTGGGCGCCCTGCGCGACCGTGTCCGCGGCGACGTCGTCGATGCGGATGACGGCGCCTGACCGCAGCCGGTCGAGCAGCGGCCCGCCGAAGGCCGACAGGTCGTGGCGGCCCGCGAGGCTCGCCATGACGCCGTCCGTCCAGTCCTCGTCGATGACGAAGGCCCGCGCCTCGTCGACGATCTCGGCGTAGCCCGCCCGGCCGCCGCCCAGCTTGCGGCCGACCAGCTCGGCCGCGGACCGCTTGACGCTGACCGGGTCGGAGTGGGCGCGCAGGCGATCCGACAGCTCGACCATGAAGTTGAGGCGCATCTCGGTGAGCACGCGCTTGGTCTGCTCGCTGACGATGCAGAGGATGCCCGCGACGGCGCCCGCCTCGTCGCGCACGGCCTGGTAGGAGATGTCGAACCAGACGGTCTCAGGGCGCTCGCCGCGCTCGATGTAGAACGGGCGATCCTTGGCGTAACAGGTCTCGCCGGTTTCCCACACGCCGCGCAACAGGGGCTCGAGGTCGTCCCAGAGCTCGCTCCAGTTTTCGCGCGCGGGGCGGCAGAGGGCCCGCGGGTGCTTGTCGCCGATCGTCGGGGCGTAGGCGTCGTTGTACAGCGCGAGATGGTCGGGACCCCAGAACAGCACGATCTGCGCGCGCGCCGCGAGCATGAGGCCCACCGTGGTCCGAAGGCTCTGCGGCCATGCCTGAGGATCGCCGAGCGGCGTCCCCGCGAGATCCATGCCCGTGAGCAGGGTCGCGACCTCGCCGGAGAAGCCGCGGAGAGGATCGGAAGCGAAGGAGCCATCAGTCATCGGGAAACGCGGTCTTCAACGCAGAGGAGGCGGCGATCGCAAACTAGGGGGACACGCCCGAAAGTCACGGGCTGCGCGTCACCGCGGGGGCAATGCGTCGCGCAGCTCCTTCAGCCAGGCGTCCGGGAGCCCGTCGGAGGGCGCGCGCCAGTCGCCGCGCGGCGAGAGCGCCCCGCCGGGCGAGATCTTGGGGCCGTTCGGCATCGCGCTGCGCTTGAACTGGCTGGTCGCGAAGAAGCGCGTGATGAAGGCCTCCAGCCACCGGACGATCGTCGGCAGGTCGTAGGCGCGCCGCTCCTCTTCCGGAAAGCCCGCCGGCCAGGCGCCGGCTTCGCGCTCGGCCCAGGCGCGCCAGGCGAGGAACGCCACCTTCGACGGCGGCAGTCCGTAGCGCAGGATGTGAAACAGGAAGAAGTCGTGCAGCTCGTAGGGGCCGATCTTGGACTGCGTGCTCTGGATCGCGCCCGAGGCGTCCGCCGGCACCAGCTCCGGCGAAATCTCGGTGCCGAGGATCGCCTCGAGCACCTCGGCCGCGGCGCCGCGGAACTCGCCGGTGCGCACCGTCCAGCGGATCAGGTGCTGGATCAGCGTCTTCGGCAGCCCGGCGTTGACCGCGTAGTGGCTCATGTGGTCGCCGACGCCGTAGGTGCACCACCCCAGCGCGAGCTCCGACAGGTCGCCGGTGCCCACCACGAAGCCGTTGCGCTGGTTTGCGAGCCGGAACAGGTAATCGGTCCGCAGGCCCGCCTGCACGTTCTCGAACGCGATGTCGTAGACCGGCTCGCCGCGGGCGAAGGGATGGTCCATGTCGGCCAGCATCTGCCTCGCGGCCGGGCGGATGTCGATCTCTTCCGCGGCGACGCCGAGCGCGCGCATCAGGCTCCAGGCGTTGGCGCGGGTCTCCTCGCCGGTGGCGAAGCCCGGCATGGTGAAGCCCAGGATCGCCGTCCGGGGCAGGCCCATCAGATCGCAGGCCTTGGCCGCCACGATCAGCGCCTGCGTGGAGTCGAGGCCGCCGGAGACGCCGATCACCATCGTCCGCGCGCGCGTCGCCTCGAACCGGCGGACGAGGCCGTGGACCTGGATGTTGAAGGCCTCGTAGCAGTCCTGGTCGAGCCGGGCGGGGACGTCCGGCACATAGGGGAACCGCCGTAGCGGGCGCTTCAGCCCCAGGTCGGCGTAGCTCGGCTGGTGGCGAAACCCCACGGCGCGGAACCCGGTCTCCGGATGGCCGGCGAGCGCGGCGGCGTCGTTGAACGTGCCGAACCGCGCCCGCTCGAGCCGCAGCCGCTGCACGTCCACGTCGGCCACGATCAGCTGCGGCTCGCGCGCGAAGCGCTCGGACTGGGCGAGCAGCTCGCCGAGCTCGTGGATCGAGCCCTGACCGTCCCAGGCGAGGTCGGTCGTGCTCTCGCCGGCTCCCGCCGCCGAATAGGCGTAGGCCGCGACGCAGCGCATGGACTGCGAGGCGGACAGCAGCGACCGGTCCTCCGCCTTGCCGATCACGATGTTGGAGGCCGAGAGGTTGCACAGGATCAGCGCCCCGGCGAGCGCCCCTTGCGTCGACGGCGGCGTCGGCGCCCAATAATCCTCGCAGATCTCGACGTGGAAGGTGAAGTCGGCGAGGTCGTCCGCCGCGAAGATCAGGTCCGTCCCGAACGGCGCGGTCTGCCCGGCGACGTCAATCTCCAGGCTGGCGAGCCCGGCGCCGGACGCGAACCAGCGCTTCTCGTAATACTCGCGATAGTTCGGCAGGAAGGTCTTCGGCACGACGCCCAGGATCTTGCCGCGCGCGAGCGCCACCGCGCAGTTGTAGACGCGCCCGTTGCGCCGGAGCGGCGCGCCGATCAGCGCCACGGTGGCGAGCGCCTGCGTCCGCGCCGCGAGATCCTCCAGCGCGCGCTCGACGCCGACGAGGAGGGCGTCCTGCAGCAGCAGGTCGTCGATGGCGTAGCCCGACAGCGCGAGCTCCGGGAAGATCAGCAGATCGACGCCGTCGTCCGCCGCCCGCGTCATCGCCTGCAGGATCGCGGCGGCGTTGCGCTCCGGGTCCGCCACCGCGACCGCTGGCGTCGCGACGCCGACCCTGACGAAGCCGTGCCCGTGAAGCGCGGAAAAGTCCGGACGAGCGGGCGGCATGGGGAAGACCTTTTCGACGGTCGCTCGAGCGGAGGAGCGGCAGTGGCGGGACCCTAGGTCGCCGGTCCCACGGCGTCAAAGCGTCGACGCTCCCTGTCGGATCGCTTCGGTGAACTCATGGTCCGCAGTGGCTTCTGGAAGGGTTTGAAGATCCGGGTAGCCAAGACGCCTCAGTCACCATTAGCGTTCGGACTGTTCGAAGGAAGGGTGCGCCATGCTTTACATCTGCTACGGAGCGAAAAAATCAGGATCCACTCTCGCATACAATTTGACGAGAGGGGTTCTCGAAGCGGCGGGAGAGCCGCAGATCTTGATCCCGGCGGAGCTGAGAGGCGAGAGGCAGCGCATCGGGGGCTTGAACGTCGTCGGCGCCTTGAGGCCGGAGATCCTGGTCGCCGCCGAGATCTTCGTGCCCCGGGACAGAATCGTCGCGCTGCGCACCCACGCTTCGCCGACGCGCTACCTCCTCCCGCTGCTGATGGAGGGGCGAGCTCAGGCGCAGGTCACGATCCGGGACCCGAGAGACCTCGCGCTCTCGCTGCTCGACGTGGCCGAGAAGCAGAACGCCCTCGGCCTCAGCCGGCGCGACGATCTGATCGCGCAGCGCGGCGCGGTCTCGGCGACCCTGGAGAGGCTCTCCGTCAACGTCGGCATGATGTCGGCCTGGGCCGACATGCCCGGGGCGCTGGTCCTCGATTACGAACAGACGGCTTTCGATCCGAGGCTTTCGATCGCCTCGATCTGTCGCCAGCTCGGGATCGCTGTTCCCGAAGAGCAGTTTGACGCCGTGTTCGCGCAGGCGGCGACCGATCCGAGGGGCAAGAAGAACGTCGCCGCGCCGCGTCGCCACAGGCGCGAGATGGCCCCTGAGGATCAACGGCTCGTGCTGGACCGTTTCCCCGAATTCTACGAGCGGTTTTATCCCGGTGCCGATGTCGACGTCGACGACTCGGACCGGAATGAGGACCGCGTCGGCTCGCCGGCGGACCGCGCCGCCGCCTATCGTGAGACGCTGGTCGAGAAGATGCGGGATCGGCTCGCCGCGTCTGCCGCGAAGACCGGCAGGCCCATGCGGAGCGCCGAGGCCGAGATCGATCGCGTGCTCGAACGCCGCGCGCAGCAGAGGCGCGACAAGATCGCGAAAAAGGAGGCGGATCTGGCGGAGCGCTACGGCGACGCGGCGTCGACGATCTCCAGCGCGGCGATGAGCCAGAATAGGGTCGCAAGGGCGAAGGCGGTCGCGGCCGCGGCGCTCTCCGAGGACTGGCGCGCGCATCTCGTCGACGACCTGTCCGAAGAGGAGGCCCGCGAGCAGGAGGAGCGGATCGACGCCGCGCGTCTCCGCGCGATCGAACTGGTCAACGCCGCTATGGCGCCCAAGACGGGGGATTAAGACGAGGAAAGGCAAGGTGGCGGGCCGCGACCGATAGTGATGAGCACTACGTTTTCGCCATAGCCCTCCATGCCCCTCCGCCTTGAGCAATCGAGACCATACAGCCCAAAGCCATCAGTCGATATTGATACCTTCTGCACGCGCTTTCTCGATGGTGTCCAACAGGACGACGCATTGTTTTTCTGTTGGAATTTTCATCGGCATCTGCATGGCGACGTTCAATATGCCGATCTCCTTCGGCGTCAGTAGACGCTTGGCAGCAAGCGTTTCATGCACAGCGATCCATCTGGCCGCCGGGATCGCGAAGACCTTCGTCTGCGCCTCAATGCCGTTATCCACCTTCTGGGTATTCCGGGCAGCCCGCTTTTCAGACAGATGATCGTCGCGGGACAGACATTCGCAGTCGAACTCATCCGGCAGAAGGTCGGCAAATTCGTCCATATTTTCCAGCATCCGCGTCCAGCAGGCCTCACGCTTGGCCCATTCCGAAATGTTCGAAATACCCTGCATCGGGCGCAGGAGGTCATCGTTCACGCGGGAAGCCACAACCGCGATGGTGCTTTCAAGGACAGGACTTATCGCCTGCGCATTCCAGACCCGCTGAAAATCGAGACTTTTTTCCTGCCGCCTTGTCAGTTCGCTGAGAACGGCCAGCGTATAGGCGACGATGTTGGCGCGATAACCGTTGTTATACCACGGCTGCGCTGACACAATCCGTTCGGTCGCACGGAATATGATTCCTCGCGCAACGGCGCGTTTGAAGTACGCTTCGTTGAAGCTGTCCGACGACTTGTCCCATTCCTTGCCGATTCGGGCAGCGTAGCGGGCGAAGTTCTTTTCGGCTCCAAGGTTCACGTATCGCGGATGGTCATCCCAGACGTTCTCGAACTTCGCAAGATCCGTCTTGGTCAGCATCTGCGGCTTCGGATTTTCCGCCTTGAACCGCTTCTGCTCGGCAGGGGTGAGTTTGGCCTGCGCATCCGCATACTGACCACGGGCACGTTCATAAAACCACTTGGTTTCCCGCTGCGCACCTTTGCCCGCAGGCGCCCATAGGCGCCGGGAAAACTCCTCCATACGGATATGATACGCATGGTTTGAGAAGAAATCCGCAGCCTGAACCCGGTTCTGGGTATTGGCGTACTCGGAAATACGCGGAACGACCTTCTCGCTCTCCTCGTTGTCAATCACGGACAGCTTCATCTGCACGAATATCTGCGTGAGGTCGGCTTTGTCCTTCCTGCGGGTGTGGAACAGCGATGCGGTGGTCTGACCGCCATTCACAATCTGAAGGTCGGTTATCCTAGTGATCTGGAGGCCGTCGCCGGTCCGCTTCGTTTCGACCCCCTGGGCCGTGGCCGTGATGCCGTTGTTGTAGGCGAAGAACATACCCGGCTCAGTCATGATGGTTGTGCGGATACCTTGGTTGACCTTCGCTCTGGCCTGAAGAAACGTGCGGACGTTCTGCTCCAGCAGCCTCGCGCCGAACTTCTCGTATATTGTCGAAAGGATCGGTCCCGGCATGACGACGAGATAGGACTGATAGGCATCTGTCCCCAGATGGGCGGGAAGGCAGGATATGCCGGTTCCGAACATCGCCTCGAAGTCGAGGTCCAGCGCCTCTTTGTGGCTGCGGGAACTGCGCTGGCGGTGAAGGCGGGAGATATCCCAGATGTGAAAGCTCGTTGCGATACCGGCTGTCTCGGCATCCGGTAGCGCCTGAATCCGGTCGCTCAATATACGCTCGGAAACGAGAATAAGATTGAGATGCCGGATCAGTGATTTCCTGTCCGCGATCTGCCTTGCGAGGCCATATTCCGGCGACGTGATTTCCAGATCAGCCGCCAGATTCTTCCGCAGACTGGCGTCGAAGAAATTGACCGCACGCTTGAACGCGGCATCAACATCGGTGCGGGTAAGTGATGCCAGCTCGGTGCGGCTGTCGAAATCCGCGACGAAAAGGTTCAGACCGCCTTCGTCGTTGAACCAGTATCCGTCCACACGCATACCGCGCTGCGCTCGATAGTGCGCGAACTCAAAGCCCTCCGTGAACCCCGTCTCTGTCAGCTCGCGGGACACGACATCCATGAACTCGGCCAGCAGGAAGCTGCCGTTCGCCTCGGCCCCGGCCAGCAAATCCTGACGGAAATCATGGAAGAACTCTTCGGCGGTCGTTTCCAATCAGGGCCTCCGGAACATATCGGCTTCATCGCAGGAGAACGGCGTTATCGCCTCCAGCATGATATCGTAGGAAACCTTGGTGATGCCGGGTGGCAGTTCCGAGCGGATCAGGCGGGGAAACCCATCGGTCACGCGGTATCCCTGAAGGCCGCCGACAATGAAGCGCGGAGCATCGTATTCCGCGAGCGGCACGTAGCTCATGCCTGCGAGTTTGTCGGCGAACTGCTCTATGGCATCGGCATCCCCCAGCTCGCTGTCGATTAGCCCGACAATGCCGTTCAGTGACAATGCCTGTCCAGCATCAGGCTGACTGCTCAGGCGCTGGGTCAGGAGAAACAGCTCATCAGCGAGCGATTCCAACTGATCCTCGGACGAAATGCGGACGGTGCTGCGCTCCCGACCGGAAAGCGATTTCACCTCGATGGCCCGGTTGCCGAAAATGAAGTCCTGATGGGAATCGTCCGGTCCACACCAAGCATCGACCGCAGCGGCCTGAGGCAGAGTATCCTGATAGAGAAGCCGCAGAACGTGCAGCTCGCCGAACAGACCGCGCACCTCTCCAGGTGAGAGAAGGCGAGCATTGCGCCCGGCCAGAAACGCTTTCCAGCGCCGCAGATGGGCAAGTGCGACGGCCAGTGCCGTCGCCGGATCAGCAACATCTCTAAGGTTGCCGATAAGCGTTTCACAAAGGCCAAGGAACAGATCGCTGTCGATATGTCGAGCAAGGGTGAGAACAAACCGCTGCTGTCCGACACCATCGCCGTTTCGGAGATCGACGCTGATACCGTGCAGGGAGACCATGTCACGGCGGAACTGCACGGTGTGATCGCCGTCCAGCTCTATAATCAGCAGGCACTGCGCTCCGGCATCGCGGCCCCAGAAGATGGCAACACCCGTCGTTCCCGCGACGCGGAGAACATTGAGATCAGCCGCCGGTGTCGGAATAGCGTCCCACGGCGCGGACCTACTCATCGTCATAGTCCTCGTCGGCGTCCGGATCGTCGTCCATCGAGCCGTACATCTCCTCCATCCAGACCTTGTTGGCGATCACCTCGATCTCGAAGTCGGCACCGTATAGGCCGTCAGGGAAGCTCAGCCCCCATGCGGGAACCCTGTAACCTGCGAATGCAGGATTTTCGGTCGGCTCCAGAACATGGATCATCAACAGCGGCTTTTTACGGACCATGCGATAATGAACGTCAGAAGGCTTTTTCTTTTTGGACTTGGTGTCCTCAGACGCCAGCTTCTCCGCGGCGGAAATCTGATCGTCTGTCAGGCCAAGCTTCTCGTCGCCGCGACTGGCGACGCGGTATCCTGAAACCTGCCATTTATCAGGCGTGGCATCCTTTTCAGCAGTCCGGTCCTGTGCGCCAAGCCGATATGCTGCCGGGTCGCCAAGCCCTTTCGAGATAAGCAGAACATCAGCTTTGGAGAATTTCGGCGCAATCTTGAGCAGGTACTCAACCGCGTCGGCTTTCCGCTTTCTCGCGGATTTATGCGCTTTGAACCGCAACAGGAATTCATCGACTTTCCCGACATCAACGTCAGGAATAAACCATCCCTTTTCGGTCGGCTCCACTGTGCCGCCAAAACCGTCGCGCCAGTATTCCGCGATCATCTCCTCGTTGTCCTGATTGGTCTTAGGATCGAGAGGAAGCAACCAGCTTTCCTGAAGTGTGCCAGTCAGATTCTGGTTCAGAATGACCTTCTCGCCGCTGCGCATCTTGTTGGCGGCAGTCACCATCAGGCTGTCGGGGTGGGACTTCACGTAGAGGCCGAAATCCCGTGGACTCATGTCGGCCTGACGCATCCGCGTGATCTGCTGACGCAGTTCCTCGGATGCCAGTGCAATGTGCCTATACCAGTTGATCGAGTCGTTTGGCAGCCAGACCCGGCAGACATCCTCATAGCCCGGTCGATAACCGAACCAGCGTCCCATCTGCATCAGCGTGTCGTACATCTTCGTGTTGCGGTACATGTAGCTGATTGTCAGCCCTTCAATCGTCAGGCCACGTGACAGGCTGAGGCCGCCGATTGCGATGGCGGTCAGGCCGATGTTATCCTTCTCGTACTTCGCGAAATCGAGAACCTCGTCGCTCTTGCTGTTGACCACATAGGTGCGCAGGCTTTCGAAGACGCCCCAGAGAGCCGTTTTCACTTCATCCCAAGAGTAATTTCTCCCGCCAAATTCGTTGGCGGCGAACTCGGCATCATACGCGGCGCGCAGGCGTGCCATGTGTTCGTTTTTCGATGATGCGGCTTCCGGCATCATGTAATTGGCTTTCACGGCTTCCCGCATCCGGTCGAGGCGCAGTCCGATGAAGCTCCGCACTTCCTTCTGAACGGATACGAAGCGGGACACGTTGATCAGCATGGAGCAGTGTTTCCGCTCCTGACCTCTGAGGTTGCGGATGGCTCGCGCGACAATGAACTGATCCAGCGCACGATAGAGACTGGGTGGGAGTTCCGCGACCGGAAAACCGTTCTTATGAATGAACGGCAGGTATTCCTCGCAGTCCTCGACCTGCCGCAGGACCGCACTGCTGCTCTCGTCGTTCAGGAAAACCTTGTCCGGCCCGAAATATGTGGTCGGCGCGTCCAGCGAGTGAATGAAATCGCTCGGGAACAGCTCTTCGTAGGCATCCTTGTCGAAAGCGTCGGGGTCGATGAATATGTTGGCGAACGGCGTGGCCGTATATCCGACGTAGCAGTTCTTGGTGAACAACCGCAGAATCTTCCTTATCCACGCATTGGTGGCGGTCGGATTGATATCCGGCTTGTTGGTGTTGATCGATGCGTTGTCAGCCTCGTCGTCAATGACCAGCATAGGGACATCGGCAATGCGGTCGCGTCCTTTCGCGTTCAGCTCCCGCAACCAGATGTGCAGAGCTTCGAGCGTCTTCACATTCTTTTTGATGACAAGGATGACAGGATTTTTGAAATCGTTCAGTTGCGCGCCGCTGACATTCGCGGTCTGCTTGTTGAAATCGGAGTTTATGTTCGTGAGCGTGACAGGGTTCGGGTAACTCCTGTCCAGCCCTACACCGATGTTCACGCGATTTTCCGGGTCGCTGGAGCGTCCGACAAATCCCTCGTCGACGCGCTGCTGGGTCTGCTTGCGCAGATTATTGTGGATGCCCGCGATGACGATGATGAACTTGTATCCGGCATCGGCAGCCTTCGCGATCACGCCCATGTAGTTGGCAGTCTTGCCAGACTGGACATGACCGATGACGAGGCCACGGCGCTTCCATTCGCCTTCGCTGGTCGGGTCCTGGAGCAGGCCGAGAATTTTTGAACCGTCAGCGTTGAGGAGGGTGTTCACAACGGTGGGCTTCCAGCCCTGGCTGCGCAGATAGCCACCATAAGCATCTGCATAGGTCGTGTCGATTTCGCGCTTGTGAATCCAGTCTTCGTCGTGCGCGGCATCGACATCGATTAGTGAGACGCCCGCGTTCATGCGCGACGGGATTGCCGTCTCGGCTTCAGTGATGATGTTCTGAAGATCGCCGGAGTAACCGAGCAGCGGCGCGAGGAGGGCAGCCTTGGCCGTGATCTCGTCGCGTGATGGCAGACCGTTCTGATCGTCGAATGCGCCGATCAGTGCAGCAAGAACAATCTTCTCCTTATCGCCCTGCGTACTCAAGCGAATCCTCCCTGAATGTAATTCTCAACGATCTCCCCGTGATCGTCAAAGAGTCGTGTCGATCTGACAATATCCCTGAATGCATCCGCATTCCCCGGCCTGTCACCCCACAGAGCGCGTCTGAGGTCGTCAAGGCGATCCTTCACGTCATCGACCTGCGGCATCTGGCTCACGTCGCGGGGGTGCGTCGAATAATCCGAGTAGATCATCTCAACGGGCAGTGATGCTGAAACTGCTTCCAGCAGAAGGTCGAGGTGACGCACGCCTTCGCTGTCCAGTTTCTCGTGCAGGCGCTGTGCCAGCGGATGCGTCCTGTTCAGGGCATACCGGATGCCAGTCTTGTCGGCATATCGCTCCCACAGCGGCGCGGTAATTTCATGGAAGAGCTTCTGGCCGCGCGCCCGGTGAACGGTCGTGCTTGCACCTGAGACCTGCGCGATAATCTGCCGGAGCCGTTCCCTTACTGGCAGCGGCGGACGGGATCGCGACTTCTTGATATCGATGGTCCACGCCTCATCGAGGCTGTTCGGAAAGTCGATCTGAACGCGGGCCAGCTTGGTCGCTTCCCCCTTCGGTATCAGCCGGAACCAGTCACCCCACGCCATCAGCCTGCCGTTGCGGTAGATGTAGGCTCCCTGATTGGAGATGAAATCGCTGCGGTTCTGATAGAAATCGTATTCGCGCGCCGTCAGGTTCGAATGGTGTGGAAGGATGTACGGTTGCAGATGCACCGCTGCCGATCCGATCCGCACAATCTCTTCCGGCAGATGCCTGGTATGAGTGTTTTTGCGGCAGAATGGGTCAAAGGCTTCGACCGGATGTCCGTTCACCGTGATCGCGATGCGGCCCCGGCCTCGGATTTCACCGACCAGAAAACGGTGGAAGACGAGCGCTAGATGCTTCTCCAGAACATCCAGCTTCTCATTTACGATCTCATCCCGGCGGTTGCCGGTTTCATCCTCCAGCAGGCGATCCATTTCCCGCCAGATGATGGCGGTGCCGTGTACACCAAGGTGGTCCACGTATGGTAGAGCCGCGATATCCTCTTCGTCGAGAATGCTGAGAATCCAGTCATCTGCCTGGTCGATAACGTCAAGGTTCCATTCAGCCCCTGACAGGCTGCCATCCTTTGCGCTCACGACGGTGAGGGAGCGGCATTGAGAGAAAGAGGCGGTTTTGAGACCGAGCCCGAACCGACCCAAGTCTTTGGGGGATCGCTCCATGCGCGGATTTGCGGCCCCATGCCGCATGGCCACCAGAAGCTCGGCTGCGTCCATGCCACGCCCGTTATCAAGGATGACGAGGACGGGCTGCGGAACTGACGGTTCACAGAAGATATCGATCTTCGACGCATCGGCGGAGATGCTGTTGTCGATAAGGTCTGCAACCGCAGCTTCAAGCGAATAGCCCAGATCGCGCATTGAGGCAGAGAGGCAGGCCGCACTTGGCGGAAGCGGGATATTTCGTGCCATCAGCCCGCCTCACGGATATCGCAGGAAAGTTTTTCCACCACGCCGGGCGCATCGCTTTTCAGCTCACATTCCCATACCGTGAAGACAGTCCATCCCGCCGCCTTGAGGGCGGCCCGGTTGCGCTCGTCCCTATCTACATTGGAATCGAATTTGGACTTCCAGAATTCCGTTCTGGTCGAAGGCATTGTGGCATTACGACACCCTTCATGGCGATGCCAGAAGCATCCGTGGACGAATATCGCCGCACGGTATTTCGGTAGGATGATATCAGGTTTGCCTGAAAGCTCCTTGGCGTGAAGCCTGAACCTGAAGCCCGCACGATGCAGCAGCGAACGCAGCCGCAATTCCGGGCCGGTATCTCGCCCCTTTATCCGGGACATATTCCAGCTTCGCCGTTCGCGCGTGATCGTATCTCCCATCAACGGTCATCTCGGATGGAATCGAGCACCTGCGCCACGATTTCCGCAATCTGTTTTGCAAGCTGCGGCGGAACGGCATTTCCGACCTGATGGTACTGGGCTGTGCGTGGCCCGGCGAAAAAGTAATTGTCGGGGAATGTCTGAAGACGTGCCGCCTCCCGCACGGTGAGGCTGCGGCACTGCGCGGGATCGTAATGGATGAAATAGTGTCCATCCTTTGAGATATGGGACGTGATGGTGCTGGAGACGTGATCCGACAGTTGCACCCGGAAGCGATCCGAAAACATCTTGCCAGTGCGGCCAAGCTCGACATTCCTGTGCTCCGGCAGCAGCCCCTCGGGAAAATCCGCCAACTTGGGGCTACGTCCTGTCTTCTGCGCAAAGGTCGCGGCGTAGAGATATCGCCTGAGATCAGAGGCCATATGACTGCGCGCTTCGTGCGCGGTCAGCACCGAAAGCCGCTCGTCGTAGAGGCTGCGCAACACATCATGCGCGGGCCTGCGCATAGGATATCGCGTGGACGAGACTGCGCGGGGCGATTTCACCTCGATCAGATTATGGAAATCGAGAGCCCGGGCGACCTCGCCTGCGTAGGTCGCGCCGTTCAACTGACGGCGAACATTCATGCTCGATATGGCCCGTAGTTCACTCAGCCAGGCCGTCGCACTGTCCTTCTCCTTGGATAGACCGCTACGTATGGATGGAAGCGATCCTATCGTCTCCTGTACGGACGGAGCCGCCATCTTTTTCAGCACTCCGGGGCGAACATTCAGGTCGCTACGGATGCCGACAATGAACATGCGGTGCCGAGCCTGAGGGATGCCGTGTTCTTCGGCGCGCACGACAAACAGGCGAGGGTCCACTTCCTCGTCCGCCATATCCTCTTCGGCCAGTGAGTACAGCCTGTATGTCAGATCGCTCGGAGCGTCAGGAATAGCGGTATTCGGACGGGAAAGATCACGTACAATCCGCGCGATTGCCGATTTGCCTTCGATAGTAGCGGAAAGCAGACCCTTCACGTTCTCCATCACGAACACGGGCGGGCGGTGGTCGGCAATGATCCTGAGATATTCGAGATAGAGCGTGTGGCGTTCGTCCTTCTCAAAATCAGATCGGCCCATCATCCTTGAGCGCCCGACAAGCGAATAAGCTTGACAGGGAGGACCTCCGACAAGCGCCCATCGACGGCTTCCACCGATCCGCCCCCGAATGATCTCCTGCACCTGCCCATGAGACTCTGAGCCGAGCGAAATCTGAAGAGCGGACGATGCCGCATGACGATGCGCGGCAGGATAGCGCTGGTAAAGTTGGTCGCGTAAAATTTCTCCGGCGAGAAACGCATAATAGTCGTCAGGCACTTCGCCTTCCGGGAACTGCCTGATGAAGTGCCGCAGGAGAAGGGTCTGATGTGAAAACTCGTCCCGCTCAATCGATACGACGCTGGTGAAACGAGAACACCCTTTCTCGTCAACGCTTGAAGCGAAGCCTTCCCCTAGCCCCCCAGGCCCCGCAAACAGATCGACTACTTTGTAAGCCGGAAACCGCTGTTGGGCCTGCCCCCTGTGCTCACGCCCACGTACCAACATTTCTGCTCTCGTTCGCCCCCCGGCATACATATTGACTTCAGCCTTCTTCCGGCCTTTGCCGTTCGGAAACCTGCCTCCCTTTTGCGCGGGCGCTGGAAAGCTTCTCGAACGCCTCAACGCTCATGACGACCACAACTGGCCGACCATGCTTCTCCACCTGAACTGGCTCTGCTCTGGCTTGATCCAACAACAGGCCGAAGCTGTTTTTGGCATCTTTGGCAGACATGGTTTTCATGTGATCAGCCCCACAGCGGATAAGCCATTTTAGCTATTTCATGCGTGCTCGCAATGCCATTGTTGTGGCGACCGATGAAGTGATTTCGCCCGTGTCAACGTCGAGAAACAGGACGAGCACATGCCGCATTGGCGCGGCGATGCCGCGCGATGGCAGGCTGCGCTGCGATATGTAGGGTCTCCGCGCCGCCCGCCATCGGTCACGCCCCATCCTGCCGTGACTGCGGTCTGTTGTGCGCGCCTGCTGAATGTTCCACCTCGAACGCCTCTTTTCCTTTTCCGGCCCAGAGTACCCGCGCGCGTTCAGCGTCGTCGCTCTTGAGTTTGTCGGCGATCCAGATCAGTGCGCCGAGGATGGTGGCGCGGTCGTCGCCGGTTAGGTCCACGACGCCGGATTTAACAACGAGACCGCCGAGTTCGATCAGGTGTTTTGTGCGCTTGCGGCGCTCAACCTGCCATGTGCGCATGTCATACCGCGCCCGCGCCGCCTGATGCCGGTTGCGCGCCGCCCGGTTGCGTCGGAGCCCCGCCAGCGTTGCGGTCAGGCGCTGGTGCAGATCGCCGCGCCCGTCCGTGAAAGAACGCCGCGCCGCGCTTGGCCCATGCCTCCTTCCTTCCGGCTTCGGTGGTTTCCGCCAGCACGATCAACGCGCCCGCCAGTTCGTCGGTGCTGAGCGCGTCGGCCCCGGTGGCGATCACCAGTTCGCCAAGCTGCTGCACCTTGCGCGCTTTCAGTTCCCGCGCCTTGTCCTCCAGCGCTTTCAGTTCGGAATCGTAGTCGCGTGGTTTTCGCATGTATCGTCTCCATCGTCTTCGTCTGCTGCCGATGCAATGAAGATAATTGAGCGCGGCGCGGAATGCTGTAATGTTGCCGGGACTGCCTGACGCGGCGCGGGTGGTCCCGAGAAATTCATTTCGAGGGCGCGCTTATACGTCGTTCCGACGTGCGCTTGACCGTGCCAATTCTTGATCGCGATGGCGATCTATCATCTTCACGTCAAGGTCATTGGCCGCAAGGCTGGCTCAAGCGCGGTGGTGTCCGCCGCCTACCGCTCGGCTTCGCGGATGCGTGACGAGCGCATTGACCGTGTGCAGGACTTTTCCCACAAGCGCGGCGTCGTCCATTCCGAAGTCATGCTGCCTGAGGGCGCGCCGGAGCATCTTGGCGACCGCGAACGGCTCTGGAACGAGGTCGAAGCCTGCGAGGTCCGCAAGGACGCGCAGCTTGCCCGCGAGGTGGAATTCGCCATTCCGCGCGAGATGACCCGCACGCAAGGCATCGCGCTCGCCCGCGACTTCGCGCAGGCCGAGTTTGTCGATCAGGGCATGATCGCCGATGTGAACGTGCATTGGGATATCGGCGAGGACGGCATGCCGAAGCCCCATGCGCATGTCATGCTCACCATGCGCTCGGTGGACGAGAACGGTTTCGGGCAGAAGGTGCGGGACTGGAACCGCACGGAAATGGTCGAGCGCTGGCGCGAACGCTGGGCCGAGCATGTCAACGAGCGGCTGGCCGAACTCGACATAGATGCCCGCATCGATCATCGCAGCCTTGAGGCGCAGGGCATCGCGCTCGAACCGCAAAGCCAGATCGGCGCGCCCGCTCATCGGATCGAGGGCGAAGGGTTCGATGCGGCCGACCGCGCGGAGATGCACCGCGAGATCGCGCGCAACAACGGCGACAGGATCATTGCCGATCCGGGCATTGCGCTGGACGCGATCACGCAGCAGCAATCGACCTTCACCAGCCGCGACATGGCGAAGTTCGCGCATCGGCATAGCGACGGCATCGATCAGTTCAACGCGGTCACGAGCGCGATGCGGAATGCGCCCGATCTGGTCGAACTCGGCAAGGACGGACGCGGCGAGGACCGCTTCACCACCCGCGACATGATCGAGGCCGAACAGCGCCTGCATCGTGCCGCCGATCTGATGGCCGAGCGCGAACATCATGCCGTTGGTGATGCAGATCGTGACGCCGCTCTTGCCCGTGCCGAACAGCGCGGCCTTGTCCTGTCCGGTGAGCAGGCCGACGCGCTGACGCATGTCACGGACGGGCGCGATCTTGGCATGGTCGTCGGCTATGCCGGAACGGGAAAGAGCGCCATGCTCGGCGTCGCACGCGAGGCGTGGGAGGCGGCAGGCTATGAGGTTCGGGGCGCTGCCTTGTCCGGCATCGCGGCGGAAAATCTCGAAAGTGGATCAGGGATTTCGTCGCGCACCATCGCCAGCATGGAGCATGGCTGGAAGAACGGCCGCGATACGCTGACTTCCCGCGATGTGCTGGTCATCGACGAGGCCGGCATGGTCGGCACACGGCAGTTGGAGCGCGTGTTGTCCCATGCGGCCGAGGCCGGCGCGAAGGTCGTGCTGGCCGGCGATCCGCAGCAGTTGCAATCCATCGAAGCGGGCGCGGCGTTTCGTTCGATCCATGATCGTCATGGCGGCGTGGAAATCAGCGAGGTGCGCCGCCAGCGCGAGGACTGGCAGCGCGACGCCACCCGCCACCTCGCCACCGGCAGAACCGGCCATGCGATCCATGCCTACGAGAGGCATGGCATGGTGCATGTCGCCGAATCCCGCGAACAGGCGCGCGGCGATTTGATCGAGCGTTGGGACCGCGAGCGGCAGGCGTCCCCGGATCGCAGCCGTATCATCCTCACCCACACCAAGGACGAGGTGCTGGCGCTCAACGACGCGGCGCGGGAGCGGATGCGCGAAGCCGGAAACCTTGGCGACGAGGTGTGCGTCACCGTCGAGCGCGGCGCGCGCGACTTCGCCGCCGGAGATCGCGTCATGTTCCTGCAAAACGAGCGCGGATTGAGCGTGAAGAACGGCACGCTCGGCACCATCGAACACGTCAGCGCGCAGAGCATGACCGTGCGCACCGACGACGGGCGCAGAGTTGCCTTCAACGTGAAGGACTACGACCGCATCGACCACGGCTATGCGGCGACGATCCACAAGGCGCAGGGCATGACGGTGGACCGCACCCATGTTCTGGCGACGCCGGGCATGGATGCTCACGGCAGCTATGTTGCGCTATCGCGGCATCGCGACGGCACGGACCTGCATTATGGCCGTGACGACTTCGCCGATCAGAACCGGCTTGCCCGCACCCTGTCGCGGGATCTGTCGAAGGACATGGCGTCGGATTACGAGCGGATCGATCCGGCGCAGAGATATGCCGAACGGCGCGGCATCAGTTTCCGCGAGCGTGTCGCCGAGATCGTGCGCAAGGTTGTACCGGAAAAGGTGCGCGACCGGATCGGCGCCCTGTTCGACGGTCTGCGCCCGCCCGCAGAGGCCGCACCTGGCTCAGATGTCGTGCCGAAGCCGGAAAGGGGAAGCGAACAGGCAGGCCCCGGCGTGTTCGTCCGGCGCGAAGCGGATGCGATGGAAAGGACGGTGGCGAAAGACCCGGAGGCGGCTTTGCGCAAGGCCCGCACGGACGCGCTTGTGCGCCACGCCCGCGCGTCCGAAGCCATCATTGAAGCCAAACATCAGGGTCTTGCGCCTTCCGCCGAACAGCGGCGCGAGCTTGGCGAGGCAAGGCGCGGCTTTGATGAGGTTCGACCCCACGGCTGGCAGGATGCGGAAGCCGCCTATAGCAAGGACAACAGCCTCGCTCGTGAAGCGGGCTCCGGCAGTCCCGCCCGCGCAATCCGCGCGCTTCAGCTCGAAGCCGAAATCCGAACCGGACGAGGCCCCGACATGGGGCTCACTTCCAGCGCTCGCGCCGACCGTTTCGTGGAACGCTGGCAGAAGCTCGATCAGGCCAGCCAGCGGCAATATCAGGCAGGCGACATGACCGGATACAAATCCACACGGACGGAAATGGGCAATATGGCGAAAAGCCTTGAACGCGATCCGCAGCTTGAATCTCTGCTCGCCAACCGCAAGCAGCAACTCGGCATCGGCGGAGATTTCGAGGGAGGCCGCAGTCTCAGCCGGGCGTTGGCCTTCACCCACGGTCTCGACCTCGGCAGAGGCCGAGGTATCGGGCTGTAGACAAGGGCAGCGACGGGCTTGGTGCCGCGCGCATGGTTATAACCTTGAGCCTTTTATCATCTTGGCGCGGACGGCAGATTGTCCCAACGGATGCGCAGGAACCGGCCAGTTCGCTTTGGCAAAAGCTTGCGGTCGATCATTCGCCCGGCAACCTGAAACTCCTCGTTGATCTTGACCACGAGCAGTTTGCTGAAATGCCGCGTTGTATCCACGACAACAACGTCTTTTGACTTGAACGGGGTTATGGTCTTGATCTCGACGTGATCGTTCCCGAGCCTGCCGTCAGAACCCTGCGCATAGGTCTTGTTCAGTTCGATACCGTAAGTGATTGCGCCAAAAAGCTCGCCGATGTCGCCATAGACAGAAAGGTGAAGCCCGGTTTCGAGATGAAAGCTCTCGGCTAAGGAAATCAAATCTTCAAAATAGGGAATGATCGATCTATTTGCGTTCGGATACTTCGCGCCCCACTCTTTGTAGCGCAACTGCTCATCGATTTCGGACCATGTCACCCATTCCCCGTCGTCATAGAAGGCACGGTCTGCCCAATCGATTTCCCCCAATTCCGCGCATCCTTCGTGCTTGCCTGTAAGGTCCAGGATTTCATGTCCGTCCTATTTACCGCCGTTTCTTCGCCGTAGCACGACGACATCTAAAACTCTATTGCGCAAAGGCAATTCCTTCTTCTGTCTGGCTCAACAGCAATCAGAAACAGCCAGCAGGAGGCAGTATCGCCATGCGTCAACCAGACCGTATTATCCGCATGAAGACCGTTCTCACCCGCACCGGGCTTTCGCAGTCAACTATCTACCGCAAGATCGCCGAAGGCACGTTCCCGCCGCGACTCAAGATCAGCGCCAACGGCGCAGGATGGCATGAATCCGAGATCAACCGCTGGATCGCCAATCCCGCCGGGTGGAGGAAACGCAGCGAGTTCGATTTCGATGACATCATCTGATCGCGCCGATGATGACACCGCAGGCAGCACAGACCGTTCCCCGCGTGTCAGGCCACCCACGGCGTCAGAGCAGCTTGAGGAACTTTTGGGTTATTCGTGGCCGTTCCCCGGCAGACCGCCCAAGCACGACCTCAGCACATGGAGCGTCACCGACGACTGGCCCGATCCCGTTCCGGTTACGGAAGCCGAGATCGAGGTGTTCGAGCGATGGTTCGGCGACCTGTTCGATGAATTGTTCGGCTCATCCGATCCTTGATAAATCCGGCAATATGCCGTATATAATCAAGACAAGGAGATCAGCCATGTCCAGACCCGCAAGTGAAGTCGAAACGGCCCGCCTCGAAGCGCGAGTGCCAGTCAATGTCTATGAACAGATGCAGCGCGCCGCACGGCTGCGCGGTATGACGCTGACCGGCTATCTTATCGCGACGGCAGGCGAGGATGCCCGCCGCACGGTCGAGGAAGCCGACGTGCTGCGTCTGGCTGCCGAGGATCAGGTGCGCTTTGCCAAGGCCCTGATCGATCCGCCCGCGCCCAACGCCCGTTTGGCCCGCGCCGCAAAGCGTCATGCTGATCTGATTGCGCCCCGGTGAGTGCAAGGTTTGCGATTGAGCCGCTTGCCAAAGCTCACCAGCGCAAGACGTTCTCATGTGGCAATGACCGGATAGACCGCTATTTCCGCGAGGCAGTCACACAGGACATCAAGCGCCGATATGCGACCTGCTTTGTCGCCCGCGACCTTGAGACCGACCGGGTTGCGGGCTTCTACACGCTCTCATCGAGCAACGTGCCGCTCATGGCCGTGCCGGAACCGTTGGCGAGCCGGTTGCCGCGCTATCCGACAGTCCCGGCGGTGCTGATCGGATGGCTCGGGCGCGATAACTCCTATGCCGGGTTTGGACTCGGGGAGGCGCTATTGTTCGATGCCATCAGGACAATCGCCGAAGCGCCGATAGGCGCTCATGCCATATTCGCCGACGCCATCGATGAGAAGGCGGCGGCTTTCTACGCCGCTTTCGGGTTCACGGCGCTCATTGATCGACCCAATACGCTGTATCTGCCTGTTGCGACGGCGCAGCGCCTTTTGTCGGGAGAAACGCCATGACCTCTCCGAGCGAGGGCAAGCCTCTGCCTTATGTAGCGCAGCGCGCCGCCCTTTACCTTCGCGTCTCGACGGCGCGGCAGGCCGAGCATGATGTCTCGATTCCCGACCAGAAGCGGCAGGGCGAAGCCTATTGCGAGGCGCGCGGCCTGCAACTGGCCGAGACCTTCATCGAACCCGGCGCATCAGCGACCAATGATCGCCGCCCCGAGTTCCAGCGCATGATCGAGGCCGGAACGTCCAAGCCCGCGCCCTTCGATGTCGTCGTGGTCCATTCGTTCAGCCGCTTCTTCCGCGACCACTTTGAGCTTGAGTTCTATGTCCGCAAGCTGGCGAAGAACGGCGTGAAGCTGATTTCGATCACGCAGGAAATGGGGGATGACCCCATGCACGTCATGATGCGGCAGATCATGGCGCTGTTTGACGAATACCAGTCCAAGGAAAACGCCAAGCACGTCATCCGGGCCTTGAAAGAGAATGCCAGGCAAGGCTTCTGGAACGGCTCGCTTCCTCCTATCGGCTATCGCACCGTCGCCGCCGAGCAGCGGGGAGCCAAGACCAAGAAAAAACTGGAAATTGATCCGCTCCACGCCGACACGGTACGCCTGATCTATCGTCTCGCGTTGGAAGGCGACGGCACCACCGGCCAGATGGGCGTCAAGAAGATCGTCTCTTACCTCAACAGCCGCCGCATCTTCACCCGTGACGGCGGACGCTGGGGCATCGGTCAGGTTCACCGAATCCTCACCCGCCGCACCTACATGGGCGAGCACGAGTTCAACAAGCGCACCAAGACCAAGGAATTGAAGCCGGTCAGCGAGATCGTCACCGTTCCCGTGCCACCGATCATCGACCCCGAGACCTTTGACTCGGTTCAGAAGCTGCTCAAGGCGCGCAATCCCAAGGTCATGCCCTCCCGCGTCATCAGCGGCCCGACCATGCTAACCGGCCTGATCCATTGCGCCAAGTGCGGCGGAGCCATGACCATCCGAACCGGCAAGGGCGGGCGCTATCGCTATTACGCCTGCTCCATGAAAGCACGGCAGGGGCCGACCGCCTGCGAAGGGATGGCGGTGCCGATGGACAAATTGGACGATCTGGTCGCCAGCCATCTTGAGAACCAGCTTCTCCGGTCCGAGCGGCTGGAAACCGTCCTTGCCGCCGCGCTCGACCGTAGGGAAGAACATGCCGAGCGCCGTCGCGAGCATATCGCCGAATTGAACAAACGCTCCACCGAATCGGAATTGCGCCTCAAGCGCCTCTATGACGCTATCGAGGCAGGTGTCGCCGATCTAGACGACCCGGCGCTGAAAGACCGGATCGACGGCCTCAAGGCGATCCGGGATCAGGCCAAGGCCGATGCTGACCGGGCGCAGGCCATGCTCCAGAACTCAGGGCAAAAGGCGGTGACGCCGCAGATGTTACGAAAATTCGCTACGACAGCGCGTCAGCGTATCCGGCTCGACGGCGGCGGCTATCGCCGTGACCACCTGCGCGCACTTGCACAGCGCGTCGAGGTCGCAGAAGGCGAGGTTCGGATCGTGGGATCGAAGTCCCGGCTGCTTCAGACGTTGGTGGCGGGCAGTGGCGTAAACTCAGTGCCCACTCAGGGACTGAAGTGGCGGAGACGGAGGGATTCGAACCCTCGAGACCCGTTTCCAGGTCTGCTCATTTAGCAAACGAGTGCCTTCAGCCTCTCGGCCACGTCTCCGGCGCAGGGAGGGGTACACGCGTCGGATGGGCGGGTCAACGGGCCTGCGCCGCCGGATGGGCGGAGACGGGCGTGGGCCTGTCGCCGGGCGCGCCGCCGGCGGGGGCGGGCGGCGGTCCGGCTCAGCCCTGCGCGAGCCACGCGCGGGCGGCGCGCTGGGCTTCGGCGACCTCGTCGGAGGTCATCTCGAGCGCCAGCTCCTTGCGAAGCCGGGCGGCCTCGGCGACGCCCTCGCGGGCCGCGAGGTTGAACCATTTGTGCGCGGCCACCCGGTCGGTCGGCACCGAACGGCCGACCGCGTACATCAGACCAAGCTGGAAGAGCACCGTGCCGGTCGCGACGGCGCCGAGCGCGCCGCAGTCCACCGAGGAGATTTCGTAACGGGCCATCTCTGCGAACCTTCGTCCTGTCGTCGGGCGCCAAGCTTTGAGCCGTCGCCTCTGGCGTTGATCTCCGGTTTGCTTTGCAGCGTCCGGCTTGATCGAAGGGTCGCAGCAGAATTCTACAATGCGATTAAAAGTCGACGTAAATCAAAACTCAATGAAGTGAAAACCGGACGTTAAATTAGAGCGCCGTTTACCGAAAGTTGCGCTCAAGGCCGAACAAATCCTGACCTCCGACGCGCAGGGTGCAGGTCGACGTCTTCAGGGATCGTGAACCACGACGGACGAAGACGTCGCCGGCCGGATCTCAGCATAAGGTCGGGTTGGCGCGGCGCGCGATTGGGCGTCGCCTGAGGGCGTCGCGCGCCGGCATTGCCGCACGGGCGGCGTCCGACGGGTCTGGCTTCCGGGAGATTCTCGATGTCCGCCACGTTCCGCCGCTTCGCGGCAGCAGCCGTCATCCTCGCGGCGCTCGGGTCCGCGCCTGCGCGCTCGGACCCGCTCGGCCTCTGGAGCACGCCCGGAGGGAAAGCCAAGGTCAAAATCAGCGCGTGCGGAGCCGCGCTCTGCGGCGCGATCGTCTCGTTGCGCGAGCCGACGGACGAGACCGGCAAAGCCAAGCTCGACATCAACAACGTCGACAAGGCGAAGCAGGGGCGCCCGATCGTGGGCCTGTCGCTGCTCAGCGGCATGAAGCCCGACGGCGCGCGCTGGACGGGCCAGATCTACAACCCGGGAGACGGCAAGACCTACAAGGCCTACATGACGCCGCAAAGCGACGGCGCGCTCAAGATCGAGGGGTGCGCGCTGGCCGGTCTGGTCTGCAAGACGCAGGTTTGGACGCCTGCGAACTGAACGTCAGGCGCGAGCGCGCCGGCGCTTCTTCGGCGCGCTCTTCGCCGCCGCGGGCGCCGCGCCGGTCGTCCAGAACGCCAGAGTCTGGCGCGTCATGTCCTCGATCGCCGTCTTCTGGGCGCGCGCGAGGTTGGCCGCGAACAGTCCGCGCGCGGAGGAGGCCTGCGCGTTCGCCGCGCTCAGCCAGAGACTCATCCAAGGGTTTTTCATAGCGACGGAACGGTCCGACGAGCGGAAGGTTCCGTCCGCGCCCAACAAGGCGCGGACGGACCCGCGATCACAGCCGGCGACCGAGCACGATCCCGGCGAGCGCGGCGATCAGGATCATGTTGACCCCGCGGGAGCGCCGTTCGCCCGGCAGGCGCGGTCGGTCCGAACCGGAGAACGCCGATCCGACAGCGCTCAGTTCCGACCTTACGCGGTCGGCGATCGGCGCCGCGGTCGGTCGCGCCGTCCGCTTCGGAGTCCAAGTCGCCGCCCAGCCGACGAACGCCGCGACGACGAGCGTCACGCCGCCGACGATGCCCGCGGCGCCCGCGGCGCCGAAGCGGGGCTCAAGTAGGGCGCCCAGCGCGAACAGCAGCGCGCCGAGGGCAAGGAGCCCCAGCACCCCCGCGATCGCGAAGCAGACCGCCATGCGCTTCAGCCGCGCGATCCGGCCGGCGACGTTCAACGTCGCGGCCCCCATGCCGGCCTGAAGCAGGAAACGCCACATCAGCGGCGACGCCCGAGCGCGCCGACCACGTAGCCCACTCCAAGCGCGATCAGCACCGCGGTCAGCGGGTTCTGCTCGATCGAGGCGCTGACGTCGTCGACGGCGGAGACCGCCTTGTCGCGCGCGGTGTTGGCGGCGTCGGCGGCGGCCACCTTGGCGGTCGCCGCGCCGTCGGCGACGAGGGTCGAGATGGTGTCGGCGAGGCGGGAGACGTCTTCGCGAAGGGTCGCCAGATCGTTCTCGAGAGCGTCGGCGCCGGTTCCGGTGGATTCGGACATGAGGTTTACTCCTGGAGAGTGTGAAGCGGTTCGCGCCTGAGCGCCCGAGCGCATAACTGGATCGCGTGCTCGTCCCGTCGAGCGGTGGGCGGCCGGAAAAACGCCCTGCGGGCCCGGATCGCGCCGAAACGGCGCCGCAACGGCGTCAGCCCGCGCGAGCGCGCTGGCCGAACAGCATCTTCTGCGCGTCCTTGTCGGTCGCGAGGTCCATCGGCGGCTGGTCGACCTTGACCTCCAGGCCGCGCGCGACCGCGGGCCGGGCGAGCATGACGTCGAGCCAGCGCTTCACGTGCGGGAACTCGGCGATGTCCTGGCCCTGACGCTCCCAGAGCTTCGCCCATCCGATGACCGCCATGTCGGCGATCGAATAGTCGCCGCAGATGAACTCGCGGTCCTTCAGGCGTTCGTTCAGCACGCCGTAGAGCCGGTGGGTCTCGTTGGTGTAGCGCTCGATCGCGTAGGGCACCTTCTCCGGCGCGTACTGGCGGAAGTGATGCGTCTGGCCGAGCATCGGGCCGAAGCCGCCCATCTGCCAGAACAGCCACTCGTCGACCTCCACCCGGCGGCGCTCGTCGGACGGATAGAACCTGCAGGTCTTGCGGCCGAGATACTGCAGGATCGCGCCCGATTCGAAGACCGAGATCGGCTGCCCGCCGGGCCCGTCGGGGTCGACGATCGCCGGCATCTTGTTGTTGGGCGAGATGCTCAGGAACTCGGGCTTGAACTGGTCGCCCTTGCCGATGTTCACGGGGCGGACGGCGTAGGGCAGGCCGCACTCCTCGAGCATGATGGTGATCTTCCAGCCGTTCGGCGTGGGCCAGTAGAACAGGTCGATCGGCGGCGTCGTCACTTCGGCCATCGCGGCCTCCTTGGATGAGAACTGCCCGCGGGCGGCGCGGGCCTGATCGTGCGTCCAAAGCTAGCCGGCGCGACGGCTGCGGCAAGCGGGCGCGCCGCGGGCGCGACCTTGCGGCCGCGCATGGCTCCCGCGACGTCAGATCATCGGGAGGCGTCGCGGCTCCCGGCCGCGCGGAAACACCGCGTCGATCCGCGTGAGCTGCGCCGGGGTCAGCTCGATGTCGGCGGCGGCGGCGTTGTCACGGGCGTGGGCGACGCTGGACGCCTTCGGGATGACGAACACCGACGGCCGCCGGGAGAGGGCGGCCAGCGCTGCCTGCCGGGCCGTCGCGCCGTGCGTCGCGCCGATTTCCGCAAGCGCCCGCCCGCCGGGTGAGTTCGGGGGCGGAAAATCGTCGTGGCCGAACGGGCTGTAGGCGACGAGCGCGACGCCGTTCGCCTCGCACCACGGCAGGACGCGGTGCTCGATGGCGCGTTCGCCGAGATGGTAGAGCACCTGGTTGCAGGCGATGCGGCCGGGCTCGGTGACGGCGAGGAGTTCGTCGAGGTCCTTGGCGTCGAAGTTGCTGACGCCCCAGGAGGCGATCTTGCCGGCCTCGACCAGACGCTCGAAGGCTCCAACCGTCTCGGCCAGCGGGTAGGACCCGCGCCAGTGCAGCAGGTAGCAGTCGAGCCGCTCGGTCTTCAGCCGCTTCAGCGAGCGCTCGCAGGCCGCAATCGTCCCGCGCGCGGAGGCGTTCTCGGGGAGCACCTTCGAGACCAGGAACACCTCGTCGCGGCGGTCGGCGATGGCCTCGGCCACCATCACCTCGGCGTCGCCGTACATCTCGGCGGTGTCGACATGCGTCATCCCGACGTCGAGGCCGGCCCGAAGCGCCTCCACGGGGCCGAGACGGTCGTCCTCATCGATCAGCCACGTGCCCTGGCCGATGGCGGAGACCTGGCGGCCGGTGGGGCCGAACGGCGCGGTGCGCATGGCGTGTCTCCTTCAACAGTCGGGGCGCGGAACCTCCGACACCCGGAAGGGCGCGTCAACGCGGGGGTTCGGCGTAGCCCTTGTAAAGAATCGGGCCGGTCGGCCGCGCGGTCGGCGATCCGCCGGCGGGCTCGAGGGTGATCTCGTAAAGCTGGCGCGGTTTCGGGGCCGGCAGCTCCATGGACGCGAGCCGCGTTCGAGCGGCCCGCGGCATCAGGCCGATGGAGACCGGGCCACGCTGGACGTCCGGCAGCGTCCACACCTGCAGCGTCCTCCCGTCCGGCACGGAGACGTCCTGCAGCGGCGCGACCAGCGCTTCGCCGTCGGCGTAGATGTCGACGATCGCGCCGGGAACGCCGTCTGATGTCAGCAAGACGGCGATCGCGATCGGCGCGCGGGGCTTCGGGGTCGCGACCAGGACGAGGCCCAGCGCGATGCTCGCCGCCGCGCCGGCGAAACCTACGCCGCGCCAGAGCGTCAGGTTTTCCCAGAGGCCGGCGAAGACCGACGGTCGGCCTTCGACCTGCGGGCGGACGGACCGGGGAGGGGAGGCCGCAGCGACCCGGGGCGGGGCTTCGACCGCGCCTTCGATCTTCGCCCAGAGGTCGGGAGAGGGCGCGATCGGCGGCGCCGCTGCGTCAAGCTCGTGGAGGCGGTCGCGCCACGCGGCGACGGCGAGCGCCAGGGTCCGGTCGGTCGCGAGCCGGAGCTCGAACGCCTCATGCTCGGCGGGCGGCAGCAGGCCGAGCGCGTATTCGCCGGCGAGGGCGAGGTCGGTCTCCCGCGGGCTCACGCCATGCACTCCTTCAGCGCAAGCAGCGAGCGCCGCACCCAGGCCTTGGCGGTGCCAAGCGGCACGTTGAGGCGCTCGGCGATCTCGCCATGGCTGAGGCCCGCGACATACGCGAGCAGCAGGCTCGCTCGGCGCCGGGGCTCCAGGCCGCCGAGGCAGCGGCGAAGCGCGCTCGAGGCGGCCAGCCGGCCGAAGGCGTCGTCCACGTCGGTCGCGGCCTCCGCATAGGCCGCCAGCGCCTCGTCCTCCACGGGCACGTGGCGCTCGTCGCGGACCGCGTTCAGCGCCCGGTTGCGGACGATGGCGAAGACCCAGCCGCGGCCGGAGCCGAGGGCGGGATCGAAGCTTCCCGCGCGCCGCCAGATCTGGACGAAGGCCTCCTGCACGACCTCCTCGGCGACCTCGCGCCGGCGCACGATGCGCGCCGCGACCGCGATCAGCGTCGCGGCCTCGCGCTCGTAGATCGCGCGCAACGCCGCCCGGTCGCCGCGCGCGCAGGCGGCGAGGTCGGCGGCGCAGAGGTCGGTCCGGTCGGTGGCGACGGCGTCGGCGGTCATGCTCGTTCGATCTCCGGAGCCGCGGTCGGCGGGCGGGTCCCGAGTCATACCCGAGCGACCGCTCCGGGGATGCAGGGACGGCCAAAAATCTCCGCTCACGAAAAAGACATCGCATCCGCTGCATCCGCCGCCGGCGTCCCGCGGGTAGGGTCAGTGCGGGTCGCGTTCGGCGGCGCGCCACGACACGACAGGAGACGCACCCGATGTCCTTCGCCCTTTCGTCCAAGCTCCGCCTCGCCGCCGCCGTCGGCGCCCTTAGCCTCGCGGCTGCAGCGCCCGCGTCCGCCGACACCGTGATCGCGCTGGTCGGCGGCAAGGCGCTGGCGCTGGTCGACGCCTCGACCCTCAAGGTCTCCGGCGCGGTCGAGCTGACCGGCGCGAGCGACCTCGTCGGCATCGACGTCCGCCCGGCCGACGGCATGCTGTACGGCGTCACCGCCGCCGGCGACATCGTCACGATCGATCCGAAGTCCGGCGCGGCGACGAAGAAGAGCACGCTGAGCGAGAAGATCCCTGCAGGCGCCAAGGTGACCGTGGACTTCAACCCGATGGCGGACCGCCTCCGCATCCTGACCGACGGCGGCATGAGCCTCCGCGTCAACGTCGACGACGGCAAGGCGACGGTCGACGGGTCGCTGAAGTACGCCGAGACCGACATGCACAAGGGCGAAAAGCCCAACATCGTGGCGGGCGCCTACACCAACTCGGTCAACGGCAAGAAGGCCGAGAAGACCGAGCTCTACGACATCGACGCCACCATCCCGGCGCTTGTGAAGCAGGCCCCGCCGAACGACGGCGTCCTGTCCGCCATCGGCAAGATCGACGTGAAGCTCTCGGGTCCGGTCGGCTTCGAGATCGCCGCGATGGCCGACGGCAAGAACGCCGGCTGGCTGATGGCGGGCGGCGCGCTCTATTCGATCGACCTCGCCACCGGCAAGACCACCAAGGCCGGCGACATCGAGGGCGGCAAGGACGTCACCGACATCGCCTGGTGGCCGAAGAGCTGAGCTTGAAGCGCTTTCGGTCGTCGTCGACGCACTGAATCCCGCCGTCATTCCGGCCGAAGCGCCGGAATCCATAACCTCGCCGGTTCAGGATCATCTCGAACGGCGGGGCTATGGGCCCCGGCGCTCCGGCCGGGGCGACGTCGAGCTTGCCAGGCGCACGTCCACCTCACCTGAAACACGCGAGCCTATCGGAGCGCCGGTATGCTTTGCCTTGCGTCGGCGTGACGGCGTTCAGACAAAGGACGGACGGCAACCACCGCGGGCGTTTCTGAACCGCCAGCCGAGCTTTCAGCCCCGCTCCACCCCCAGGGCCTTCATGCGGGAGGCGAGGGTGGTGGGTTTCAGGCCGAGCCGCTCCGCGGCTCCGCCGGGGCCCGAGACCTTGCCGCCTGCGGCGACGAGCGCCGCGCGGATGTTGGCGGCGTCGCGGGCGCGGAGGTCTTCCGCGGTGAGGATCTCGTGGCCTGTCGCCTTCGACGGCGCCGGAGCCGTCGCCCGCGAGGCGGGCGCGGCCGGCAGGTCGATCCGGAGCTTGCCGTCACGCGCGAGGATGATCGCCCGCTCCATGACGTTCTCGAGTTCGCGCACGTTGCCGGGCCAGTCGTAGGCGGTGAGGCGGCGCACGTCGCCTTCGGTCAACGCCAGCGGCCGTCCCGCCGGCGCGCGCCCCGGCCGCCGCAGGATGTTCAGCGCCAGCGGCGGGATGTCCTCCGGCCGTTCGCGCAAGGGCGCGGAGTGCAGGGGGAAGACGTTCAGGCGGAAGTAGAGGTCGCGGCGGAACGTTCCCTTCCGCACCTCGGCGTCGAGGTCGCGGTTGGTGGCGGCGATGACCCGGACGTCGACCTTTCGCGTCCGCTCCTCGCCCACGCGCTCGATCTGGCCTTCCTGCAGCACCCGCAGCAGCTTGCTCTGGAGCTCGAGCGGAATCTCGCCCACCTCGTCCAGAAACAGGGTCCCGCCGTTCGCCAGTTCGAAGCGGCCGACGCGGTCGCGGAAGGCGCCGGTGAAGGCGCCCTTCACATGGCCGAAGAACTCGCTCTCGAACAGCTCGCGCGGGATCGCCGCGCAGTTCACGCGGATCAGCGGCCGCTCCCGCCGCCGGCTGGCTTCATGGATCGCGCGGGCGATCAGCTCCTTGCCGGTGCCGCTCTCGCCGGTGACGAGCACCGAGGCGTCGGTCGGCGCCACGAGCTCGACCTGCCGCAGCACGGTCTCGATCGCGGCGCTGGTGCCGATGATGCCGTGGTGGCGGCCTTCCAGACGGATTTCCTCCTGCAGGTAAGCGTTCTCCAGCTCCAGCCGCTCGCGCAAGTTCTCGACTTCGGCGAGGGCCGCCTTGAGCTTGGCCTCGGCCTCGCGGCGCTGGCCGATGTCGCGGAACACCACGACCGCGCCCACCACCGCGCCCCGGTCGCGGATCGGCGTCGATGTGTATTCCACCCAGAGCGGCGCGCCGTCCTTCCGCCAGAACACTTCGTCCGCGACCTGGTGCACCGCGCCGTCGCGGAAGGCGGCGTAGATCGGGCAGTCGTGATGCGGGTAATGCGCGCCGTCGGGGTGCTTGTGATGGACGGTGGCGTGCATGTTGCGGCCGACCAGCTCCTCCGCGGTCCAGCCCAGCATCCGTTCGGCCGCAGGGTTGAGGAAGGTCGTGATCCCGTCGGCGTTGACGCCGTACACGCCTTCGCCCGCCGCGCGGAGGATCAGCTGGTTCTCACGCTCAACGTCCTGGAAGAAACGCTCGACGCGGCGCCATTCGGCGATGCCGTCGCGAATGTAGCGGTCGGCCTCGGCGTTCGCGTCGCGGCGGCGGCGTTCGTCGAGATCAGAGAGGGTGACGAGGATCCGGTCGCCCTCGGGAAGCCGGACGCCGACGTATTCGACGTCGCGCGGGCCGTCGGATGCGAGCCGCGGCTTGAGCGAACGCGTCCAGTGCCGGCCGAGCGTGAGCACGGCCTCGGTGAAGACGACGAGGGCTGGCCGTTGACCCGGATGCAGTTCGGCGAAGGACACGCCTTCCAGAGATCCGCCATCGCCGGCGAACAGCCGCCGCGCGACGGCGTTCGCGGCGATGATCGCGTCCCGGTGCGGGTCCACGATCAACGCGGCGTCGGGGGTCGTCTCGAAGGCGAGCGCCGCGGGCGAGGTCACGAGATCTCGTCTCTCACTTACGAATAATCGTGACTAACGATATTTCGTGAATCCGAAGTCAGTGCAAGTCCGTTGGACTCTCACGTCTTTGCGCGTCGCGCGGCGCTTGGCACGTCGCCTGCAAGGAGTTCGGCACGATCGTTCACCCGGAGCCCGCGCCGATGACCACATTCGATGATCCATTCGACGCCCGTTATCGCCTGCGTAGCCGCGGTTGTTCCTGCGGCCAGCACGGCAGCGAGGCCGAGCACGCCGCGGCGCAGGCGTCCGAAGACGCGCGCGCGACCCGCGTCGTCGAGGGCGCGGTGATGCGCGCGCTGTTCCCGCACGACGCCACCCGGCGCGCCTTCCTGAGCGCGGTCGGCGCCGGAACGGCCTTCGCCGCCGTGAACGCGCTGTTCCCGCTGGCCTCCGCCACCGAGGTCTTCGCGCAAGGAGCGAAGCCCGAGAAGACCGACCTCAAGGTCGGCTTCATCCCGATCACCTGCGCGACGCCGATCATCATGGCGAAGCCCATGGGCTTCTATGAGAAGCAGGGCTTGAACGTCGAGGTGGTGAAGACCGCCGGCTGGGCCGTGATCCGAGACAAGGCGATCAACAAGGAATACGACGCCGCGCACATGCTCTCGCCCATGCCGCTCGCGATCTCCATGGGCGTCGGCTCGAACCCGATCCCGTGGACCATGCCGGCGGTCGAGAACGTCAACGGCCAGGCGATCACGCTCGCGGTCAAGCACAAGGACAAGCGCGACCCCAAGGACTGGAAGGGCATGAAGTTCGCGGTGCCCTTTGACTACTCCATGCACAACTACCTGCTGCGCTACTATCTCGCCGAAGCCGGGATCGACCCCGACCGCGACGTGCAGATCCGCGCCGTGCCGCCGCCCGAGATGGTCGCGAACCTGCGGGCCGACAACATCGACGGCTTCCTGGCGCCGGACCCGGTCAACCAGCGCGCGGTCTACGACGGCGTCGGCTTCATCCACATGCTGTCGAAGGAGATGTGGGACGGCCACCCCTGCTGCGCCTTCTCGGCCTCGAAGCAGTTCGTGACCGAGATGCCGGGGACCTACCAGGCGCTGCTGAAGGCGATCATCGAGGCGACGGCCTTCGCGCAGAAGGCCGAGAACCGCAAGGAGATCGCGGCCGCGATCGCCCCGACCAACTACCTCAACCAGCCGGTGACGGTGGTGGAGCAGGTGCTGACAGGCACCTACGCCGACGGCCTCGGCGGCGTGAAGAAGGACCCGAACCGCATCGCCTTCGATCCGTTCCCGTGGGAGAGCTTCGCGGTCTGGATCCTCACCCAGATGAAGCGCTGGGGCCAGATCAAGGGCGACGTCGACTACGCCAAGGTCGCGAACGACGTGTTCCTCGCGACCGACGCCAAGAGGTTGATGGCGGAAGCCGGCCTGACCCCGCCCGAGACGACCACCAAGACCTTCTCCGTCATGGGCAAGCCGTTCGATCCGACGAAGCCGGACGAGTACGTCGCGTCCTTCGCGATCAAGCGGGGCTGAGGGGGTGGCGTCGTCTCTCACCCTGCGCGCGGGGCTGCTGTCGCTGCTGATCTTCGCGGCGTTCATCGGGGCCTGGCAGTGGGCGACGCTGCCGACCGCGGGCGTCGCCGGGAACGTCGACCCGGAATACGCCGCGCTCGTCTCGGGCGCCGCGGCGCAGGGGGCGAAAAGCGCGTTCCCGACGCCCGCGGACGTCGCCGCGACGCTTTGGGGGCACCTGAAGGACCCGTTCTATGTCCGCGGCGCCAACGACCAGGGCGTCGGGATCCAGCTCGCCTATTCGCTCGGCCGCGTGATCGTCGGCTACCTGCTGGCGGCCGCCGTCGCGATCCCGCTCGGCTTCCTGATCGGCATGTCGCCGCTGACCTACCGCGCGCTCGACCCGTTCATCCAGATCCTCAAGCCGATCTCGCCTTTGGCTTGGATGCCGCTCGCGCTCTACACGATCAAGGACAGCGGGATCTCGGCGATCTTCGTGATCTTCATCTGCTCGCTCTGGCCGATGCTGATCAACACCGCCTTCGGCGTCGCGAGCGTCCGCAAGGAGTGGCTGAACGTCGCCGCCACGCTCGAGGTCGGCGCCTTCCGCAAGGCGTTTCTCGTGATCCTGCCGGCCGCGGCCCCCACCATCATGACCGGCATGCGGATCTCGATCGGCATCGCCTGGCTCGTCATCGTGGCGGCGGAGATGCTCGTGGGCGGCACCGGCATCGGCTACTTCGTCTGGAACGAGTGGAACAACCTTTCGATCGGCAACATCATCACCGCGATCCTGCTGATCGGCCTCGTCGGCATGGCGCTCGACCTCGCGCTCGCACGCGCCGCCCGCCTCGTGGCCTACCGGGAGTGAGCGGGATGACCGAAAAGCCCCTCATCTCCATCGAGGCGCTGGCGCGGCGCTACCCCAAGCGCGGCGGCGGCGAAACCACGGTGTTCGAAGACCTGTGGCTGCCGATCCAGAAAGGCGAGTTCGTCTGCCTGATCGGCCACTCCGGCTGCGGCAAGACCACGATCCTCAACGTGCTCGCGGGTCTCGACCAGCCCTCCTCGGGCTCCGTCATCGTCGACGGACGCGAGATTTCCGGCCCCAGCCTCGATCGCGCGGTGATCTTCCAGGGTCATTCGCTGCTGCCCTGGATGACCGTGCTCGGCAACATCGCCTTCGCGGTGTCGTCCCGACGTCCGGAGTGGTCGCGGGAGACGGTCCGGGCGCATTGCCAGCGTTACGTCGACCTCGTCCATCTCTCAGGCTCGGAGCACAAGAAGCCGTCGGAGCTCTCCGGCGGCATGAAGCAGCGCGTCGGCATCGCCCGCGCGCTCGCGATCGAGCCCAAGATGCTGCTGATGGACGAGCCGTTCTCGGCGCTCGACGCGCTGACCCGCGGCTCGCTCCAGGAGGAAGCGCGGCGCATCTGCCGGGAGACCGGGCAGACCGTGTTCATGATCACCCACGACATCGACGAGGCCATGCTGCTCGCCGACCGGATCGTGCTCATGACCAACGGGCCGCAGGCGGAGATCGTCGAGAATCCGCTGCCGCGCGACCGGCTTGCGGCCTCGATGCACCGGCACGCCGACTACTATCCGCTGCGGAACCACCTGCTGGAGTTTCTGGTGACCCGCTCGAAGAGCTTCGCGAGCGAGATCGAGGGCCGACCCTACGACCCTCGCAAGCCGGCTGTGGTGCGTCCGTGCGCCGTAGCCGAGGACAAGGTGCCGGCTGCGGCCTCCGTCTGAGGCCGCAGCGCTCGACCCAACGCCCATCCCTGAAGGAGGAAGCGCCATGACCCGCGCCGAAGTGACCGAACTTGTGCTGTCCGCCAAGCGGATGAAGGGCCTGACCTGGAAGCAGATCCACGAGAAGGTGTCGATCTCGACCTCGCAGATCGTCATCACCGCCGCGATGCTGGGGCAGATGCGGCTGGAGCCGAACGAGGCCGCCAAGGCCGCCGAACTGCTCGACCTGCCGAAGGAGGCCGAGATCCTGCTGACGGAAATCCCGTATCGCGGATCGCTGCCCGAAGTGCCGCCGACGGACCCGGTGATCTACCGGTTCTACGAGCTCATCCAGGTCTACGGCACGACGTGGAAAGAACTGATCCACGAGGAGTTCGGCGACGGCATCATGTCGGCGATCGACTTCGACATGACGCTGGAGCGCCAGCCCGACCAGAAGGGCGACCGCGTCAAGCTCGGGATGTCCGGCAAGTTCCTGAGCTACAAGAGGTATTGAGATACGGCTAAGCGGCGCCGCTCCGGGCCTCATGTCGCGGCGTCGCCGGCGTTCGCCGCTCCACAACCGCGACATGACGCGCTAATGGATCGCTGACCGTCGGCGCGTCGTCGGGATGGGCGGGGGGAGCCATGGCCGCGATACGGCGGGTGTTGTTGCGGTCGACCGGCGCCGCCGCCCTGTCGGTCGCGCTTTCGCTCGGCCTTGCGGTCACCATCGTTCCCGCCCTCGGCGGCGTCGTCGACGGCAACGCCTGGTTGATGTGCGTCCTCTGCCCGCTCCTCATCGCCTGGCCGGCGAGCGCGTGGCAACTCTGGCAGCACGAGCAGTTGCGCGCCGCCCGCGCCGCGCTCGTGCTGGCCCACGAGGAGCTTCAGCGGGCGCATGACGCCCTGGCGGAGACCGCGCGCCGGGACGGCCTGACGGGGCTGCTCAACCGCGAGAGCCTGCTGGCGGTCGTGGAGCAGGCGCGCTCGTCGTCGGACGTCGCGTGGCTGCTCGTCGCCGACCTCGACCACTTCAAGACGATCAACGACCGCCACGGCCATGCGGTCGGCGACGACGTGCTGACGCAGGTGGCCTCTCGGCTTTCGTCCGGGCTTGGCGAGGGCGACGCGGTCGGGCGGCTCGGCGGCGAAGAGTTTGCGGTGGTTCTGGCGGCCGCAGATGATGGCCATGCGGCGGCTGCGGCCGAACGTCTGCGCGCGGCGGTCGCTCAGACGCCGATCCTGGTCGAGGGCGGCGTCGCATTGAGCGTGACGATCAGCGTCGGCGGGTCGGCGATCGATCCGGCGCTGCCGGTCCGCGCCGCCTACACCTCCGCCGACGCGCGGCTCTACGAGGCGAAGAGGGCGGGGCGCAACCGCGTCGTCCTGGCCGCCGCCGAGAAGGTCGACGCACTCCTGGCGTCGTCCTGAACGGGCTCACGACGTTACGCCGGGCTCCGCCGGCGTAACGTCGAAGATCATGATCCCCTTTAAAACCCGAGCGCGCAGCCATCCTTGCGGGGGTCGGAGCCCGCCAGCAGCAGGCCGTTGGCGCGGTCGATCCAGATCGCCTGGGCGCCGCCGATCGGCGAATCCGCCACCTTGATGCGATGGCCGAGAGCGCCGAGACGCTCGAGCACGAGCGGGTCGATCGTGGGCTCCACCTCCAATACGCCGTCGAAGGCGAAGGAGCGCGGCGCGTCGATCGCTTCCTGGATCCCGAGGCCGCGGTCGAGCACTCCCGACAGAAACGCGGCGTGACCCGCCGCCTGGTAGTGCCCGCCCATGACGCCGAAGGGCGCGACGGTCTGGCCGTCCTTGCGCAGCATGCCTGGGATGATCGTGTGCATCGGGCGTTTGCGCGGGCCGATGGCGTTGGGGTGCCCCTCGATCAGGCGGAACGACGCGCCGCGATTGTGCAGCAGGATGCCGGTCTCGGGGTCGAGGCGCGTGGAGCCGAACGAGTTGAAGATCGAGTTGATGAAGGAGATCGCGTTGCCGTCGCGGTCGACCACCGAAAGGTAGACGGTGTCCTTGTGCTCCGGCTCGGTCCAGAGCGTCGCCGGGCGTGCCGTCTCGCGCGAAACGCGCTGGCGCAGCGCCGCGGTGGTCTCGGCCGAGAGCAGCGTCTCGGTCGGGTGGGGCAGGTGGTCGTGGTCCGCGATCAGGTGGTCGCGGTGGTGGTAGGCGAGCTTGGTCGCCTCCGCGTGCAGGTGGATGCGCTCCGCCATCTGCACGTCCGGGCCGAGATCGAAGCCGCCGAGAACGTTCAGGATCATCAGCGCGGCCACGCCCTGGCCGTTCGGTGGGCACTCGTAGACGTCGTAGCCGCGGTAGTTGGAATGGATCGGCGTGACGTAGTCCGCGCCGTCCAAGCCGGCCGCGAAATCGTCCATCGTGTGCAGGCCGCCGAGGGCGTTGAGCCGCTTCACCAGGCTCTCGGCCACCGCGCCGGCATAGAACGCCGCGGCGCCGTCCTTGGCGATCTCGCGCAGGCGCGCGCCGATCTTCGGCTGCGCGTGGCGCTCGCCGGCGCGGGGCGCGCGGCCGCCGTCCACCAGCATCACCTCGGCCGCGCCTTCGTCGAGCGCGAGCAGCGGAACCGCGCGGGCCCAGTCGAACGCCACGCGCTGCGTCACGGGATAGCCGTTCTCGGCGTAGGCGATCGCGTCGCGGAACAGGCGCTCCAGCGGCAGCGAACCGTGGTCGCCGTGCAGCTTCATCCAGGCCGAGATCGCGCCGGGAACCGTGACGGCGTGGGCGCTCGTCGGCGGGATCTCGGAGAGCCCGAGCGCCTTCAGCGCCTCTACGGTGGCGGCCGCCGGCGCGCGGCCGCTGCCATTGAGGGCGATCACCTCGCCGCCGGCCGGCGCGTAGAGCACGAAGCAGTCGCCCGCGATGCCCGTCATGTGCGGCTCGACCACGCACTGGACCGAGACGGCCGCGAGCGCCGCGTCCACGGCGTTGCCGCCCTCGCGCAGCACGGCGAGGCCGGCCGCGGTCGACAGAGGGTGGGACGTCGCGATCGCGGCGTTCGGGGCGAGCAGCGTGCTGCGGCCGGGGCGGAACAGGTCTCTCATTTCGAAGTCCTTGAGCGTCGGTCAGTGTGGCGGCGGCGCGGTGCGTGCTTCGAGACGCGACCTTACAGGTCGCTGCTCAGCATGAGGACGCGGAGCAAGCTAAGAGCTCCTCATGCTGAGGAGCCTGCCACAGGCAGGCGTCTCGAAGCACGCACACGGCCGCCCTGTCTATCAGGCGAAGGCGGGTTCGCCGATCAGCGGGTGAAGGCAGGCGAACGCGCGGTTCGGCGCGCCGGCGACGAGCTCCGGATCGCGGGCGCGGCAATCGTCGCGCGCCTCCGGGCAGCGGCCGGCGAAGCGGCAGCCGGGCGGCAGGTCGATCGGGCTCGGGATCTCGCCGCCGAGCGGTTCCGCGATCGGCTCGAAGAACTTCGGCGCAGCGTTGAGCAGGGCGCGGGTGTAGGGGTGCGCCGGGGCCGACAGCACGTCCTTCGTCAGCCCGGTCTCGACGATGCGGCCGAGGTACATCACCGCGATCCGCTCGCAGAGGTAGGCCGCCACGCCGAGGTCGTGGGTGATGAACAGCATGCTCACGCCCATCTCGCGCTGCAGGTCGCGCAGCAGCTTGAGCAGCTGCGCCTGGGTCGAGACGTCGAGGCCGGACACCGCCTCGTCGGCGACCAGCACGGCAGGCGCGGAGGCGAGCGCGCGGGCGATCGCGACGCGGCGCACCTGCCCGCCGGACAGGGCGGAGGTGTAGCGCTCCATCATCTCGGGCGGCAGGCCCACGCGCGACAGCAGCGCCGCCACCCGGTCCCGCCGCTCCGAGGGTTTGCAGAGGCCGTGGTGGTCGAGGGGCTCGGCGACGAGGTCGAGGATGCTCATCCGCGGGTTCAGCGAGCCGCGGGCGTCCTGGTAGATCATCGCGACTTCGCGGCAGAAGCGGTCGCGGTCGTCGCCCTGGAGCAGGGTGATGTCCTTCTCCCGGTACAGCGCGCGCCCGTCCGTGGGCGAGGTGAGGCCAAGCAGCACCCGCAGCAGCGTGGTCTTGCCCGAACCGCTTTCGCCGACGATCGCGACGCTTTCGCCAGCCTTCAGCGACAGCCGCACGCCGTCGAGCGCGGCCAGCCGCCGCCGCGGGCCGGAGGCGAACAGGCCGCCCTTGCGGCCGACGTCGTAGGCCTTCTCGACGTCGAGCAGGCGAAACAGTTCGGGTGGCGTGCTCATGCGGCGGGGTTCCAGCAGGCGAGCTTGCGGCCGCGCACGGTTTCGAGCGGCGGCTTCTCGTCGACGCATTTCGGCAAGGCGTTGCCGCAACGGGGCGCGAAGCGGCAGCCGGGCGTCCTCGAGGCGAACGACGGCGCCCCGCTCGGGAGCGGCGTCAGCTCCTCGGTGTCGAGCTCCAGCACGCAGGCTTTGAGGCCGAGCGTGTAGGGGTGGAGCGGCTCGGCCAGCAGCACGTCGCTCGGGCCCGCCTCCATCACCTGGCCGCCATAGAGCACCACGATCTCGTCGCAGGCCTGGCTTGCGAGCGCCAGGTCGTGCAGCACGAAGATGCAGCTTGCGCCGCGCTTCTGGGTCTCGTCGAGGATGAGGCGGACGATCTGCGCCTGGATGGTGACGTCGAGCGCGCTGGTGGGCTCGTCGGCGAGCAGCAGCTCCGGGTTGGTCGCGAGCGCGATGGCGATCATCACGCGTTGCTGCATGCCGCCGGAAAGCTGGTGCGGGTAGGCGTCGAGGCGCGAGGAAGCGTCGTTGAGGCCGACGCTTTCCAGAAGCTCGATCGCCCGGGAGCGCGCGTCCTTGGGTCCCATGCCGAGCAGCCGGCGCAGCGGCGACATCAGCTGGCTGCCGACCGTGAAGCAGGGGTTGAGCGCCGAGGAGGCGTCCTGGAAGATCATCGAGACGCGGCGGCCCCGCAGCTTCAGCCAGTCCTTCTCGGTCGCGTCGACCAGATTGGCGGAGCCGTCGAGCGCCATGCTCCCCTCAAGCCCGACCTGAGGTTTCTGCAGCAAGCCTATGAGGGCCAAGGCGATCGTGGATTTTCCTGCGCCGGACTCGCCGACGAGGCCAAGCGTGGCACCGCGCTTCAACGTGAACGACACCTCGTCGAGGATCAGCTTCTCGCCGCGGCTGAGCGAGAGCCGCGCGACGGTCAGAAGCGGAGCGGGCGCCGGCGCGGCTGACGGCGTTTCCGGCTGGGCGGAGGCGGGGCGGGCGAGGGCGAGCGCCATGGTCAGCCCTCCTTGCGAAGCTTGGGGTCGAACTGCTCGCGCACGCCGTCGCCGACGACGCTGAGCGCGATCAGCAGCACCGCGAGCGCGGCGCCCGGCACCCCGGCGATCCACGGCGCGAAGCTCACGAAGCTGCGGCCTTCGGCGATCATCAGGCCCCAGTCCGGCGTCGGCGGGGTCACGCCGATGCCGATGAAGGAAAGGCCGGAGGATACGAGGATCGCGTAGCTCACGCGGATCGTCGCCTGCACCGCGAGCGGGAAGATCACGTTGGGGATGATGTGCCGCCAGACGATGGCGAGCGTGCCGACGCCCATCAGGCGCGCGGCCTCCACGAAAGGCTGCGCCTTCACCTGCAGCACGTCGCCGCGCACGGTGCGCGAGAACGGCCCGATCAGCGCCACGCCGACCGCGAGCACCACCTTGTCGACGCCCTGGCCGAGGATCGAGATGAAGGCGATCGCCATGATGAGCGACGGCAACGCCAGCAGCGAATCCACAAGGCGCATCAGCGCCCATTCCACGCGGCCGCCGATCAGGCCGGCGGCGAGGCCGATCACGAGCCCGCCGCCGGCGCCGATCGCGACCGCGCCGAGGCCGATCAGCAGCGCGTAGCGCGCGCCATAGATGGTGCGGGACAAGAGGTCCTGCCCGAAGCTGTCGGTGCCGAGCAGGTGCGCGCCCCAGGCCGGCGGGGCCATGAAGCTCATCATGTCCTGCTCGGTCGGGGCGAAGGGCGCGACGAACGGCGCGAAGGCGGCGGCGAAGACGTAGGCCCCGACGACGACGGCCGCGATCACGAACCAGACGTGGCCGCGGACGTAGGCCCAAGCCATGGCGCCGCGAGAGTGCGCCGCGCGGGGCGGCGACGAGAGAGCGACGTCCGCCATCAGCGTGGCCTCAAGCGCGGATCGAGGAAGGGATAGGCGAGGTCGACCAGCAGGTTGGTCAGCACGAACAGGCAGGCGGTCATCATCACGCCGGCTTGCACCACGCCGTACTCGCGGTTGAGCACCGCGCTGGTCATCATCTGGCCGACGCCGGGCAGCGAGAACACCGTTTCGGTCAGCACCGCGCCCTGCAGCAGCGCGCCGAGCTGCAGGCCGAGGATGGTGACGAGCGGCAGCATGACGTTGCGCAGGCCATGCACCCACACGACGCGCCAGCGCGGCTCGCCGCGGGCGCGGGCGGCGGCGACGTAGGGCTGTTCGAGCTGCTCGATCAGGTTCGCGCGGGTCAGCCGCACGATCATGGCGAGGAAGTAGGTGGAGAGCGTGATCGCAGGCAGCGTCATGTGCACGATCCCGCCCCACAGGTCGTCCCAAGGTGCGACGAAGCCGAGCGTCGGAAACCAGCCGAGCTGCACGCCGAACAGCCAGATCAGCAGGATGCCGAGGTAGAAGCTCGGAAACGAGGTGCCGGTCAGCGTCAGGGTCGCGACCGCCGCGTCCCAGCCGGTGTCCTTGCGGGTGGCGGACAGCACGCCGAGCGGCACGCCGATGACGATGGCGAGGCCGAGCGCCGAGGCGGCGAGCGTCAGCGTCACCGGCAGCGCCTCGAGGAAGGCGTAGCGGAAGATCGGCGCCTTGCTGACGAAGGAGGTTCCCCAGTCGCCGCTGAGGAAGCCCGCGAGCCAGCGCACGTACTGCTCCGCGATCGGCCGGTCGAGGCCGAGCTGCTTCACCAGCGAGGCGTGGGCCTCGGCCGAATACTCCGAGCCCAGCATCAGCTGCACCGGATCGCCCGGCGCGAACTTCAGCAGGCTGAAGCTCGCAATCGAGACGATGAGCAGCACCAGAAGGGTCTGCAGGATTTTCTTGGAGACGAACCAGGCCATCAGGCGAAGCGGCCCTCGTGCGGCGACGCGACCTACGCCTGTCCGGCGGGGCCGGACGTGGCGGGCGGCGTCGGTGAATCTGTGAACGCCCGGACCCTTGGGTCCGGGCGCGTCGAGGCGCCTGTCGCGAGACGGGCGCCGGTTACGACACCGTGACGGTGTGCAGGTTCAGGCTGTCGACCGGGATGTACTTGAAGCCCTGGACCTTCTTGGCGAAGATCTTGAACACCGGCATGTGCGAGGTGATGGCGATCGGCGCCTCGTCCATGATGATGTCGCTGGCCTCGGTGTAGAGCGCCTTGCGGGTGGGCACGTCGAGGCTCACCTGCGCCTGCTCCACGCACTCGTCGAAGCGCTTGTTCGACCAGCCGGGATAGTTCCAGGCGGCGCCGGTGTGGAACTCCGGGAACAGCGTCTCGTCCGGATCGAGGTCGGCCCACCAGTTGAAGTCCAGCATCTCGAAGTCGCCGGCGTTACGGCGGCTGACCCAGGCGGCGCGCTCGACGAGCTCCAGCTTCGGCTTGATCCCGATCTCGGCCAGCATCGGCAGAACGGTCTGCGCGAGGCGCGAGCCGTAGGTGCCTTCCTCGGTCACCATGAACTTCGGCTCGATCACGTCCTGCACCTTGGCCTTGGCGCGGAACTCTTTGGCCTTCGCGAGGTCGAAGCGCTGGCCTCGGCCGGTCTTCGCGACGTTGGGGTCGTAGAAGTCGGTCATCGGGGGCGAGATCGGCGTGTAGGCCGGGATGCCCTGGCCGAAGAACGCCTGCTTGATGATCTGCTCGCGGTTGAGCGCGAAGGCGACGGCGCGGCGGAGGTTGATGTCGTCGAACGGCGCCTTGCGGCAGTTCATGGCGATGTAGACGTAGTTGCCCTCGATCTCGCCGAAGACCTGCAGGTTCGGGTTGGCCTTGAGCTGCGGGATGAACTGAACCGGGCTGTCGCTCATGCCGTCGACCTGGCCGGACATGACGGCGGCGATCGCGGAGGAGGCCTCCTTCATGATCAGGATGGTGACCTTGTCGAGCTTGGGCAGGCCGGCCTCGAAGTAGTCGGGGTTCTTCTCGAGGACGATCGAGTCGTTCTCCTTCCACGAGACGAACTTGAACGGCCCGGTGCCGACCGGGTTGCGGCCGAAGCTCGCGCCGAACTTCTGCACCGCGGCCGGGGAGACGATCGTGCCCGCGCGACCCGTCGAGCCGGTCAGCGCCACGGGCAGGAAGGCGTAGGGCTGCTTGAAGGTCAGCTTGACGGTGAGCGGATCGACGACCTCGACCTTCTCCAGCGACTTGAACTTCCAGGCGTGCGGCGACTTCGGCTCGCCCTTCCAGACCCGCTCGACGTTCCACTTCACCGCTTCGGCGTCGCAGGGCGTGCCGTCGTGGAACTTGACGTTCGGGCGCAGCTTGAAGGTGTGGATCACGCCGTCCGTGATGTCCCACGTCTCGGCGAGGTCGGGGACGAAGGCGACCTTCTGGCCGTCGTAGGTGACCTTGAGCAGGCCGTTGTAGATGTTGTTGTGCACCTTCACCGCGCCTAAGAAGCCGGTGAAATGCGGGTCCAGCGTGTCGATATGATCGACCCAGGCCAGCTTGATCTCGTTGCCCGCCGCCTGGGCGGGCCGGCTGAGGCCGCCGGCCGCCAGCACCACGCCGCCGGCCGCAAGGCCTTTCATGAGATCGCGGCGGTTGAGGCCTCCGAGGTAGCGCTCGGCCAGGATCGCCTTGTGGTCCGTCATGAGAGAAACGTCTCCGCTGTCCTGCGCGGCCTTGGGGCGGGCGCTGAAAATGCGGGGTAAGCCCCGCTTTCAGGATCAGGGGAGCAAGCGGTATGCCAAACACCAGACGCCCGGAAAGGAGGCGGTAGAGGCCGCTGGACTGGCGAAGTGCCTACGACTTTTGGGCAATCCGACGCATTGTTGAGCAGTTCGAGGTCACGCCGCCGAGAGCTCGGTCGTCAGAGGGGCGACGCCTCGAAGCTCTTGAGCACGTGCAGCAGCGCGCGGGCGCCCGCGTCCACGTCGCGCGGCTCGGCGTGCTCGTCCGGGTGGTGGCTGAGCCCAGCGCGGCAGCGGACGAAGATCATGCCGATCGGCGCGATCCGGCTCATCACCATGGCGTCGTGGCCGGCGCCGCTCGCGAGCCGCAGCGGCTCGTAGCGCTGGGCCTCGATCGCGGCGTCGATGCGATCCTGCAGCGCGCGATCGCAGAGCGCCGCCGGTTCGTCGTGGATGCGTTCGATCGACACGCCGAGGCCGCGCGTCGAGGCGATCGCGACGATCGACTCCTCGATGCGCTTCAGCGTCGAGAACCGCTGGTTGTCCTGCGGCGCGCGGACGTCGACCGTGAAGGCGACGTGGCCGGGGATGACGTTCGCGCCGCCGGGTTCGACCATCAGCCGGCCGACGGTGGCGACAAGCCCGCGGGTTGCGGTCGCGGCCTGCTCGACGGCGAGAACCGCCGCCGCGGCGCCGACGAGCGCGTCGGCGCGCTGGTTCATGGGCACGGTGCCGGCGTGGCCGGCGGCGCCGGTCAGCGTCACCGCAAGCCGCGTCGCGCCGCAGATGGCGCTGACGCAGCCGATCGGCAGCTTGCAGGTCTCCAGCACCGGGCCCTGCTCGATGTGGAGCTCGAGATAGGCCGCGATCTCCGCCGGCTCCCGCCGGGCCTCGCCGATCCGCTCCGGGTCGAGCCCGTAGGCCCGGATGGCGTCGGCCATGGTGACGCCGTTCCCGTCGCGCAGCTTCAGCAGGGCCGGATCGAAGGCGCCCGCGAGCGCCTTGCTGCCGAGCATGGTGGCGCCGAACCGCGCGCCTTCTTCGTCGGAGAAGCCGACGACCTCGATCGCATGGGGCAGGCGCACGCCGTCGCGCGCGAGCGCGGCGACGCACTCGATGCCTGTCACCACGCCGAGGATGCCGTCCCAGCGTCCGGCGTTGCGCACCGTGTCGAGGTGCGAGGCCACGAGGATCGCCGGGGCCCCGGGCGCCGCGCCTTCGTAGCGGCCGACGACGTTGCCGATCGCGTCGACGCGGGCGTCCATGCCCGCCTCCGTCATCCAGCCGAGAACCAGCTCGCTGGCGCGCTTCTGCTCGGGGCTCATGAAGACGCGCGTGATCGCGCCCTTCTCGGCGGAAATCGCGGCTAGGGCGTCCACCCGCTCGCAGATGCGGGCGCCCATGGAGGCCAAGGCGTCAGGGGAGGTCGAAGTCGTGCTAGGAGGCGTGAGCATCTCAGGATCGAAGGCAGACGTCGTGGCGGGCGAAACGCGCATCTTACTGATCAATCCCAACACTGCAGAATCCGTAACGGCCTTGCTTGCGGCCGAAGCGCGCCGCGCAGCGGGGTCCCGGGCGGAGATTGTGGCCGTGACGGCGGCCTTCGGCGCGCCGGGCATCCAGACGGTGGAGGAGGCGAAGACCGCCGTCCGCGCCGTCGTCGAGGCCCTGCGCGCGAACGCCGGATGCGACGCGGCTATCACGGCCGCGTTCCTCGATCCAGGGTTTGAAGAGGCGACGGCGCTCGGGATCATGCCGGTGGTCGGCTTCGGCCGCGCCGGCCTGCGCGCCGCAGGCGCCGGCGGGCGGCGCTTCGCGCTGGTCACCGCCGGCGCGGCGATGGAGGACGCGGTGCGCGCGCGCATCGACGAGCTCGGCCTTGCGCCGCAGCTCGCGGGCCTCCGTCTCGTTCGCGCCGGGGTGCGGGATCTGATCGCCGACCGCGCGGGCCATCGCGCTGAGGTTCTGGCGGCCGTGCGCGCCTGCGTGGAGCTGGACGGCGCCGAGGCGGTTCTGCTGGGCGGCGCGCCATTCGCGGGCTTCGCGGAAGAGATCGCGGCGGAGGCCGGCGCGCCGGTGCTTGACGGCGTGGCGGCTGCGGTCGAGGCGGCCCTGGAGGCGCGGCGCGGGAGCTGAACGCCGCGCCGCCCGGCTCATGCGACCACGGCTTCGTAAGCCTCGGCGGTCGTCCGGGTGCGGATGCAGCGCGCGAAGTGGGCGGCGCCGACCGAGACCGCTTCGGGCTGGACCTCCGCGCAATCGTCGATGGCGTGCCCGCAGCGCGGGCGGAAGGAACAGCCCGGCGGCAGGTCGGCGAGGTCCGGCGGCGCGCCGGGAATCGCGGCCAGCCGGGCGCCGGGGGTCGGCGCATGGCTCGCGCGCGAGAGCAGGAGCCCTTGCGTATAGGGGTGGCGCGGCTCGCGGATGACGTCGCGCGCGGGACCCATCTCGACGATGCGGCCGGCGTACATCACCGCGATCCGGTCCGCGACCTCGACCGCGACGCCGATGTCGTGGGTCACGAACACCACCGCGAGGCCAAGCTCCCGCTGCAGCTCGCGCAGGAGCAGCAGAACCTGGATCTGCACGGTGGCGTCGAGCGCGGTCGTCGGCTCGTCGGCCAGCAGCACCTTGGGACGGCAGGCAAGGGCGAGCGCGATCATCGCGCGCTGCCGCATGCCGCCGGACATCTCGTGCGGGTAGTTGTCGAGGCGCTTGTCGGGTGAGGGGATGCGCACCCGCTCGAACAGCGCGAGCGCCCGCGCCCGCGCCTCCGCCTTCGAGAGCTTCTCGTGGCGGCGGACCGCTTCCATGATCTGGTCGCCGATGCGGTAGACCGGATCGAAGGCGAGACCCGGATCCTGGAAGATCATGGAGACGATGGGGCCGCGTAAGGCTGCGAGCTCACGCGACGACAGCTTGAGCACGTCGCGGCCGTCCACCTCCACCTTGCCGCCGATCCTGGCGGAGGAGGGGTGGAGCCGCATCAGCGAGCGCAGCGTCACGCTCTTGCCCGAGCCGGACTCCCCCAGCAGCGCGACGGTCTCGCCGCGCTTAAGGTGCAGGTTTACGCCGTCGACCGCGCGGATCGGGCCTTTCGGGCCTTTGAAGTCGACGGTCAGCCCGGCGACGTCAACCATCAGGGCGTCGCTCATGCCGCAAGCCTCGGGTGGCCGGAGGAGGGGTCGACGAGCCAGCACGCCGCGCGATGATCGCCCTCGCCGGCCGCAAGCAGGGTCGGCTCCTGGTGCGCGCAGAGCGCCGCGCTCTTGGCGCAGCGGGGATTGAAGCGGCAGCCGGGCGGCGGGTTGATGGGGTTCGGCGGGTCGCCCGCCAGGGGCGCCACCTCGGTGCGCGCGTCCGGGTCCATCGACGGCATCGAGGCGAGCAGCGCGCCGGTGTAGGGGTGGCGCGGGGTCTCGAACAGCGCCTCGGAGGGCCCGAACTCGGCGACCTTTCCGAGATACATCACCATCACGCGGTTCGACATGAAGCGCACGACGTTGAGGTCGTGGCTGATGAACATGTAGGTCAGGCCGAACTCGTCCTTGAGGTCGAGCAGCAGGTTCAGCACCTGCGCCTCCACCGACTTGTCGAGCGCCGAGACCGCCTCGTCGAGGATCAGCAGGCGCGGATCGAGCGCGAGCGCGCGGGCGATGTTCACGCGCTGACGCTGGCCGCCGGAGAGCTCGTGCGGGTAGCGCCCGGCGAAGCGGGCGGGCTCGAGGCCGACGCGGTGAAGCAGATCGTGGGCCCGGGTCGCCGCCGCGCGCCGCGTCGCGCCGTGCACGCGCGGTCCGAAGGCGATGGTGTCCTCGACCGTCAGCCGCGGGTTGAGCGAGGCGTAGCTGTCCTGGAACACCATCTGCACCTGCCGGCGGAAGGCGTTCAGCCCAAGCGCCTGCGAGCCCACCGCCTCGCCGTCGAACAGGATCTCGCCGGCGTCCGGGTTGATGATCTGCATGACGAGGCGCGCGGTGGTGGACTTGCCGCAGCCGCTCTCGCCGACGATGCCGAGCGTCTCGCCCTTGGCGACGTCGAAGTCCACGCCGTCCACGGCGCGCACCACGGGGCCGGCCTTGGTGAGGAAGCCCTTCTTCTGGCCGAAGTGCTTGATGAGGCCTTTGACCGACAGCAGCGGCTGGGCGGGACCTCCGCGGTCGCGGGTGGGACCGCCGGGGGGCGGGGCGGGTTCGCCGATGATCACTGGCGGACCTCCATGGCCGAGCGCAGGCCGTCCGAGAACAGATTGAACGAGATCGAGGTCAGGAAGATCATCGCCCCGGGGAGCGCGGCGACCAGCGGCTGGTTGTAGATCGCGGTCCGGAGCGTGTTCAGCATCAGGCCCCATTCCGGCTCCGGCGGGCGCACGCCGAGGCCAAGGAACGAGAGGCCGGAGGCGAGGATCATCGACACGCTGATCAGGCTCGTCGCATAGACGAAGATCGGCCCCAGCACGTTGCCGAGCACATGCACCCGGACGATCGTGAAGCCGCTCGCGCCGGAGATGCGCGCAGCCTCCACATAGTCGCGGGTGCGGATCTGCGTCGTCACGCTCTCCGCCACGCGGGCGATCTGCGGCACGAACACGACGGTGAGCGAGACGATCGAGTTCAGAATGCCGGCGCCCAGCGCGCCCGACAGCGCGATCGCCAGCAGCACGGAGGGGAAGGCGAAGAACACGTCGATGGTCCGCATCGTCACGGTGTTGATCCAGCCGCCGAGGTAGCCGGCGACGATGCCGATCGCGGAGCCGATGCCGAAGGCGAGGATGACGGGCGTGATGCCGAGGAACAGTGACAGCCGGCCGCCCCAGAGCAGGCGGCTCAGCATGTCGCGGCCGAGCTCGTCGGAGCCGAGCGGGTAGCCGGGGAAGCCGACCGGCTTCAGGCGGCGGATCATGGAGCCCTTGATCGGGTCTGCCGGCGCGATCCAGGGCGCGAACACGGCGGCGAGCACGATCAGCAGGATGACGCCGAGCGCGACCATCGCCACGGGGTCGCGCCGCAGGCGCTGGAGCACGCTCCCCCAGTAGCCGCGGCTGGGTTTCGTGGGGGCGGGTTCGAGGACGACGCTGTCGGCGATGGCGTCCATGGCGTCAGGCCCTCTGGATGCGCGGATCGAGCGCCGTCTGGGCGACGTCCACGATCAGGTTGAGGCTCACGAAGAACATCGCCAGCACGAGGATCGTGCCCTGCAGCAGCGGCAGGTCGCGCTGGAAGATCGCGGCGTTGAGCAGGAAGCCGGCGCCGGGCCAGGCGAACACGGTCTCGATCAGGATCGAGCCGCCGAGCAGGTAGCCGAGCTGCAGGCCCATGACCGCGAGCGCGGTGGGGGCGGCGTTGGTGACGACGTGCTTGAACACGCCCCATTCGCCGAGGCCCTTGGCGCGCAGCGCCTGCACGAACTCTTGGGACAGGATGTCGGCGACGAGCGCCCGCACGGTGCGCGCGATGATGCCCATGGGGATCACCGACATCGTGATGGCGGGCAGGATGATGTAGCGCAGGTGCTCGAGGTCCGGCCGCCAATCGGCGGAGCCGCCGGGCCCGGCGCCGGTCGGCGGCAGCCAGTTGAGCTGGGCGGAGAAGATGATGACCATCACCATCCCGAGCCAGTAGTGCGGCACGGAGACGCCCAGCACCGAGATTGCGGAGGCGAGCCTGTCGAGCGGGCTGTTGCGGAAGTAGCCGGCCACGAAGCCGAAGAACGAGCCGAGCGCGAAGCCGATCAGCGTGGCGGCGCAGGCGAGGATCAGCGAGTTCTTCACCGCCCGCGCCACCTCGTCCAGCACGGGGCGGCCGGTCGCGATCGACTTGCCGAGATCGCCGGTCACGACCTTGCCGATCCAGAGCCCGAACTGCACCGGCAGCGGCTTGTCGAAGCCGTAGACGATGCGCATCTCGGCCTGCTGCTCGGCGGTCGCGTCCACCGGCATGATGGCGGTGAGCGGATCGCCGGGCGCGAGATGCACCAGCATGAAGCAGACCACGCTGACGCCGAGCGCGACCGGCGCGACGTAGAGAATCCGCTTCAGGATGTAGAGAAGCATGAGGCGCTGTCCTCTGGTCGGGTCGACGAGCTTGGGCCTCGGGTCCCGGCCTCAAGCCGGAACCCAGACCCGCCGGCCTTCGATGCGCTCAAAACGGCGGCGTCGCGTCTATGAGCCCCGGCGCGCGGCCGGGGCTCCAAGGGGGAACCGATCAAGGCTCCATCGTGATCGTGCCGAAGTCCTGGAACCAGTTCTGCGCCTGCACGAAGCCCTTCACCTTGGAGCTCATGGCGCGGGGGGCGACGTCGTGGGTGACGAACAGGAACAGAGCGTCGTCCACGAACTTCTCGTGCACCTTCTTCAGGATCTCGGTCTGAGCGACCGGGTCGAAGGTGGTGCGCACCTGGTCGAACAGCTTGTCCATCTCCGGATCGCAGTAATAGCCCCAGTTCACGCCGGACGGGGCCGACAGGTTGCACTGGGTCTGGCGGATGAAGCCGCTGAACGGGTCCTGGATGAAGTAGGAGTAGTTGATCGCCGTCGCGCCGCGGGCGGACGGATCCTTCGCGCCGGCGCGCCAGATGTTGATCATCTGGTTCCACTCGACGACCTCGTAGTCGACCTGGATGCCGACCTCGGCGAGGCTCTGCTGGATGAACTCGTTCATCGGCAGCGGCAGCATCTGGCCCGAGCCCGAGGGCGAGATCAGGATCCGGGTCTTGATCGGCTTGTCCGGCCCATAGCCGGCCTCGGCGAGCAGCTTCTTCGCGGCCTCAGGGTCGTAGGTCACCTTGAAGGTCGGCTGGCCGAACCACTGATGCCCGGGCGGAAGCCAGCCCTGCGCCGGGATCATCATGCCCGACAGCAGCTCCTTCATGCCCTCGCGGTCGATCGCGAGGTTCGCGGCCTTGCGCACGCGGATGTCGTTCCACGGCGAGCCTTCGATGCGGGAGAGGTGCCAGGTCCAGTTGTGGGGATAGGCGTTGGTGACGATCTGGAAGCCCGCGCCCTTGAGCGACTCGACCGCGTCGGGCGCCGGCGCCTCGATCCAGTCGACCTGGCCCGCGCGGAGCGCAGCCACGCGGGCGTTGGGCTCAGGCAGCGGCATCAGCACGAGCTTGTCGAGTTTGGGCACGCGGGTCTTGTCCCAATACTCCTTGTTCGGCGTCATCTCGGCGCGCTCGCGCGGGGCGAAGGCGGTGAGCTTCCAAGGGCCGGTGCCGGAGGGCGTCTTGGCGAAGGCCTCCCAGCTCCGGCCGAGCTTCTCCCACTGGGCGGGGGAGGACATCATGATCCAGGCGAGCTGGTAGGGCAGGGTGGCGTCGGGCGCCTTGGTAACGATCTCCAGCGTCATCGGGTCGACGACGCGGTAGGAGGCGACGGCCGGGATCCGCGACTTGCCCTGCGCGGACTGGCGCTGGTCGTACTGCGGCGCGTCGGTCTTCATCAGCTTGTCGAGGTTCCACACCACCGACTCCGCCGTGAAGTCAGACCCGTCGTGGAACTTCACGCCCGGCCGGATCTTGAACAGCCACTTCGTGTTGGTCTCGTCGCCGGGCGCGATGCCCCACTCGGTCGCAAGGCCTGGAATGACGACGGAGGGCTTGTCCGCGCTCGTCAGGTCCCAGTTGATGAGCGCGTCATAGACCGTGTAGCCCATGAAGCGCATGCCTTCGCCGCCGTTGTCCGTCTGGCCGGTCGTCAGCGGGATGTCGGAGGCGGTCATGCCGATCCGGAGCGTGCCTTGCGCCAAGGCTACGCCGTGCGCGCCGACGATCAGGGACGCCGCAAGAGCTGCGCGCGTCAGGGTCGTTCGAAACATCATGCTCTCCCCGCGGTCCGGCGCCGTCACGCCGTTGAATGCGGTGCAGCAAGCGCCGTGCCATCCAGGCGACCCAAGGTTTCGCGCGGACCCCAGTTGTGCGACGAAAGTCGAAGGAGATAGCGAATGTCTAATAAATGGGCGAATGCCGCTCCAAGAGGCATGCTTGAGGCTCGCCCGTTGACGCGCGAGGCCTTCGCCGCGTTCGGGGACGCAATCATCCCGGGAGATCAGAGCCGGCGGGTCAACGACGGCCGCGCGATGCGCCACGACGGCGTGGCGCGACTGGCGCACGACGTCCGCGCCGTCGAACCCGTCTTCGCGCTCTACGCGGTGTCGGCGTCGCTCAAGCCGTTTGCGATCGACCTGCTCGAGCGCCACCCGCTGGCGTCGCAGATCTTCGTGCCCATGCGCGTCGCCGAGCCCTACCTCGTCGTCGTGGCGCCGTCGGGGTCCGACGGCGAGCCGGCGGTGGACCGCGCCGAAGCGTTCGCAGCGCCGCCGGACGTCGGCGTGCACTACGCGTCCGGCGTCTGGCACATGCCGATGGCGGCGTTCGGCGCCGACGCCTTGTTCGCGATGTGGATGTGGGAGGCGGGCGGCGGCCGCGATACGGAGGAGCGTCGCCTGCCCGTGGCTCTTCGGGTGGAGGGGTGGTGACGCGGGCGCCGGTCGCTTGCGTCGGTCCGGTGGACTACGTAGGTTCCGCGCGCTGATGCCCGAGGTCCTGATGTTCGCTCCCCCGTCCCCGCGGCGCTCCCGTTTCGCGGCCTTCGCCGACGCCACGCGGCGGTCAGGCGTCGGCGCGTCGGCGCGCGCCTGAATGTCCCTTTTTCCGACATTCCGGAAGGAAGCGGCGCCGAGCGCCGGCCTGCCTCTCGTCGCAAGCGACCTGTTCGGTTTCGGCGATCTGGCGGCGGCGGCGGCGCGCCACATCGGCGTCCAGCGCCTGCAGCTGGAGAGTTCGGCCGCCGCGGCGTTCATCGTCGCGCTGAAGACCCTGCATCGGTTGAGCGGCCGCCGGGCCGTCGTCGTGCCGGCCTACACCTCGCCGCAGATCGCGATCGCCGTCGCCCAGTGCGGGCTCGAGCTGCGCATCTGCGATCTGGCGCCCGACAGCCTCGACCTCGATCTCACGCAGCTTGCGAGCCTGTGCGATTCCGACACCCTCGCGGTGGTGCCGACGCATCTCGCCGGCCGCGTCACCGCGGTCGCGCCGACGATCGCGGTGGCCCGTTCCGTGGGCGCCTTCGTGATCGAGGACGCCTCGCACGCCTTCGGCGCGGTGTCCGCCGCCGGCGCGGTGGGCGCGATCGGGGATCTCGGCTTCTTCAGCCTCGGGGTCGGCGACGGACTGTCGATCTTCGAGGGCGGACTGCTCTGGGCGCACGACGACGCCCTCCGCAAGGAGCTGGCGCTGACCTCGGCCCAGACCATCCCGCCGGACGCCGAGGCCGAACGGCGGGCCGCGCTGCAGCTGCTGTGTTACTGGGCGCTCTACAACCCGCGCGGGCTCGGGCTCGTCTACGGGTCTCCCCGGCGCCGCGCGCTTGCGGCAGGCGACGTCGCCTCCGCGGTCGGCGACGTGTTTCCCCTTCGCACCCCCATGCACCGCGTCGGACGCTGGCGGAGCGGCGTCGGCGCGCGCGCGATCTCGCGGTTGGCGAAGTTCCAGGCGGACGCGGCCGAGCGCGCGCGGGTTCGCCTCAGCGCGCTGGCCGCCATCCCCGGCGCGACGGTGTTCTACGACCGCCCGCAGGAGGCCGGCGTCTGGCCGTTCTTCCTGGTGCTCGCGCCTCACGCCGCAGCCTGCGAGACGGCGCTCGCCCGTCTGTGGCCGAGCGGGTTCGGGGTCAGCCGGCTCTATCGCTCCGCGCTGTCGGACTACGACTACCTCAAGACGATCGCGCCGCCGGCGAACGCGCCCAATGCGCAGGCGCTGGCCGCGCGCGCGCTGACGGTGACGAACAGCGACATGCTGGACGACGCCGGCTTCGCGCGGGTCGTCGCGGTGCTGAAGCGCAGCTTCGCCTGAACCCGCCAAGCGCCTTGCGCCGAGGCTCTTGATCTTCGCCGGGACGCCAGCCATCTCACGCGCCGAAACGCGCTGGACGAACCGGAGACCGCCCATGACCGTCGACGCCCCCGCCCCGCAGGCGACGAGCCCCGAGAGCCGCCCGTTCGAGGCGGACGTCGCCAAGCTGCTCCACCTGATGGTGCACTCGGTCTACTCCGACAAGGACGTCTTCCTCCGCGAGCTGGTCTCGAACGCCGCCGACGCCTGCGAGAAGCTCCGCTTCGAGGCGATCTCCCGGCCCGAACTGCTCGCCGACGATCCGAAACCGCGGATCACCCTGACGGCGGACGCCGCCAATCGCCGGCTGTCGATCGAGGACAACGGCGTCGGCATGAGCGGCGAGGAGATGGTCGAGGCGCTCGGCACCATCGCCCGCTCCGGGACGAAGGCCTTCATCGAGCGGGTGGAGGCGGCCCAGGGCAAGGAGGGCGCCCACCTCATCGGGCAGTTCGGCGTCGGGTTCTATTCGGCCTTCATGGTCGCGGAGCGGGTCGAAGTCGTCTCGCGCCGGGCCGGCGCGGACGAGCCGTCGATCTGGTCGTCGGACGGGCAGGGGACGTTCACGGTCGCGACCGCCGATCCCGCGGACGCGCCGGCGCGCGGGACGCGCGTGACGCTCCACCTGCTGGAGGACGCGGCCTCCTACGCCGAGGCCTGGACGCTGGAGCGCGCGGTGAAGGCGCAGTCCGGCCACGTGCCGGCGCCCGTCTATCTGGTCGAAGCCCCCGGGGTCGAGCCCCGCGCGCTCTCCGACGGCGCGGCGCTCTGGCTGAAGCCCAAAGCCGACATCTCGAAGGAGGATTACGCCGAGTTCTACCGCGGTCTTGGAGCCTTCGACGAGCCGGCCGTGACCACCCATTTCCGCGCCGAGGGGCGGCACGAATACGTCGCGCTCGCCTTCACTCCCTCGGCCGCGCCCTACGACCTGTTCGACACCGAGCGCTCGGGCCGGATGAAGCTCTACGTCAAGCGCGTCTTCATCACCGACGACGCCGAGCTGCTGCCCCGCTACCTGCGCTTCGTGCGCGGCCTCGTCGATTCCTCCGACCTGCCGCTGAACGTCTCGCGCGAGATGATCCAGGAAAGCCCGGTCCTCGCCGCGATCCGCAAGGGCGTGACCAACCGTGTGCTCGGCGATCTGGAGAAGCTGGCGGACAACGACGCCGAGAGCTTCGCGAAGGTCTGGGAGGCCTTCGGCGCGGTCGTGAAGGAAGGGATCTACGAGGATTTCGAGCGGCGCGACCAGCTGCTGGGGCTCGCCCGGTTCCGCACCACGGCCTCGGGCGAGGGCTTCCGGACGCTGAAGCAATATCTCGCCGACCTCAAGGACAACCAGACCGCGATCTATTACCTCGCCGGCGCCGAGCCCGAGCGCCTGAAGGCGTCGCCGCATCTCGAAGGCTTCCGCGCGAGAGGCGTCGAGGTGCTGCTGTTGTCGGACGCCATCGACAGCTTCTGGACCTCCTCCGTCCAGGGCTTCGAGGGCAAGCCCTTCAAGTCGGTGACGCAGGGCGCGGCCGACCTGTCGCTGATCGCGAAGCCCGAGGCCGCCGAAGACGCCTCCGCCGCCGAGGCCACGCCCGCGGTGACCGCCTTCATCGACTTTGCGAAGGCGACGCTCGGCGAGAAGGTGTCGGACGTCCGCGCCTCGGATCGGCTGACCGAGAGCCCCGTCTGTCTGGTCGCGCCCGACCATGGCCCCGATCGCCAGCTCGAGAAGATCTTGGCGGGCTCGGGGCGGGCCGGCTCCGCCGCCAAGCCCGTGCTCGAGATCAACCCGTCGCACGCGCTCGTCGCGGCTCTCGCGGCGCGCGCGGACGTCGACGCGGCGTTCAAGGAGGACGCCGTCGGCCTGCTGTTCGACGAAGCCCGGATCCTCGACGGAGAGCGGCCGGACGACGCCGCGGGCTTCTCGGCGCGGCTGGCGCGCGTTCTGCAGAAGGCGCTGTCCTGATTACGAAGAAGGGCGCGGCCTTGGCCGCGCCCTTCTTCGTTCGAGATCGGACGTAGAAGCCCGCCGCGCCGGCGACTTAGCGCGCCGGCGCCTTAGACTTCGGACGCCAGAGAGCCCGCAAAGCGTCGAGCGCGGGGCTCTTGGAGCCATGACGCAGCGGCACGGCCTTGATGGCGGGATGGTCGAAGATGGTCTCGCCCGGCTGCGCCGCGATCGGAGCGTAGGGCAGGGGGAAGGCTTCGAGCAGCGGATCGAGGTCGAAGTCGATCGGCTCCCAGGCCTTGTCGATGGCGGCCATCAGCTTCGCCCAGTCGGTGTTCTGGCGGCGGGGCTGGTGGTAGATCGGAATGCTCTTCCGCCCGACGCCGAGGTAGAGGTCGGTGATCCGCAGATCGTAGCCGTCGTTCGGATCCATCGGACGCGTCTGGAGCCCCTTCCCCTCGGCGCCGCGCGGCGCGAAATAGAGACAGGGAATGCCGTAGCTCTCGGCGAAGACCAGGCCGTGCAGGCTGGTCGACACCAGGCGCCGACAGGACAGGATCTCGTCGAGCCGGTCTTTCATCGCCGCGACGGAGACGCCCGTCACGGTGTTGATGATCTTGACCCGACCCTTGAACTCGTCCGGCACGTCGTAGCGCAGCATCTCGGGCTTAGGCTGCGTGGTGAGGCTGCGGTCCACGAGGTCGGCCAGGTGGACGATCACGCCCAGATCGTACTTCTTCTCGATCTGGGGAGCGTAGAAGCGCGGGAGCGCCCACACCGGGTCGCCGAACGCCGCCGGTCCGACCGCGTTCTCCTCCTTGAGGATCGCCCGGGTCACCGGGCCGCGGGTGGCGTAGACCTTGTAGGCGGTGTCCGAATTGGGAACGAAGGGGATCTTATCGCCGTGGTGCAGCGGATTCCGGTTCGCGGAGGTCCCCGTTCCCCACACCGACACCGAGCCGTTCTCGAAGCTGTGGGCGATGGTCCCGACGGCCGCGAGGCGCGGCAGGTCGGAGCGGTGGGCCTCGTGTATGATCGGGAGGCCCGACAGCATCGCGACCATGAAGGGACTCAGGGCGTCGCCGAGGTTGAGGTAGGTCTGGTCCCGCCCCGCCGCCACCCAACTCACAGGCGCAGCGCCGATGGACGCCGCGACTTCGGCGATCTCAGTCGAATGCAAAAAGGAACTCCTCGTCTCGCCAGGGGCGCCCGCCGGGCGCATGGGGCGTCGTTCGCCCCGACCGCAACCGACGTTCGCCCTGCATGGCGCAATTCGCGCCGAGGCTCAACACTTTGATGCCGCGCAGCAATAGATCGCAGCCGTGAAACACGACGGCGGATGGTGTGTTCAGCCACAAAGTCGCCTGATTCCGACAACTGTTGCTGCCGCTCAACACCCGACGACAAAGACTTGTGGACGAGCGGAGGCTTTCTGGCGCAGTTCGTAAGGCCTCATTTACGCTCAATTAAAGGGTTCAAGACCGTTATCGGGGCAATGATTGGCAGGGGAGCTTGCGAGCTTGGCGTATCGATGGCTCTCCGGCGGACCGGCCTTTGACCGGCGCGCGTCGTTTTTGGCGCGAGCGGTCGGACGTCGATCCCTCGTCGGGGCGTTCGGGATGGGCTCGCGATCTTCCGTTGCGTTTCGCCGACCGCCTGCGTTCGTGGCTCTTGCCGCGGGCGCGCGGATGAGCAATGTGAGCGCGCGCGAAACTGAGAAGGCGAACTGAATGTATGCGTTCAAGCGTCGTGCTTACTGGCGTCCGAGTTCTCTGCAGGCGTCGGTCGCCTGCCTCAGCGTCGCTCTCGCGACGACTCCCCTCGCCGGCTGCACGTCGCTGCCATCCAGCGGGCCGCAGGCAAGCGCGGTCGAGAGCGAAGCCAAGTCCCCGAAAACGCTTCCCTTTCGCCTTGTGAAGTACTCCGCCCAGGCCAGCAGCATCCTGTCGGCCTACGGCGAAGTGGGGATGTCGACCGACGGGTTCTTCCGCGGTGGCGGCGGCGGCGGCGCGCTTGGCGCAGGCGACGCCATCTCCGTCACGGTGATCGAACCGACCTCGGGCGGCCTCTTCACCGGCATCAGCAGCGCCAGCGCCGGCGGCGAAGGCTCCAAGATCGTCACCCTGCCCGACATCCAAATCGACGGCAGCGGGATGATCGTCTTTCCCTTCGTCGGACGCGTGAAGGCGGCGGGCAAGACGCCGACCCAGCTCGGCCTCGAGATCGAATCGAAGCTCAAGGAGAACGCGGTTCAGCCGCAGGTCCTCGTGCGGCTCTCCGCGAACCTCGCGAATCGGGTCGTCGTGGGCGGCGACGTGAAGGCGCCAGGCGAGTTCGACATCACGCCGGCGGGCGAGACGTTGCTTCAGCTCGTGACGCGCGCCGGCGGCCCGGCCGCCCGCCCGAGCGACACGGTGGTGTCGCTGACCCGCGGGTCGACCACGCGTTCCGTGCGTCTCCACGCGCTGCTGCAGAGCCCGAGCTCGGACATCCGCGTCCAGAAGGGCGACTTCATCAACGTCTCGACCGTGGCGCGCACCTATCTGATGCTCGGCGCCTCCGGCACCTCGGCGGAGTTCCCCCTGCCGGCGGAACCCCTGAGCCTCGCCGGCGCGCTGGGTCGCGCGGGCGGCCTCAACGACACGCGCGCCGACGCGAAGGGCATCTTCGTGCTGCGCTACGAGCCGCGGGCGATCGCGGACCAACTCGCGCCGGGTGGTCCTGGCGGCGGCGCCTTCGTACCGGTCGTCTACCAGTTCGACATGGGCACGGCGGGCGGCTTCTTCCTGACCGACCGCTTCAACCTGCGCCAGAAGGACATCGTCTATCTCTCGAACGCCGGCTCCGTGGAGCTGTCGAAGATGCTCGACCTGTTCCGGATGACCGTGAGCCCGGTGCTGACGGGCGCAACGATCGCCAAGACCGGGCAGGGCCTCGGCCAGTAAGGGCTCTGTCGGGATCCCACGCAGGAAAAAGGGGCGCTCCGTGGCGCCCCTTTTTTTGTCGAGCCCGATCCGCTCGGATCGATCACGCCGTCAGCTGCGCTGCCCGCGCGGGGCCTGTCAGGCGCGGATCAGCCCCTGCATGGGGCGAACCTGCTCGCTGCCGGGGAAGATCGTGCTGCCGAGCGTCTTTTCGTCGATGTCGAGCTGGTCGGCCAGGAGCCCCTTGAGCACCGCCCGCATGTCGGTGGTCGGCGCCAGATCGCGGTCCTCGAACAAGGCCTTCTCGCTGAGCCCCGGCCAATCCGCGATCACGCGACCGCCGTTCACCCGACCGCCGACCAGGAAGGCGACGCCGCCGTTGCCGTGGTCGGTTCCCTTCGTGCCATTCACCCTGGCTGTCCGGCCGAACTCCGTGACGATCAGGACGCTGGTGTCAGCCCAGACCGGTCCCATGCCGGTGCGAAGCGCCGTCACGCCTTCGTCCAGCGCGACGAGGTTCTTCGCCAGCCGGCCGTCGTAGGGGCCTTCGGCCGTGTGGGTGTCCCACCCGTCGAAGTTCATCACCGCAATCCTGGGGCCGTCCGGCGCCGCCATCAGCCGCGCCGCGGCGTTGGCGGCGAGCGCGAAGCCTTTCGAGGAGGCGGGCGCCTCTTGCTGCAGCCGCTTCATCGACGGTTCGTCGCCCAGGAACAGGTCGACCCGGGCGCCTTCGCGCAGCGCGGCGGCGAGCTTGAGGTCGCGCGCGTCGTAGAGCGCTTCCAGGCGCTGGAGCGTGTCGGCGCGGGCGTAGTTCATCGCCTGCGGCTGCCAGCTTTCGACCGGCGCCGCGCCGCGGAGAATGAGCGGCGTCGTCGCCGCGACGGCGAGGCCGCGTTTCGGGGCGAGCCGGACGCCTTTCTCGGGCTGCATGGCGGCGAGCGCGCGGTTGAGCCAACCGCTGTCCTCGCCGGTGCCCGACTTGGGCATCCCGTTCTCCAAAACCTCCTGGCCGTCGAAATGGGAGCGCGCGCGGTAGGGCGTGGCGATCGCATGGAAGATCAGGGCTTCCTTGCGATCGTAGAGGCTCGCGAGCGCCGGCATGCGCGGGTTGAGCGCGAACATGGAGTCGAGCCTGTGCGCCTCGCCCAGCTTCTGGCTTTGGAAATCGGCGCGCAGCGCCGCGAAGTCGGGATCGCCGACCGGCATCACGGCGCCGAGACCGTCCAGGCCGCCCCGCAGGATGACGACGAGCAGCCGTGGATCGCGGCTCCCCGCGGCCCAGGCCTTGGGGACGAAGGGCGAAGCGAACAGGGCCGCGCTGGTGGCCGCCAGGAAGTGGCGGCGGGTGGTGCCGGTCATCGCCTATCTCCTCTGGAAGTCGGGGCTCAGCAGCAGAAGCGTGAGCGCCTGTTCCTGGCTTTCGCCGCGCAGCACGGCGGTGCGGGTTTCGTCGGAGAGCAGGCCGGCGAGCTGCGTGTCGACCAGCTGCTTCATGTTCAGGCGATCGGCGTGGCGCGCCGACAGATCCTGCGCCCAGTCCAGCCGGGTCTTGATGCCGTCCGAGGTCGCCCAGGCGTCGTCGTCGTCCGACCAGCCCTTGGGGGAGGGCGCCGTCAGGTAGGGCTGCCCCATGGCGACGAGCGCGACATAGGGAACAGGCGGTCGCGGCGTCGCGCCGAGAAGGCGGGCGACGCTGGCGACGAACTCGATCGGAGGCCGCAGCTTGGCCGGCTGCGCCGTCCAGGCCTCGTCATGGCGCGCCAGCGTGCGAGCGAGCGCCTTCAGGTCTCCGCCCGTGTCCTCGAAGCTGCGCTCGAGCGCCGCAAGTAGGGCAGGCGAAGCCTCGTCGGCGACGAAGGCGCGGGCGAAGCGGCGCGACACATGTCGCGCGGTCGATGGATGCTCCGCCAGATCCTTCAAGATGGCGCGGAGCTGGCCCTCGCCGTCGTCGGCGTAGCGCTTGCCCAGAACCGTCTTCGCGCCGGGTTCATGCCAGGCCTCCTTGAACACGGTCGTGCCGCAGGCGTCGCTCTCCGGGTTGAGATCGACCGTCCAGCCGCTCAGAACGTTGGCGAACGAGGTGACGTCGGCCTGGGTGTAGCCGCCGTCGGCGCCGAGCGTGTGCAGTTCGAGCACCTCGCGGGCGAGGTTTTCGTTGATGCCGCGCTTACCGCGCTGGCCGACCTTGGACTTCGGGCCGATCGAGCGCTCGTTGTCGAGGTAGAAGATCATCGAGGGGTGCGTGGTCGAGGCGACCAGCATGTCGTGGAACGAGCCGACGACGTTCGGCCGCACGACCTCGCGCTGGAACGGGCCGACGGTGATCGCCACCTTGCCCTTCACCGCCGCCACCGTGAAATGGTTGCCCCAGTAAAGAGCCAGCCGCTCCTGGTACGGGCAGGGGCTGTCGCGCACCGACTCGAGCCAGGCGTGGAAGTCCTCGGCGCGGTTGTTCGCCTTCGCGACGCCGGTCATGTCGATGTCGAACTCGCCCCGGCGCTTGTCCCGCTTCTTGCGGCGGGCCATGCCGTCGTCCATGGCCATGTCGTCGTCGCCGGCCATGCCGCCGCCCGGCGCCATCTCGTTCGCCGCCGCGGCCATCTCGCCGTCGGCCATGTCGCCGCCGCCAGCCGACGCCTCGCCTTTGCGTTTGGCCTCGCGGTTCGCTGCGACCTTTTCGTTGATCTTCTCGCGCTGGTACTGCCGGCGCTCGACCATGGTGCGGAGCTGGCCGGGGGTGTCGCGGAGCTCGCCCTGATACGACGGAAGGGAGACGTCGAGCTGCCGATCGACATAGGCGCGCGGATCGGACGGCGGCCCGTCTTTCGAGGCGCCGAGGCCAAAGCGTCCGACGGCAAGGAGCGACGGATGCGTCGGTTCCATGAACCCTCCATCCTGAAAAGACCGCGGGGGCGGCGTCAACACACCTTCTACGGCGTGCTGCACCGCACCCTTCGCTCCGGGGATGGATAAATTATGGTCGCAGACGCCAGCCGGTCTTCACAGAACCGGCATCGCGGGGTGGCGGCCGCGAGGGGGCGTCGCTACGGCTTCGTCGATCTCGAACATCCCGAACGGGATGCCGGCCTCGAGGAGATTGAAGATCTTCGCCTCCGGCGTCCGGTCGAGCGCCGGTTTCAGCCAGGCGAAGATGATGTTCTGGTCGATCCACCAATTCGAGTTCCCGCTGTCCTGGAACGTCGACAACGAGAAATGTGAGACGCGAGCCAGATCATCGGCGAGCCGCCGGGCGTTCCCGCTGGCTTTGAGGAACAGACACGAGGCGTTCAGGGTCGCCCATGTCTCGATCTTCGGCGTCTTGATCGCGATGAAGCCCTGCCTGAAGCCGAAGCTCCTGACTTGATCGTAGAGGCGCATCCCCACGTCGCCCTGGGAGCGCCAGATCGGTGCGAGGTGGGCCGGCGACGACGCGTATTGGATGTCGATATCGGTCAAGACGATATCGCCCTTCAGCTCCTGCAGAAACAAAGGCGCGCGGAGGAAGCGGGCGGTGGCGTAGTAGAACGGCATTTTCAACGGCGGCGTCTCGCACGACAAGGACACCCTCGGCTCGCTGTCGATCGCCGCCATGACGGCCGCGGGCACGTCGGCGGGGTCTCCCATCAGGTGGAAGTGCGCGCGCGCGTTCCCGTCCAGTTTGAACAACGACTTCGTGTACTTGTCGTAATAGGTCGCGAGGTATTTGGGGTCCGCGCAGGCAACCGTTGTGATTTCGGCGGCTTGGCTCGACGGGGACTTGAGGTACCTAAAGCCGCAGGCTTCTGCTGAAAATCGCGGGTCGCCGGCGTCTCCGTCGAGGCATGCCGCCGCCTGGTCGTTCGACAGGAACGTCACATGGCCGGCGCCATTGAAGATGCTGGTGTACTCCGGCTTGCGACAGGTCGCGAAAAGCTCGGCCGCGACGCCTTGTTCGTTGAGTCCGAGATGGCAGATCCCGCGGATGAACGCGCGCCGGGGCTCGGCGACGTTCGGAGTCTCGGCGAGATACCGGCGCAGCGTCTTCGTTCGATAGGCGTCGTCGTGCCAGAAGGCCTCGGTCTGCCCCATGCGGCGCAGTAGCCGCAGCATGCCCATGGTCTTGCTCGCCGGTCCGAGGATGCCGAAACGGCCAGCCTCGACCATGGCGAAAAGGCTCTCGAAAATAAGCGCGCGGAGCGCCGCTCCGCCGACGAAGTCGTATTTCCAGACCGCGTCGAGGTTGGCGAGCGCCCAGACGTACCGGTCGTGAGCGCTCTTGCCCGTCGCTTTGGTGTCGTCGAGCGTTCTCGAGACGAGGCCGAGGGGATCCAGAAGGCCATCGCCTAGCTGCCGGGACTTGCCGAGAGCGTCGTCGATCTCCGCCGTAGGCCGGCCTTTCGCTCTGAGGTAGGCCGATTTACCGGCGACCACTACGGATAGCCACGTGACAAGCCGCGCGGCTTCGCCCTCACGCGCCAGACCGTCGAACTGATCGTCGATGTAGGCGATCGCGGCGGCGAACTTCCCGGGCCGGTCGTCCTTTTCGCATTGGTCGATCAGCAGGCCGGCGAGGAGGCTCGCTTCGCGGGGCGCGCCGTCAGCGCTTGTCGCGGCCGTAAGTTCGGCGATCGCCGCCGAGCGCGACTTGCCGGCCATCGAAAGCTTGGATCGGGCGGCAGGCGACAGGTTTTTTGCGGCGACGATCGCTCCGGCTCGGACCGCGTCCAGTCGGGCGCGCAATGCGCGGTCGCGGATCTTCGCCGACGCTTCGCACATCTGGATCAGAAGACTGGCGTGCGAGGTCCGCAGCGTGACGCCTTCCGCAAGCGCTTTCTCGAACAGCTCGACGAAGCTCTCGTGCTTTTCGAGCTTGTGAGCCAAAGCGGCGAGTGGTTCGAGAAGTTTGCCGAGGAGCGACTTGCCGCGCGCTTCCGCGGCGCTCTGGAGCGCCATTCCGTCCGCGAAGAGCTTCCCGAGTTCGTCGTTCAGCGGGTTTCGCTTCGAATGCAGCGCGACTGTCGATTTGTAGTCTTGAAGAAATGTGCCCGGCGTCAGCCGCGCCGCCGCCACGGGTGCGGCTGACGGGGCGAAAATCTTGTTGAACGAGGTTCGGAGGATCATGACGCTGCTGCTCGTTTCTCCCGCAAAGCACTGACCACGCTTTAGGGCTCGTCACTTGGATATCAGAAACTGAAGCTTCCGGTCCCGGGCGGCGGCGAGACTGCGGATCGCCGGAGCGCGGGTCGACTTTTCGAAGGCGGGCGCCAGGGGGCGCACGCCTTGCCGCGTCCGAGGCCGAATTCGCCGCCTTCCGGCCGCTCTCACACCCGGTGGTCGCGGATCGAGGCGAGCGTCAGCCGCGCGATGATCCAGGCGATGATCGTGCCGGCGATGACCCACATCAGGCTCTTCGACTTGTTCGGCAGGATCGGATCGACGGGAACGCGGGGCGACACGATGTTGACGATGTAGAGCTTCTTCATCTCCGCTTGGACGAGCGAACTCTGCAGCATCGCGACCGCCGAGGAGTACTTCTGCTGGGCGAGGCCCTGATCCACGCTGAGCATCTTGTACGAGCCGATCAGGGGCGCGAGCGCGTCGGTCTTGCCGGTCAGGCGCTGCTGCTCTGCGGTCAACTGCACCTCCAGCGCGTCGAGCATGTTACGGATTTCCGACGTCCGAGGCGAGGTGGGCGTCGAGGTCTTCGACAGCGCCGTCATCTCGGCGCGCTTGCTCGCGATCTGGTCGCGCAGGGTCTGGATGATCGTGCCGTACGACGTGGTCTCCATCGTCGGGTCGATCATGCCGTTGGCGAGCTGGAAGTCCGTGATCGCCTGGTTGGTCCGGCGCATCTCGTTGGCCGCCTCGGAGACCTGCTCCTGCGCCAGCTTGATCATGTCCGCGCGGGCGCGCTCGTTGAACTGGTTGACCAGCTGCTCGCTCATCCGCGACAGCTCGGCGCCGATCTTGAAGGCCGTATCGGCGTCGTAGCCGTAGGTCGTCAGGCTGATCTGGCCCTGCAGATCGTCGTAGGAGACTTCAATCTGGGAGAGATAGTGCTGGTACTGCCGCTCGTGGCGCGCCTCGGGCGAGAGCCGCCCGAACCAGTCGATCGAGGTCTCCTGCATCCGCGGCGTCAGGTTGATCCGCTTGTTGAGCTCGTCGAAGGCTTCGCGCGATTTGATGTAGTTGACGACCGCGTAGGACTCGTCGATCGCGCGCTCGGCCTGGCTCGGCACCGGCTGCCCGACCTGGCCGACCATCGATCCGGGCACGCCCGAAACGCCGCTGGCTGGGTTTCGGATGGCGATGACGCTTTCCGCGACGTAACGGTTGGAGGCGATCCCGAACAAATAGATGCAGGCGACGACGAGCGGCACCGAGAGGAAGAGCGCGTTGAACAGGCGCATCTTCTTACGCCAGGCGTCGCGCGAGGAGGGGCGTTCGAAGCTCTCGACGTCGTCGATGCGACCGCGCCGCAGAGGCGGGGGCGAGGGACGTCGGGTGTCGACGAAATCCTCGGCGGGCGTGGCCACCGCGGTCGACGGCGCCGCGGCTGCAGCTGTGGCGGTCCGCAGCGCGAGCGCGTCGGCGCTTGCGCCAGCGCGAGGGGCCCGGCGCCGCGCGCCGATCGGGTTCATGTTCGCGATCTTCATTGGACCTCCGCCATCACTCGGTGAGCGGGTCGGAGAGATCTTGCCCGTCGGTCGCCCCACGGAACGCCAAGATCGCTTCCCCCTTGCTGTCGAATTTCTGCAGCTTACGATTGATGATCACATAGCACTCATCGCACATTTCGCGAATGGTCTGAGCCGTCCGGGTGACCACAATGAGGCTGCGGTCGCCCTTCATCTCAAGCAGCTTTTCTTGCACCAGATCGCGAAACGGTTTGTTGCCCAACGCAACCCGCTCATCAACAACATAACAATCGAAAGAAAGCGCCAAGCACAGACTGATCGTCGCCCGCGTGTTCAGCTCGTCCGGTAACTGGTCGAGCTCGACGTCAAGATCCTGCCTCTTGATCTTACCAAGATCAGTCACCGCGTCAAGCATATCGGGCGGCCAGGCGTTGTAGATCGCCGATACGAACCGAACGTTCTGACGGATGCTGAAGCGTTTGCTGAAAATCGTGCGCGACGCCAGCGGCCACGACACCGTCATGCCGCAGTCGACCCGCCCTTCGGTCGGCGACTGGTTGCCGTTCAGCAGGTTGACCAGCGTCGTCTTTCCGGAGCTCGCCCCGCCGAGAACGCCGATCGACACGCCGCGGCGGAACTCAGCGTCCGCACGGTCGAACACCAGCGTTTGCTTCCGCCCAGCGCCGAGGACCTTCGTCACGCCGCGCAGGCGGATCGTATCCTTGTGCCCCCCGCCGATCTCGGTGAAACCGGCCGGGTCGTCCCGCAGCGCCGCGAAGGCGCCGCCGCCTCTCAGCAAGCGCGCGATCATAGGCCGTCCAGCGCGAAGGGATCTTCGCTCTCCGTGGCGCGGCGGCGGTCACGCTCGTAGAAGGGTCGGCAAAGCCGCTCGCACATCAGGCCGATGGCGAGGGTCGAGACGACCCAGACCCCGACATAGAGGCTGCTCGCCACAGGCGACTCATAGGCCACGAAATAGCCGCTTCGAATGAATTCGCACAGGTGGAACAACGGGTTTTCGATGACGATCCATCGAAACATGTACGGCACTTCCGGCCAGATGAAGTGCACGCCGCTGGTGAACATGAGGACGCGCATCAAGACATGCTGCACGGTGCGGAAGAATGGCGCGAAAGTGTTGATCGCGCCAAAAACCATGCCGACGCCGAACCCGAACACCGAAGCGACCACCAGCACGGCGATGACCACGAACGGCTGCTCGATCCAGTCGGAAATGCCGATGAAGAAAAACGCGGTGAAGGCGCCCATCGCGAGGCAGAGGTAGAACAGCGTGTTCACGACCGAACGCGCGATCAGCACGTCGAGCTGCGTCACGCGCGGCATGAACTCATAGCGCGACTTGGCCGAGGCGAAGCTCGAGGCCTGGGACAGCGTCGTCTTGAACGTCCAGAAGATGAACACGCCGCATGTCAGGAACGGCACCATCGGCATGCCGTGATGCGTCCTCGACCCGGTGAAGTAGCGCAGGGCGGCGAGGCCCGCGACCATGATCGCGAGGCCGCCGATTTCCTCGATCACGCCGAAGGTCTTGCGCGCGAAACGGGCGGACGCCTCGGTGCCGACCAACGCGATCACCGTTCGGATCTGGTTCCGCGCAGCGGCGACGAACCAGCCTTCATGGCGTTCGTTCGCCCATATCGTCATTTCGCTGCCCCGATGGTCGCTGGCGCAGGCGAGGCGGGCGCCTTCAAGGCCGCCGCCTTGGACGCCGCCTTGTCTGCGCGGCGCAGTTCGGTGACGTCGTGCTGCAGCGTCAACCCGGTCAGCACGGGGTGTTCCCAGATGGTCTCGCCCGGGCGCGCCGCGATCGGCGCCACGTCGACCGGCAGGGCCTCGAGCAGCGCGTCGCCGTCGAGAAGATCGACCGGCGTCCAGTTGGCGTCGACCGCGCGCATGAGCGCGTCCCAGTCCGTTCGCGCGGCCCGGCTCTGTCCGTAGGCGCGGCGCGTCTTGAGGCCAAGGCCCGTGTAGAGGTCGACGATCCGCCGGTCCGTGCCGCCGTCGGGATCGAGATCGAGGTCGAGCGGCCCGGCGCCGTTGGGCGAGAAGTACAGGCAGGGAATGCCGTAGCTTTCGGCGACCACCATGCCGTGCAGGCTGGTCGACACGATCCGCTCGCACGCGAGGATTTCGTCGATCTTCTCCTGAATCGACCTGATCGAGATCGGCGTCACGGTGGTGATCAGCCGGACGTCGTCCGCATACTCCGGCTCGACCACGCACCGCACGATGTGGTCTCGGGGGTGGGCTTCATAGGTCCTGTCGGCGAGTTCGGACAGATGGAGGATGACCCCGATCTTCCACTTCTTCTCGACCTTCGGCGCGTAAAACCGCGGAAGCAGCCAGACCGGGTCGCCATAGATCCCGGAGCCTTGACCGCCGCCGTTGAGCAGGCGCTCCGAGACAGGCCCACGGGTCGCCGAAACCTTGAAGACGGAATCGGCGGAGGGGACGAACGGCAGATGCTCCGCGGCCGGGGCCGAGGGATTGGCCCAGTTCGAGCTGCCGGTTCCCCAGAACCATGTCTCGCCGCCGGAAAATCCATGGCCGATGGTTCCGACCGCCGCCATGCGAAGCGTCGCGGACTTGAAGGGCACGCGTCGAACGGGCAGTCCGCATCCGAGGGCGACCATCACCGGGCTGAGGGCGTCGCCGAAATTCAGATAGTCCATCTGCATGGTCGAGCCGGCCCACCCCAGAGGGACGACGCCATTGCTTCGCGCGTAGTCGGCCAGGCTTCCCCGCATGACGTCTCCTGCTGTCCCCCGGCCGCCCGTCCGAGCGAACGCGCCGCTCGGCGGGACGCCCGCAGCGCGCCCGGATTGCGGCGTCGCTGACGAAGCATCAACATTTTAAGTGACCATTTTATGGTCACACGTTGCGGTGCAGCAAGACCTTTCGGCGCGGCGACGCGGCTTGCCGGATCAGAACGGAATCTTGGCGATCATCGCCGCCGGCGCGTTCCACACCTTCGACGCCGACGACACCGCGAGCGGCAGCGGGAACGCGTCGATCAGCGGCCGGTCGTCGTACGCCAGCGGCCGCCAGCTTTCATCGACCCAGCGCATGACCGCGTCCCAATCCGTCATGCGTGCGCGGTCGAGACAGAAGGCCGACAGGCGGTCGCGGCCGGCGCCGGTGTAGAAGTCGCGCATGCGGTGGTCGATATGCGCGCCGGGGTCGTTCAGATCCAGCATCGCGCCGTAGCTGTCGCCATAGGTTCCGAACCAGGAGCAGGGAATGCCATAGGTCTCGGAGATCACCAGGCCATGCAGGCTGGTGGAGACGACGCGTCGGCACGACACGATCTCGGCGATCTTCGCGCGCATCGCCTCGGGAGTGGCCGGGCAATAGGTGTTGATCAGGCGGATGCGATCCTGGAGATGCGGCGGGATGTAGTAGCGCTTGAGGATCGCCTTGGCGGTCGCGTCCGGATCGGCGCTTTCGAGTTCGGAGATGTGCAGGATGACGCCGAGATCGTGCGTCTTCTCCACCTCCGTCATCGGCCAGATACGCGGGAGAACCCACACCGGGTCGCCGTAGACGTCGGGAACGGAGATCCCCTGGCTGCGAAACGTCGCGGCGCTCCGGGGACCGCGCAGCGCATAGACGTTGAATTCGGTGTCCGGGGGGCGGATGTAGCCGCGATGCGCCGGGTCGACCGGATTGCGCTCGGCGTCGACGCCGGTCCCCCAGAAATGAAGGACGCCGTTGCGCTGGTTGTGGCCGATGGTCCCGACCGCCACCATCCGCTCCGCCGTCTGGTCGAAGCCGGCCCGCCGAACCGGCAGCCCGGCCATGACCGCGACCACGAAGGCGCTCAAGGCGTCGCCCACGTTCGCGTGAGGATGCTCCCGCGTCGTCGCGACCCATGAGAGGGGCACCGAGAGGACGCCGAGGTTCATGCGCACCAGAGTGGCCGCGGAAGCTGACGAGGATTGCGGCCGCTCCTGCAGGGACGGCTCAGGAGGCGGCGAACTGACGGTCTCGGGAAGCATGGAGCCTTGGGGGGAATGAGGAGGGCCTTTAGGCGGCCCAACAGGTGATCAGAGGATTGAATCGATCAAAGCAAGCCGCGAACCTATGGCGCCCGACCCGCGCTGGAAAGTGCAACCAAGGCGGTAGCGCCTTTTCGCCCCCGTGACACGCTTTCGCTTGCCTACGTCGCGGCGCGTGGTTCAGATCGTGCGCGTTCGTCGGCGGGTCGCAAGGCGTCGCCTCCGTCGCGGACTTTGGGTGTGCGGAGAAGAGGTGTTCTCGTATGGCGAACCGCCGATCGATCATGCTCGACGGCTACAATCTGGCCCTCGAGAAGGGGACCGGAGTGGCGACCTACGCCCGAAACCTGAGCTTCGAATGCAAGGAGCTCGGCTACAATACGGAAATCCTCTACGGCTCCCGCGCGTCCCCGAGCGCGGACAAGCTCATGCGGGAGATCGCGTTCTTCGATCCTCACGCCGGCAAGCCGCACCCCGTGCTGCAGGCCGTCCGATGGTTGCGGGAGTCGGCGGTCGCGCCGCTCGGGCTGCAGGCGCACAAGGTCCCGATCACCGGCAAGGTCGTCACGCGCAGCTTTGAATCGCGCATGCCCTATTTCGACCAGATCTGGAACGTCCCGGACCTGTTCCACAAGTCCTACCGCAACTTCCGCACCTACAAGACCATGCTTCGCGTCAGCTCGATCACGAAGCCGGACATCATGCACTGGACCTATCCGCTTCCGATCCGGATCCCGGGGGTGAAGAACATTTATACGCTGCACGATCTGGTGCCGCTCAAGCTGCCCTACACCACGCTCGACAACAAGAAATTCTACATGCGGATGATCAGGCGCGTTCTGAAGAACGCCGATCATATCGTCACCGTTTCGGAATGCTCGAAGCGGGACATCATCGAGCTCTTCGACTATCCTGAAGACAAGATCACCAACACCTACCAGTCGGTCGACATTCCGAAGAAGTACCTCGACAAGCCCGAGGACGTGGTGAAGCGCGAGGTCGAGGGCGCGTTCGGCTTGGAGTACAAGGGGTATTTCCTCTACTTCGGGGCGGTCGAGCCGAAGAAGAACATCGGGCGCCTGATCGAGTCCTATCTCGCGAGCGACGTGAAGGAGCCGCTGGTGGTTCTGGGCAAGCCCGCCTGGAAGTCGGAGGAGGAGCTCCGCTTCCTGTCGGAGTCCACCAACCGCTACCTCGAGCAGATCGAGAACTTCACCTTCCAGCGCGACCGCGTGCGCCGGTTCGACTACGCCCCGTTCCCGCTCCTGGTCAGCCTGATCCGCGGCGCGAAGGCCGTCGTCTTCCCGTCGCTCTATGAGGGTTTCGGGCTGCCGGTGCTGGAGAGCATGCTGTGCGGCACCCCGGTCATCAGCTCCGATCAGTCGTCCATCCCCGAAATCGCGGGCGATGCGGCGCTGCTGGTCGACCCCTACGACACCCGCGCGATCGCCGAGGCGATCCGGACGGTCAGCACGAACGGCGAGCTGCGGGCGGAGCTTTCGGCGAAGGGCAGGGCGCAGGCCGCGCTGTACTCGCGCGAGCGCTACCGCAGCGCCATCAAGGGGATGTACGACAAGGTGGCGGGCGCGCCGGCTTGATCCGCGCGGACGCCACCTAAGCCGACGCGCCGCCCGGTCCGTCTCCGCCCGACAAGCGGCGGCGCGACCGGGCGCTTGTTCCGACGCCTCAGGCGGCGTCTTCGCTCGCGATCAGTTCCGCGATGTTCTTGCGCATGCGCGCGGCGACGGCGCTGCCGGGCACCGGCGACGGCGTCCGGTACTTGCCCGGGCGGATCGCGGTGGCGGAGCGCTGGGAGGTGCTGTGCACGAGCTCGATCAGATGATCGAGCGCCGCGAAGTGCTTCTCCCAGGTCGGCGGCTTGAAATGCGCCAGCCGCTCGATCTGCGCCGCCCGGCGCTCCGAGTCCGGCTTGGCGTAATCGACGATCGACCGCATCCACTCGGCCCCGTCGATCGGGCTGATGTAGTCCGGCGCGTCGTGCGCAATCTCGCGAAACACCGATAGGTCGGAGCAGATCGCCGGCGCGCCCATAGTCAGCGCTTCGGCGAGAGGCAGACCGTAGCCCTCAGCGAAGGACGGCATGAGCACCGCCCGCGCGTTCGCCATGAGATGGCGCAACAGCTGGTCGGGCAGCCGGTTGCACTCGATCACATGCGGCGAGAGCGCGTCGCAGCGCTCCATGATGTCGATGACGTTCTCGTTCTCCCATCCGCGCCGGCCGATCACGATCAGCTTCGGCACGACCGGAGACGTTTCCGCGAGATGGCGCCAGAGATGCAGGATGGTCAGGTGATTCTTGCGCGGCTCGATCGTGCCGATCATCACGAAGTACGGCGTGTCGATCGGCGGGAGGTCCACCGGGTCGTGGAACTTCTGCTCGACGCCGAGCGGGCTGACCACGGTCGGCGCGAGATTGAGCCCGTGCAGGGTCGCGAACTCGGACAGCATCTGGCTGGTGTGCTCCGAATTCGTCAGCGTCGCGACGGCCGAGTTCAGCACCGTGCGCATGCGCGCCTCGTGCTTCTCGCGGTCGCCGGGCCGGGCGTATTCCGGATGCGAGATCGGAATGAGGTCGTGGACCAGATAGATCGGCAGCAGGTTGCGGACCTCGACCAGCCGGCTCACGTCGCGCCGGGCGATCAGGCCCTCGTGCGACACGTTGAGATAGACCGCGCCCTTGTTGAAACGGCGGCAGGCGCGATCGGGCCATAGGCTGAGAGGGGACAGCAGCACCGGCAGCGACGGCGCGAGCGCGGGGATAGAGCTGCGGCGGATGGGCTCCTCCATGCCGGCCGCGAGGGCGTTCGGCTGGATCTCGAGGAAGTTCTCCAGCCGGCTGATCTCGCTGCGCGAGGCCAGTTCGTTGCTCATCTCCCAACGGGTCGTCAGCGTCTCGATGAAGCTGTGGCAGGCGTCCGGGTTGAGCCGCCAGGGCCGCGAGCGCAGACGGCCGATGAAGTGCGCCTCTTCAGGGTAGTGTTCGCGCAAGTGCCGGGCATAGGCCAACTCGACGCGGTCGATCCCGGTCGGCGTAAACGCCGACGATCGCCGCAAAAGCCGCGTGATATCGAAGATGATGTTCAAGCTTCAACCCGTTATTACACAGACAGCGATGTATTTAAAAAGGTCGTCAATCAGCGATTGAAATTGGGGGAATGACGCGTCGGCCTAAACGACCGCCGCACGCATGGCAAAGCTCGTCGATACTTGGCGCGGAACATATGTTCCGTCAAGCCCGGACGCCCGCTGCGGGCGGCCGGCAACCTTCGGAGTCGACCCTTGGCGCTCCGGGTCGGGACAGCCCGCCACGGGTTCAGAGCGGCGTGTCGGCCTCGTCCTTCACCCGCGCATACATGTCCTCGTAGCGGACGATGTCGTCCTCGCCGAGATAGGAGCCGGACTGAACCTCGATCAGGTTCAGTGGCACTTTGCCGGGATTTTCGAGCCGGTGGACGCAGCCGAGCGGCAGGAAGACGGACTCGTTCTCGCGCAGCAGCACCTGTTCGCCGTCGCGGGTCACCAGAGCGGTGCCGTTCACCACGACCCAGTGCTCGGCGCGGTGGAAGTGCTTCTGCAACGAGAGCTTCGCGCCGGGCTTCACGGTGATGCGCTTCACTTGGAAGCGGTCGCCGGTGTGGATCGACTGGAAGAAGCCCCACGGACGATGGTTCCGCAGGGTCTCGGTGGCGGAGGCATGGCCCGCGGCGCGCACCTGGTTGACCAGCGTCTTGACGTCCTGGTCGCGGTCCTTGGTCGTGACCATCACGACGTCGGGCGTCGCCACGATCACGAGGTTCTCCACGCCGAGCGCCGCCACCAGCTGGCCCTCGCCGCGGATGTAGCAGCCCTTGGCGTCCTCGATGACGGTTTCGCCCGCGACCACGTTGCCGCTGCGATCCTTGGCGCCGATGTCCCACAGCGACGACCAGCTGCCGGCGTCGGTCCAGGCGAAGTCGGCGGGCACCACGACGGCGCGGTCGGTCTTCTCCATGACGGCGTAGTCGATCGAGATCGACGGGGCGTCGCGGAAGGCGTCCTCGCCCAGCCGCACGAAGTCGAGGTCGCGCCCGGCGCTGTCGAGCGCGCGTCTCGCCGCCGCAAGCACGCTGGGATCCAGCTTCTGGAACTCGTCGATGAGCGCCTGCGCGGGCAGCAGGAAGATGCCGCTGTTCCACAGATAGGCGCCGTCGGCGAGATAGCCCTCCGCCGTCGCCCGGTCGGGCTTCTCGACGAAGCGCTTGACGGAGTAGCTGCCGGGGGCGGTGGCGTGGGCGTCGCCCTGCTCGATGTAGCCGAAGCCCGTCGCAGGTTCGGTCGGCTTGAGGCCGAACAGCACCAGCCGTCCTTCGTGCGCCGCGACGAGCCCGCGCTCGACCGCGGCCCGGAAGGCGGCGGGGTCGCGCACCACATGGTCGGCGGGCATCAGCAGAAGGATGGCGTTGGGATCTGTCGCGACAGCGACCAGCGCGGCGACCGCGGCCGCCGGCGCCGTGTTGCGTCCGAACGGCTCGAGGACGATCGTGGTGTCGTCGAGGCCCAGAGCCCGCATCTGTTCGGCGATGATGAAGCGATGCTCATGGTTCGCTACAACCATAGGCTTTGTGAAAAGCTTGGGGTCGCCGACGCGGCTCGCAGTGTCCTGGAGCATCGTGCGATCGCCGGCGAGAGCGAGAAGCTGCTTCGGATAGGCTTCGCGCGACAGCGGCCACAGCCTCGTGCCCGTGCCGCCCGACAGGATCACCGGCGTGACCTTAGACGGCCCTGTCGTACGTCTCACGTCGCCACTCATCGTCTTGGACTCCCCCGCTAAATCTGAAGCCGGCAGACCCGTCGGCCATCAAACGTCGGCCCGGCGGCCAAATATGTGCGCTGCAACAAATTGACTTTGCAGGCGCAAAATAGCGCGATCTGAGGCGACTTTGTCAATCGCGCAGTTTCAGATCGCAACCTGGCGTTGCTTGGAAACCCGCCGGCGCGAGGGATCGCCGGCGGGGAACTGAGGGCCTTCCGTCAGATTGTCTGGTTGTATGCGCCGACCTCCGAGCGCCGCCGGAGAATGCCGTCGACCGCTTTGAACATCTCGTGAAGCCGCGCTTCGGACACCGGGCTTTCGATCACGACGACCAGTTCGGGCTTGTTCGACGAGGCGCGCACGAGGCCCCAGGTGCCGTCCTCGCAGGTGACGCGGACGCCGTTGACGGTGACGATGTCGACGATTTTTTGGCCGGCCACCGGCTCGCCCTCGGCGTGCATGCGTTCGAAGGTCGCCGTCGTTTCGGCCACGACGTCGTATTTCACGTCGTCCGCGCAGTGCGGCGACATGGTCGGCGAGCCCCAGGTCTTGGGCAGCGCGCGCTTCAGGTCCGCCATCGACTTGTCGGGGTTGCGATCGAGCATGTCGCAGATCGCGAGCGCGGAGATCAGCCCGTCGTCGTAGCCGTAGCCGATCGGCTTGTTGAAGAAGTAGTGGCCGGATTTCTCGAAGCCGACGAGCGCGTTGAGCTCGTTCACCCGGCGCTTGATGTAGGAGTGGCCGGTCTTCCAGTAGTCGGTCTTGGCGCCCTGGGCGATCAGGACCGGGTCGGTCATGAACAGGCCGGTCGACTTCACGTCCACCACGAACTGGGCGTTGGGGTGGATGGCCGAGAGGTCGCGCGCGAGCATGACGCCGACCTTGTCCGCAAAGATCTCGTCGCCCTCGTTGTCCACGACGCCGCAGCGGTCGCCGTCGCCGTCGAAGCCGAGGCCCACGTCCGCGCCGTGCTCCAGCACCGCGTCGCGGATCGCATGCAGCATCTGCATGTCTTCGGGGTTCGGGTTGTACTTCGGGAAGGTGTGGTCGAGCTCGGCGTCGAGCGGGATCACCTCGCAGCCGAGCCGCTCCAGCGCTTCGGGCGCGAAGGCGCCGGCGGTGCCGTTGCCGCAGGCCGCGACGACCTTCAGCTTGCGGGTGATCTTCGGGCGATCCAGCAGCTTGGCGAGGTAGCGCTCGGGGAAGTTCTCCTCGAAGGAGTAGGCGCCGCCGCCGGGCAGCTTGAACGCCGCCGCGAGCACGATCTCCTTGAGCCGCGTCATCTCTTCGGGGCCGAAGGTCATCGGGCGCTGCACGCCCATCTTCACCCCGGTCCAGCCGTTGTCGTTATGCGACGCGGTGACCATCGCCACGCAGGGGCAGTCCAGCTCGAACTGCGCAAAATAGGCCATCGGCGAGAGCGCGAGCCCGATGTCGCGGACCTTGATTCCGGCCGCCATGAGCCCGTTTGCGAGCGCGATCTTGATCGAGGCGGAGTAGCTGCGGAAGTCGTGGCCGACGACGATCTCCGGCCGGATGCCGAGTTCGTGGATCAGAGTGCCGAGCCCCATCCCCAGCGCCTGCACGCCCATGAGGTTGATCTCGTCGGGAAACAGCCAGCGCGCGTCGTATTCCCGGAAGCCGGTCGCCTTCACCATCGGCGACGATTCAAACTCATATGTGTTGGGCTTGAGGAAAGGCTTGGGCGTCGGGAACATGCGCGCGAAGATCTCCGTGATTGGCAAAACCGCTCCAAACGGAGCCGCTCCAGCCATGATGCGGCGCAATGGAGCACGAAGGGTCGGACACGGCAATCGGTAGCGATACGGCGCTCGCGAAACGGGCCATGCAAACCGGCGTCACCTCGCCGCACGGCCCCAAGATGAGACCCGCTTCCCCGCAGGATCCGCGCGGGGGCGCGACGGACGTCGCCGCGGAGCGGAATTTTCTGGGTGATGCAATATTCGCGCTCGCCCTGTGCCGCGGAAAGCGTCATGCCTCGAAACGACCCAGGCCGCCGACGCCGTCATTTCGCTGCGGTCGTGACGGAGTAGAACAGATGGTCCGTTTCTCGCTTGCGGAGGGATCGCCGCAGCGCGATCGGCGCGATGTGGGAAGGAGAGCGGGATGATCCTGCGGTGCGATCTGGGCGGACAACGCTATGTGTTCTCCGATCTGAAGCGGCTGATGGCGGCGGCCTCGCCGCGGCGGTCCGGCGACGAACTCGCGGGGCTGGCGGCGGCCACCGACGCCGAGCGCGTCGCGGCGCGGATCGTTCTCGCCGACCTGCCTCTGGACACTTTTCTCGGCGAAGCGCTGGTGCCCTACGAGGACGACGAGGTGACGCGCCTGATCGTCGACGGCCACGACTCCGAAGCCTTTGCGGCCGTGTCCCATCTCACGGTCGGCGGGTTCCGTGACTGGCTTCTGTCCCACGAGGCGGACTCGGACGCGCTGTCGAAGCTCGCGCCCGGCCTGACGCCCGAGATGGTCGCGGCCGTCTCAAAGCTCATGCGCAACCAGGATCTCATCTCGGTCGCGCGGAAGTGCAAGGTGATCACCGCCTTCCGCACCACGCTCGGGCTTCCCGGGCGGCTGGGCACGCGGCTGCAGCCGAACCACCCCACCGACGACCTCCGCGGCGTTGCGGTCTCCGTGCTCGACGGCCTGCTCTACGGCGTCGGCGACGCCGTGATCGGCATCAACCCGGCGACCGACAACGTGCCGAACGCGATCGCGCTGATGGAGATGCTCGACGGGCTCCGCCAGCAGTACGACATCCCCGCGCAGACCTGCGTGCTCACCCACGTCACCAACGCGATCGAGATCATGAACCGGCGGGCGCCGGTGGACCTCGTGTTCCAGTCCGTCGCGGGCTCGGAGGCCGCGAACCGCGGCTTCGGCGTCGATCTCGCCGTGCTGACTGAGGCGCATGAGGCCGCTCTCGCGTTGAAGCGCGGCACGGTCGGGCAGAACGTCATGTATTTCGAGACGGGGCAGGGCGCGGCGCTCTCGGCCGACGCCCACCACGGCGTCGACCAGCAGACCATGGAGACACGCGCCTACGCCGTCGCCCGCGCTTATCAGCCGATGATCGTGAACACCGTCGTCGGCTTCATCGGGCCGGAGTACCTCTACGACGGCAAGCAGATCATCCGCGCCGGCCTCGAGGACCACTTCTGCGGCAAGCTGCTCGGCCTGCCGATGGGCTGCGACGTCTGCTACACCAACCACGCCGAGGCCGACCAGGACGACATGGACGGCCTGATGACGCTCCTGACGACGGCGGGCTGCACCTTCCTCATCTGCGTGCCCGGCGCCGACGACGTCATGCTGAACTATCAGAGCCTGTCGTTCCACGACGTGCTCTATCTCCGCTCGACGCTCGGCGTGAAGGCCGCGCCCGAGTTCGAGGCCTGGCTCGACCGCATGGGCATGGTCGCGCCCGACGGCCGCATCCGGGAGCTCGAACTCAAGGATCCGCGGATTTCGCACATGCTCGCGCAAGCCTCGCTCGTCGCGTGACCGAAGGTCCGAAGGAGAACCCGCCCATGGACGACGTCGCTCGCCCCACCGACCCCTGGAGCGCGCTCCGCGCCTCGACCAACGCCCGCATCGGCCTCGGGCGGAGCGGCGACGCCATGCCGCTCAAGGCGGTGCTGGAGTTTCAGGCGGCGCACGCCACGGCGCGGGACGCGGTCCACACGCCCCTCGACCTCGACGCGGTCGAGGCCGCGCTCCAGCCGCTCTCGACGCTGCGGGTGAAGAGTTCCGCGCCGGACCGACCGACCTACCTTCGCCGGCCCGACCTTGGCCGCCGGCTTGGAGACGAGCCGGGCCCCGACCTCGACGCCGCGGATAAAGGCGCGGACGTCGTGTTCGTCGTCGCGGACGGGCTTTCGGCCACGGCCGTACAGATGCACGCGGCCCCCTTGGTGCATGCCTGCGTCGAGCGGCTCAAGGGCTTCAAGATCGCGCCGGTGGTGCTGGCGAGCCAGGCGCGCGTGGCGCTCGGCGACGATGTCGGCGAGCGCGTCGGCGCGACGCTTGTGGCGGTCCTGATCGGCGAGCGGCCGGGCCTGTCAGTGGCTGAGAGCCTCGGCGTCTACCTCACCTACGAGCCCCGCCGCGGTCGCCGCGACAGCGAGCGCAACTGCATCTCGAACATCCATGGCAAGGGCGGCCTGTCCTACGCGCTCGCAGCCGACAAGCTCGTGTGGCTGATCCGCGAGGCGACCCGGCTCAAGCTCACCGGCGTGAAGCTTAAGGACGACGTCGACGCGCTGGCGCCGGCGGCGGGCGGGGCTCTGCCGGAAACCTGAGCGGTCGGCTTTATCCTCTGGACTAACTTGCCCGCGCTGGCGGACGGAATAGAAAAGGCCCGTGGCGTTGCCGTCACGGGCCTTTTCGTCATGTCGCTTCCCGGCGGAAAGCCGGAGGCGGGCTCAGTACTTGGTGACGAGCACCGGGTCAGCCTTGGCGCCGAACTTCATGTTCAGGCCGACGTAGAGCTGCAGCGGACGCGCCGGGGTGATCGAGCGCGGATCCTCGAGGCCGAGGAAGCCGATGTCGTCGGTTTCGAAGAAGGTCGCGTTGTTCGAGTACTTCTTGTTAAAGAGGTTCTTCACGCCACCAAAAAGCTTGAGTTGTTCAGTCACCTGATAGGAGGTGTTGACGTTGAAGATCGCGTAACCCGGCAGCTTCTTGTTCTGGTTGGATTCGTCGCCGAGATAGTACTGACCGCTCATGACTTGGGCGTCGCCGCCCACCGTCCAGGCCGGCGTGACGCGGTAGGCGGCGCCGAACTTGAACTGGTGATCCGGGATGCCGGTGAGGCGATCGCCCTTGCGGACGTGGATCGTCCCGGCGTTGTCGTCGGCATCGGCCGCCGCGGCGATATCGTCGTCGTCGTCATCCTCGCCGTAGCCTTCGGACGCCGGATTGTTCGGCGAAGCGAGACGGAGCGATTTGCGGAACGTGGCGTCGATGTACGAGTAGTTGGCGTAGACTGCCCACTTCTCGGCCATGTACTGGGCGGAGAGTTCGAGACCCTGGCGCTGCGTCTTGCCGGCGTTCACGAAGTAGCCGCGGCCCGTGATCGCGCTCGGCACGTTCAGAATGTCATTGTTGTTGTTCGCGCGGTAAACGCTCGCGCTCCAGTTGAGCGCGCCGCCGAGGAAGCTGTCGAAGCTGCCGCGGAAGCCCAGTTCCCCAGTGCGCGTCACGACCTGCTTGAGCGGAGGATCCGAGACCAGCGTGGACTCGAGCGGGCAGGGGATGTCGGGGTTCGAGCAGCCGAGTTCCAGCGCCGTCGGAGCGCGGTTCGACTCGGAGTAGGACACGAAGCCGGTCATGTTCGGCATGATCTTGTAGGTCAGGCCGGCCATGGGGTTGAATCGGTCGAAGCTGTGCTTTCCGTCGAGGTTCGGACCGGCGGGCAGGCCGTCCTCGTTCAGCGGCACGATCGTGCCCTTGTCGTTCAGAATCAGTCGAGCGTAATTCCAACGCGCGCCAATCGTCGCCGACAGCTTGTCGGTCACGTCGAGCGTGTTGGTCGCATAGAGCCCAAGATAATGATTCTTGGTCTCGAGATCGACAGGGATAATGCCGCCGGGGATCAGAGAGTAATACTTCTTGCCAGTCTCGATGCACTGCAGATTTTCGGGGATGATGCAGAGTTCGCTGTCGCCGCGGAAGTCTGTCTTGCCGAAGTCATAGGCCGCGCCGATGACGAAATGGTTCTTGCGGCCGAACAGTTCGCCCTCATTGGCCGCTTGCAGCGTGCCGCCGGCCGAAGTGGTGCGAATGTGGGAGCGCTCGATCGAGCCGGGCGTGTTGCCGGGTCCGAAGTCGTCCTCGTCCCCGTAGATGTTGTCGATCGGCCGATTGGTCACAGGATCACGTATGACCAGGCGGTCAGCGTTCTGCGGAAGGTTCACGTCGTCATCGTCGATGCCGAAATCATCGCCTTCAAGGCAGAGCTTGCCGGCATAGGGGCCGTCTTCCGGGCATGGGCGCACGTCGGTGTCGTTGCCGTCGACGCGATCGGAGCGGTAGCGGCGGTAGTAGGCGTTGGCCTGCAGCGACCACGCGTCGGTCACCTGGAACTTGCCCTGCAAGTTCAGCATGCCCATCTCGTTCTCGTTGATCTGGTCGCCGGTGTAGACGTTGCGACGACGCTGCTCGAGAAGCTCGAACGGCGTCGGGCCGACCACGCCGAGCTTCGAATCCGCGTAGGTGAAGTTGAAGTGGATCTCCGAGGTGTCGGTCTTGTAGCCGACGTCGCCGAACACGCGCTTCACATTGGAAGCCGAGAAGTCGCGCCAGCCGTCGTCGCGCGCGCCTTCGATCGCCAAGTAGCCCGCCCAGTTGCCGATCTGCGTGCCCCACTGGGCGGACCCCTCGCGGCGGCCGAACGAGCCGATCTGAGCCTCGAGTTCGACGCCCTGGAAGGTGAAGCCGCTCTTGGTCTGGAAGCTCAGCGCGCCGCCGAGCGCGTTGAGGCCGAACACGGGATTGTTGGTCCACACGTCGAGGCGATCGATCGCGACGGTCGGGATGAACTCGTAGTTCACCGTGTCGCCGAAGGCTTCATTGACGCGGACGCCGTTCTGGTAGACCGCGAGGCCCTGCGGCGCGCCGTTCTGTTGCGAGGACTGGAAGCCGCGGAAGAAGATTTCCTTATTGTACGGGTTGCCCGTGACGTCCGAAATGTTGACGCTCGGAGCGTTCTGAAAAAGCCCTTCCTGCACGGTGGCCGAGCCCGACGTCCGGAGCTGATCGCCGGTCACGCTGATGATATTCGCCGGCACCTTGTCGCGGTCGAGGCCGTCGCCGCCGAGTGGGGTCGTGCCGATCACGTCGATCTCGGGCAGCGCGATCGCGTCCTGCGCCGACGCCGGCGCGCAGGCTGCGGTCAAGGCCGCAAGCGAGGCGCCCACCAGCGCCGTTCTTCTTATTGTGAATTTCATGGAGGTGTCCCGTCCCCAGCGTCTGTGGCCGAACATGGCCAAACTGCGGCATTTTAAGGCCGGAGATTCGGGGTAGGACAAGTGCAGCGGGTTAGAATCGGGAACTATTCGAAGACCTGATGTTGGAAAACAACATTATAATAAGCCTCATATAATAATTCTTACGAAGGGTCGCGCCTCATAGGCGTTCTTCACCTGCGCTCTTGTGTGCTCTCGTGTGGGCCATCCAGTCGCAGGCGCCGCTCTTCACGGATTCGTAGACGGCGGTCCCGATCGCGACGCCCACGTCTGTGTGCAGGCCCGCGAAGCTGGCGGCCGGCCCGTCGAGCGGCGTCGCGACGACGACGCAATCCGTGCCGGTGCCCGTGGCCGCTCCGCCGTCGACGGTGCGGCCGCTCGCCATGATCGCCGCCGTACGCGCCTCGACGGCGATCGACAGCGCCTCCACCAACGCGGCGTCGGTCAGCGTAACGGAGCACGCGACCAGCAGGTTGACCGTGCCCCAGGCCTCGTGAGGAGGCGGGGAGGGCGCGCCGACCCGCGCGGCGTTGCCGAGGCCGACGGTCGCGAGACAGCGCGCAGTCGTTCCGCCGGACGCCGCCCCCGCCACGCGATGCCGACGCACGTCGCGGGAGGTCATCATCCCGACGGCGTCGCCGAACTCCGCCGACCGCATGCGCGCCGCAAGCAGCGCGACCGGGTCGACGGTCACGGGAAGGTCGACGTCCTCGACCTCGAGCCAGGCGACCTCGTGCGCGGTCTGGAAGCCCGGCCGCGCCAGCGCCCAGCTCAGCATGCGCTGCGGCCGGACAAAGCGCGCCGCCAACCAGGGGCGGGCGCAGGTGACGGAGAACAGCGCGTCGGCGTCGCTCGCGATGTCGTCAGCGGCGCTCATCTGCAGGCTGTCTCCTGTGCGGCGGGCCGTCGCCCGGCGCGCCCCTCGCGCCGGCGTCGACCTTTAATTCTACAAAGCTAGTGATTTTATGTATTGACATTTCCGGTGGGGAAAGTCGAATGAGCGGATCGCTTCCGGAGGCCTGACGCTGATGCATCGCCGCACCTTCACCCGCGCGCTGACCGCCCTTGTTCTGGCCGTCCCGTTGGCCGCCACCGCGCCGGGCGCCTTCGCCCAGACGACCCTCACCAATGTCTCGTATGATCCGACGCGGGAGCTCTACAAGGAGTTCAACGCGGCCTTCGCAAAGAGCTGGAAGGCCGAGACGGGCGAGGACATCCGCGTTCAAGTCAGCCATGGCGGCTCCGGCAAGCAGGCGCGCTCGGTGATCGACGGACTGAACGCCGACGTGGTGACCCTCGCGCTCGCCGCCGACATCGACGCCATCGCGAAGGCCACGGGCAAGCTGCCGGCCGATTGGCAGAAGCGCCTGCCACACAACTCCTCGCCCTACACCTCGACCATCGTCTTCCTGGTCCGCAAGGGCAATCCGAAGGGCGTCAAGGACTGGAACGATCTGGTGAAGCCGGACGTCCAGGTCATCACGCCGAACCCCAAGACCTCCGGCGGCGCGCGCTGGAATTATCTCGCCGCCTGGGCCTACGGGCGCGAGGCGAACGGCGGCGACGAGGCCAAGGCGAAGGCTTTCGTGGCGGAGCTCTTCAAGCGCGTCCCTGTGCTCGACACGGGCGCCCGCGGCTCCACCACCACCTTCGCCCAGCGCGGCCTCGGCGACGTGCTGCTCGCCTGGGAGAACGAGGCCTATCTCTCGCTGAAGGAGTTCGGCGAGGACAAGTTCGACATCGTGTTCCCCTCGATCTCGATCCTGGCCGAGCCGCCGGTCGCGATCGTGGACGGCAACGTCGACAAGAACGGCACGCGCAAGGCGGCGGAGGCCTACCTCAAGCTGCTGTACGCGAAGGAGGGCCAGACCATCGCGGCGAAGAACTTCTATCGCCCGGTGTCGCCCGACCTCGCCGACAAGGCGGACGTCGACCGCTTCCAGAAGCTGAAGCTCGTCACGATCGACGGCGACTTCGGCGGCTGGGGCAAGGCGCAGTCCGAGCACTTCGGCGACGGCGGCACCTTCGACCAGATCTACAAGCCGAACTGACCCGGCCCTCGCATCCTCTCATGATCCTTTCGATCTGCGGCCGGACGTCGACGTCCGGCCGCAGGCTTGTCCGCCGTTCCCTCAATGACGATCGAGCCTTAGAGTGACCTCCAGCCTCGACGCGACCTATGTGGCGCCGGCCGCGCCCGGCGCTCCGCCCTCTCGACTGAAAGTCCGCATGAGCGCCACGCCTTTCAGGACGCCAAGCGCCGTGCCGGGCTTCGGGCTCGCGCTCGGTTTCACCGTCCTCTACATGTCGCTGCTGGTGCTGATCCCGCTCGGCGCTGTGGTGGCCTGGGCGGCCTCGCTCGGCCCGACCAGGCTGCTGGCGATCCTGACGCAGACGCAGACGCTGAACGCTCTGAAGATCAGCTTCGGGATCTCGCTCGCCGCGGCGGCGACGAACGCCGTGTTCGGCCTGCTGCTCGCCTGGGTGCTGACCCGCTACGATTTTCCCGGCCGACGGCTGGTGGACGCCGCGGTGGACCTGCCGTTCGCGCTGCCGACCGCGGTCGCCGGCATCGCGCTCGCCGCGATCTACGCGCCGAACGGCTGGGTCGGGTCGCTGCTGCCGTTCAAGGTCGCCTACACCCCGCTCGGCATCTTCGTGGCGATGACCTTCATCGGCCTACCCTTCGTGGTGCGCACCGTTCAACCGGTGCTGGCCGACGTCGACCGCGAGCTGGAAGAGGCGTCCGCCACCCTCGGCGCGGGGCGCCTCACCACAGTGTTCCGGGTGGTGTTTCCGACGCTCGTGCCCGCGCTGCTCACGGGCTTCGCGCTCGCCTTCGCCCGCGCGGTCGGCGAGTACGGCTCTATCATCTTCATCGCCGGCAACATCCCGAACGTCTCGGAGATCGCGCCGCTGCTGATCATCACCAAGCTCGAGAGCTTCGACTACGCCGGCGCGACGGCCATCGCGACGATCATGCTGGCGATGTCCTTCGTGATCCTGCTGGCGGTGAACCTGATCGAAGCCTGGTCCCGGCGGAGGCTCGGCCATGCCCGCTGATCCGCGCCAGACGCTCCCCGCCCACCCGGTCGCCGCCGGCGCCAGCCCCACCACCGAGCCGGTCGCCGTCCGCGTCGCGCTGATCGTGGTCGCGTTGGCGTTTCTGGCGCTGTTCCTCGTGCTGCCTCTGGTCGCGGTGTTCGCCGAGGCCTTCCGCAACGGCGTCGACGCCTACTTCGCCTCCTTCGACGATCCCGACACCTGGTCGGCCGTGTGGCTGACGCTCGGCGTCGCGGCGATCGCCGTGCCGCTGAACGTGGTCTTCGGCCTCGCCGCCTCCTGGGCGGTGGCGAAGCACGACTTCCGCGGCAAGAGCCTGCTGGTGACGCTGATCGACCTGCCGTTCTCGGTCTCTCCGGTCGTGTCCGGCATGTGCTACGTACTGCTGTTCGGCGCGCAGGGCTACTTCGGCCACTACTTGCAGAGCGTCGGCGTCCAGATCATCTTCGCGGTGCCTGGGCTGGTGCTCGCCACCATCTTCGTGACCTTCCCCTTCGTCGCGCGCGAGCTGATCCCGCTGATGCAGGAGCAGGGCGTGAGCGAGGAGGAGGCGGCGCTGTCGCTCGGCGCCGGCGGCTGGCGCACCTTCTGGTCGGTCACGCTGCCGAACGTGCGCTGGGCGCTGCTCTACGGCGTGCTGCTCTGCAACGCCCGCGCGATGGGCGAGTTCGGCGCCGTCTCGGTCGTCTCCGGGCATCTGCGCGGCCAGACCAACACGGTGCCGCTGCAGGTCGAGATCCTCTACAACGACTACAACTTCGTCGCCGCCTTCGCCGTCGCCTCGCTGCTCGCGGGCCTCGGCTTGGTGACTTTGGTGGTGAAGAGCGCTTTGGAATGGCGCTACGCCGACCAGCTCGCCTCCGGCCGCCGCCACTGACAACGGACTGAAGAGACCATGGACCTCAAGATCCGCGACGTCCGCAAGGAATACGGCTCCTTCCCCGCGCTGAACGGCGTCAGCCTCGACATCCGCTCCGGCGAGCTGGTGGCGCTGCTCGGGCCCTCGGGCTCCGGCAAGACCACGCTGCTGCGCGCCATCGCCGGCCTCGAGATCCCGGACTCCGGCCAGATCCTGTTCGGCGACGAGGACGCGCTGGCGAAGCCGGTGCAGGAGCGCAATGTCGGCTTCGTGTTCCAGCACTACGCGCTGTTCCGGCACATGAAGGTGTTCGACAACATCGCCTTCGGCCTGCGCGTGCGCGGCCGGGCGCGCCGCCCGGCGGAGGCCGACATCCGCAGGAAGGTGCTTGAGCTGCTCGATCTCGTGCAGCTCAAGGGCCTCGAGAACCGCTACCCGGCGCAGCTCTCCGGCGGCCAGCGCCAGCGCGTGGCGCTCGCCCGCGCGCTCGCGATCGAGCCGCAGGTGCTGCTGCTGGACGAGCCCTTCGGCGCGCTCGACGCGCAGGTCCGCAAGGAGCTGCGCCGCTGGCTGCGCGAGATCCACAACGAGACGGGCCACACCACCGTGTTCGTCACGCATGACCAGGAAGAGGCGCTGGAGCTCGCCGACCGGGTCGCCATCCTGCACAAGGGCGACCTGCAGCAGGTCGGCACCCCGGACGCGATCTACGACGAGCCGGCGACCCCGTTCGTCTACGCCTTCATCGGCGACTCGAGCTCGTTGCCGATCGACGTGCGCAGCGGCGAGGCGACCCTCGACGGCAGGGCGCTTCCGCTCGGCCGGGTCGATGCGCCGGACGGTCCCGCGCGGCTGCACGTGCGCCCGCAGGACGTGACCTTCGTGGCGCCGGGAGAGGGGGTCGCCCTCGGCCGCATCGCCGCGCTGCGGCGGCTGGGCGCGTTCCGCCGCGCCGACGTCGAGGTCGGCGCCCGCCGGTCGCGGATCGAGGTGCGGCTGCCGCCGGAAGCTTCCTTCAGCGAAGGCGAGGAGGTGGGTCTGGCGTTCGAGCGCTTCGCGGTGTTCCCCGCGGAAGGGGCGCCCAGCGTCGCCTGCGCGGCGTAAGCGTCGGCGCGCACTTACCCCGCCCCACGCGCCCCTGTATTCTCCGCCGCCAACGGCGCGGCGGAGACGGTGATTCATGTGGCGTAAGGCGGCCTCCGTCGGCGGACTGACGCTCGCCTCGCGCCTGTTCGGTTTCGTCCGCGACGTGATGATGGCGGCGCTTCTGGGCGCCGGCCCGCTGGCCGACGCCTTCATGATCGCGTTCCGGCTTCCGAACCACTTCCGCGCGATCTTCGCCGAGGGCGCCTTCAACGCCGCCTTCGTGCCGCGCTACGCCCGCGCGCTGACGCAGGACGGGGAGGGCGCGGCCCGCGCCTTCGCCGAGGACGTGCTGTCGATCACGGTGGTGGTCCACCTCGGCCTGCTCGTGCTCGCCATCGCCTTCGCGCCTTATGTCGTCGCAGCGCTCGCGCCCGGCTTCGCCGAGGACCCCGGACAGCTCGGGCTGACGGCGTCGCTCACGCGGATCACCTTTCCCTACCTGTTGCTGATCTCGATGATGACGCTGGTCTCCGGCGTGCTGAACGCCCACGACCGTTTCGCCGCCGCCGCCGCGACCCCCATCCTGCTCAACATCTGCATGATCGCCGCCCTGATGGCCTCGGGTCTGTTCCCCACCGTCGCCCACGCGCTGGCCTGGGGCGTGCTGATCTCGGGCTTCGCCCAGCTCGCGCTGGTGCTGGCGGACCTCCGGCGCTCCGGCCTCTGGCTGAAACTGCGCGTTCCGGCCTTCACGGCCCACGTGAAGACCTTCCTCAAAGGCTTTGGTCCCGCTGTGCTTGGGTCCGCCGGCGTGCAGATCGCGATGTTCGCCGACACGATCCTCGCCTCGTTCCTGCCGACGGGATCGGTGTCCTACCTCTACTACGCCGACCGGCTCTACCAGCTGCCGCTGGCGGTGGTCGGCATCGCGATCGGCACGGTGCTGCTGCCCGAGCTGTCGCGTCGCCTCGCCCGCAACGACGTGCCCGGCGCGCGCGACCGGCTGAACCGCGCGCTCGAGGGCGCGCTGCTGATGACGCTGCCCTTCGTCGCGCTGTTCGCGGTGGCCGCCGCCCCCGTGGTCGCGGCGCTGTTCGGCCGCGGCGCCTTCGACCTGAGGGCGGTGGCGGGCTCCGCCGCCGCGCTCGAGGCCTATGCGGTCGGCCTGCCGGCCATTGTCGCGCTCCGTTGCGTCACGCCCGCCTTCCACGCCTCCGGCGACACCACGACGCCAGTGAAGGCGCTGGCCGTCGCGACCGTGGTCAACCTCGGGCTGAAGCTCGTGCTGATCGGGCCTTACGCGCATGCAGGCCTCGCCTTCGCCACCTCGATCGGCGCGTGGGTCAACCTCGGCCTGCTGGTGCTGCTGCTCAGGAATCGCGGCCGGTTCGAACTGGACCGCCGCCTCGCGCTGAACCTCGCGGCACTCGTGCTTGCGACGGCCGCCTCCGCCGCCGCCATCGGGTTCGCGCTGGCGCCCGCCGGCGCCGTGAAGGGGCTGGTCCCGCAGATGCCGGACCTCGCGCCCGCCGCGCTCATCGGGATCACGGGGTTTGCGGCGTATGTCGCCATCGCAGGGCCGGGGTTTTGGCTCGCGCGCAGGTTCGGGCGCAACTGACCGAGACGCCCGAAACGCGCCCCCTCTTCCTGAAGCGCGCCTCTCTTCTTGTCCCGGCCTTGAGCCGGGATCCAGACGCTCGACGTCCGTTGACGAGCAGGCAGGGCCGATGCGGCTCTCATGCTGCGTCAGTGGTTCTGGGTCCCGGCTCAAGGCCGGGACAAGAGACGGTGTGGGGCCGGGAGACCGCGTTGTCAGGACCCGTAAGACCTTGGTGCCCCTTACGCTGTCGCGAGCGCCCGCGCGTCGACCAGCATGCGCCGGATTTCCGGCAGGCACGAGCCGCAGTTGGTGCCGGCCTTCGTCGCGGCGCCGACCGCCGCGGCGTCCGGCGCGCCGGCGCGGATGGCGGTTTCGATGACGCCCTTCGGCACGCCATGGCAGGCGCAGACCAGCGGGCCGCAGGCGGCGCCGTCGCTGGCGCGGCCGGCGAGCAGGAGGCTGCGGACCTGGCCCTCGGTCAGCTCCTCGCCAAGCCTGGCGCGCAGGAAGGTCCAGGCGTTCTCCTGTCGGTCGGCCGCGACGAACAGGCAGGCCGCCAGCGCGCCGTCGCGGAACACCGCCGAGCGCGCCACGCCGCGGCCGGCGTCGACGTAGTCCACGATCTCGTCGCCCGGCTCGAGGTCGGGGAAGATCTCCGACAGCGTCACCACGTGGTCGGTCGCGAAAAGCAGCCCGATTCCGTGCGGCACGGTCGCCTTGGCCCACCAGGTCGCGGGGTCAAGCGCGCCGAGCGTCCCTTGCGTCAGCGCGAAGCCTTGGCGGGCGAAGCGCAGCGGCGCGACCGCGGCCGGCGTGGCCTTGGCGTCCGGCTGGCCGGAGAAGGGATCGACGGCGGCGTGCACCAGAGCGCCCACGCGGCCGTGCGAAGCGGTCTCGTCGTTCCAGTGAATCGGCGCGAACAGCGAACCCCGGCGCTGCCCCGGCTCCGCGCGCACGCGCAAGACCACGTGGCCATGGGCGGTGGTCACGCGGGCGAAGCCGCCGTCCTTCAAGCCTTCGGAGGCTGCGTCCTCCGGGTGGATCTCCACGAAGGGCTCGACCAGGTGGCTGGAAAGGCGCTGGCTTTTGCCGGTGCGCGTCATGGTGTGCCACTGGTCGCGGATGCGGCCGGTGTTGAGGCGGAAGGGGAAGCGGTAGTCGGGCGTCGCCGCGGGCGTGATCGGCGCGACGGCCACGAAGTTCGCCCGGCCGGTCGCGGTATAGAAGCCGCCGTTCGCGAAGAAGCGGGTCTCCGTGCGCGCCGCGCCCTGCCTCGCCGGCCACTGGATCGGCTTGAGCTGGTCGTAGTCGCGGGCGTCGAGCTCGGCCAGCGCGCCAATGTCGAAATCGCGCGTTCCCTCATTCTCGAAGGCCGAGAGCGCCGCGTGCTCGCGGAACACCTCGCCCGGCGTGCGCCAGCCGAAGGCCTCGCCGAAGCCGAGGCGCTTCGCGACCTGCGCGACGGCCCACCAGTCCGGCCGCGTCTGGCCCGGAGGCGCGAGGAACGGCCGCTGGCGCGAGATGCGGCGCTCGGAATTGGTGACCGTGCCGTCCTTCTCGCCCCAGGCCGCGGCCGGCAGGCGGATGTGGGGGGCGGCGCCCAGCGTGTCGTTGGAGGCGACGTTCTCGGAGACGACGAAATGGTCGAGCCGCTTCAATGCGGCGCGCACGGCGTCGGCCCGCGGCATGGAGACGGCGGGGTTGGTGCCCATCACCCACAGCGCCTTGATCTCGCCGCGCGCGACCGCGTCGAACATGTCGACGGCCTTCAGCCCCTCCGCCTCCGCCATGCGCGGCGCGTCCCAGAAGCGGCGGACCCTGTCGATCGAGGCCGGCTCGAAGCCCATGTGGGCGGCGAGCTGGTTGGCGAGCCCGCCGACCTCGCGGCCGCCCATGGCGTTGGGCTGGCCAGTAAGCGAGAACGGTCCCATGCCTTCGCGGCCGATGCGGCCGGTGGCCAAGTGACAGTTCAGGATGGCGCCGACCTTGTCCGTCCCCTGCGCCGCCTGGTTGACGCCTTGGCTGTAGAGCGTGACCACGCGCTCGGTGGTCGCGAACAGCTCGAAGAAGGCGGCGACGTCAGCGGGCGGGAGGTCGCAGGCGGCCGCGGTGGCGGCGAGCGTCGGCGCGATCTCGCGGGCGCGGGCGAGGGCCGCATCGAACCCCTGCGTGTGAGCCGCTACGTAAGCCTGGTCGAGGCGCCCCTCGTCGGCGAGATGGACCAGCAGGCCGCAGAACAGCGCCGTGTCCGAGCCGCCGGCGAGCGGCAGATGGAGGTCGGCCTCCTCCGCGGTCGCGGTCCCGCGCGGGTCGATCACGACGATCTTCGTTCCGCGCGCCGCCTTCGCCGCCAGCATGCGCTGGTAGAGCACGGGGTGGCACCAGGCGGCGTTGGAGCCGACGAAGACCAGCAGGTCGGCGGTCTCGAGGTCGCGGTAGGTCCCGGGCACCGTGTCGGCGCCGAAGGCCCGCTTGTGGCCCGCGACCGAGGACGACATGCAGAGCCGCGAGTTGGTGTCGACGTTGGCCGAGCCGAGGAAGCCTTTGAACAGCTTGTTCGCGGCGTAATAGTCCTCGGTCAGCAGCTGGCCGGAGAGGTAGATCGCGATCGCCTCGGGCCCGTGCGCCTCGAGCGTGCGGCGGAAGCCTTCCGCCGTGGCGTCGAGCGCGGCGTCCCAGCTCACGCGCTGAGCCCCGATCTCCGGGTGCAGCAGGCGCCCGTCGAGCGACAGCGTCTCGCCGAGCGCCGAGCCCTTGGAGCACAGCCGTCCGAAGTTCGACGGGTGCTCCGTGTCGCCCGCGATGGTCGCGCCGCCGGCCGGGCCGGGCTGCGCCAGCACCCCGCAGCCCACGCCGCAGTAGGGGCAGGTGGTGCGGGTGGGGGCCTTGGGCAGGTCGGAGGGGTGCATGTTCATGGGCGGAAGCCCGAAAAGCACGAGAGCGGCCGACCTAGGATCCCGTCATGCCCGCGCCTTCGCGCGGGCATCCACGACTTCGGGAAGCGCTCGACGTCGAAGTCGTGGATACCCGGCTTCGCCGGGCATGACGGCGAGTACGTCGAACGCCAGCCGCCCGCCGCGCCCATCAATAAACGTCCGCCTGATAGCGGCCGGCCTTCTTCAGGCCCGCCACGAAGGCCTTGGCCTCGTCGGCGGTCTTCGCCCCATGGGCCGCGACCACCTCGACCAGCGCCTTCTCGACGTCGGCCGCCATGCGCTTGGCGTCGCCGCAGACGTAGAAGTGCGCGCCCTTCTCAAGCCAGCTCCAGAGCTCGGCGCCGGACTCGCGCATGCGGTCCTGGACATAGACCTTCTCCGCCCCGTCACGGGACCAGGCGAGCGACAGCCTGGTCAGCGCGCCTGCGGCCTGCAGATCGGCGATCTCGTCGCGGTAGTAGTAGTCGGTCGCCTCGTGCTGGTGGCCGTAGAACAGCCAGGCGCCGCCGGCCGCGTGGGTCGCTTTGCGCTCGCGCAGGAACGAGCGGAACGGCGCGATCCCGGTGCCGGGGCCGACCATGACGATCGGCACCGCGCCGTCCTTCGGCAGCGCGAAGCCGTGCGCCTTCTGGACATAGACCTTCAGCCGGTCGCCCGGCGCCACGCGGTCCGAGAGGTAGGTGGAGGCGAGGCCGAGCCGCGTGCGGTCGCCGATGCGGTAGCGCACGGCGGCGACGGTGAGGCTGACCTTGCCCGGATCGGCGGAAAGCGCCGACGAGATCGAGTAGAGCCGCGGCTGCAGCGGGTCGAGCGCGCCGAGCAGTTCGGCGACCGGCGGCGTTGCGGCCGGGAACTTCTCGAGCGCCGCCAGCACGTCGAGGGTCGCGAGGTCGCCGTCGGGGTCCTCGCCCTCGGCGAGCTTGGCGAGCGTCTGCTTGTCGTCGGAGCTCTCCACGTGAGCCGCGAGCAGTTCGAACAGCGCGTCCGGCGCGGCGCCCAGCGCCACCCGCTCGGAGAGCCAGGTCTTCAGCGGCAGCGTGTGGCCGTCGTGGGAGACCGCGACGTCCTCCGCCACGCCGAGACGGGCGGCGACCGCCGCGCACAGCTCCGGCGCGTTGGTCGCGAACAGGCCGAACGAGTCGCCCGGCTCATAGGTCAGGCCGCAGCCGGAGAGGTCGATCTCGACGTGGTTGGTCTCCTTGTCGGAGCCTTCGCCGCTGACCGCGTGCTTCGACAGGAAGGCGGCCTCGACCGGGGTCTCGCGCGAGCGGCCGGGTTCGACCGCGACCGGCGTCGCGGGGGCGGGCGCCGCCGCAGGCTTCGCAGGCGCCGCACCGCCGTCGAGCTCCTCGTACAGCTTCTTCAGCATGCGGGTGGTTTCCTTGCCGCCCGGCACGCACAGGTTGAGCTTCTTCTCCTCGCCCGTCGCGATCGCGGCGGAGTAGCTCTCGCAGAGGTAGCCGCACTGGCCGCAGTCCTGCTGCGCCATGGCCGCGAACATCCGCCGTTTCACGGGCCTGCCGGCGGCGAGCTCCATGCGCTCGTCGATCGGGAGCGAGGCGTCGTGCCAGGGCGCGCCGTCGTCCTCCTCCGCGGGCGCGGCCTCGCCCGGCAGGGGCGAGCCCAGCAGGGCCGTCGCGGCGTCGCGCGACAGCGCCTGCATGCCGCCGTCCATGGACAGGAGGCCTGCGAAGAACCCGTTCAGCCAGGCGCGCTGCTCCGTGCTGAACGGCGCGTTCTCGGGGACGAGGGGAGGGAGGACCAGGGTCTGCGCGGTCATGACGAGGCTCCGCACGAACAAGCTGTGAGAAGGCGAGGGTGGTCGTACCGGGAGCGGCCTTCACCTCTCCCCTGTGGGGAGAGGTCGCGAGGCGAAGCCGAGCGGGTGAGGGGTCTTTGCTCGCGCCGGACATGGGACGTCCCCCTCACCCGGCGCTTCGCGCCGACCTCTCCCCGCCGCGGAGAGGTGAAGAGGCGGTGCGCTCGACGTCGGACCATCACGCCGTCTCCAGCTCGAAGAGGGTCTTGAGCGCGCCGATCTCGTGGCGGCGCGTGAAGGCGGCGAAGGTCTCGGCGCCGTCGCGGGCGGCGAGGTAGCCGCGCAGCATCTTCTCCACGACGGCCGGGCAGTCCTCGCCCTTCACGTCGCGCACCAGCTCGCGGCCGATCGCGGCGTCGGTCCCGAAGCCGCCGCCGACGTGGAGGTGGAAGCCCTCCACCGTGTCCTCGTCGTTGATCGGCACCTTCGCGCCGATCAGGCCGATGTCGCCGATGTAGTGCTGCGCGCAGGAGTTGTGGCAGCCGGTGACGTGGATGTTCACCGGCGTGTCCACCGCAAGCCCGATGTCGTCGACATGGTTCGCGATCAGGTCGGCGAAGCCCTTGGTGTCGGAGGCCGCGAACTTGCAGCCGCGGCTGCCGGTACAGGCCACCAGCCCGGCGCGGACGTTCGAGGCGGAGGTCGCGAGCCCGATGTCGGCGATCGCCTGCTCGACGGTCGCGACGTCGGCGTCGCGGACGCCGGAGAGCAGCAGATTCTGCCAGACGGTGAGGCGCACGTCGCCGTCGCCGTAGCGCTCGGAGACGTCCGCGAGCGCGCGCATCTGGTCGCAGGTCATCTTGCCCAGCGGCAGCACCACGCCGACCCAGTTGAGGCCGGCCTGCGTCTGCGGGTGCACGCCGATGTGGGCGAGACGGTCGCTCTCGGGGCGGGGGGCGACGTGCTCGGGCGAGACGCGGGTGAAGGCCCAGCCCTGGACCTTCTCCACCTCGGCCAGAAACTTTTCAAAACCCCAGGCGTCGAGCACGTACTTCAGCCGCGCCTTGTTGCGGTCGGAGCGGTCGCCCGAGGCGATGAACACGCGCACGATCGCGTCGGCGACCTTGATCGCCTTGTCGAGCGGCACGATCACGCCGGTGTCGCGGGCGAAGTCCTTGTGGCCGGTGATGCCGCCGAGCGCGAGCCGCCACCAGACGCCGGGCGCGACGCCCGCGCCTTCAAGCACCTCGACCGCCTGGAAGCCGATGTCGTTGGTGTCCTCGAGCGCGGCGATGCGGCCGGCGCCGTCGAAGGCCACGTTGAACTTGCGCGGCAGGCCGTAGAGCGCGCGGTCGTTCAGGATGTGGTGGTGCCACTCCTTTGCATAGGGGCGGGTGTCGACCAGCTCCTGCGGGTCGACGCCCGCGGTCGGTGTGCCGGTGACGTTGCGGATGTTGTCGGCGCCGGAGCCCTTGGCGGTCAGGCCGATGTCGACAAGGCCCTCGATGTAGGGGATGCCATTGGCTGCATTGATCTCGCGCGCCTGCAGGTTGGCGCGGGTCGTCACATGGGTGAAGCCGCCGGCGTACTGCTCGGAGAGGTCGGCGACCCCGCGGAACTGCCAGGCCTTCAGGATCCCGTTGTGGATCCTGAGCCGGCACATATACGAGTCCTGCGTCGGGCCGACGTAGAACAGGCCGTGGAAGCGGATGCGGAAGTCGTCGAGCTGCTTCGCGAACTGGTTCTTCTCGGCGAGGACCTTGAGGCGCGCGTAGGCGTCGAACGGGTGCTCCTCCCGCTTCGCCTTCTCCTGCGGCACGAGCTTCTTGCCCGCCTTCTCCTGCGCGGCCATGGCCTTGAGGTGGATGGCGTCCGGCCCGGTAGGCTCGGCCTCCGCGGCCGGCGCGGCGCCGGGACCGCCGAACGGCACGCCGCCGCCAAAGCCCGGAGCCCCGCGCGAGCCGCGGATCGCCTGGACGCCGGAGACGAAGCCCTCAAGGTAGCGCTTCTGGTCGGGGGAGAAATCCTGGGTCATGCCGTCACCGTCCACGTTCCGTGCAGGCTCATCCGCGTCCTTGTCCCGGCCTCGAGCCGGGACCCAGAGCCACGTCGGCTGAAAGACGAGGCTACGGCCGCGCCGGCTTGTTCTTGGAGGTCTGTGTGTCTGGGTCCCTGCTCGAGGCCGGGACAAGAGAGGTGGATCATCGTCATCGCCGCCGCCCTCACGCCGCCAGCGCGAAGCCGCGCCCGAAGGCGAGGTCGTCGCGCAAAGGCCCGAGCGGCGCGCCGCTCGCGATGAGGTCGAGGTACCAGAGCGCGTCCGAGGCCTCGCCCACAAGGATCGCGCCCGTCAGGCGGTCGTCGCGGACGATCAGTTTGCGGTAGCAGCCGTGGCCGGGGTCGGAGAGCACGATGGTCTCGTCGCCGTCCTCCGCCTCGATCGCGCCGGCAGAAAACACCGAGACGCCCGAGACCTTGAGGTTGGTGGAGAGCAGCGTGCCGCCATAGGCCGCCGCGTCGCCGGCAAGCGCGCGCGCCAGCGTCTTGGCTTGCTCGTAGGCCGGCGCGACGAGGCCGTAGACCACGCCGCGGTGCTCGGCGCATTCGCCCAGCGCGAAAATCCGCTCGTCGGAGGTGCGCAGGGCGTCGTCGACCAGCAGGCCGCGGTTCGCGGCGAGCCCCGCCGCGCGCCCGAGCGCAGCGTTTGGCCGCACGCCGCAGGCCATGACGATCATGTCGGCGGGCAGGATCTCGCCGGAGCCCAGCTCCAGCCCCTCCACGCGGGTTTCGCCTACGATTGCCTTGCTCTGGGCGCCGAGCGCGAAGGCGACGCCCTTGGCCTCGAGCGCCCGGCGCAGCGTCGCCGCGCCCTTGGCGTCGAGCTGGCGCTCCATCAGCTTGTCCATGAGATGCACCACCGTGACGGCGCAACCGAGCTTGACGAGGCCGTAGGCCGCCTCGAGCCCCAGCAGCCCGCCGCCGATCACCACGGCGCGCGCGCCGGGAACGCCGAGCTCCTTCAGACGCAGGGCGTCGAAGCGGTCACGGAACACCAGCACCTGTGACAGGTGCGCGCCCGGCAGCGGCAGCCGGATCGCCTCCGAGCCGGTGGCGAGCACCAGCCGGTCGTAGGCGAACACCCGCCCGTCCTTCAGCGTCACCCGCCGGGCGGCGGCGTCGACTGTCTGCGCGGGCGCGCCGGTCAGCAGGCGATAGCCGTTCGCCGCGTACCAGGCGCGGTCCCTGAACGCGAGGTCCTCGTCGCTCGCCTCGCCGGCGAGCAGGGAGGAGAGCAGGACCCGGTTGTAGGCCGGCTCCGGCTCCGCGCCGATCACGGTGACGGCGTAGCGGCCGGGGCAAGCGGCCTTCAGCTCCTCCAGGAGCCTGAGGGACGCCATGCCGGCGCCGACGACGACGAGACGCTCGCGGTCCATGGCTCAGGCCTCGCAGCGATGGTGGGACAAGGGGCTCGCCGTCTCCGTCTCCCTCCCCCTTGCGGGGAGGGTAAGGGTGGGGGTGGCGCAGAAAGAGGCGTCACGGATGGGCGACACGCCGCGCTCGATCCTGCACGATCCCCACCCCCGGCCTCTCCCCGCAAGGGGGAGGGGAGAGGCGCGTCGCGCTTCGGAGGCGTGCGGGCCGCTCATCGCTCAGGCCGCCTCGACGAAGCGGTGACGCTCGTAGAGGAACTTGAGCACCGCGGCGCGGGCCGCGATGTAGGTGCGGTCGGAGACCAGCTCCAGCCGCTTGCGCGGCCGCTCCAGCGGCACCTCGAGGATCTCGCCGATGCGCGCGGAGGGGCCGTTGGTCATCATCACGATGCGGTCCGAGAGCAGCACGGCCTCGTCCACGTCGTGGGTGATCATCAGGACGGTGTTCTTGAGCTCCGTCTGGATCTGCATGACCTGGTCCTGCAGATGGGTGCGGGTCAGCGCGTCGAGCGCGCCGAAGGGCTCGTCGAGCAGCAGCACCTTCGGCTGCATGGCGAGCGCGCGGGCGATGCCGATGCGCTGCTTCATGCCGCCGGAGATCTCCGACGGGCGCCGGTCCTTGGCGTGGGCCATGTTCACCAGCTCGATCTGGCGCATGGTCCAGTCGCGGCGCTCGGCCTTGGTCTTCGACCTGGCGAAGACCTTGTCCACGGCGAGCGCGACGTTTTCGTAGCAGGTGAGCCAGGGCAGCAGGGAGTGGTTCTGGAACACCACTGCGCGGTCCGGTCCCGGCTCGTCCACCACCTTGCCTTCGAGGAAGACCACGCCCTTCGTCACGCCGGTGAGGCCGGCGACGATGTTGAGCAGCGTGGACTTGCCGCAGCCGGAATGGCCGATGATCGAGATGTATTCGCCCTCATGGACGTCGAGCGACACGTCCTTGAGAACCTCGTTGGTGACGCCGCCGCGCGAGAAGGCCTTGTCGACGTGCTGGATGGAGAGAAAGGCTTGGGCTGACATGGTCCGGATCCTCACGCGGTAGCCGTGCCGCGGGTGACCGCGTTGGCGATGAACGCGACGATCCGGTCGAGGATGAACCCGACCACTCCGACGTAGACGAGCGCCAGAATGATGTCGCTGATGTTGGACGAGTTCCACGCGTCCCAGATGAAGAAGCCGATGCCGACGCCGCCGATCAGCATCTCGGCCGCGACGATCGCGAGCCAGCTGAGGCCGACGCCGATCCGCAGGCCCGTGAAGATGTAAGGGGCGGCGGCCGGGATCATGATTTTGGTGAAGTACTCGAAGCCGTTCAGCCGGATGACCTTGGCGACGTTCGAGTAGTCGGTCGGGATATTGCGGATGCCGACGGCTGTGTTGATGATGATCGGCCAGACCGAGGTGATGAAGATCACGAAGATCGCCGAGGGCTGGCCGTCCCGGAACGCGGCCAGCGACAGCGGTAGCCAGGCGAGCGGCGGCACGGTGCGCAGGATCTGGAAGATCGGGTCGAGACCGCGCATCGCCCAGGTGGACTGGCCGACCAGCACGCCGAGCGCGACGCCGACGACCACCGCGATGGCGTAGCCCACCGCGACGCGCTGCAGGCTCGCCAGCAGGTGCCAGAACAGCCCCTTGTCCAGGCCGCCGCGATCGTAGAACGGGTCGATGATCAGCTCCCAGGTGTCGGTGACGACCTGGCTTGGAGGCGGCAGCGACGATCCGGGCCGCGAGCAGATCAGCTCCCAGAACAACAGCAGCAGGGCAAGCACCACCAGCGGCGGGATCAGCGTGGTGCTCGCCCAGTCCAAGACGCGCCTGGCGCGCTTGGCGATCGGGGAGGGCGCCTTCGGCGCCCGGAACGCGACGACTTCGGCGACGGACGCCGCCTTGGTCGCGCGGGCGTCGTCGAGTTTCAGGACGGGGGCCGACATGGCGACTCCTCAGGAGGTGGGGCGGATGGTCGGGAGCGGGGAGGGCGCGCGCGGCGCCCTCCATGAAGGCGAGGCCTCAGGCGACGCGCTTGATCTCGAGGCTTTCGAGGTAGGCCATCGGCTGCGCGGGATCGAAGACCTTGCCGTCGAAGAAGGTCTCCACGCCGCGCGAGGTGGAGTCGGGGATCGTCTTGGCGCCCACCGCCTTGGCGGCCTCCTTCCAGAGGTCCTCGCGGTTCACCTTGGCGATCATGCCCTTGACGTCCGTGTCGGGGGCGAACTTGCCCCAGCGGATGTCCTCGGTCAGGAACCACATGTCGTGGCTCTGGTAGGGGTAGGAGACCGGGCCGCCGCCCCAGAACTTCATCAGGCCGGGGCTGTTCTCGACGATGCGGCCGTCGCCGTAGTCGTACTGGCCCTTGAGGCGGCCGACGATGTCCTTCACCGGCACGTTGAACCAGGCGCGCGTGCCGACGATGGAGGCGACCTCCTCCTTGTTCGCCATGTCGTCGCAGAACATCTGCGCCTCCATGACGGCCATCAGCAGCGCCTTGGTGGCGTTGGGGTATTTGTCGACATAGGCCGCGCGCATGCCGAACGACTTCTCGGGGTGATCCTTCCAGATCTCCGAGGTGTTGCAGGCGGAGAAGCCGATGCCCTGAGCGACGAGCTGGGCGCCCCAGGGCTCGCCGACGCAGAAGGCGTCCATGGTGCCGACCTTCATGTTCGCCACCATCTGCGGCGGCGGCACGACGATGGTCTCGACGTCCTTGTCCGGGTCGATGCCGGCGGCGGCCAGCCAGTAGCGGATCCACAGGTCGTGGGTGCCGCCGGGGAAGGTCATGGCGACCTTGGCCTGCTGGCCCGCCGCCTTCTTCTTGAGGAACTCCTCCTTCAGGGGCTTGGCGTCGACGGTCGGCTTCAGGCCCTTGTAGGCCGCGCCCACGGAGATCGCCTGGGCGTCGTAGTTCAGCCGCGCCAGGATATACATCGGCAGCGGGATGTTCTGCTGAGTCACCTTGCCGGCCGAGATCAGGTAGGGCATCGGCGTCAGGATGTGCGCGCCGTCGATGCCGTTGCCCTCGGAGCCGAGGACGAGGTTATCACGGGTGGTGCCCCAGGACGCCTGCTTCGTGACGGTGACGTCGGGCATGCCGTGCTTGGCGAAGAAGCCCTTCTCCTTCGCCACGATCAGCGGCGCGGAGTCCGTCAGCGCGATGTAGCCCAGCGTCGCCTTGGTCGTCTCCGGCCCGGCGCCCTGCGCGAACACGCCGGAGGGCGCGAGCGTCCGGGCGGCGAGCAGGGTTGCGGCGGCGCCTGCGCCGACGCGCAGCACGTCGCGGCGACGGAGGCCATGGATCAGCGGCGTCTTCGTGTCGGTGGTCATCAGGCCTTCGGCTCCATGGGCGCCCATCGGCGCTCGGGGTCTTGAAGGGGCCGCCGTCCTCATGACGGGGCCCAGAAACGAAAAAAGCCGCAGACGTGACGTGCGTGAGCTCGTCAGGTCAGCGGCGTCGCTGGGGCCCATCGGTGGGCAGGAGGTAAGCGTCATCGTTGACGCCAACCTCGAACGTTTCCCTTCAAGTCGCGTGCCAACTGGGGTTGGTGTGTGAAGGTCGTTCAGTTTTGAGGAGTTTGGGGCCGGGTCGGACAGCGGCGAGCCAGCACCCGATTGTCTTCGGGCGCCACCACAGCGCGCAGACGCAGCTTCAATTTTGTGCGCTGCACGCAACTTAGGCGGCGCGAGCGCGCGGGAGGCGTCCTTCTAGGAGGAAGACAGTAGAACGACGCCGGCGGTGAGGACGGCGCAGCCGACCAGCCGCCAAGGACCGACTGGCTCGCGCAGGATCGCCATGCCCATCAACGCGCCGACCATCATCGACATCTCTCGCATCGGCGCGACGACAGAGAGCGGCGCGCCGTCGTCCAGCGCGACGAGCACCAGAATGTAGGCGAGGGGAGACAGCAGCCCGACGGCGATCGCCGCCGGCCAGGACTCGCGCATGGCGCGGAGCGCTCGCGCGGGGGAGGCCGCCACCAACGGCGCGAGCAGGATGAAGCGCAGCACGTTCGAGCACCAGTCGAGAAACACGGGCGAGGCGTGAAGCGTCTTCACGGCGTAGGCGTCGACCACGGTGTAGGCGGCGATCAGCCCGCCCGTGGCGGACCCCCAGACGACGCCCGCCTGTCCACCCGGTCGCCGGAAGGCGGACAGGTCTCCCTGCGTTGCGACGAGGCCGATCCCGGCGATGACGAGGGCGAGGCCGAGCAGGGACTGCCAGGACATCGCCTCGCCGAGGATGACGATCGCGCCAAGGCTCGACAGCATCGGACCCGTTCCGCGGGCGACGGGATAGACCACCGAGAGGTCGGCCCGCTGATAGCCGAGCTGGAGGCAGAGGCTATAGCCGAGGTGGATGAGTCCGCTGAGGAACAGGAATGGCGCGACCCGCCAGCTCCAGCCGAGCCCGCCGTGGACTCCGAGATACGCGACCCACGGCGCGTAGGCGACGCAGGCGATGAGATTGTAGGAAAACACGAACGCGGGCCCAACCGCGGCCGCGCGTTTGGCGATGATGTTCCAGCTGGCGTGGATGACGGCGGCGAGAATGACGAGCAAAGCCGAGGCGAGCGTCATGGAGACCTCCTGCGCGCCGTTCGGCGCTGGTTGATCTCGACGTCTCCTCCCCTGGGATTTTGCCCCTTGGGTGCAGCCGCGGAACTCCCGCGGTCTCTGCGACGCTCGGTCCAGCGGCGGCGTCTGCGCCCGGAACCCTAGTCGCCACTCGGTCGATGCTTGGACGCTAGCAGCGCCTCGGCCGCGCCATCAAGGGCGTTTCAGTCCGTCAGTCCGTAAACACGCCCAGCGGATCGTCCGCCTGTTGCGGCGCGTCGCGGCCGAGGGCGGCGTCGTAGACGTCCGTGCGGTAGCTCGCGGCGGCCAGGTCGGCGCCGGCGGGATCGTCCGACGCCTGCCGCCAGCGCACCATCTGCGCGTGCAGCCAGCGCGCGTGCCTCGGGTCGGGCCGCGTGGCGCCGTCCGCGCCGAACAGGACGTAGCTGTCGCAGGCGCGGATTTCGTCGCCGTCGCCGGTCGGAAGCCGGCCGTCGAGCGCGCGCTGGATGATGGGGGCGTGCACGTCGAGCCGGTTCGGAGCGGCGAGCCGCCGTGCGGCCTCCTCGCGGTGGTTGGGCTCGTCGAGCCATTCCGCCGCGCGCACGCAGGCCCGCACCAGCCGCGCCGCGAGCTCGGGGTTCCGGGCCAGCCAGTTCGCGCGCACCGCCAGCACCTTTTCCGGGCAGCGCCGCACGAGGTCCGTGCCCAGGTGAAGGATACGGCCGAGGTTGTACTCGACCGCGACCGAGTTCCAGGGCGCGCCGACGCAGAAGCCCTCGACGTGAGCGTTCTCGAGCGCGTCCACCATGAACGGCGGCGGCACGACCGCGAGCCGCACGTCCTCATCCGGCTCGACGCCCGCCGCCGCCAGCCACAGCCGGAGCTGGTAGTTATGGGTCGAGAACGGGAAGGTCATGCCGAGGGTCGGCGGCTCGTCGCCGTTGCGGCGTCGGTTCTCGACGACCGCCCTGAACGCGGCGCCGGTGGCGCGCGGGTCGGCCATGTCGGCGCCCGGCGCCATATGGCGGCGGATGTCCTCGAACAGCGGCGGCGACATCGTCATCGCGTTGCCGTTCAGGCCAAGCGCGAGCGGGGCGGCGAGCGGCACCTTGATGGTGCCGAGCCCCAGTGTGGTCGCGATCGCGATCGGCGCGAGCAGATGCGCGCCGTCGAAATGGCCGAGCGTCAGCCGGTCGCGAATGTTCGCCCAGGACACCTCGCGCACCAGCTCGAGCGCGATGCCTTCTTCCGCCGCGAATCCGACGTCGGCCGCGATGATCGGAATGGCGGCGTCGACGAGGGGAATGAAGCCGATCTTGACCGGGTCGAGGCTCATCCGAGCAACTCCGCAGCGGTGATCACCGATTGGGCGATCTCGACGATCTTCTTCTTCTCGTTCATGGCCACCTTGCGCAGCAGCGCATAGGCCTCCTCCTCGTCGATCTTCTTCGCACGCATCAGGATACCCTTGGCGCGGTCGACGGTCTTGCGCTCTTCGAGCTGGCCCTTCGCCTGCTCCAGCTCCGCGCGGAGCTTGGCGAAGGCCCGGAAGCGGCTGATCGTCGTCTCGAGGATCGGCTGCACGCGCTCGCGTTTCAGCCCGTCGACCACATAGGCCGAGACGCCGGCGTCAATCGCGGCCTCGATTGAGGCGCTGTCGCTCTGGTCGACGAACATCCCGACCGGCCGCCGCACGGCGCGGCTCACCTGGAACATCTGCTCCAGCACGTCGCGGCTCGGGTTCTCGAGGTCGATCAGGATCACGTCGGGGTCGATCGCGTAGATGCGCGCGAGCAGGTTCACGTGGTCGGTGATCCGCATGATCGTGGTGTGCCCAGCGTCGCGCAGGCCCTGCTCCATGATGGCGGCGCGGACGGGGCTCGCGTCGATCAGCACGATCTTCAGCGGTCGGTCGCGGTCGGACATGGGGCTGGGATCGCGCCTTTAAGCGGGCCTGCGGGAGTGCCGGCTACTTTGGCGCGACGGCCCTGGGGGCCGTCAACCCGCCGCGCGGGGGATGCGCGCCGACGCCGCGCCGTCGGCGTGGCGCTGGTGGGCGATGGTCGCGGCGATGAAGCCCCAGGTCATGCCGAGCAGCGCCCATTGGTGGCGCCAGTGGTCCACGTCGATGACCCAGGCCTCCATCATCAACACGCTCCAGGTGGAGAAGGCGCAGATGAAGATCGGCCGCCACGGGGTCGGGAAGAGGATCGTGCGGGCCGCGAAGACGAAGGTGACGATAACCAGCGTCGGCAGGGCGATGCCGCCAAGCCAGCCGTAGGACATGAAGGCGTTGAGGTAGGTGTTGTGGACGTCGGCGCCGAAGAGCTTGGCGAACTGGAAGATGCCGATGCCGAGCGGCCGTTCGAGCGCGAGCTGGAAGCCCGCGGCGTGGCGGCCGAAGCGGCCGTAGCGGCCGACGTCGTAGTTCTGCTCGAGGCTCGCGCGCTCCGCGAACAGGCTCGACACCGAGGGCAGGGTCAGCAGCACCGCGATCAGCAGGGCGGCGCCCAGCGCCGCCGCGCCGCAGATGAAAAGGATGCGCGCCCGCCGGGCCGGGGTAGGGGCGGCGAGGATCGTCAGCACCGTCATGATCGCGGCGGAGCCGATCAGGTGGCCCCAGGACCCGCGCGAGAAGCTGAGGAACACGCCGCTCATGATCAGCCCGAGCGGCAGCAGCACGAACAGGGACTTCCTGAGATCCACCGAATAGAGCCGCTGGATCAGCACCAGCGCCGGGAAGATCAGGTAGGGCGCGTAGACGTTGGGGTCCTTGAAGGTCGCCTTGGCGCGGCCGTAGATCAGCAGCGAGTCCGCGAACGGCGCCAGGTGGAAGTAGCCCACGATCGCGAGCCCGCCGCCGATGGCGCCGGCGATAACCCAGGCGTTGGCGATCAGGCGCGCCCTGATCTCTGTCCGCTGGGCCAGCAGCAGCGAGTAGAACACCCCGGTGCCGGACAGGAACACCCCGACCGTGGTCCATTTCTGCGTGTCCGCCCGGTCGTAGACCAGCGTCAGCGTCAGCACCGCGCCGAGTTGGTACAGGATGACCAGCAGCACGAAGGGCAGCAGCGCGCGCGGCAGGCTAAGACCGGTGGCCGCGAACACCCCGATCGCAAGGATGAAGAGCAGGTCGTAGGGCGCCGGCTCGAACATCACGAAGAAGCTGGAGGCGACCGCCAGCCAGACGATGCCCTCGCGCAGGCCCTCTGCGCCGAAGGCCAGCGAGCGGCCGCCGCCATAGGTGGCGTGCGACGCGCTCAATAGGCGTTGTCCGTCTTGGCGAGGGAGATCGGGGTCTTCAGCAGGATGGTCAGGTCGAACAGGATCGACCAGTTCTCGATGTAATAGAGGTCGTGGTCGACGCGCTTCTTGAGCTTCTCCGGGGTGTCGACCTCGCCGCGCCAGCCGTTGATCTGCGCCCAGCCGGTGACGCCGGGCTTGACGCGGTGGCGGGCGAAATAGCCGTCGACGACGTCGTTCCAGAGCGTGTCCGAGGTGTGGGCGTTGACGGCGTGGGGGCGGGGGCCGACCAGCGCCAGCTCGCCCTTGATGACGTTGAACAACTGCGGCAGCTCGTCGATCGAGGTCCTGCGGATGAAGCGGCCGACGCGGGTCACGCGGCTGTCGTTCCTCGTCACCACGGTCTTCGCCTCCGGGTCCGCCATCTCGTGGCGGAGCGACCGGAACTTGAAGATCTCGATGACCTCGTTGTTGAAGCCGTAGCGCTTCTGCCGGAAGAACACCGGGCCGGGGCTGTCGAGCTTGATCGCCACCGCGGTCGCGATCATCAACGGCGCCGTCAGCAGGATGCAGAGCGAGCCGACCACGAGGTCGAAGGTGCGCTTCGCCACGTAGTCCCAGTTCGCGATCGGCTTTTCCGCCAGCTCCACCATCGGGATCGAGCCGAGGTAGGAGTAGGAGCGCGGTCGGAAGCGCAGTTTGTCGGTGTGGGCCGACAGCCGGATGTCGACCGGCAGCACCCAGAGAGTCTTCAGGATTTCGGTGACGCGGCCGCGCGCCGTGACCGGGATCGTCACGATCAGCAGGTCGATGTGGGCGAGGCGGCCGAACTCGACGAGCTCGGCGATGTTGCCGAGCTTGGGGTAGCCCGCGACGATCGCCGGCGAGCGGTCGTTGGAGCGGTCGTCGAACACGCCGCAGATGTGGACGTCGTTGCCCGGCGTCGCCTCGAGCGCGCGGATGAGCTCGGCTGCGGGTTCGCCGCCGCCGACGATGACGGCCTTGCGGCCGAGCCGCCCCTGCACCGCCCAGCGCTTCACCAGAACCGCGAGCCACACATGCGCGACGAGCAGGACGGCGGCGCCGAACACGAACCAGTAGCCGAGCCAGCGCCGGTCGATCGCGCCGCCGAAGTCGAGGAAGGCGCCGAGCGCCCCGAAGCCTGCGAAGACCAGCGTCCAGGCGCCCAGAATGCGACCGAGCTGCCCCCCCACCGAGCGGAACGCCACCACGTGATAAGCGTCCGCCGCCTGCGCGAAGATCAGCAACAGCAGCACGCCGAGCCCGGCCGCGAGCGGGTAGGCCCAGCTCAGGCCCGACAGCGGGCCGAGCGTGACGGCGTAGGCGATCGCGGCGGAGGCGAGCACGAGCGCGGCGTCGATCAGTCGGACAGCGCCGACCAGCAGCGTCTGCGAGATCGACGCGGCCGTGAACTGCTGCGCGATCTCGCGCGCCTGCTCGTTCAGCCGCGTCTGCCGCGGCGTCAGAGGCTTCGGTTCATCTTGCCTGATCTCGAGGCGCGCCATTTTGAACCCGCTCACGTCGCCGCTCCACCGCGATGTCGGATCAGGATGGCGCCAAACTCAAAACAAACACTTTTACCGAACGGAGAAAGTACGCGCTTCGCGCGCCGTGATTGCGTCGCGGTAAACGGTTTCGATCCGCGACGCCATCGACGATAGCGCGAACTCGTCGGCGATATGCGCCCGACGCTCGCGCGCCATCCCGCGGGCGCGGCCGGCGTCGGCCGTGAGCCGCTCCATCGCAGCGGCGAGGGCGGCCGCATCGCCGGGCGGAAGCAGGTCGCCGCTGAACGGGCCGAAGATCTCCGGAATGCCGCCGACGTCGGTGGCGAGGATCGGCAGACCGGCGGCGATCGCCTCGAGCACGACATAGGGCATGGATTCCGCGCGCGACGGCACGACGATCGCGTGGGCCATCGCGAAGGCCTCGCGCGCCGGCTGGGGCGGCAGGAAGCGGACATGCGCCGCCAGCCCGCGCTCGGCGACGAGCGCCCGGTAGCGGGCCTCGTCCGGACCGTCGCCGACAATGGTCCCCGTCGTCGCGGCGCCGTCGCGCGCGAGCAGCGCCAGCGCCTCGATGAACACGTCGGGGCCTTTGAGGTCGCGCAGCATGCCGAGGTAGAGGAAATCGGTGGCGTCCGGCGCGGGCGTCACCGCCTCGAACTCGGGCGGCGTCAGCCCGTTGCGCACGACGACCGCCCGGCACCGCGGCGCGCCGACCTTGTCCACGTAGGCGCGGCGCTCGTACTCGCTGACATGCACCAGCACGTCGCTGACGCTCTCCAGCGCGCGTTCGATCGCGAAGTAGATGCGGCCCTCGGCGGTGGCCGGGTCGAAATGCAGGCTGCCGCCGTGCGGCGCGTAGATCCGCGCCACCGGCTTCGCCCGGTTGAGCCAGGCGCCCGTGATGCGGCCGAACACGCCGCCCTTCGCGCCATGGGAATGCACCACGTCGGGCGCGAGCGGCGCCAGACGGCGGTGGACGCGGGCGAGCGCCGTGACGTCCGAGGGCGCGATCTGGCGCGCGATCGGCAGCCGGAACGCCCCGAGCGCGAGGTGCGGCTCGAGCGCAGCGATGCGCTCGGCCTCGAAGGCCCCTCCCGTGAGGCTGTCGCACACGAAGCCGACCTGATGGCCGGCCGCGGCCTGCGCCGTCGCCAGATCGGCGATGTGCCGGAAGATCCCCCCGACCGGCGAGCGGACGAGATGGACGATCCGAAGCGGGCCGTCGGACGAAGCGCGCGCTTGGCGATAATCGAGGGCGGCTGACATGGCTGGGACTGTGATGTGCGCCCGGTAAAGGAGCGGTTGTCCCGCCGCCCGCGGCGCGCCGAAATGCGCGCAGGGTTATCTATCGCTTTTCACAACAGGTTGTAAGCGAACGATCAACCGCCAGGACAATGTAAAATATAAGACTTTAGACTAATACTAAACAGGTCTGATCCGCCGAAAGTCGGACGGCGTCTCTCAACAACCCTGCAACGAGCGCCTGCATGCTCGGGATCGCCGCCGGCCGACGCAAGACGAACCCCGCGTTCGGCGGCCTTCGTCGTTTCTTGTCTTCGGCCCCGCCGATGACCTCCGCGCGAGGCCGGCTGCGACGGCGGGTTCATACGCCGGGACCAGGCCCGCGGCCGACGGCCGGAGCCAGCTCCGAATGCGGGCCGCCTTCCGATCCCGGGCTAGGCGAGGGCGAGCGTCCCCGCCGCGAGCGCCGCGTAGCGCGCGGTCTTGGCGACCGCCACCAGCGCGAGAAAGCTCCAGAACGGTTCGCGCAGCACGCCCGCGACCAGCGTCAGCGGATCGCCCACGATCGGGACCCAGCTCAGCAGCAGCGACCACCGGCCGTAGCGGCGGTACCAACCCGTGGCGCGATCGAGCGCCCGGTCCGAGACCGGAAACCAGCGCTTGTGGCGAAAGCGCTCCGCCTGCCGGCCGAGCGCCCAGTTCACCAGCGAGCCCAGGGTGTTGCCGAGGCTCGCCGTGGCGACCAGGGCCCAGGGCGACCGTTCGCCCAGCGCGATCAGGCCGACGAGCGCCGCCTCGGACTGCGCCGGCAGCAGCGTCGCGGCGAGGAAGGCGGCGACGAACAGCCCGCCATAGGTCGCCGCGGCGGTCATCGGCGCGATCCCGCGACCCTCGAAGCCGTCGACGCGCGTGACGCGTCACGGCGCGTCCGGCCCGCGACCGCGTCGCGTGTCATCGACCAAGCCCGGAGGAGGGAGCGTCCGGTCGGGCCGGCGTCAGAACGGGATGTCGTCGTCCATGGCGTCGGAGTAGCCGCCGCGTCCGCCGCCCGCCGCGGCGGGGGCCGCCGGAGCGGGGGAGCGGCGCTCGGTCGGGCTCGACCGGCCGAAGCTCTCGTTGGAGCCGGCCTCGTAGCTGTCGTCCGAACCGCCGCCGCCGCGGCCGTCGAGCAGGGCGAGCTCGCCCCGGAAGCGCTGGATCACGATCTCGGTCGTGTACTTCTCGACGCCCGAGGGATCGGTCCATTTGCGGGTCTGGAGCTGGCCCTCGACATAGACCTTCGAGCCCTTGCGCAGATAGCTCTCGGCGATCTTGGCGAGGTTCTCGTTGAAGATCACCACCGAGTGCCACTCGGTCTTTTCGCGGCGCTCGCCGGACTGCTTGTCGCGCCAGTTCTCGGAGGTCGCGATCCGCAGGTTCACCACCGGCTCGCCGGAGTTCATGCGGCGGACTTCCGGATCACGGCCGAGATTTCCGACCAGAATGACCTTGTTGACGCTGCCCGCCATGACGATCTCCTGAAAGCTTGAGCGCGCACCCTAATCGCCGCGCCCGCCGCCGTCGCCCCCGCGCCGGGCTTGTCCACAAGCCTCGGGACGGGACGCATCGCGGTGGACAATGGTGTTTGTTCTTCCTATGTTCCTTAACATGCGGATCGCGGCGCGACAAGCGCTCCGCTTGACCTGAACGCCTTGCGGGCCGACTTGACGATCGAATGGCGGGTTCGAGCCGCTGCGGGACGACGTGACCTCATGACGAAAACCTCTTCGCCGGCCGGCAAGGCCCGAGCGCCGAAGCAGGCTGCGGCCAAGCCCGGCGCTAAGACGGCCCCCAAATCGGCGGCAAAGGCCGCTGGCGAGACGGCGCCGAAGCCGGCGGCCAGGACCTCCGCCGCGGCGCTGGAGGCGGCGTTCGACGCCGCGGCCGAGCGCCGGCCGGAGCGGCGCGACGCGCGGCTGATCTCCGTGCGCGGCGCGCGCGAGCACAACCTCAAGAACGTCGACCTCGACATCCCGCGCGACCGGCTGGTGGTGTTCACCGGCCTGTCGGGTTCGGGAAAGTCATCGCTGGCCTTCGACACGATCTACGCTGAAGGGCAGCGCCGCTACGTCGAGAGCCTGTCGGCCTACGCGCGCCAGTTCTTGGAGATGATGCAGAAGCCGGATGTCGACCAGATCGACGGCCTGTCGCCTGCGATCTCGATCGAGCAGAAGACCACCTCAAAGAACCCGCGCTCGACGGTCGGCACCGTCACCGAGATCTACGACTATATGCGCCTCCTCTGGGCGCGCGTCGGCATTCCCTATTCGCCGGCCACCGGCCTGCCGATCGAGAGCCAGACCGTGAGCCAGATGGTCGACCGGCTGACGGCGCTGCCGGAGGGCTCCCGGCTTTACCTGCTCGCGCCCGTCATCCGCGGCCGCAAGGGCGAGTACCGCAAAGAGATCGCCGAGTTCCAGAAGAAGGGCTTCCAGCGCCTCAAGATCGACGGGACCTACTACGAGATCGCCGACGCTCCCGCGCTCGACAAGAAGTTGAAGCACGACATCGACGTGGTGGTGGACCGCGTGGTGATCCGCGGCGAGATCTCGAGCCGTCTGGCGGACAGCCTCGAGACCGCGCTGGCGCTCGCCGACGGCATCGCGCTGGCCGAGTTCGCGGGCGAGACCGACGAGCACGGCCAGGCGAAGCGGCTAACGTTCTCGCAGAAGTTTGCCTGTCCCGTCTCCGGCTTCACCATCGCCGAGATCGAGCCCAGGCTCTTCTCCTTCAACAACCCCTTCGGCGCCTGCCCGGCCTGCGACGGCCTTGGCACCGAGCTAAGCGTCGACCCCAATCTTGTGGTTCCCGACGGCGGGCTGACGCTGCGCAAAGGCGCCATCGCCCCATGGTCGCGCTCGACCTCGCCCTATTACGTCCAGACGCTGGACGCGCTCGCCAAGCACTACGGCTTCAACCTGACGACGCGCTGGTCCGACCTGCCGGAGAAGGCGAAGAACGTCATTCTCTATGGCTCGGGCTCTGACAAGGTGCGCTTCGTCTATGACGACGGGCTGCGCTCCTACGAGACCACAAAGACCTTCGAGGGCGTGGTGCGCAACCTCGAGCGGCGCTGGAAGGAGACCGAGAGCGACTGGTCCCGCGAGGAGATCGGCCGCTACATGTCGGACGTGCCGTGCCTGATCTGCGAGGGCTACCGGCTGAAGCCCGAGGCGCTGGCGGTGCGGGTGGCGGACCGGCACATCGGGCGGGCGTCGGAGCTCTCGGTGAAGGCGGCGCACGCCTGGTTCGAGGACCTGCCGAACCACCTCTCCGCGAAGCAGAACGAGATCGCCTACCGGATCCTCAAGGAGATCCGCGACAGGCTGCGCTTCCTTGTGGACGTCGGGCTCGACTACCTCACGCTCGCCCGCAATTCCGGTTCGCTGTCCGGCGGCGAGAGCCAGCGCATCCGGCTCGCGAGCCAGATCGGCTCCGGCCTCACCGGCGTGCTCTACGTGCTGGACGAGCCCTCCATCGGCCTGCACCAGCGCGACAACGCCCGACTGCTGACGACGCTGGAGCGCCTGCGCGACCTCGGCAACACCGTGATCGTGGTGGAGCACGACGAGGACGCGATCCGGCTCGCGGACTATGTGGTCGACGTCGGGCCCGGCGCCGGCGTCCACGGCGGCCGCATCATCGCCGCCGGCACGCCGGACGAGGTGATGAACCATCCCGACAGCCTCACCGGCCAGTATCTCACCGGCGCGCGGATGGTGCCGACGCCGCCGAAGCGCCGGCCGTTCAACGCGAAGAAAGCGCTGAAGGTCTTCGGCGCCAAGGCCAACAATCTGAAGGACGTGACCGCCGAGATCCCGCTTGGCGTCTTCACCTGCGTCACCGGCGTCTCCGGCGGCGGCAAGTCCACGCTGCTGATCGACACCGTGTTCAAGGCCGCGGCGCGCAAGCTGAACGGCGCCAACGAGAACCCGGGCGCCCACGAGCGGATCGAGGGTTTCGAGGCGCTGGACAAGGTCATCGACATCGACCAGTCGCCGATCGGCCGCACCCCGCGCTCGAACCCCGCCACCTACATCGGCGCCTTCACGCCGATCCGCGAATGGTTCGCGGCCCTGCCCGAGGCCAAGGCGCGCGGCTACATGCCGGGGCGGTTCTCGTTCAACGTGAAGGGCGGCCGGTGCGAGGCCTGCCAGGGCGACGGCGTCATCAAGATCGAGATGCACTTCCTGCCCGACGTCTACGTCACCTGCGACGTCTGCAAGGGAAGGCGCTACGACCGCGAGACGCTGGAGGTGCTCTACAAGGGCAAGTCAATCGCGGACGTGCTGGACATGACGGTCGACGAGGCGGTGCAGTTCTTCAAGGCGACGCCCTCGATCCGCGAGAAGATGGAGACGCTGGCCCGGGTCGGCCTCGGCTACGTCAAGGTCGGCCAGCAGGCGACGACGCTGTCCGGCGGCGAGGCCCAGCGCGTGAAGCTGTCGAAGGAGCTGTCGCGCCGCGCGACCGGCAGGACGCTCTACATCCTCGACGAGCCGACGACGGGCCTGCATTTCCACGACGTGGCGAAGCTGCTCGAGGTGCTGCACGAGCTGGTCGACCAGGGCAACACGGTCGCGGTGATCGAGCACAACCTCGAAGTCATCAAGACCGCGGACTGGATCATCGACATGGGTCCGGAAGGCGGCGACGGCGGCGGCGTAGTGGTCGCGACCGGCACGCCGGAGCAGATCGCGCGGGCGAAGGACAGCCACACCGGGCGATTCCTCGCGGAGGTGCTGAAGCGCCGGCCGCTGCGGCGGGCTCTCGACGACGCGGCGGAGTAGCGCGAGCTGTGGCGCCGCGTCGCAGCGTGGCGTCCCGGGACGCCGCGCCCGCGGCGGCGGTTCTGGCGTAACGCCTCAGTCTGCAACGGCGTTAACAGCCGGATGGCTCAGGTTAACGCCTTGGCGAGGCGACATGTGAGCGGCGCATTGCTGCGATGCCATCGGCTGCCTATTCGCTTGCCAGTCTGCTGATTATCTAGGCTTCACCGAAACACGACGACCCAGCGACGGACAGCGACGGCCAAGAGGCTCTCGCGTGACCGCCTGCCGAGAGCCGCCTCACCTTGGACTGAAGACGATGATTTTCTGGGCTTTCCTTCTGAAGCGCTACCGCATGTGGCGCGTGTACCGCGAGACCTTCGAACAGCTCGCGACCCTCGACGAGCGCACGCTGCGCGACATCAACATCGGCCGCAACGACATCGAGACCATCTCGCGTCGCGCCGCCCACAACGCCGTCGCGGCCTGAACGGCGCGAACGACACGTGGAAAAGCCCCGGAGCGATCCGGGGCTTTTTTCATTTTCAGGCAGGCGGTTAGACCCGCATCTTGACGTAGGTTCCCGGCGCGTCGTCGAGCGCGGGGTAGGGGCCCTCGCCGGGCGTCCGCGCGGGCGTCGCGGTCGCGTCCGCCGCGGCCAGCCAGCCGCGCCAGTCCGGCCACCACGAGCCGGGCCTCTCCTCGGCCTCCGCGAACCAGTCCTCGAAGGCGCCCGCGGGCGCCTCGCCCACCCAGTGCTGGTACTTCATCTTGGCGGGCGGGTTCACCACCCCGGCGATGTGGCCGGAGCCGGCGAGGACGAAGCGCACCGGGCCGCCGAACAGCTGGGCGCCGAGGAAGGCCGACCGCGCCGGCGCGATGTGGTCCTCGCGGGTCGCGAGCTCATAGACCGGAACCGTGACCGTCTTCAGGTCGAGACGCTCCCCGCCCACCGTCATCCGGCCCTTGGCGAGATCGTTGTTGAGGTAGCAGCCGCGCAGGTAGAACGAGTGGTTCGCCGCCGGCATCCGCGTGGCGTCGGAGTTCCAGTACAGCAGGTCGAACGGGAAGGGCGCTTTGCCCTTCAGGTAGTTGTTGACGACGTAGGGCCAGATCAGGTCGTTCGACCGCAGCATGTTGAAGGCGTTGGCCATGCTCGCGCCCTCGAGGAAGCCGCACTCCGCCATCCGCGCCTCGACGGCCTTCACCTGCGCCTCGTCCACGAAGACCTTCAGGTCGCCCGCGTGGGTGAAGTCCACCTGCGTGGTGAGAAAGGTCGCGCTCGCGAACGGCGCTTCGCCCTTGGCCGCGAGGTAGGCGAGGGTGACCGCGAGCAGCGTGCCTCCGACGCAGTAGCCTGCGGCGTCGACGGTCTCCGAGCCCGAGATCTCCTGCACGATCTTCAGCGCGGTCAGCACCCCGTCGCGCATGTAGTCGTCGAAGCTGAGCTTGGCGTGGCGGGCGTCCGGGTTCACCCACGAGATGCAGAAGATCGTGAGCCCTTGGTCCACGCACCACTTGATGAAGCTCTTCTCCGGCGTGAGATCGAGGATGTAGAACTTGTTGATCCACGGCGGCACGATCAGCACCGGCCGGGTGCGGACCATCTCGGTCGAGGGCGCGTACTGGATCAGCTCGAACAGATCGTTCCGGAACACCACCTTGCCGGGCGTGGTCGCGAGGTTCTTGCCCACGACGAAGTTGGAGCCGTCCGTCTGGCGGATGCGGAGGTCGCCGTTTCCGGCGGCGATGTCCTCGGCCAGCATCCGCATGCCGCGCACGAGATTCTCGCCCTTGGAGGACAGCGTCTCGCGGATCAGTTCGGGGTTGGTGGGCACGAAGTTCGACGGCGCCACGGCGTTCGCGATCTGGCGCACGTAGAACGACGCCTTGTGCCGCGTGTGCGGATCAAGCTCGTGCGCCTCGTCCACCATGCGCTCGGCCCAGCGGCTGGTGTGCAGATAGGCCTGCTTCACGAAGTCGAAGAACGGGCTCGTGGTCCATTCCGGATCCTTGAACCGGGCGTCGCGCGGGTCCGGCACGGCGACCGGCGGGGCGTCCTCGCCGGAAAACCGCTTCAGCGAGCCCGCCCAGAGCTCGAGAAAGCCGCCGGCGAAGGCGCGCTGCGCCTCGAGCGTGCGGCTGGGGCTCGCCATCCAGCGCTCGGCGACCTGGCCGAGCGTCCTGACGACGTCGACGATCTCGTCCGTGCCGGCCGCCTTGAGCGCGGCGCCTTCGCGCGGGCGGAGATAGGCCGACAGCGCGCGGCCGCCTTCTTCGAACAGCCGCGCCATGTTGGCCGCGAAGGCTTCAACGTCGGGCGTCAGGAAGGGATTGGGCCCGCCGTCGCCGCCCTCCGCTCCCGCGTCGCGCTCGCCGTGGTCGGCGCGAGCGCCGGAGGCGGTCGACCCGGCCTGCGTTTCGGGGCGGGGCGGGGCGTCGGCCGGCGCCTCTTGCCTCTTCGATCCGGCCGCTTTGGGTTTGGCTGCGTCGTCCTTCAGAACCGCCGCCTTCCGCTTCCGCGGAGGTTTGGCGCCCGCGTCGTCCTGCGTCCTGGCGGCCGTCCGCGCTTTCGCGGTTCTGCTCTTCGGCGCCGTCGCAGTCTCGGGCGCGGCGGGCTCGACCGCGGCCGTCTCGGCGGACGCCGCCGGCGCGCTCACCTTGGCGGCGGGGCCCCGTGCGGACTTGGGCTTCGCGGACTTGGGTGGCGCCGGCTTCTGCTCGGCGGACGGGGCGGCGTCGGGTTTCGAGAGCGTAGGTTTGGGCGCCGCCGGTTTCGACCGCGCGGATTTGGGGCCGGCGGAGGGCGGAGCGGCGGGTTTTGCAGGGGCCGGAGCGTCGGCGGCGATCTCGGGCGCGTCGCGGGCGTTCGCGCGCCGCGCCGCGGGGCGGGGCTTGGCTGCGGCCGGCCGGCCGCTCGTTCTCGCAGGCTTCGTCGCCGAACGTCCGACGGCGCTCCGGGCCATAGCCCTTCCTCCCCTTTCGACGGCCCCGAGGTCGCGTCAAGCGCTTCGGGTTGCGTCGTAACCTGTTCCCATGACAATAGGCGCAAGCCGCGCCGCGCGTCACGCGCCAACCGGCCCTTCCGCCAGACAAACGGGCGATCCGCCCGCGTTCGAGAGACAGCCATGAGCGTATCCCGGAACGCCGCCCGCGCGGTCCTCCTCGTCGCCTGCGGGTTCGCGCTCGGCGGGTGCGACCTGGAGAAGTACAAGGGCACGCGCGGCTTGCCGCCGGCGCCCACGAACCTCGCGTACCCGTCCGTGGGCGTGACGCCGCCGCAGCGTCCGGGCCGCCTGCGCACGCCGGAGGAGCAGAAGACGCTCGAGGCGGACCTGCTGGCGCGCGGCAAGCGCTGACCGCGCCAAGTCCGGCAGCCTCTTAGACCTTCTGGCCAATCCGGCGCGCCGCCGTTTGCCCGCAAACGGCCCATACTGTATTCCCGGACGGCCGGCGCGCTGGTGCGCCGGAGCCACTTTCCGCGAATCGTGCCATGACCGAATTCCATTCCGTGCGCCGTCTGCCGCCTTACGTGTTCGAACAGGTGAACCGCGTGAAGGCCGCCGCCCGGAAGGCAGGCGCCGACATCATCGATCTCGGCATGGGCAATCCCGACCTGCCGACGCCCGATCACATCAATGAAAAGCTGATCGAGGCCGTCACCAAGCCGCGCACGAATCGCTATTCGACGTCGAAGGGCATTCCCGGCCTCCGCAAGGCGCAGGCGGCCTATTATGCCCGCCGCTTCGGCGTGACGCTGAACCCGGACACGCAGATCGTCGCGACGCTGGGCTCGAAGGAAGGCTTCGCCAACATGGCGCAGGCGATCACCGCGCCCGGCGACGTGGTGCTGACGCCGAACCCGAGCTACCCCATCCACGCCTTCGGCTTCCTGATGGCGGGCGGCGTCATCCGCAACGTGCCGGCGACGCCCGGCCCGGAGTATTTCCACGCGCTCGAGCGCGCCGTGATCCACTCGATTCCGAAGCCGATCGCGCTGATCACCTGCTTCCCGTCGAACCCGACGGCGGAGGTCGCCGACCTCGAGTTCTACAAGGACGTGGTGCGCTTCGCGAAGCAGCACGACATCTTCGTGCTCTCGGACCTCGCCTATTCCGAGATCTACTTCGACGACGTGCCGCCGCCCTCGATCCTTCAGGTGCCGGGCGCGATGGACGTGGCGGTGGAATTCACCTCGCTGTCCAAGACCTTCTCGATGCCGGGCTGGCGCGTCGGCTTCGCGGTCGGCAACGAGCGGCTGATCGCGGCGCTCGCGCGGGTCAAGTCCTATCTCGACTACGGCGCCTACACGCCGATCCAGGTCGCGGCCTCGGCCGCGCTGAACGGCCCGGACGACTGCATCGTCGAGATGCGCGAGATCTACAAGAAGCGCCGCGACATCATGGTCGACTCCTTCGGCCGCGCCGGCTTCCCGGTGCCCAGCCCGCGCGCGTCCATGTTCGCCTGGGCCCCGATCCCGGAGAAGTTCCGGTCGCTCGGCAGCCTCGAGTTCTCGAAGCTGCTGGTGGAGAAGGCGCACGTGGCGGTGGCGCCCGGCATCGGCTTCGGCGAGCACGGCGACGAGTACGTCCGCATCGCGCTGGTCGAGAACGAGCACCGCATCCGGCAGGCCGCCCGCTCCATCCGCCGGTTCCTTGAAACGGCGGACGAGACGTTGCACAACGTCGTCCCGCTCGCCGCGGCGCGCTAACGGACCGGACCTCGCGGAGGCCGGTTCGAGGCCTCCGCAGACCGTCCCTCTCTTCGGCTTGGAATATCTAATGGCGGAACCTCTGAGGGTCGGCGTGGCCGGCCTCGGCACGGTGGGCTCCGCCGTCGTGCGCATCCTGTCGGCCAAAGCCGAGGAGCTCGCCGCGCGCGCCGGCCGCCCGATCGTGGTGACCGCGGTCTCCGCCCGCGAGAAGGGCCGCGACCGCGGTCTCGATCTCTCCCGTGTCGCCTGGCACATGGACGCGAGCCAGCTTGCGCGCGCGAACGACGTCGACCTCGTGGTCGAGCTGATCGGTGGGGCGGAGGGGCCTGCGCGCGCCTGCGTCGAGACCGCGATCGAGCACGGCCGGCCGGTGGTCACCGCGAACAAGGCCCTGCTCGCCAAGCATGGCGTGGCGCTGGCCCGCGCGTCGGAGGAGAAGGGCGTCCCGATCGCGTTCGAGGCGGCGGTCGCCGGCGGCATCCCGATCGTCAAGACGCTGCGCGAGGGGCTCGCGGCCAACAACGTCTCCCGCGTGTTCGGCATCCTCAACGGCACCTGCAACTACATCCTGACGCGGATGGAGAAGGACAAGATCGGCTTCGCCGAGTGCCTCGCCGACGCGCAGCGGCTGGGCTACGCCGAGGCCGACCCGACCTTCGACGTCGGCGGCTTCGACACCGCGCACAAGCTGGCGCTGCTGGCTTCGCTCGCCTTCGGCGTCGAGCCGGACGCGGACGGCATCTATGTCGAGGGCATCGCCTCGATCACGCCGCTCGACCTGCAGATGGCGGAGGAGCTCGGCTACCGCGTGAAGCTGCTCGGGGTCGCGACGCGGACCGACGCCGGCGTGGAGCAGCGCGTCCACCCCTCGATGCTGCCGAAGGAGAGCGCGATCGCACGCGTCGACGGCGTGACCAACGCCGTCGAGATCGACGCCGACGCGGTCGGCGCGCTGGTGCTGTCGGGTCCCGGCGCCGGCGGCGACGCGACCGCCTCGGCGGTCATCGCCGACATCGTCGACATCGCCCGCGGCGTCACGCCGCCGATGTTCGGCCTGCCGGCGGGCAAGCTCCGGAGCCCGACGCGCGCCCCGATGGGACGGCACGAAGGCGGATATTACATCCGTCTTTCGGTCATCGACCGTCCGGGCGCGGCGGCCGCCATCGCCACCCGGATGGCCGAACAGGGCATCTCCCTGAAGAGCATCGTGCAGCGCGGACGCGAGTCCGAAAGCGACTCCGCGGGCGGCGAGCCGGTGCAGGTGGTGCTCATCACATACGCCACGACCGAGGCGAGCCTTCGGATCGCGCTGGACGCGATCGAAGCGGACGGGCATATCGATGGCGCGCCCCAGCTGATCCGCATCGAAAAGCGCTGACGCGATTCGATCGGAGCTCTGGCCGCGGACGGCCGGGGACAGCGCGACCTCCCCCGCCGCCGCAACGAGGACGTCGCGACGAGACCCCGGCGAACCGGGGCGGAGCGGCGTTTGCCGCGGGGGACGACACGTGGCGAAGAAGGCGACGGCTCTCAGAGCCGAGATGGAACCGGACGGGCAGGGCCTCGGCCCGCTCGACGCGAACGACGCGATCGATCGCGCCCTGACGATCGAACTTGTGCGCGTGACCGAGCGCGCGGCCGTGGCGGCCGCTTTCTTCCGCGGGCGCGGCGACGAACGCGCGGCCGACCAGGCCGCCGTCGACGCCATGCGGCGCGAACTCGACCACCTGCTGATCCGCGGCGTCGTGGTGATCGGCGAAGGCGAGCGCGACGAAGCGCCTGTCCTCTGGATCGGCGAGGAGGTCGGCTCGGGACAAGGCCCGCGAGTCGACATCGCGCTCGATCCGCTCGAAGGCACCACGCTCTGCGCCAAGGCGCAGTCCAACGCGATCTCGGTGCTTGCGATCGCGGAGGCGGGGACGCTGCTGAAGGCGCCCGACGTCTACATGGACAAGATCGCGATCGGACCGGGCTATCCCGCCGGCACGGTCGCCCTCGACCGCTCGCCCCGGGAGAACGTCGAGAGCCTCGCCCGGGCCAAGGGCGTGCCGGTGCGCGAGATCACCGCCTGCGTGCTCGACCGGCCGCGCCACGCGCGCCTGATCGACGCGGTCCGCTCCACCGGAGCCGCGATCCGGCTTATCACCGACGGCGACGTGGCGAGCGTGATCCACGCCACAGATCCGGACGAAACCGGCATCGACATCTATCTCGGCGTCGGCGGCGCGCCGGAGGGCGTCCTCGCCGCGGCCGCGCTGCGGTGCACCGGCGGCTACATGCAGGGCCGGCTGCTGCTCGACTCGCCGGACGCGCGCCGCAAGGCCGCCGCCGCCGGCATCTCCGACTTCAGCCGCGTCTACGAGCTGAACGACATGGCCCGCGGCGACGTCATCTTCGCGGCGACCGGCGTGACCGACGGCGGCCTGCTCGCGGGCGTCCGCTTCGGCCGCCGGGCGATTGTGACCGAGACGCTCGTGATGCGGTCGTCGACCGGAACCAGCCGCCGGATCCGGGCCGAGCATGCCCGCACGGAGAAGTTCCACCTCGACTGAGGCGCGGGCTATGCCGCGCGCCATGGACTATGCTCGGCCCATGGAGAATCAACGTCCATGACCGCGGCGACCGCGCTGCGGAGCGATCCCTCCGACGCCTTCCTGGGCGTCGTCGCGTCCTTCGGCGGGCGGGCGTGGCGGGACCGGCTCGACGCGCGGGGCCGCGCGCTGTCCGCCGAACTCGTCCGCGACCACGGCTACGGCGACCTGCTCGCCCGCGTGCTGGCCGGCCGCGGCGTGACGAGCGAGACCGCGGTCGGCCATCTCGACCCCTCGATCCGCCGGCTGATGCCCGATCCCGACACGCTGACGGCGATGCCCGCGGCCGCGGGCCGCCTCGCGGACGCCGTCCAGCGCGCCGAGACGGTCGCGATCTTCGGCGACTACGACGTCGACGGCGCCACCTCGACGGCGCTGCTGGCGGAGTTTCTCCTCGCCGCCGGCGCCACGGTGAAGACGCACATTCCGGATCGGATCTTCGAAGGCTACGGCCCGAACGTCGGGGCGATCGACATGCTGGCGGACGGCGGCGCGACGCTGCTCGTCACCGTCGACTGCGGCTCCACCAGCCACGACGCGCTCGCCCACGCCCGGTCGCGCGGCCTCGACGTGATCGTGCTCGACCATCACCAGGTCGGCGAGGCGCTGCCCGACGTGACGGCGCTGGTGAACCCCAACCGGCAGGACGACCTGTCCGGCCTCGGCCACCTCGCGGCCTGCGGCGTGGTGTTCATGACGCTGGTTGCGCTCAGCCGCGAGTTGCGCCGCCGCGGCTTCTGGGCGGGGCGGGGAGGCGAGCCCGACCTGCTCCGCGCGCTCGATCTCGTCGCGCTCGGAACCGTCGCGGACGTGGTGCCGCTCAAGGGCCTCAACCGCGCCTTCGTGGCGAAGGGGCTGATCTCGCTGCGCTCGCGGTCGCGGCTCGGCCTGCGCGCGCTGATGGACGTCGCCCGGCTCGACGGCCCGCCGACGCCGTACCACCTCGGCTATCTCCTCGGCCCCCGCATCAACGCCGGCGGTCGCATCGGCGACGCCGGCCTCGGCGCGCGGCTGATGCTCTGCGACGACGAGGAGCGCGCGACCGCGATCGCCGCCGATCTCGACCGGCTGAACGGCGAGCGCCAGGCGATCGAGCGCGCCACGCTGGCCGAGGGCGAGGCCGAGGCCTGGGCGGCGCTCGGGCCGGACGAGGAGGCGGCGCAGACCGTGGTCGTTTCCGGCGAAGGCTGGCATCCCGGCGTCGTCGGCCTCGTCGCCGCGCGGCTGAAGGAGCGCTTCCGCCGCCCCGCCTTCGCCATCGCCTTCGGCGCGGACGGAACCGGCGTCGGTTCGGGACGCTCCATCCTCGGCGTCGACCTTGGGGCCGTGGTCCGCGAGGCCGTGGCCGAGGGGCTGCTGGTCAAGGGCGGCGGCCACGCCATGGCGGCGGGCGTCACCCTCAAGGCCGACCGCCTCGGCGTCTTCCGCGGGTTTCTCGAAGACCGCCTGAAGGGCCATGTCGTGCGGGCGCGCGCGGACCGCTCGCTCGCCGTCGACGCCGCGCTCACCGCCGCCGCCGCGACCCCGGACCTCGTCCGCGAGCTGGAGCGCGCGGGACCGTTCGGCTCCGGCGCGCCGGAGCCGGTGCTGGCGCTCGCCGACCACACCGTCTCCTCGGCCGACGTGGTGGGGCAGGGGCACGTGCGCCTGCGCCTCAGGGCGGGCGACGGCGCCTCGGTGGGCGCGATCGCCTTCCGCGCGGCGGACGCCGACCTCGGCCGGGCGCTGCTCCAGGCGCGGGGGGCGAAGGTCCACGCCGCCGGGGTGCTCGGCGTCGACCGCTGGGGCGGATCGGAGCGGGTCAGCCTTCGCCTGATCGACGCGGCGCCGGGCGGACGGTGAGCGGGCGCATTGAATGGCGGCGGTCGAGCGCCATGTCTTCTCGCAGGATCTCCCTCAGGATTGTCGGCCGAAGGTTGCAGCGCCACGCGATGTTCACGTTTTCAGCGTTGAGTGGCCGCGAAGGTCGCCCGTTCACGCCGCGACCAACCCTCTCGAGGCCATGTGACCGACGTCGCCAGCTCCCCATCGCCTGCCTCCGTGCCCGCTGAGGACCCCCAGGAGCCGCGCCGCGGCTTCTCGCAGGTGCTGCGCGAGCTTGCGGACAGCGAGCATGAGCGCATCAGCATCGGGCGAATCCTCGAGGCCTTCGGCGACCGCGCCTTCGGCGCGCTCCTGCTGCTGTTCGCGCTCCCGAACGCGCTGCCGATGCCGCCCGGAACCTCCGCCATCCTCGGCGCGCCGCTGTTCTTCATCGCGCTGCAGCTGGCGATCGGCGCCCAGCGGCTCTGGCTGCCGCGCTTCATCACCGAGCGCTCGCTCAAGCGCGAGGACTTCCGCACGCTGGCCGCGAAGGTCGAGCCCTGGGTCGCGAAGCTCGAGCGCCTGCTCAAGCCGCGCGCGGAGGTCATGACGAGCTACGTCGCCGACCGGTTCACGGGGCTCGCCTGCTTCGTGCTGGCGCTGATCCTGGTGCTGCCCATCCCCTTCGGCAACATGCCCCCCGCGATCGCGATCTCCGCCTTCGCGCTCGGGATCATCGAGCGCGACGGCGTCGCGATCGGCGTGGGTTGGGCGGCCACCGCGGCGAGCTTCGCGATCCTCGCCGCCTTCTCCACGGCGATCGTCAAGCTGATCGAGGCCTTTGCGCAGCCTGTCCTCAGCTTCTTCGGATTCTGAGCGGAGCCGCCCGCCCGGCGCTCTTGCCCGCCGCGGCGAACCCCCCTATACGTCCCGTCGCCGCGCCCTTCGTCTATCGGTTAGGACGTCAGCCTTTCACGCTGAAAAGACGGGTTCGACTCCCGTAGGGCGCGCCAGACACCTCCAAGCTGCTGATATTGCTGGAATATCCAAGGTTCTCAGGGCCTTGGATCGCCCCCCGCCGCACGGTGGGCGCAAACCCGTGGCGGTTTTCAGCTCCATGAGTACGGCAACCCTCAGGGGCTGGCGGGAAGGGAGCCCCTGGCGCGCCTTGCGCGACGCCTGCCCCGGCCTGGTCCTCGCCGGCTCCGTCCTCATCAGATCAGAATGCCGGAAAACCCGCATCCGGAGGGGAGGAGAATCCCGGCCCGGCGGCGTCACGCATAGGCTGCGTCCCGGACATCGGCGACGAAGCGGCCGTTCATGCCCTCGAACGCGGTGTTGGTCAGCGCCACGACCGTGAGCGCGTTCGCTCGATCGACGAACCAGGAATGGCCGTATGCGCCGCCCCATTGCAGCGTGCCCCTGGCCTGCGGCGTCTGTGCGGCTTCGGGATCGTCCAGCACCGCCCAGCCGTAGCCGAAGCCCCACCCCGGTCCCTGTGTCTCCGCCTGAGGGCCGACATGATCGCGCGTCATCTTCGCGATCGTTGCGGGACCGAGGATCGGCGCGCCGCCGGTGCGGATCGCTTCGAGGAAAGCCAGGACATCCCCCGCCGTTCCCGACATGCCCGCGCCGCCCGAGGGATAAGAGGCGGGATCGATGATGCGGCTCGGCGCGAAGATCGCTGCGCCGGCGTCCAGCGCGACGGCGACGCCGTCCGCCATCGCGATCGGCGCCGGCGTGGCGTTGACGTAGGGCGTCGCGAGCCGGTCCATGTCGGCCACGCCGAAGCGCGTGTCGCGCAAGCCGAGCGGGTCCGTCACGAGCGCGGCGACCAGATCGGGCAGCGACGCGCCGGCCGCCCGCTCCATCGCCGCGCCCAGCACGTCGATCGCCAGCGAGTATCGCCACGCGGTCCCTGGCGCGAAGGCGAGCGGCACGGCGGCAAGGCGCGTCAGGTTCTCCGCCATCGACAGGCCCGGCTGGTCCAGCCCGTCGGAGACGTCGCGCAGGTGATAGGGGCTCTCCGCCGGCTCGATGAACCGGTAGCTGAGGCCGGAGGTGTGGGTGAGCAGATGGCGGATAGTGATCTCCGGCGCCGATCCGTCGGCCAGCCGGGGCCGGAAATCCGGCAGCCAGCGCGTCACCGGCGCGTCGAGCGCCAGCGCGCCGTCGTCCGCCAGCCGCATCGCCGCCGCGGTTACGAGCGGCTTGGTGACCGAGGCGAGACGGAAGATGACATCCTCGCGCATCGGCAGCCCCGCCTCGCGATCGGCGAGGCCGGCGGCGCGTCGGTACACGAGCTTTCCGTCACGGGCGACCAGCACCACCGCGCCCACGATCCGCCTGTCGGCGAGGGCGGCGTCGATCGCGGCCCCGAGCGCGTCTCCAAGCGCACGGGCGGCGGAAGGAGATCGTGTCGTCATGCCGGCGCCTCGCAATTTATCACAGTGATCGCTACGTAATATCCGTGTGAGCGAAAATACCATAGTGAGCGATGTGAAAAATAACCAAGGCCTCGTGCGCCGCCGCGGGCGCCCTCCGGCGTTCGACCGGCGGGAGGTGCTGGAAAGGGCGGCGAAAATCTTCTGGCGGCGCGGCTATGAAGGCGCGTCGATCGTCGATCTGACGGACGCCATGGGGATCACCGCGCAGAGCCTCTATGCCGCCTTCGGATCGAAGGCGCAGCTCTATCGCGAAGCGCTCGACTGGTATCGCGCGGCTCTCGGCGCGATCACGCCGGAGGCGCTCGACGCCCCCGATGCGATCGCCGTCCTGTCGGCGCTGCTGCGCGACCAGGCGCGGGCTTTCACCGATCCGGCCTATCCTCCGGGCTGCATGATCGCGACGGCCGCGCTCGGCTGCGCTGAGGAGAATGACCCGGTCTCGGCGATGGTCGCCGATCTGCGCCACGCCAGCGTGGCGCTGGTCCGCGCGAGGCTGGAGCGCGCCATCGTCGAGGGCGACCTGCGACCGGACGCCGATCCGGTCGCGCTCGCCCGCTTCGTCGGCGCCGTCATCCAGGGCCTGTCGGTGCAGGCCCGCGACGGCGCCGGCGCGGACGAACTGGTCGCCGTCGCGGAGCTGGCGGCCATGGAGCTGGCTCGGCACCGCGCCTGACGGGCGCTGACGCCTCCGGATATCGGTTCGTCAAGAACGCCGGCGTGAGGGCGTCGAGCGATTTCATCGCGCGGGCTTCGACCATCGGCAGGCCCTCGATGGCCGCATACGAACGCTAGCTCCGGCTCCCGCCGCCGAAACTCCGTTTCCTGTCATGCAATCGAAATGAGATGTCCTGCGGCGCAGAATTGCCGCATCGGTCGCCAGACATCTTTGCCGAGCCGGCTTCGTCGCCGGTCGTAAATCACGTGCGGCACTCGGCGGTTTTCGCGCAGGATATCGCGCGTCTAGAGCATGATCCGCCGTCTGCCCGCGGCGGCGGCGCTCACCAGCGGAAGCGCAGGCCCACCGTCCCGTATTGGGCGCCGCCGCTCGTGTTGTCGAACACCGCCAGTTCGCCGCCGGACCGGTGGTGGAACCGGAACACCAGGTCGACGTCGGGGTGTTTCACCGATCCGAAGGTGACCTCGGGCGAGAGGTAGTGGAGCAGCTGCGACTGCCCGCCCGGCGATTTCTGGACCTCGTAGCGCGGGACGTCGGACGCCCAGTTCAAGCCCGTCGAGATCGCGACGGACGTCCGGACGACGTCGCTCCAGGGAAAGCTCTTCCAGCGGAAGTACAGCGCGGTCCAGGCCTCGAACTCGTCGAGCGCTCCGAAGCGCTTGGCGGCCCCGACCTCCGTCTCGATCGCCCAGAGCGGGCCGTAGGTCACCACCTCGCGGGAGAAAGCGCCGCCCACGATGCCGGAGTCGCCGTAGCGCCAGCTGGTCGGCGGCAGGCCCTTCGTCACGTAAATCGACGACATGGAGCTCTTCACGAGCGCGCCCACGAAGCCGGTCACGGCGCAGTCCATGGCGCACGGCCCGAAGGGCGAGCGATACTCCAGCTCATAGGCGCCGACGCCCTGCGGAACCACGACTGCGACGCCGACGGACGCCAAGAGCCCGGTCAGCTCTGTCAGCCTCGATCTTACGCAGGTACGCATCACTGCACGCTCATTGATGTCTCGCAGCCGGATGTCGGCGGGCGGGGAGGACTATAGCGCGGTTCCGGTGTGAGCCCAGCACACCGGGTCCGGGACTCCCGCCCCGCAAGGCCGCGTCGGGAAAAATGCGGACTGTGGCTCGGCTGGCATGCAACGAAATGCTGCGCCGCGGTGTTTTACGCCGGCTGACATGATCGGATTGGAAGTGACGTGCCGAAACTGGCCCAGGCCGCGCGCGCGACGCTTGCGCAGATTGCGACGCCCAAGGCTCCCGTCGTCTTCGACGGCGACGTCCTGAGCGAGCTTCACGAAAAGAAGATGATCGTCTTCTCGATCGTCGGGTGGCGGCTGACGAGCGGCGGCTGGTCGGCGTTGAACTGCTCGCCAGCCGACTGCGCGACCTTGCAGATCCCTGTTCGAGCCGCCGATACGACCGAGACGCCCCGGAGACGGGCCGGGGATCTACGCGCGCCTCGCCCCCCCGCCTGAGACCGCGTCGTCCCGCTCTCAGATCGCGACATTGCGAACGAAGACGCCCCCGCCTGCGCCGGCGGGCTCGCCTCTCCCTGCGTCGTCCCTTGACATATATCCATAGTGCGTCTTACTAAGATGTATGGTGAATATATGGGGTGTGCGATGACCGAGGCGGAGTTTCTGGAAGGGTACGACCCCGGCGTTCACGAGCGGCCGTCGGTGGCGGTAGATCTGATCCTGATGAGCGTCGTCGGCGGCCGCCCGGCCGCGCTGTTGCTCCGCCGCGACGAGCATCCGCACCTCGGCCGCTGGGCGCTGCCGGGCGGCTTCGTGGCGATCGACGAGAGCCTCGACGCCGCGGCCCGCCGCGTGCTTGGCGCCAAGGCGCGGATGACCGACGCCTATGTCGAACAGCTCTACACCTTCGGCGCCGTCGACCGCGATCCACGCACGCGGATCGTCAGCGTCGCCTATTTCGCGCTGCTGCCGGCCGCCCGCTTCGCAGCGGCCTTGAAGGGCGCGCCGGAGCTGACGCTGGCCGAGCTGGTCGTGCCGTGGCCGGGAGAGACCGGCGGCCCGGTCGAGGCGCGGTCGGCCGACGGCGACGCGCTGCCGCTCGCCTTCGATCACGCCGAGATGCTCGGTCTCGCGATGCTCAGGCTGCGCGGAAAGCTCGACTACTCCGGCGTCGCCTTCGCGCTGCTGCCCGAGCTGTTCACGCTGCGCGCGCTGCAGGACGTCCACGAGGCGATCCTCGGGGTGCGCCTGAACAAGCCCGCCTTCCGCCGCCGCATGCTCGACACCGGGCGGCTGGAGGCGACCGGAGAGCGCGAGACCGGGGCTTCGTTCCGTCCGGCGGAACTCTTCCGCTGCCGTAAGACCATGCCAGAACAGGAGTAACCGTCATGGCGTCGATCAGAAACCTCGGAGTCCTGGCGCAGCTGCGCAGCGACGCGAGCAATCACGTCATCCGCTACCGCAACGGCCGCATCCGCCAGAGCGGGCGCGGGCTGGTCTTCTGGTTCCGCCCGGAGACCGCGAGCATCGCCGAGCTGCCGATGGACGATCGGGAGATGACGGTCTTCGTCCGGGGCCGCAGCCAGGACTTCCAGAGCGTCGCGATCCAGGGCGCGCTGACCTGGCGCGTCGCGGACCCCGAGCTGCTCGCCTCGCGGGTGGACTTCAGCCTGGGCCTCGTCACCGGGGCCTACCAGAGCGAGCCGCTCCAGCGCATCGAGACGCGGCTTGCAGGCCTCGTCAATCAGGCGGCGCTGCAGTACCTCGCGCAGGCGCCGGTGCGCGCGCTGCTCGACGCCGGCCCTGAGCCGTTGCGCCGGCAGCTCGAGGCGGCGCTCGGCGACGATCCCGCGCTGAGCGAGATCGGCATCGCGGTCGCGGCGGTCCGCCTGACCAACCTCGCGCCGTCGAGCGAACTGGAGCGTGCGCTGCAGACCCCGACCTTCGAAGCGCTCCAGCAGAAGGCCGACCAGGCCACCTTCGAGCGCCGCGCGCTTGCGGTCGAGAAGGAGCGGGCGATCGCGGAGAACGAGCTCGCCAACCGGACGGAGCTCGCCCGTCGCGAGATGCTGCTGATCACCCAGGAGGCGGAGAACGCGCGCAACCGCGCGACGGGCCTCGCCGAGGCGCAGCAGGTGGAGGCGGCGGCGGAAGCCGATCGCATCCGCACCGTCGAGAGCGCGAGGGCGGAGGCCGAACAGGCCCGGATGACGATCTACCGCGACCTGCCGCCCGCCGTGATGCTCGGCCTCGCCGCGCGCGAACTCGCGGGCAAGCTGGAGACGATCGAACACCTCAACGTCACGCCCGACCTGCTCGCCGCCGTGCTGGGCGAGTTCCGGCGCGGCGCGACCGGCCTCCCGGCGCGCTGATGGCGACCAACAGCCCGCGCGCGGTGTTCGTCACCCGCGAGACCGACTACGAACTGCTGCTCGCGCGCCACGCCACGCGCGGGCAGGCCAAGTTCTTCCTGGACTCCCGCGGCCAGGACATCGACGTGCTGGAGGACCGGCACAGCCAGCTCCACGCGACGCTTCACGCCGCGCGCGCCGCGGCGCCGGGCGACTGGCGGCAGGCGGCCGTCGCGCGGGCCGACCTCGACCGCTTCCTGTTCGGCCCCGAGGACGTGATCGTCGTCGTGGGGCAGGACGGGCTGGTCGCCAATGTCGCCAAGTATCTCGACGGCCAGCCGGTGCTGGGCCTCAATCCCGCGCCGGACCTCTACGACGGCGTGCTGGTGCGCATTTCCCTCCCGCGCTTCGCGCCGCTGCTGCCGGCGAGCGCCGCCGGCCGGGCGCCCGCCGAGCGGCGGACGATGGTCGAGGCGCGGCTCGACACCGGCGAGCGCCTGCTCGCGCTGAACGAGGTGTTCGTCGGCCACCACAGCCACCAGTCGGCGCGCTACCGCATCGCCTGCGACGGGGCGGCCGAAGACCACTCGTCGAGCGGGCTCATCGTCGCGTCCGGCACCGGGGCGACCGGCTGGGCGCGCTCGATCATGGAGGCGACGCGCCAGACCGTGCCGCTCGACCCGCAGGAGCGCGCGGTCGCCTTCTTCGTGCGCGAGCCGTTTCCGAGCGTCGCCACGGGCACCGCCCTGCGCGCAGGAAAGCTCGACGCCGCGCCGCTCGCCGTCACCTCGCGGATGAACGACGGCGGGGTGATCTTCGCCGACGGGATCGAGCAGGACTTCCTCGCGTTCGACTGGGGCCGCGGCGTCACGCTCGGTCCCGCGGCGCAGACCCTCAACCTCGTCACGGGCTGAGAACGCCGGCGCGTCCAGCCTTATCCGCGGGGAGCGCGGGACAGGACGCAGGCCGACCGCAACGAGACCTGGTCCAGCGCGCAGGTTCGGACCTGCGGCAGCGTCTCCGCGGTCAGGTCGCCGAGCGTGGATCCCGCCGGTGTTTCGAACGCGAGCTCGACCCCAAGCTCCCCGAGCAGCCGCGCCGTGTCCCGCCAGCGGACGGGCTCGGCGACGTTGGTCGCGAGGTCGTCGCCGATCGCCTCGGCCGTCCGCAGCACGCGGGCGCGGCGCGCGCTGACATAGGCGATCGTCGGGGCGCTCAGGCGCACGTCGCGCATGGCCTCCGCCAGGCGTTCGGCGACCGGGGCGACCAGCGGGCAATGGGAGGGCGTCCGCACGTTCAGCCGCTCCGCCTTCCGCGCGCCGGCGCCGAGCGCAAGCTCCGCGACGCGGACGAGCGCCGCCTCCGCGCCGGACACGACGATCTGCAGCTCGGCGTTGCGGTTCGCGAGATAGACCGGCCCGGCCCCGCCCGCCTGCTCGACGAGGCGCGCGACGGCGGCCTCCCGCAGTCCGATGATCGCCGTCATGCCGAAACCGAGCGGGTGGCTCTCCGCCATCAGCCGCCCGCGAAGCGCGACAAGGCCCAGCGCATCCGCGAACGACAGCGCGCCGGCCACGACCGCCGCGGGAAAGGCGCCGACGGAATGGCCCGCGACGACGTCGATCGGCGCGCCCTCGGCGATCAGCGCGCGCGCGGCGGCGACGCCCGCGATGGTCAGCGCGAGCTGCGCGCCGTCGGTGCGCGACAGCGCGTCGGCGTCGTCGAGCGCGCGCCAGTCGCGGCCGAGGACCGCACTCGCCTCGTCGCGCGCGGCGTGGACCGCGGGATGATCGGGGAGGGCGGCGAGCATGCCGGGGCGCTGGGAGCCCTGGCCCGGAAACAGCAGCGCGGTCCTCAGCATGGCGCCGCGACCCAGAGTTCGTCGGGGGACGCGAGGCGCGGCCCCTGCGGCGTGCGCAGCAGGACCTCCGCCGGGTCGCCCAGCAGTTCGTCGAGCGCGACCGCGCCGGCGGGCGTCTCCACCACGACGTCGACCCGGAGCGGCGCGCGGGCGGCGGCATCCGACACGGCGGCGAGGGCGCTCCTGTCCGGGACGCCGTCGGCGCGCAGCACGAGGTCGAGGTCGCTGGCCGGGGTGAGCGTCGGACGCCCGGTCGCAAGCTCGTAGCCGGCCGCGCCGGCGGGACCCCAATGGAGTGGAATGGCATCGAGAGTCCGGCCGAGCTGCGCCATCGCCGCGAAGGCGGGATGCGCGCGCGGCGGGGTATGGTGGCGCAGGTCCTCCGGGCTGAGGCGCTCGGCGACCGCGTCCTCGGCGACGACGGCGGCGAAGCGCTCGGCGCGCGAGACTCCGCGGACGCCGACCGCGATCCGGCCCCGCGCCAGCCCCGCGCGGCGCACGACGACCCACGGCGCGGCGGCGAGCGACCGCGCCGCCCAGTCCGGCGCGTCGACGGCCTCGAGCGCGTTCGGGGTCGTCAGGCGCAGCAGGTCGTGCGGCCTCACCCCCATTGCGCGGCGAGGGCCTCGCGCACTCGGATCGACGCCGCCCGGTTCTCGCGCGCTTCCCGAGACGTCAGGCGGCTGGAAAGGTCGCGCGGGCCGCTCCGGGCGTCCGCGATGGCGGCCGCGATCCGCGCGGTGACCTTGGCCGCGTCCTCCGCGCTCGGCGCGTCCGCGTCGACGCCGCCGATCAGCTCGTGCACCAGCCCGAGCTTCGCGAAGGAGCGGACGTCGTAGGCGAGCGGCAGGATCTCCTCGCCGAGTTTCTCCAATTGCTCGACGCTTCGCTTGGTCACCCGGGCCGCCGCCTGCTTGCCCATGGCGTGGATCGAGATCTTGGGATCGTCGAGCGCCAGCACGCGGTTGGCCTGGTAGCCGTGCGCGAGGAACGCGCCGGACAGCGCGCGCCCCACCACCAGCGACACCACGGGATGGCCCGCGAGCCGGGCGCTGGCGTAGGCGTCGGCCGCCGCGGCGCAGGCGAGGTGGATGCCGTAGAGCTCTTCCGCGCGGCCATAGGCCTGGCTCGGAACGTCGACGATCGCGAGGATCGGGTGCTTCTCCGGCCCGAAGACCTCGCGCACGCGGGCGGCGACGCCCCAGCCCTCGTCAAGCCCGACCTCGCCCTCCCGCGCGCGCGGGAAGCGGTTGTCGGGGTTCGTGACGACGGAGATCATCCGCACGGTCTCGTCGCCGATCGCGACGTCCGCCGCCAGCACGGAAGCGGGACCGCCGTCGATCCGCGGGGCGCCTCGGCCAAGCGCCTCGAACCAGGTCCGCCCGCGGCTCGATGACGTCGCGCTCATCGTGGCGCTCATGGCCGATCTCCTGTCCAGAGCTTGCGCAAGGCCATGCCCTCCGGCGCCGCGGGCAGGCGGTCGAGCCGCGCGCGCCAGAACGCGATCCGCTCGCTCGCGTGCTCCGCCGGGGCGCCGCGGTCGAAGGCGGCGCGGACGGCGTCGGCCAGCGCATCGGCGTCGTCGGCGACGAGGTCGTCGGCGAGGCCTACCGCGTGGCGCTGCTCGCCGCCGGTCAGGCTCCAGATCAGCGGCCGGTCGCGGCTGTCGAGCTCCTCGACGCCGGCGTTCTGCTCGATCACCTCCGGGCCGTTGAGCCCGAGCCGCGCCTGCTTCGTGACGATGAGCCGGCTTACCAGTCCGGCCGTGATGCCCATGCCGCCGAAGCAGCCGATCATCCCGGCGATGACGCCGACGACGGGGACGTGAGCGCGCAACGCCACGACCGCGGCGTGCACGTCCGCCATGGCGGCGAGGCCGAGGTTCGCCTCCTGCAGCCGCACCCCGCCGGTCTCGAACACCAGCACCGGGCGGATCGGCTTGCCCGCCTCGGCGTCTTTGGCCGCGAGCTCGAGTGCGCCGGCGATCTTGGCGCCGGACACCTCACCGGTGCTGCCGCCCTGGAACGCGCCCTCGATCGCGATCACGACCGCCGCGACGCCGCCGATCGTCCCGCGCGCGACGACCACGCCGTCGTCGGCCTGCGGCACGATGTTCTGGCGCGCGAGCCAGGGGCTCTCGATCCGGTCGAAGGGGCCGAGCAACTCGCGGAACGAGCCCACGTCCAGCAGCGCGCGAGCGCGCTCGCGCGCGTTCAGCTCCACGAAGCTGGTGCGGCTCATCAGGGCGGGAACGCTCATGCCTTGGTCCTTTCCAGCGCCTGGGCGAGACGAAGGCTCACGACGCCCGGCGTCGCGCCGGAGTCGTTGATCTCGATCCGGGCGGCGACGGGATGGCGGGCGAAGAAGCGCTCCAGCGTCGCGCGCCAGACCTTTTCGAAGCCGTCGACGCTGGTGCGGACGGAGACCACCGTCTCGTTGGCGGGCTCCATCAGCACCTCGAGATCGCCGGAAGCCACCACGCCCACATGGGCGCGCCCGACGAGCGGCGCGTTGCCGGAAAAGCGGAGTTCGAAGCGTTCCATCGGCTCAAACCTCCCGTCCGTCCAACGCGTCGAGCAGCAGCGCGGCGGCCAGCATGTCGGCGGCGCCGCCGGGCGAGGCGTTGAGCGCGAGCAGGCGGCGGTCGAGCGCGCGCAGCGCCGCCATGCCGTCGTCCGTCGCGGCGCCTCCGGCCGCGATCACCGCCCGCGCGCCGAGGCGCGCAACCCTCAGCGCCCGTCGCCCGCCGCGGTGGAGCAGGCAGGTGTCGTCGAGCCCCGCCATCGCCGCCATCAGCCCGTTGAGACTGGCGGCGGTCTCCGTCGCGCCGCGCGCGCGGCTTGCGCGCAACGCGCCGAGAGCGGCCAGCGCGTGCGGAAAGCCGGCCGCCGCTTCGCCGCGCGCGCCGGTCACGCCGTAGGTCCGGCAGGCGACGGCGCCGTTCAGCGCGGCGTCGGGGGCCGCGCCGTCGCGGAAACCGGCGATCGCGCCGGCGGTCGCGCAGATGTCGGCGGCCTTCGCGCCACGGCCCTCGATCGCCGCCGCCGCCACGATCAGGCCGAGCGCGAAGATCGCGCCGCGGTGCGTGTTGACGCCGCCGGTCGCGGCGAACATCGCGGCCTCGCCGTCGCGGCCGATGCGGGCGAGGGCCTCGCGCAAGGCTTGCGAGGGCCTCTGTCCTTCAGCTGCGCGTGCGAGGCCCGCGAAGGTCGGGCGCAGCGCCGCGGCGGAGGCGAGCAGCGTGTCGAGCTCCATGTCGGCGTGGGAGCCCGCGCCGCGCCGGTCGACGAGGCCGGGCTTCGGCGTCAGCTCGGCCTCAGCGGCGAGGGCGCCCACGGCGAGGTCGGCGAGATGCGCAGGGCGCGCGCCGCCATCCTCGCCGTCATGCCCGCTTTCGCGGGCATCCACGACTTGGGCGTCGATCGCGGCAGGGAAAGTCGTGGATACCCGCGCCTCGCGCGGGCATGACGGCGCGTTTCTGCGCGTGAACGGCGTGCGCGCAAAGCGCGGCGTCAACGTGTCCATCATCGCTCAAAAGCTCCTGAACTTCGCGGGCGGCGCATAAAGCCCGCCGGACCATTCGACGAGGTCCTCGATGGTGCGGGCCGCAAGCAGCGAGCGGCTGGCCTCCGTGGGGTCCACGCCGAGGTCCTCGGGGTAGGCCACCAGGCCCTTGGCGCGCAGGTCGTCGGTGCGGCGCGGGTCGTGGCGCAGGCCGATCGGGCTCACGCCCGCGACCGCCGCCAGCGCCGCCCTGCGCTCGTCCTCGTCGGCCGCCAGATAAAGGTAGGCGACGCCCTCCTCGGTGACCACGTGGCTGACGTCGTCGCCGTAGATCATGACCGGGGCGATGGGCATGCCCGCGGCCTGGCCGACGCCCACGGCGTCGAGCTCCTCCACGAAGGTCGGCACGCCGCCGGACTGGAAGGTCTCCGCCATCTGCACGACGAGCTTCTTGCCGCGGGCGGTGGGGGAGGGGTCGGTCTTGAGGTCGAGCCAGGCGTGGCTCGCGTGACGCCGGCCGCCGGGGTCGTGGCCCATGTTGGGCGCGCCGCCGAAGCCGGCCAGCCGGCCGGTGGTGACGGTCGAGGAGTTGGCGTCGCCGTCGATCTGCAGCGTCGCGCCGATGAACATGTCGACCGCGTACTGCCCCGCGAGCTGGCACAGCACCCGGTTCGACCGCAGCGAACCGTCGCGGCCGGTGAAGAACACGTCGGAGCGCGCGGCGATGTAGGCCTCCATGCCGACCTCGCCGCCGAAGCAGTGCACGCTGTCGACCCAGCCGCTCTCGATCGCGGGGATCAACGTGGGGTGCGGGTTCAGCGTCCAGTGCCGGGCGATCTTGCCCTTGAGCCCGAGGCGCTCGGCGTAGGTCGGCAGCAGCAGCTCGATCGCGGCCGTGTTGAAGCCGATGCCGTGGTTCAGCGAGACCACGCCGTGGCGCTCGTAGACGCCGCGGATCGCGAGCATCGCCATCAGGATGTGCTGCTCGGTGATCAGCCGCGGGTCGCGGGTGAACAGCGGCTCGATCGCGGCCGGGCGGTCCGCCTTCACGACGAAGTCGACCCAGTCGCCGGGGATGTCGACCCGCGGCAGCTCGTCGACGATCTCGTTCGCCTGCGCGATCACGATGCCGCCGCCAAAGGCCGTCGCCTCCACGATGGTCGGCGTGTCCTCGGTGTTGGCGCCTGTGTAGAGATTTCCGCGCCGGTCGGCCTTCTCGGCCGCGACCAGCGCCACCCGCGGCGTCAGGTCCACGAACATGCGGGCGTAGAGCTCCACATAGGTGTGGATCGCCCCGACCTCGAGCGCGCCGTCCTCCAGCAGCTGCGCCACGCGCAGCGACTGCGGGCCGGCGTAGGCGAAGTCGATCTTCTTCGCCACGCCGGTCTCGAACACGTCGATCTGCTCGGGCCGCGAGATCGACGAGATCAGCATATGCAGATCGCGCACCTTTTCGGGGCTGACCTTCGCGAGCGAGCGCGAGAGGAAATCCGCCTGCTTCTGGTTGTCGCCCTCGAGCGCGACCCGGTCGCCGGAGACGAGGACCGCCTCCAGCGCCGCGACCATCTCGGCCGTTCGGAGGACCTTGCCGTCGGCGTGCGCCTCGACCGCCCGCACGCGGCGCAGCTTGTCGTCGCGGCGGGTCGACCAGGAACGTGAGTTCGTATCGGACATCGCTGGTTCCAAAGTCCTTCTGTTGGGCCAGAGCCCCCTCACCCGGAGAGCTTCGCCCTCCGACCTCTCCCCGGCGGGGAGAGGTCGGCGCGAAGCGCCGGGTGAGGGGGCTTCGCGGTCTGCCGATCCGTCCTCACAGCACCACGAACAGGAACCACACCACGAACGGCGCCACGAGCGTGACGATCGTCCCGTAGAGCAGCAACTGGCGGAAGAAGCCGTCGCGGGAGCCTTCGGGCGAGTTCGCGAGGACGAGGGCGCCGTTGGTGGAGAACGGGCTCACGTCCACGATGGTCGAGGACACCGCCATGGCGGCGATGAAGCCGATCGCGCCGACGCCGGTGTCGCCCTGGAGGAAGGGCACCGCGAGCGGGATCAGCGAGCCGAGCACGGCGGTCGAGGAGGCGAAGGCCGAGACCACTGCGCCGATCAGGCAGAGCAGCAGCGCCGCGGTGAGCGGCGAGGCGAGGCCCGCCACGCTGTCGGCCACGTAGGAGATCGTGCCCATCTTCTCCATCACGCCGACATAGGTGCTGACGCCGGTGATCAGCACGATCTCGGGCCAGGTCACCTGCGCGATGGCGCGGCGCTGCAGCGTCGGCGCGACCAGCGACAGCGCGAGGCCGATCGTGATGGCGCAGAAGCCGATGTCGAGGTTGAAGGCGAGCGTCAGGACCGCGAGCAGGATGAGACCGCCAAGCGTCAGCATCTGGTAGGCGCGGTTGTCCGCCATCGGGTCGGCGTCGGTCTGCGTCTGGCCGGCCGCGATGCGGCGCTCGGCCGAGATCGCCTCGGTCTCGGCGTCGCCGTAGCGCGGCTCGCTCCGGGGCGGGCGGCCGTAGCCGCCGACGGGCGCGCCGTTGGCGCCCGCCGTCTCGACCCGCGCGCCGAACAGGCTTCTGCCGCCGAGCAGCGCGAACAGCAGGGCCGCGACGCCGGCGTTCACCGCGAAGCTCGCCGCAAAAGTCACGAGCGGGTCCATCGGCAGGCCGGCCTTCGCCACCACGCCGTTTGTGATGCCGCCGTAGATCGAGATCGGCGAGAAGCCGCCGGCCTGGGCGCCGTGGATCACCATGAGGCCCATCAGCAGGGGCGAGATGCCGTACTTGATCGCGAAGCCGAGCGCGATCGGGGCGATGATCGCGACCGCGCCGGGGCTGACCGCGCCGACCGCCGTCAGCGCCGCGGCGACCAGGAACATGATCCAGGGGATCATGACGACCCGGCCGCGGACCGCCTTCACCGCGAGGCGCACCAGCCAGTCGATGGTGCCGTTCGCCTGGGCGATGGCGAAGAGATAGGTGATCCCGACCAGCGTCAGGAACAGGCCGGAGGGGAAGAACCCGATGATGGCCTTGGTGGTGAGGCCGGCCACCAGCGTGCCGAGCAGGAAGGCGCCCGCGAAGGCGAGCACGCCCATGTTCACCGGCAGCAGCGTCGCCACGACGAACATCGCGCCGAGGCCGACGATGGAGAGAAGCTCAGGCGTCATGGCGGGCGCTCCCCGTCAGCGGGAGCGGGGCGGCGTTCGGGAGGGCAGGCGCGAGCCCGCCGCCTCCCGGATCGCGGGGGGCGCTGGTCATCGTCGGCGTTCCTCAGGCTGTTGATTTTTATGCGCTCAGCAAACGCCCCTACAAATGCGGTGTCAATATTCTCGTATACAAGAAATGAAATTGTGCATGACGGAGAGCGCGGCTACGATCCTCTCCACGCAGTGAAACGAACGGTAGAGTCTTGAGGACGAAGAGGAATACGTCGGCGGAGCATGCGGCCGCGGAGGCGCCGGTCCGTCGCGCGGACGCCCTGCGGTTCGCGCTGGAGGCCGACATCGTCACCGGCGTCTTCAAGCCCGGCGACCGTCTCGACGAGCAGACGCTGGCCGACCGCTTCGGCGTGTCGCGCACCCCCCTGCGCGAAGCGCTGAGCCAGCTCGCGGCGACGGGCCTCGTGACGCTGCTGCCCCGGCGCGGCGCCTTCGTGGCCTCGCTCGGCTTCCGCGACATCATCGAACGGTTCGAGGCCATGGCGGCGCTCGAGGCCATGGCCGGCGGCCTCGCCGCGCGCCGCATCGACGGACCAGGCCGCCGGGCGCTGCAGGCCGCGCTCGACGACTGCCGGGCGGAGGCCTCCGACGGCGACAGCGACACCTACTATCTCGCCAACGAGCGCTTCCACCACGTGATCTACGCCGAGGCCCACAACGCCTTCCTGGGCGACGAAGCGCGCCGGCTGCATATGCGGCTAAAGCCCTACCGCCGCCTCCAGCTCCGCGCCGGCGCCCGCGTCGCGACCTCGCTCGCCGAGCACGAACGGATCGTCGAGGCGATCTTTACGGGCGATACGCCGGGGGCCGAACGCGAGCTGCGCGCCCACATCCTGGTGCAGGGCGACCGTCTGAGCGACTTCATCGCGACGCTCGACCGGTCGGACCTCGGTTGACCACGCCGCCACGCGCCGCCTGAACGGCGTTCGCCGCAACGCCCCGCTTGCGCTTCCTTCCGTTGTGTCGTAAATTTCTGTCATGACAGAAATTACAGATGAAACCGGAAATTTGCCGCGGCCGATCGAGACCTTCGTCCTGCAGTGGGGCGATCTCGGCGGACAGTGGGGCGTCAACCGGTCGATCGGCCAGATCCATGCTCTGCTCTACCTCTCGGAGCGCCCGCTGACGGCGGAGGAGATCGCCGACGACCTGTCGATGGCGCGCTCCAACGTCTCGAACTCGCTGAAGGAGCTGCTGGCCTGGAACCTGATCCGCCGCGTTCCGGTGCGTCAGGATCGGCGGGACCATTACGAGGCCGAGACCGACGTCTGGGAGATCGCCGCGCGCATCGCGGCCGGGCGCAAGGAGCGCGAGATCGACCCCGCGCTCGCCGCGCTGCGCCACTGCTCGGCTGAGGCCGACGGCGATCCGACCGTCAGCCCCGTGGCCCGGCAGCGGCTGCAGGCGATGCTCGATTTCACCGTCGCGCTGGACCGTTGGTACGGCCAGATGCTGTCCCTCCCGCGGGGCAAGCGCGACATGCTGCTGAAGCTCGGCGCGAAGATCGCGTCGTTCCTTCCGAAGGAGAAGGGCTGAGGCGGCTTTAGGATTCGATTGGAGACAAAGGATGTCGGCGCAACGCGACACGGACCAAGACCTGCAGCTGTCCCCCTCGCGGCCGGAGGCCCGGCTGGTCGATCTGCGCTTCCGCGCGCTGCTGGGCGCCGCCGAGTGGGAGCGGCTTCCGGCCGACGTCCGCCGCCGGTTCTCCAAGCGGCTGTCGGGCTCCGCCGCGGCGACCTATGTCGGGCGCATCACGGAGCTCCGGATGAACCGGGCGGGCCGCATCCTGTCGCAGGCGCTGCGCCTGATCGGCGCGCCGCTGCCGGTCTGTCTCGACACCGACGTCGCGAGCGTCGTCACCGTCACCGAGGACGGCGCGACCGGCGGGCAGGTCTGGACCCGGCTCTACGCCAAGCGCGGCGGCTTCCCGCAGGTGATCCACTCCGCCAAGCGCTTCGCGGGGCCGACCGGCCTGGAGGAGTACGTCGGCTACGGCGTCGCCATGCCGCTCAGGCTCTCGGTCGAGGACGGCGCGCTCACCTTCCGCAGCGCCGGCTACACGCTGCGGCTCGGGCGCTTCCGCGTGGCGCTGCCCGGCTGGCTGTCGCCGGGGGCGCTGACCGTCACCCACCGCGAGACCGGCGCCGGCGCCTTCGAGTTCGCGCTCAGCCTGCGGCACCCCCTGTTCGGCGAACTGCTGCGCCAGAGCGGGCGCTACCGGGACCAGCGCGGATGAGCGCCGCGCCGGTCTGGCTCTACGACGGCGTCTGCGTGCTGTGCTCCGGGAGCGTGCGCTACGCCCTCGGCCACGAGCGCGACCACGCGATGCGTTTCGTCGCGATCCAGTCGCGCGAGGGGCGGGCGCTCGCCGCGCGCCATGGCGCCGACCCCGACGATCCGGAGAGCTTCCTCTTCATCGAGGACGGCCGCGCGCTGGCGAAGTCCGACGCGGTGCTCGCGCTGGCCGCCCATCTGAACGGCCCCGCCCGCCTGCTCGTGATCGGTCGGATCATGCCGAAGGCGCTTCGGGACTGGCTCTACGATCGCGTCGCGCGCAACCGCTACCGGATCTTCGGCCGGAAGACCGTGTGCGAGACGCCAGATCCCGCGCACCGCCATCGCTTCGCGCCTTCGGAGACGGAATGACCTTGCACCGCGTCCTGCTGATCGGCGGAACCGGCGTCTTCGGCGCGCGGTTGGCGCGCCATCTCGCGGCCTTCGACGGCCTCGACCTCATCCTCACCTCCCGCGACGCCGGGAAGGCCGAGGCCCTCGCCCGCAGCGTCGGGCGCGGGGAGGGGACGCGCGTCTCCGGCGCGAGGCTCGACCACCGCCAGGGACTCGCCGCCCGGCTCGCCGAGATCGCGCCCTGGCTCGTGATCGACGCCTCCGGCCCGTTTCAGGGGGCGGGCTATGACGTGCCGCGCGCGGCGCTCGACGCCGGGGCGCATGTCGTCGACCTCGCCGACGCGCGCGACTACATCGCGGGCTACGGCGCGGCGCTCGACGACCTGGCGCGCGCGCGGGGGCGGGTGGCGCTCGCGGGCGCCAGCTCGACGCCCGCCCTGTCGGCCGCGGCGGTGATCGCGCTGACGGAGGGCTGGCGCCGGATCGACAGCGTCGACATCGCCATAACGCCGGGCGGGCGCAGCGAGGTCGGCGCCGCGGTGATCGCCGCGATCCTCACCTACGCCGGCCGGCCGATTTCCGTCTGGCGCGACGGCGAGCTGCAGCAGACGACCGGCTGGCTCGACGGCCGCGCGGCGGCGATGCCGCGCCTGCGGACGCAGCGGGTCGCGGCGGTGGAGACGGTCGACGCCCAGAGTCTCGGGCCTGCGCTCGGCGTGACGTCCCGCGTCGCCTTTTATGCGGGCCTCGAGTCGTCGATCGAGCAAAGCGGGCTGACTGCGCTGGCGCTGTTGCGCCGGGCAGGGCTCGTCGGACGGCTCGACGGGCTGATCCCCCTCCTGCTCGCCGCGCGCCGCCTGACGCGGATCACCACCTCGGAGCGCGGCGGGATGCTGGTTGCGGTCTCCGGGCTGGACGAGGCCGGCGCACCGCGCCATGCGCGCTGGTCGCTGCTCGCCGAGCAGGGCCACGGGCCTCAGGTGCCGACGCTCGCCACCGCGGCGGCCGTGCGGGCGATCCGGGCCGGTCAGCTTGCGCCGGGCGCCCGCTCGGCCGCCGGCGCTCTGACGCTCGGTCGCATCGAGGCCGAGATGACGCCCTATGCGATCTCGACGACCATCGAGACCGCGGCGCACGGCCCCGCCGTGTTCCAGCAGGTCCTGGGCGCGGCGGCCTTCGCGGGCCTGCCCGAGCCGCTGAAAGCGTTCCACCGCTCCGACGGCGATCCCGTCTGGCAGGGGCGGGCCAGCGTCGAGGGCGGCCGGAGTCCCGTGGCCCGGCTCGTCCGGTGGGTGATCGGCTTGCCGCGACCCGGCGCCGACGTTCCCGTGACGGTCAGCGTCGAACGGGAGGCGTCCGGCGGCGGAGGCGAGGAGATCTGGACGCGGACCTTCGGCGGAACGCGCTTCTCTTCCCGCCTCCGCCGGGACGCCGACGGAAAGCTCGTCGAGCGGTTCGGTCCCCTGACGTTCCGTCTGGGCCTCGCGGCGAGCGAGGGGCGCATCTCGTTGCCCGTGCTCGACGCTCAGCTCTGGGGCGTCCCCCTGCCGTCCCTCCTGCGTCCACGCTGCGAGGCCGTCGAACGGGCGGACGAGGAAGGACGCTTCCGGTTCGACGTAACGTTGACGCTTCCCGTGTTCGGCCTGCTGGTGCGCTACGCCGGTTGGCTGAAGCCGAAGCCCGCGAAGGCTCGGGGAGCCCTCTGACGCCGCGAGGCGGTCTCCGCCGGCGCGTTCAGTCCGGACGGGGCGCTCCCGTCGGGCCGGCGGCCCGTCCCGTGAGCTTCAGCCAGCGGCGGTAGCGCGAGGCCTTCGGCGCCGGCACGCCCGCCTCCCGGCAGCGCCTCACGGTTTCGCGGTGGGCCGCGGCGATGGCGCCGAAGGGCAACGGCCGCGCCGAAAGCAGCGCGTCCGCGACGGTCTCCAGAATGTCCCGCCGCAGCGCGCCTTCGGAGGGACGCAGACGGCCGACGCCGGCCTCCCAGCGCGCCAGTTTCGCGAGCTGCTTCGGGGTCGCGGGCTTGGGCTCGCTCGACGCCGCCGAGACGTCCGCCTGGTCCCACCCCTGGAGCCAGCGCCGGGCCTCGGCGCGGTGCGCGGCCTCCGCCGGGGCGGCGCGCGGCTCGCCCGCGGCCCGGGCGGCCGCGCCTGCGGCGGGGAGGGCGCCGAGATGGGCGCGCAGCCGGCGCGCGCGCCAGGCCGGGACCGAGATCGCGAAGGCCTCCTCGCCGTCGCTCACCGCGGACCTCGGATCTGGCGTGGACCTCGGATCCGGCGAAGAGGGAGGCGCTGGCGTGATCATCGCGAACCATGATGGCGCGAGCGCCTGATCCTTCGCAAATCGGAGCGCGCGGAGTCGTGCGGACGACGGTTGCGCAGGTCTCAAAAAAGAGGGCGGGACCCCGTGGGGTCCCGCCCTCCGGCAGGGGCATCGGGGGGGCGAACCACCCCTGCCTAACGTCCAGACCTCGGGAAAGGCCTGGACGATGGGGTCAGACCCGACGCGTGGGGCGCGTCGCGCCAGCCGCGCCGCCGAGCCATGCGGCGAGGGCGGCGAGGGCGAGGGCGAGGAAGCCGAGCAGCGCGCCGCGGGACACGACCTTGGCGGTCGTCACGGCGGCGGCCTGCGCCTGGCTCTTGGCTTCGGCGACCGTCGCGCGGTAGCGCTCCTCGTACTGGCCGATCTGGGCGCGGGCCTGATCGGGGCTGATGTTCTGGGCCCGGGCGAGAGCTTCCGCGGCTCGCGTGCGGGCTTCGTCTGCCTTGGCCGGATCGCCGGTCAGCACCGCCTGGACGGCCGCGACCGCGCCGGAGCGCAGAGCCTCGGGGTCCTGCCCCGCGGCGGCCTCGCGCACCTCGGTCTCGATCTGCTGCAGCGGGTTCATCGCGGCGATGCTGGGAGCGGCCGCCTGAACGGCGCTGGACGCCGCGCCGCCGACGCCGCCGATCACGCTGGCGAGACCGCTGAAGGCGCCGCCCACGAGCGCGCCGACCGACGTGGTCAGGAGATAGAGGATGACGAGCGTCGTTGCGGCCCAGGTGGTGAGGCCGTGCAGGCCGCCGACCGTCTTGGCGGCGTGGCCGGAGAGGCGGCTCGCGACGTATCCGCCGACGAAGGCGCCGATCAGCCCGGACGCCACGTACCAGAGACCGCCGGCGATGGAGAACGCCGCGGCGCCCGGATTGTCGCTCGTGCCCGGATCGATCACCGCGGCGCCCGCTCCGACGCCGAGGAGGTTGAGGGCGAACTGGACGGTGAGGGCCAGCGCGACGCCGGCGAACACGGCGCCCCAGGAGATCCGGCTCGGCGCGACCCGATCGAACGCGGCGGCGCGATCGAGGTCGGCGCGCGCGGCCGTCGCGCCGCCGGTTATGGAGGTGTCGGTCATTCTCGCCCTTTCGAGGCTTCGCAGAACTGTCTGAGAGTCAGGCCGCGCGGGGCGGCGGGCAGGGCGGTCGACGGCGGGGCCGCCCTGCGAAGCGCGTCACTTGCCGGCGTCGCGAACCTTGTCGGCGACCTTGCCGACCGCGCCTTGAACCTTGCCCTCGACCTTGGTGGCCTTGCCTTCGGCTTCGGTCGCCTTGTTGCCGGTCACCTTGCCAATGGCTTCCTTCACGGAGCCCTTAACTTCCTTGACGGCGCCTTCGATGCGATTCTTGTCCACGTTCGTCTCCATCTCCTGCGTGCCGGGGCCGCGGCTCCCGAGCCGTGGGCGTCTGGCGGTGAAGAGGAAAATGGCCCGGATGACGCCGCGGCCATAGAGACGCAAGGACTAGGCGACCTAGTATTTTGGGACCGATTTCGAGTGTGATCAGCTTTTGGGAGCCCGGCGCGGCTCGACCGCCGCTCCGCCCGTGATCCCGCGCTCCCGCGCCCACACCACGGCCGCGGCGCGCCGGTTGACGCCGATCTTGCGAAACAGCGACGCGACGTGGTTGCGGACCGTGTTGGTGGAAAGCTTGAGGCGGTCGCTCATCGCGACGTTGTCGCAGCCTTCGGAGATCAGCCCCAGGATCTGCCGCTCGCGGTCGGTGAGATCGTCGAGGCCGACGCCGGGCCCGGGACGGCGCGAGGTCTGGCGCAGGTTCGCGAGCTTCTCGACGACCGTGCGGCTGAACCAGGAGGTGTCGGCCATGACGCTCTCGATGGCGGAGATCAGCTCGTCCTCGGACTTCTTGCGCTCGGTCACGTCCTGAAGGACCCAGAGCACGCAGGGGGCGTCGTTGATCTCGACCGCCTCCGCCGAGACCAGACAGTCGATCTCGGCCTCGTCGGCGGCGCGCATGCGCAGAGGCGCGCCGTGCACGCCGCGGCCGTCCTTCAGCGCGGCCTCCACCGCGCGCCGCGCCGCCGGGTCCGTCCACAACTTCAGGTCGGACGCGCTGCGGCCGACGATCTCGATCTCCGGCGTTCCCGTCATGGCTTCGAACGCGCGGTTGACGTCGATGAAGGCGTGGTCCGGCAGGCGGGTGATCGCCATCGCGACGGGCGACAGACGGAACGACTTCGAGAAGCGCTCCTCGCTTTTGCGCAGCGAGGTCTCAGCCTTCCGGCGCGGTTCGAGATCGGCGAAGGTGAAGAGCATGCAGGGTTCGCCCTCGACCTCGATCGGCTGGCCCGCGACGATCGCGGCGCGGCTCGATCCGTCCGGCAGCGGGACCTCCGATTCCATCTGCATGACGGAGCGGCCTTCGCCGATGCGCTCGAAGGCGCGGTCGTGGTTCTCGGCCCCGGAGAAGATGTCGAGCTCGCGCACGGTCTTTCCGATGACCGCCGCGCGGTCGTGGCCGGTCATGTCCATGAAGCCCTGGTTCACGCGGACATAGACCTGGTCGGCGAGACGGCAGATCAGGGCGGGCGCCGGGTTGGCGTTGAAGGCGCTCTCGAACCGGTCCTCGGCTTCGAAGCGTTCGGTCTCGTCCTTGATGATCAGCACCAGCAGCTCGGGCGCGCCCGACGCGTCGACCACGACGAGGCTCCGGATCGTGTGCACCCACACGCGCTCGGGGTCGGCGCTCGGGGACACCTCCACCGTGACGTCGTCGAAGCTTTCGCCCGCGATGACGCGGTCGAGCGGGTAGCGGTCTTCGGGCAGCGGGTGGTTGTTGCGGAACCGCAGCCTGAACCGGGCGCGGTAGCCGTCGACGTCGCCGCCGAGTCCGGTGACGTCGTCGACGCCGTGCATCGCGACCGCCGCGGCGTTCGCCCAGGAGATCGACTGGTCCGGCTCGACCAGGATCACGCCGTCCGTCAGGCCGGCGATGACCTGCTGCAGCGAGGCGCGGCCGGGGCGGTTAGGGATGGCGTCCATAGGATCTCCAGACGGGGCATGGAGCCTATGTGAGACACGGACGCTGAAAGGCGATGGGCAAAGCGTCGTGGCGACGCGCCGGCGCGGCGGCTTTCCGTCGGCGGGGCCACCGACCGCCGCGCCCGCAGCCGGCTGGTCACCGCGCAGTGAGCGGGATCGATCGCAGTTGCACGACCTTGCGGCGCAAGTGAATCGACGGGCGGAACCATCAGGCGCGACCCGCCGTTTCTGTCGCGAAGCGTACCAAGGGAAACAAAAGTCATGAAATCTTCGATGAAGATGCTCGCGTCCGGCGCTCTCGCCGCCGCGATGCTTGTCGCGCCGGTCGCCGCCTTCGCCCAGACGAGCGGCGCTGCCCAGTCGACCGGAGATCGCGAGAGCGCCAAGGAGCGCAGCGAGATGGACACGACGCGCAAGCATCAGGCGACCTCGCCGATGAAGGCCAAGAAGCACTCCCACAAAAAGAGCGGCTCCAAGAAGCCGGTCGCTCCGACCAACACCCGCAGCTGATCGTCGCCCGGCGGGCCTGTCGAAACATGACAGGAAATTAACTGGCGCCCGCCGCCCGTCCGCCGGATACTCGCTCCATCGAACGCAGACGGCGTTCTGATCGCCGCGCGGTGCGGCGCATCGCGCAAGCTTTTAGGAGGCTACAATGGCTATTTGGACCGCTCCGATCGTTTCCGAGACCCCGGTTGGCCTCGAGGTCACCTCGTACAGCCCGGCTGAGCTCTGAAACGACTGGGCTTCGGCCCGTTCGTTGACAGTTTCGACCCCGCGCGGCTTCGCTGCGCGGGGTTTTTCTTTGTCTGTTTTCGAGCCGCCCCCGGGGCGGGAAGCACTTTTTTGCCGCAGCGCACGCCGAGGGATATTTTCCGGCGTCACACGCTGGGCTAGTCTCGGCGGGCCGTGACCAACCTGGCCCGCCCTTCCTATTACGACGACCTCGCCGCCTCCCGCGCGGAGGCGTGGCGCCTGTTGAGCGAGGCGGCGACCGATCCGCTCGCCCCGATGCGGCGCCTCACCCTCGCGACGGTCGGCCTCGACGCGCGTCCGCGGGCGCGCACGGTGGTGCTGCGCAAGGCCGATCCCGGCGCCTGGCGCGTCCGGTTCCACGCCGACACTCGCTCCGACAAGATCGCCGAGATCGCCGCCGACCCTCGGACCGCGCTCTGCGCCTGGGACCGCGACGAGCGTGCGCAGATCCGGCTCGAGGGCATCGGTCGCGTCCACGCCGGCGACGACATCGCCCGCATCGCATGGGTCGCCGTTCCCGAGGAGGCGCGCAGCCTCTACGCGGTCGAGCCGGCCCCCGGCGAGGCGATCGGCGAGGGTGGCGCCTATGCGCCCGCGCCCGGCGGCGATGGCGGCTTCCGCCATTTCGCGGTGGTCGAGGTCGCGGTCGCGACGCTCGAATGGCTGTACCTCGGCCGCGGCGGCCATCGCCGCGCGCTGTTCGAGCGCGCCGGCGGCATGCGGTGGCTGACGCCCTGACGCCGGCTCAGAGCGCCGCGGCGTAGCGGGCGAGCCCGGCGTCGAGGTCCGCGATCAGGTCCCCGACCTCTTCCAGCCCGACGTGGATGCGGACGGTCGGCCCCGCCGGCGCCCAGCGGCTCGCGGTGCGGATCGGCCGGGCGTCGTAGGGGATCGCGAGACTCTCGAACCCGCCCCAGGAGTAGCCGAGGCCGAACAGCCTCAGCCCGTCCAGGAAGGCCGCGACCGCGCCCTTCGGCCCCGGCTTCAGCTCGATCGCGAACAAGCTGGAGGCGCCGGTGAAGTCGCGCCGCCACAGCGCGTGGCCGGGGTCGTTCTCGAGCGCGGGATGCAGCACGCGGGCGACCTCGGAGCGCGATTCGAGCCAGCGCGCGACCCGCAAGCCCGCGTCCTGCTGGTGGGCGAGCCGCACGCCCAACGTCCTGAGGCCGCGCAGGGCGAGGAACATGTCGTCCGGCCCGACGCAGAGCCCCAGCGCCCCATGGGCGGCGATCAGGGCGGGCGCGTAGGCCTCGTTCGCCGAGATCGTGCCGAGCAGCAGGTCGGCGTGGCCTCCGAGGTATTTGGTGCCGGCCGTGACGGAGAGATCGACGCCCTGGTCGTGCGCCTTAAAAAACAGCGGCGTCGCCCACGTATTGTCCATCACCACCGCGACGCCGCGCGCATGCGCCGCGCCGGCGATGGCCGGGATGTCCTGGATCTCGAAGGTGAGGGAGCCCGGGCTCTCCACGAAGACGGCCTTGGTCTCCGGCCGGATCAGATCGGCGATCTGCGCGCCGACCGACGGCTCGTAGTAGGTCGTCTCAATGCCGAGCCGCTTCAGCGTGAGGTCGCAGAGGTGCCGCGTGGGCTGGTAGACGGTGTCCACCATCAGCAGGTGATCGCCCGCGCCGAGCACCGCCAGAAGGGCGGTCGCGACCGCGTTCAGTCCGGAGGGCGTGAGCGCCACATGCGCGCCGCCCTCCAACGTTTTCAGGGCGTCGGCCAGCGCGTCGGAGGTCGGCGTGCCGCGCCGTCCATAGGCGTAGCGGCCGGTTCGCCCCTCGAGGTCGGCGACGGTGGGCGACAGCACGGTGGAGCCGCGGACGATCGGCGGGTTGACGAATCCGTGCTGCTCCACGACCGAGCGACCGCCGAGCACGAGGTCCGTCAGCGGTCCGAAAGGGCGTTCCCCATCGCGTTCCATGGCAGTCGCCCTTCAAATCCCGGATGGAAACATGAGGTTGTCGGGCGCTTGCTAAGATCCCGTCAAGCCTTGTCCACTTTTTGCGAGTGGCGCGAAAATCATCTCGCGGTGGCCGAATTATCGCGCGAAGATGGCGCCTGAACGGCGGCGCACCCCGGCGACGCGTTCGACGACAAGGCCGGAGCTGACGGCGACGGGAGCAGGCGCAAGCCACGCCGCCGCCCAAGGCCGGGCCCGGCGTCCCTTGTGAGAGAGGCGAGCTCCCCCGATGAAACAGTTCCTTACCGCTCTGGCGCTTGGCGCTTCTGCGGTCTTCGCGTCCGGCGCCGCCGATGCGGCGACCCTGGACCAGGTCAAGCAAAAGGGCTTTCTCCAGTGCGGCGTCAGCACTGGGCTGCCCGGCTTCTCGAACCCCGACGCCAAGGGCGAGTGGACCGGCCTCGACGTCGACCTCTGCCGCGCCGTCGCCGCCGCGGTCTTCGACGACCCGACCAAGGTGCGGTTCTCGCCGCTGACCGCCAAGGACCGCTTCACCGCGCTCCAGTCCGGCGAGGTCGACATCCTGTCGCGCAACTCCACCTGGACGCTGTCGCGCGACGCGACCCAGGGCCTGAACTTCACCGCCACCAACTACTACGACGGCCAGGGCTTCCTGGTCCGCAAGTCGCTCGGCGTGAAGTCGGCGATGGAGCTGAACGGCGCTTCGGTCTGCACCCAGTCCGGCACCACGACCGAACTCAACGTCGCGGACTTCTTCCGCTCCAACAACCTCCAGTACGAAGTCGTCGCGTTCCAGGGCCAGGAAGAGACGCTGAAGGCCTATGAATCCGGCCGCTGCGAGGTCTTCACCTCGGACCAGTCCCAGCTCTACGCGCTGCGCCTGAAGCTCGCCGACAAGGACGAGCACGTCATCCTGCCGGAGCTGATCTCCAAGGAGCCACTCGCCACCGCCGTCCGCCAGGGCGACGACCAGTGGTTCGACATCGTGAAGTGGGTCCACTACGGCATGCTGAACGCCGAAGAGGCGGGGATCACCTCCCAGAACGTCAAGGACATGCTCAATTCGCCGAACCCCGACATCAAGCGCATGCTCGGCGCGGAGGGCAATTTCGGCGAGCAGATCGGGCTGACGAAGGACTGGCTGGTCCGCATCGTCTCCAAGGTCGGCAACTATGGCGAAGCCTTCGACCGCAGCGTCGGCAAGGGCTCGCCCCTGCAGATCGAGCGCGGCAAGAACGCGCTGTGGACCAAGGGCGGTCTTCAGTACGGCCCGCCGATCCGCTGAGCCGACGGTCGCGCCGCGCTTCCGCTTCGCCCGGCTCGCCCGGGCGGAGCGGGGCTCACGTCGCGTAGGGCGTCGAACCTGCCGTGAAGTTGGAGCGTGTGATGGCGATTACGCATGAAGGCCCGGCCCCGGCGGCCCGGCCGCCCTCGACCTCATCCATCTGGAACGACGCGCGGTTCCGCGGAAACGTGGCGCAGGTCGTCGTGGTGGTCGTCGTGGCGCTCGCGCTCGGCGCGATGGTCTGGAACGCGCAGGAAAACCTCTCCAACCAGCGTATCGCCTCGGGCTTCGGCTTCCTGGACCAGACCGCCGGCTTCGGCCTGAACCAGACGCTGATCCCCTACAGCGAGTCGTCGAGCTACGGCCGCGCGCTGCTGGTCGCCATTCTGAACACGCTGCTCGTCGCCGTCGTCGGCATCGTGTTCGCCACCATCCTCGGCTTCCTCGTCGGCGTCGGCCGCCTGTCGAAGAACTGGATGGTGCGCAAGGTCTGCACCGTCTACGTCGAGGTCACCCGCAACCTTCCTCTGCTGTTCCACATCCTGTTCTGGTACCTCGCGGTGCTGGCCGCGATGCCCGCCGCCCGAAACAGCTACTCTATCTTCGGCGAGGTCTTCCTCAACAACCGCGGCGTCTACATCCCCAGGATCGTGTTCGGCGAGGGCAGCCTCGTCGGCTTCGTCGCCCTGGGGATCGCGATCGTCGGCGCGATCGCCCTGAACAGGTGGTCGACCGCCCGCCGCGAGAAGACCGGGCAGCAGTTCCCGGTGTTCTGGACCTCGGTCGCCATGCTGGTGGCGCTGCCGTTGATCGGCTTCGCCCTCGTGGGCTTTCCGCTCACCATCGAAACGCCCGTTCTCAGGGGCTTCAACTTCGTCGGCGGCTCGCGCCTGCTGCCGGAGTTCGCGGCGCTCGTCGTGGCGCTCTCGATCTACACCGGCGGCTTCATCGCGGAGATCGTCCGCGCCGGCATCAAGGCGGTCAGCCACGGCCAGTCGGAAGCCGCCGCCTCGCTCGGCCTGAAGCCCAGCCTCTCGACCCGGCTCGTGGTCATTCCCCAGGCGATGCGGGTGATGATCCCGCCGCTCACGAGCCAGTACCTCAACCTGACGAAGAACTCGTCGCTGGCGGCCTTCATCGGCTACCCCGAGCTTGTGCAGGTCTTCGCCGGAACGACCCTCAACCAGACCGGCCAGGCCATCGAGATCATCGCCATCACGATGGGCTGCTACCTCGTCATCAGCCTTGTGACCTCGCTCTTCATGAACTGGTACAACCGGCGCGTCGCGCTGATCGAACGGTGAGGCGGACATGAGCGACGTCGCTATCGGCCACGGCCAACCCTTCGTTCGCAAGGAGATCCTGCAACCCGAACCGCCGCCGGCCTCGCTGGTGGGATTTTCGGGCTGGGCGCGGCAGAACCTGTTCGTCGGGCCGGCCAACACGCTGCTGTCCCTGTTCTGCCTGGCCCTCGCCACCTATGTCGCGTGGATCATGCTCGACTTCCTCGTCCTCCGGGCGGTGTGGACGGGCGCGAACCGCGAGGCCTGCATTGGGCCGGAGGTTGGGGCGTGCTGGCCCTTCATCACCACCCGCTTCGGCCAGATGCTCTACGGCTTCTATCCCGCCGAGGAGCACTGGCGGCCGGCGACGGTGTTCTTCGTGGCGGTCGCGCTGATCGCGCCGCTGCTGACCCCCTCCGCGCCCTACAAGAAGGCGAACGCGCTCCTGTTCTTCGTCGCGTTCCCGATCTTCGCCTTCGTCATGCTCAGCGGCGGCTTCTTCGGCCTCCGCCCGGTCGAAACCCGCGCCTGGGGCGGCCTGCTGGTCACGCTCGTGGTGGCGACCACCGGCATCGTCGCCTCGCTGCCGCTCGGCGTGCTGCTCGCGCTCGGCCGGCGGTCGAAGCTGCCGGTGGTGCGGTTCTTCGCCATCGCCTTCATCGAGTTCTGGCGCGGCGTGCCGCTGATCACCGTGCTGTTCTTCGCGACCTACATGCTGCCGCTGTTCCTGCCCTCGGGCTGGAGCATCGACGGGCTGCTGCGCGCGCTGGTCGGCGTGTCGCTGTTCTCCGCGGCCTACATGGCGGAGGTGGTGCGCGGCGGCCTGCAGGCGATCCCGAAAGGCCAGTACGAGGGCGCCATGGCGATGGGCCTGCGCTACTGGCCGATGATGATCCTGATCGTGCTGCCGCAGGCGCTGAAGCTCGTCATTCCCGGCATCGTCAACACCTTCATCGGCCTGTTCAAGGACACGACGCTGGTGGCGATCATTTCGATCTTCGACTTCCTCGGCATCATCCGGTCGGCCTTCGCCGACCCGAACTGGGCGACGCCGGGCACGGTCTACACCGGCTTCGCCTTCGCCGGCATCGTCTACTTCATCTTCTGCTACGGCATGTCCCGCTACTCGCGCTTCGTCGAAGAGCGGCTGGACGTCGGCCACAAGCATTGAACCGTCAAGGAGCCACGCCCATGGCCGAGTCCGTCGTCGACGCTTCCGAACTGTCCGCCGCCCAGAAACCGCAGATCTCGAACGAGACCGCGGTCGAGATCATCGGCATGTCCAAATGGTACGGCGACTTCAACGTGCTGAAGGACATCAACCTCAAGGTGAAGCGCGGCGAGCGCATCGTGATCTGCGGGCCGTCCGGCTCCGGCAAGTCCACCATGATCCGCTGCATCAACCGGCTGGAGGAGCACCAGAAGGGCCAGATCATCGTCGAGGGCACCGAGCTCACCAACGATCTCAAGAAGATCGACGAGATCCGCCGCGACGTCGGGATGTGCTTCCAGCACTTCAACCTCTTCCCGCACCTGACCATCCTCGAGAACTGCACGCTGGCGCCGATGTGGGTGCGCAAGATGCCGAAGAGGGAGGCCGAGGAGCTGGCGATGCACTTCCTGAAGCGGGTGCGCATCCCCGAACAGGCGAAGAAGTATCCGGGCCAGCTCTCCGGCGGCCAGCAGCAGCGCGTGGCGATCGCCCGCGCGCTCTGCATGCAGCCCAAGATCATGCTGTTCGACGAGCCCACCTCGGCGCTCGACCCCGAGATGGTGAAGGAGGTGCTCGACACCATGGTCGGCCTCGCCAACGACGGCATGACCATGCTCTGCGTCACGCACGAGATGGGCTTCGCCCGGCAGGTCGCGAACCGCGTGATCTTCATGGACGCGGGTCAGATCATCGAGATGAACGAGCCCAACGCCTTCTTCGCCAACCCGCAGCACGAGCGCACCAAGCTGTTCCTGAGCCAGATCCTGCACTGAGGATCCGGCTGGAACCTTCGTCCTCCGGCAGCGCTTCCCCCTTGAGGCGACCGACCGGAGACAGGTTCATGACGCACAATCCCAAGCCCGACCCCGCCAGCGCCGCGACCGGCCTTTCCGAGGCCGAGGCCGCCCGTCAGCCGGGGGTGAAGCCTGGCGCCAAGGCGGGGCCGGACGACGCGCAGAACGTCGAGGCGCCGGACGCCTCGGAGGTTGCCGGCGTCCGCCGAAAGCCCGGCGAGGACGACCCGAAGCCGGACCCCGCGCCCGGTGCGACGGCGGTCGAGGATCTGTCGGCGGAGAACGACGGCGGCATGGGGTGAGCGGGACGCGAGCGCTCTGACGCGTCGACCGTTCGTGACTTGCATCCGGAATTAACCCGAAAGTCGCCCCGCGTTAACCGCCTGCTCGGCTAAGTTAACCAGCGCGTCCGGGCAGAGCCGGGCCGCTCGCGCCTCAGGCCGCGGCCCGGGTCAGCTCGATCCACTCCCGGGCGCGGGCTTCCGGGTCCGCCGCGCCGACGACGTCGTTCACGACCGCCACGACGTCCGCGCCGGCCGCGAGGCACTGCGCGGCGCGGTCCGGCGTCAGCCCGCCGATCGCGACCAGCGGGCGCTCGCCGACCGCGCGCTTCCATTCGCCGATGCGCTCAAGTCCTTGAGGCGCAAAGGGCATTTTCTTCAGGATGGTGGGCCAAATCGGCCCGAGAGCGATGTGGTGCGGGTCCACGGACAGCGCGCGGTCGAGCTCTTCCGGCGTGTGCGTCGAGACGCCGAGCCTGATCCCGGCCGCGCGGATCGCCGTGAGGTCGGCGTCGTCGAGATCCTCCTGGCCGAGGTGGAGGAAGGACGCGCCGAGATCGATCGCAATCTCCCAGTAGTCGTTGACGACGAGATCGGCGCCCACCGCAGAGCAAGTCGCGAGCGCGTCGGAAATCTCAGCACGCAGAATGGATTCCGGCTTGTCCTTAACGCGCAGCTGCACGAGCTTCGCGCCCGCGTTTGTCATGCGCCGCACCCATGCGGCGCTGTCCACCACGGGGTAGAACGGGTCGAGGCGGCGCGTCATGCGAGGCTCGCGCGGCCGAAAACGGGGGTGGAGGGCGCGGCCATGTCGCGCGGTTCGATCGGGTCCGCGAGGTAGGCCGTCCGGCCGGCCTCGACCGCGAGTTTGAAGGCGCCGGCCATGGCGACGGGGTCGCCCGCCTTGGCCACAGCGGTGTTCAGCAGAACGGCGTCGTAGCCGAGCTCCATGGCGGCGGCGGCGTGGCTGGGCTTGCCGATGCCGGCGTCGACCACCAGCGGCACGTCGGGAAAATGCGCCCGGAGCGACCGCAGGCCATAGACGTTGTTGAGCCCCATGCCGGTGCCGATCGGCGCGCCCCAGGGCATCAGGACCTTGCAGCCGGCCTCGATAAGTCGTTCCGCCACAACGAGATCTTCCGTCGTGTAGGGAAACACCTCGAAGCCGTCCTCGGTGAGGATCCGTGCCGCCTCGACGAGGCCGAAGACGTCGGGCTGCAGCGTGTCGGCGTCGCCGATCACCTCGAGCTTCAGCCAGTTCGTGCCGAACACCTCGCGCGCCATCTGCGCGGTCGTGACCGCCTCCTTGACCGAATGGCAACCGGCGGTGTTTGGCAGCACCTTCACGTTCAGCCCCGCGATCAGGCCCCAGAAGTCCTGGCCCTCCCGCAGCCGCCCGGATTCCCGGCGCAGCGAGACTGTGAGGATCCCCGCGCCGGACGCCCTCACGGCGTCAGCGAGGATCGCGGGCGAGGGGTATTGCGCCGTGCCCAGCAGCAGGCGCGAGTCGATCTCGACTCCGTAGAGCTCCATGGCCTCAGCCTCCCTGCCGCGGCGAAACGATCTCGATCCGGTCGCCTTCGCTCAACGCCGTCGCGGCGCGCGCCCGCGCCGGCACGAAGTCGCCGTTGACGGCGGTCGCGACGATCGCGTCGTCGTAGTCGAGCGCGCTCAGCGCTTCGGCCAGATCGCGCACGCCGAGCTCACGCTCGTCGCCGTTCACGATCAGCTTCATGGCTCATCTCCTTCGGCCCCAGCACGGCGTCCGCGGCTGCGCGGGCGCAGGCTGGCGAGAGCAGAAAGCCGTGTCGGTACAGACCATTGACGTAAGTGACCCGGCCGCGGGTTTCAACGCGGGGCAGGTTGTCGGGGAAGGCGGGGCGCACGTCCGCGCGGGTTTCGACGATCTCGGCCTCGCCGAACGCCGGGTGCAGCGCGTAGGCCGCGTTGAGCAGATCGACCACCGAACGCACGACGGGGCCGCGCCGCTCCGCGCTCTCGATCATGGTCGCGCCCAGCATGAACAGGCCGTCGGCGCGGGGCACGACGTAGAACGGGATCCGCGGATGCAGCAGCCGCACCGGCCGCTGGAACGCGATATCCCGTGTGCGCACGACAAGCATCTCGCCGCGCACGCCACGCAGGTCTGGGAACGCCTCGCGGGCCGCAAAGCCACGGCAGTCCACCACGGCGTCGCCCTCGGCGCCGTCGGCGTCGGCCTCGACGCCGAAGCGGATGCGGCCGCCGAGCGCCGCCAACCGCGCCTCGAGCCCAGCCAGCGCGGCGCGTGGGTCGAGGTGGGCCTCATCGGGGAAGAACAGGCCGGAACGGAACCGGCCGGCAAGGTCAGGCTCAAGCGCGGCGACGCCGTCGCCGTCGAGCGTCTCGAAGCGGGAGGTGCGGCGGGCGAAGCGGGCGAGTTCGGCGCTGTCGCGGGCCGGCGCGACCACCAGCGTGCCCTGGCGCACGACGCCGTCCACATGCGCCGGCCACCAGTCCAGCGCGACCTCGCCGCCCGCGATCACCGCTTCCTCGGCGCTCTCCCGCTCGCACCAGGGCGCGAGCATCCCGCCGGCGGACCAGGAGCAGGCGCGTTCGCCGACGCGGGCTCCGCGTTCGAGCACCGTCACGTCCGCGCCGCGCTCCGCGAGCTCGACGGCTGTGGTCAGGCCGGCGACGCCGGCTCCGAGAACGGTGACGCGCGTCTGCGCGGCCATGGCGTGCGGCTTTCACAAGCGGGTCGCAGCCGGCGAACGTCGGGAAGCGTCTTGGAGAGGCGCCCCGTTCCTTCGCCGGCATGACCCGGACAGGTTCAAAGGGTTCGGCGATCGCCGTCTCAGCCCGTGCGGGCGCCCCTCGGAGTGTGGAGACGATGGGGATCGCCGCCGCTTGTGTCAACCTGCCGCAGCGAGGGGCAAGGCCGCCCTCAGAGCGCGCTGGCGCCCTGCTCGGCGGGTCCGACGGCTGCCCGGAAGGCGGCGAACAGGTTGCGCCCCATGCCGAACTGCGGCTCGGTCGCTTCGAAGGCGTTTTCGCGCGCCGCGAACTCGGCCGCGTCCACCAGCACCTCGAGGCTGCCGGCCTCCGCGTCGACGCGGATGACGTCGCCGTCGCGGATCTTGCCGATCGGCCCGCCGTGCGCGGCCTCCGGCGTCACATGGATCGCCGCCGGCACCTTGCCGGACGCGCCCGACATCCGCCCGTCGGTGACGAGCGCGACCTTGTGGCCGCGCTTCTGCAGCACGGAGAGCGCGGGCGTGAGCCGGTGCAGCTCCGGCATGCCGTTAGCCTTGGGTCCCTGGAATCGCACCACGGCCACCACGTCGCGGTCGAGCTCGCCCGCGCGGAACGCGGCCTCAAGCCCGTCTTGCGTCGTGAACACCCGCGCCGGCGCCTCGACGATCCAGCGGTCGCGGTCGACCGCGGAGACTTTGATGACCGCGCGGCCCATGTTGCCGTCGAGCAGGCGCAGGCCGCCGTCCGCCTGGAACGGCTCGGCCACGGGGCGCAGCACTGAGAGGTCGCCGCTTCGGGGCTCGATGTCCTTCCAGACGATCTCCTCGCCGACAAGCTTCGGCTCCTTGACGTACTCCGAGAGACCCGGACCCATGACGGTCAGTACGTCGTCGTGTAGCAGGCCGGCGCCGCGAAGCTCGCGGATGAGGAAGCCCATGCCCCCGGCGGCGTGGAAGTGGTTCACGTCGGCCGAACCGTTGGGGTAGATGCGGCAGAGCAGGGGGGTCGCCGCCGAGAGCCGGTCGAAGTCGTCCCAGGTCAGCGTTATGCCGGCGGCCTTCGCCATCGCGACGAGGTGGATCGCGTGGTTGGTGGAGCCGCCGGTGGCGTTGAGGCCGACGATGCCGTTCACGAAGGCCTTCTCGTCGAGGATCTGGCCGATCGGGGCGTAGCCGTTGCCCGAGCGTGTGATGGCGAGCGCTTGGTTCACCGTCGCGGTGGTCAGCGCGTCACGCAGCGGGGTGTTCGGGGGCACGAAGCTCGAACCCGGCAGGTGGAGGCCCATGATCTCCATGAGCATCTGGTTGGAGTTCGCCGTGCCGTAGAAGGTGCAGGTGCCGGGGGAGTGGTAGCTCTCGCTCTCGGCCTCCAGCAGCTCGGCGCGGCCGATCTTGCCCTCGGCGTAGAGCCCGCGGATGCGGCCCTTCTCGTCGTTGGTCATGCCGGAGGGCATGGGGCCGGACGGCACGAACACCGCCGGCAGGTGTCCGAAGGCCAGCGCGCCGATGACGAGGCCGGGGACGATCTTGTCGCAGATCCCGAGGTAGAGCGCGGCGTCGAACATGTCGTGGCTGAGCGCAACCGCGGTCGACATGGCGATGACGTCGCGGGAGAACAGCGACAGCTCCATGCCGGGCTGGCCTTGCGTGACGCCGTCGCACATCGCGGGCACGCCGCCCGCCACCTGCGCCACCGCGCCGGCCTCGCGCGCCGCGGCGCGGATGATGTCGGGGAAGCGCTCGTAGGGCTGATGCGCCGACAGCATGTCGTTGTAGGCGGTGACGACGCCGATGTTCGGCACGACCTGGCCCTTGAGCGCGTCCTTGTCGGTCGCGCCGCAGCCGGCGAAGCCGTGGGCGAGGTTGCCGCAGGACAGCGCGGCCCGGTGAGGGCCCTTGGCGGCGGCCTTCGCGATGCCGTCGAGATAGCGCGCGCGTCCGTCGCGCGAGCGGGCGACGATCGTTTCGGTCACCTCTGCGATGCGGGCGTCGAGGGTCATGCCCTTCACTCCCTTTCTCTATGCCGGGACAAAAACAACGCGTATACGATCAACATCAGCGGAATTACTAGAATAGAAGCGAGTCCGAACAATATTTCTGTCTTACGAACAAGCAAGTAAAAAACAAATCCGATCACTGCAGCGGATATGAGTGCTGTTCGAGGTGATGTCTCTGTATATCGGAAACTAAGCGAGAATATTCCGACGAACAGTGCTGCTAGAAAACTAAAAAGAATGACACCGAGTATCACCTCTGAATTTGGTGCGGCGGGAGTCGATGTGACGTACAGGCTCCAAAAGATAAAACAGATAAGAAGGCCGAGAGCGAGCGCGGTAATTATGTTCGCGACTTGTCGGCCGGAGATCGGCTGCATCTTGTTCTCGTTTTAAGGCGCCCACACAATCTGCAGCGGATGGGGCGCGTGGGCGACGACGGCGCGGATCGGCATCTTGTTCGCGTCCTTGCCCGCGAGCGCCGTTTCCAGGACCTTCTTCTTGCCGGCGCCCTCCACGTGCAGCACCAGCATCGTGGCTGCGAGCAGCACGGGCAAGGTCAGCGTGATGCGCGGCTCGCCGGCGGCTTCGGCGCGCATCGGCGAGACCAGCAGATGGCTCGTCGGGTCGATCGCGTAGGCCAGCCGGTCGCCGCCGGGAAAGAACGAGGCGGTGTGCCCGTCGTCGCCCATGCCGAGGATCGCGACCGTGATCGGGCCGGACATGTCGGCGACGCGCTCGGCGACCTCGTGGATGCCCTCCTCAGGGGTCGCCGCGCCGGTGTAGAGCGGGACAAAGCTCGCGGCGTGGGCCTCGTTCTGGAGCAGGTTCTGCTTCACCAGCCGGGCGTTGGAGCGCTCGGAGCTTTCCGGAACCCAGCGCTCGTCGACCAGCGTGACGGTGACGGACTCCCAGTCGAGTTCGGCCAGCGAGAGCTTCTGGAAGTAGAGCTTCGGCGTCGAGCCGCCGGAGACGGCGAGCGTCGCCGCGCCGCCGTCCGAGATCGCCGAGCGCAGGGCGTCGGCGGTTTGGTCGGCCAGCGCCTGCGCCAGCTCCTCGCGGGTCTCGAATTCGGTGATCGCGACGTGGTGATCGCTCATGCGTCGGGGTCCTCATGCCAGGTGCGGCCGTCGCGCTCGATCAGCGCCACGGCGGAGGAGGGCCCCCACGTTCCGGCGGTGTAGGTCGATGGCGCGTGGCCTAGCCGCGACCAGGCCTCGAGGATCGGGTCGGCCCATTTCCAGGCGGCCTCCACCTCGTCGCGCCGCATGAACAGCGCCTGGCTGCCGCGGATCACGTCCATCAGAAGCCGCTCGTAGGCGTCGGGGTTCCGGACCTTGAACGTGTCGGCGAAGGATAGGTTCAGCGGCACCTCGCGGAACCGCAGGCCGCCGGGGCCGGGGTCCTTGATCATCAGGTAGAGCTTCACGCCCTCGTCGGGCTGCAGGCGGATGACGAGGCGGTTGGGCGCGAGGAAGCCGCCGGCCGGGCCGAAGATCGAGCGCGGCACCTCACGGAACTGGATGACGATCTCGGAGACCTGCTGCGGCAGGCGCTTGCCCGTGCGGAGATAGAACGGCACGCCGGCCCAGCGCCAGGTCTGCACCTCGGTCTTCAGCGCGACGAATGTCTCGGTCTGGCTCTGCGACCCGTCGCCCAGCTCCTCGACGTAACCCGGCACGGATTTTCCGTCGATCGCGCCGGTGCGGTACTGGCCGCGGACGGTGAGCGAGCGCACCGAGGCGTCGTCGATGGGCTTCAGCGCCCGCAGCACCTTCAGCTTCTCGTCGCGCAACGAGTCCGCGTCGAGCTCGCCCGGCGGCTCCATGGCGACGAGACAGAGCAGCTGGAGGATGTGGTTCTGCACCATGTCGCGCAGCGCGCCGGACGTGTCGTAGTACCCGCCGCGCGAGCCGACGCCGATCTTCTCGGCGACGGTGATCTGGACGTGGTCGACGTGCGCGGAGTCCCACACCGGCTCGAACAGCACGTTGGCGAAGCGCAGCGCCAGCAGGTTCTGGACCGTCTCTTTCCCGAGATAGTGGTCGATGCGGTAGATCTGGCTCTCATCCAGCACCTCGCCGACCGCGGAGTTGATCTCCTGCGCCGAGGCGAGGTCCTTGCCGAGCGGCTTCTCGAGCACGACGCGGGTCTTCTGAGTGATCAGGTCGTGCGTCTTCAGATTGTGCGTGATGGCGTCGAACAGGTCGGGCGAGGTCGCGAGGTAGAACGCCCGCACCCGGTCGAGGCCGTCGGCGATCAGCGTCTTCAGATCCGCCCAGCCCGCGTCGCCCGCCGCCTCGACGGTGACGTAGCGGATGCGGGCGAGGAAGCGCTTCACTGTCGGCTTGTCGAGCTCGTCGGCGGGCACGAAGGTCTGGAGCGCCTCCTTGACCTCGGCGCGGAACGACTCGTCGGTGTGCTCCTTGCGGGAGACGCCGACGATGCGCGTCGGATCGGTCAGCTGGCCGTCATGGTCGCGGCGGAAAAGCGCGGGAAACAGTTTTCGGTGCGCGAGATCGCCGGTGCCGCCGAACACCACCAGATCGAAGGGATCGACGGCTACGATTCGGCTCGTCATGGGGGACGTCTCCGGACTTATCATGGATTGCTGCAGCTGCGAATTGGACCCTGCGGCGGAGCGCTGTCAAACCTCGACGGCTCCTCAGGACCTCACGGTCGCCTCGAGCGAGGTCATGGCCGCCACGTAAAGCGCGGAAGCCGCTTGTCCAGGAATGCCTGGGCGCCTTCCTTGAGATCTTCTCCCGAGAAGCCGCCGCGCCACAGCGAGTCGAGCGCCACGGGGTCGGGCGCGCCGGCGGCGATCGCGTCGACGGTGCGCTTGGCGGCGTCGATGGAGTAGCGGGACGCCGCGGCCATGGCGGCGACGAGCTCGTCGATCGCCCCGTCGAGCGCGTCCGGAGCTGTGAGGCGATCGATAAGCCGCTTCGCCAGGGCTTCGTCCGCGCCCATCAGCCGGGCCGTGAACAGCAGCTCCTTCGCCGCCGAGGCGCCGACGGCGCCCACTAGCCGCGCGGTGCTTTCGACGGGATAGACGATGCCGAGCCGCGCCGGCGTGACGCCGAAGCGGGTTCCTTCGGTCGCGACCCGAATGTCGCAGGCCAAGGCGATCTGGCATCCGCCGCCGACGCAGACGCCCTCGATCGCGGCGATGGTCGGCTGGGCGATGCGGGCGATCGCCTCCTCGCCGTCGCGCACCGCGTCGGCGTAGGAGCGCCGTCGGGCCTCGTCCGCGGTGGTGAGCGCGACGAACTCGCCGATGTCGGCTCCCGCGCTGAACACGCCGCCCGCGCCGCGCACCACCACCACCGCGATCTCGGGGTCGGCCGCGATCTCGGCCGCGACCACCGGGAACGCGCGCCAGGTCGCTTCGTCGATGGCGTTCTTCTTGGCGGGACGGTCGATCAGGATCGTCGCCCGCGCGCCTTCGCGCAGCAATTTGACGGAGGCGGCGGGCTCGGTCATCGCAGCGGCATCTCCAAAAGGTCCGTCTCCCCGCTTAGCATCTTGCGCGCGCCCTGCGCAGCGCGCCGCAAACTATCGTGCATAGGTGCAATATACATATCCAATTTCGAGGGATTGATTGGCGCTGGCGCACGGCGCACTCTAACGCTCAAGCCGTCGGCGCGTCGCGCCGGACCCCTTCTAGCCAGCGAGAGTCCCGATGACCAAAGTGCTTGTCCTCTACTACTCCACCTACGGCCACATCGAGACCATGGCGAACGCGGTCGCCGAGGGCGTCCGTGAGGCCGGCGCCGAGGCGGTCGTGAAGCGGGTGCCGGAGACGGCGCCGGAGGAGGTCGCCAAGGCCGGCCACTTCAAGCTCGATCAGGCCGCGCCGATCGCGACCGTCGACGAGCTTCCCGAGTACGACGCCATCATCTTCGGCGCCCCGACCCGCTTCGGCACGGTCGCCTCGCAGATGCGCAGCTTCATCGATCAGACCGGCGGCCTGTGGTTCGCCGGCAAGCTGGTCGGCAAGGTCGGCTCGGTGTTCACCGCGTCCGCCACCCAGCACGGCGGCCAGGAGAGCACGATCCTCGGCTTCCTCCCGACCCTGCTTCACCACGGCATGGTGGTCGTCGGGCTGCCGTATTCCTTCGCCGGCCAGATGAACATGGACGAGATCACCGGCGGGTCGCCCTATGGCGCGAGCACCCTCGCCAAAGGCGACGGCTCCCGCCAGCCGAGCGCGAACGAGCTTGCCGGGGCGAAGTTCCAGGGCAAGCACGTGGCGGAAATCGCCGCCAAGCTCGCGGGCTGACCGCCATATCCTGATCGTCTGCGGCGGGGCCAGTCATCGGCTCCGCCGCTTTTTGTCGGTGGCCCTGCGCGCGGCGCGCTTTCTCTCGCGGCCACTCTGCGCCATGTGATGCGGCGAAACCCGAGTCACATCGAGAAGGACCCTGTCCCATGGCGAAGGCGATCCGCGTGCATGCGACTGGCGGCCCCGAGGCGCTGACCTTCGAGGACGTCGAACTGCCGCCGCTGAAGAAGGGCGACGCCCACATCCGCCACACGGCGATCGGGGTGAATTTCATCGACGTGTACCACCGCACGGGGCTGTACCCCCAGGAGACGCCCTTCGTGCTCGGGTCCGAGGGCGCGGGCGAAGTGGTGGCGGTCGGCGAGGGGGTGACCGACCTGAAGCCGGGCGACCGCGTCGCCTACGCCGGCGGCCCGCTTGGGGCCTACGCCACGGAGCGGGTGATCCCGGCGGAGCGTCTGGTGAAGATCCCTGCCGGCGTCACCGACGAGACCGCCGCCGCCGCGATGCTCAAGGGCATGACGGCGCAGTACCTGCTTCGCCGCACGTTCCGCGTCGGACCGGAGCACACGATCCTGTTCCACGCCGCGGCCGGCGGCGTCGGCCAGATCGCCTGCCAGTGGGCCAGTCATCTCGGCGCGACGGTGATCGGCACCGCCGGTGGGCCGGAGAAGGTCGCGCTCGCCAAAACCAAGGGCTGCGCGCACGTCATCGACTACCGATCCGAGGACTTCGTCGCCAAGGTGAAGGAGATCACCGGAGGGAAGGGCGTCGACGTGGTCTACGACTCCGTCGGCAAGGACACGTTCCCGGCCTCGCTCGATTGCATCAAGCCGCGCGGCATGTGGGTGAGCTTCGGCCAGTCTTCGGGCCCGATCGAGCCGTTCAACATCGGCCTGCTCGCCCAGAAGGGCTCGCTCTTTGCGACCCGGGCCAGCCTGAACCATTACGCGGCGACCCGGCCTGAGCTGCTTGCGACCGCCGAGGACCTGTTCGACGTGATCGCGTCCGGCGCGGTGACGATCGACATCGGGGCGCGCTATCCGCTGGAGCAGGCGGCCGACGCCCACAGGGCGCTCGAAGGCCGGGCCACCACCGGCTCGACCATCCTCATCCCATGAGCGACCGGGAGCTTCTCGCGCGCGCGGTGGAACTGTCGCGGACGCACAGCGAGGCGGGCGAGGGCGGTCCGTTCGGGGCCGTCGTCGCGACGCCGGACGGGCGCGTCGTGGCGGAGGGCTGGAACCAGGTCCTGTCCCATGGCGACCCGACCGCCCACGCCGAGGTCGTCGCGATCCGCCGCGCGGCGGAGGCGCTCGGAACGCACGTGCTCACGGGCCACGTAATGTACGCCTCGTGCGAGCCGTGCCCGATGTGCCTTGCGGCGGTCGCCTGGGCGAGGATGGATCGGATCGTCTTCGCCAACAGCCGCCACGACGCCGCGCGGATCGGCTTCGACGACGCCCGGATCTACGAGGAGATCGGCCGGCCGCTCGACCAGCGGTGGATCGCGTGCGAGCGCGTCGAGATGCCGGAAGCCGAAGCCGTGTTCGACGAGTGGCTCGCCCGAAACGGGACGATCTACTGACGGTGGCCACGCGCCGCGATCCGGGCGATAACACCGCCGGACGACCTCTATCCGCACGTTGACGCGCTTTCGATCCGAGCCTGACACGACATATGCCGAGCTTCCGCACGTCCCGCCGGGTTCCTCATTCCGCCGAGGAGATGTTCGATCTCGTCGCGGACGTGGAGAAGTATCCACTGTTCCTGCCGCTTTGCGAGGCGCTGAAGATCCGCCGTCGCGAAGAGCGTGACCAGCGGCCGGTGCTCGTCGCCGACATGACGGTCGCCTACAAGATCTTCCGCGAGACCTTCACAAGCCGGGTGACCCTCGACCGGGAGAAGCGCTCGATCCTCGTGGAGTATCTCGACGGCCCGTTCAGCCGGCTCGAGAATCGCTGGTCGTTCGAGCCGCTGGAGTCGGGCGGTTGCGAGGTCCGGTTCTTCATCGACTGGGAGCTCCGCAGCCGCACCCTGTCGATGCTCGTCGGCGCCGCTTTCGAGCGCGTGTTCCGCCGCTACGCCGAGGCGTTCGAACAGCGCGCCGACCGGGTATACGGCGCGAAGCCGGCGCTGGCGTGACCGGACGCCGCGGACGCCCCGACGAGGCCGGCCTGATCGCGCGGTTCTTCCGGCCGCTGGCCACCGCCCCGGGCGCCGCCCTGCTGCTGGACGACGCCGCCACCATCCCGCCCGCCTTCGGCAAGGATCTGGTCGTCACCGTCGACGCGATCGTCGCGGGCGTGCACTTCTTTCCCGATGACCCGCCGGACGCCATCGCCCGCAAGGCGCTGCGGGTGAACCTCTCCGATCTCGCCGCCAAGGGCGCGCAGCCCGCCGGCTATCTCGTAACGCTGGCGCTTCCCGACGACTGGGAGACGGACTGGCTGGAGGGCTTTGTCGAAGGTCTCGCCATCGACCAGGAGGAGTTCGGCCTGTCGCTGCTCGGCGGCGACACGGTGCGGACGCCGGGGCCGCTGATGGTGTCGATCACCGCCTTCGGTCACGCCCCGGAGGGTCAGGCTCCGCGTCGCACGGGGGCGGCGCCGGGGCAGCGGCTCTACGTGTCCGGCACGATCGGCGACGCGGCGCTCGGGTTGAAGCTGAGGCTCGACGAGCGCCTGGCGGCGCTCTGGGATCTGCGGCGCGCCGAGAAGGAGACGCTGCTCGACCGCTACCTGCTGCCGGAGCCTCGGCTCGCGCTGGCCGGCGTGGTCGCGACCTACGCCACCGCGTCGATGGACGTCTCAGACGGTCTGGTCGGCGACCTGGGCAAGCTCGCCGCCGCCTCGAAGGTCGGCGCCGTGATCGACGCCGGCCGGGTGCCGCTGTCGGCGGCGGCGTTCCGCGCGACCCGCGTGGATCCCGCCGCCTTCGCGACGGCGCTCACCGGCGGCGACGACTACGAAATCCTCGTCGCGATCGAACCGGAGGACGCCGAGGCGTTCGAGTCGGAGGCGGCTGCGGCGGGCGTGCGCGTGACGGACATCGGCGTGCTGATCGAGGGCGAGGGCGTCGGCGTGGAGCGCCACGGCCGGCCGGTCATGCTCGGAGACGAGAGCTTCAGCCATTTCTGACGGCAACGTGTTGCCGCCGCGCAACGTGTGATCGGCCATCACGGCCCGCCGCAATTGAATCGCAAGCTTCGACCATCAAAATGCCGCCGGAGCCGACTTGATGTCGGCGTTGGCGTCGTGTCGGGTCCCGTAGACGTCATGAACAAACATCAGACGCGGCGGAGACGACATGCGCATCACCACGAAGCTTCTTAGCGCCGGCTTGATCAGCCTAGGCGCCGCGTTGTCCGTAGGGACGGCGTCTGCGGCGCAGTGCGGCGGCAACGACGGCGCAGGCTTCGACGCCTGGGTCCAGAACTTCCAGGCTGAGGCGGTCTCGCGCGGCATTTCCCAGCGCACCGCGAGCGCGGCGCTGGCGGGCGTCTCCTACGACCGCCGCCTGATCGCCTACGATCGCACCCAGCGGCCGTTCAAGCTCACGCTGGAGCAGTTCATCGCCAAGCGCGCGCCCGCTTCGCTGATCAGCCAGGCGCGCTCGCGCATCCAGAAGAACAAGGCGCTGTTCGACCGCGTCGAGGCCCGCTACGGCGTGCCGGCGCCGATCATCGCGACGATCTGGGGCATGGAGACGGCCTTCGGCGCGATCCAGGGCACCAAGAACGTCTTCAACGGCCTCGCCACGCTCGCCTATGACTGCCGCCGCACGGACATGTTCCAGGGCGAGTTGATCGCGGCCATGACCCTCGTCGACCGCGGCGATCTGACCATGGCGGAGATGCGCGGCGCAGAACACGGCGAGATCGGGCAGGCGCAGTTCCTGCCGTCGTCCTATCTCAAGTACGCCGTGGACGGCGACGGCGACGGCCGCGCGGACATGGTCCGCTCGTCGGCCGACACCATCGCGTCGATCGGCAACTACCTGAAGCAGAAGGGCTGGCGCGCCGGCGGCGGCTGGGAAGAAGGCTCGGCCAACTTCGCCGTGCTGTCGGAGTGGAACAAGGCGAGCGTCTACCAGAAGGCGATCGCCTACGCCGCGACCCGCATCGACGAAGGTTCGACGGCCGCCCGCTGACGCCTCGGTCGCATCGTGTGATTCGAAAGCCCCGGCGCAAGCGCCGGGGCTTTTTCGTTTGATCGGCGTCAATCGTAGGACGCACGCCACGGCGAACGTCCGGGTTTGATCGTGGGCTTAGCGGAGTCTGGCTCCGCCTTCAGTCTGCGCCGCGCAACAACGTCAGAACCGCCCATAGCCGCCGGGCCCAAGCGGGCCGTAGCCGTCGATCGGCACATAGATCGGTCGATCGCGCGCCCGCCGGCGTTCGACGTCGAGCGTCATCCGGCAGTTTGCGAACGCATCGGTGCCTGGGCGCATACCGTACTCCCGGCATTTGGCGCTGTCGGCTGCGGCCAGCTCCTTCGGGGCCGCCGCGCAGCCGCCGAGCGCGAGAAGCCCGGCGGCGATGAGCAGAAGGCGTGCGGTCATGGCGTCACCGTTTGCAGCGAGATCTGCAGCTCATATGGGACGCCGCGCCGCTTCGGGGGAGGCCCTCGACGCTCATGCCTTGACGGCGTCGCCCGCGAAGCCCGCCTCGATCTCCTCCAGCGTCCGGCCCTTGGTCTCCGGCACCAGCGCGATGGTGAAAAGCAGCGCGCCGACGCTCATGACCGCGAACACGCCGAAGGTCGTCGCCGAGCCAAGGCCCGCGATCAACATGAGAAACACCTGGCTGACGATCAGGTTGGAGCCCCAGTTCGCGACCGTCGCGACGCTCATGGCGCGACCGCGGACGGCGAGCGGGAAGATCTCCGAGATCAGCAGCCAGAACACCGGCCCAAGCCCGATCGCGAAGAAGCCGACATAGGCCGCGACCGACAGCGTCGCAATCCAGGCCAGCGCGCCTTCCGTGCCGACCGCGAACCCGGCCGTGAGGATTGCGAGCATCGCGGCCATACCGGCGAGACCGACGATCAGCAGCTTCCGCCGCCCCGCGGTGTCGAGCAGCTTCAGGGCTACGTAGGTCATGACGACGTTGACCACGCCGACGCCCGCGGTCGCGAGGATCGCGGCCGAGGTCGAGGCCATGCCGGCCTTCTCGAAGATGATCGGGGCGTAATAGATCACCGTGTTGATGCCGGTGACCTGCTGGAAGATCGCAAGCCCGACGCCGACGATCAGCGGAATGCGCACGCGGGGCGCGAGCAGCGCCGACCACGGGGCGATCTGGCCGTCGCGGGCCTTCAGGTCGGTGCGCAACTGGTTCAGCTCGGCCGTGACGTCGCCGTCGTCGCGCAGGCGGGAGAGCGCGTCGGCGGCCTCGTCGTGGCGGCCCTGGCCGGCCAGCCAGCGGGGGCTTTCGGGCAGCGTCAGCATGCCGATCCCGAGCACGATCCCCGGCAGGCAGCCGACCGCCAGCATCCAGCGCCAGCCGCCGTCGACCTCCGACAGCAGGTAGGCGACGATGTAGGACAGCAGGATGCCGAGGGTGATGCACATCTGGTTCAGCGAGACCACGCCGCCGCGCTTCTCGGCGGGGGCCATCTCGGCGAGGTAGAGCGGGGTCAGCATCGAGGCGACGCCGATCGCCACGCCCAGGATGGCGCGGCCGATCAGCAGCGTGACGACCTCGTGCGCCGCCGCGCAGACGAGCGCGCCCACCACGAACAGCACCGCGACGACGAGGATCACCTTGCGCCGGCCGTAGGCGTCGGCGAGCGAGCCTGCGGTCGCGGCTCCCACGGCCGCTCCCAGCAGCGCGATCGAGACCACGAAGCCTTGCATGGCTTCCGAGAGCTGGAACAGGTCGCGGATGAAGGGCAGGGCGCCCGAGATCACGCCGGTGTCGTAGCCGAACAGGAGGCCGCCGAGCGACGCGGTCGCCGCCACCACATGGAATTTCACGCCGCTTACTCCCTGTTCGCCGCGGAACGTCCCGCCCGCGTTGAGATTCTCGCCGGCACTTTCGGCGCGCGCGCCGACGAGCGCAACGGGCCGAAAGGCGAGGATCGCCCAGGCCGGGGTCGCCTCTGGTGAGGATGTCCCGGACGACCCCTCATCCGGCGCTCCGCGCCACCTTCTCCCGCAAGGAGAGAAGGGAAGAGCGCCCCGCTTCGACGGGGGAGCTTGGCTGTACGCGTGAGATGTTACGGGACGCCGCGGTCCCCCTCTCCCCCTGCGGGAGAGGGTAAGGGTGAGGGGTCGTCCGGGACGCCCTCCATCCGCCACCCGCACAGCCGACCCGCTATGCGCTATCGTCCGCGAAGGGGAGCAGCGCACCGGCGCGTTGCGCGGGGCGCCCCCTTCTGGCAGCTTTCTCGTCGACCGATCGGTCAGGCGGAGCGGGCGTCGAAAACGACAAGCAAAAACGGGCGCGGCGCATGATCGCCGAACGTCCACGCCGTTCCGCCTTCACGAGGAAACGCAATCCAAGGAACGGCTTCGATGGCGCTTTTGTTGATAATCGTCTTAGGTTTGCTGTCCGTCGTCTACGGCGTATGGGCCATTCGGTCCGTTGTGGCGGCGGACGCCGGCAACGCGCGGATGCAGGAGATCGCAGGGGCGATCGCCGAGGGCGCGCAGGCCTATCTTCGCCGGCAATACGCCACCATCGGCGTCGTCGGGCTCGTGATCTTCGTAGCTGTCGCGATCTTCCTCTCGGTGACGGTCGCCATCGGCTTTCTGATCGGCGCGGTTCTGTCGGCGGCGGCCGGCTTCATCGGCATGAACGTCTCGGTGCGGGCCAACGTGCGCACCGCCCAGGCGGCCTCCAAATCGCTTGCGGCGGGGCTCGACATCGCCTTCACCTCCGGCGCCGTCACCGGCATGCTGGTGGCGGGCCTCGCGCTGCTCGGCGTCGCCGGCTACTACGCGGTGCTGACCGGGATCCTCGGCCACACGCTGGAGGACCGCGTGGTGGTCGACGCGCTGGTGGCGCTGGGCTTCGGCGCCTCGCTGATCTCGATCTTCGCCCGCCTCGGCGGCGGCATCTTCACCAAGGGCGCGGACGTCGGCGGCGACCTCGTCGGCAAGGTCGAGGCCGGCATTCCCGAGGACGACCCGCGCAACCCCGCGACCATCGCCGACAACGTGGGCGACAACGTCGGCGACTGCGCCGGCATGGCGGCGGACCTGTTCGAGACCTATGCGGTGACCGTGGTCGCCACCATGGTGCTCGCCGCGATCTTCTTCGCCGGCAACGCCGCGCTGCCCAGCCTGATCCTCTACCCGCTCGCGATCTGCGCGATCTGCATCGTCACCTCGATCGCGGGCACCTTCTTCGTGAAGCTGCCGGCGAGCCAGTCGATCATGGGCGCGCTCTACCGCGGCTTCGGCGCGGCGGCGGCGTTTTCGCTGGTGGGCATCGCGATCGTCACCGGCCTGCTGGTCGGGTTCTCGACGTCCTACACCACGACGACGGGCGTCACCTTCACCGGCTGGAGCCTCTATCTCTGCGCGGTGATCGGCCTCGTCATCACGGGCCTCATCATCGTCATCACCGAGTACTACACCGGCACCAACTTCCGTCCGGTGAAGTCGATCGCCGCGGCCTCCGTCACCGGTCACGGCACCAACGTCATCCAAGGCCTCGCCATCTCGCTCGAGGCGACGGCGCTGCCGGCGCTGGTGATCATCGCCGGCATCATCTCGACCAACGCGCTCGCGGGGCTGTTCGGCATCGCGATCGCAGTCACCGCCATGCTGGCGCTGGCCGGCTTCGTGGTGGCGCTCGACGCCTTCGGACCCGTCACCGACAACGCCGGCGGCATCGCCGAGATGGCGGGCCTGCCGGCGGAGGTGCGCCACGCCACCGACGCGCTGGACGCCGTGGGCAACACCACCAAGGCGGTGACCAAGGGCTACGCGATCGGCTCGGCCGGCCTCGGCGCGCTGGTGCTGTTCGCGGCCTACACCTCAGACCTCAACCACTTCATCCAAAACAGCGCGCAATACCCTTATTTCGAAGGCGTAAAACTCGATTTCGCGCTTACCAACCCCTACGTCGTCGTGGGCCTGCTGTTCGGCGGCATGCTGCCGTTCCTGTTCGGCGCCATGGGGATGACGGCTGTGGGCCGGGCCGCCAGCGCGATCGTCGAGGAGGTGCGGCGGCAGTTCCGGGAGAAGCCGGGCATCATGACCGGCGCCGACCGGCCGGACTACGGTCGCGCCGTGGACCTGCTAACCCGCGCGGCGATCCGGGAGATGATCGTCCCCTCGCTGCTGCCGGTTCTGTCGCCGATCGTCGCCTACTTCGTGGTGCTGGGCGTCGCGGGCAAGAGCGAGGCCTTCTCGGCGGTGGGCGCGATGCTGCTCGGCGTGATCGTGACCGGCCTGTTCGTCGCGCTCTCGATGACGTCTGGCGGCGGCGCCTGGGACAACGCCAAGAAATACATCGAGGACGGCCACCACGGCGGCAAGGGCTCCGACGCCCACAAGGCCGCGGTGACCGGCGACACGGTGGGCGACCCCTACAAGGACACGGCGGGCCCCGCGGTGAACCCGATGATCAAGATCACCAACATCGTGGCGCTGCTGCTGCTCGCGGTGCTCGCGCACTGACACCCAAAGACCACGTCCTGCGCATGGCGGCCCCGCTGCCATGCGCGAGACGCTTCCCCTCGGGGGGCGCCCGATGTAACAGGAGCGTCCAGACAACAGCGATCGCCCGCTCATCGACCCGACCCCCTCAAGGCCGGGCCGGCGGACGCGTTGTTTCGTGGTGTGAACAACTGGCCCGCCGCCTCCCCGAATCGGACGCGGCCGGTTAGGCCTGACGGGTCGCGACGCGCGCGGCCCTTTGGGATGCGAGCGAAAGAGAGCGATGGCCCGATACGTCTTCATCACCGGCGGCGTGGTGTCCTCGCTCGGAAAGGGCCTCGCCTCCGCGGCGCTCGGCTCGCTGCTCCAGGCGCGCGGCTATTCGGTGCGGCTGCGCAAGCTCGACCCCTATCTCAACGTCGATCCCGGCACGATGAGCCCGACCCAGCACGGTGAGGTGTTCGTCACCGACGACGGCGCCGAGACCGACCTCGACCTCGGCCACTACGAGCGCTTTACCGGCATTCCCGCGTCGAAGAAGGACAACATCACCACCGGGCGGATCTACCAGGACATCATCGCCAAGGAGCGCCGCGGCGACTACCTCGGCGGCACGGTGCAGGTGATCCCGCACGTCACCGACGCCATCAAGCACTTCGTCCGCGACGGCAACGAGGCCTTCGACTTCGTGCTGGTGGAGATCGGCGGCACCGTCGGCGACATCGAGGGCCTGCCGTTCTTCGAGGCGATCCGCCAGCTCGGCAACGACCTTCCGCGCGGCGACGCGATCTACATCCACCTCACGCTGCTGCCGTGGATCCCGAGCGCGGGCGAGCTCAAGACCAAGCCGACCCAGCATTCGGTGAAGGAGCTGCGCTCGATCGGCATCCAGCCCGACATTCTGCTCTGCCGCTGCGACCGGCCGATTCCGCCGGAGGAGCGCCGCAAGCTTGGCCTGTTCTGCAACGTGCGCGAGAGCGCCGTGATCGAGGCCCGCGACGTCGACACGATCTACGCCGTGCCGGAGGCCTATCACCGCGAAGGCCTCGACACCGAGGTTCTGGCGGCCTTCGGGATCGAGCCGGGCAAGGCGCCGGACCTGAACCGCTGGCGGAACGTCACCCAGAGGGTCACGAACCCCGAGGGCGAGGTGACGATCGCGATCGTCGGCAAGTACACGGGGCTGAAGGACGCCTACAAGTCGCTGTCCGAGGCGCTGGCCCACGGCGGCATCGCCAACACCGTGAAGGTCAACCTCGACTGGATCGAGAGCGAGATTTTCGAGAACGAGGACCCGGCGCCGTTCCTGGAGCACGTCCACGGCATTCTGGTGCCCGGCGGCTTCGGCCAGCGCGGCGCCGAGGGCAAGATCCGCGCGGCGACCTTCGCGCGCGAGCGCAAAGTGCCGTATCTCGGCATCTGCTTCGGCATGCAGATGGCGGTGATCGAGGCCGCGCGGAACCTCGCGGGGATTCCGGACGCCAACTCCACCGAGTTCGGCCCCACGACCGAGCCGCTCGTCGGCCTGATGACCGAGTGGACCCGCGGCAACGCGCTGGAGGCCCGCCGCGCCGACGGCGACCTCGGCGGCACCATGCGCCTCGGCGCCTACGACGCCCGGCTGAAGCACGGCTCAAAGGTGGCGGAGATCTACGGCTCCGAGGACATCTCCGAGCGCCACCGCCACCGCTACGAGGTCAACACCGCCTACCGCGAGCGGCTGGAAGCGAACGGGCTGGTGTTCTCCGGCATGTCCCCGGACGGGCTGCTCCCGGAGATCGTGGAGTACGAGGACCACCCGTGGTTCGTGGGCGTCCAGTTCCACCCCGAGCTCAAGTCGCGCCCCTTCGAGCCGCACCCGCTGTTCGCGTCGTTTGTTACGGCCGCGCTGGCGCAGAGCCGGCTGGTGTGATGGGGCCTCTAAGGCTTAGGCGCGCGGGCTGACTAAGAGGGCTCGTCGTCCTCCGGCGTGACCGACCCATGTCGGACGTCAGGCTCGACGTCGGACATGGATGGCCCGTTCAAGCCGGACCATGACGAACTTCATTCTGCTGCCGATCCCGGGTCGGCCTCTGGCCGTCCGGGATGACGAACGCTACGCCTTCGGCTTCGCCGGCCCCGTCTCCACGGGGCGGCCGCCGGCGCCCCACTCGGCCCACGAGCCATCGTAGATCCCCTCGGCCTTCGAGCCCACGCCCTCCAGCGCCAGCGCCAGGATCGCGGCGGAGACGCCTGACCCGCAGCTGGTGACGATCGGGCCGGCCACGTCGACGCCGGCGGCTTCGAACGCAGCGCGCAGCTCCGCCTCCTCGGCGAGCCGGCCGTCCTTCACCACCTGGTCGAACGGTACGTTGAGCGAGCCTGGAATGTGGCCGAGCGCGAGGCCCGGGCGCGGCTCGGGCGCCTCGCCGCGGAAGCGGGGGGCGGGGCGGGCGTCGATCACCTGGAACAGGCCGGCGTCCACGCCCTCGGCCACCTGATCTCCGCTCTTCACGACGGCGGGGTCGAAGCGCGGGGTGAAGCTGGCCGGCCCGCGGGTCGAGGCGCCGCTTTCGAGCAGGCGCTCTTCGGCCTTCCATTTCGGCAGGCCGCCGTCGAGCACGTAGACGTCCTTCACGCCGAACGCCTTGAACGTCCACCACACGCGGGCCGCCGCGAACAGGCCCGCGCCGTCGTAAGCGACGATCGTCGCGCCGTCGCCGATCCCGAGCTTGCCCACCGCCTCGGCAAAGACGTCCGGCGTGGGCAGCATGTGCGGCAGGTCGGTGGACGTGTCCGCCACGACGTTGATGTCGAAGAACACGGCGCCGGGGATGTGGGCCTCGAGAAACTCGCTCGGTCCCTCGCGGTTCGCCGCGGGCAGGTACCAGGAGCCGTCGACGGGGATGACCGTCGGGTCGCCGAGACGCTCGGCCAGCCATTCGGTGGAGACGAGGTTGGGGTTGGTCACTGCATCACCTTCCTGAGATCGACCGTGCCCGGCTTCTCGAGCCAGGCCGGCGCCGGCAGCGCCTTCGAGCGCAGGAACTCCGGGTTGAACAGCTTGGATTGATAGCGCGTGCCGTAGTCGCAGAGGATCGTCACGATGGTGTGGCCGGGGCCGAGCTCCCGCGCCAGCCGGATCGCGCCAGCGACGTTGACGCCGGACGAGCCGCCGAGGCACAGCCCCTCGTGCTCCAGCAGGTCGAAGGCGATCTGCACGGCTTCCGCGTCCGGGATCCGGTAGGCGAAGTCGACCGGCGCGTCCTCGAGATTGGCCGTGATGCGGCCCTGGCCGATGCCCTCGGTGATCGAGGAGCCCTCGGCCTTCAGTTCGCCGGTGGTGTAGTAGCTGTAGAGCGCGGCGCCGGGCGGGTCGGCGAGGGCGATCTTGACGTCCTTCGACCGCGCCTTCAGCGCCATGCCCGTGCCGGCGAGCGTGCCGCCGGTGCCGACCGCGGAGACGAATCCGTCCACCTTGCCGTCGAGGTCGTTCCAGATCTCAGGGCCGGTCCCGTCGATGTGCGCCTGCCGGTTCGCCACGTTGTCGAACTGGTTCGCCCAGATCGCGCCGTTCGGCTCCGTCTTCGCCAGTTCCTCGGCCAGTCGGCCAGAAAGCTTCACGTAGTTGTTCGGATCTTTGTAGGGAACGGCCGGCACCTCCACGAGCTCCGCGCCGGCGAGCCGGAGCATCTGCTTCTTCTCGTCGGACTGGGTGTCCGGAATGACGATCACAGTGCGGTAGCCGAGCGCGTTCGCGACCAGCGCGAGCCCGATGCCGGTGTTGCCGGCCGTGCCCTCCACGATGACGCCGCCGGGCTTCAGCTCGCCGCGCCTGACCGCGTCCTCGATGATCCAGAGCGCGGCGCGGTCCTTCACCGATTGGCCGGGGTTCATGAACTCCGCCTTGCCGAGAATGGCGCAGCCCGTCAGCTCGGAGGCCTGGCGCAGACGGATGAGCGGCGTCCGCCCGATGGCGTCGACCAGACCGCTGCGGATGGTCATGAACAACCTCATTCGATAGATTAATCGCGAGGGCGGCACCGTAGTCTGGCGGCGTCGGCTTGAAAAGCGCGGCCGCCCCAGCTCCGACGCCCTGTGGCGAAAGGCGCGGGGAAACGATAATCCATCAGGACAGGCCGCGCGTAACCAACTGGACGCCGTGGGCTGGTCCGTCCCGACCCCGAGCGGTTCACCGAGGTTCGTTTCACGTGGCTTCGCCTTTCAGCCCAACGCCGGAAGACGCCTCCCGACCGATCGACGCGGTGCTCGCTGGGTATGTGGCGGGGGCGCTGGAGCCGCACATGCATGCGCTCATTACCGCCCATCTCATGCTGTCGGATGAGAACCGCGGCTTCGTTCGGGCCCTCGAGGCGGAAGCCGGCGCGGCGCTCGATCGCATCGACGCGCCGTTGCCGCAGCGCGTACCGCGCGACCATGTGCTCTCCGCGATCTACGCCGGCGGCTACTATGGGACCGGCCGTCCGGCGCAGCATGATCCGGAGCTTCCGTCGCCGCTCTTCCGTCTTGTCGGCAAGCCGCTCGACCAGCTGCCGTGGAAGCGAAAGCTGCCGGGACTGAAGGAGTGCAAGGTCTACGACAAAGGCGGCGTCGAGGCGGTGTTCTACCACATCTCGGCCGGTAGCCGGATGCCGAAGCACACCCACGCCGGGTCCGAAGCGACCCTGGTGCTGCGGGGCGCATTCCACGACGAGCGCGATCTCTATCGTCGCGGCGACGTCGCGCTGGCCGACGGCTTCGTCGAGCATAGGCCGACGACCAGCCGGGACGAGGACTGCGTTTGCTTCGCCGTGACCGATGCGCCGCTGAAGATGACCGGGGCCGTGTGGAGCGTCCTGCAGAAACTGTTCGGCAAGTGAAGGGCGTCGCGGTCGCCTGGGTGACCGGCGCGAGCTCCGGCATCGGACGCGCCGTCGCTCTCGAGCTCGCCCGGTCGGGCGTCGTGGTCGCCGCGACCGCCCGCCGCGAGGACGAACTTGCGAGCCTCGCGGCGGAGGCCGCAGGGTTCGGCGGTCGTGTCGCGGCCTATCCTGGCGACCTGTCCGATCCGGAGAGCCTGACGCCCTTGGCGGCGCGTATTGCGGCCGAGCTTGGGACGATCGATCTCGCCGTGCTGAACGCCGGCCTCTTCATCCCCGTTCGGGCCGTCCCTTTCGACGCCGACGCCTTCTACAAGACCTGCGACGTCAACCTGAAGGGCACGGTCGGTTGCCTCGCCGCGGTGCTTCCGGCGATGACCGCGCGACGGGGCGGCAAGATCGTGCTGGTGGCCTCCGTGACGGGCTACGCCGGCCTGCCCAGCTCCGCCGCCTACGGCGCCACCAAGGCGGCGCTGAACAATCTCGCGGAAAGCCTGAAGTTCGATCTCGACAGGGTCGGGGTCGCCATCCAGGTGGTGAACCCGGGCTTCGTCGACACGCCGGCGACCAAGCAGAACGACTTCAGGATGCCAGCGCTGCTGGCCGTCGACGACGCGGCGAAGCGCATCGTCGCCGGCATCGAGCGCGGCGGTTTCGAAATCACCTTCCCGAAGCGCTTCACCTACGTGCTGAAAGTTCTCAAGCTGCTGCCCTATCCCGCCTATTTCTGGCTGGTGACCAAGGCGACGGGCTGGGACAAGAAGACGGACTGAACGGCGGGACGCTACGCTGCCGCCTCGATGCGGGCGCGAAGCTCCTTCTGCGAGGCTTCGTCGAGCGGAAAATTCCACATCAATCCGACCGCAAGCAGCTTCAGCGCGACGGGGAGGCCACCGTAGAGCCAGGCGAGGGTCGTGAGCCCGAGCGGTTCGCGCAATCCAGCCGCAGGGTCGAAACCGGTCGCGGCGAGCACAGGGAAGGCGAGGCCGACGGCGGCCGCGAGCGCCAGCTTGGTCGCGAGCCCCCAGGCGGCCAGATAAAGCCCGCTGCGCTGCTCGCCCGATGCGGCGGTGTCGACGTCGATCACGTCCGCCTGGATCGAGGGCGGCAGCGCAAGGTCGGCGCCGACGGCCGCTCCCGTGATCAGGCACACGACGCCGAACAGGACGACGTCGCCGGGGCCGAGCAGCGGCGCGAGCAGGAACACCGCGGACGCAAGCAGCATGGCGAGGCACCAGGCGCGGTGCTTCGAGGTCCGCCGCGCCAACCAGAGCCAGAGCGGCACGCCGAGCACCCCGGCCGCGAAGTAGGCGACGAGGAACGGTCCCGCGAGATCCGGCGCGCCCAGGCGTTCGCCGACGAAGAACAGGAACAGGGTCGCGGGCAGCCCGTTCGCGAAGCCGTTGACGAAAAATGCGATTAACAGCCGGGCGAAGGCGGTGTTCGCCTTCATGGCCGCGAGACCTTCGCGAAAGCCCAGGCGCCGCCGTGAGGCGTCGACAGGTTCGGGCGTCAGCGTGAGCGTCCCGAGGGCGAGCAGCGGAAGGCCGAGGCCGACGAACACGGCGTAGGAGGCCAGCACCTCGGCCTGCCCGCCACCGGTCATCGCGGGGATGACCGCCTGCAGCGACAGCGCGATCAGCGTGCCGACAAGCGCCGCGCTCTCGCGCCATGCGGCGATCCGGCTACGGCCGGCGTAGGACGTGGAGAGCTCCGCGCCCCAGGCGTTGTAGGGCACCAGAGCCGCGGTCCAGGCGATCGACAGCGCCGCGCCCCAAAGCAGCAGGTAGCCGATCCCGTCGCCGTGCTCGGGCGTAAAGATCATCCACGACGCGATCGCGGTCGGCAGCATCGCGGCCGCGAACCAGAGACGGCGCCGGCCGAACCGCGGACGCCAGCGGTCCGCGACGACGCCGACGGCGGGGTCCGCGATCGCGTCGATCAGCCGGACGGCCAGCAGGGCGTTGCCGACGGCCGCAAGCGGCAGGCCGAGGCCTTCCGCGTAGTAGCTCGGCACGACGATGTAGAGCGGCAGGGTGAGCGCCGCGAAGGGGATCGCGGGGAGGGCGTAGGCGACGAGGGCTGCGAGCGAGAGTTCGCGGCCGGTTCTCATGCCCGTGCGAACACCACCTGGCGCACGTCGATGTTGCCGGAGCGGAACCCGGCCTCGCAGTAGGCGAGGTAGTACTCCCACAGCCTGCGGAAGCGTTCGTCGAAGCCGAGAGGCTGGATGGTCGGCCAGGCCGCACGGAAGCTCTTGCGCCACTCCACCAGCGTCTGCGCGTAGTCGACCCCGAAGATCTTCTCGGCCGCGACCGCGAGGCCCGCGGCCTTGGCGACATCGCGCAGAACTGTAGGCGACGGAAGCATGCCACCGGGGAAGACGTAGCGCTGTATGAAGTCGGTCTCGCGGCGGTAGGCGTCGAAGAGCCGGTCCTGGATGGTGATGACCTGGATGCCGGCGGCGGCGCCGGGCTTCAGCCGGTCGCGGACCTGCGAGAAATAAGTCGGCCACCAGCGTTCGCCGACCGCCTCGAACATTTCGATCGAGGCGACGCCGTCGTAGGAGCCGCGCTCGTCGCGGTAGTCCTGCAGCTTGAGCTCGACCCGCTCGGAGAGGCCTGCCTCGAACATCCGCTTACGGGCGTAATCGAGCTGCGCCGGGCTGATGGTGAGGCCGGTCACCTTGCAGCCGATTTCGGTGGCGGCGTACTCCGCGAAGCCGCCCCAGCCGCAGCCGATCTCGAGGATATGGTCGTCCGGCTTCGCGCCGATGGAGCACGCCAAGGTCTCGTACTTGCGCCGCTGCGCCGCCCCGAGGTCCTGCGCCCCGCCGTCGAAGATCGCGGAGGAGTAGGTCATCGTCGGGTCGAGCCACTGCTCGTAGAAGCGGTTTCCGAGATCGTAATGCGCTTCGATGTTTCGTCGCGCGCCCTTCCGGGTGTTCCGGTTCAGCCAGTGTCGGACGTTCTGAAGCGCGCGGTAGAGCGGCTTCATCATCAGATGCTGCGAAACGTGGTCCACGTTGACGCAGAACAGCTCGAGGAAGGCGGTGACGTCCGGGCTGTCCCACTCGCCGTTGAGAAAGCCGTCGGCGACGCCGATGTCGCCGCCCTTCAGGATGCGGCGGGCGAAGCCGAGATCGCGCACGACGAGCGTTGCGTCGGGCCCCGGCTCGACCCCGTCGAACACCAGAGTGCGGCCGTCGGGGAAAGTCACGGACAGACGGCCGCGGGCGATGCGCGCCGCGACCTGCAGCGCGATGCGGACCTCCAGCGGCAGGCCCCGCGCGGCCTCCGCGACGTTGTCGAGCGTCACGCGCAACGGCGCGGCGGGCGGCGCAGGCTCCGGCAGGCGCGCGGGGAAGCTGGCGGGGCTCTGAGACATCGGGGCGGCGGTCATGGCGCGGTCGTTTCCCGGACGGTCGGCGCCATGGCGCGGTCTTGAGGGCGGCGAGCCCCACGCCCGTGGCGTATGGGGCCTGGAGCGTCGTGGCTCGCAGGAGAAGGGGGCGGGTCATGGTCCACGAGGCGCGCGCCCTTGATCCAGAGCTTCAACGCCTCCCAGTGAATGCCGGCAAAAACCTTGAGGGTCATCAACGGCATGGCGCTGCAGAGACGCAGCAGCGCGCGGTCAGTGAGCGCCCGGCGCTCGCCGGCGAAGGTGGCGGCGAGGATCGGCCCTTCGGCGTCGCTCTCGAGGATGCGCAGCCGCACGCTGTCGGTCGGAGGGCGGATGCGGAAGGCGTAGCGCATCGCGGTCTCGAGGAAGGGCGAGACGTAGAACAGCTTGTCCCGCTCCTGCCGGAGTCCGGCTTCGGTGAGCTCGCCGTCCTTGACCGGGGCGACGTAGGCGTGGCGCTCGCCGAAGGTGTTGGTGACCTCGTAGACGACGGCGGTGAGGGCGCCTGCGTCGTCGTAGCGCCAATACACGCTCAAGGGATTGAACACGTAGCCGAGGATGCGGGGGTAGCAGAGCAGCAGCACGCGGCCGCCCTCCGGGTCCTGTCCGGCCCGCGCCAGCAGGCCGCGGACATGGGCCGACAGCGAGGAGCCGTCGGCCGGCCCGTGGTCGGACTCGTGGAAGCTCGCGAGATTGAACCGCCCGACGGAGAACAGGCGCGCGGCGCGGCAAGCGACCTCAAGCCGGTCCAGATCGATCAACAAGGCGAACACCCGGTAAACAAACCGGTTAACAAACGGCTTCAGGCGCGCGTGCATCACCTCGCCCGGGTAGAGCGACGCGGCGGCCTCCGGCGGCCGGAAGGTGGGCGCCTCGTATCCCGTCACTCCGCGGCCTCGGCGAAGCTGGCTGCGCGCCACGGCGGCGCGGCTCCGAGAGCTTCCGCCACGGCGAGGCCTGATGACAAGCCGTCTTCGTGGAAGCCGTAGCCGGTCCACGCGCCGCAGAACCACGTCCGACGCTTGCCCTGGATCTCGGGCAACCGCCGCTGGGCGGCGAGCGCCTCGGCGTCGTACTGTGGATGGTCGTAGCGGAAGCGGGCGAAGGTCAGCGCCGGGTCGGGCTCGAACGGCGGGTTCAGCGTCACGAACAGCGGACGTTCGGGATCGATGCCCTGCAGCTCGTTCATCCAGTAGGTCACCGCGACGTCGCGGGCGGCGACGGCGGGATCGGTCCGGCTGCCGAGGTAGTTCCAGGCCGACCACACCGCCTTGCGCCGCGGCATCAGGCGCGCATCCCTGTGCAGCCACACGTCGTTGGGGCGATACCGGATCGCGCCGAGCACCGCGCGCTCGGCGTCGCTGGCGTCGGTCAACAGCCTGAGCGACTCGTCGGTGTGCGACCCCAGGACCACCTGGTCGAACCGCTCGGCCCGGTCGGCGGCGTCCGTCACGGTGACGCCGAGGTCGTCGCGGGCGATCGACGCCACGGGCGCGCCGAGGCGCAGCCGATCGCGAAAGGGCGCGTTGAGCTTCTCGACGTAGGACCGGCTGCCGCCTTCGACCGTCCGCCAGATCGGACGCTCGTAGTTGATCAGCCGGTGGTTGGCGAAGAAGGCGACGAAGCTCTCCGCGGGGAAGTCCAACACGTGCGCCGCGGGCGTCGACCAGATCGCGGCCGCCATGGGGGCGAGGTAGTCCTCGCGGAAACGGCGGGCGAAGCGGCGCTTGTCCAGCCAGTCGCCGAGGCTGAGGCCGACCAGCGCGCCGGCCGCCTTGTCGGCGACGCAGAGCCTGTTGAACCGCACCACCTCGCGCAGCATCCAGAGATAGGACGGCGCGACCAGGTTCCGGCGCTGGGCGAACAGTGCGCTCAGCGTCTTGCCCGACCACTCGAAGGCGCCCCGGTCCAGCGACAGCCCGAAGCTCATCTCGGTCGCCTTGGTGGCGACGCCGAGATGGTCGAACAAGGCGGTGAGGTTGGGGTAGTTCAGGCCGTTGTAGACGATGAACCCGGTGTCGACGGCGATCCGCACGCCGTCGTAGTCCACGTCCACCGTGTGGCTGTGCCCGCCCGGACGCGGCTCGCGCTCGTAGACGGTGACGTCATGGTGGGGGTGGAGCGCGAAGGCGGCGCCGGCGCCGGAGATGCCGGCGCCGACGACGGCGATGCGCAGGCGGGACGTCGTCATCGGTCTTTGATCCGGCCGAAGGCTTTCAGCGCGGCGTCGCGGGCGGCGTGATGGTCGACGATGCGCCGTGGGTAGGTCTCGCCCAGGGTCACTCCGGCGCGCTCGAGAACCTCGCGCGGGGCGTCCCACGGCTCGTGGATGTGCTTCGCGGGGACGTCCTTCAACTCGGGAACGAAGGCGCGCACGTAGTCTCCCTGCGGGTCGAACTTTTTCCCCTGAAGCGAGGGGTTGAACACCCTGAAGTACGGCGCGGCGTCGGCGCCGGATCCCGCCACCCACTGCCAACTCGCGGAATTGTTCGCCGGGTCGGCGTCGACCAGCGTGTCCCAGAACCAGTCCTCGCCCTCGCGCCAGTCGATCATCAGGTCCTTGATCAGGAACGAGGCGCAGATCATCCGCACCCGGTTGTGCATCCAGCCCGTCGTCCAGAGCTGCCGCATACCGGCGTCGACGATCGGAAAACCTGTGAGGCCCTTTCGCCAGGCCTTCCGATGCGCAGAGTCCGGGGTTTTCCAGGGGAAGGCGTCGAACCGCGCGTTAAAGTTCTTGGTGGCGAGGTCTGGGTTGCCGTGGAGCAGGTGATACGAGAACTCCCGCCACCCGAGCTCCGAGCGAAACTTCTCGACGTCCGTCGCCGTCGCGTCGCCCTCGGCTTTCGCCCGCTCGACCGCGTGCCACAGCTGATAGGGGCTCACCTCGCCGAACCGCAGGTGCGGCGACATCCGCGACACGTGCGGCTGGTCCGGCCGGTCGCGGCCATCCGCGTAGCCGCGCAGGCCGTGGTCGATGAAATCCGTCAGCGCCGCGCGCGCGCCGGTCTCCCCCGGCGTCCAGGCCTCCCGCAGCCCGCCGGCCCAGTCGGGCGTCGTCGGCTCCAGGTCGAGGTCGTCGACCGTCAGGCCCTTCAGCGCCGGCGCCGCGGCGATCTTGCCCTTGCGTGGCCTTGGCAGCGGCGGGCGCGGTTCGCCCCGCGCCATGCAGGCGCGCCAGAACGGCGAGTAGACCTTGAGGGGCTCGCCGGCCTTGGACGTGACCTCCCAGGGCTCGAACATCAGGCGCGCGTTGAAGCTCTCGACCTCGCGGCCGTCCTTGCGAAGGCGTTCCTTGAGCGCCGCGTCGATCTGGTTCTCCGACGCGACGTAGCGCCGGTTCCACAGCACCATGTCGGCCCCGGTCTCCTCGACGGCGGCGGGCACGACCTCGGCCGTCTTGCCCCGTCGGATCACGAAGGGAAAGCCGATCGCCGCGCAGTCCCTCGCAAGCGCGCGCAGCGATTGCGCCAGCCACCAGCGCGAGGCGCCGCCGAGCGGCCGAGGTCCGTGCGTGGCGTCGTCGAAGACATAGAGGCCGAGCGCCGGCTTGCCCGAGTCCAGGGCGGCGTGGAGCGCGGGATTGTCGGCGAGGCGCAAATCCTCGCGGAACCACACGAGCGCGCAGGACGAGGGCTTTCCGGAGGAGGGCATCGGACTCCGCGGGCGGGGGGAAGGGGAGCTTCCAAGCCTACGGCTGGGGCCGGGCGACGGATCAGTCGCCGGCAGGCCCGCCGCTGGTCCCGCCAGGGCGGTTCCGCTAGGTCTGGCCGCACGTCCCGAAGCGCCGCGAACCTGGAGGCGACGAGATGCGCTGTTTCCCGCCGGAGCGGATCGTCTGCCTGACCGAGGAGACGGTGGAGACGCTCTACCTGCTTGGGGAGGACAGGCGGATCGTCGGGGTCTCCGGCTACGCCGTCCGCCCTCCGCAGGTGCGGCGTGAGAAACCGCGCGTCTCGGCTTTCACCTCCGCCGACATCCCGAAGATCCTCGCCCTCGCGCCCGACCTCGTGTTCGCATTCTCCGACCTGCAGGCGGAGATCGTGGCGGAGCTCCTGCGGGCTGGCGTCGCCGTCCACGGCTTCAACCATCGGGACGTCGCGGGCGTCCTCGCCATGATCCGCTGCGTCGGCGCGCTCGTCGGAGCCGCCGACAGGGCCGAGCGGCTTGCGGAGGGCTACGCCGCGGACCTCGCGGCGCGGCGGGCCGCCGTCGGGGGCCGAGCGCGGCCAAAAGTCTATTTCGAGGAGTGGGACGAGCCGATGATCAGCGGCATCGGCTGGGTGTCCGAGCTGGTGGAGGTCGCCGGCGGCGACGACGTGTTCGCGGCCCTCGCGCGCAACGCCGCGGCGAAGGACCGGATCGTCTCGTCCGAGGCGGTGATCGCCGCCGCCCCGGACGTGATCCTCGCCTCGTGGTGCGGGAAGAAGGTCTCACCCGCGAAGATCCGCGCGCGTCCCGGCTGGGACGCGATCCCCGCGGTGCGCGACGGCCGCATCGTCGAGATCAAGTCGCCGCTGATCCTCCAGCCGGGTCCCGCGGCGCTCACGGACGGCCTCGCGGCCATCGCCGCGGCGCTCGCGGGGTAAGGCGCCGCGCTCATGGGCGGCGTTCCGCCGAGGCCGTAACGGCTGCGTCCTCCTCCACCGCCGTCGCCTCGACGACGTAGCGCAGCGGTCCCGAGGTGCGCGCGCCGAAGGGCCAGCAGGTCGCCAGCGCCAGCCCGCGGCCGGCGGCGTGCGGGTCGATCCCGGATCGGTCCCACAGCGCGACGCGGGCGCCCGTCATCCGGAACCGCGCCGTCCGGCCGTCGCGCCGCGTCACCTCGATCAGGTCGCCGACCACGAGGTCGGCCAGGAACGCGAAATGGGTGTCGCGGTGGGCGGCGTAGACGGCGACGCCGTCGTCGCCGGCCTCGGGCGTGCCGGGCGCCCAGCCCGGACCGAACGCCAGCGCCTCGCCGCTCACGCCCGACAGCGCCACGGCGCTGCGGCCGAGCCGTGGGACGGAGATGCGCGCCACCGGCCAGGTGTCCGCCCAGCTCCAGGCCTTTTCGGGCCGGCCTTCGCTCAGCGTGCGGGCGAAGGCGCGGTCGAGCAGGACCTGCGCCAGCGCCGCCTTCGCGGGGATCCACAGCCCCTGCGCCGCGAGCGTCAGGCCTGCGAGCGTCAGGACGGCGACGAGCGCCGTCCTGAGCGAGAGCCGCCGCCGGGTCACGCGCGCCGCTCCCGCCGGCGGGCGACGGCGACCAGGAGGGCGGCGCCGAGCAGCCCGAGGCCCGCGAGCAGACGCAACTCCGCGTCGGTCGCCGTCTGCGGCAGGGAGACCTCCCGCGCGGCGGCGACGGCGACGGGGTCGCCGAGATCGGCGCGGCGCAGGGGGGCGGCCGGCGCGCGCGACCCGAACACCTTCTCGAAGTCCCAGCCGGCCGGCAGGTTGAGCGGAACGTCGGCGCGGTCGAGCGGCGCGTCGGCGGAGCGGCGCGGGGTGGCGTCCACGGCCACAAGGCTCGTGAGACGGGTGACGAGATGGTGCTCGAGCGCCAGCCGCAGGATGGCGGCGTCGGCCTGGTCCGGCGTCAGCGTGGCCGTCGTACGGGCGATCTCGGCGTCGTCGATCTTGCGCCGCGCCCAGAGCTTGGAGACGCCGGCGCCCGGCGTCGCGTCCGCGAGGTTCAGCGTCTCGCGCCACGGCTGGTCGCCGATCGTCCCGCGGATCTCCACCGCGCCCTCGGCGCGCGGCAGGCGCAGGGCCACCACCAGCGGTTCACCGCGGTAGAGGTCCGGGACGATCGCCGGCGTCATGTCGGCCGCGCCGCCGGGGATCGCGAGCGAGAGGTTGGTGACGGCCGGGCTCTCGAGCTTGCCGAACAGGGCGCGCATGTTCTCCTCGACCTGCGCGGCCGAGCCGATGTGGGTGAAGGTCCCGCGGCCGAGTTCTGCGGCGCGGCTCATCAGGTGGCTGTTGGGGGCCGAGCCGATGCCGACCATGAACAGGCGGCTGCGGCCGCGGCCGGCGGCGATGGCGTCGAACATGCGCTGTTCGTCGGCCACGGCGCCGTCGGTCAGGAACACGATCTGGCGCAGGAAGCGCTCGTCGGCGGGGCGGGGATCGTTGAGCGCAGCCTTCAGCGCCGGCAGCATCTCCGTGCCGCCCTGCGCCTGCAGCGCCTCCACGAAGCGGAGCGCCCGCGCCACGTTGGCCTCGGTCGCGGGCAGCGCGTCGGCGAACAGCGTGTCCATGGTGTCGTCGAAGCGGATCACGTTGAACCGGTCGGCCGGCTTCAGCCGACGGAGGGCGAAGGCGAGGCTGGCCTTGGCCTGCGCCATCGACGGGCCGCCCATGGAGCCGGAGTTGTCGATGACGAACACCGCCTCGCGCGGCGTATCGACCGGCGCCGCCTTCGCCGCAGGGGGCGTGACGTAGGCCAGCAGGTAGTCGGCGTCGCCGACGCGCTCGCGGAACAGGCCGACGGAGGGCGCCGCGGCTGGCGTCGCCGTCCAGCTCAGCTCGAAGTCGCGGTCGGCGGCGACGGGGCCGTCCAGCGTCACCACGCGCTGGTCGGGGGCGGGGGCCTCGGTGCGGACGGCGTGGTGCGCGCTTTCGATGGTCGCCACGGGAAAGCCCGCCTGAAGCCGCACCGTGATCGTCACCGGGTTCGTCGGCGCGGACGTCGCCGGGTCGAGCACGGGCGGCGTGACGCGGTCGCGGTCCGGAACGGGATCGCCGCCGCGCGGCGCGTCGGACGGGGCGGCGTCGGAGACGGTCTCGACCCGCGCCGCCGCCGCCGGAACGTAGCGCGGCGCGACGACCAGCGGGATGCGCAGCGAGGACACGTCGCCGTCGCGGCGCACCGGCGCCTGGTACTCGATCTGCACCACCACGGTCTCGCCCGGCCCGATGTTCGCGACGGAGTTGGTGAACATGTTCGGCCGCTCCTGCTCGGTCAGCGCCGCGGCCTGGCCCGCGCGCCTGGCCTGCTCGTAGGCGGCCTTGGCCGCGGCGCGCTCCTTGATCTCCGCCACGACCACGCGGCCGCCGACGACCATCCGCATGGCGTCCACCGCGCCGTTCTCCGGCAGCGGGAAGACATAGACGCCCTCGATCCAGCCCGAGCCGGGGTTGACGAAGGCTTGCGTCACCCGCGTGCGCTGGGTCGGGCCGCTGACCGTCACGTCGTAGTCCGCGCGCACCGCGGGGGCTTCGACATAGGCGCCCGGCGTCGCACCCTTCAGCAGCAACGCGCCGGCCCGCGCCGTCATGGGCGAGACGGCCGCGCTCTCCGCGGCGCGGCCGCCGGCGGCCATGGCGAGCAGGCCGCCGAAGCTCGAGGCCAGCACCACGAACAGCGTCGCCAGCGCGATCAGGAACCGCCGGACGGACCCGCGGCCCTGGTCGAGCCGCAGCGGCGGGGTCCGGTCCGCGACGGGCCGGCGAGCGGCGCCAAACGCGGTGGTGGGAAAGCAGGGCAGGGACATCGCAGGCGCTCCGCATGAGAGGATCGCGGCCCGATCGGCCGCCCGTCCGTCGTCGCCCGGAGGACCTGCGCCGCGCGAGCGTGATGATCGGCAAGCTTCCGGCGCGCTCCGCCTTGTCCGGCGGACGGCGGCGCGGCACTGTCGCGGCGTGTGCGGTTTTGTGCGGAACGGTGCGGATATGGACGGAACGCCGGGGGCGGACGGGGAGATCGAGGGCGCGGCGGCCCAGGCGCTGGCGCTCCGCGTGCGCGAGGAGCTGGCGCTGCGCCGGATGTCCCGGCAGGGGCTCGCCGACCTCGCCCGCATCAGCATCTCGACGCTGGAGAAGGCGCTGTCCGGCCGCCGTCCCTTCACGCTGGCGAGCGTGATCCGGCTCGAGGACGCGCTCGGCGTGCGGTTGCGCGAGAGCCCGGCGCCGCCCTCCGCGCCCGCCCTGGGCGAGGCTTCCGCGCCCGATTCGCTGGGCGCCTACTCCCGGCCCGCGGTGCGCTGGCTCGAGGGCGCCTACCTCACGCTGCGGCCCTCCTTCGGGGACGCCGACGCCGTCTACGCCTACCGCACCGACATCCTCTGGAACGACGACGCCAGCCGTCTCGTGTTCGTGGAGCGGGAGCGGCTCGACGCGCCCTACGCGCAGTCCGGCGAGGTGGCGGCGCCGCACCAGTCCGGCCACCTCTACCTCGTCACCAACCGCCACGGGCAGCACCGGCTGATCACGGTGGGGCGGCCCACCATCGACGGCGCGATGTACGGCGTGCTGTCGACGCTGCTCGCCGGCCTCGGCTCGCAACTCACGCCGATCGCGGCGCCCATCGCGTTCGTGCGGGAGACGGACTGGAGCGCGGCCCCGCTCGGCCGCGTGCGCCCGGGCGACGCCGCCTACGCCGCCTGCCGCGAACGGCTCGACCGGGTGAAGGGCGAGGGCTTCGCGCTGTTCCGGTGAGGCCAGAACGCAAAATCCCCGGACGCGCCGGCGTCCGGGGATTTTTTGGATCGAAGCGGATCAACCGCTTGGGTCTGAAACTGGCTCCCCGGGCAGGATTCGAACCTGCGACAACTCGATTAACAGTCGAGGGCTCTACCGCTGAGCTACCGAGGACCGCGAGAAGCGCGCCGCGCTCTCGGGAGGCCGCGCCTATAGCAGAAGATTCGACCGGGCGCCAAGCCGCTTTCGCGACGACGTCACGACGCGGGCGTGGTTTCCGCCTGCGCGACCGGCTTGGAGCCGGGCCTGGAGGCGGGCGCCTTCTTGCGGCGCGGCCCCGGCGCGGACGCCGCCGCCTCGGGCTGCAGCGCGAGCACGATGGGATTGGGATAATGCTCGAGGGTGGCGCCTGTCGCGGCGTCGACGCCCATGCCGATGACGCCGCCGACGAGCACGTTGCCCGCGAAGCCCGCCGCGCCGGAGCCTGCGATCCGCGTCTTCACCGGCATCGTGGCGTCCCGGTAGCCGGGCTTCGAGGCGGTCACGATGAACTCGTCCTTGCGGCCGACCGTGAAGGTGCAGGGGCTGGTCGGGCAGCTGTGGTTCATCGAGGTGCGGACGCTGGCCCCCGCCGGCTCCGTCGTGACCGTGATCTGGTTGGTGGAGCCGCGCGTGATGCTGGCGCAGCCCGCGAGCGAGGCCGCCGCGGCGATGACGAGAACGAAGCGCATGAGTCCCAAATCCCCCGAAGTGGCCGCGCACGTGGCGACCGCAGACGGGTGGATGACGGACGCGCGACGATTCGCGTGAGAGTGAAACTGCGTAGTCGTCGAAGGATCAGCAGACTGTGGCGAATCCGCCGCTGAAAAGTGGAGGCCACGCCCGGAATCGAACCGGGATGCAAGGATTTGCAGTCCTCTGCGTAACCATTCCGCCACGTGGCCTCGTGCGAGATGCGGCTCGGGTCTGGGACCCAGCATTTGCTGCTCGCGGAACGGCGGCTCTCCATAGCCTGCAGGTCGGGCCATCGCAACACGCGAATGACGCGACGCGCTTGCCTGACGCGGCGCGGCGCCGCAGATAGAACGTCGCGGCGCGGGGCTGGCCCGGCGCCAGGAACGTTCGGAGACGAGACGTCATGTCGGATTTCGCGCGCCTCAGGCAGGGCATGGTCGATTGCCAGATCCGTGTCGCGGACGTGACCGATCCGCGGGTCATCGCCGCCTTCTCCGAGACGCCGCGCGAAAACTACATGCCCGCCGGCCGCCGCGACGTCGCCTACCTCGATTCGCGCGCGCCGCTCGGCGGCGGTCGCGAGATGCTCGACCCCATGACCCTCGCCAAGCTCGTGCAGCTCGCCGATCCGCGCGAGGGCGAAACCGCGCTCGTCGTGGGCGCCGGGCTCGGCTATGCGGCCGCGGTGCTGTCGCGGCTCGTCGCCGTGGTGACGGCGGTGGAAAGCGATCCGGCTCTGGCGGCGGCTGCTCGGGCGAATCTTGCGGGCGACGGCGTGACGCTGGTCGAGGGGCCGCTGCCGGCCGGCGCGCCAAATGGGGCGCCCTACGACCTGATCTTCATCGACGGCGCGGTGGAGGACGGCCTCAGCGCTCTCGCCGGGCAGCTGAAGCCTCACGGCCGCATCATCGCGCCCGCGGGCCGCACGCGGCCGACGAAGGCCACCATCTTCCGCCGCAACGGCGCGGAGCTCGGCGCGGCTCCGGCCTTCGACGCGCATGCGGCGGTCTTGCCTGGATTTGCAGCGGAGGATGTGTTCGCGCTCTGAGGGCGGAGATCACCTCAGCGTGAACCGCTGTGGCGCCGCTGCGTCACAGGTCGTGACTTAATGGTTAACGGCGCGCCTCGGTCGTTTCCATGGCGGGACGGCGCCGATAGGATCGCCGCCGGGACGCGTCACGACGCGCGATGGGAGTCTCATCCCGTCGCCGCGCACGAAATTCGGTGAGTATATGTCGACGAGCGACTCGTATCGTCTCCGCCAGCGCCGCGCGCTGGGCGTCGCAGCGATGGCCGTCCTGGCCGCGCTGTCGTTTGGGGGGACGGCGGCGCAGGCCCAGACGCTCGAGGGCGCGCTGTCGCGCGCCTACCAGGGCAATCCCACTCTCAACGCGCAGCGCGCCCAGGTGCGCGCCACCGACGAACAGGTGCCGCAGGCGCTGTCGGGCTATCGGCCGACGATCAGCGCGACCGTGGACGCTGGATTTCAGCGCGACCGGACCAAGGGCACACAGAGCGGCTCAATCCTTGATCCGACCGCTCCCGGAGGCCTTGGTCAGGTTGGCGCCAAGTACAACTTGATCGAGAACAGCTATCCCCGCGGCGCCGGCGTCACGGTCGAGCAGAACGTCTTCAACGGCTTCCAGACAAAAAACTCCGTGCGTCGGTCGGAATCGAACATCCTCGGCGCGCGCGAGACCCTGCGGAACAGCGAGCAGAACATCCTGTTCGACGCGGCGCAGGCCTACATGGACGTGCTGCGGGACTACGCGATCCTCGACGTCCGCAAGAACAACGTCCAGGTGCTGGAGGAGGAGCTGCGCGCCGCGCGCGAGCGCTTCCAGGTCGGCGAGGTGACGCGCACCGACACGGCGCAGGCCGAGGCCGCGCTGCAGGGCGCCCGCTCCGAGGTCAGCGCCGCGGAATCGCAGCTCAACACGAGCCGGGCCACCTACCGCCAGGTGGTGGGCGAGGACATCGCGCGGCCGCGGGCGGCGAAGTCGATCGACCGCCTGCTGCCGAAGTCGCTCGCCCAGGCCATCGGCCTCAGCCAGGCGCAGCACCCGGCGATCCTCGCCGCGCTGCACGGCGTGGACGCGGCCAACCTCGACATCCGCGTGGTCGAGGGCAACCTGCTGCCGTCGCTCAACCTGCAGGCCTCGTTCCAGCGCCGCTACGATCCGGGCTCGTCGATCAACCGCACGACGTCGGGCTCCATCGTCGGCCAGCTGACGATCCCGATCTACGAGGGCGGCACCGTCTACTCCCAGGCCCGTCAGGCCAAGGAGACCGCGGGGCAGCGCCGGCTCGAGGCCGACGTGTCGCGTGATCAGGTGCGGCAGGCGGTCGTCTCGGCCTGGGGCCAGGTCGAGGCCACCACGGCGCAGATCAAGTCTGCGCAGGCGCAGATCGAGGCGTCGCAGACCGCGTTGAACGGCGTGCGCGAGGAGGCCAAGGTCGGCCAGCGCACCACGCTCGATGTGCTGAACGCGCAGCAGGACCTGCTGAACGCGCGGCAATCGCTGATCACCGCCCAGCGCGACCGCGTGGTGGCGACCTACGCTCTGCTCTCGTCGGTCGGTTGGCTGACGGCCGAGCGTCTGGGCCTGCAGGTCGCGCGTTACGATCCGAACGTCCACTACGACCAGGTGCGCGACAAGTGGATCGGCCTGCGCACCCCGGACGGTCGCTGACCGCGCGAGGCTGTGGGCGGCGGTCAGCCGCCGCTTGTGAGCCGAGTCGAGGGCGCCATACTCGCGGAAATCGGTGTGCGGCCGGGCGATTCGTGCCAGCCCGCGTCGATGGCAGTCGCGCCGAGGGGCGGTCGCGCGAGTGAGAGGACAGACGTATGAGCACTGCCGCGAAGGCTCACGAGCCGACGATGGAGGAGATCCTGGCCTCGATCCGTCGCATCATCTCCGATGACGAGCCGGCGCAGACCAAGGCCGAGCCGTTGAAGGCGCCCGAACCCATCGAGGCCGAGGCGTCCAGCTCGCTCGGGCAGGACGACATCGACGCCATGCTCGCGTCCTTCGACGCGCCGCCCGCGCCGAAGGCGGAGCCGCTCGAGAAGCCAAAGGCTGCCGCGAAGCCTGCGGCTGAGGAGAGGGCGTCGCTCCGCCCGGTGATCGTGGAAGCCGCGCCGGAGCCCGATTCGCAGATGGACGATCTCGACGTCTTCGAGCTCACGGACGAGATGGCCGCGGAGCCGGAGCCTGCGCCGATGGCCTTCGGGCCGCGCCCTGCGTCCGCGCCGCGCGAGGCGCTCGCGGAGCGGTTGATCTCGGAGCCCGCGGGCGAGGCTGTCAACGCCGCCTTCGGCTCGCTGGCCCACACCATCCTGTCGCAGAACGCCCGCACGCTGGACGACCTCGTCAAGGAGATGCTGCGGCCCATGCTGAAGGCCTGGCTCGACGACAACCTGCCGCCCCTGGTGGAGCGCCTGGTGCGCCACGAGATCGAACGCGTCGCCCGCGGCGGCCGCTGAGGCGCGACGTGATGTTCCGTGACCGGGACGCGGGGAACCACGCGTCGTTCCGGGCGACGTTCCGGAACCCATCAGTCCGCCGGTCCAGATAGATCGCACACTCAGGGATTATGGGCCCCGGGACAGGCCCGGGGCGACGGCTGGGCGTGAGGCGCAGATCGCAGGTCGCCTGACGCGAGACGCGCCGGCGTCTGGAGGCCGCCTTCGGCCGCCATGAGGATGGCTCGACGGCAGGCTGGCCTCTGCTCCCCGGCTCCCGAGATTGACACTCCCGCCGCGCTTGGGGTTCAACGCGCGCGGGCCGTTCGCGGTCCGCAGGTTCCCAAGCGCGTCCGAGGCCGTCCCATGCTCGACAAGACCTATTCTCCGGCCGACATCGAGGAGCGGATCGCGGCTCGCTGGGACGAGGTCGGCGCGTTCAAGGCGGGCGCGGGGGCGGAGCCGGGCGCCGAGCCCTACTGCATCGTCATCCCGCCGCCGAACGTCACCGGCTCGCTCCACATGGGCCACGCGCTCAACGACACGCTGCAGGACATCCTCGCGCGCTTCGAGCGCATGCGCGGCAAGGACGTGTTGTGGCAACCCGGCATGGACCACGCCGGCATCGCGACGCAGATGGTCGTCGAGCGCCAGCTGGCCGAGCGCCAGCAGCCCGGCCGCCGCGACATGGGGCGCGACAAGTTCGTCGAGCGTGTGTGGGAATGGAAGGCCGAATCTGGCGGTATGATCCTGAAGCAGCTGCAGCGGCTCGGCGTTTCCGCCGACTGGTCGCGCGAGCGCTTCACCATGGACGAGGGGCTGTCGCGGGCCGTCGTCAAGCTGTTCGTCCGGCTGCACAAGGACGGGCTGATCTACCGCGACAAGCGGCTGGTCAATTGGGACCCGAAGCTCCTCACCGCGATCTCGGACATCGAGGTCCAGTCCATCGAGGTGAAGGGCCATCTTTGGCATCTGCGCTACCCCGTCGAGGGCTCGGACGAGTCGATCGTCGTCGCGACCACGCGACCCGAGACCATGCTGGGCGACGCGGCCGTCGCGGTGCACCCGGAGGACGAGCGCTACAAGCACCTCGTCGGCAAATACGTTGTCCTGCCGCTGGTCGGCCGCCGCATCCCGATCGTCGCGGACGAGTATTCGGACCCCGAGAAGGGCACCGGCGCGGTCAAGATCACGCCGGCGCATGACTTCAACGACTTCGAGGTCGGCAAGCGCCACAACCTGCCGTTGATCAACGTGCTGACGCCCGAAGGCCGGATGCTGCTCGCCGGCAACGAGGCCTTTCTGGCCGGAGCCGAGCCCGAGGCGGACGCGCTCGCGCTCGACGGTCTCGACCGGGTGGACGCCCGCAAGCAGGTCGTCGCGCTGATGGAGGCGCGCGAGCTGCTGGTCGAGATCGAGCCCAACGTCCACCAGGTCCCTCATGGCGACCGCTCGGGCGTCGTGATCGAGCCCTATCTGACCGACCAGTGGTACGTCGACGCCAAGACGCTGGCGGTCGAGGCGATGGCGGCGGTGCGCAACGGGCGGACGCGGTTCGTCCCGGAGACCTGGTCCAAGACCTATTTCGAGTGGATGGAGAACATCCAGCCCTGGTGCGTCTCGCGCCAGCTGTGGTGGGGGCACCAGATCCCGGCGTGGTTCGGGCCGGACGGGCAGATATTTGTCGAGGAAAGCGAGGCCGAGGCGCTCGCCGCCGCGGAGGCGCATTACGGAACGCCGACGGCGCTCACCCGCGACGAAGACGTGCTCGACACCTGGTTCTCCTCCGCGCTGTGGCCGTTCTCGACCATGGGCTGGCCGGACCAGACGCCGGAGCTGGAGAAGTACTATCCCAACGCCGTGCTGGTGACGGGCTTCGACATCATCTTCTTCTGGGTGGCCCGGATGATGATGATGGGCCTCTACGTCATGAAGGAGGTCCCGTTCCGCGACGTCTACATCCACGCCCTCGTCCGCGACGAGAAGGGCGCCAAGATGTCGAAGTCGAAGGGCAACGTGATCGATCCGATCGAGCTGGTCGACGCCTATGGCGCGGACGCGCTGCGGTTCACCCTGGCGGCCATGGCCGCGCAGGGACGCGACATCAAGCTGGCCCGCGCGCGGGTCGAGGGCTACCGCAACTTCGCGACCAAGCTCTGGAACGCCTCGCGCTTCGCGGAGATGAACGGCTGCCGCCCGGTCGAAGGGTTCGACCCCTCCACGGTGAAGGAGACCGTGAACCGCTGGATCCTCGGCGAGGCGGCCAAGGCGGTCGCCGACACCACCGCGGCGCTCGAGGCCTACCGCTTCAACGAGGCGGCGGGCGCGGCCTACCGCTTCACCTGGAACGTCGTCTGCGACTGGTACCTCGAGCTGGTGAAGCCGGTGCTGCAGGGTGAAGGGCAGGGCGCCGAGGCGGACGAGACCCGCGCCACCGTCGCCTTCGTGCTCGACGAGGTGGCGAAGCTGCTGCACCCGTTCATGCCGTTCGTGACGGAGGAGCTCTGGGCGTCCCGCGCCGGCGACGTGGCGCGGCCGAACATGCTGGCGCTGACCCGCTGGCCGGCGTTGGACGGCCTCGGCGACGCGGCCTCCGAATCCGAGATCGGCTGGCTGGTGGAGCTGGTGACCGAGCTGCGCTCGGCCCGCGCCGAGATGGGCGTGCCGGCCTCCGCCACGCTGCCGCTGGTGGTCGTCGGCGGCGACGACGAGACCCGCGCCCGCGCGGAGCGCGCCGCGCCGACGCTCGCGCGCATCGCCCGCGTCTCCAGCGTCTCGTTTGCGGACTCGCCGCCCGAGGCGGCGATCCAGCTCATCGTCCGCGGCTGCGTGGTGGCCGTGCCGCTTGAGGGCGTGGTCGACATCGCCGCCGAGAAGGACCGGCTCGCCAAGGAGAAGGCTAAGACGCAGGGCGAGATCAAGCGCATCGACGGCAAGCTCGGCAACGAGAGCTTTGTCGCCCGCGCGCCGGAGGAGGTCGTCGAGGCCGAGCGCGAGAAGCGCGCGGACTACGTCGCCCGCCTCGCCAAGATCGAGGCGGCGCTGACGCAGCTGGGCGGGTGAGGGCGGCGCCGTCGCCTTACGCTTCCGCCGCCTTGCCTGCGGCGCGGCGGCGGAGCAGGGCGGCGATCAGGCCGCCGGCGAGCAGCAGGGTCGCGGCCGCCAGCGTGCTCATGGTCCCGAGCGCCGGCACCATCGGCGTGTAGCCAGCCACCATCTTCGAGTAGAGCCACTCGGGAACGGTGGAGTCCGCGCCCGTGGTGTAGAGCGACAGCGGAAAGTTGCCCCAGGACAGCAGGAAGGCGAACAGCGCCCCGGACCAGACGCCCGGCCACAGGATAGGCAGCGTCACCTCGCGCAGGATGAACAGGCGGCCCGCGCCGAGATCGGCCGCGGCCTCCTCCAGCGCCGGGTCGAAGCCGTAGACCTGGATCGCGATCACCAGCGTCACGACCGGGACGATCCAGACCAGATGAGCGAAGATCGCCGTCTGCCACGTCGGCTGGATCCCGACTGCGTTGAACCACAGCAGCAGCGCGAGGCCGAGCACCGGCTGGGGAAAGAAGATCGGCAGCAGCACCAGCTTCTGGTAGAGCCGCCGGCCCTTCCAGTCGTAGCGCGCGAAGGCGAGCGCCCCGAAGAAGGCGACGACGACCGCGACAGCCGTGACGATGAAGGCGATCGCCAGCGAGGTCTTGACGATGGTCTGGACCTCGAAGCTCTCAAGTGCCCGGCTCCACCACTCCGTGGACCAGCGGGCGACGGGGAAGCCGAAGTAGCGGCTCTTGGACAGCCCCGCGAGCGCCCCGCAGACGATCGGCAGGTAGACCAGCACGAGGACGAACAGCGTCCAGACCCAAATCAGGAAGTTGGAGCGACGGGCGGACTGGTTCATATCGCGGGACCTCCCGACCGTTGAGGCCCCTCACCCGTAAGGCTGGAGCCTTGCGACCTCTCCCCGCTGGGGAGAGGTGAATAACGGCGCCGTCTCGCACCTCTCCCCAACGGGGAGAGGTCGGCCCGCAGGGCTGGGTGAGGGGGCCTCTGGAGAACCACCATCATCGCCTCCCCAGGATGCGGTCGAGGTCGAGCTTCGCCAGCGCCGCCAGCGACAGCGCCCCGACGATGAGCGTCAGCAGCAGCGCCAGCGCGGAGCCGAGCGGCCAGTTCTGGGCGTAGGTGAAGGCGATCTCGATGTCGTGGGTGATGACGATCACCGACTGCCCGCCGAGCACCTTGGATTCCGCCACCGCGCCGACCGCCAGCACGAAGGTCAGCAGCATCCCGATCAGGATCCCGGGAGTCGCGAGCGGCAGCTCGATCTCGCGCCAGATCAGGAGGCGGGAGGCGCCGAGGTCGCGCGCCGCCTCGACGAGGTCCTTCGGCACCATGGCGAGGCCGAGCGTCATCGGTAACAGCATGAAGGGCAGATAGACGTAGACCATGCCGAACAGGATCGCGCCGGGCGTGTAGAGCACCTCCGGGCCGGCGCCGCCGACCAGCTTCAGCGTGCCGTCGAGCACGCCGTTCTTCAGGAAGAACAGCGTCCAGCCGTAGAGCCGCACGTTCTCCGACACGAACAGCGGGAACACGAACAGCACGCTGATGAAGCCGGACCAGCGCCCGAAGCTGCGGGCGAGGCCCCAGGCGATGGGGTAAGCGACGACCGCGAGCGCGACCACCGTCAGCACCGCCAGCCCGAGCGACCAGGCGAAGGACTGCCAGACCGTGTTCGCGGGGTCGAAGATGGCGGCGAAGTTCGCCAGCGTGAACGAGCGGAACACGTCGAAGCTCTTCGGCGTCGCGAAGGCGTAGGCGGCGACGGTCGCGAGCGGCGCGACGAATCCCAGCAGCAGCGTTAGCCCGACCGGAAGTGAACAGAGCGCGCCGCGCGACAGGCGAAACGCCGTCCCTTTCCCTCCTCGCGCAGCGGGGAGGGTGGCCTCGGCGGCAAGGCCGAGGTCGGGTGGGATCTTCGGCCCGGAGCGCAGTCCGGCGCCGGACCCCACCCGGCCGGCTTCGCCGTCCACCCTCCCCTTTCCCAGGGGAGGGATCGCGCGTGCGCCGTCGATGGGGGCGCCGGTCGCGGCCCCGCTCACGCCGCCACCACGATGGCGTCGCGGGCGTCCCAGCCGATGGTCGCCGCGTCGCCGGGCTTGCCGCCCCAGGCGTTGGCGCGGGAGAGCTCCAGCAGGAAGGTCTTCTCGCCCACGCGCACTTGGTACTGGATGCGGGAGCCCAGCGCGTACTCGTTGAAGACGACGCCTGAGAGCCGGTTCTGGGCGTCGGCCTGGCCGTCCACGAAGCGCAGGAACTCGGGTCGCACCACGACCGCCGCAGCGTCCGCCGTGCGGAGCCCGGGCGGGAGGTCCAGGGCGGCCGGACCGTCGAGGCCGTCGATGCGCCAGCCCTCGCCGGAGCGGACGGCGTCGAACACGTTCACCTCGCCCATGAACTCGGCGACGAACTTCGTCGACGGCCGGGTGTAGATCTCCTCCGGCGTGCCGACCTGCACGAGGCGGCCGGCGCGCATCACGCCGATGCGGTCGGACATCACCATCGCCTCCTCGAGGCTGTGGGTGATGTACACGAAGGTCTTGCCGCTCAGGCGGTGGAGGTCCTTGAGCTCCTTCTCCATCACCTTCTTGAGCTTGTAGTCGAGCGCCGACAGCGGCTCGTCGAAGAACAGCACGTCGGGGTCGTAGGCGAGCGCCCGGGCCAGCGCCACGCGCTGCCGCTCGCCGCCGGAGCACTGCATGACGTTCTTGGCGTAGTAGCTCTCAGGCAGCTGGACGAGGCGCAGCAGCTCGAGCGCGCGGGCCTTGCGGGCGGCGCCGGCGACCTTCTTCACCTTCAGCGGAAACTCGATGTTCTCGCCCACGGTCTTGTGCGGGAACAGCGCGAGCGACTGGAACACCAGGCAGGTCGGCCGCCGGGCCGGCGGCGTTTCGTTGATGCGCACGCCGCGCAGGCTGATGTCGCCCTCGCTCGGCGCCTCCATCCCGGCCAGCATCCGCAGCAGCGTCGTCTTTCCCGACCCGGAGGGCCCGACGATCGTCAGGAACTCGCCGTCGCGGATGTCGAGATCGATGCGCTCGACGGCGGCAAAGGCGCCGAAGGTCTTCCGCACGCCGACGAGCTGGAGGATGGGCAAAGCCTCCGGGAGAGGCGAGGGCGCCTTGGGCGCGGCGAGGGCGGTCGCCGTCATGGCCTGAACCTCATGCGTCTTGGATCAAGGGACGTCATCCCGGCCGCGCGGAGCGAGAGCCGGGATCGCGCAGATTTTCGCGCTCATTTCAGGACAATCCCGGATCGACGGCTGCGCCGTCGTCCGGGATGACGGTCCATGAGGCGGCGTGGACGACGGCTTGAGATCGCCGTCTCACCCCTTGGTGCGCTTGGCCGAGGTCATGATCTCGAGCGCCTTGTCGTAGTCCGGCACGATGTCGTACTCGGCCGAGCGCGACATCTCCTCCTCGAGGCTGTCCCACTGGATGGCGTCGAGCTCCTCCTTGGTGAAGAGGTCGAAGCAGGCCTTGTTCCCCATCTGCGCCACCGGGTTGAAGGTGCCCTCCGCGAAGGCCACGGTGTGCGCGACCTTCGGGTCCTGCACGTACTTCAGGAACTCCGTCGCAAGCGGCGACAGGTTGGGGTTGTTCACGGTCGAGGTGATCTCGATCCAGGAGATGCCGCCCTTGCCGTCGATCGGGCCCTTGAGCGGGGTGACGGCGCGAAGCTCCGGATGGCCGTCGGCGCGGGCGGGGGAGACCGAGTAGGTGCCGCCCGTCATGTGCAGGTCGATCTCGCCGGACACCAGCGCCTGGTTCATCGCCGCGATGTCCCCGACCAGCTTGGCGCCGCCGAAGACCTTCTTCGCCGTCTCGCCGAAGGCCGTCATCTCGGCCGCGTCGTGCACCTTGAAAGGGTTGATGCCCGCGATCATGAAGATGTTGAAGACGTTCCAGTCGTCGCTCTCGAGGATGCCGTACTTGCCCTTGAGCGAGGGGTCGTTGAACAGGTCCCAGCCCTGCTCCTCCGCGGTCTTCCGGCTCACCTTGTCGGTGTTCACGACGAAGCTGTAGGGCCCGAAGCGCTGGGCCATGCCCAGCAGGTCCTTGCCGTCGTCGCTCATGGCCCAGCGGTAGGGCGCCTTGAATTGAGGCAGCATCTTATCGAAGAACGGCTCGAACTCGGCCTTCGGCAGCGGCTTGATCAGGCCCTCCGGGTACATCGCCTTGCGAGCCCAGGGGTTGTTGACGTTGATCAGGTCCCAGACCTTGGTCTCGCCCGCGCGAAGCCGGTTGATCATGGTGGGGTCGTTGGTGAGGCTCTCGGCCTTGACGGTCGCGGATTTGGCCGCCCGGAAGGGGTCGAGCACCTGCGCGGAATTGTAGCCTTCCCAGCACAGGATGTTCAGCTCGCTCTCGCGCGCGGCGAACGCCGGAAGAGCGCCGGCGAAGGGCGCCGCGAGCGCGGCCCCGCCCAAGAGTTTCAGCGCGTCGCGCTTCGTCACGGTGGTCATGCGAAGTCCCCTGATCCCCAAGTGATCGCTAGGCCGCGGGCGCCGCGGCCGTCTCCGCCGACTTGGCAAGTCGGTCATTTTCTGTGGCGAGTATCGCCCGGTCTGTTGGGTTTACAACGTAGTTTTTATGAGCGACCTTGCTGCCGAAACAGGCAGACGGCAGGGGCGCCCATGACTTACGCAACATCCCGCACCGCGATCGTGACGGGCGGCTCAAAGGGGATCGGCAAGGGCATCGCCAAGGGCTTCGCCGACGCCGGCTACCGCGTGCTGGTGGTGGCGCGGAACGGCGCGGAGGCCGACGCGGTCGCGGCCGAGATCGGCGGCGGGGCGAGCGGCTTCGCGGCCGACGTGTCGAAGCTCGCCGACGTCCGGGCGATGGCGGCCGCCGCTGTCGAGCGCTTCGGCGGGATCGACGTGCTCTGCGCCAACGCCGGCATCTTTCCGGCCGCCAAGCTCGCCGACATGACGGAGGCCGACTTCGACCTCGTCATGGACGTCAACCTCAAGGGCGCCTTCCTCTCGGTTCAGGCCTGCCTGCCGGCGCTGAAGGCGTCGAAGGCCGGCCGGATCGTGCTGACCTCCTCGATCACCGGGCCGATCACGGGCTATCCCGGCTGGTCGCACTACGGGGCGAGCAAGGCCGGACAGCTCGGCTTCATGCGCACCGCCGCGATCGAGCTCGCGCCGTTCGGGATCACCGTCAACGCGGTCATGCCGGGCAACATCATGACCGAGGGCATGGCGGGCGTCGGCCAGGACTACATCGACAAGACCGCGGCCTCGGTGCCGATGAAGCGGCTCGGCGTCGTCGCCGACATCGCCGGCGCCGCGCTCTACTTCGCGAGCGACGTCGCGAACTACGTCACCGGCCAGACGATCGTGGTCGACGGCGGCCAGGTGCTGCCGGAGAACACCGGCGCGCTGGACGCGATGGAGGGCTGATCGCGCGCCGCCTGCGGGATGACGAACGGGGGGCGGCCCTCTATCTAGGGCCTCACCCGAACGTCACACGTCAGGAGCTCGACATGTCCACCTTCCGCGCGCTGCGCATCGACAAGGGCGACGCCGGCCAGACCCTTTCGACGGTCGACTTCGACGAGGCCGAGCTGATGGACGGCGACGTCGTCGTCCGGGTGTCCCACTCCACCGTCAATTACAAGGACGGGCTCGCGATCACCGGCAAGTCGCCGGTCGTGCGCCGCTTTCCCATGATCCCGGGCATCGATTTCGCCGGCAAGGTGACGGCCTCCACGACCGACGAGTTCAAGGTCGGCGACGAGGTGGTGCTGAACGGCTGGGGGGTGGGCGAGACCCACCTCGGCGGCTACGCGGAAATCGCGCGGGTTCCCGCCGCCTACCTCGTGCCGCTCCCCGAGGGCCTCACGCCGGCCGAGTCCATGGCGGTAGGCACCGCCGGCTACACCGCGATGCTGTGCGTGATGGCGCTGGAGCGGCACGGCGTGACGCCGGAGCGCGGTTCGGTGCTGGTCACCGGCGCGGCGGGCGGCGTCGGCTCGGTCGCGGTCGCCCTGCTGGCGAAGCTCGGCTACGAGGTCGTGGCCTCGACCGGCCGCGAGAGCGAGGCCGGCTACCTCCGCGACCTCGGCGCCGCGCGCATCCTGCCGCGCGAGGAGCTGGCCGCTCCGGGCAAGCCGCTGCAGAAGGAGATCTGGGGCGGCGTGATCGACTCCGTCGGCTCGGTGCCGCTCGCGAACGCCATCGCGCAGACCAAGTCCGGCGGGGCGGTGGCCGCCTGCGGGCTGGCCGCCGGCATGGACCTGCCGACCTCCGTCGCGCCGTTCATCCTGCGCGGCGTGTCGCTGCTCGGCATCAACAGCGTGACCGTGCCGAAGCCGATCCGCATCGAGGCCTGGGGCCGCCTCGCCAAGGATCTCGACCGCGCCAAGCTCGCCGCCATGACGAAGACGATCAGCTTCGACGAGATCGTGCCGACGGCCGAAGCCATTCTCGAGGGCAAGGTCCGCGGCCGGGTGGTCGTCGAGATCTGAGCGCCGGGCTCCCGTCTTTCAGAGTCGGGATAGCCCAAGCCGCGACGTCATCCCCCGGCTTGTCCGGGGGATCCAGGTTGGCGACGGCTCACGGCGGATGAGTGGATGCCCCGGACAAGCCGGTGCATGACGACGAGATGGAGCGTGACGCGGCGACATCCTGAGGCTGGATAGGAAAACCTCCTCATGCTGAGGAGCCGACCGCAGGCCGGCGCCTCGAAGCACGCACAGCCGTCATCCCGACGCCGCGCGAAATGTGATAACGGGCTGTTCTGCTGACGATCCCGGCTCTTCGCTCCGCGGAGGCGAGGATGGCTTCAACGTAAGGCTTGAGACGATGACCGCCCCCCTGAACGTCGCGATCCTTGGCGCCTCCGGCTACACCGGCTCCGAGCTGGTGCGCCTGCTCGCGCGCCATCCGCGCGTGGCGATCCGGGCGCTGACCGCCGACCGCAAGGCGGGGCAGGCGATGGCGGACGTGTTTCCGCAGTTCGCGGGGCTCGACCTGCCGCGGCTCGTCACCATCGCGGAGCTTGACCTTGCGGCCATCGACCTCGTGTTCTGCGCGCTGCCCCACGGCACGACCCAGACCGTGATCAAGGACCTGTTCGCGAAGAAGCCCGAGCTGAAGGTCGTGGACCTCTCGGCCGACTTCCGGCTGTCCGACCCGGAGGCCTACGCCACGTGGTACGGCCACGCGCATCAGGCGCTGGAGCTGCAGGCGGAGGCCGCCTTCGGCCTCGTCGAGCTGAACCGCGAGGCGATCCGCGGCGCGCGTCTGGTGGCGAACCCCGGCTGCCACTCCACCACTTCGATCCTGCCCCTGGTTCCGCTGCTGAAGGCGAAGCTGATCAATCCGGCCCAGATCGTAATCGTCTCGTCCACCGGCATGTCCGGCGCCGGGCGGGCGGCCAAGGAGGAGATGCTGTTCTCCGAGGTGTCCGAGGGCGTCCACGCCTATGGCGTCGGCAAGCACCGGCACACCTCCGAGCTCGATCAGGAGTTCGCCAAGGCCGCCGGCCGGCCGTCGCTCGCGACCTTTACGCCGCAGCTCATCCCGATGAACCGCGGCATCTACGCGACCATCACCGTGACGCTCGAGGCCGGCGCGACGGCCGAGCAGTTGCACGAGACGCTGGGCGCGGCCTTTGCCGGCGAGCCCTTCGTGCAGGTGCTGCCGTTCGGCAAGGTCCCGCAGTCGCGCCATGTGCGCGGCTCCAACAACGTGCAGCTAGGGGTGATCGCCGACCGCGGGCCGGACCGGGCGATCGTCATCTCGACGCTCGACAATCTGGTGAAGGGCGCCTCGGGCCAGGCCGTGCAGAACATGAACCTGATCTCCGGTTTCCCGGAGACCGAGGGTCTAGGGCAGCTCGCGCTGTTCCCGTGACCAATGCCGATGTCAGTCGGAGGCGTCGGACCGGTAGCGGAAGAGACGGAACTCATCAAACTGCTCGTAACCGTTCGGCGTCCAGTCTCTAGCCAGTATCTCGTCGGTAATAATAGCCATGTTGATGCCGACGGGGTCGAGGAGCTCGTTCGATACGCGCAGCTCGAACTCTTCTGGTGCTCCGTTATAGGATTTTATGGCTTGAATTGCGTCAGAGACGGAATGGAAAACCTGCATCTGTGTCTTCTCATAGCTCGAAGCCGGATCTGCCATCGATAACGAAATGATTGCCAATATCGCGACGTAAGCTCTTGTTCTAATCACTCCTGTCGTCCTCGTCGCCCAGCGCGCGGTCCATCGCCTCCACCAGCACTTCCGGCGGGTGCGCGCCCATGACCACCAGCTTGCCGGCGAAGATGAAGCAGGGGACGCCGTCGATGCCCATGGCGCGGGCGCGCTCGATCTCGTCGCGTACGTCCTCGGAGTCGTCGTCCGACTCCAGCCGCTCCATCAGCGTCTCGACGTCGAGCCCGGCCTCGTCGGCCGCGCGCGCGATGACGTCGGGGCTGGAAATGTCCTCGCCCTCGGTGAAGTAGAGTTCGAACAGCTGCTCGATGAAGGCGCCCTGCGCGATCAGGCCTTCCTCCGCCGCGAGGCGGATGGCGCGGTGGCAGTCGAGCGTGTTGGGGAAGCGCTCGATCTCGCCGAACAGGAAGGCGACGCCCTCGTCGCGGCCGATGGCGACGAGCTGCTCGTGGGTCGCGCGGACGCGCGCGACGTCGCCGAACTTCGCCTCGAGATACTCCGCCCGGTCCGCGCCCTCGGGCGGCACCGAGGGGTCGAGCTGGTAGGGCCGCCAGCGCACCTCGGCGTTGATGTCCGGCCGGGCGGCGAGCGCGGCGTCGAGCCTCCGCTTGCCGAGCCAGCACCACGGGCAGACGGGATCGGCGAAGACGTCGATGGTGAGAGGTTCGGAAGCCACGGCGGACGCTTTCAAATCGGGGACGCGTCGGCCGGATATAGGCGCGTCGGGCGCCGGACGGAACCCTCGCGCGTCCGGCCGGGGGCCGATCCGCGCGTCAGGCGGTCAGGCGCGCCCGTTCGAGCGGGGCCGTGAGCGGCGCGAACCCGGCGCCGAAACCGGCCTCGGCGAGCGCTTCCGCCGCTTCCAGCTCCGTGACGCTCCGGCCGCCCGTGCCCTCGAGCCTGAGCCTGCCGCCGAGCACAGCGTCGTCCTCGACGGAGACCGACCCGGGCAGGCCGACGGCGGCCATGGCGGCGTCCGCCTCGGACAGCGCGAGCGCGACGCCGCCCACCTGCGCCACGCCGCGGCGTCGGCCGCCGAGCGAGATCCGGCCGGCGGCGCGGTCGGCGATGCCAACGAGGCCGGTGTCGACGAAGCCGTCGGCGTCGTGCGTCAGCCGCGCCCCGCCGGCGGCGAGGAAGCGCCCGCCGGGGCAGGCGGGGCCGCGCACCAGCAGCCGTCCGTCCGGCGTCATCTGAGTCTCGATCAGGGGCGCGAGCCCCTCCGGCGCGATCGGGCCGAGAGCCGTCGCCACGGGCCGGGTCGGCGCCTTGCGGGCGGCGGAGAAGAGGCCGAGCTCGCCGAACAGGGTGACGTCGACCAGCGTCGCGGCCGTGGTCAGGCCGGAGGCGGAAGCCCCGCTGCGGGGATCGGGCGCGCGCCAGACGGCGATCAGCGCGTCGGGCATGGTCCCGCCCAGCGCGCCGTCGCCCACGAGCCGCTCCAGCGCCCGGCCGGGCGCCGCGACGTGGGTCGCGTCCAGGGCGCGCGCGGCGGCGGCGAAGGCGGCGGTGGTCGAGGCCTGGTGGAAGGTCGCGGCGGACCGCGCCAGCAGCCAGGGCGCGAGGCCGGTGGCGACGCCGGCGAGGCCGCCGAGGTCGAGCGTGGACAACAGCCGGCCGGAGGCGTCGAGCTGCGACGCGAGCAGCGTGCCGAGGCTCGCCGCGACGAGCTCGTTGTGGGTGCGGGCGACGGGCACGGCGCCGAGTTCGAAGCTGATCACCGCCACATGGTCGGCGGCGTCGTCCGGCCGGCCCGCCCGCTCGAACGGCGGCGCGGATTCGACGAGCGCCCCGTCGAGCGGCGTCGCGCCGTCCGGCGGGTTCGCGCCGAACGAGCCGATGAAGCGGATGCGTTCGAGGCCGACGGCCGCCTCGCAGGCGTTCTCCGCGGCCTTCAGGCCGGAGCGTTCGGTGACCGCGACGATCGCCTCGGCGCGCACGGCGTCGAGCGCGGCCGCGATCTCGCGCCGCCGCCAGGGCAGGGGCAGCAAGGCGGGGATCAGCCCGGCGCGCCACAGCGCGGCGATAACGAGCGCGCCCTCGGGGCTCGACCCCATCTGCACGCCGACCGTGGCGTCCGGGCTCAGCCGCCAGGCGGCGAAGCGCGCGGCGAGCGCGGAGACAGCCCGGTCCGCCTCCCGCCAGGAGCCGGCGAACGGCAGGGCGGCGTCCACCAGCGCGCGGCCGTCCGGGTGGCCGGCGGCGTTGTGGGCGAGCACCTCATCCAGCGTCGAACGTCCTGCGACCGGGTTGGGGAGAGGGTCGTTCGAAGCTGCGGGAAGGCGCATGGGCCGGATCCGGAAGGTCAGGGGCGCGGTCGGTCCGCCGAAGCTGGGGCGCGCCACCAAGTCTCGAACGCCGCGCCGTACAAAGGAGTCGTATCGGGTCGTTCGATTCGCCGCCAGCGCGCGATCCACTGATCCTTCAGATGAAACAGCGGGACCACGTAGAAACCCGAAAGCAGAACCCGGTCGAGCGCCCGCGCGGCGGAGACGAAGTCGTCCCGCTCCCGCGCCGCGAGCAGGGCCTCGATCATGGCGTCGACGGCCGGCTGCTTGACGCCGATGTAGTTCCGCTCGCCCGGCGTGTCCGCGGCGGCGGCGCTCCAGTACTTCTTCTGTTCGGCGCCAGGCGAGAGGGTCGAGACCCATTTGTAGGGAATCATGTCGAAGTCGTAGGTCTGCAGCCGCCGGAAAGCCTGTGTGGAGTCGACCAGCCGCACGGTCGCGCGGATGCCGGCGCGCTCCAGCGCGCCGACATAAGCGAGCGACAGGCGCTCGAAGTCCTTGCTGCTCACAAGAATCTCGAAGCGGAACGGCGCGCCGGCCGCGTCGCGCAGCTCGCCGTCGCGCACGGTCCAGCCGGCCGAGGCCAGAAGCTCCAGGGCGCGGCGGAGCTGGTCGCGGTCGCGGCCGGAGCCGTCGCTGGCCGAGGGCCGCCATGTCCCGTCCATCACGTCGGGCCGCACCACCCCGGGGAACGGCGCGAGCAGCGCGCGCTCCCGGGCGTCGGCGGCGTGTCCTGTAGAGGCGAGCTCGGAGCCTTCGTAGTAGCTCGAGGTCCGCACCGTCTCGCCGCCGTAGAGGTTGCGGTCGATCCAGGCGTGGTCGAACAGCGCGGCGAGCGCCTCGCGCACCCGGATGTCGGCGAACAGCGGCTTGCGGGTGTTGAACACGAAGGCGCTCATGCCCCAGGGCAGGCCGGTCTTCAGCTCGTCGCGGACGACGTCGCCGTTGCGCACGGCGGGGAAGTCGTAGCCGGTCGTCCAGCGGATCGGGTCCGATTCGGGCAGGACGTCGACCAGCCCGGCCTTGAAGGCCTCGAACAGCGCGTTGGCGTCGCGGTAGTAGTCGTAGCGGATCTCGTCGAAGTTGTTCAGGCCGCGGTTCACCGGCAGGTCCGCGCCCCAGTAGTTCGGGTCCCGCCGGAACGTCACGGCGCGGCCGGGGGATACGTCGCTCACCACGTAGGGCCCGCTCCCGACGAGCGGTCGGAAGCTCGTCTCCTCGAACGTCTGGGGGTCGATCGCGTGCCGGGGCAGCACCGGCATCAGCCCCAGGATCAGCGGCATCTCCCGGTCGTCGGAACCCGTCAGGTCGAAGCGCACCGTGCGCTCGTCCTCCGCGGAGGCGGAGCGCACGCGTCGGTAGTTCGTGCGGAACGACGGGTGGCCGCGCTCGCGCAACAGCTCGAAGGTGAAGATGACGTCGTCGGCGGTGATCGGTTCGCCGTCGGAGAACCGGGCCTTGGGATTGAGGTGGAACGTGATCGAGCTGCGGTCGTCGGGCAGCTCCACGCTCTCCGCGATCAGCCCATAGAGCGAGAACGGCTCGTCGTAGGACCGCGCGAGCAGGCTCTCGTAGACGTTGGCCTTCAGCCCTTGGGCGGGCGTGCCGCGGTAGCCGAAGGGGTTGAGCGTCTCGAAGGCGCCGAGCCAGCCGTAGGTCACCCGCCCGCCCTTCGGCGCGTCGGGATTGGCGTAAGGGAGGTGGTCGAAACCGGGGGCGAGCGCCGGCGCGCCGTGCATCGCGACGCCGGCGCGCAGCACGGGCTCCTCGGCTGCGCCCGGTCCGCTTGCGGCGAACCACGGGGCGGCGGCGAGAGCGACCGCCGCCAGCATCTGCGAAAGTCGGCGCCGCGGACATCTGTCGGATCGTGTCGGCATTCGGTAAGGGTCCGACGCGGGGTCCGATTCGCAAATCACGAGAAAGAGCGTATCACAACCGCGAAGCGCGCCCGGACGAGGCGGCGACGGAGCACAAAGCGCCACTCTGTCGCCGCATTTGCTGGACAGACAGCGACGTCTTCGCGTTAGAAACGCTCGGCTTCGCGCATCTCGGCGCACGTGCTGACGCCACCTGATCCGCGCGGCCGCCGATGCGACGGTCGTCTCGAACGACATGAAGGGAACGCTCATGAATCTTGGTAGGTACTCCCGCGTCGCCGCCATCTCCACGGCGATCGCCTCCGTCGCTTTGACGTCGCAGGCGTTCGCGCAGGAGAAGAAGGCGCCCGCGGCTCAGGCCCAGCAGGCTCCGGCTCAAGCCGAAGGTCCGGGTCCGATGCCGGCGACGCCGCCCGCGGCCCAGCAGCCGAACTGGATGAAGATCTGCAACACCGATCCGCAGGCGAAGAAGGAGGTGTGCCTCACCTCCCGCGACGTGAAGGCCGACACCGGCCAGACCGTCGCCTCGATCGCGATCCGCCAGGTGAGCGGCGAGAGCAAGCGCTTCTTCCTCGCCGCCGTGCCCCCCGGCCTGCTGATCCAGCCCGGCGTCCGCGTCGCGGTCGACCAGAACCAGCCGGTGACGGGCAAGTACTCGATCTGCTTCCCCAACGCCTGCTACGCCGAGGTCGAGGTGACCGACGCCTTTTTCGCCAACGTGAAGAAGGGCAACAACCTCGTGGTCCAGGCCATGAACCAGCAGGCGAAGACGGTGAACTTCCCGATCAGCCTCTCCGGCTTCAGCAAGGCCTACGACGGCCCGGCGCTCGACCCGAAGGTCGTGCAGCAGGAGCGCGATCGCCTGAACGCCGAGATGAACAAGCGCGCCGAAGAGGCCCGCGACAAGCTGCAGATGCAGGGCGCGGCCCCCACCGCGACGCCTGCGCCGGGCGGCCAGGCTCCCGTCAAGCAGCAGTGATCCCGCGGGCTCGCGCCCGCGACGACGACTGACGAACGCGCGGTCCGGGTCTCCGGGCCGCGCGTTTTTCGTTTGGGGGGATGTCCGACTACCGGCCGGCCTCGCACCCCCGGGTCCCGCCTCGATGCCGGGACGGCAGGTCCCGGCTTGGAGGGCGACCGCAGACAGATTAGGACGGTCAGGCGCGACGCGCGCCGTCAGTGCCGGACGTCGCGGCGGACGCGGTAGGAGCCGTCGCTGGAGCGCTCGAAGATCGCCTCCACCTGCGGGTGCCGCACCGGCTCCCCGGTGGTGTCCGGCAGCAGGTTCTGCTCCGAGACATAGGCGACGTACTCGGTCTCCGCGTTCTCGGCGAGGAGGTGGTAGAACGGCTGGTCCCGCTCCGGACGCACGTCTTCGGGAATCGCCTGCCACCACTCCTCGGTGTTCGAGAAGGTCGGGTCGACGTCATAGATCACGCCCCGGAAGGGATAGACGCGGTGGCGGACCACTTCGCCGATCTTGAACCTGGCGTTTCGATACTGTGCGCGGGCGGCCATGACGACGTTACGTCTCGCTTCGGGACGCGGAAAGGATCGCGACGGCGGCCCCAAGTCAATGGCATGCGACGGTATTGCGACGCGATCGTGTCCGACCGCGTCACATACGCCGGACAGGCGCGATCGGTTCAGAGGCCGTAAGCCGCCGCCATCTCCGGCTCGCGCTCCGCCACCTGCCGGGCGAGGTCGACGATGACCTTGGCCTGCTTCCAGGTGGCGTCGTCCTGCATCTTGCCGTCGAGCATCACCGCGCCGGTGCCGTCCGGCATGGCGTCGACGATGCGCTTGGCGAACTTCACCTCCTCCACGTCCGGCGAGAACACGCGCTTGGCGATCGCGACCTGGGAGGGGTGCAGCGTCCAGGCGCCGACGCAGCCGAGCAGGAAGGAGTTGCGGAACTGCGCCTCGCAGGCCGGGCCGTCGGAGAAGTCGCCGAACGGGCCGTAGAACGGCTTGATGCCGTTCGCGGCGCAGGCGTCCACCATCTTGGCGATCGTGTAGTGCCACAGGTCCTGCTGGTAGAAGGCGCGGGGCGCGTCGCCTTCCTTGTCCGTCAGCACGCCGTAGCCGGGATGGCCGCCGCCGACGCGGGTGGTCTTCATGCGGCGCGAGGCGGCGAGGTCGGCGGGGCCGAGGCTCATGCCGTGCATGCGCGGGCTCGCCTTCGCGATCTCCTCGACGTTCATCACGCCCTGCGCCGTCTCCAGGATGGCGTGGATCATGATCGGCCGCTTGATCTCGTAGCGGGCCTCGAGCTGCGCCAGCAGGCGGTCGAGGTAGTGCACGTCCCACGCGCCCTCGACCTTCGGCAGCATGATCACGTCGAGCTTGTCGCCGACGGTGCCTACGATCTCGATGACGTCGTCGAGCGCCCAGGGGCTGTCGAGCGCGTTCATGCGGATCCAGAGGCCGGCCGCGCCGAAGTCGTTGGCCTTCGCCATCTCGATGAAGCCCGCGCGGGCCGCCTCCTTGGCGTCCGCCGGCACCGCGTCCTCGAGGTTGCCGAGCACGACGTCGACCTGGGTCGCGAGCTCGCCGACGCGGTTGCGGATCTTTTCCACGTGGGGCGGCACGAAGTGGATCATCCGCTCCACCTTGACCGGCGGTTCCCGGAAGGGCGCGGGCGCGCCGAGCGCGAGCGGGCGGTAGTAGGCGCTCGGAACGATCATGAGCGGACGGCCTTTCGGGCGAGTGGGCTGGGACGCCGGCACATTCCCCGCGCCCATGCTGCGGCGCAACGCTGCTTTCGTCGCAGCGGAGCTAGCGCCAGCGGCCCATGCTCCACATCCACTGCTCGGGTCGCTCGCGGATCCAGCGTTCGAACAGGGCGGTCACCGCCGCGGTGGTCGCCAGCACGTCGGCGTCGCGGTCGCCGGTCCGGGCCACCTCGATCCGCTCGCACAGCATCTCGAAGCGCGCGCCCTTGGTCCGGACCACGCGGCCGGCGATCAGGGGCGCGTCGAGCAGCCGAGCGACGATGGCGGGGAAGGGGGTGGAGCGCGAGGGGCGCCCGAAGAAGGGGACCTCGACGCCGTTTCCGTCGCGCAGGTCCGCCATGATCACCACCGCCTCGCCCGACCGGGCGTGGCCGATCAGCTTGCGCGGGGCCTCGGGGCCCTTCGACACGAGCCCGCCGGGGTAGAGCGGCTCCCGCACCGTGCGGACCAGTGCGTCGACGTGCGGGTTTTCGACCGCGCGGTAGACCGCCATCGGCCGGAAGCCGGCCTCGACGACCGATTTCGCGCCGAGCTCCCAGTTGCCGTAATGGGCGGAGACGGCGACGAGCCCGCGCCCCTCCGCCCGCGCCGCGGCGAAGACGGGGACGGCGCGGTCGTCGAAGCGATCGGGCAGGGCGAGCAGACGGTCGAGCAGGAAGCCTTCCGCCATGGTGCGGCCGAGGTTCTCCCAGGCCGCGCGGGCGATGCGCTCGCGTTCGGCCGGGGTCTTCTCGGGAAACGCCTGGGCGAGATTGGCGAGCGCCCGCCGGTGGCGGCGGTTGAAGGGACCGAGCGTGCGCCAGACGGCGCCCGACACGGCCGACGCGGCGTCGAGGCCGAGCAGCCGGCACAGGCCTGCGATCAGCCGCACGCCCGCGGCTTCGAGCGCGTTGCGGAGGCGGCTGCGCCGCTTCCGGCGTCGCGGCCCGCGGGGGGGCTGAGGCGGGGACGGCGGGAGCGCGGGGGGCTGGATGTCTGACATTCGTCTCGCGGCGTTGACCCCTCTTGGCAAAGGCGTTAGCCGCACGTCAAGCGGCTCGCCGGGCCGCAACGAGCCTGTTGGACCGCATGGCGGACGTCGCCGGCCTCGCCCTGCCGTTCTTCGGGCTCATCTTCCTCGGCTTCGCCTGCGGCCGCCTGCTCAAGTCGCCGGTCGAGGGACTGGAGTGGTTCAACGTCTACATCGTCTATGTGGCGGTCCCGGCGCTCTACTTCGTTCTGATCTCGCGCACGCCGTTCGAGGAGCTGGCGAACGTCGGCTTCATCGCGGTCACCACGACCTCGACATTTCTCGCCTTCGCGCTGTCCTTCGGCGTCGGGATGATCGCCGCCCGCGGCAAGATCCCCGAGGCGACGATCCAGGCCATGGGCGGCAGCTACTCCAACGTCGGCTACATGGGGCCGGGGCTCACGCTGGCCGCGCTCGGACCGGCCGCCTCGGCGCCCACGGCGTTGATCTTCGTGTTCGACTGCATGTTGTTCTTCACGCTCGTCCCCTTCCTGATGTCGGTGGCGGCGAGCAAGCGGGAGAGCCTGTGGGCGACGGCGGCGCTGGTGGTGCGGCGCGTCGCGCTGCACCCGTTCAATCTGGCGACGCTCGCCGGCGGGATCGCGGCCTACCTGCACTATGTCCCGCCCAGACCGATCGATGAGATCGTCCGGCTTCTGAGCGGTTCAGCGGCGCCCTGCGCCCTGTTCGTGCTGGGCGTCACCGTCGCCCTGCGGCCGCTGAAGCGCATCCCGGGCGAGCTTCCGGCGCTGCTCGCGATCAAGCTGCTGGTGCACCCGCTGATCGTGTTCACGCTGCTGACGCTGGTCGGCGGCTTCGACCGCATCTGGGTGTCGACAGCGGTGCTGATGGCCTCGCTGCCGCCCGCGCTCAACATCTTCGTGATGGCGAGCCAGTACGAGACCTACGTGCAGCGCGCCTCGAGCGTGATCCTGGTCGGCACGGTGCTGTCCGTGCTGACGGTGACGGGCATGCTCTACCTCGTGGTCCACGGCATGCTGCCGTGAGCCCTCAGGCGGCGCCGCCAATTCCCTGACGCATGACGAAGCGCCGGAGCGGGCCGATCGCCTGAAGCGCCGCGAGCCCGGCGCCGCGCACCGCGTGCAGCGACGGATGCGCCGAGGTGAGGGTGCGGTTCAGCCCCTCGGTCGCGAGCGTGCGGGACCAGACGTCCGTCGCCCGGTCGCGCATGTAGCCGGCGAGCGTCGGCAGACCGCCGACGTCGCGGCCCGCGGCGATGGCGCGCCCGACCTGGTCGGCGGCCGCGACCGCGTCGCGGACGCCGAGGTTCAGCCCCTGCGCGCCGATCGGCGGCAGGGCGTGGCCGGCCTCGCCGACGAGAAGCGTGCGGCGGCCCGCGAGCCGCGGCGCGGCGCCGACGGCGATGGGGAAGGCGCCGACTCGGCCGACCGGCGTCATCGCGCCGAGCAGCCGTCCGGCGCGATGGGTCGCGGCCTCGCCGAAGGCTTCGGGCGACAGCGCCTGGAGGTCCTCGGCCTGCGCGGGGCGGACGACCCACACCACGCTGGAGCGGCGCCCGCCCGGCATCGGCACGAGCGTAAACGGGCCTTCCTCGAAGTGGATCTCGGTCGAGACGCCGTCGTGGTCCCGCTCATGGTCCGCGGTGAAGGCGAGGGCGGTCTGCGACCGCGGCGTCAGCGGCAGCGCGAGGCCGGCCGCCTCCCGCATCAGGGAGCGCTTGCCGTCCGCGGCGATCGCGAGCGCGGCGCGCACGACGCGTCCGTCGGCCAGCTCGATTTCGACGTCGTCCTCGCCCGGGCGGCTGGCGACCGCCGCGGCGTCGATCAGGGTCGCGGTCGGCTCGGCGGCGAGCGCCTCCCGGAGCGCGGCCACGAGGGCGACGTTCGGCACGTTCCAGCCGAAGGCTTCGAGCTTCAGCTCCGCCGCGTCGAACAGCACCTCCGGCGCGCGCACCAGCCGCCGGCCGCCGTCGATGACCCGGAGCTTCCGGAGGGGGGCGGCCGCGGCCGCAAGCGGCTCCCAGAGTCCGGCGTCGCGCAGAGCGGCCACCGACCGGTCCAGCAGCGCGGTGGTTCGCGCGTCGAGGGGAAGCGGCGCGGCGATCAGGGCCACCGACGCGCCGGCGCGGGCGCAGAGTAGCGCGGCGAGCAGCCCCGCAGGGCCGCCGCCGACCACGGCCACGTCGGCTGTCATGGCGTCTTTCATGGCTGCGTCCCGTCCCTTCGCGCTTTGCGCGGTTCCGCGACCTAGATGGCGCGGCGTCGGCCGAAAGTCTCGCGCCTGCGACGCGCCGAGCGAGAAATTTCGACGTCCGGTCTGAGGAAGTCGACGGCGTTGTGATCGGCCGGCGGGGACCTCTGCGCCTTGCGCTGGGTCACGGCGGGTGTATGTCGCTCCGACGGCGCGTCGGCGCCGCGCGATACCCAAGGATCGTCGAGAGCGAAGCCGCTCGCGACGTTCGGCAAAGGCGAGGGCGCTGCAGTGAACGACCAGGGTAAGGTGTTGATCGTCACCGGCGGCGGCCGCGGCATCGGCGCGGCGGTCTGCCGGCTCGCGGCGCGGGACGGCTGGGACGTCGCGGTGAACTACGCCCGCGACAAGGCGGCGGCGGAGAAGGTGGCGGACGAGGTTCGCGCCTTCGGCCGCAAGGCGACCGTGGTGCAGGGCGACGTCGCGATCGAAAGCGACGTGCGCAACCTGTTCGACATGGCGCAGTCGGCGCTCGGGCCCGCCAGAGGCGTCGTCAACAACGCTGGGATCACCGGCGCGCCCGCCGGAAAACTCGCGGACGCCGCAGCGGACATGCTCAAGGACGTCGTCGCGCTGAACGTCACCGGCGCGCTGCTCGTGGCGCGCGAGGCCGCCCGGACGCTCTCCACCGCGCGCGGTGGGCAGGGCGGCTCCATCGTCAATCTATCGTCGGCGGCGGCCAGTCTGGGATCGCCCGGCGAGTTCGTCTGGTACGCCGCCACCAAGGGCGCGATCGACAGCCTGACGATCGGGCTGTCGCGGGAGCTCGCCGCCGAGGGGGTGCGCGTGAACGCCGTGTCGCCGGGGCTCATCGAGACCGAAATCCATGCCGCTAGCGGCCAGCCCGACCGGCTCGAGCGGATGGCCCCGGGCATCCCGATCGGCCGGGCCGGAACGGCGGAGGAGACCGCCGAGGCGATCGTCTGGCTGCTGTCGGACGCGGCGTCCTACGTGACGGGCGCGAACATACGGGTCGCCGGCGGACGCTAAGGCGCTATTCTGCCGACGAAAGCCCTTGACCGACGTCAACCGCCGGAGACCCTCGACGTGCGCAATTCGACTGCCCGTCTCGCCGCTGCGATCCTCGCGTTCTCGGGCGCAGGCCTGAGCCTCGCCGCCCCGGCCTCCGGCGCCGAGGCGCGGGCGCTGGTCGAGAACCGCAGCCATCCGACCCAGTGCGCCGAATTCGACAACGTCTACTACACGATGACGGGCGCGGACGTCGGCCGCTTCGCCATCGAGGTCACCCCGCCGGTCTATCTCGAGAGCCTCGAGAAGGACGACACCGCGCCGAACTTCGACCATTGCGACGCGATGAAGGACGACCCGAAGTTCAAGTTCAAACCGAAGACGCTGACGCTCTACGAGGACGCCGACACCAAGATCCTGGGCTTCACCCACGAGGTGAGCTGGCGCGCGCGGGGCGCGGAGGTCGTCGTCGGCAACGTCGACGAGAGCGACATCCACCTGATCCAGGCGCTGAAGAAGGTCGACGGCAAGTTCGTCGAATACCTCGTGTTCTACCCCTTCGACGGCTACTGGCGCGCGAAGCCGATCCCGCCGGCGAAGTTCCCGGAGGCGGCCTACGGCACCTCGTTCCTGCTCGGGCCGATCGAGGAGCAGCACCGGCCGATCGTGGACGTTTCGAAGCTCGAGATCGATCCCAAGACGCTGACCTTCCGCATGACCTACGCCCGCGGCGGCGTGGGCGAACTCAAGGTCGCGAAGGCGGAACGGGACGGGGTCACACTTGAGGTCAAGCTCGACGGGCTGCCGGCCGGCGACAAGCTCGCGCCCTTCGCCGGCATCCGCTCGATGTTCGTGACGTCCGACAACGCCGACACGGCGCGGGTGAACTGGCGGATGGAAGGCGGGCTGTTCGTGGAGCCGGTGATGGACTTCAAGAGCGCCAGCACCACCGAGGTGCGCTTCGACCGCGTCGAGCCCTCGAAGCACAACACCAGCGCCCCCGACGTCACGTTCAAGGGCTTTTCGGACGGTAAGTGACGGCGTTCAGGCGAGCAGGGTCGCCAGCCAGTCGGGAATGCGTCGCGCGGCGCGTGGGGCGCTCCGCTGGTCGGCCCGGAACGCCTCCGCCGGTGGCTGGCCGAGGAAGAACTTCGGCTCGAACAGGTAGCTTGCGTCGAGCCGGGCGGGGTCCTCATTCGCGAGCGTGATCCAGGCGTGGTGCCACAGCCCCACGCCGGGCGTGCGCTCGGCGGCTCTCCGGCGCAGCGCGGCGAGGTGCGGCAGCAGGGCGTCTTTCTCGGGAACGGGTCCGTGGCCGGCCGAGGCGTTCACGATCTCGACCTGATCGCCCGCCCAGCCCACGGAGAGCGTCGTCACCTCCCATGGCTGCGCGGAGGCGGGAGGCCGGTAGCGTTCCAGCAGTTTTGTTATCGCCTGCGTGTCCGGATCGTGCGCGAGGTCGGTCTCGGGCTCACGCGCACCGGTCAGATACCAGTCGCGAAAGGCGTCGGGTTCGCCCGGCCGCGGCCGCTTCAGCCGGTCGGCGCCGGACGCGCCCAGCCGCGCGCCGAGCCAGCCCGCGAGCTCGCCCCGGAGGTTCGGACCGGCGTCGTAAGAGCCCGGCATCAGGTCGCTCGCCGGGCCGCTGTCGTCGAAGTCCGCGGTCGCGAGCCGGACGAGGAAGCTCGGAAGATCCGGGGCCCAGGTTTCGGCCTCGCCCTCCGAGCCGAGCAGCACGATCGGCGCCTGCTCCAGCGGGCGGTCGTCGCGCAGCCAGTAGCCGGCGCGGGAGCCGTCCGGCAGCCGGACGACGAACGCGAACTGGCGGAAGAAGCGCTCGCCACCGAAGATCATGTGGTCGGACCAGCCGGGGGAAAGATCGAACGATCCGACCGAGCCCCAGGGGCGGGCGGCCAGCCAGTCGGCGAACGCCAGCAACAAGGCGGGAGGCGCCGCGATGCGCTCGGGGAAGGCCTTGATGAGCTGGTCGCCGCGGGCGGCGTAGTTCGTCATTCGCTTTTCCCCTTTGTCGTCGCTCAGCCGTCGCGCCAGCCGTAGATCCAGTCCAGACCGCGCAGAAGCGCGGAGGCCGGCGTCGCCGCCAGCGCCAGGTTGCGGGCCCGCGCGGCGAGGCCGCCCATGTGGTCGATCGCGATCTGGCGGCGCGAGGCTTCGGGCAGGCGCATGGCGCGCATGATCCGCGCGGTTTCGTAGGCCGCGAGGGGATCGGGGGCCCCGTCGCCGAGCACGCGGGCGAGCACGGCCGCGTCCTCGATCGCGAAGGCCGCGCCCTGGCCGAGCGAGGGCAGGGCGGCGTGGGCGGCGTCGCCGATCAGCGCGACCCGTCCCCGGCGCATGCGCGCGGCCGGTGCGCGGTCGAACAGCGGCCATTCGGTCCAGCGCGGGGCGGCTGCGACGAGCTTGCGGGCGGGCGCCGCCCAGCGTGCGACGCGCTCCTCCGGGGTCGTCGCGCCGAGCGCTCCGATCAGCACCACGTTGGCCTCGCGTCCCGCGCGAACGGGATAGACCACCATATGCGCGCCGGGCGCGAGCCAGACGCTGACATGCGTGAGCGGGATGGCCTCCGGCAGCGCCTCGGCCGTCAGCACCGTGCGATGGGCGATAAGACCGGTAGCGCGGACGGCTTCGGGAAGCTTTACGGCCTGCCGCACGACCGAGCGGAGGCCGTCCGCGCCGACGACGAAGGAGCCGTCGACCGTCCTGCGCTCGCCGCCGGTCTCGATCTCCAGAGAGGCGCCGTCCAGGCCGTCGCCGGCGGTCAGGACCCGGACGCCGAGCGTCAGGCGGAGGGACGGGTTCGCGTCCACGGCGGCGCTGAGCGCCGCCTGCAGATCGGCGCGGTGGATCACCCGGTAGGGCGCGCCCCAGCGCCGTTCGGCGGCGGCGCCGAGCGGCAGCGTCTTCAGCCGGCTGCCGCTCGGCGCGTCCGAGATCGCGACGCCCTCAGGCCGGCAGGATACGGCGTCGAGCGCCGGCCCGAGGCCCAGCCCGTCGAGGATCCGGCTCGCGTTGGGCGCGAGCTGCACGCCGGCGCCGACCTCGTCGAGCGCGGGAGCCCGTTCGAAGATCTCGCTGGAGAGACCGCGCTGCGCGAGGGCCAGCCCGAGCGTCAGGCCGCCGATGCCGGCGCCGGCGATCAGGACCGGACGGGTCACGTCCGCGTCAGGCCGCGGCGGGCGCCTTCCACAGGCAGGCCGCTGGGTCGGACTGGTCGGCGTGCAGGTCGGCGCGGAACTTGTAGAGGGTGGAGCAGTAGGGGCAGATGATCTCGTCGTCCGAGCCCATGTCGAGGAAGACGTGCGGGTGGTCGAACGGCGGTTTCGCGCCGATGCACTGGAACTCCTTCGCCCCGATGTGGATGACGCTCACGCCGGCGTCGTTGGCGAAATGCGGGGTTCCGTGGTCGGCCATGGGCGCGGGTCCTCGATCGTCGTGCAGCCTGCGCTTCGGATTAGGCGGTTTGCGCGGCGCGGACAAGCGGTCCCCCGGCTTTCGTCTAACCTCGGCTGCGGTTAGGGTCGCGGCCCCTCGACGCCTCGCTCTCCCCCACGCACGACCGGAGCCGCCATGCCGACCTTCTCCTCCGATGGGCTCGACCTCGCCTACCGCGACGAGGGCGAGGGCGATCCCATCCTGCTGATCCACGGCTTCGCCTCGAACCTCGACGTCAACTGGGTCGGACCCGGCTGGTTCGACCTGCTGAAGGCCGACGGCCGCCGCGTGATCGCGATCGACAACCGCGGCCATGGCGCGAGCGAGAAGCTCTACGATCCGGCGTTCTACGGCTCGGACATGATGGCGGAGGACGCGCTGCGGCTGCTCGACCATCTCGAGATCGCCCGCGCGGACGTCATGGGCTACTCCATGGGCGCGCGCGTCACGTCGCTGATGGCGATCCGGAACCGGGAGCGGCTGCGGAGCGCGATCATCGGCGGCATGGGGGAGGGGCTGCTGCGGGGCGCGCCCTCGGCGGATGAGATCGCCGTAGGCCTGCTCGCCGACAGCGTCGACGACATCGTGAACCCCACCGCCAAGATGTTCCGGCGCTTCGCGGAGGCGACCAGGGCGGATCGACGCGCGCTCGCCGCCTGCATGCGGGCGCAGCGCTCGCTGGTCGACCCGGAGAAGCTCGGGACCATCACCACGCCCGTGCTGATCGCCGTCGGGACCGAGGACGACGTCGCGGGCGATCCGCACGCGCTCGCCAAGTTGATCCCCGGCGCGGAGGTGCTCGAAATCCCCCGCCGGGACCACAACCGCGCGGTCGGCGACAAGGTCTACAAGCAGGGCGTGGTCGACTTCCTGTCCAGGCGCCCTTGAGGCGCATGGGCGCCTCGCCCTTTCTTCAGCGCGCGCCAAGACCATGTGTGGTAGAGAACCGCCGTACGGAACGGCGGTCCCCCGGAGTTTTACGCCATGGCCAAGCTCGCGCGCGCCGAGAGCCATAACCTGCTCACCCTCGACCCCGTCTGGGCGCGTGTGCGCTCGGAGGCCGAGGAGGCGCTGCGGCGCGAGCCGGAGCTCGCGAGCTTCCTCGTCGCCACGGTGATCAACCAGGAGCGGCTGGAGCAGGCGGTCGGCCACCGCATCGCCTCGCGCCTCGGCCACGAGGACCTCTCGTCCGCCATCATCGCCCAGACCTACGACGAGGCCGTCGCCGCCGATCCGACGATCGCCGCGGCGGTGCGCGCCGACCTTGCGGCGGTGGTCGAGCGCGACCCGGCCTGCACCCGCGCGCTGGAGCCGCTGCTGCACTTCAAGGGCTTCCACGCGATCCAGACCCACCGGCTCGCGCACTGGCTCTGGACCGAGGGGCGGCACGACTTCGCGCTGTACCTGCAGAGCCGCTCGTCCTCGGTGTTCCAGGTCGACATCCACCCGGCGACCCGCATCGGCCGCGGCCTGTTCTTCGACCACGCCACCGGCGTCGTGATCGGCGAGACCGCGGTGATCGAGGACAACGTGTCGATCCTGCACGGCGTCACGCTCGGCGGCACGGGCAAGAGCACGGAAGATCGCCATCCCAAGATCCGCCAGGGCGTGCTGATCGGCGCCGGCGCGAAGATCCTCGGCAACATCGAGGTCGGCCATTGCTCGCGCGTCGCGGCGGGCTCGGTCGTGCTGCAGGACGTGCCGGCCAACACCACCGTCGCCGGCGTCCCCGCCCGCGTGGTGGGCGCGTCGCCCTGCAAGGAGCCGTCGCGGACCATGGACCACATCTTCTACGACGCTGGCCTCTGACGCCGTCGTCGCTCGCGCCGCCTTGCCTCCCGCCGCCGCCCGTGGCAAGGCGTGCGGCCTCTCGCGCCGGCCGTCCGCGTCGGCGCGTCAAGCCAGTCCACTCTGGGAGGTGACGTTGGAAAAGCGCGAAATCGAGCGCGTGCAGAGCTACATGCGCCGCCTGTTCCAGAACCAGACGGTCCGCGTCGTGGCGCGCCCGCGCAAGGACGACAGCGCCGAGGTCTATCTCGGCGAGGAGTTCATAGGAGTGCTGTTCCGCGACGACGAGGACGGCGATCTGTCCTACAATTTCCAGATGGCGATCCTGGAGACCGACCTCGAGTGAGGTCCGCCGGGCCTCGTCCCATTCAGGGACGGCCCGGATGTTGCTGGCGTCATGGCTCAAACGTCGGCGCCCCGCCGTCGTCGGGAGAGGCCCATGTCGCCCTTCGTCGCCAGCCTGTTCACTCTTTGCCTCGGCTTCGCCCTGTCGGCGCTTGCGGCCTCCGCCTTCGAGGCGGCGACCGCGCGTCGGGCGAGTTTTCGGCTGCTGCGCTCGCCGGATTCGACGGCCGTGGTCGCGGTGCCGCTTGTGACCGTCGCCGCGCCGTACATGATGGCGCGCAACCTTATCGCCCTTCGCGCCCGCCGACGGTCGGCGATCGGAGTCGCCGTCGGCACGGTGCTCGCCGGCCTCTGGAGCCTGGCGCTGGGCTCCGTCGCGCTCTCGGGGGCGGCGGCGCTGGGCATGTGACGTTTGGAAAAGGGGAGCCGGCCATGGCCCTGTACGAACTCGACGGCGAACGCCCCCGGACGCCCGCGAACGGCCGGTACTGGGTGGCGGAGACGGCCGTGCTCGTGGGCAAGATCGTGCTCGAGGAGGACGCCAACGTCTGGTTCGGAACCGTGATGCGCGGCGACAACGAGACGATCACTGTCGGCGCGCGCTCCAACGTCCAGGACGGCTGCATCCTCCACACCGATCCGGGCTTTCCGCTCGACATCGGGCCGGACTGCACGGTCGGCCACGGCGCGATCCTGCACGGGTGCGCCATCGGGGCCGGTAGCCTGATCGGCATGGGCGCGACGGTGCTGAACGGCGCGAAGATCGGAAAGTCCTGCCTCGTGGGCGCCAACGCGCTCGTGACCGAGGGCAAGGAGTTTCCGGATTTCTCCATGATCGTCGGGTCGCCGGCCAAGGTCGTGAAGACGCTCGGGCCGGAGTGGGAGATCAAGCTGCTCGGGACCTCCGGCCGCTACGTCGCGAACGCCCGCCGCTTCGCCAAGGGCATGAAGCGGGTGGATTGACCGCCAAGGCGTCGTCGCCTCGAACTTTGCTCTTGAGCGCCGGCGCGGATCTCCCTAAAGACCGACGCACATCAAGAGTTGGGGCCGACGCCCAACGCCAACCTGCCTCTCCGGGCAAGGTGGCTCTCCCGCAGGGGAGGATGTGGCCGAACCGGCAACCAAACGGATCCAGCCACGCAGCGTCTGTCCCACGACCATTAAGGGACGACGCGTCGATGCCGATCAGAATCCCGGACGATCTGCCCGCCTTCCGCGCCCTCGAGGCCGAAGGCGTGATGGTGATGCGCGAGACGGACGCGGTGCGTCAGGACATCCGTCCGCTCAGGATCGGCCTGCTCAACCTGATGCCGAACAAGATCAAGACCGAGACCCAGATCGCGCGGCTGGTCGGCGCCACCCCGCTTCAGGTGGAGCTGACCCTCGTCCGGATCACGAACCACGTGGCGCGCAACACGCCCGCCGACCACGTGATCTCGTTCTACCGGTCGTGGGAGGAGGTCCGGGCCGAACGGTTCGACGGCTTCGTCATCACGGGCGCCCCTGTGGAGCGCTTGCCGTTCGAGGACGTGACCTACTGGGACGAACTGCGCCGCGTCTTCGACTGGACGCAGACGAACGTGCACCGCTGCTTCACCATCTGCTGGGCGGCCCAGGCGGCGGCGCATCACTTCCACGGGCTGCCGAAGCACGATCTCCGCGCGAAGGCGTTCGGCGTGTTTCGCCACCGCAACCTGTCGCCGGCCTCGCCCTACCTCCGCGGGTTTTCCGACGACTTCTCCATCCCGGTGTCGCGCTGGACGGAGGTTCGGCGCGAGGATCTTCCGGAAGGCCGCGGCCTCGAGGTGCTCGCGGACAGCGACGCCACGGGCCTCTGCCTGCTGGATGATCCCGCACACCGGTCGCTGCACATGTTCAACCACCTCGAATACGATTCGACGTCGTTGGCCGACGAGTACCGTCGCGATCTCGCCGCCGGGCTCGGCGACGCGATTCCATTGAACTACTTTCCCAACGACGACCCCGCCCGCGAGCCGGAAAACCGCTGGCGCAGCCATGCGCATCTGCTGATCGGCAACTGGATCAACGAGATCTACCAGACGACGCCGTTCGACGCGGCGCGGATCGGCATGGCCTGAACGCTGAGGCAGCCGGCGGGCGCCGTCAGGCGAATCCGGTCGCGCCCGCGGCCTCCTGCAGCATCTCGAGCGCCTCGATCACCGAGCGGCGGCGGATCTCGGCGCGGCCGAGGTCTCCGAAGCGGCGCTCGCGATGCAGGGTCGGCCGGCCGGCGCGCGCCGCCGCGAAGTGCACCAGCCCGACGGGCTTCTCCGCCGACCCGCCGCCGGGGCCTGCGACGCCGGTGATCGCGACCGTCAGGCCCACGCCGGCGGCCGCAAGCGCGCCCTCGGCCATGGCGACGGCGACCTCTTCGCTGACCGCGCCTTTCGCCGCGATCAGCTCCGCGGGCACGCCGACCAATGCCATCTTGGCCGCGTTGGAATAGGTGACGAAGCCGCGGTCGACCACGTCTGACGAGCCCGGCACTTCGGTCAGCGCGCCGGCCACCAGCCCGCCGGTGCAGGATTCGACGGTCGCGATCGTCAGCCCCGCGCCGCGGGCGAGGCGAAGCGCCTCTTCGGCGAGCTCGTAGATCGTCGCGCTCATGCGAGATCGTCCTTGAAGGGGAGGCGGATGGTGGCGGAGGCCATGGCGGCGAGGCCCTCGCGGCGCCCGGCGAAGCCGAGCCGCTCGGTGGTCGTCGCCTTCACGCCGACGCGGCCAACGGCGACGCCCGCGATCTCCGCGATCCGCGCCCGCATGGCCTCGCGGTGCGGCCCGACCTTGGGCGCTTCGCCGATCACCGTGACGTCGAGGTGCGCGATGACGCCGCCGGCCGCCCGCACGCGCGTGACCGCGTCCTCGAGGAACTGCGCGGAGTCGGCGCCCTTCCAGGTCGGGTCCGACGGCGGAAAATGCGCGCCGATGTCGCCGTCGCCCAGCGCGCCGAGCACCGCGTCGGTGATTGCGTGAAGCACGACGTCGGCGTCGGAATGGCCGGACAGGCCGAAGCCGTGCGGGACCTTCACGCCGCCGATCGTCACATGGTCGCCGGCCGTGAAGGCGTGAACGTCGAAGCCCGTCCCGGTGCGGACGTCGCCGCGGGCCAGGAACTCGGCGCCGGCGCGCCGGAGCAGGTCGTCGTCGAACTGGTCGGAGGTGGTGAGCTTCACGTTGCGGGCCTCTCCCTCGAACACGACGACCCTGTGCCCCGCCCAGGCGTAAAGCGCGCCGTCGTCGGTGAAATCCTCGCGACCTTCCGCGGCCGCGCGGGCATGGGCGGCGAGGAGCGTCGCGTGGCGAAACGCCTGCGGGGTCTGCAGCGCACGCGCGCCGGCGCGGTCGATCGTGGCGCCGCGCTCGCCGTCGGCGGCGACCGCGCAGACGGTGTCGACCACCGCGACGCCGGGAACGGCGCCGCCGTGGGCGCGGGCGGCGGCGATCGCCCGGGAGACCAGCGCGGCGCTCGCGAAGGGGCGGGCGGCGTCGTGGACCAAGACGATGTCGACGTCGCGATCGAGCGCCTGCAATCCGGCGTGAACCGAGGCCTGACGCGTCGCGCCGCCGAGCACGGGCTCGCCCAGCTTCGGATGACCGAGCCACGGCGCCATCGCGTCGCGGTACGGGTCGTCGTGGCCTCGCCCGATGATCACCCTCAGTTCCGCCACGTCGGGATGGTCAAGAAACAGGCGGGCCGCGACGGCGAGCATCGGTTGCGCGCCGAGCGGCCGGTACTGCTTCGGCGCGCCGGCACCGGCGCGAAGCCCTCCGCCAGCCGCGCAGATCAGGGCGACCGTCCGGCCGCTGGAATCTGTGGACAATGCCATCGTTTTTCGCCCGATGCCGGCGCGACGGGCGCCGAATTCCCGCCGTCTTCTAGCGAAGCGCGGCCTCGATGTCGCGCGGCGACGGAAACACACGCTTTGCGGCGTTGTGTCCGATCGAAATCTGTCTAATATGTGTGCACACAAGCCCCCGGCCAATTTTATGAGCAGCAACACCCCTGTGCCTCTCGCCCAAAATTTCGTCGTGGGACGCGTGTCCCCCGCCAACCCGGTGCTTCTCGCGCCGATGTCCGGCGTGACGGATCTTGCGTTCCGCCGAATCGCCGCGCGGCTTGGGGCAGGGCTCGTGGTGTCCGAGATGGTCGCGTCCCGCGAGCTCGCCACGGCTGACGACGAGGCGCGGCTGCGCGCCGAGGGCGAAGGTCTGGGGGTCCATGTGGTTCAGCTCGCCGGCCGCGATCCCTCATGGATGGCGGAGGCGGCCCGCGTCGCTGTCGGCGCCGGCGCCTCGATCGTCGACATCAACATGGGCTGCCCGGCCAAGAAGGTCGTGGGCGGCCATGGCGGCTCGGCGCTCCTGAAGGATCTCGATCTCGCGACGCGCCTGATCGCCGCCACGGTCGCCGCTGTCGACGCGCCGGTGACGGTGAAGATGCGGCTCGGCTGGGACGCCGACTCGATCGTCGCGCCGGAGCTCGCCGCCCGCGCGGAGGCGGAGGGCGTCGCGATGGTGACGGTCCACGGCCGGACCCGGGCGCAGTTCTACGAAGGCCGCGCCGATTGGGGCGCGATCCGCGCCATCGTCGATCGGGTCTCGATTCCCGTGGTCGCGAACGGCGACCTCGTCGCGGTGGAGGATGCGCCCGCGATGCTGCAGGCCTCCGGCGCCGACGCGGTGATGATCGGCCGCGGCGCTCAGGGGCGGGCGTGGTTCCCCGGCATGGTCGCCGCCCATCTCGCCGGCCGGCAGGTCAAGGCGCCGGATCTCGACATGCAGCGCGATCTGGCGCTCGAGCATTACGAAGGCCTGCTCGCGCTCTATGGACGCGACGTCGGCGTGCGGCACGCCCGCAAGCATCTCGGCTGGTACATCGACGCCGCGGCGGCGAGCGCCGGGACGCCTGTTCCGGCGGCGCTGAAAGCGGCAGCCCAGAGCGCTCCCACCGCGGAGGAGGCGCGGTCCGCCTTCGTCGCGGCCTACGACAAACTCGGCTGGAGGGCCGCGGCATGAGCCTCGCGCCGAGCGATCGTCCCCGCACCGGCGCCGGCGCGCCGGAAGCGGTGCTGAACGCGCTGCCCCATCCCGTCATCTGCGTCGCGGACGCCGGCCGGATCGTGGACGTCAACGTCGCCGCCGAAGCCTTCTTCGAGGCGAGCGCCAACGTGCTCCGCCGGCACGACATCCGCGAGTTCGTGCCGTTCGGGTCGCCGCTGATCTCGCTGATCGAGCAGGCGCGCGACCGCGGCGCTCCGGTCAACGAGTACCGCGTGGACCTGGGCACGCCACGAAACGGCGGGGAGCGCATCGTCGACATTCACGTCGCGCCCCTGCACGAGCGTCCGGACGTCCTCGTGGTGGTGCTGCAGGAGCGCACGATCGCGGACAAGATGGACCGCCAGCTGACGCACCGCGGCGCGGCGCGCTCGGTGACGGCGCTCGCGGCGATGCTCGCGCACGAGATCAAGAACCCGCTGTCCGGCATCCGCGGCGCGGCGCAGCTTCTGGAGCAGTCCGCGAGCGACGAGGACCGCGTCCTCACCCGCCTGATCTGCGACGAGGCCGACCGCATCGTGAAGCTGGTCGACCGGATGGAGGTGTTCTCCGACGAGCGGCCGATCGAGAGCGAGGCGGTGAACATCCACGCCGTGCTCGAGCACGTGAAGCGCATCGCGGTTTCGGGCTTCGCGCGCGGGATCCGGATCATCGAAGAGTATGATCCCTCTCTGCCGCCGGTGCTCGCGAACCGCGACCAGCTGGTGCAGGTGTTCCTGAACCTGGTGAAGAACGCCGCGGAAGCCATTGGCGATGCTCAGGATGGCGAGATCCACCTCACGACCGCCTTCCGCCCCGGCGTGCGGCTCTCGGTGCCGGGATCCAGCACGCGCGTGAGCCTGCCGCTGCAGTTCACGGTTCGCGACAACGGGCCGGGCGTGCCGGAAGACCTGCTGCCGCACCTGTTCGACCCGTTCGTGACCACGAAGCCGACAGGCTCCGGCCTCGGCCTCGCGCTGGTCGCCAAGATCGTCGGCAACCACGGCGGCATCATCGAATGCGAATCCCAGCCGCGGCGGACGACCTTCCGCGTGCTGATGCCCATGTTCACGAGCGGCGACAGCCGCCGCCAGCGGAGCTGATCGCCCCATGCCGCAAGGCAGCATTCTCGTCGCGGACGACGACGCCGCGATCCGCACCGTCCTCAATCAGGCGTTGAGCCGCGCCGGCTATGAGGTGCGCTCAACAGGCAACGCCGCCACGCTGTGGCGCTGGGTCTCCCAGGGCGACGGCGACCTCGTCATCACCGACGTGGTGATGCCGGACGAAAACGCCTTCGACATGCTGCCCCGCATCAAGAAGGCGCGCCCGGAGCTTCCGGTCGTCGTCATGAGCGCGCAGAACACCTTCATGACGGCGATCCGCGCCTCGGAGAAGGGCGCCTACGAATATCTGCCGAAGCCCTTCGACCTGAAGGAGCTGATCGCGATCGTCGGCCGCGCGCTGACCGAGCCCAAGGGCAAGGACCTGCGCCGCAGCGACGACGCCGAGGTGGACGAGATCCCGCTCGTCGGCCGCTCGCCCGCGATGCAGGACATCTACCGCGTGCTCGCGCGGCTAATGCAGACCGACCTCACCGTGATGATCTCGGGCGAGAGCGGCACCGGCAAGGAGCTCGTCGCCCGCGCGCTGCACGACTACGGCAAGCGCCGCGCCGGCCCCTTCGTCGCGATCAACATGGCGGCGATCCCGCGCGACCTGATCGAGGCCGAGCTGTTCGGCCACGAGAAGGGCGCCTTCACCGGCGCGCAGGCGCGAAGCTCCGGCCGCTTCGAGCAGGCCGAGGGCGGCACGCTGTTCCTGGACGAGATCGGCGACATGCCGATGGAGGCGCAGACCCGGCTGCTCCGGGTGCTGCAGCAGGGCGAGTACACCACCGTCGGCGGCCGCACCGCGATCAAGACCGACGTGCGGATCGTCGCCGCCACCAACAAGGACCTGCGCCTGCTCATCCAGCAGGGCCTGTTCCGCGAGGACCTGTTCTTCCGCCTGAACGTGGTGCCGATCCGGCTGCCGCCGCTGCGCGAGCGCGCCGAAGACGTGCCGGACCTGACGCGCCACTTCTTCACGCTGGCGGCGCGCGAGGGTCTGCCGCCGAAGCAGATCGACGCCGCGGCGATCGACCGGCTGAAGCGCTACCGCTGGCCCGGCAACATCCGCGAACTCGAGAACCTGATCCGGCGCCTCGCCGCGCTCTATCCGCAGGAGATCATCGGCGCGGCCATCATCGACGCCGAGCTGTCGCAGCCGCCGGCCGCGACCATCGGCGACGAGGCGGGCGGCGCCGAGACGCTGATCAACTCGGTGGAGCGCCACCTCAACGCCTACTTCGCCGAGTTCGGCGAGAACCTGCCGCCGCCGGGCCTCTACCACCGGGTGCTGCGGGAGGTGGAGTACCCGCTGATCTCGGCCGCGCTTGCGGCCACCCGCGGCAACCAGATCAAGGCGGCGGAGCTGCTCGGCGTGAACCGCAACACGCTGCGCAAGAAGATCCGCGACCTCGACGTGCAGGTGGTCCGGCTGTCGCGGTGACGGCTGATCATCCAATGATCTCCGCGTCATGCCCCGGTTTATCCGGGGCATCCAGACCGGCGCGAGCTCCCGCTTGACGATCTGGCCTGGATTCCCCGGATAAACCGGGGAATGACGAGACTTACTGGCGGTCTCTTACCTTGGCCCGGCGGTAAGCGGGGTCCCCGGCGGCCGTCAGCTACGGAAAAGCCGCCAGCAGCCGGTCCACGATCGGCGCCACTCCGAAGCGGATCGGATCGCTCGCGGGCAGCCCATGCTCCGCGGTCGCCGCATCGAGGGTGGCGCGGGCCTCGGCGTCGGGAAGCGCGGCGGTGTTGATCGAGAGTCCGACGCACCGGATCTCGGGGTTCGTCAGCCTGCCGGCGGCGACCGTCGCCTCGATCACCTGGCCGATCGTCGGCAGGGGATGGGCGACGTTCCGCATCGTCGTGCGCGTCGGCTCGTGACAGACCACGAACGCGTCGGGCTGCGCGCCGTGCAGCAGGCCGAGCGTGACGCCGGCGAAGGAGGGGTGGAACAACGATCCCTGGCCTTCCACCACGTCCCAATGGCCGGGATCGTTCGCGGGCGTCAGCCACTCCGCGGCCCCGGAGATGAAGTCGGCGATCACGGCGTCCACCGCGACGCCGCGGCCGGCAATCAGCACGCCGGTCTGCCCGGTGGCGCGGAACTCCGCGTCGAGCCCGCGGGCCCGCATCTCGGCTTCCAGCGCAAGCGCGGCGTATTTCTTTCCCACCGAACAATCGGTTCCGACGGTCAGCAGCCGCCGGCCGGGCCGCTTGGTTCCCTTGCCGGTCGCGAAACGCTCCGCGGCGTGGCGCAGGTCATGCAGCGTCCGGCCGCAGCGTTCGGCCGCTTCAGCGATGCGGGGCGTGTCCTTCAGGCGGCCGTGGAGGCCGCTGGCGACATCGAGGCCCGCCTCCAGGGCGGCCACGATTTCGTCGACCCAATGGTCGGGCAGCACGCCGCCCGCGTTCACCACCCCGATGACGAGGGTCTTGGCGCCGGCGGCGACGGCGGCCGGAACGTCCATGTCGGCAAGACCTACGTCCGAGCCGCAACCGGGAAGACGCGTCTGGCCCACGCACCAGTCTCGCCGCCAGTCCACGACGCCCGCCGCCGTCTTCGCCGCCAGCGCGTCCGGGGCGTCGCCCAGAAACAACAGGTAGGGCTTTGCTATCTCCACAACGCGCTCCGCCTCGCGACGCCGCCTCGACACGCGGCTGATAGCCTGACTATTAAGGCTGGGGTGGCGTCGGGCAAGCGGTCGAGTCTCTGCGGCCAACAGCGAGCGCACGTGCAGGTTGAAGCCAAGACTGGCGATCTGAAGATCGAAACCTTCGACGAAGGGCTCGTGCTGACCCCCTTGGGCGCATGGACCGCCGAAGGCGTGGACGCGGCCGCGCGCCGCGCCGAGAAGCTCGATCTGTCGGGAGCGAAGGGCAAGACCCTTGCGTTCGATCTGGGCCAGCTGGATCGCCTCGACACCGTCGGCGTCCTTGTGCTGCACCGGCTCGAGGCCCGCGCGGCCGAGATCGACGCCAAGGTCGAGATCCACAACGTCAAGCCGCCGCATCAACGCCTGCTCGACGCGCTGAGCGACCGCGGTCGCGGAGACCCGCCCGCGAAGGCGGGAGAGTTCGGCCCCGTGACCCTGCTCGCCGATGTCGGCGAGAGCGTCCTCGAGATGGGCAAGGACGCAGCGCGCGCCACCTCCTTCCTCGGGGCCGTGGTGGCGGCCACCGGCAAACTCATGCTCGCGCCCTGGCGTTTCCGCTTCACCTCGACGGTGGTGCATCTGGAGCGCGTCGGGCTGCGCGCCGTGCCGATCATCGCGCTCATCTCGTTCCTCGTCGGCGCGATCGTGGCGCAGCAGTCGATCTTCCAGCTGAAGAACTTCGGAGCGACGCTGTTCGTCGTGGATCTGCTCGGCATCCTCGTGCTGCGCGAGCTTGGGGTGCTGCTCACCGCGATCATGGTCGCCGGCCGCTCGGGTTCGGCCTTCACCGCCGAGATCGGGTCCATGAAGATGCGCGAGGAGATCGACGCGCTGAAGACCATGGGCCTCGATCCGATCGAGATCCTCGCGATGCCGCGGCTGGTCGCGCTCGTGATCGCGATGCCGTTGCTCGCCTTCCTTGCCTCCATGTCGGCGCTGCTCGGCGGCGGTCTGGTGGCGTGGATCTACGGCGACGTCACGCCGGTGACCTTCCTGCAGCGGCTGAAGGACGCGCTCTCGCTTCAGACCTTCTTCGTCGGCCTTGTGAAGGCGCCCTTCATGGCGATCGTGATCGGCCTGATCGCCTGCACGGAAGGCATGAAGGTCGAAGGCTCCGCCGAATCGCTCGGCGCGCGCACCACCTCCTCGGTGGTGAAGTCGATCTTCATCGTGATCGTGCTCGACGGCGTGTTCGCCATGTTCTTTGCGGCGATGGGGATCTGACCATGGCCGAAGCGAACGGCGGGACCCCGGACAACATCATCAGCGTGCGCGACCTCGTCGTGGGCTTCGGCGACCGCAACGTCATCGACGGCTTCGATCTCGACGTCCGCCGCGGCGAAATTCTAGGAGTCGTCGGACCGTCCGGCGCCGGCAAGTCCGTGACGCTGCGCGCAGTGATCGGGCTGCTGCCGAAGAAGGCGGGGATCGTCGAGGTGCTGGGCGTCGATCTTGACCAGGCGACGGCCAAGGAGCGGCTGGCGGTGGAGCGGCGCTGGGGCGTGCTGTTTCAGCAGGGCGCGCTGTTTTCGTCGCAGACCGTGCTGCAGAACATCCAGATGCCGCTGCGCGAGCACACCTCGCTCTCGCCGAAGCTGCTGGATGAAATCGCGCGTCTCAAGATCGACCTTGTCGGCCTCAAGCCCGAGGCCGCGGACCGGTTTCCCTCGGAGCTGTCCGGCGGCATGATCAAGCGCGCGGCGCTCGCCCGAGCGCTCGCGCTCGATCCGGACATCGTCTTTCTCGATGAGCCCACGGCGGGCCTCGACCCCATCGGCGCCGCCGATTTCGACAAGCTCATCATGACCTTGCGCGACGCCCTCGGGCTGACCGTCTACATGGTGACCCACGACCTCGACAGCCTGACCACGGCCTGCGACCGCATCGCCGCGCTCAAGGGCGGCAAGACGCTCGCGGTCGGCCCCATGTCCGAGATGGTCAAGAACGACGACCCTTGGATGCAGCAGTATTTCCGTGGCGAGCGGGCCCGCGCGGCCGGCATCGGCGCGACGGCCGCCTGACGGGGGCAAGGAGCACACCGGATGGAAACCCGCGCCAATCACGCCCTCGTCGGCGGCTTCACGCTCCTCGTCGTGGCGGCGGCCTTCGCCTTCGTCTGGTGGTTCACCTCCGCCGGCCAGCAGCGCGAACGCGCGATCTACCGCGTGCAGTTCCAGGGCGCGGTGTCCGGGCTGACGCCCGGCTCCGGCGTGCTGTTCAACGGCATCCGCGTCGGCGACGTCACCAATCTGAATTTCGACCCGCTCGATCCGGCCAAGGTCGTAGCGCGGATCGAGGTGTTCACCAACACGCCGGTCCGGTCCGACACCAAGGCTCGGCTCGAGATCACGGGTCTTACGGGCGGCTCCGTCATCCAGCTCGCCGGCGGCTCATCGACCGCCGCGCCGCTGCCGAAGGTGACCACCGAGTCCGGCGACCCGAACAACGCGCCCGTGCTGGTGGCCGAACCCTCCGCCTTCCAGGACATTCTCGAAGGCGCGCGCAGCGTGCTGGAGAAGGCGCAGCTGACCTTCAACGACGTCCAGGGGCTGGTGGCGAACAGCCGCGGTTCGGTGGAGCGGTCGCTGCTGAACGTCGAGCAGTTCACCGCGGCCCTCGCCGCGAACTCCGACGACCTCAAGAGCTTCATGCAGAACACCGGCATCGCCGCGCGCCAGATCGGCACCCTCGCCGACAATCTCGTGCCGCTCGTGACCGATGTTCAGAATCTCGTTCGCGCGGTCGACGTGGCGAAGGTCGACAAGACCATGTCCAACGTCGTCGCCTTCTCCGAGTCGCTGAAGAACGGCGCGCCCCAGATCGAGACGGCGCTCAAGGACGTCGCGGCGCTCGCCACCCAGCTGAAAGCCTCCGGCGGGCGCATCGACTCCGTGCTGGCCGGCGTCCAGGAGATCGTGCGCGGCGTCGATCCGCAGAAGGTTTCGGGCGCGGTCGATCGCTTCGCCGCGCTGCTGAACTCGGTCGATCCCAGCAAGGTCTCGAACGCGGTGACCTCGGTGGAGAACGCCGCCCGCAACGCGGACCGCGCCATCGCCGCGATCGATCCGGACAAGATCAACCGCGCGGTCGACGGCTTCACCAGCCTCGCGACCTCGATCGACGGCCCGACGATCAGCCGCACGATCGCCAACGTCGACAGGGTGATCTCCGCGGTCGACAGCGAGAAGGTGCGCTCCACCATCGACAACGTGAACAGCTTCGCGGCCGCTCTGGGCCGGAGCACGAACGACGTCGACCAGATCGTCGCCGACGCGCGGCAGATCTCGGGGCGTCTAACGGGCACCGCCGACAAGCTGGACGCGGTCATCACCGACGCGCAGCGCGTGATCGGCAGCGACCAGACGCAAGGCGCCATCGCCGACTTCCAGAAGACCAGCCAGGCGATCCGCGAACTCGCACAGCGCCTCGACGGCCGCACCGCCGACATCACCGCGAGCGTGAACAAGCTCTCGACCTCCGGCGTCCGCGACCTTCAGGGCTTCGCCGCCGACGGCCGCCGCACGCTGAACGAACTCGACCGCGTCCTGCGCGGCCTCCAGAGCAACCCGCGCCAGTTCCTTTTCGGCGACACGGGCGGCGTGCGCGAGTACAACCGCCGATGACGATTCCTTCCGCCGCATCGCCCCGTATCCCGACGAGCTCGGAGAGAGCCGTGACCGCACCGCGTACCCGTTCGTTCCGCGCCAAGACGTTCGGCGCCAAGACCTTCAGCGCCACGGCCGTCCTACTCGCGGGCGTCGCGCTCGCCGGCTGCTCGAGCCTGATCGCCGGCAAGCCGCCGGCGACCTACGACCTCACGGCGCCGACCGACCTTCCGCGCGGCGGCTCGCAGAAGGGCAACCTCGTGGTCGGCGAGCCGGTCGCTGTCGCCGTCATCGACGGCCAGCGCATCGTCGTGAAGCCGGACGCGGGGCAGGTGACCTACCTTCCGGATTCGCAGTGGTCCGACCGTCTGCCGAAGCTGGTGCAGGCCAAGATCATCGAGGCCTACGAAAACGCCAACCGCCTCAAGAGCGTCGGCCGCCCCGGCGATCGGCTCGCCGTCGACTACCAGCTCGTCACCGAACTCCGCGCCTTCGAGATCCGCGCGGGGCAGGGCCAGGCTGTGGTGGAGCTCACCGCGAAGATCGTCAGCGACAAGACCGGAAAGATCGTCGCCGGCGAGGTGTTCCAGGCCCGCCAGCCGCTTCCCGGCGCCGTCGACGGCCCGACCGCGACCCGCGCCCTGAACGCCGCGCTCGCCGACGTGCTGCGCGGCCTCGTCGCCTGGACCGGGCAGCGCCTCTGATCCCTCACGCAGGCGTCATCCGGAGCCCGCCCGACCGACCATCCCCGCGCGCCACCTCCCTGTGACGAACAGCGGAGGAGGCGCCGGTGAAAGTGGTGATCGTTCGAGGACTGACGCTGGCCGGCCTGATGGCGACGCCGGCGCTCGCGCACCATGGGTGGTCGAGCTACGACTCGACCAAGCTGGTGACGCTGCAGGGACCCGTCCTTGAGTCCCGTCACGGCAACCCCCACGGCTCCGTGACCATCGAGCACCAGGGCAAGCGCTGGGAGGCGGTGCTCGCCCCGCCTCGCGCATGACGGCGCGCGGCCTGGTCGAGGCGGACATCGCGGTCGGCGCGACCATCACGGTCGAAGGCTACGTCAGCACCCGGGTCGCGACCGAACTCCGGGCGGAGCGCGTCATCGTGGGGTCCAAGACCGTCGAACTGCGCTGACGGGATGGACGCCGCAGGGGCTGCGCCGGTCTGGGCCGCCGCGCTCGAGGCGTCCGCGCTGGGCGCGTTCATGCGGGGCGCGTCCGCGGCCTATCCCATCGCGAACCTCGGCCATCTGCTCGGGCTGACGCTGCTCGTCGGCTCGGTGGCGCTGCTTGATCTCCGCCTGCTCGGCGCGGGCCGGCGGCTTCCCGCCCACGCCGTGTCGCAGGTCCTGACGTCGACGATGCTCTGCGGCGCCGGGCTGCTCGTCGTCACCGGCGGCCTGCTGTTCGCCGCCGACGCCCGTGCGCTGATCGTCAACGGCGCGTTTCTCTGGAAACTCGGGCTCGTGGCGGCGGCCTGCGCCAACGCCGTCTTGTTCCACGTGCTGTGGCGGGGCGCGCTCGCGGACTGGGACGAGACGGCGCCGCGCGCGGCGCGGGTTCAGGCGGCCGCCTCAATCGCGCTGTGGCTGACCGTCGCCGCGCTTGGCCGGCTGATCGCCTACGTCTGACGGGACCGCGCCATCTCGGCCGCTCGCCCACAAAAAAGCCCCGGCGCGCGCGACGCGGCCGGGGCTTTTGACGCATGGCGTCCTTTGGTCGGATCAGCTCGGATCGAACTTCCCGGCGGCGTGGGCGAGCATCGTGTAGACCTTGCCCGTCTCGGAGGTGAGGTAGGTGTTGGTCAGCATGTTGTCGCGATCGTCCTCGCCGACCTCTTCGAGCAGGCGCTCGAACTCCGAGATGTAGCGCTCGACCGTCGCCCGGAACTCGGGCTCCGCGCCGTATTTGCGCCGAATCTCCTCGAAGGTCTGCTGGCCCTGCAGCGTGTAGAGCCGGCGCGTGAAGACGTTGCGCTCGCCGCGGCGGTAGCGGTCCCACAGGTCGGTCACGGCCTGATGGTCGATCATGCGGGCGATGTCGACCGAGAGGCTGTCGAGCGACTCGATCGCGTGCAGCGGCGAGCGCTGCTGCGGGGCGGCCGGCGCGGGCTTGCGGACCGCCGCCGCCGGAGCGCCCGCCGGCGCATCGTCGCGCGAGGCGCGGGCGAGCAGGCCTGAGATCCAGCTGCCGTTTTCCTCCGCCGGGGCGGCGCCGCGCGCGGCCGCAGGCGCGGCGGGCTTCGGCGTCGCGGGGCGCGGAGCGGTCGCTGCGGGCGCAGCCGCGCGGGTCGGGGCCGGAGCGGCCGGGCGCGCCGGCGCCGCAGCCGGCTTCGCCGCCGCCGCGCGGGCCTGGGCGGGCTCGGCCACGTCGAACGAGGCGCCCTGGCGCGCGGCGATCTCGCCGAGCGCGGTCAGCGCCCGGATCTGCTCCGCCATCACGCGGCGCAGCTCGGCCGCGTTCTCCTCCGCCTCCTTCGGCATCTCCAGCACGCCGCGACGCAGCTGCTCGCGGGTCGTGTCGAGTTCGGCCTGGATGGAGGAGGTCATGCCGCGCAGCTCGCGGGTGATCTCCGCGAAGCGCCCGGTCGCCGCGCCGAGGGTCTTGGCGATGTCGCGCGCCGCCTCCTCGTTCGCGGCCTTGAGCGCCGTCGCGGTCTTCTCGCGCTCGGTCTCGGTGGTCTGGCGGACCTTCTCGAACTCCCCGGCGATCTGCTGGGCGGTGGCGCCGACCTGCTGCGCGAGGCTTTCGGCGACCTTCTGCGCCCGCTGCTCGGACTTCGACAGCGCGCCGTCGATCGAGACGGTGAAGCCCTCGATCACGCCGCCGAGCTCGTCCGCCTTGGCGACGAGAGCCCCCGACAGCGTCTCGAGCGCCGAGCGGCGCTCCTCGAGCGCGCCGGCGAGGCGGCCCTGCGCGCCGTCGAGCGTGGTCGTGACGGCCGCGATCGCCTGGGTCTGGTCGTCGAGCTTCTTCGACACCTCGGTGACGCGCTGGAGCACGCCCGAGGAGACGTCGCGGAGCGAGGTGACCTGGGCCCCGACCTTCTCGCCGGTGCGGGTCGTCGTCTCCGCGATGTCGGCCATGATCTCCTCGAAGGCCGTGACGCGGCCCGAAAGCTCGCTCTCGACCGCGCCGAGCTTCTGCCCGGCGTTGTCGAGCAGCGTCTGCAGGCCGGCGTTCGAGTCCGCGAGCTTGGTCAGGACGTCCGCCATCTCGCCGGTGAGGGCGGTCTGGGTCCGGGACAGGTCGGCGACGGCGCGCTTGCTTTCCCGGGCGACGGTGGTCGCAAGCGTCGAGGTCGCCTCCACGACGGCCTCCTGGAGCTTGCGGCTCGAGCCGTCGAGGTGCTCGACCGCCTTGGAGGTTTCGAGGCCCATGGTCTCCGACAGGCGATGCGACACCACCCGCAGGCGGTCCGCGACCGAGTTCAGGCTTTCCACCGTCTCGGCGCCGCGGGTTTCGAAGGTGCGCACGAGGTCGCCGTTCAGCGCCTCGAGCGTTTCCTTCAGCGTGTCGCCGCGCGAGGCCAGTCCGTCGATCAGGGTCGCCGAACGGCTCTCGATCTGGGTCGAGACCGCGTCACCGGCGGCCGCGATTTCGCGCGTCACCGCCGCGCTCTGGGCGCCGAAGCGCTCGACGAGGCCGTAGCCCTGCCGCTCGAGCGTCACCGTCAGCTCGCCGATCCGGGCGACGAGCGCTTCCGCGACCTCGCCCGAGAGGCGCGACATGTCGCCCTGGGCGCGCTCGGTCGCCTCCGCGATGGCCTGGGCCAGGGCGTCGGTCTTGAGCGCGAGTTCGGAGGTCAGCGCATCGCCGCGGGCGCCGAGATTGGCGCTGACGGCGTCGAGCCCGCTGGACACGACGGTCTCGAAGCGCGTGATGCGGCCTTCGAGCTCGGACGCCACCTCGAGCGCGCGTGCGCCAAGCGTCGCGCCGACCGTCTCGGCCTTGCCGTCGAAGGAGGCGATGAGCTCGTCGGTGCGCTCGCTGAGCGTCGCGGCGAACTCGGCGGCGCGGTCGGCGAGCGCCGCCGCGACCCCGGTCGAGCCGTCGCCCAGCGTGCGCGCGAGCTCCAGCGTGCGGGCGGCCAGCGTCTCGTTCAGCGCGCGGGTGCGCGCCTCGAGGCCGTCGTCGATGCGGCTGATGCGGCTCTCGAGCGACAGCGCGAGATCGCCGATGCGGCCCCCCAGCTGCTCGTCGAAGGCGCCGAAGCGCTGGGCCAGAACGCCCTCGAGTTCGGTCGTGCGCGTGGTCACGCCGTCGGCGTGGGCAGCGATCGCCTTCTCGAACTCCGTCGCCTTGGCGTCGAAGACGTTGATGCGGGAGGCCACCGCGCGGTGGAGCACGTTGGCGCGGTTGTCGAAGGTCTCGAGGCTCTTCGTCAGCGCCTCGCCGATGCCGGTCGCCTTGTCGTCGAAGGACGCGACGCGCTCGCCGAGCGAGTCGTCCAGCGCGGCGACGCGTCCGGTGAAGCTCTCGAGGCGTTCGCCGAGCGTGCCGTCGAGCGTCGTCACCCGCGCGTCGAAGGCGCCGAGGCGCTCGCCGATCACGCGATCGAGCTGCGCCACCTGGTCGTCGATGCGGCCGACCTGGGCGCCCACTGTCTCGTCGATGGCGTCGATCTTCTCGTCGATCGATCCGACGCGCAGCGCGATGGTCTCGTCGAGCCGCAGAATCTGCCCGTCGAGCGCGGTGATCCGACCGGAGAATAGCTGGTCGAAGGTCGAGATCTTCTCGTCGAACTGCCCGACGCGCGCGCCGATCGTCTCGTCCAGCCGCTCGATGCGGCCGTCGACCGCTCCGAGGTGGCTGCGGGAGGCGAGGTCGATCGCCGCCAGACGGTCGTCGAAGCCCGCGAGTCGGTCGGCGATGGCGCCGTCGAACTCGGACATCTTGCCGTCGAACGAGGCCAGCCGGTCGGCCATGGAGGTCTCAAGACGGCCGGCGGTCTCGCCGATCGACTCGGCCAGGCGTCCGCCGTCCTCGCGCAGCACGCGCTCCACGTCGCCCACATGCGACGCGACGCTTTCGGCGAAGCTCTCGCTCGCCGCGCCGATGCGGTCGGCGAGCGCCGGGCCCCGCTCGTCGAGGGTCTTGTCGAGCGCGGTGAGCTGGGCCGCGAAGGCGTCGTTCACGGCCCCGCCGCGGGTCGCGATCTCGTCGGCGAGCTGACGCGCGGTCGCCGCAAGCGCCTCGCTCAGGGTCTCGCCGCGGCTCGCAATGGCCGAGCCGATCTCGTCGCTGACGCGTTCCAGCTGGCTGTTGACCTCGGCGACGCGCCCGTCAAGGGCGACGCCGAAGCCTTCGACGGACGCCTGCAGCGTCGCGCCGGCGTTCTGGGCGCCGTCGCGCAGGCGCAGCGCGACGAGGCTCGCGGCCTCGCCGAGCAGGCGCTCCGCGCGGGCGACTTCGCCTGCGAGCCGCTCGCCGAGCGCGGAGCCCGCGCCGTCGAAGCGCTGCTCGAAGGCGCCGAGCCGGTCCTCGAAGCTCGCCCCGAGGCGCTGGCCGGCGGCGTCGAAGACGCCTTCGGCCGCGAGAGCCCGGGCGTCGATCGTCTCGACGAAGCGGATCTCCGCCGAGGCGAGGCGGGTCTGGAGGTCGGCGCCCCGGTTGACGATGGCGTCGTGGATCCGCTCGGCGGTGTCGCCGATCGTCATGGTGAGCTGGCCGCCGCGCTCGGCGATGACGTCCGCCACCGAGACGCCTGTGGTGGCGAGGCGCTCCTCGAAGGCGCGCAGGCGGTCCTCGACGGTGGTGGAGATGCGGCCCGTGGCGGCGTCGAACGCCGCTTCCGCCGCGGCCGCCCGCTCGTCGATCTTGGCGCCGAGGCCATCGCCGCTGGCCGAGAGCCGGCGCTCGAGCTCGTCGCCGCGCAGCACGACGACGTCGTGGATGCGCTCGGCGGTTTCGCCGAGCGAGGAGACCAGGGCCCCGCCGCGCTCCGCGATGATTTCGGCGATCACGCCGCCCGTGCTGGTGATCTGCTCGTCGAAGGCGCGCAGGCGCTCGTCCGAACCGGTCGCGACGCGTTCCACCGCCGCTCCGAACTTGGCTTCGATCGCCGCCGCGCGTTCTTCCAGCGCGACGCGCAGGGTCTCGGCGCCGGCTTCGAGCCGGTCGCCGAGCGCGCCGCCGCGGCCCGCGAGCAGTGAGTCGATCCGCTCGGCCGCGTCGTCGAGGCGGGTCGCAAGGTCGCCGCCGCGCTCGGCGATGACCCCGGCGATCACGCCGCCCGCCCCGGTGAGGCGCTGTTCGAACGCCACGAGGCGCTCGTCAAGTCCGGAGGTGGCGCGTTCGGACGCCGACGCGAAGATCTCCTCGACCGCAGCCGCGCGGCCGTCGATGGCCTCGCCGAGCGAGCCGACGACCGCCACGAGGCGGCCCTCGAGCTCGCCGCCACGACCGGCGATGCTCTCGTGGATGCGCTCCGCGGTCTCCTCGAGGGTGGAGGCAAGGGCGCCGCCACGGTCGGCGATGATATCGGCGACGGAGCCGCCGGTGGTCGAAAGCCGCTCCTCGAAGGCGCGCAGGCGCTCCTCGACGCCGGAGGAGATGCGCTCCGCCGCCGCGTCGAACGCCGCCTGCGCCGCGACGGCGCGGGCCTCGATGGTCTCGCCGAGGTTGTCGCCGGTGGCCGCCAGGCGGCTTTCGAGGTCGGAGCCGCGGACGACGACGACGTCGTGGATCCGCTCGGCGGCGTCGCCCAGCTGGGTGACGAGGATGCCGCCGCGCTCCGACAGCACGTCGGCGATGGTGACGGTCGTGGCTTCGATGCTCTCGCGCACTTCGAGCGCGCGGGTCTCGATGGCCGCGACGATGCGGGCGCCGGCCGCGTCGAACTCGCGCTCGACCTCGCCCGAACGGCCCACGACGGCCTCGTGGACGCGGTCGCTGGCCGCGGCGATGCGGGTCGCGACGTTGTCGCCGCGCTCCTCGAGCAGGGCGGCGATGCGCTCGCCGTTCTCGCCGAACCGACGCTCGAGTTCGCCGCCGTGGACGACGATCGCTTCGTGCATTTTGGCGCTCGCCTCGGACAGACGGTCGGCGAGCTCGCCGCTCTTCAGCGAGATGCTTTCTGCAAGGCGTCCGCCGGTCTCGTCGAGCTTGCCGGTGATCTCGGAGCCGCGCAGCGACAGGTCGAGCACGACCCCGTCGCCGGCGGTCTTGACGGCCTCGGTGACCTCGGCCGCGCGAACCGCGAGCACGCCCTGGAAGTCCTCGCCCACCTCGCGGAGCGCCTCGGACACCGCCTCGGCGCGCTCCGACAGGCTGCGGAGGATGAGGTCGGCGCGCTCGGTGAATCCGCCGGTCACGTCGTCGCCGGCGCGCTGCAGCGTCTCCGCCGCGCGCTCGCCGCGGGCGGCGAAATCGTCGGACAGGCGCGAGGCCACGGTCTCGAGCTGCTCGGTGACGCGCGCTCCGCGTTCGCCGAACGCGTCCGTGACGGAGGCGGCGGTGGAGGCGAGGGCGTCGGTCAGCTCCCCGGCGCGCGCTGCGAAGCCCTCGCCGAGATCGGCGCTGGTGCGATCGAGCGCGACGTGCAGCTCGCCGAAGCGCTCGGAGATGCGGTCGAGGACGGCCGCGCCGGAGCGCTCCAGCTCGGTCGCCATCTGGCTTCCGCGACCGTCGAGCACGCCGACGATCTGTTCGCTGGTGCGTGCGAGCCGCTCGTCGAGGTCGACGCCGGTCGCCGCCAGCCGGTCGGTGAGCAGCGCGGTGCGCTCCTCGAGCGAGCGGGCGAGGCTCTCGCCGCTGTCGGTCATTGCGTCGCGCGCCGCGTCGGCGCGGGCGGCGACGGTCTCGGCGAGCCGCGAGCCGGTCTCGTCGAGGCTGCGGGTCACGGCGTCGCTGGTGCTGGAGAGACGCTCGATCAGCTCCGCGCCGCGTCCGCCGACGGCGACGAGCATCGCCTCGCCGGCCTCGGCGATCGCCGCGGACAGCTCCATGCTCTTGGCGTCGAGGTGTTCGGTCACCCGCGCGCCGGACTCGGCGATGTTCGCGGTCAGCAGCGTCGCGGCCGCGTTGAGGTCGCGGGCGAGGAGCTCGTGCGCCCCGGCGATGGTCTCGCGCAGGCGCTCAGCGTTGCCGTCGATGGCTTCGCGCTCGCTCTGCAGCTCTGCGATCAGGTTGCGGACGCGCAGTTCGTTGTCGTGGAAGGAGCGCTCGAGCGAGGAGACCTCGCCGCGCACCAGCGACTCCAGATCGCCGGCGCGGTTCACGGCGCGCTCGATGCCGTCGCCCATGGCGGCGACCTCGCGGCGCACGGCCTGGCCGAGCGAGGTGACGGAGTCGGTCGACGAGGTCTCGGGCTCCGCGAGACGGAGCGCGACCTCGGTCATCGAACGGGCGACGAGGCGCATCTCCTGCGAGCGCCAGGCCATCATCGCGAGCATAAAGAAGAATACGATCGGCGCGAAGGTGCCGACGAAGGCGGCGGCGAGCTGCGCCTGGATCGCGCGGTCGGCGAGGTCGGCGCCGCCCTGGCCGAGGCCCACGACGCCGAAGACATAGAGCGCGCCCAGCGCGGCCCAGGCCACGGCGGCGGCGGTCGCCAGCACGAACGGGCCGTTCGAGGGCTTGCGCTGCAGGGCGTAGAGGATGTGTGCGAAGGAGCGGGCGTCGTCGTTCGCGGGCGCGCGGCGGCCGGAGCGGTCGGGCGTCGGCGCGACGCGGCGTTCGGGAGCGGCGGCCTGAAGCTGCGGCTCGACCATGGGCTCCGTCACGGTAGGTTCGGGCGCGGCCTTGCGCGGGGCGACGACCGCCTTCGCGCCGGGGGCGACCAGGTTCAGCGCCTCCTCGATGGCGGACAGGGCCGCTTCCGCGGGATCCTTGGCAGGATTGGGATTCGCCATCGTCTCAAGCCTCGCGTCCGTACACTGCACACATCGGTCGCTTCGGACCCGCCGGTCTCACGCGAGACTGACGACGCCCTCTGCCGGATCGTGTCCCCACACAGACACGGCCCGTCTCGCCGTTCGGGGTCGTCACGCCATCGCCACGAAAACGCCGCGGCGTCGTCAGGCATGCGTCCCCACGCTTCTGATGGTACCGATGATCCCGCGACTAGAGAACCGCGGAATCCATCCGTTGGCAAACGTCGTTAACGGGTTGTTCACCATCTCAAACGATTCGGCCGGTCCCGCGTCATGTTCCTGAGGTTTTTCGAGGCGCTCCGCAGCGCCGGCGTGCCGGTGTCCTTGCGGGAGCACCTCGCGTTTCTGGAGGCGCTGGACCGCGGGCTTCGTCCGACGGACGCCGACGGGCTCCATGCGCTCGCCCGCGCCTGCCTCGTCAAGGACGAGCGGCACTTCGACCGATTCGACCGCGTTTTCGCCCAGATCTTCGCCGGAGCCGAGGCCCTCGCGGAATCGCTCGCCGGGGCCGAGATCCCGCCGGACTGGTTGCTGAAGCGCTTCGAACGGCTGCTGTCGGATGAAGAGAAGGCGGCGATCGAGGCGATGGGCGGGCTCGACAAGCTGCTCGAGACGCTGCGCCAGCGCCTCGCGGAGCAGAAAGGGCGGCATGAGGGCGGAAACAAGTGGGTGGGCACGGGCGGCACGTCGCCCTTCGGCGCCTACGGCTACAATCCGGAAGGGATCCGGATCGGGCAGGAGGGCAACCGCAATTTCAAGGCGGTGAAGGTCTGGGACAAGCGGGAGTTCCGCGATCTGGACGGCGATGTCGAGATCGGCACGCGGGCGATCAAGGTGGCGCTGCGGCGCATGCGTCGCTTCGCCCGCGCCGGCGCGGCGGAGGAGTTCGACCTCGACGGCACCGTGGGCGCGACCGCGCGCCAGGGCTTTCTCGACGTGAAGCTGCGCCCGGAGCGGCGCAACGCGGTGCAGGTGCTGCTGCTGCTCGACGTCGGCGGGTCCATGGACGGGCACGTGCGCGCCTGCGAGGAGCTGTTCTCGGCCGCGCGGTCCGAGTTCAAGCGGCTCGACCACTTCTATTTTCACAACTGCGTCTACGAGCACGTGTGGCGCGACAACCGCCGCCGGCGCGCCGAACTCACGCCCACCCTCAACCTGCTGCGCGGCTATCCGCCGGAGTGCCGGGTCGTGATCGTCGGCGACGCGTCCATGAGCCCCTACGAGCTGCTGTCGCCCGGCGGCTCGGTCGAGCACATGAACAAGGAGGCAGGCCGCGTCTGGCTGCGGCGGCTCGCCGATCGCTTCCCGAAGCTCGCCTGGGTCAATCCGTTGCCGGAGCGGAACTGGTCGTGGACGGAGTCGATCGACATCGTCCGGGACGTGGTCGAAGGACGCATGTACCCGCTCAGCCTCGACGGACTCGACCGCGCGACCCGGGCGCTGGCGCGCTGAAGGCCCGGTCGGCGTCCTAAAACACGTTCGCCAGAGTTCGCTTGTGGCGGCGAACACGCTCCACGTCGTCCCGGCCGAAGTGCCGGGGTCATAAACCCAGTCGTATCAGGTTGTTACGCACCGTCGTGGTTATGGATGCCGGCACTTCGGACGGCATTACGACGGTGGTTCACGCGCTCGAAGTCGCGGTGAACGGGCGCCAGTTGGGCGCGATCGGCCGTCAGGCGCCCGCCAGCTTCTTCTGCAGGGTGGACGACGAGGTCGAGTGCTGGAAGACCATCCGGCGCTCCGGATGAACGCGGCGGGCGGCGGCCTGGGCCATCAGCGCCGCCTCGTGGAAGCCCGAGAGGATTAGCTTAAGCTTGCCGGGGTAGGCGTTGACGTCGCCGATCGCGAACACGCCGGGTGTCGTCGTCTGGTAGCTCTTGACGTCGACCGGGATGAGGTTTTCGCTAAGGTTCAGTCCCCAGTCCGCGATTGGGCCGAGCTGGGCCGCGAGGCCGAAGAACGGCAGCATGGCGTCGGCGGCGATCTCGTGGAGCGACCCGTCCTCAGCCTTGGCCTTCACTGCCTTCAGCATGCCGTTCTCGCCGATGAGGCCGGTGGCCTGGCCGATGAACAGGTCGACGACCCCCTTGTCCACCAGCGCGCGCATCTTGTTGACGGTGTCCGGCGCGGCGCGGAACACGTCGCGCCGGTGGATCAGCGTCACGCTTTCGGCGATCGGCGCGAGGTTGAGCGTCCAGTCCAGCGCGGAGTCGCCGCCGCCGATGATCACCAGATGCTTGGCGCGGAACGCGTCCTTGGCGCGGACGGCGTAGAACACCGAGCGCCCCTCGTAGGCCTCCACGCCCGGGATCGGCGCGCGCCGCGGCAGGAACGAGCCGCCGCCGGCGGCGATCACCACGACCTTGGCGTCGAAGCGGGTCCCGGCGTCGGTCGTCAGAAGAAAGCGGTCGTCGGAGGTCCGCTCGAGAGCGGAGACCATCTGGTTGAAGTGGAACCGGGGCGCGAAGGGTTTGATCTGGGCGAGCAGGTTGTCGGCGAGCCCCTGGCCGGTGACCTCCGGCAGGCCGGGAATGTCGTAGATCGGCTTCTCGGGATACAGCTCGACGCACTGCCCGCCGGGCCGGTCGAGAATGTCGACGACATGGGCCTCGACGTCGACCATGCCGAGCTGGAACACGGCGAAGAGGCCGACGGGGCCAGCCCCGACGATCACGGCGTCTGTGCGGATGATGTCGGTCATGGCGTCCCGGATCTGCGCGAAGCGTGAGGACGCGCAGATCTAGCCGAGGCGCGGCCCCGGGAAAAGGACCGGCGGCCGAACGGCGTCAGCCCTGACGCTGAGGGGTCGTCACCTTGAGGCCGTCGAGCGCCGACGTGATCTTGATCTGGCAGGAGAGGCGGCTGGACGGCCGGACGTCGAAGGCGAAGTCCAGCATGTCCTCCTCCATCGGGGTCGGACCGCCGACCACCTCGCTCCAGGCCTCGTCCACGTAGACGTGGCAGGTCGCGCAGGAGCATCCGCCGCCGCACTCGGCCTCGATGCCGGGGACGTCGTTCGCGATGGCGACCTCCATCACGGTCTGGCCCTCTCGCGCCTCGACCGTGCGTTCGCCGCCGTCATGATCGGTGAAGGTGATCTGGGCCATCGCCGCGCCGCCTCTTGCACAGACGGACCGGCCCGCCGTGCCGCGGCCGATCCTTCGGCGGGCTGTTTAGAGCGTTTCGCATCCGCGCGCCAGACGCCGGCCGGTCGCCGTCGTCGCGCGTTCAGATCGCGGCCGGCTGATCCAGCCGGCCCGTACGTTCGAAGCCTGAAGGCTCAGCGGTCGAACCCGAAGCGCAGTTCGATCGCGGAGGTCGCCTCTGCGACGGACTCGGCGACTTCGGCGAGAGCCTTGCCGGTAGGCTCGCCGGCGTTCGCCGCGCGCTCGAGCTCGTCGGCCGCATAGGCCACGCGACCGGCGCCGACGCCGCGGGCCGAGCCCTTCAGCGTGTGCGCGATCTGGGCGCGCTCGGACGGGCAGGTCACCGCTTCGAAACGGAAGAGGAGGATGCGCGCCTGACGGCGGAAGAGCTCGAGGACCTCGCGCTCGAGGGTCCGGTCGCCAAGGGTCTGGCGGGAGAGGTGGGCGAGGTCGATCGCAGTCGCGAATTCCCCGCCGGTGCGTTGCTCGTACTGTTCCATGATGCTCGACATGATGACTTTAAACTCCAACCCCGCTGATACGCTGCGGGCGCCTTTCTGAAGTGTGCGACTGCGATGGTGAAACAAAGGCGCCGAAACGTCTTGATCACCTTTCGGCGAAAGCTTTTCCTAGAAAGTGACCTTTCGGCCACGGTGATCAGTTTCGCCGAGCGACGTTGAACTCGGTCCGAACGCGGCGTTCATCCGCCGTTCACCCTGGCGCCACCCATGGAAACGCCATGGAAGGTTTCCGAGTCGTGAACGGCGAGGCTTGAGAAAGGCGTTTGAGGCCCCCACCTCCTGCAGCGCCGTGGAATCGTCGCGGCTGTGAATTCCGGGGATCCATGCGCCGTCTCATTCTGTTCCGTCACGCGAAGTCCGATTGGTCGCTGGCCGCGACCGCCGACCATGACCGCGGCCTCGCCACCCGCGGCCGAAAGGCCGCCGGGCCCATGGGGGCGTGGCTGGCGGGCCGGGGCTTCCGCCCCGACCTCGTGCTGTGCTCGACGGCCAAGCGCGCGAAAGCCACCTGGGACATCGCGAAGGGCGCCTTCTCGCCGGCTCCGGAGACACGCGTGTTGCGGGAGGCCTATGAGGCGTCCGCCCAGGGCTTGCTGGACCTGATCCGCTCCGCGCCGTCGGAGGCGCAGACGTTGATGCTCGTCGGCCACAATCCCGGCCTCGCGGATCTGGTCGACCTGCTGGCGGGCTCGGGGGACCCGGAGGCCCGGCGGCTGCTGTCGGTGAAGTTTCCGACGGCCGCGATCGCGGTGCTCGATTTGCCATTCGATCGCTGGACCGAGACTGCGCCGCGCGCGGGACGGCTCGACCGGTTCGTCACCCCCAAGAGCCTCGGCCTCGACGTCGCATGAACTTCGGCGACCTTGCCCACGAAGCCCGGATCGCGGCGCAGAGCCTGCTCGACGCCGCCGCAGGCACGCTCGATCCGACGCTGCGGCTCGGCGTCACCGGGCTGTCGCGCGCGGGCAAGACCGTGTTCCTCACCGCGCTGGTCAACGCCCTGACGCAGGGCGGCCGCTTGCCCGCGTTTCGCGCCTACGGCCAGGGCCGCATCGCCGGGGCGCGGCTCGCGCCGCAGCCGGACGACGCCGTGCCGCGGTTCGAGGTCGAGACCCATCTGAGGGCGTTGACCGGCGCCGACCGGCACTGGCCCGAGTCCACCCGGCGGATCTCCGAGCTGCGCGTGGTGGTCGATTTCGAAAGCCGCTCCGGCTTTCTCAGCCGGCAGCGGCCGGGCCGTCGCCTCACGCTCGACATCGTCGACTACCCCGGCGAATGGCTGCTCGATCTCGCCCTGCTGTCGCAGGACTTCCGGACCTGGTCGCAGAAGACGCTGCAAGCCTCTGACGGCCCAACGCGCGCGCCGCTCGCCGCCGAATGGCGGGCCCATCTCGCGACCCTCGATCCGACCGCCCGCGAAGACGAAACCGCCGCCCGGCAGGCGGCCGCGCTGTTCCGCGCCTATCTGATTGCAGGCCGCGGCGAACGCGTCGCGCTGTCGACGCTCCCGCCCGGCCGCTTCCTGATGCCGGGCGATCTCGACGGCAGCCCGGCGCTGACCTTCGCGCCGCTCGACCTTCCGGCCGAAGGCGAGGCCCCGACCGGGTCGCTGTGGGCGATGATGGAGCGGCGCTACGAATCCTACCGCAACCACGTCGTGAAACCGTTCTTCCGCGACCACTTCGCGCGGCTCGACCGCCAGGTCGTGCTCGTCGACGCGCTGGCCGCGCTGAACGCGGGCCCCGAAGCGGTCGCGGATCTCGAGGTGGCGTTGACCGACGTGCTCGCGGCGTTCCGGCACGGCCGGAACTCGTGGCTCACCAGCCTGTTCCGGCCGAAGGTCGACCGGCTGCTGTTCGCGGCCACCAAGGCCGACCACCTGCATCACACCAGCCATGACCGGCTCGAGGCGATCCTGCGGCGCCTCGTCGGACGGGCGATCAAGAATGCGGAGTTCGACGGCGCGGCGGTCGACGTCGTGGCGCTGGCCGCGGTGCGGGCCACACGGGAAGCTACGGCGCGGCAGGGCCGGGACGATCTCCCCGTCATCGTGGGCGTGCCGGAGGCGGGCGAGCGCTCCGGAGGCCAGGTGTTCGACGGCCAGGAGGAGATCGCGGTGTTCCCCGGCGATCTGCCGGAGGACCCTGAGACGGCGCTCAGCGCTGGCGGCTACCGCGGCCGCGCGGTGAGCGACGACGGCGGCGACATCCGCTTCGTGAAGTTTCGTCCGCCGAGGCTCGCGCCCGAGCGCGGGGTCACGCAGCTTCCGCACATCCGGCTCGACCGCACGCTCGAATTCCTGCTGGGAGACGCGTTGCTGTGACCGACGCTCCGTCAAACGACCCGCGGCGGCAGGCCCCGCGGCGGCCGACCGCCTTCCGCCTGAACGATCCCTCCGTGGTGATGGCCGCTCCCGACGAGACGGTCGCCACCTCGCGCGGCGGCGTGGTCGTGACCTCGCAGCCCGATCCCTTCGAGGTCGAGGAGCCGGCGGCCGCGCCTGTCGCGCCGCGGCGCAAGGGGCTGTCGCTCGGCAACCTGTTCTTCGGCGCTCTCGGGGGCCTCGTCAGTCTTGCGGTCGGCCTGTGGGCGACGCGGGTGGTCGAGGACCTGTTCGCGCGCTCGGACTGGCTGGGGTGGGTCGCGCTCGGTCTCGCCGGGCTCGCGGCGCTGGCCGGCCTCGCCATCATCGGGCGAGAGGCCGCTGGCCTCATGCGCCTGTCGCGGATCGAGCACCTGCGGGAGGCGGCGGACGCCGCGCACGCGAGCGACGACGCCAAGGCCGCCAAGCGCGTGATCGCGGACGTGATGGCGCTCTACGCCGCGCGGCCGGAGACGGCGCGCGCGCGCCGCGCCATCGCCGCCCACGACGACGACATCATCGACGGCTCAGACCGTCTCAAGATCGCAGAGCGCGAACTGCTGGCGGCGCTCGACGTAGAGGCGACGCGCGCGATCGCGTCGTCCGCCAAGCGCGTGTCGGTGGTGACCGCGGTGTCGCCGCGCGCCATCGTGGATCTCGCCTTCGTGGCGGTGGAGGCCATGCGACTCATCCGGCGGATCGGGACGATCTACGGCGGCCGCCCGGGGTCGCTCGGCTTCTTCAAGCTGGCGAAGCATGTGCTTGGCCATCTGGCCGTGACCGGCGGCATGGGGGTCGGCGACGGTCTGCTGGAGCAGGTGCTCGGCCATGGCCTTGCGGCGAAGCTTTCGGCGCGGCTGGGGGAGGGTGTGCTGAACGGTCTTCTGACGGCCCGCGTCGGCCTCGCCGCCATGGCGGTCTGCCGGCCTCTGCCCTTCGTCGAACGCCGTCCTCCGACGGTGCGCGAGGTCGCCGGCAACCTTTTCGACACGCAGCGCCCCTAGCTCAGTCCTCGGACCGCCCCGTGGGGTCGCGGTCGCCGCCGTAACGGCGCGGCAGCGGAAACGGCGGCAGCCAGGACTCGCGACGGACGGTCCAGCTTTCGTAGGTGGGACGCAGCTGGTCGGGCGCGTCGAGAGATCCGAGGTTCACTTCGACCTCGTCGCCCGTGCGCGCGAACACCGACGAGCCGCAACGGGGACAGAAAAAGCCGTCCGGCGTAGGAGCGCGGTTCGCCGTGGACCGCGACCGCATCCTGGGGAAACACCGCGGAGGCGTGAAACAGCGCGCCGTGGTGCTTGCGGCAGTCGAGGCAGTGACAGAGCCCGACCCGGTAGGGACGTCCCGACGCCACGATCCGGACATCGCCGCAGAGACAACCACCTGTAAATCGCTCCATGGCCGCAGCCCTCCGGTTGAGGTCGCCAGGGGCAGGGATCCGCCGCCCGCGCCGAACATCAGCTTGGACCATGGGGCGCGGAGAGCAAAAAAAACCGCCGGCTCGGGGACTGCTTACCGGCCGGCGGGTTTCTCAAGTTGAAAACGCGGCCCCGAGGGGGTGCGCCTATGCGGTCTCGTACGGCGCGTTCGTGACAACGGATTTACCTCGCCGCGGACCAACCGCGCCTTCGGTCGCGTCGTCGAAATCGCCGTCTGGACGCGCCCCGGTTTCGGGCCGCCCGGACGACGCGTCAAGCCTTTGATCAGCCGCCGGTCTGGCCGCGATGTCGCAGGACGTGGTCCGCGAGCACGCAGGCGACCATCGCCTCGCCGACGGGCGCGGCGCGGATGCCGACGCAGGGGTCATGACGGCCCTTGGTCGAGACGTCGACGTCGGCGCCCGAGGCGTCGATCGACCGGCGCGGCGTGAGGATCGACGAGGTCGGCTTCACCGCGAAGCGCGCGACGATGGCCTGCCCGGTCGAGATGCCCCCGAGGACGCCGCCGGCCTTGTTCGACAGGAACACCGGCTTGCCGTCGTTCCCGGCCCGCATCTCGTCGGCGTTGTCCTCGCCCGTGAGGCGCGCCGCGGCGAATCCCGCGCCGATCTCGACGCCCTTGACCGCGTTGATGCTCATCAGCGCCGCCGCGAGGTCGCCGTCGAGCTTGCCGTAGATCGGCGCCCCGAGGCCTGCGGGCGCGCCGTCCGCCTCGACCTCGAGCACCGCCCCGACCGAGGAGCCTGATTTGCGGATCCCGTCGAGATAGGCCTCCATCTCCTTCGCCGCGACCGGATCGGGGCAGAAGAACGGGTTGCGGTCGACCTCCGCCCAATCCCAGCGCGACCGATCGATCTCGATCTCGCCCATGGCGACGAGCGCAGCGCGGATGGTGACGTTCGGGAGAACAAGGCGCGCGATGGCGCCGGCCGCCACACGCATGGCGGTTTCGCGCGCGGACGAGCGCCCGCCGCCGCGGTAGTCCCGCACGCCGTACTTCATGTCGTAGGTCACGTCCGCATGCCCCGGGCGGTAGCTCTGGGCGATGTTGGAGTAATCCTTCGAGCGCTGGTCGACGTTCCGGATCAGCAGTCCGATCGGCGTGCCGGTGGTCGTGAGCAGGCCGTCCTCGGCCTCCAGCACCCCCGACAGGATCTCGACCTCGTCCGGCTCGCGCCGCTGGGTGGTGAAACGCGACTGGCCGGGGCGCCGGCGGTCGAGCGCGGCCTGGACGTCGTCCCGCCGGAAGGTCAGCCGCGGCGGGCAGCCGTCGACCACCGCGCCGATGGCGGGGCCGTGGCTTTCGCCGAAGGTGGTGACGCGGAAGAGGTGGCCGAAGCTGTTGTGCGACATGGGTGGAGGCTATGCCACGCTGTGATCGTGGCGAAAAGCTTCTGGCGACGCTCTTTTCGATACCGTAGGAACGATCCGTTAACGTCCCGCCGCACGCGCCAGTCGAGTCCCGATCGGAAAGAGATGTCCACGCCGCTTGAACGCATCGCCGCCGGCGAAAGCCGCTATGTCTTCTTCGACCTCGAGACGACGGGCCTGACGCCGAAGCGGGACCGCGTGATCGAGATCGCGGCCCTCAAGTTCGACCGCGCCACCGGCGAACTGTCGGCCTTCCAGTCGCTGGTCAAGCCGGACCGGGCGATTCCCGCCTTCGTCAGGGCGATGACGGGCCTCGACGACGCCGCCTTCGCCGAGGCGCCCGAGCCAAAGGACGCCTTGGCGAGCTTCTTCGCCTTCGTCGGCGAGGATCCCCTGGTCGCCTACAACATCGGCTTCGACCACGCTTTCCTCGTCGCCGAGGCAGAGCGCGCCGGCCTGACGGCGCCGGCGACGACCGTGTGCGCCATGCGCTTCGCACAGGGCCGCGTGAAGGACCTCCCGAACCACCGCCTCGAGACGGTCGCCAAGGCCCTCGACGTGCCGCGCCCCCGCGCCCGCCGCGCGATGGAGGACTGCCTGACGGGCCTCACCGTGTTCGAGAAGTCGCTGGCGCTCGTCTGAGTCCCGGTCGACGGGCGCGCTATCGTCCCTCGCGCCTCATCATGAAGGCCATGCGCTCGAACAGCTGGACGTCCTGCTCGTTCTTCAGCAGCGCGCCGTGGAGCGGCGGGATGGCCCGGCGCGGATCCTTCGCGCGCAGGGTCTCGGGCGCCACGTCCTCGGCCAGCAGCAGCTTCAGCCAGTCCAGGAACTCGCTGGTCGAGGGCTTCTTGCGCAGCCCGGGCGCATCGCGCACCTCGTAGAACAGCGCGAGAGCCTCCGACAGCAAGCGCTTCTTCAGCCCGGGAAAATGCGTCTCCACGATCGCGGCCATGGTGTCCGGATCGGGAAAGCGGATGTAGTGGAAGAAGCAGCGGCGAAGGAAAGCGTCCGGCAACTCCTTCTCGTTGTTCGAGGTGATGATCACGACCGGCCGGCGGGCGGCCTTCACCGTCTCGCCGGTCTCGGGCACGTGGAACTCCATGCGGTCGAGCTCGAGCAGCAGGTCGTTCGGGAACTCGATGTCCGCTTTGTCGATCTCGTCGATCAGCAGCACCGGGCGGCGCTCCGCCGCGAAGGCGGTCCACAGCGGGCCCTTGCGGATGTAGTTGGCGATGTCGGACACGCGCGGGTCGCCGAGCTGACCGTCGCGAAGCCGGGCGACGGCGTCGTATTCGTAAAGCCCTTGAACGGCTTTCGTCGTCGACTTCACGTGCCACTCGAGCAATGGGGCGCCGAGCGCCTGGGCGATTTCGCGGGCGAGCACGGTCTTGCCCGTGCCCGGTTCGCCCTTCACCAGCAACGGCCGCTCCAGCGTCACGGCGGCGTTGACGGCGATCTTGAGATCCTCCGTCGCGACGTAGGAGGTCGTGCCTTCGAATCTCATGCGTCGGGCGCCCGTCCGTGCGTGGTTGCGTCGCAGGACAGATAGCATCCGGCGGGCGTGCGCGTCAGGCGCTCGATCGCCGCGCCGGTCCGCTGTCACGGTTGAACTTTAGATCTATTCTATACTTTGCAGTTCTGCCGCTTTTGCGATCTCCTGCGGCGAGGGACTTACCTTGCGCGGCGCCTTTGGTGTAAAGCGGCCTGCATCCGCCGTTCGATGTTTTGGAAGAGCCCCCGTCATGCTCCGCTTCAGCGCCGCCATCCTTCTCGCCGCCGCCTTGGCGGCCGCTCCGGCCGCCTTCGCCCAGCAGCCGACGCCCGAGGAGATGAAGGCCGCCACCGACCGGCTGCGGAAGAACGACCGGACGACGCAGCCGCAGCCGACCGACGCTCAGGCGGCGAAGGCGCAGGCTCCGGGACAGCCCGCCGCCGCGGCGCTGCCCAATGGCGCGGGCTCCATCAACGAGACCTACGGCGACTGGACCGTGGATTGCCGGGTCGCGGACAGTCGCAAGAGCTGCCTGCTGTCGCAGGCGCAAGGCGACAAGCAGTCCGGCCGCCGCGTGTTCGCGATCGAGCTGCGCGTGCCGGCGGACGGGAAGACCGAGGGCGCGGTGCTGATGCCCTTCGGCCTGAAGCTCGACAACGGCGCCATCCTCACCCTCGACGACAAGGATTTCGGGAGCGGCCTGCGCTTCTCCACCTGCGTGCCGCAGGGCTGCGTGCTGCCGGTGTCGTTCCCCGCGGCGGCGACGGACGCGATGAAGAAGGGCCAGCGCCTGACGGTGTCCTCTCTCAACCAGAGCGACGGCCAGGTGACGAGCTTCAGCGTCTCGCTGAACGGCTTCTCCGCCGCGCTCGACCGGCTGGCGGCGCTGGGAAGCTGACCCTCAGAGGTCAGTCAACGATCGGGACCTCGCGGTCGAGCCGGACGCCGTCCAGCGTGACCGTCGCGCTCCAGCAATGCGCCTCGACGCCGCGGGCGCGAGCCAGGTCGAAGGCGCGACCATACGCAGCGTCGACGTCGCGGGCGATCGCGAAGCCGGCCGCCGGGCCCTGCACGATGAACAGCATCGCCGCGCGGGCCCCGGCCGCGACCTCGTTCGAGAGCTCCACGAGATGCTTCGCGCCCCGGGCGGTCACCGCGTCCGGGAACTCCGCGAGCGCGCCGCGACGCCACAGGTGGACGTTCTTGATCTCGACGAAGGCCTTCGGCCGGCCTGCGCTTTCGAGCAGCAGGTCGATGCGGCTGTTGACGCCGTAGCGCACCTCGCGCCGTACGCTGTCGTAGCCGGCGAAGGCGGGCAGCAGGCCGGCGGCGACCGCCGCGAGCCCGAGCTTGTTGGGCGCTCCGGTGTCGACGCCCACCAGCGTCGGACGCCCGTCGATCTCCACCTCGACCACCGCCCAGGACCACAGCAGAGACCCGCTGGTCTTCGGGCAGAGCCAGACGCGCATTCCGGGCGTGGAAAGCCCCATCATCGAGCCCGAATTCGCCACATGGGCGACCACCTCGCGGCCGTCGTCGAGCCGGACGTCGGCGAGGAAGCGCTTGTAGCGGCGGACCAGCCGGCCGGGCACGAGCGTGGCCGGGTAGGGCAGCACGGGGAACGCGGGCGTGGCGGCGTCCATCTCAGAGATCGTCGGCCGCCGTGGAGATCGCGCCGTATCCGTCGCCGTGGAACTGGATGAGGCAGAAGCCGTGGCCGAAGGGATCGGACAGCGTGACGAGGGAGCCCCAGTCGTGGGCGGCGATCTCGCCCTCGACGACCGCCCCGGCCGCCGCCGCGCGGTCGCGCGCGGCCCGGACGTCGTCGACGACGACGTCGAGATGCAGCGGCGTCCAGTGCCGGGCGTAGGAGCGGCGCGCGCGTCCGGCGGTCGAGGTGTGCTCCCCGCGCTGGAGCAGATAGACCGGCGTCGGCCAGCCCGCCATCTCCACCGCGGCGTCGCCGATCCGGCGCGTCGGCGCCAGGCCGAAGGCCGCGCGGTAGAACCGCACGGCGGCGGCGAGATCCGGAACGTCGATGTTGATGAGCGGCGTCACGGCTGTCTCCTTCAGGCGAAGCGGCTCCCGAGGCGGCGCCTCGCTTGTTCGCCGCCGATCGCTCCTCTATCTCCGCCACGTCCTCCCATCGCAAGGCCGATCCCATGTCGAACACGCCCGCCACCGCCGCCGTCCTCGTGATCGGCGACGAGGTGCTTTCGGGACGCACGCGGGACAGCAACAGCGGCTACATCGCGCAGTATCTCACCAACATCGGGATCGACCTGAAGGAGGTGCGCGTCGTGGCGGACGACGAGGCGGCCATCGTCGAGGCGATCAACGCGCTCCGCGCCCGCAACACCTACCTGTTCACGACCGGCGGCATCGGCCCGACGCACGACGACATCACCGCCGATTCGGTGGCGAAAGCCTTCGGCGTCGGCATCGACCACGATCCTCGGGCCGTCGCGATGCTGCGGGAGCGCTTTCCCAACGCGGCGGACCTCAACGAGGGCCGGCTGCGCATGGCCCGCATTCCCTTCGGCGCGGACCTCATCGCCAACAAGGTTTCTAAGGCCCCGGGCTTCCGGCTCGAGAACGTCTTCGTCTTCGCCGGCGTGCCCTCGATCATGCAGGCCATGCTCGACGAGGTCGGGCCGACGCTCGCGGCGGGCGTCAAAGTCCTGAGCGAGAGCGTGCGGGCCGACGCCAAGGAGGGCGACATTGCGACGCCGCTCGGCGCCGTGCAGAAGGCTCATCCCGGCGTCGCGATAGGCAGCTATCCCTTCGTGGACGAGGGCGGCTTCAACACCAACATCGTGATCCGCTCGCGCGATCCCGAGGCGCTCGCCGCGGCGAAGGCCGCGGTCGAGGCGATGCTCGCCGGCCTGCGCTGAGGCCTCAAGAGGACGACCACCATGGCGGCTCCCGGCCCCGAGAAGATCTTTCCCGTTTCGTGGGAGCAGTTTCATCGCGACGCCCGTGCGCTCGCCTGGCGCCTGACGGCGGACGCGGAGGCGGTCGGCGGCTTCAAGGCGATCGTCAGCGTCACCCGCGGCGGGCTGGTGCCGGCGGCGATCGTGGCGCGCGAACTCGACATCCGGGTGATCGAGACGGTCTGCGTCGCGAGCTACCACGACTACGACACGCAGGGCGCGATGACCGTGCTGAAAGAGGTTGCGGCGTCGGTGGCGGCGCTCGGAGGCGGGCAGGGGCGGGGCGTGCTGATCGTCGACGATCTGGTCGACACCGGCGGCACCGCGCGCTGCGTCCGCGCCATGCTCCCGGAGGCGCATTTCGCCACCGTCTACGCCAAGCCGCAGGGCCGGCCGCTGGTGGACACCTTCGTCACGGAGGTCAGCCAGGACACTTGGATCTATTTCCCCTGGGACATGGGCCTCGCCTTCCAGCCGCCGATCCGCGAGGGCGCGGCGGGATGAGTCGGACTGTTGCGATAGTGTGAAAGCGGTCGAAAGGAGTTATGCGAAAGTAGCATGCCTCCGTCGAGGACAACGCGCATTGTGCGATGCGGCATCGGGCTTATCTTGAGTGCCAGGAACCAACGGGTTCCAGGAACTTTGGAGATCGAACGTGGCTCGCAATCTTTCCGTCGCGATGGGCCGCCCTCTGCCGGCGCTTCGCATCCGCAACATGGCTCGTGAGGTGATGGAGACCATTGGTCTCGTGTTCGCCGCCGGCCGCGTCGCATCGGCGGTCGAGTCGCACCGGACTCCGAACGCCGCCGACCTCGACCGTCTCGGCATCTCCGACGCGGCGACCCAGGTCCGCCGTCCGTTCGGCTCGTAAGCCTACGTCGTTATCGATTGCTGGAAGGCGCGTCGCAGTTGCGGCGCGCCTTTTTCGTGTCCATACCTTGCCGCACGGGCGGACGTGGCGAAACCGGTAGACGCACGAGACTTAAAATCTTGCGCCGCAAGGCATGCGGGTTCGAGTCCCGCCGTCCGCACCAACGGTTCAGGTCTCGGCTGAGGTCCGGCTGCTCCAGATCAGGGCCAGCCGAAGCCGATCGCCCAGCCGGGCGCGTTCCGGCGCACGAGATTCTGAACGGCGCGGAGCGCTGGGAGCCCTATGTTCCGGCTCACATGCCGTTGAATGGTGCCCGATGCGTCGACGAGCCTCCGCCGTCCTGAGCTGCCTTCTCGCCTCCACCGGAGCGGAGGCCCAGGGCGTCGTCGAACGCAACCAGACGACCTGGAGCCCGGCGCTGGGCCGCGCGATCGAATACAATCTCTACCGCCCGGCGACGCAGCCCACCGGCGGCGAGCGCTGGCCCGTGGTCTACCTCCTCGAAGGCCGTCCCAGCGTGTCGGACTGGCTCGACCAGGGCGGCCTGGCCGAGACAATGGACCGGGCGATCGCCGAGGGCGCGATGCCGCCGGCGCTCGTGGTGACGCCCGTCGCGCCTTACAGCTGGTATGTCGACAACCCGGATCCCGGTGGCCACGGCCTGATGAAGACGGCGATCGTCCGCGACCTCGTCGCGGCGGTCGACCAGCGGTTTCCCACCGCGGCCTGCCGCGAGGGGCGGGCGGTGGGCGGCCTGTCCATGGGCGGATACGGCGCGCTGTTGTTCGCGATCGACGCGCCCGAGGTGTTTTCCGCGGCGATCAGCCTCGCGGGCGCCGTGAGCCCGCCGATCGACCGCAACGACGTCGCGCGGCTGAAGCGCGCCGACGCCTTCTACGACGGCGCCTTCGGCCGGCCGCTCGATCGCGAGCGGTTCAACGCCTGGAACCTCTTCACGCGCCTCCGCACGCTCGAAAAGGGCGCCGCGCCGCAGCCGGACGTCTACCTGTCGATCGGCGACCGCGATCGTGGGGGTCTGCTGCAGAACACGACGCGGCTGCATGTCGCGCTGCTGCGGGCGGGCGTCGACAGCACCTTCCGGATCGGCCCGGGCCAGCATGATTGGGAGACGTGGCGGCGTGAGTTCGCTAGCTCCCTGACGTGGCTCGGGCCCAAGCTCGATCCCACCTGCGGCCACGACGTGGCCTCGACCGGAGCGCCTGACGGGACCAGGCCGACGCCTTGAACGCATGCAAAAGCGCAAGGCCGGCGCCGACCATTTGGGCGTGCTTTTCTGATCGTGCGCGCAATAACATCGTGACGGCCCCGACGACGTTCTGACGCCGCCCGCGCCGCTCCCGGTTGCCCGCCCGTCGGAGAGCGCCCGTTGATCACGCGTATCCTGTCCGCCAGCCTCGCCGCCGCGGCCCTGGTCTTGAGCGCCGCGACGCCCGCCGTCTCCGGCGGGGTCGTGGAGCGGGACCTCAAGGCGCCCAGTCCCGCTCTCGGCAAGCCGCTGCGCTACAGCCTCTACAAGCCCGCCGGGGAGCCCGCGCCCGGCACGCGCTGGCCCGTGCTTTACCTGCTGCACGGCGGCGGGCCGGGCGAGGCGGACTGGCTCGATGCGGGCGGGCTCGCGACCACGATGGACAAGACGATCGCGGAGGGGGCTATGCCCCCGACGGTCGTGGTCATGCCCTACGCCGGCAACAGCTGGTACGTCGACAACCCCGATCCGCAAGGCGAAGGCCTGATGGAGACCGCGATCACGCGCGATCTCGTCAATGCGATCGACCGGAGCCTGCCGACGGCGGCCTGCCGCGGGGGCAGGGCGGCCGCCGGCCTGTCGATGGGCGGCTACGGCGCGCTGCTGTTCGCGTTCGACAAGCCGCGTAGGTTCGGCTTCGGGGTCAGCCTCTCCGGCAGTCTGACCCAACCGATCGCGCCGCAGATGACCAGCCGTCTGAGACGCGCGCGCACCTTCTACGACGGCGCCTTCGGCACGCCCTTCAAGGTCTCGCGCTTCAACGCGGCCAACCTGTTTCCCAAGGCGCCGCGGCTCGCGCTGCTGCGCGAGAAGCCGAAGATCTACATCAACGCCGGAGACCACGACCCGGGCGGCATCGTGCAGGGCTCGACCGAACTGCATCTCGCTTTGCTGAGGGCGGGCGTCGACAGCAAGCTGACGATCGTCCCGGGCCGCCACGAGTGGCCCTTATGGCGGCGCGAACTGGGACCGGCGCTCGCCTGGCTCGGCCCCCAACTCGACACGACCTGCGGCGCGGCCGACGGCGTGGCCATCGTGAAATCGACCACCACGCAGTGAGACGTGGGCGCTCAGATCAATCGCCGGCGCGCTCATGATGTTGAAGGAACGCTGCGCCGAACAGCGGTTCACGCCGCCGGGCTGAGATCGCCGCGGATCAGCTTCGCGCGTCGAGATGCGCGAGGAAGGCCGGGATGTCCATGCGCCACGAGTCGTCGGCGCCCACCTGAGGCTCGAGCCACGCCGTGTAATCCAGGCCGAGCGTCGAGCTGAGGCGGGCGTAGTTGAACCGCAGCCCGTAGGTGCCGTCCCGGATCGGCAGCAACTCCGTCACCCGAGTTCCGGGGGACCTGAAGAGGATATGCGACAGGCCCGCGCCGTGCGGCGAGATGACATGCTCGGCGTGCGTCGTGAGAAACACCTGTCGCCACAGCGGGAGATCTTCGAAGAGGACGATGGCGTAGCCGCGGGCGCGCAGCGCCGCTTCCAGCTCCGCTTCGTTCGCCATGATGCGCCGCGCCGCCCGGCTCCGGGAGATGTAGAGCAGACGGTTCGGCTCGACGCCCTCCGCCGTCGCAGCCTCGCGAGCAGACGCTTTCATCGCTTCGAAAACGGGCGCGACCCTGTCCCAGTAGCGCAGGCCGGCGAAGCCGGTTCGCGCGATCAGGAGGCGGCGCACGAACACCGCCTCGTCTATGACGTGGAGCGGGCTGTTCGACAGCCCCGCCAAGGCCAGCGTGTCGCGCTCGAACTCAGGCGCTCCGCCGCTCTGAAGAACGGTCACCCGCGGAGCTCCGGGCTCGAACATCCAGGACAGGTTCGCGACCCGCTCCGCGAGCCAGTGATAGATTCCGCGCGACGCGCCAGCGACCGAAAACCCCTCGTCGATGGTCGGGACGTCTTCGCGGGTGACGTTCGGCGGTTCGCGGGAGGCGGTCGCGTAAACGACGCCGCGCTCGTCCCAGATCTGACCGATCCGGCTCACGAACACGTCACGGCGTTCGAAAACCGCTGGACCGGAGCCTTTCTGGGTCCGTTTGCGATGCTCCACGATCGCGTCCCGCAGACCTTCGACATGGCGTTGAGGGGTGGCGGAACTCGCCGCTATGGTGATGTCCGCAGGCGGCCTCGGGATCGCGCCGGGCGCGGGGAACGCCGCCGAAGAGCGCTCCAAAGGCGTGGCCTCGGAGCGTCTCAGCTTTTGCGACAGCGCGTCCTGGATCTCGCGCCTGGTCGTCCCGTCCTTCACGTAGGGGATGATCCGCGACGCCTCGCGAATGAACGCCGGGTCGCCGGCGTCCGCGGGAAACGACGATAGCAGCCGCCATGCCGGGACAGGCGCCCCGGAGCGGGCGATCTCACGCACGATCGCGAACCGCTGCTGCGGCGGCCAGTCTTTCGACGCTGTCTCGGCGAAGCTCGCCGCGCGGTCCAGTCCGTTCAGGTCCTGGACCTCGCAGGCCGCCCGAATGAAGATCTTCAGGACGCCGGGCTGACGCCACGCCGCTTCCTTACCGGCGTCTTTCAAGACGGCCGGCCAGTCGCCCCGTGCGAGCGCCTCGCGAATGTCGCGCACGTTCACAGTCGTCAACTTCCGCAACCCCCGTCACTCTGTGACGAGAAACGTCGCATCAAGGGTCCGCAGGGGCAAGCGCGGCGGGGGGCGTCAGCCGTGGTCGGCCTGACGGCGATCGCCCTGCGGACGACCGTCGCGACGCGGGCGGCGACCGCCGGGCTTTGCACCGCCGCCGTTCGCCTTCAGGAAGCCGACGCCGGAGATGCCGCCTTCGGAGCCGCGGCCGCCGTCGTTCCGCGCGCCCTGCGGGGCGGCGTGCTGGCGACGCGGCTCAGCGGTGCGATTGCCGCTCTCGCCGCCGGGACGGCCGCCGTCGCGGCGCGGCTGCTGGTTGCGCTGGCCGCCGCCGGCCGGACGACCCTGGCCCTGCGGCCGGCCGCTGCCGCCGCCACGGTTCTGACCCGTCTTGGACGCGGCGCCCGCGCCTTCCGGCTCGGCCTTTCCGGCCTCGGAACGGCGGTCGGTCGAGGGGATCGACTGCTTGATCAGGCGCTCGATGTCGCGGAGATAGGCGCGCTCGTCGTTCGCCACCAGCGTGATGGCGAGGCCCGCCGCGCCGGCGCGCGCCGTGCGGCCGATGCGATGGACGTAGGATTCCGCCACGTTCGGCACGTCGTAGTTCACCACATGGGTGACGCCGTCGACGTCGATGCCGCGGGCGGCGATGTCGGTCGCGATCAGCGTCTTGATGTGCCCGGTCTTGAACGACCCGAGCGCGCGCTCGCGCTGGGCCTGGCTCTTGTTGCCATGGATCGCGGCGGAGGCGATGCCGGCCTCCTCGAGCTGGCGCACGACCTTGTCGGCGCCGTGCTTGGTGCGGGTGAAGATCAGCGCGCGGCCGATCTCGGGCGAGCGCAGCACGTCGACCAGAACGGTCTTCTTGCCGGCCTGCTCCACGAACACGACGCTCTGCTCGACGCGATCCGCGGTCTTGGCGACGGGCGTCACCTGGACCATGGCCGGGTCGGTCAGCATGGCGTCGGCGAGGTCCTTGATGGTCTTCGGCATGGTGGCCGAGAAGAACATCGTCTGGCGACGGTGCGGCAGCATCGGCAGGATGCGGCGGATCGAATGGATGAAGCCGAGGTCCAGCATCTGGTCGGCTTCGTCGAGCACGAAGAACTCGACCTGATCCAGCCGCAGCATCTTGCCGTCGATGTGGTCGAGCAGGCGGCCCGGCGTCGCGACGAGGATGTCGACGCCGTTCGAGAGCTTGCGGACCTGCGGGCCGGCGGCGACGCCGCCGAACACGACGGCGATCGAGAGCTTCAGGTTCTTGGAATAGGAGCGGAAGGAGTCCGCGATCTGGCTGGCGAGCTCGCGGGTCGGCGACAGGATCAGCGCGCGGCAGCCGCGGCGCGGGGCCATGCGCGGGTTCGCGACGAGCTTCTCGATGATCGGCAGCGCGAAGGCGGCGGTCTTGCCGGTGCCTGTCTGGGCGATGCCCATCAGGTCGCGGCCGGAGAGCAGCGCCGGGATGGCCTGGGCCTGAATCGGGGTGGGGGTTTCGTAGCCGTCGGCCGAGAGCGCCTGGAGAATGGGCTGCGACAGGCCGAGATCGGTGAACTTGGTCAAGGTGCTAAAGCTTTCGAATGCAGCCGTGCGCTTGCGCGTCAGGCCTCGAAAAGGCGCGCGCGGCGACGGCGGGTGCGTTGAGACGCGCCCCGCGTGATCTGGGCTGTCGAGGAGGTTCGTGGGCGTCCGGCAGGTTCGGGCGAGGGGCCCGACTCACGCGGCCTGGACGCGAGGGCTCGCATCGTGTGCGATGCCGTCTATTCGCATGTGCGAAGAGGAAAAGTCAAGGCGAGGACCGGGCGGCGCTGCGGGGCGAGCTCGATGAGCGGCCCGCCTAGGCCTCCCGCAGCTTCGCCAGATGCTCGACGAGCCCCCTAGTGGAGCTGTCCAGCTCCTCCGTGCCCCTCTCGCCCTTCACCACCGGGATCAGCCGGCTTGCGAGCTCCTTGCCGAGCTCCACGCCCCACTGGTCGAACGAGTTGATCCCCCAGATCGTCCCCTGCACGAACACCTTGTGCTCGTAGAGGGCGATCAGGCGGCCGAGCGTGCGCGGATCCAGCGTGCGATAGGCGATGGTCGAGGTCGGGCGGTCGCCGGGAAAGGTCTTGTGCGGGGCGAGTCGGGTCGCTTCCGCCGCGTCGACGCCGGACGCTTCGAGTTGCGCCACCGCTTCCTCGGTCGTGCGCCCCTTCATGAAGGCCTCGCCCTGCGCCAGCCCGTTCGCGAGCAGCATGGCGTGCTGGTCGGCCACATGCTCGTGCGGAACGGCGCCGAGCAGGATGTCCGCCGGGACCACGTTCGTGCCCTGGTGCAGCAGCTGGTAGAACGCGTGCTGCCCGTTGGTGCCGGGCTCGCCCCACACGATCGGTCCGGTCTTGGTCGCGACCGGCGCGCCGTCGAGCGTCACCGACTTGCCGTTCGACTCCATGTCGAGCTGCTGGAGGTAGGCCGGGAAGCGCGCGAGCCGCTGGTCGTAGGGCAGCACCGCGTGGGTGTCGTAGCCGCAGACGTTGCGGTGCCAGATCCCGATCAGCCCCATCAGCGCCGGGATGTTGCGGTCGAGCGGCGCCGTGCGGAAGTGCTCGTCGATCTCGTGGCCGCCGGCCAGGAAGGCGTCGAAGTTCTTGCCGCCGATCAGGATGGTCAGCGACAGGCCGATCACCGACCACAGCGAGTAGCGCCCGCCGACCCAGTCCCAGAAGCGGAACATGCGGTCCGCGCTCATGCCGAAGGCCTCGACCGCCCTGGCGTTGGTCGAGATCGCCGCGAAGTGCGCGCCCACCGCCGCTTCCCCCAGCGCGCCCACGAGCCAGCGCCGCGCCTCATGGGCGTTCGCCATGGTCTCCATGGTGGTGAAGGTCTTGGAGGCGACAAGGATCAGCGTGCTCGTCGGGTCGAGATGGCGCAGCACGTCGGTGATGTGCGAGCCGTCGACATTCGAGACGAAGTGCCCGCGAAGGCCCTGCTGCGTGTAGGGGCTGAGCGCGAGCGCCGCCATGGCGGGGCCGAGGTCGGAGCCGCCGATGCCGATGTTGACCACGTCGGTGAAGCGCTCGCCGGTCGCGCCTTCGAGCACGCCGGCGCGGACGGCCTCCGCGAAGTCGGCGGCCTTGCGGCGCTCGGCCAGCACCTCCGGCATCACGTCGACGCCGTCGACCAGGATCGAGGCGCCCTCGGGCGCGCGCAGCGCCGTGTGCAGCACCGCGCGGTCCTCGGTGACGTTGATCTTCTCGCCCGCGAACATCGCGTCGCGACGCCCCTCGACGTCGGCGGCCTTGGCGAGCGCGACCAGCAGCTCAAGCGCTTCGGGCGTCATGTGGGTCTTGGAGTAGTCGAAGAGCAGGTCGTCCAGCTTCACCGAGTAGCGGGCGAACCGCTCGGCGTCGTCGGCGAAGAGTTTTCGGAGCGTCAGGCCCTCGGCCTCGCGGCGAAGCTCGGCGAGGCGGTCGAACAGGACGGCGACATCGGTCATGCGTGCGAATCTCCGAGAGGCGCGAGCGGGACGTCGGACCCGCGCGCCTTGCGGAACATAGGGGTCGCGAGCGATTTGAACATCGCCGAGCTGGGGCGCGGGAGCCGCAGGGCCGGGTTTCGTCCTAATAGACCCACTGCTCGGGCACGCGGACGGTCACATCAGAGCCGGCCGTGACCTCTCCGGCGCGCTCCACGCTCGCGACCGCGCCCCTGAGGCGCTTGGCGATCTTCGGGAAGCTGAGTTCGTCACCCGGCCGTCCCGTGTGGCCGGCGATGGCCCGCCCGGCGTCCCGGCACGGCGCATTCTGCGCCTCGACCACCACGCAGGCGCCGCCCTCGAAGAACAGACGCGTTCCCGCCGGCAGGAACGACAGGCTCGGCAGGCCGTCCAAGACGAGGTCGGCGCCGATCCAGCCCGCCTCGACCGCGGGAAGCCCCATGGCGCCCGCGATCTCCGCAAGCTCCTCGACGGAGACGATGGAGAGCTGGCGGCCCGAGCGGATCTCGGTTCCACGCGGATGCCATGGCTCGCGCGGCCCGGCGCGGCGGGTGAAGCCGGCGTGCGGATCGCCGGGCACGCCCTCGAGGGTCAGCGTCAGTCCGGCGACCGGCGCGGTCTCGAAGCTCGCGGCGCCGGCGACCGCCAGCGTCTGGGCGAGCCGCGCCGTGAGCCGGCGGCCGGGGTGGACGGAGACCGCGCCCAGCAGGTCGCGGCTCATGCGCGCGTCGCGACGATGAACAGCCGGGGAAAACGCAGCAGAACCTTGCCGTCGGAGAGCGCGGGGTAGAGCCGGCGCGCCCGCTCCACATAGGCCGCGACGAAGGCCTCGCGCTCGCTGGCGTCGAGCGGGTCGAGGAACGGGCGCAGACCCGTCGCCTTCAGCCAGTCCGCGATCGCCTCGGCCCCGTCGAGCGGGTGGGCGTAGGTGGTGCGCCAGACGTCGACCTGCGCCGCATGCGGCCGCAGCATGTCGTAATAGGCCTCCAGCGACGGCAGCGCCGTCCGGGCGGCGGCGGCCCGCGCGAGACGCTCCCGCCAGCGGGGATCGAGCGCGACCTCGCGCATTGCCCGGTGCGACGGCTCGTCGAGATTGTCGGGCATCTGGATGGCGAGGGCGCCGCCGGGAGCGAGCAGGCCCATGAGCCGCGGCAGCAGGGTGTCGTGGTGCGACAGCCACTGCAGCACCGCGTTGGCGAAGATCACGTCGGCCGGCCGCTCCGGGACCCAGGTCGCGACGTCGGCTTCGACGAAGCGGGCGCCGGGCAGGCGCTTGCGCGCTGCGGCCAGCATGTCGGGAGACGTGTCCACGCCGACCGCCTCCGCTTGGGCAAAGCGGCGGGCGAGCAGCTCCGTCGAGTTGCCCGGGCCGCAGCCGAGATCGACGACGAGGCCCGCGGTCGTGAGCGGCACGCGCGCGAGCAGGTCCGCGGAGGGCCGCGTGCGCTCGTCCTCGAAGCGCAGGTAGGTCGCTGCGCACCAGTCGTCACGCATCATAAATCTGTTCGCCCCTAGAATTCTCGTCAGGTGGAATAGGTTGCAATTCGACTAGCCGGCCCGACGTGCCCACGATGAGCACGCGTCTGCCAGCTTCGACCATCTCAATGAGGGCTTCGAGTTCAACTTCGGCTTGTTCTATCGTGAAAATAGTCATCAGCCTCGACCTACGGAAATCAGCCGGAATTAGGTGATCACATGGTCTCCAAAACCACAGTGCTTGGAGCCGCTGGCGAGCACTACGTTATGTGCCAGCTTTTGCGTCGAGGATTGATTGCAGCGCTGGCCCCGGCGGGTGTCCCTCATACTGACATTATTGTCACGGACGACGTTGGTGATCGGGTATGCGCCGTTCAAGTCAAAACTCGTGTCGAGAAAGGCACAGACGGCGGCTGGCATATGAGCTCCAAGCACGAGCGGATCATATCACCAAATCTATTCTATGCGTTTGTTGATTTTGGAAAGAACGTGGATTCGATGCCAGTGTCCTACGTGGTCCCCAGCGCGGTCGTAGCGGATGTTATCAAGCATTCGCATACGCTGTGGCTATCCACGCCTGGCAAGGCGGGACAGCAGCGCAAAGATGGCGACTTCAGGCGATTTTTGCCGAACTACGATAAAATGGGTTTGTCGTTTGGCCACGGCGCCGGATGGCTGAATCCAGTTCAAGAGGCGTTCTCTTTGGTTGAGAACGCCTCTTGAACTTATGTCAGCGCGCGAACTGGCGGTACTTGATGCGCTTCGGCTCGACCGAGTCCGGACCGAGGCGGCGCTTCTTGTCTTCCTCGTAGTCCTGGAAGTTGCCCTCGAACCATTCGACGTGGCTGTCGCCCTCGAACGACAGCATGTGCGTCGCGATGCGGTCGAGGAACATGCGATCATGGCTGATGATCACGGCGCAGCCGGCGTAGTCCTCGAGCGCCTCCTCGAGCGCCCGCAGCGTCTCGACGTCGAGGTCGTTGGTCGGCTCGTCGAGCAGCAGGACGTTGGCGCCCGACTTCAGCATCTTGGCGAGGTGCACGCGGTTGCGTTCGCCGCCGGAGAGGTCGCCGACCTTCTTCTGCTGGGCCGCGCCCTTGAAGTTGAAGGCGCCGACATAGGCGCGGGAGTTCACCTCGCGCTTGCCGAGGTAGATCACGTCGGTGCCGCCCGAGATTTCTTCCCAGACGTTCTTGTTCGGATCGAGCGAGTCGCGCGACTGGTCGACATAGCCGAGCTGCACCGTCTCGCCGACCTTGATCTCGCCCTTGTCGGGCTTGTCTTGGCCGGTGATCATGCGGAACAGCGTGGTCTTGCCCGCGCCGTTCGGCCCGATGACGCCGACGATGCCGCCGGGCGGCAGCTTGAAGGTCAGGTTCTCGATCAGCAGCTTGTCGCCGAACCCTTTCGACATGTTTTCGAAGTCGACGACGTTCGCGCCGAGGCGCTCCGCGATCGGGATGACGATCTGGGCGCTGGTCGGGCCGGCCTCGGACGCCTTCGCCACAAGATCGTCGTAGCGCTGGATGCGGGCCTTGTTCTTGGCCTGACGGGCCTTCGGGCTGTTGCCCATCCACTCCTGCTCGCGCTGGAGCGTGCGCTGAAGCGCCTCCTCGACGCGGTTCTCCTGGATCATCCGCTTCTGCTTCTGCACCACCCAGGCGGAGTAGTTGCCCTCGTAGGGGATGCCGCGGCCGCGGTCGATCTCGAGGATCCAGCTCGTCACCTTGTCCAGGAAGTAGCGGTCATGGGTGATGATCAGGATGGCGCCGGGATAGTTGCGGAGATGGTTCTCCAGCCAGCTGACGGTCTCGGCGTCGAGATGGTTGGTGGGCTCGTCCAGCAGCAGCAGCTCGGGCTCCTCGAGCAGCAGCTTGCACAGCGCCACGCGGCGCTTCTCGCCGCCCGAGAGCTTCTCCACGTTCCAGTCGTCCGGCGGGCAGCGCAGCGAGTCCATCGCCTGGTCGACCTTGCTGTCGAGGTCCCAGAGGCCGAGCGCCTCGATGCGGTCCTGAAGCTCCGTCATCTCGTCGGCGGTCTCGTCGGAGTAGTTCATGGCGAGCTCGTTGTAGCGCTCGAGAATCGCCGTTTTCGACGCGACGCCTTCCATGACGTTCTCGCGGACCGTCTTGTTGGGATCGAGCTGCGGCTCCTGCGCGAGGTAGCCGACGCGGGCGCCCTTCGCGACCCAGGCCTCGCCGGTGTACTCCTTGTCGATCCCCGCCATGATCTTCAGCAAGGTCGATTTGCCGGCGCCGTTCGGGCCGAGGATGCCGATCTTGGCGTCCGGGTAGAACGAGAGGTGGATGTTGTCGAGGGTCTTCTTGGCGCCGTACGACTTCGACAAGCCGCTCATATGGTAGATGAATTCGCGCTGTGCCATGGGGTCTCGGGCTCGCGTGGGATGCGCGCGCGGCGTGAGACGGCCGGCGCTGGATGTCATGGGTCGCGCGTCTTCTAGCGCGCCGCTCCGAGGGGCGGCAAGGGGAGGGGCGTTTATCTGAGGAGCGCCGAAGGCGCGTCTCGAAGCACGCACCTCGTTTCAGCGCCTCTACCGCTCCTTCGGATCGAACGCGTCGCGGAGCCGGTCGCCCAGCACGTTGAGGGCGGCGAGCGTCGCGATAAAGAAGGCCGCGGGAAACAGCAGGAGGTGCGGCGCGCCCTGCAGGCTGCCCGCGCCTTGCGCGATCAGCGCGCCCCAGCTCGTCAGCGGCGCCTGCACGCCGAGCCCGAGGAACGACAGGAAGCTTTCGAGCAGGATCACCTTCGGCGCCGTCAGCGTGGCGAAGACGACGACGGTCCCGATCATGTTCGGCAGGATGTGGCGGGTGAGGATCCGCCCTTCCGCCACGCTCAGCGCGCGGGCGGCCTGCACGAACTCGCGGCTCTTCAGCCGCAGCGTCTCGCCGCGGACGATGCGGGCCATGTCGAGCCACTCGATTGCGCCGATCGCCAGAAACAGCAGCGCGACGTTCCGGCCGAAGGCGACCACCAGCAGGATGACGAGGAACACGAAGGGCAGGGCGTAGAGCACGTCCACGGTCCGCATCATCAGGTCGTCGGTTCGACCGCCGATGAAGCCCGCGATCGCGCCCCAGGCGACGCCGATGACGAGGCTCGTCAGGGTGGCGAGCACGCCGACCGCGAGCGAGACCTGGCCGCCGACGAGGATGCGCGCCAGCAGGTCGCGCCCGTTGGCGTCGGTCCCCATCAGGAAACGAACCCGGCTGACCTCGCCGTCGAGCGTCGCCGTTCTGCCGCCATCGCGGGTTTCGGCAAGACGGGCGTTGCGAAACTCGTCGGCGCGATCGACGTAGCGGAGCACCCGCGGATCGATGGGCTGCTCCGACGTCGCCACCGCCCGGAAACGACCGCCCTCGACGGAAAGACTCTTAAGCTCCACCCGGCCGCGCGCGAGCGCGGAGCGCAGCGCGGCCTCGAGCGTCTCCTCCTGTGGATAGGGCTGGAGGCTCGGGGGGACCAGCACGTAGGAGCGGTAGACGCGGTCATGAGGATGCGGCGAGAGCCACGGGCCGACAAAGCAGACGGCGGCGATGGCGAGCAGAAGCCCGAGCGCCGCAAGTCCCACGGGGTCACGCCGCAGCCGCTCGAGCGCGCGCCGGCCGAGGCCGCCGCGGAGAGGAGAAGCCGTCAGCGCCGCGTCAGTCATGGCGGATCCGGGGATCGAGCGCGGCGTAGGCGAGATCGACCAGCACGTTGAAGGCGACGATGAAGACCGCGACCAGCACCACCGTGCCCATGACCAGTGCGTAGTCGCGGTTGAGCGCGCCGAGCACGAAATAGCGGCCGACGCCGGGAATGCCGAAGATCGTCTCGACCACGACCGAGCCTGTGAGCAGCCCCGCCGCCGCCGGCCCGAGGTAGGACACGACCGGGCCGCCGGCCGCGCGTAGGGCCTGGGCCGTCACCCGCCATTCGGGAAGCCCGTAGGCGCGGGCGGTGCGGATGTGGTCCGCCTTCAGCGCCTCGATGGTCGCGGCGCGGGTCAGCCGGGCGAAGGCCGCGATCTGCGGCAGCGCGAGCGCGACCACAGGCAGGATCTTGTAGGCGAGCGCGCCCTCGCCCCAACCGGCGGCCGGCAGCCAGCCCAGCCAGACGGCGAACACCAGCGACAGCAGCGGCGCGATGACGAAGCTCGGCACGGTGACGCCGAGGCCCGCGAGCGTGGTGACGACCGCGTCGAGCGCCGATCCTCGCCGTTTCGCCGCCAGCGCGCCCAGCGAGACGCCGACGGCGAGCGACAGCAGCAGCGCAGCGCCGCCGATCTGGAGCGAATAGGGCAGGGCGCGGGCGAACAGCTCCGTCACGGTGAAGTCGCGGTAGCTGTAGCTCGGGCCCAGATCGCCCCGGAGCAGCTGCGCAAGGTAGTCGCGGTACTGCACGATCAGCGGTTGGTCGAGCCGGTACGCGCGCTTGAGGTTTTCGAGCACCGCGGGCGCCAGCGCCTGATCGGCGTTGAACGGCCCGCCGGGCGTGAAGCGCATCAGGACGAAGGAGAGCGTGACCACCGCGAACAGCGTCGGGATGGCCCAGAGCAGACGGCGGACAAGGAAGGCGGTCATGGAACGCTCACTTCCGAAGAAGCGAGGCCTGCCCCCCTCCCCCTTGCGGGGAGGGGCCGGGGGTGGGGGTGGTTCAGGATGGAGCGCGGCGTCAGAAGGCCGCCCCGCCCGCGGGTACTTTGCGGCGCCACCCCCCCCCCCAAACCCACCCCCCCCCCGGGGGGGGGGGCCCCCCCCCCCCCCCCCCCCCGGCGGGGGGGCGGGGGGGGGAGTCCCCGCGCCCCAAACCCCCCCCGCAAACGACCGAGGCGCCATCCCCTCGCGCCGTAGGGGTGATGGGTTCCGGCATTTCGCTTCTCGTCAGCCGGGACGACGGCGGCGCGCGCCCTCATGGCTCCAGCCTCAGGTAGCGCGTGGGATGGATGTCCATGACGTTGTCCTCCCACCCCTTCAGCCGGTGGGAGACCAGCGCCTTGGAGGCGTAGAACAGGATCGGGATCATCGGCTGCTCGTCGACCAGGATCGCCTCCGCCTTCCCAAGCGTGGCGAGGCGCGCGGCGGGGTCGGCGATGTCGTCGGACGCCTTCACCAGCGCGTCGTAAGGAGGGCTCTTCCAGCCGGGATAGTTGAAGCCGACGTTGTCGCTGAGCCCCAGGAACAGGAAGTTCTGCGGGTCGCGGTAGTCGGCGATCCAGGCGGCGCGGGCGACGTCGAAGTCGCCCCCGTTCTGCAGATGCGCGAAATGGGTCTTGCCGTCCGAGTTGATCAAGCGGGTCGAGACGCCGATCGCCTTCCACATGTCGGCGATCGCCGTCGCGGTGTTCTGGTGGTTCTCGCTGGAGTTGTAGCGGATCTCGACCTCGAGGCGTTTCGCTCCCGGGCCGTAGCCGGCCTGCTTGAGAAGGGCGCTCGCGGCGTCCTCCCGCTCGAGCTGCGACATCGCCCGCCACGACGCCTCGACCGGGGCGTAGCCGTCGAACCCAGGAGGAACCCAGCCGTAGGCGGGCAGCATCGTTCCGGCCCAGACCTTGTCGGCGATGAACTCCCGGTCGAGCGCCATGGAGAGCGCGCGGCGGATGCGTGGGTCTGAGAACGGGGCCTTCCGCACGTTCACGGCGTAGTAGTAGACGCCGACGTAAGGCGCGATCCGGAGCTGGTCGCCGAGCGTGCGGCGGATGAAAGCGATCTGTTCCGCCGGCACGTCGTCGTAGGACTGGATCTCGCCGGTCTGGAAGCGGCGGAGCGCCGCGCCGCGGTCCTCCAGCGGCACGTAGTTCACCACGTCGATCGCGACCTCGGAGGCCGCGTGGAAGAACGGGTTCTTCTCCAGCCGGATGTGGTCGTTGGGCAGGTTCTCGGCCAGCCGGTAGGCGCCGTTCGTCACCATGCGCCCGGGCTTCAGCCAGTCGCGGCCGAAGCGCTCCACGCTCGCGCGGTGCACGGGATAGGTCGTCTGGTGGGTCAGCAGCTCCAGGAAGTAGGGCGTCGGCCGCTCCAGCCGGATCTCCAGCGTGCGCGCGTCCCGCGCCACGACGCCCAGCGCCTCCCTCGGCGCTTCGCCCTTGTTGACCTTCTCGGCGTTCAGGATCGGGTAGAGCAGGTTGGCGTACTTCGCCGCGAAGGACGGGTCGAGGATCCGGCGGAGCGAGAACGCGAAATCCTCCGCCGTCACCGGATCGCCGTTCGACCAGCGCGCGTCGGGCCGGAGCGTGAAGACCCAGGTTCGGCCGTCGTCGGAGACCTCCCAGCGTTCCGCCACGCCCGGCACGACGTCGGCGCGGCCGTCGTGGGCGGTGAGGCCCTCGAACAGCTCGCGCATCAGGTTCGCCTCCTGCACGGTGGAGACGAGGTGCGGGTCGAGCGTCTCCGGCTCGCCGGAGTTGCCGCGGTCGTAGACGACCTCGGCCGAGGCCGCCGTCGCGAACAGCAGCGCAAGGCAGGCGAGCGCGAGGCGGCGGAGAGAGGTCACGAAGGGTCCTGATCGGCGAAGCGGCGGCGTCATGCTAGGGGGTGCCGTCTCTGCGCCGCAAGCGCCGCGCGGCCACTGTCGCCGCGTTGCAACGCTCGGCGAACCTTTGCCGCTCGCCACGTTTCGGTAACCATCCCGGCGTTCAATGGGCGTCGTAGAGTGCGGTTGCGAAGGGCGTGGCGGAAGGCATGGGCGTGGATCTGTTCGCGGGGCTCACCAATGCGGCGCTTCCGCCGCTCGACCGGACGCCTCGCATTCTCGTGTTCGATTCAGGCCTCGGCGGCCTGACGGTGCTTGCCGAGCTGGTCGCGACGTTTCCCTACGCGGCCTATGTCTACGCCGCCGACGACGCCGCCTTCCCCTACGGCGCGCTCTCGCCCGAACGCCTTGTCGCCCGGATCGTGACGGTAATGGAGCGGCTGATCGACCGGGAGGCTCCCGACCTCGTGGTCATCGCCTGCAACACCGCCTCCACGCTCGCTCTGCCGGCGCTGCGCGCCCGCTTCGCGCTGCCGTTCGTGGGCACGGTGCCTGCGGTGAAGCCCGCCGTGGCCGCGACGCGCTCGGGTCTCGTCACCGTGCTGGCGACTCCCGGAGCCGCCCGAAGCGAGCACACGCACGCCATGATCGACGCCTTTGCGGGATCGGTGAAGGTCACGCTCGTGGGCGCCCCGAACCTCGCCGCCTTTGCGGAGGCCGAGCTTCGCGGCGCGCCGATCGACGATGGCGCGCTCGCCGCCGAGATCGCGCCCTGTTTCGTGGAGGAGGACGGCCGCCGCACCGACGCGGTCGCCCTCGCCTGCACGCACTTTCCGCTGCTCACCCGGCGCTTCCGCGGGCTCAGCCCCTGGGACGTCGCCTGGATCGACCCGGCGCCGGCGGTCGCCCGCCGCGTCGCCGCATTGCTCAGCGCCTCGCCCATGCCGGCGGGGCCGCCCGCCGAGCGCCGCGCGCTCTTCACCTCGAACCGGACGGCGCCGTCGCCCCTGGTCTGCGCGCTCGCCGCGCGTGGGCTTACGACGATCGAAGCCGGCGTTTCTCCACTCGACTGAAGACGATCTTGTCCATCCCGTCTTCAGGATGCCACGATCGTCTTATGTCATTTGACATCTGATCTGCGGACCCAACCGCGGACGGCCGCGACAGGCGGAAAACAGGACGCGCCGCGATGCTCAGCGCTCGCTATCCGACGATCCTCGAGATCGAGGGCATTCTCGCCGACGTGCCGCACGACGGCTACGTCGACGCGGTCACCGCGGCCTTCGCCGATCCCGCGGTCATGGTCACGCTCGGCGGGGTGCGCCCGCCCGAGGCCGCGCGCAGCTTCATCACCCGCGCCCGCGCCCACTGGCGCGACGCCGGCTTCGGCCTGTGGTTCCTCCGCGACATGCGGGACGGGTCCTTCGCCGGTTGGGCCGGCATCCGCCGCTGCGAGGCCGACGGGGAGAAGACGGTCGAGCTCGCCTACGCGCTGATGCCGAAGCTGCGCTGCAAGGGCCACGCGACCCGCATCGGCGCCGCGGCGCTTCAGCTCGGCTTCGAGAACCTGGGGCTGCCCGAGATCGTCGCCTTCACGACCGAGGCGAACACGCACTCTCTCGCGGTGATCGAACGCCTCGCCTTCGCCTACGACAAGCCGTTCCAGCACGCCGGCCTGCCGCACGTGCTTTACCGGCGAACGGCGGCGCTGCACGCGGCGGCGTGAGGGGCGGCGTGTCATCCCGGACGGCCTAAGGCCGATCCGGGACCGTTCTCTGGGCAGCATTCGTTTTAAGCCCTGCGCCCATGTTCGTTAATGCTGCAGCCGACTCATCACTGGTCGTATTAGAGAGCATGGTGAGCGGAGCGAGCGGACTGATGGGGACGTGGGATCTGGGCCATCTGGCGAACGACGAGGCCGCGGAGTTGCAAGCTGAGTTCGAGGCGGACCGCGATGCTCGTATTTTCCTCGCGGCATTTGCAGCGGCCACTCTGCCCACAGAGGTTTACCTCGAGCGCCCTGAGGCGCAACGAGCAGTAGCTGCGGCTCATCTTCTGGCCGAATCGCATCGGCTTGGCGCAGGGATACGAGGTCCTGCTGGCGAAGACCTTTGCCGCCCTGCGATCCATGCTCTGAGGCGTATTCGGCAGGATCAGTCGGAGCTGCAGGAACTTTGGGATGAATCGCCGTCGGACGGACCCCAATGGCGCGCAGGCATGGATCGCCTGATCCACGATCTGCAGCATCAAAACTAGGATCTCATTTCACTCGCGCCCGCCATCCGCGGACGCTCCCGTCCTCACTCCGCGGCGATCTTCGCGATGCGGTTGGGGTCGTAGTTCAGCACCGGCGCGAGCCAGCGCTCCATGTCGGCAAGGGCGTAGCCCTTGCGGGCGGCGTAGTCGATCACCTGGTCGCGGTCGATCTTGCCGAGGCCGAAGTAGCGGCTGTCGGGGTGGCTGAAGTAGAGCCCCGACACCGCCGAGCCCGGCCACATCGCGTAGCTCTCGGTCAGGGTGAGCCCGATCGCCTTCGGGGCGTCCAGCAGGTCGAACAGAGCGCCCTTCTCGGTGTGGTCGGGCTGCGCGGGATAGCCCGGCGCGGGGCGGATGCCGTCGTACTTCTCGGCGATCATGTCGTCGTTCGACAGCGCCTCGTCCGGCGCGTAGCCCCAATGCTCACGGCGCACCTCGGCGTGCATGTACTCGGCGGCGGCCTCCGCGAGACGGTCGGCCAGCGCCTTGGCGAGGATGCCGTTGTAGTCGTCGTTGGCGCGGGCGAAGCGCTGGGCGATCGCCTCTTCGCCGATGCCGGCCGTCACCGCGAAGCCGCCGACATAGTCCGCGACGCCGCTCGCCTCGTCCGCCACGAAATCGGAGAGCGCGAGGTTCGGCTTGTCCTTCGAGCGCGCCATCTGCTGGCGGAGCGTGTGAAGGACCGTGAGCTCCTCCGTGCGGGTCTCGTCCTTGAACAGGACGACGTCGTCGCCGCGGGCCGCGGCCGGCCAGAAGCCGATCACCGCGCGGGCCTCCAGCCACTTCTCCTCGGCCATCTGGCGCAGCATGGCGGTGGCGTCCTCGAAGAGGTTCCTCGCGGCCTCGCCGTACTTCTCGCTCGTCAGGATCTCGGGATACCGGCCGTGCAGCTCCCAGGTCGAAAAGAACGGCGTCCAGTCGACGTAGGGGATCAGCGTCTCGAGCGGGATCTCGTGGAACACCTTCGTTCCGAGGAACGAGGGCTTCCGCTGCACCTTGGAAAGATCGAGCACGTGGCGGTTGGCTCGGGCGGCGGCGATTGGCGCGCGCACCTTGTCCTCCTGCGCCCGGGCGTGCTGCTCGGCGAGGCGGAGGTAGTCGGCCTGAACGCCGGCGACGTAGCCTGCCTTGTTGTCCGGCGACAGCAGCTGCGAGACGACGCCGACGGCGCGGCTGGCGTCGAGCACGTGCACGGCCTGGCCGCGGTCGTAGGCGGGGTGGATCTTGACGGCGGTGTGGATGCGCGAGGTGGTCGCGCCGCCGATCAGCAGCGGCACGTCGAAACCTTCGCGCTCCAACTCGGAGGCGACCGTCACCATCTCGTCGAGCGAGGGCGTGATGAGGCCGGAGAGGCCGATGACGTCGACCTCATGCTCGCGGGCGGCCGCGATGATTTTCTGCACCGGCACCATCACCCCGAGGTCGATCACCTCGTAGTTGTTGCACTGCAGGACCACGCCGACGATGTTCTTGCCGATGTCGTGGACGTCGCCCTTCACGGTCGCCATCAGGATCTTGCCGGCGGCCTGACGCTGGGTCGCGCCGGAGAGCCGTTTCTCCTCCTCCATGTAAGGCATGAGGTAGGCGACGGCCTGCTTCATCACGCGGGCGGATTTCACCACCTGCGGCAGGAACATCTTGCCCGCGCCGAACAGGTCGCCGACCACGTTCATGCCGGCCATCAGCGGGCCTTCGATGACGTGCAGCGGACGCTCGGCTTGCGCGCGCGCCTCCTCGGTGTCCGCCTCGATGAACTCCGTGACGCCATGGACCAGCGCGTGCTCCAGCCGCTTCGCCACCGGCTGGTCGCGCCATTTGGTGTCGACGACGCGGGCTTCCTGCTTGCCGCCCTTGAACCTGTCGGCCACGGCGAGCAGCCGGTCGGTCGAGTCCGCCCGGCGGTTCAGAACCACGTCCTCGGCGAGCTCGCGCAGCTCCGGGTCGATGTCGTCATAGACGGGCAGGGCGCCCGCGTTGACGATGCCCATGTCCATGCCGGCCGCGATCGCGTGGTACAGGAACACGGAGTGCATCGCCGCGCGCACGGGCTCGTTGCCGCGGAAGGCGAAGCTCAGGTTCGAAACGCCGCCCGACACATGCGCGTGGGGCAGGTTCTCGCGGATCCACTTCGTGGCTTCGATGAAATCGACGCCGTAGTTCGAATGCTCCTCGATGCCGGTCGCGACTGCGAACACGTTCGGGTCGAACACGATGTCCTGAGGCGGAAAACCGACCTGCTCGGTCAGGATCTTGTAGGCGCGGGCGCAGATCTCGGTCTTGCGGGCGAAGGTGTCGGCCTGGCCCTGCTCGTCGAACGCCATCACGACCACGGCCGCGCCGTAGGCGCGCACCTTGCGGGCGTAATGGATGAAGCTCTCCTCGCCTTCCTTCAGCGAGATCGAGTTCACGATCGGCTTGCCCTGGACGCACTTCAGGCCCGCCTCGATCACCGACCACTTCGACGAGTCGATCATGACCGGCACGCGGGCGATGTCGGGCTCGGCGGCGATCAGGTTGAGGAACTCGACCATCGCCTTCTCCGAGTCGAGAAGGCCCTCGTCCATGTTGACGTCGAGGATCTGCGCGCCGCTCTCCACCTGCTCGCGCGCGACGTCGAGGGCCGCGGCGTAGTCGCCGGCCGTGATCAGCTTCCGGAATTTCGCGGAGCCGGTGACGTTGGTGCGCTCGCCGACGTTGACGAAGCGGGAGGCGGCGGAGGTCATAGGGCGTCCGTCTTCATAAGAGTTCGTGGAGAGCCGAGTGCGTGCTTCGAGACGGCCCTCCGGGCCTCCTCAGCATGAGGTGGCCGGAGAGTGAAAAAGTAGGTCCTCACGCTAAGGAGCTTGCAGGACCTACATGTGTGATGACGATCACGCCACCAGCTCGAACGGCTCCAGCCCCGAAAGCCGCATCTTGGGCGCGACCTCCGGGATCGTCCGCGGCGCCTTGCCCTTCACGGCCTCGGCGATCGCCGCGATGTGGGCGGGCGTGGTGCCGCAGCAGCCGCCGACGATGTTGACGAGACCGGAGCTTGCGAATTCGCCGACCAGGACGGCCATCGCCTCCGGGCTCTCGTCGTAGAGCCCGAATTCGTTGGGAAGGCCGGCGTTGGGGTAGGCGCAGATCAACGTGTCCGCGACGCGCGAGAGCTCCGCCACATGGGCGCGCATCTCCTTGGCGCCGAGCGCGCAGTTCAGTCCGACCGACAGCGGCTGCGCGTGCGACAGCGCGTTCCAGAACGCGGCCGGCGTCTGGCCGGAGAGCGTGCGGCCGGAAAGGTCGGTGATCGTGCCGGAGATCATCACCGGCAGGCGGCGTCCGAGCTCGGCGAAGATCTCCTCCAGCGCGAACACCGCGGCCTTGGCGTTCAGCGTGTCGAAGATGGTCTCGATCAGCAGCGCGTCGGCGCCGCCCTCGATCAGGCCGCGCGCGGCCTCGCCGTAGGCGGTCGCCAGCTCGTCGAAGGTCACGGCGCGGAAGCCGGGGTTGTTCACGTCCGGCGAGATCGAGGCGGTGCGGTTGGTGGGGCCGATGGCGCCGGCGACGAAGCGCGGACGACCGTCCTCCTTCGCCGCGATGTCGCCCGCCTGGCGCGCGAGCCGGGCGCCCTCGACGTTCAGCTCGTAGGCGAGCGCCTCCATGCCGTAGTCGGCCTGGGCGATCGTGGTCGAGGAGAAGGTGTTGGTCTCGACGATGTCGGCGCCCGCCCGGAAGTACTCCAGATGGATCTCGCGGATGGCGTCCGGCTGGGTCAGGATCAGCAGGTCGTTGTTGCCCTTGAGGTCGCGGCCCCAGTCCTTGAAGCGCTCGGCGCGGAAGTCGGCCTCCGAGAACTTGCGCTGCTGGATCATGGTGCCCATCGCGCCGTCGAGCACGAGGATGCGCTCGGAGGCGAGCTTCCGCAGCGTGGTTTCGACGTCGCTCATGATCTCAACTCCTTACTTCACCGATTCCAGCGCCTCGAGACGTTTCTCGATCGCCTCCCGTCGATCGTCGACGCCGTTCACGACGTAACGGCCGAGGATCGTCTCGCTCTTCAGCGCTTCCCGAATGGCTTCGAGCTTCTTGTCTTGCGCCGCGAACTGTCCGTCGACTTCGTCGAAACGGGCGCCGATCGCGTCGAAGCGCGCATTCATGTCGTGCCGCAGTTCCCGCAGCAGGGTCAGAACGAGGTTGTCAGGCTCGGCCATGGCGTCAGCTCCGTGGATATCTCGTCCTTAAGATGGGCGCGTTTCCTCAGAAATGCACCGTCTCAGGCCGCGGCGGCCTTCGCTGCGGCGCCGGTCGGCCGCAGGCCGAGCAGGTGGCACACGGCATAGACCAGGTCGGCCTTGTTCATCGTGTAGAAATGGAAGTCCTTCACGCCGTGGTCGACCAGGTCGAGCACCTGCTCGGCGGCGACGGCGGCGGCGATCAATTGCCGGGTCTGCGGATCGTTGTCGAGGCCGTCGAAGCGGGCGGCGAACCAGTCCGGCACGGTCGCGCCGGCGCGGGCCGCGAAGCTCGCGGTCTGCTTGAAGTTCGACACCGGCACGATGCCCGGGACGATCGGGATGTGGATCCCGCGCGCCCGCGCCTGGTCGACGTAGCGAAGGTAGTGGTCGTTGTCGAAGAAGAACTGGGTGATCGCCCGGTTCGCGCCAGCATCCACCTTGGCCTTCAGCACGTCGAAGTCGGCCTCGAGGCTCGGGCTCTCTGGATGCTTCTCGGGGTAGGCCGAGACCGACAGCTCGATCTCCGGCGCGCGTCGGCGAATGCCGGCGACGAGCTCGGCCGTCGAGGCGTAGCCGCCGGGGTGCGGCTCGAACGTGCCGCCGACGCCGTTCGCCGGGTCGCCGCGCAGCGCCACGATGTGGCGGACGCCGGCCTCGCGGTAGGCGTCCACGACGGCGTCGACCTCGGCCTTGGTGGCGGAAACGCAGGTGAGGTGCGCCGCCGGCGGCACAACGGTGTCCGTCACCATCCGCGCGACGGTAGCGTGCGTGCGCTCGCGGGTGGAGCCGCCGGCGCCGTAGGTCACGGACATGAAGGTGGGGTCAAGCGGCGCGAGGCGCTCGACCGAGCGCCACAGGGTCGCCTCCATCTCCGGCGTCTTCGGCGGGAAGAACTCGAACGACACCCGGATCGGGCGGCGCGCGGCGCGGGAGAGACGGTGGTTGGGCATCAGGCGACCTCGAGGTTCGAGGAAGAGGGGAGCGCGTCCGACACGATCCGCGGATCGCGGGCGAGCCAGAGCGAAACGGTGAGCTTGTCGCCGTCGCCGTCGGGCGGCGGCAGATTGGAGTGAGCGACGAGGTCGAGGCCGCAGGCCGCCAGCCAGCCAGCTATCGCTTCGCTTGAGAAGCCGAGACGGCGGTGGGCGTGGCGCTCCCGCAGTTCCTCGATGCCGTGGGGCGCGAAGTCGACGATGAGCAGACGCCCGCCCGGCCGCAGGGCGCGCGCGGCCTCCCGCACGGCGCGGGCCGGATCGTCGAGGAAGTGCAGCACCTGATGCACCACGACGAGGTCGAAAGCGCTCGTCTCGACCGGCGGGGCGAAAATGTCGCCCTGGCGGATCTGCGCGTTGGTGACGCCGGCGCGGGCCAGATTGGCGCGGGCGAGGGCGAGCATGTCGCGGTTGGCGTCCACGCCGATCGCGCGACCGACGCGCGGGCTGAGAAGCTCGAGCATGCGGCCGGTGCCGGTGCCGAGGTCCAGCGCGGTCTCGATCCGCACGTCGCCGACGGCGGCAAGGATCGCGCGCTCGACGGCGGCTTCCGAGACGTGAAGCCCGCGCACGCCGTCCCAGCGCTCGGCGTTGGCGCTGAAATAGCGCGCCGCCGCCTGCTGATGCGCGGCGCGGACCTCCGTCAGGCGTTCGCGGTCGCGGCGCAGAGCGGGGTCCGCGGGGTCGAGCCGGGACAGCGCGGCGCGGAGCGCGGCGTCGTGGCCCGCGCCGTCGGACAGTCGGAAAAACGCCCAAGCCCCTTCGCGATGCCGTTCGACCAGCCCCGCTTCGACCAGCAGCTTCAAGTGACGGGAAATCCGGGGCTGGCTCTGGCCGAGGATGTCGGTCATGTCCGACACCGTCAGTTCGCCCTCCGCCAGAAGCGCGAGCAACCGCAGACGCGTCGGTTCCGCGGCGGCTTTCAGAGCCGAGAGAGCGACGTCGAGGCCGAGCCGAAGCGCCGGATGGGGTGAGCTAGACATAAAGATGTCTTTATATATTTATCATGCCGCACGCAAACGAAGTTTCGAGGCATGGCGCGCCCGAGAGATGACGCGATCGTTGATATCCGGTTCCTCGCGCCCAGAAGTTGTCGCATTTGAACAACACTGTGCCCATGATGCATCATCGATCGACGGCGACTCGGGTTCGGGGGGAGCGACGTCGGGTGCAGCGCCACGGGGCGCGAACGTCGCCCCTGTTTTGAGGTTTCATGCCAAGCGACGCGTCCGCCGCGCCTGAGCTCTCCGTTGCTGCGCCCGAAAGGCGGGGCCCGGGCCTGCTCGGGCCGGTCTGCGTCGCCGCGGCGCTGATCTCGGCGCTCGTCACCTTCGTGGTGCTGACGGGGCGGTTCGACATCGAGCCGACCGAGCGCGCCTCGCAGATCGCGGTCTACGTCAACGCGGCCTTCGCGGGACTGTTGATCCTGATCATCCTGTGGGAGGGCCGGGCGTTTCTCATCGCGCGCCGGCGCGGGCAGGCCGGCTCCCAGATCCACGGGCGCCTCGTCGGGCTGTTCTCGCTGCTCGCGGTCACGCCCGCGGCCCTGCTCGCGATCTTCGCGGTGGTGACGATCGACCGGGGCTTCGACAGCTGGTTTTCCACCCGCGTCCGCGAGATCGTCGACAACTCCCTCGTGGTGGCGCGCGCCTACCTCAACGAGCACGCCCGCTCGATCCGCGGCGAAATTCTCGCCATGGCGAGCGACGTGAACCGCGCCCGTCCGCTGTTCGACAACGATCGCCAGCGCTTCGCGGAGTTCTTCACCGCCCAGGCGCAGATCCGCGGCCTGCCGGTCGCGCAGCTCCTGAAACCGGACATGACGGTTGTGGAGCGGGCGAACATCCAGATCGGCCGTGAGTTTCCGCGTCCCCCGCTGGTCGACGTCCAGAGCGCGCCGACCGACGAGCCGACGCTGCTCGCGCCGGGCAAGCAGAACGCGATCGGCGCGGTTCTCAAGCTCGCGAACTACGACGACCTGGTGCTGTTCGTGGCCCGCCCGGTGGATCCGCGCGCGAACAGCTACATGCGGCTGGTGGAGCAGGGGTCGGAGGAATACTCCTCGCTCACCCTCCGACGACCGCGGATCCAGGCGACCTTCGCGCTGCTCTATCTTGTGGTGGCGCTGTCGCTGCTGCTGGCGGCGATCTGGCTCGGCCTCGCCTTCGCGAACCGGCTGGTCTCGCCGATCCGCCGGCTGATCACCGCCGCCGATCAGGTCAGCCAGGGCAACCTCTACGTCCAGGTCCCGATCACCCGGAAGCAGGGCGACCTCGGCGGCCTCGCCGAGACCTTCAACAAGATGACGTCGGAGCTGCGCAGCCAGCGCAACGAGCTGCTGGAGGCCTCGGACCAGATCGACAGCCGCCGCCGCTTCACCGAGGCGATGCTCGCGGGCGTCAGCGCGGGCGTCATCGGCATCGACCCCGCCGGCCGCGTGACGCTGATCAACCGGACGGCGGAGAAGCTGCTCGGAGCGCAGGAGACCGAGCTGCTTGGCCTGTCGCTGAAGGAGGCCGCGCCCGAGCTCAGCCCGCTGGTCGAGGCCGCGCTCGGCCGGGCGCAACGGCTGGTGCAGGGACAGGTCACGCTGCTGCGCGCGGGCCGCGAGCGCACCGTGAACGTCCGTTTCACGACCGAGACCTCGACGGCGCAGGAGCACGGCTACGTCGTGACCCTGGACGACATCACGGAGCTGGTGGCCGCGCAGCGCACCTCGGCCTGGGCCGACGTCGCGCGCCGCATCGCGCACGAGATCAAGAACCCGCTGACGCCGATCCAGCTCTCCGCGGAGCGCATCCGCCGCAAGTACGGCAAGGTCATCGTCGAGGAGCGCGAGATCTTCGACCAGTGCACCGACACGATCATCCGCCAGGTCGACGACATCAAGCGGATGGTCGACGAGTTCTCCTCCTTCGCGCGCATGCCCAAGCCGAAGATGGAGGAGGACGATCTCGCCAAGATTGTGAAGCAGGGCGTCTTCATGATGCGCGTCGGCTATCCCGACATCCGCATCGAGCTCGACGGCGCCGACGTTCCGGCCCCCGCCATGTTCGACCGGCGGCTGATTTCGCAGGCCGTCACCAACATCGTGAAGAACGCGACCGAGGCGGTGCAGGCGGTTCCGGAGAACGCCGGCGGCGCCGGCCGGATCAACGTGTCCGTGCGGCGGGAGGGCGAACTGGCGATCATCGACGTGATCGACAACGGCGCCGGATTGCCGACCGAAAACAGACAGCGCCTGCTCGAGCCCTATATGACGACGCGAGAGAAAGGCACCGGCCTCGGTCTCGCGATCGTCGGCAAGATCATGGAGGAACATGGCGGCGGCGTGGAGTTGCTCGATGCGCCCGACGTCGCCTCCGGCGGGCGCGGAGCCCTCGTGCGGCTCTGGTTCCAGGCTCGCGCGCCGGCCTCGTCCTCGACCGTCCCATCCCGCGCGGCTCCGGTGGCCTGATATGGCCGATCGTTCCGCCGCCTGAAATTCCCACTCGGAGTGTGCAAGTCTTCTCATGGCGACCGACATCCTCATCGTCGACGACGAAGCTGACATCCGCGAACTCGTCGCCGGCATTCTTCAGGACGAAGGCCACGGCGCGCGGACGGCTCGGAACTCCGACGAGGCCTTCGCGGAGATCGAGAAGCGCCGGCCTCAGCTGGTCTTCCTCGACATCTGGCTGCAGGGCTCGAAGCTCGACGGGCTCGAGATTCTCGACCTCATCCACAGCCAGCATCCCGATCTGCCGATCGTGATGATCTCCGGCCACGGCAACATCGAGACCGCCGTCGCGGCGATCAAAAGCGGGGCCTACGACTTCATCGAGAAGCCGTTCAAGGCCGACCGGCTCGTGCTGATCGCCCAGCGGGCGCTCGAGTCCTACAGGCTGAAGCGGGAGCTGCGCGATCTCAAGCGCGGCTCGGGCCATCCCACCCGCTTCGTGGGGCGCTCGACCGTGATGAACCAGCTCCGCAACGCGCTGGACCGCGTGGCGCCTACGAACAGCCGCATCCTGATCACCGGCCCCTCGGGCGCCGGCAAAGAGCTCGCGGCGCGCTCGATCCACAACGCCTCGGGGCGCGCCGGCGGGCCCTTCGTGATGATCAACGCCGCCACCATCACGCCGGAGCGGATGGAGGAGGAGCTGTTCGGCGTCGAGGGCGTCAACGGCAGCCGCAAGATCGGCGCGCTCGAGGAGGCGCATGGCGGCACGCTGTTCATCGACGAGATCGCGGACATGCCGCGGGAGACGCAGAACCGCATCTTGCGCGTGCTCGTCGAGCAGACCTTCACCCGCGTCAGCGGCGCGACGCGCGTCTCGGTGGACGTGCGCATCATCTCCTCCTCCGCGCGCAACCTCGAGGACGAGATCGCCGAGGGCCGGTTCCGGGAGGACCTGTTTCACCGTCTGGCGGTGGTGCCCGTGCGGGTGCCGGGCCTCGCCGAGCGCCGCGAGGACATTCCGGAACTGATCGACTTCTTCCTCGAGCAGATCTCGTCGGCGACGGGCCTCCCCAAGCGCACCATCGGCGAGGACGCCATGGCGGTGCTGCAGAGCCACGACTGGCCGGGCAACGTCCGCCAGCTCCGCAACAACGTCGAGCGCCTGATGATCCTCGCCGGCGGCGATCCGGAGGCGGTGGTGACGGCCACCATGCTGCCGTCGGAGATCGGCACCATGGTGCCGCCGACGCCGCACGGGGCGGGCGGCGAGCAGCTGATGGGCCTCGCGCTGCGCGAGGCCCGCGAGATCTTCGAGCGGCAGTACCTGCTCGCCCAGATCAGCCGTTTCGGCGGCAACATCTCCCGCACAGCCGAGTTCATCGGCATGGAGCGCTCCGCGCTCCACCGCAAGCTCAAGGCGCTCGGGATCGGGTGAGGAAGGCCGTCATCCCGGACAAGCCGCGCAGCGGCGCAGATCCGGGATCGTTTTCAGGATGAAGCGCCAAAAACGGCGCACGATCCCGGCTCTGCGCTTCGCTTCGGCCGGGATGACGCGTTTCACGATCAGGAATCTCGCTCAATGTCCCGCATCGCCTACGTCAACGGCCAGTATGTCCGCCACGCCGACGCCGGCGTCCACATCGAGGACCGCGGCTACCAGTTCGGCGACGGCGTCTATGAGGTCTGCGAGGTGCGGGACGGGCGGCTGATCGACGAGCCGCGCCATCTCGCCCGGCTGTGGCGCTCGCTCGCGGAGCTGAAGATCGCGCCGCCCCTCGGCGAGGCGGCGCTGAAGATCGTGTTGCGCGAGACCGTGCGCCGAAACCGGGTGCGCGACGGCATCGTTTACCTGCAGGTGACCCGCGGGGTCGCGCGCCGCGACCATTACTTCCCCGCGGACGCCGCGCCCGCGCTGGTGGTGACGTCGCGCTCCGCCGACCGGGCGAAGGCCGACGCCATGGCGGAAGCCGGGGTCAAGGTGATCACCGTTCCCGAGAACCGCTGGCCGCGGGTGGACATCAAGTCGATCGGCCTGCTCCCCAACGTCCTCGCCAAGCAGCAGGCCAAAGAGGCGGGCGCGCGGGAGGCCTGGTTCGTCGACGGGGAGGGCCGCGTCACAGAGGGCGGCTCCACCAACGCCTGGATCGTCACGGCCGAGGGCGTGATCGTGACGCGGCCGGCCGACGACGGCATTCTTCGCGGCGTCACCCGCGCGGCGGTGTTCGACATGGCCGAACAGCTGCAGATGCGGATCGAGGAGCGTCCGTTCACGGTGGAGGAGGCGCGGCGGGCGAAGGAGGCCTTCAACACCGCGGCGACCGCGATCGTGACGCCGGTGATCGCGATCGACGGCGCGCCGGTCGGCGACAGCAAGCCCGGGCCGGTCGCGCTCGGCTTGCGCCGCCGCTTCCACGAGTTCGCCCATCGCTCCTGACGGGACGCGGCGGCGAAAGCCGTGGACGCGCGACGCCGGAGCCGGCTCTTGGGCTCATCTCGCTCTTGCGAAATCCGGGCGTGGTGGCGTTAATAAGGGCGGCGCCGCCACATGCGGCGCCGTCGCGAAAAACGCGGGGCGGCCAAAAAAAACCTAGCGCCGAAGCGTCGGTTCCCAACCGCCGCTCGCGGGCGCGTCAAACTGGCCTGAGCCTCTAACGGAAGAAGAAGAACATGGCGGCCGAACGCTCCCAGAATCTCCAGGACACCTTTCTCAACAACGTTCGCAAGAACAAGGTGCCGCTCACCATCTTCCTCGTGAACGGCGTCAAGCTGCAGGGAGTCGTCACCTGGTTCGACAATTTCTGCGTGCTGCTGCGCCGCGACGGGCACTCGCAACTCGTCTACAAGCACGCCATATCGACGGTGATGCCCGGCCATCCGATCCAGCTCTTCGAGCCGGAGGAGGCCGACGAGGCGCCGGCGCGGGCCGCCCGCTGACGGCGCGCGCATCGGCGCCGTGACGGAGACGCATGCGACAGGACGACATCGACATCCATGACGAGGGCGTACGCGACGCCGGCGCCGGGCATCTGACCGCCCGGGCCGACCGGACGCGCGCCTTCGTGATGACCCCCGTGGTCGGCCGCCGGGCGGGCGACCCTGCCGAGCGCAGTCCGGCCGCGCGCCTCGAGGAGGCGGTCGGCCTCGCGCAGGCGATCGACCTCGACGTGCTCGAGAGCAAGCTCGTCCCGCTCCAGCAGATCCGGCCCTCCACCTTCATTGGCAAGGGCAAGGTCGAGGAGTTCGCGGACATCATCAAGGCGTCCGAGATAGAACTCGTGGTGGCGGACACCGCTCTGACGCCGGTGCAGCAGCGCAACCTGGAAAAGGCGCTCGGCGCCAAGGTGCTCGACCGCACCGGCCTGATTCTCGAGATCTTCGGCCGGCGCGCGCGCACCAAGGAAGGCGTGCTGCAGGTCGAGCACGCACACCTCACCTGGCAGAAGAGCCGGCTCGTCCGCTCCTGGACCCATCTCGAGCGCCAGCGCGGCGGCTTCGGCTTCCTCGGCGGCCCGGGCGAGACCCAGATCGAGGCCGACCGCCGGATGATCACCGAGCGGATCCTGAAGATCGAGCGCGAGCTCGAGCAGGTGAAGCGCACCCGCGGCCTGCACCGCGCGGGCCGCAAGCGCGTGCCCTATCCGGTGGTCGCGCTGGTCGGCTACACCAACGCCGGCAAGTCCACGCTGTTCAACCGGCTCACCCGCGCCGAGGTGGTGGCCGCCGACATGCTGTTCGCGACGCTCGACCCGACGTTGCGGTCGATCACCATGCCGCACGGCGCACACGCCATCCTCTCCGACACGGTGGGCTTCATCTCCGAACTGCCGACGCAGCTGATCGCCGCCTTCCGGGCGACGCTGGAGGAGGTGATCGAGGCGGACGTCATCCTGCACGTGCGCGACGTCGCGCATGAGGACACCGAGGCGCAGGCGGCCGACGTCGCCGGCGTGCTGAAGGACCTCGGGATCGACCTCGGCGACGCGAAGCGCGTCGTGGAGGTCTGGAACAAGGTCGACAAGCTCGACGAGGGCGCGCGCGAGAATCTGGCCGCGACCATCTCCCGGCGCGACGCCGCGGAGCGGCCCGTGCTCGTCTCGGCGCTCACGGGGGAGGGCGAGGACGTCCTGCTCGGCGCGATCGAGGAGCGGCTGTCGGCAGGTCGCGAGACGCTGATGGTCACCGTGGCGCCGGACGACGGCGGCGGGGTGAACTGGTTGTTCGGTCATGCCGACGTGCTGGCGCGTCATCCCCAGGACGACGGCGCCGTCGAGGTGACGATCCGCGTCGAACCGGGGCGCGTCGAGGGCATCCGGCGGCGCTTCGCCAAGGTCGAAGGCGGCGCCCCGCGCGAGGACTGAGGTCGTTCCGGCTCTCACGTTCGGCCGACGCTTCAGGAGACTGGTGCATGATCAGCTCGATCGCATCGCGTCGTCATGCCCGCGCTTTCGCGTCAGCGTCCATGGCTTCGGTCAGGGCTCGACGCCCCCGTCGTGCATATCCGGCTTCGCCGGGCATGACGTGCGATGAATTTGAAACGACCGCGCTCCGGGATCTGCGACCGCCCGATCCTTGCTGGCGATAGGCACGGACCGCCCCGCTTCACATCTCGATGCACGGTGCGGACGAGAATGGCCGCCCTTGTCGCGAGACGCCGCCGCCCGCTGCATCGGCGCGCCCGCGGGCGCGCTCATACAGAAACGCCCCGCAGGCTGGGCCGGCGAGACGCTTCATGTCGTCGATGACGCGGGTCCGTTCGGGTGTCGGCCGGCCTCCTGGGAGGCGCTCGGCTGGTGATGGACCGGCGAGCTCTCGATCTGCTCTTTTACGGCGACTGCAGTCCTTAAACGTCAGGGTATCTGTCGTTCCGATCTCCGACAGATCGTATCAAGACGTCGCAAACTACAGCGGCCGTTCAAAATCCTGATGATGTTTTCGCCACGTAATCTTCGCGCTCCGGATGCGCGTCAACGCGGTGTCTTTACACGCTTCGGTGGAGTCATTGTCTTAGACCTCCCGTATCTGTGTTGACCCTCGAAGCATGCGCCCGGTTCTCGTGGTCGTCAAGCGGCCTCGTCGGAGATGTTCGAAAGCGCGCAAAGGCGCCGGTCGAGACGTCGAGCCTCGACCGCTTCCGGGGCGGCTTCCCGTCCCGGCCCGCCCGGACGGGCGGGCGACGCGTCAGGCGATCGCGCCGCCGCCGCGCTTCGTCACCACCACCACGGCCGGGCGCGGCGGCATGCCCGGCTTGAAGTCCGGCCAGCGCGTGGCGGGCGCCTCGAAGGTGCCCGGCGCCTTGTCGTCGTCGCTCTCGCCGGGGTGCTGGACGGCGAGGAACAGCGTCGTGTCGTCCGCGGTGAAGTAGGGGCCGCACATCTCGGCGCCGGCCGGCACGCGGAAGAAGTGCTTCGACGCGCCTCGGCCAGCCCCTTCGGTCTCGAGCGCCCACAACCCGTCGGCGCGGCTGGTGCTTTTCGGACCGTTGCCGTCGGTCGCGATCCAAAGGCGTCCCTGCGCGTCCACCGCGCAGTTGTCCGGCATCCCGAACCAGCCGTTCGCGCTGGTGGCGCTGGAGAAGGTCGCGCCCACCGCCGCGATCGACGGATCGCCGCACTTCACGAGGATCTCCCAGGCGAACCCCTCCGCCGCATGGTCGCCGCCGTCCGGAGAGATCTCGACGATGTGGCCGAAGGCGTTCTCCGGCCGCGGGTTGGCGGCGTCGACCTGATCGGCCTTCCGCTTCGAATTGTTGGTCAGCATCACGTAGACCTTGCCGGTCTTCGGATTGGCCTCGACGTCCTCAGGGCGATCCATCTTGGTGGCGCCGAGCAGGTCCGCGGCGCGGCGCGCCTCGATCACCACGTCGGCCTGGCTCGCGAAGCCGTTCGCCGGGGTGAGGGGGCCCTCGCCCTGGACGAGACGCATCCAGCGGCCGCGGCCGTCGGCGTCGAAGCGCGCGACGTGCAGGACGCCGTCGTCGAGGATGTCGGCGTTGTTCGCGCGGTTCGCCATGTCGACCTTCGCGGTCGTCACGAAGCGGTAGACGTAGTCGAAGCGCTCGTCGTCGCCCTGGTACACGACGAACCGGCCGTCGGCCGACAGCGCGTTCGCAGCCCCCTCGTGCTTGAAGCGCCCCATGGCGGTGCGCTTCTTCGGGGTCGAGGCCGGGTCCATCGGGTCGATCTCGACCACCCAGCCGAAGCGGTTCGGCTCGTTCGGCTCCTTGGTCACGTCGAAGCGCTCGTGGAACCGGCCCCAGGCCTGCCAGGGACTGCCGGTGATCCCGATGCGCTTGTAGTTCTTCGCTTCCCTGTGGTCGTCGGCGACCTCGCCCCAGAAGTAGTTGTTGGTGTTCTCCTCGCAGGTGAGCCACGTGCCCCAAGGCGTTACGCCGCCCGCGCAATTGTTGATCATGCCCCGCACGCTTCGGCCCTCCGTGTCGTAGGACGTGCGGAGCCGCTCGTGGCCGGCGGCCGGGCCATGGATCGCCATTTCGGTCTCGGCGGTGATGCGGCGCGTGTAGCGCGAGTCCGCGACGACCGACCACTTGCCGCCGGCGCGGGCGATCTCGACCACCGAGCCGCCGTGGGCCGCCATCTCGATGTCCACCAACTCACGGGTCATTCCCGCGAAGGCCGCCTGCTTGGAGTCCTGCCGCCTGAGCCCGGGGAACATCAGCTCCTCGTTGGTGTACTCGTGATTGACGACCAGCAGGCCGCGGTCGGCGGAGCCGTCGAGCGGCACGAAGCCGACGAAGTCGTTGTTGTAGCCGAACTGCAGGCGCTGCTTCTCCGCCGTCTGCGTCAGGGGATCGAAGGCGGGCGCTCCCGGAAACAGCGGGTCGCCCCAGCGCAGCAGGACGTCGGCGTCGTAGCCGTCCGCGACGTGGTGGGTCTCGTCGATCCCGGCCTCGATCTCCTCGAAGTCGAACCGGGACGCGGGCTCGGCGGCCCAAGCGGCGCCGGCGGCGTCGAACGCGCGGGGCGAGATCGTGGCCGCGATCGCCGTCGCCGCCAGCGCGCCGCGCATCATCTCCCGCCTGGAGAAACGCGCGGCGATGATCTCTCCGAGGGTCGGGTTCGCGCTGTCGTTGCGCCCGACGTTCTCCGCCTCTTCGCAGGCGACGGCGCGGGTGGTGCGGAGGTCGTCGGTCATGGGGCGGGGGTCCGTCCGGCGGGCTCGGGAAGGCGTCGTCACGCCCTGCGGAGCGTCAACAAGAAGGTTTCTAAAAACCTTCCATGTCGTGTCGGTGACATCACCGCCGCGGCAGCGGTCCGTAAAGGACTTTCAAGTAAGCTCGTTCGATCGACGTCCGGGGGGGCAGCGAGTGACGATGCATGAGCCGCCGCGAAGCTTCAGGTCCGGGATGTTGTTGCCCGAGCTCGTCTCGACCCGCGGGATCGCGGCGGTCTGGGTCGTGCTCGCGCACACGCTCGCGACCGTCCTCAAAGGTCAGGGCGAGCTGCCGGCCCCGGTCGAATACACACGGCTCGTCGTGGATTTCTTCTTCGTGCTGAGCGGCTTCGTGCTGGCCCATATGTACGATCCGCCGTGGACCGAGGGGCGGTTTCGGCACGGCTCCTTTCTGATCCGCAGGCTGGCGCGGCTCTGGCCGCTGCACATGTTCACGCTGTGCGTGATGGGCGCCATCGTGACGGTCGGGCGGATGATGGGCGCCGAGCCGGAAAACCCGCACACCGCCTACACCTTCCTCGTCAACGCGGCGATGCTGCACTCGACCTGGCTCGCGCCGGACCTCGCGTGGAACTGGCCGTCGTGGTCGATCAGCGCGGAATGGTGCGCCTATCTCGCGATCCCGCTGTTCCTGATGGCGGCGGACCGGGTGCGCGGCACGCGTCGGCGCGTCGTCGCGATGCTGGCCGTGTTCCTCGCCTGCTCGCTGTTCTCGCACTGGGCCTTCGGACTGGACCTGACCTCGCTCACCGCCGACGGGGGCGCGCTGCGCATCGCGCCGTCGTTCTTCGCCGGCATCCTGCTGCGCCGAATCTTCGACGACGAGCCGTGGCTGGTCGCGATGACGCCGAGGGTCTACGCCGCGTCCATCGCCGGCGTGTTCGGCGTCTGCGCGGTTCTGGTGGCGTTCAACGCGCCCTACGACGCCCTCTGGCCGCCGATGATCGTGCTGGTCGCGGCGCTCGCCTCCCGCGCCACCTGGGTCGAGCCGGGGCTGCTGCGGGGCCGCGTCCTGAACTGGCTCGGCGACATCTCCTATTCGATCTACCTCACCCACGCGATCGTGCTCACGGTGCTGTTCAACACCGCCGAGATCCTTGGCCTCGCCGAGACGCTGGCCGAACGCGCGGCGCTGGGCTTGAGCGTTCCCTTCGTGACCTTGGTCGCGTCGCAGATCACCTACGCATGGGTCGAGAAACCTGGCCGCAAGCTGGTCATGCGCGTCGCCGAGCGCGGCGAACGCAAGGCCCTGCGGCCCGCTGGAGCGGAATGAGCGGATGATCTTCGATCTGCAGACCGGCGAGACGCCGAAGGAGATCACGGGCGACGTCTGCGTCGTCGGCACCGGCCCCGCGGGCGTCACCCTCGCGCTCGAGCTCGCCCGCAAGGGGCGGAGCGTGGTCCTGCTCGAAGGGGGCGGCGAGGCTTATGAGGAGTCGAGCCAGGCGCTCTACGAGGGCGCCGTGATCGGGCACGACCACATCGACGTGGCGGCGTCGCGCCTGCGCCAGTTCGGCGGCACGTCGGGCCACTGGACCGGGCTCTGCGCCCCGCTCGACGCGCTCGACTTCGAGCCCCGCGCTGACATTCCCCACCACGGCTGGCCGATCACCCGCGCCGACCTCGACCCGTTCTACGCCCGCGCGCATCCTTATCTCGACCTTGGGCCCTACCGCTATGACTGGCAGGACTGGCGTTCGATCGTGCCATTCCCCGCGCTGCCGCTCGATCCGACGAAGATACTGACCGACGTCTACCAGCAGAGCCCGCCGACCCGCTTCGCCGAAAAATTCATGGAGACGGTGCGGGCCGAACCGAAGATCGCCTGCTGGACGCACGCGAACCTCGTCGACGTGACGCTGGAGGAGGGCGGCGACGTCGTGTCTTCGATCGCCGTCCATACGCTCGACGGCCGCGCCACGACCGTGAGGGCCAAGGCCTACGTCATCGCCTGCGGCGGAATCGAGAACGCCCGCATCCTGCTCAACGCCCGCAAGCAGCGCCCGGCGGGGCTGGGCAACGAGCACGATCTCGTGGGGCGGTTCTACACCGACCACATGACGATCGAGACCTCGATGCTGCTGTTCCGGGACGACGTCGACACCCGGCTCTACCCGACCTCGCTGAACTACGACGGCGCCGAGATCCTGATGGGGCTCAAGGTCCACCCGGACGTGGTGAAGGAGAGGAATCTCAACAACAACTCGGCGTTCCTGGTCGCGGACTACGGCGACGCGGTCTTTAGCGACGACTTCCGGAACTACGGCTGGGTCGCGTTTTCCACCATGCTGAAGACCTTCAGCCGCGGCCATGTGCCGGACCGGTTCGCCGAGCGCACCTGCGACGTGGTCGACGACCTGGGCTCGGTCGCGACGGGAATCTACCGTCATGCCCTGCGCCGCGTCCTGCCCGAGAAGCCGGCCCAGGCGTTCCGCCTGCGGCAGGACGCCGAGCAGGCGCCGAACCCCGACAGCCGCGTGACGTTGATCGCGGACACGGATCCGCTCGGGCTGCAGCGCATCGCGCTCGACTGGCGGGTGACGAGCGACGATCTGCTGCGCCTGCGCCGCACGCACCAGTTCATCGGCGAGCAGGTGGGCGCGGCGGGCCTCGGCCGACTGCAGCTCGGCGTCAGCGATCCGCCGGACCTCAGCATCGCCTATTCCGGCTACCACCACATGGGCACCACCCGCATGCACGCCGATCCGCGGCAGGGCGTGGTCGACGCCGACTGCCGCGTGCATTCGACGAAGAACCTCTACATGGCCGGCAGCTCGGTGTTCACGACCGGTGGTTGCGCCAACCCGACCCTCACCATCACCGCGCTCGCGATCCGTCTCGCCGAGCGCCTCGCGGTCAGCGCCTGAGGAGAGCGACATGGGCAAGCTCACCCGCCGGGCGCTGCTCGGGACCGCAGCCGTCGGCGCCTTCGGCCTCGTGGCCTACGGCGGCGGCCGCGCGGCCTGCAGCTTCGTGCCGCGCAACCATCCCGACTTCTTCTCGCTGCTCGACATCCCGCCGGAGGGCGCCGTCGCGCGCCGGATCGGGGAGGGGGCGCTCGCCGAGGCGAGCCTCCCCTCGGATTTCGACGCTCTCGCGACGGCGATGAAGCTTCGTCCCCTGATCGCCGAGGCGATCGCGACCGACTGCCCGACGACCCGCCGGCAACTGGTCCAGGATCAGTGCGCGGCGGACTTCGCCGAGGGCCGCTGCGTCGTGATCGACGGCTGGGTGCTGTCCGAGACCGAAGCGAGCCTCTGCGCCGCGAAGCTGCTGCGGCCGTCGATCATCTGAGCGCGCCCGCGCCGGGATTGCGAAGCACGACTCCGAGCTCCGCCGCTAACTGAAGACCCCGATGAACTGCAGCAGTTGGGTCATCGAGGCGATGCCGGCGGGCGAGGAGGGCGCGCCGGCCAGCGGCGCCGCTCGGGCCTCGACCTGCAGATCGAACTCGGCGTTCTGGATCTCGTCGAGCGATCCCAGAATCGTCTCCGCGACGATCAGCCCGCCGACCGCGCCGAGCTGGCGGTCCGCCGTGTAGAGGCCGGCTTCGCGGAGGATGTAGTACCAGAGCGGCGTGGCCCAGACGAGCGAGGGCGCGAGCTGGAGGATCTCGGGAAAGTCGCCGAACTCCGACGGCGGGAACAGCTGGTCGCCGCGGAGGCCCGGAACGAGGCCGCCGTAGATGTCCGTCAGCCGGGCCGCCGCCTCCTGGCCCGAGGGGAGGCCGAAATCCACCCCGCGGCGGATGTTGCGCTCGGCCAGCGACGCAGGCGGCTCGCCGATCGACGGCGGCGGCAGGCGGAACACCGCCTTGGCCAGCCGGGCGTCCAGCGGCTCGCCGTGCTGGGCCGTGGGCGTCGGGCTCGGCGCGTCGAAGAACAGCTCCCAGTCCACCACGAAGTCGCCGTCGCTGAGCTTGGCCTTGCCGCGGAGGTCGCGGCCCGGCGCGAACAGCGGCGCGCCGCCGCGGGCGTTCAGCGCATAGCCCTCCCGAAGCTGGCTGTGCCCCAGCCGGAACGCCGCGTGGGCGAACTCGACGGGCATCGCCAGGAGGTCCGCCACGCCCTCCGACGCGACGGCGCGGAGGTAGGCTTCGCGGGCGCGCGCGATCATCGCCTGATAGAGCGTCGTCTTTGCGGCGAGGGCCGCGAGAACGGCGTCGATGTGCTCCTTCTGCACGATGTTCGGAAGGTAGTCGTGCAGCACGATCCGCCGGTAGGCGTTCTGCACCTCGAGCTTGGTCGCCTTGAAGACGTCGCCGCCCGGACGCTTGTCGCTCGCGGACCCCGTCGCGGCGGCGTGGATCGCGTTGTGCAGCCGCTGGAACAGGATGTGGATCTGGACGATGAGCTTGTTCTCGTCGTTGCGCGGATCGGCGATCAGACGACCGTTGTTGAAGGCCGCCCCGCGCAGGATGTCCACGTCGTTGTCCAGCAGGAACAAGCCGTCGTCGTCGTAGAGGTCCGGCTGCGCGACGCCGAGCAGGCCGTAGACCGAATCCAGGTCCAGGCTCGGAATGCGGCCGTTGGTGGCGGTCGGCTGGCCGCCGTCCTCGAGGACGCGCTGGCGCTGGCCGAGCGTGGGGTTCTGGTGGACGAGCGCGAGATCCTGCGCCACGACGCGGAACTCCGTCATGTCGTGGTCGATGAACTGCCCGAGGAAGGTAAAGCCCGCCGGGTTGCCGGGTTTGCCGCCGGGCGGCGGCGGGACCGGCGTCGGCGCAATCTGCTCGATCGGCCCCCTTGCGCCCGCGAGCATGGAGAGCGCAAGGGAATCGTAGGCGTGGTTCGACGCTTCGAACAGGCGTCCGAACGGGGACTTGAGCGCGCTCGGCGCCAGGGTCCGCGGGTCGAGAACCGAAATCCAGCCGTGATGCGCCATCTGCAACCTCCCCCTCGCGATGATCGCGCAAAGGTTGCATTTAGCGGCAGACAGTGCAATCAGGAGTTATACCAATCCCAAGGCGCTCGTTTGGAGCGTGGTCGCTTGTGATCGGCCCGCCGCCTTCTCCGGCGGAGCCGGGCGTCCGCGACGGGGGCGTCGAGCTTCGTCCGGTGTCGTGGACGCCCCCGCGACGGCGATCGGCCTGCCGGCGTGATCCATCCGGGCCTATCGGCCTTGGCTTTACTCTTCGGTCTTGCAGCTCTCGGGCGCGTCGGCGGCGGGCTTCGGGGCCGGCGTCTTGCCGTCGAAGGGCTTGTAGGCCGCCTTGAGCTCGGCGGTCATCCACTCGCCGGCGTCGTCGGGCTTGTCCTTGTAGAGGTGGCGCACCCAGGCCATCGTCAGCAGCATCTCGTCGACGTTCATCGAGCCGTACATCGGCCCCATCTGCCCGCTGGCGCCGCCGAAGATCAGCTCGAACAGGCCCTTGTCGGTCGCGCCCTGCGGGTAGGTCCAGTAGCTGTCGTTGAGGCCGGGTCCGAGCTTGCCCTCACCCTTCTGGCCATGACAGCCCGAGCACATGGCGAGGAACAACTGCTCGCCCTTGGCGAGGCAGCTTGGGTTGCCGAGATAGGCGTTCTTGCCCGTCTCCACGAAGGCCTTGAACGCCTCCGTGTCCTTGCCCTCCGGCGGGGCGTCGTCGAGGTTCAGGACCTCGCCGGTCACCGCGTTGTTGAAGGTGAGCGCAGCCTTGGCGCCCATGACGCCCGCCGCGCCGACGGCCGTCGCCAGCGCCGCAGCAACTGCGCCCTTCACCCAAGCTCTTGCCATGTCATTCCTCCCGCGCGTTTCTCAAAAACCGAAAAGACGTAAATTATAAAACTCATATTATAAGTATGAGCCGGTATAATGTTCCGTCTATCGCGACGGCGACACATAAATGACATGGGTGATATTGCGACCGAGGCGACCCTCACATTGCCGTCAGGGCGTCGTGATCACGCTGATCATCTTGGCGGGGCGGGAGCTGGCCTGCGACCAAAGTCAATGCGGCCGGTTTGTCTGCGTTCGCCGCCGCGTAACGAAAAAGGGCGCCCGAAGGCGCCCTTGAGTGCGCGGCGGCGAGGCCGCCGCCGCTCTCGGCGACCGCCCACTGATCCCCGAGGCGCTCACGGCCGGGCTGTCCGACGGCGCGCAAAATCTCGGTTCCGGACGCTGCGCCGGCGACTTCGCTCACGGCCGGTCGGTCGTCGTGGAGGGCTGGGTGCTGTCCGAAGTCGAAGCCAGCCTGTGCGCCGGCCGGAGCCTCGTGGGGCGAGTGGCAGAGGAGCGTGAGCAGGTATAGGAAAAAAAGCTTATTATAGCTTGACCACCACGGCGGCCGTGGGTTAGGAAGCGAGTGTTCTTGTTTTGTTCAGGAGGATTCCATGCCTACGGTCACTCAGCTCAACGCCGTCGATTATGGGTTCACGCCCACCGCTGCGAACCCTTCGGCGGCCTTGTCGAGCGCGATCGCCGCAGCCATTTCGCAAGGAAAGCCGCTCTTCATCGAGCCCGGCTCCTATACCGTCAGCAACGTCGTGATTTCCGGTCCGATTGAACTGATCGGCGTGCCCGGCAAGGTGACGTTGAAGATGGCGTCGGGGGCGAAGTCCATCCTCGTTCTGCAGAATTTCTCGTCCGCGCAGCTTAGCGGCCTGATCTTCGACGGCGCGGATCTCACGCCTTCCGACGCCTATGGCGTCGGCTACCGCGCTCTCTTGGTCGCTCGGCGAACGACCACTGTCGCATCCCGCATTCGGATCGAACGTTGCGCCTTCCAGGCCGCAGACGGCTACGGGCTCGGCATATCCCAATGCGCCGCGTTCGTGACGGATAGTCGTTTCTCGAACTTGTACGCGGCGACGGGGGCGTCCAATCACGAAGGCTTCGTCTTCGAAGGAAACCGGATCGGCGCGATGAGAAACAATGGCGTCGTCATCTCCCGCGACGCGGGAACGCCTGCGATCACGCGGATTGTCGGCAATCGAGTCGACGGCGTTTCACGCACTCTTCCTGAGTCTACGGGCTATCAGGGCAACGCCGTGTTGATCGAGTCGGAGTCCAATGTCGTCGTCGCCCAGAATGAGATTCATGATTGTGCGTTCACGGCGGTTCGACTGAACGGTTGCACGCGCGCCCGAGTCGTCCAGAACCACTGCGATAAACATGGCGAGGTCGCGATCTACATCGAGGGCTTCGGTAACGGACGGCAGATTGCGAATGACGGCTACGATGTGGTGGTCAGCGACAACGTGATCAATGACGCCGGAGTGGGCGTCGCGATCGCCAACATCGATTACAGCGGCCGGCTCGGTGTGATCTCGAATAATATAATCCGGCGCATTTCCAAACGTACCGTAGCTGCGGGAACGCCAAACCAGTACACCTCACCCGGCAAGGCGATCGCGGTGGAGACCTGCGCGCTTATTGCGAACAACTTCGTGGAGAATGCCTTCCAGGCGATCGACGTCTCCGCGGGCTCTTACACGCAGGACAGCGTCGTCATCGGCAACGTCCTGCGCCAGACGACGCTCGCGATGGGCGTTTCGACGGTCAACGGGGCCAAAGACGTGCTGGTCGCCGACAACCTCGCGGCCGGCTTCGCCTCGGTCGCGTCGGGCGGCGGCGCTTTGCGACAGATGAACGCTGCGGGGACCATCACTGGAACGACCGACCTCGCATCATTCAGCGAAAGCACTGGGACCGCGAATCTTCGCGTAGAAGGCGTCGTCAGCCGCGCCAGCCTCTGATGAGGCTTTCAAGATCGTCATAGAACAAAAAGGGGCGCCTTTCGGCGCCCCTGCAGTCGGCTTTCCGGTTCGGAAGGAACGTCTCAGGCCGAGTAGTACATATCGAACTCGACCGGGTGCGGCGTGTGCTCGAACCGGATGACCTCCTTCATCTTCAGCTCGATGAAGCTGTCGATCTGGTCGTCCGTGAACACGTTGCCCTTCTTGAGGAACTCGCGGTCCTTGTCGAGGTTCTGCAGCGCCTCGCGCAGGCTGGCGGAGACGGTCGGGATCTTCTTCAGCTCGCGCGGCGGCAGGTCGTAGAGATCCTTGTCCATGGCCGGGCCCGGATCGATCTTGTTGGTGATGCCGTCGAGGCCGGCCATCAGCAGCGCGGCGAAGGCGAGGTAGGGGTTCGCGGTCGGATCGGGGAAACGGACCTCGACGCGCTTCGCCTTCGGCGAGTTGGTCCACGGGATGCGGCAGGAGGCCGAGCGGTTGCGCGCGGAGTAGGCCAGCAGCACGGGCGCCTCGAAGCCCGGGACGAGGCGCTTGTAGCTGTTCGTCGACGGGTTGGTGAAGGCGTTCAGCGCCTTGGCGTGCTTGATGATGCCGCCGATGTACCAGAGGCACTCCTGGCTGAGGCCGGCGTACTTGTCGCCGGCGAACATCGGCTTGCCGTCCTTCCAGATCGACTGGTGGACGTGCATGCCCGATCCGTTGTCGCCGTAGACCGGCTTCGGCATGAAGGTCGCCGTCTTGCCGTAGGAATGCGCCACCTGGTGGATGCAGTACTTGTAGACCTGCAGGTGGTCGGCGATCCGGACGATCTTCTCGAACTTGAGGCCGAGCTCGTGCTGGGCGGAGGCCACCTCATGGTGGTGCTTCTCGACGACCGCGCCCATGGCGGCCATCGCGGCCAGCATCTCGCCGCGCATGTCCTGCTCGCTGTCCACCGGCGGCACGGGGAAGTAGCCGCCCTTGGTGCGGACGCGGTGGCCCATGTTGCCGGTTTCGTAGTCGGTGTCGGAGTTCGTCGGCAGCTCGATCGAGTCGAGCTTGAAGCCGGTGTTGTACGGGGTCGCCGCGAACTTGACGTCGTCGAACACGAAGAACTCGGCCTCGGGGCCGAAATAGACGGTGTCGCCGATCCCCAGCGACTGCATGTAGACCTCGGCCTTCTTCACCGTGCCGCGCGGGTCGCGCTCATAGGGCTCGCCGGTGGTGGGCTCGAGCACGTCGCAGACCACAGACAGCGTGGTGGCGGCGAAGAACGGGTCGAGGCACGCGGTGGCGACGTCCGGCATCAGCAGCATGTCGGACTCGTTGATCGCCTTCCAGCCGGCGATCGACGAGCCGTCGAACATCTGGCCTTCGGCGAAGAACTCGTCGTCCACCATCGTGATGTCGAAGGTGACGTGCTGCCACTTGCCCTGCGGGTCGGTGAAGCGGAGATCGACGTACTTGACATCGTTCTCTTTGATGAATGCGAGAATGTCCTTGGCCGTGGTCATTGCCATTTTGATTATCCTTATCCTTGTTCAGGAGTGGGGCTTCGGCCGCTCAGGGGCGGCCGTATCCAAGGCTCAGATCGCGTCGACGCCGACTTCCCCCGTACGGATGCGGATGGCCTCTTCGACGGCCGACACGAAGATCTTGCCGTCGCCGATGCGGCCTGTCGCGGCAGCCTTTCGGATAGCTTCGACGGCGCGGTCGAGCAGATCGTCGCCGATGACGACCTCGATCTTCACCTTCGGGAGGAAATCCACCACGTACTCCGCGCCACGGTACAGCTCGGTGTGGCCCTTCTGCCGGCCGAAGCCCTTGGCTTCCGTGACCGTGATGCCCTGGACGCCGACCTCTTGAAGCGCTTCCTTCACCTCGTCAAGCTTGAACGGCTTAATGATCGCTTCGATTTTCTTCACGTTTCCAGGCCTCCTTGGCGTCGTCGCCGCGCGCCGATCGGTGACGAGACCGCGCTCCGGGACGTCGCGCACCTAAGCAGCTAGCGTGCCAGTCTTCCGCCGTCGGCGAAACCTCTGCGTCCGCCGACTGTTTGATAGATAGGTCGAGCCCCCGAATTGGCAGCCGCCCGATGTATGATCTAAAAATAGGCAAAATGCTTAATAAAAAGGCGATTAAATCCGCGCCGGCATCGCGTGGCAGCGTGAGAATTGTGCAGAGTCTCCCCGGCGGGGCTCGGTGATGACGCTGGAGCTGCTGTCGACCACGGAGATGGCCGACGCAGACCGCCGTGCGCCCGCCGCCGGCGCGCCGGCGGAGGCGCTGATGGAGGCCGCGGGCCGCGCCGTTGCGGACGCCGCGCTCGATCTCTGGCCGCTCGCCCGCCGCGTCGTCGTCATGGCGGGACCCGGAAACAACGGCGGCGACGGCTACGTCGCGGCGCGCCTGCTGGCCGCGCGCGGCCTTGAGGTCGCGGTCGCGGCGCTCGTTCCGCGCGAGCGGCTAAAGGGCGACGCGGCGGCGGCTGCCGGCCGCTGGGAAGGGCCGGTGGTCCCGCTCGCCGAGGCGGAGTTTTCGGGCGCCGACGTCGTGATCGACGCGCTCTTCGGCGCCGGCCTGTCGCGAGCGCTCGACGGCGCCGCCGCGAACGCGGTCGAGCGGCTCCGCACGGCGGCGGTCCCGACGCTCGCCGTGGACGTGCCGAGCGGCCTCGACGGGGACACGGGGCGACCGGCGGGGCAGGGCGCCGTGGTCCGGGCGGGCGCCACCGTCACCTTCGTCCGCCTCAAGCCGGGCCACGTGCTCTATCCCGGCCGCGCGCTGTGCGGCCGCCTCGTGCTCGCCGACATCGGCATGCCGGAGCGCGTGGTCGAGAGCGTCGGCGCCACCGTGTTCCTCAACCGTCCGGCGCTGTGGCTGGCCGCGCTGCCGCGTCCCGAGCCTGAAGGCCACAAATACGGCCGCGGCCACTGCGTGGTGTGGACCGGCCCCGAATTCGCGACCGGCGCGGCACGGCTGTCGGCGGTCGCGGCGCTGAGGGCGGGAGCGGGCGCGGTGACGCTGATCGGCCCGCCCTCCGCGCTCCGAATCCATGCCGCGCACGTCACCGCCGTCATGCTGCGGCCGGCCGACGACGCCGCTGGATTCGCCGCCGCGGTCGCCCTGCGCCGGACCGACGCGGCGGTCGTGGGGCCTGGGGCGGGCGAGGGCGTGGAGGAAATCGTCCGCCGGGCGCTCGATCTCGCCGGTGCGGTCGTGCTCGACGCCGACGCCCTCACCGCCTTTGCGGGGCGGCCCGAAGACCTCGCGGCGGCGATCGCCGCGCGACCCGACCGGCCGGTGGTCGTCACCCCGCACGAGGGCGAGTTTGGCCGGCTGTTCGGCGACGCGGCTCCCTCGGGATCGAAGCTCGAGCGGGCGCGCGAAGCGGCGGTCCGGCTCGGCGCCGTGGTGGCGCTCAAGGGGCCGGACACGGTGGTCGCCTCGCTCGACGGGCGGGCCGCGATCGCCGACAACGCGCCGCCGTACCTCGCCACCGCCGGCGCCGGCGACGTGCTCGCGGGGATCGCGGCCGGCCTGCTCGCACAGCGCACGCCCGCCTTCGAGGCGGCGGCGGCGGCGGTCTGGATCCACGGCGAGGCGGCCAAGGCGATCGGCCGCGGGCTCATCGCCGACGATCTGCCGGGAGCGCTGCCGGCCGTCCTTGCGGCGCTAGACTGATCAGGCTGTGGGGGAAGGGCGACGCGCGCATGTCAGTTTTTTGCTGCGCGCGGCCTCGGCCATGATATAGAGCGTCCGCTTTCGCGCCGGTCCCGGCGCGAGGAGCAATGCGCCCGGCGCGGGCGTGGTGGAACTGGTAGACACGCGGGATTTAGGTTCCCGTGGCGCAAGCCGTGGGGGTTCGAGCCCCTCCGCCCGCACCAAGCCTGTGACCGCAAGCCCGCCGCCATCCGAGACACAAGGACCGCGGTCGCGCGCAGCTCGAAAAGCGCGCCGCCCGCGGAGGATTCGAAGAGACCACTCTCATGCAGGTGACGCAAACCCTCGACGAGGGCCTGAAGCGCGAGTTCAAGATCGTCGTGCCGGCGCAGGATCTCGACGCCCGCCTGATCGAGCGGCTCACGAGCCTCAAGGACCGTGTCAACATCAACGGCTTCCGCAAGGGCAAGGTGCCGCTCGCGCACCTCAAGAAGCTCTATGGCAAGTCGGTGATGGCGGAGGTCGTCGAGCAGGCGGTCGCAGACGCCAACCGCAAGATCGTCGACGACAACGGCCTGAAGCTCGCGATGCAGCCGAAGGTCAACTTCCCCGAGGACAAGGACGAGGTCGAGGGCGTGCTCTCGGGCAAGTCCGATCTCTCCCTCGGCGTCGAGCTCGAGGTGCTGCCGACGTTCGAGGTCAAGGACGTCTCGGAGCTCAAGCTCGAGAAGCTCGTGGCCGAGGTCGAGGACGCCGAGGTCGACGAGGCGGTCGAGCGCATCGCCAAGCAGAATCAGTCCTTCACGCCCAAGGGCGAGGGCGAGGCCGCCGCTGACGGCGACCGCGTCACCATCGACTTCGTCGGCACGATCGACGGCGAGGCCTTCGAGGGCGGCTCGGCGACCGACCAGCCGCTCACGATCGGCTCCAACACCTTCATCCCGGGCTTCGAAGAGCAGCTCGTCGGCGTGAAGACCGGCGACGAGACGGTTGTGAAGGTGAGCTTCCCCGAGGCCTACGGCGCGGCGAACCTCGCCGGCAAGGCGGCGGAATTCGCCGTCACGGTGAAGGGAATCGAAGCGCCGGGCGCGCTGTCAATCGACGACGAGCTCGCCAAGGGCATGGGCTTCGAGGACGTCGCCGGCCTCAAGGACGCCGTCCGCACCCAGATCTCGACCGAGTACGCCCGCGTCTCGCGCCAGCGCGTGAAGCGCGAGCTGCTCGACGCGCTCGACGGCCAGTACGATTTCGCGCTGCCGCCCACGCTGGTGGAGCAGGAGTTCGAGAACGTGTGGCGCCAGGTCGAGCAGGATCTCGCCCGCTCCGGCCGCACCTTCGCGGACGAGGAGACCACCGAGGACGAGGCCAAGGCCGAGTACCGCAAGATCGCCGAGCGCCGCGTGCGCCTTGGCCTGGTCCTTGCGGAAATCGGGGAGACGCACGAAGTCAAGGTCACCGACGACGAGGTCACCCGCGCGCTTGTCGAGCGGGCCCGGCAGTTCCCGGGCCAGGAGCAGCAGGTGTGGGACTTCTACCGTCAGCGTCCGGAAGCTCTGGCCGAGCTGCGCGCCCCGATCTTCGAGGATAAGGTCGTCGACCTGGTGCTCGAGAAGGCGTCGGTCGCCGAGCGCAAGGTCGGCAAGGACGAGCTCCTCGCCGAGCCGGACGCGGACGAGACGAAGACCGACCAGCCGTCGGCTTGACGCAGGCGCCGCAAGCGGCGTCGATAGGGCGTCCGGCCGCGCTGATTTGCGTGGCCGGCGACCGGCCCCAGTGAGGAAGAGACTTCAGAGATGCGCGATTTTCAGGATCTGACGACGAACTTCCTCATCCCGATGGTGATCGAGCAGACCAACCGCGGCGAGCGGTCGTTCGACATCTACTCCCGCCTGCTCAAAGAGCGCATCATCTTCCTTTCCGGCCCCTTCAACGACGACATGGCGGCGGTGATCTGCGCCCAGCTGCTGTTTCTCGAGGCCGAGAATCCGAAGAAGGAGATCGCGCTCTACATCAATTCGCCGGGAGGCGTCGTCACCTCCGGCCTCGCGATCTACGACACCATGCAGTACATCCGGCCCGCGGTCGCGACCCTCTGCATGGGCCAGGCCGCCTCGATGGGCTCGTTCATCCTGATGGCCGGCGAGCAGGGCATGCGCGCCGCGCTGCCGAACGCCCGCATCCTCGTGCACCAGCCGTCGGGCGGCTTCCAGGGCCAGGCCTCGGACATCGAGCGCCACGCCGAGGACATCGTGAAGATCAAGCGTCGGCTGAACGAGATCTACGTCAAGCACACCGGCCGCTCCTACGAGGAGATCGAGCGCACGCTCGACCGCGACACCATGCTGTCGGCGGAGCAGGCGCGCGACTTCGGGCTGATCGATCAGGTGTTCGAGAAGCGCCAGGTCGAGGGCGAGCCGGATCCGAAGCCGGCGTGACCCTAAAGGCGCGGGCGGGCCGCAACCGAGACGCCGGGCGCGTGTGCGGTTGCGGCGCCGCCGCATGAAGCTATCATAACGATCTGCGTTGCGTCGCGGCGTGACCGTGCCTACGTGACGGCGCCGATTGATTAAGCCCGATCGACGTATGACATTCCGATGAAGCAGCGCGGCGACGGGACGCTGCTTGGGACCCGAAAGGGGTAAGATGATGAGCAAGGTCGGCGGCGGCGACGCCAAGAACACCCTCTACTGCTCCTTCTGCGGCAAAAGCCAGCACGAGGTGCGCAAGCTCATCGCAGGCCCGACCGTGTTCATCTGCGACGAGTGCGTCGAGCTGTGCATGGACATCATCCGCGAGGAGAACAAATCCTCGCTGGTGAAGTCGCGCGACGGCATTCCGACGCCGAAGGAGATCCGCAAGGTCCTCGACGACTACGTCATCGGGCAGGACCACGCGAAGAAGGTCCTCTCGGTCGCGGTCCACAACCACTACAAGCGCCTGAACCACGCGACGAAGCACAACGACGTCGAGCTGGCGAAGTCCAACATCCTGCTGATCGGCCCCACCGGCTGCGGCAAGACGCTGCTCGCCCAGACGCTCGCGCGCATCCTCGACGTGCCGTTCACGATGGCGGACGCGACGACCCTCACCGAGGCCGGCTACGTCGGCGAGGACGTCGAGAACATCATCCTCAAGCTGCTGCAGTCGGCCGACTACAACGTCGAGCGCGCCCAGCGCGGCATTGTCTACATCGACGAGATCGACAAGATCAGCCGCAAGTCGGACAACCCCTCGATCACCCGCGACGTGTCGGGCGAGGGCGTCCAGCAGGCGCTGCTGAAGATCATGGAAGGCACCGTGGCGAGCGTCCCGCCCCAGGGCGGCCGCAAGCACCCGCAGCAGGAGTTCCTGCAGGTCGACACGACGAACATCCTGTTCATCTGCGGCGGCGCGTTCGCAGGGCTCGACAAGATCATCTCGGCCAAGGGGCAGGGCACCTCGATCGGCTTCGGCGCCAAGGTGAAGTCGGTCGACGACCGCAAGACCGGCGAGATCTTCCGCCACGTCGAGCCTGAGGACCTGCTGAAGTTCGGCCTGATCCCGGAGTTCGTCGGCCGTCTGCCGGTGCTCGCCACGCTCGAGGACCTCGATGAGGCCGCGCTGAAGACGATCCTGACCGAGCCCAAGAACGCGCTGGTCAAGCAGTACCAGCGGCTGTTCGAGATGGAGAACGTCGAACTGGCCTTCAACGAGGAGGCCCTGACGGCGATCGCCAAGAAGGCCATCGAGCGCAAGACCGGCGCCCGCGGCCTGCGCTCGATCATGGAGCAGATCCTGCTCGACACGATGTTCGACCTCCCCGGCCTTGAGGGCGTCGAGCAGGTGGTGATCTCGGGCGACGTCGCCGACGGCAAGGGCCGTCCGCTGTACATCTATGCCGACCGCGCGAGCGAGGCCGGCGTCAGCGCCTGACGCCGACGACGCGACATCGCTTCGAACGTGAAACGACGCCCGCGGCCCACGCCGCGGGCGTCATCGTTTTTGCAGGCCGCAGAACGGTGTTACCAGCCATCCGCCGCCGCGGACCACGCCTGCTACGCCATCCGCCGGTGGTGCGGCGCAATATTGGCGTCGCCGGTCATGTGTCCCATTCTTGACACCCCCCAAGGCGAGGGCCACCTAATCCTCAACTAGGCGTGCACAGACCCCTCTCCCCTGCGCGCTTCCCCTTGGGCGGTCGCCCCGCGAGGCCTTAGGCTCGCACCTGACGACCGCGCCGAATCGTGGCTCCGCCGTGACGCGCTCCCAAGGCGTCCGGCGCGGGCCGGTGACAAGGACCAGACGATGACCACTGCCAAATCGCGCGCGCCTGCCGACACCGGCGGCGCCGACGTCCATCCGGTGCTGCCGCTTCGCGACATCGTGGTCTTCCCCCACATGATCGTGCCCCTGTTCGTGGGCCGCGAGAAATCCATCCGCGCCCTCGAGGAGGTCATGAAGGCGGATCGCCCGATCCTGCTCGCGACCCAGAAGAACGCGACGGACGACGATCCGGCGGCCGACGGCATCTATGAGGTCGGCACGCTCGCCTCCGTGCTTCAACTGCTCAAGCTCCCGGACGGCACCGTCAAGGTGCTGGTCGAGGGCCAGTCGCGCGCCCGCGTCGTCGGCTACACCGACCGCACGGACTATTTCGAGGCGCGCGTCCAGCCGATCGAGGACGAGATCGGCGATCCGGTCGAGGTCGAGGCGCTGGCGCGCTCCGTGACCGCGGACTTCGACAACTACGTGAAGCTCAACAAGAAGGTCTCTCCGGAGGTCGTCGGGGCCGTCACGCAGATCGAGGAGGCGTCCAAGCTCGCCGACACCGTCGCCTCGCATCTCGCGGTCAAGATCCCCGAGAAGCAGGCGGTGCTGGAGCTGGTCGACGTTTTCCAGCGGCTCGAGAAGGTGCTGTCGCTCATGGAGAGCGAAGTCTCGGTGCTGCAGGTCGAGAAGCGCATCCGCACGCGCGTCAAGCGCCAGATGGAGAAGACCCAGCGCGAGTACTACCTGAACGAGCAGATGAAGGCGATCCAGAAGGAGCTCGGCGACGACGACGGCCGGGACGATCTGGGCGAGCTCGAGGAGCGCATCGCCAAGACCAAGCTCTCGAAGGAAGCGCGCGAGAAGGCCGACGCCGAGTTCAAGAAGCTGCGGCAGATGAGCCCGATGTCGGCGGAAGCCACCGTCGTGCGCAACTACCTCGACTGGCTGTTGTCGATCCCGTGGGGCGTCAAGAGCCGCGTCAAGAAGGACCTGCCTGCGGCCGAGAAGCTGCTCGAGTCCGAGCACTTCGGGCTTGAGAAGGTCAAGGAGCGCATCGTCGAGTACCTCGCCGTGCAGAGCCGCGCCAACAAGCTGACCGGCCCGATCCTGTGCCTGGTCGGCCCTCCCGGCGTCGGCAAGACCTCGCTCGCCAAGTCCATCGCCAAGGCGACGGGGCGCGAGTACGTGCGCATGTCGCTCGGCGGCGTGCGGGACGAGGCGGAGATCCGCGGTCATCGCCGGACCTACATCGGCTCGATGCCCGGCAAGGTCATCCAGTCGATGAAGAAGGCGAAGAAGGCGAACCCGCTCTTCCTGCTCGACGAGATCGACAAGATGGGCATGGACTTCCGGGGCGACCCGGCGTCCGCGCTGCTGGAGGTGCTCGATCCCGAGCAGAACGCCTCGTTCAACGACCACTACCTCGAGGTCGACTACGACCTGTCGAGCGTGATGTTCGTGACGACGGCGAACACGCTGAACATCCCGCCGGCCCTGATGGACCGGATGGAGGTGATCCGCATCGCCGGCTACACCGAGGAGGAGAAGGTCGAGATCGCCCGGCGGCATCTGCTGCCCGAGATCTTCACCAAGCACGGCCTCGGCGCGAAGGAGTTCTCCGTCGACGACGCGGCGCTGCTCGCGGTCATCCGGCACTACACGCGGGAAGCCGGCGTCCGCAATCTTGAGCGCGAACTGTCCAACCTCGCTCGCAAGGCGGTGAAGGAGCTGGTGCTCGCCAAGAAGCAGAAGTCGGTCAAGGTCACGGACGCCAACCTCGCGGACTACCTCGGCGTGCAGCGCTACCGCTACGGCGAGGCGGAGACCGAGGACCAGGTCGGCGTGGTCACGGGTCTCGCCTGGACGGAGGTCGGCGGCGAGTTGCTGACGATCGAAGGCGTGATGATGCCCGGCAAGGGCCGCATGACGGTGACCGGCAACCTGAAGGACGTGATGAAGGAGTCGATCTCGGCCGCGGCGTCCTACGTCCGCAGTCGCGCCGTCGACTTCGGCGTGGAGCCTCCGATGTTCGACAAGCGGGACATCCACGTGCACGTGCCGGAGGGCGCGACCCCAAAGGACGGTCCTTCGGCCGGCGTCGCGATGGCGACCGCCATCGTGTCGATCATGACGGGCATCCCGGTCCGCAAGGACATCGCGATGACCGGCGAGATCACGCTGCGCGGCCGCGTGCTGCCGATCGGCGGGCTCAAGGAGAAGCTGCTCGCGGCGCTCCGCGGCGGCATCAAGACGGTGCTGATCCCCGAGGAGAACGCCAAGGATCTGGCGGACATCCCCGACAGCGTGAAGAGCCGGCTTGAGATCGTCCCCGTTCGCTTCGTCGACGAGGCGCTGAGCCGCGCTCTGCTGCGCAAGCCTGAGCCGATCGAATGGGACGAGCCGGTGACCCCTCCGCCGGCGCACCCCGTCGAGGACGATTCGGCGGGCATGCGGGCCCACTGAAGCCTACTGCGCCGGCCGTCTCAACGCGGGACGGCCGGCGTGGACTTTTCGCGCGGGTCCGGAATAGGGTACCCCTTTTGGGGCGTTATATCGGTCGAAACGCGTAGAAAATGACGGAAAACGGCGCGTCCGTCCTTGCAGCCACTGCCATTTTCGGAAAGTGTGCGCGGGCTCGTTCAACGGAACGCGCCAAAGGCGCGATTCCCGACGTGTTCATGGAGGGAACGATGAACAAATCCGATCTGATCGCCGAAGTTGCAGAGACGTCCGGCCTGACCAAGCTCGACGCCGCCAAGGCCGTCGACGCGACGTTCGACGCGGTGATCGCTGCTCTCAAGAAGGGCGAAGAGGTCCGTCTCGTGGGCTTCGGCACCTTCGCGGTGGTGAAGCGCGCCGCCGGCGTCGGCCGCAATCTCCGCACCGGCGAAACCATCAAGATCCCGGAGTCCAAGACGCCGAAGTTCAAGGCCGGCCAGGCCCTGAAGGACGCCGTCAACGCCTGACGCGGATCGTCGGCGCGGACGATCTTTCCGGCTTCGTCCGGAAAGAGGCGTCCCGCCGACGCCCGTCATACTGCCCGGCCGAACCAGCCGCTTCCCGCACGGGAGCGGCGTTTCCATATCCGGCCGGAGGGCGGTTAGCTCAGTTGGTAGAGCATCTCGTTTACACCGAGAGGGTCGGCGGTTCGAGCCCGTCACCGCCCACCAGTTTCCGGCTTCGAGCGATCCCGCGCGACCGGGCGCGGCGCCGGAAGACCGTTGAGCCCGGAGATCTTTCCCCGTGACTGCGACACGCGCTCCGGACGTGCTGCGCTTCGCGCCTTCGCCGACAGGGCGCCTTCATCTCGGCAACGCCCGCACGCTGCTGCTCAACGCTCTGACCGCGCGCAAGCGGGGCGGGCGCTTCGTGCTTCGGCTGGACGACACCGATCGCGCCCGCGTGCGTGAGGAGTATGCCGAGGCCATCCGCGAGGATCTGGCCTGGCTTGGTCTCGCCCCGGACGTCGAGGTGCGCCAGTCCGACCGCGACGCGCTCTACCAAGCCGCCTTCGCGCGCCTGCAGGCCGCCGGCCGCGTCTATCCCGCCTATGAGACCGAGGAAGAGCTCGACCGCGCGCGTCGGCTTGCCCGCGCCTCGGGACGTCCGCCGGTCTACGACCGGGCCGCACTTCGGCTGACGGACGCAAAACGCGCCGCCTACCTCGCCGAGGGCCGCGCGCCGCATTGGCGCTTCCGGCTGTCCGATGGCCGCATCGGCTGGGACGATGGCGTCCGAGGGCGGCAGGAGATCGATCTCGGAAGCCTGTCCGACCCGGTCGTCAGGCGCGACGACGGCTCCTTTCTCTATGTCTTCACCAGCGTGGTCGACGACGTCGATCTCCAGGTGACGGAAGTGGTGCGCGGCGAGGACCACGTCGCCAACACCGCGGTGCAGATCGACATGTTCACAGCGCTCGGCGCCGCGCCGCCGGCCTTCGCGCACCACAATCTGCTGACGGCCGCCGACGGCGCCGGTCTGTCGAAGCGCGAGGGCAGCCTGTCGCTCGGCGCGCTGCGCGAGCGCGGCGTCGAGGCGCTGGCGGTGGCGGCCTATGTCGCGCTGATCGGCTCGGCCGAAGCCGTGCGGCCGATCGCGGACCTCGACGCGCTGGCGGCGCTCGTCGATCTGAAGCGGCTGTCGCGGGCGCCGGCCCGGATCGACGAGGACGACCTTCAGGCCCTTTCGGCCAGAACCCTGCATGGCTTGGACCACGCTGCGGTCTCTTCCCGTCTTCTGGCGCTCGGCGTCGGGGGCGGCGCGGCCTTCTGGGAGGCGGTTCGCGGCAATCTCGCCCGGCTCGACGAAGCGCTCGACTGGTGGCGGATCGCGACCGCGCCGCTGCCCGCGACCGCGGAGCGTCCTTCCGGAGACGACGCGAGCTTCCTTGCCGAAGCGCTGCGGGCCTTGCCCCCAGAGCCCTGGGACGAGACGACCTGGAAGAGCTGGACCGCGGCGCTCGGCGCCGCCACCGGCCGGAAGGGCCGGGCCCTGTTCGCGCCGCTCCGCCTCGCGCTGACCGGCTGGCCGCATGGGCCGGAGCTCGCGAAGCTGCTGCCCTTCATCGGACGCAAGCGCGCCGCCGAGCGCCTGACGCCGCGCGGCTGAGGGCGGTCTGGTCTGGGAAGCCGCCTTACAGCGGCGCGCAGGTGGCCTCGAGCCACGCCGCTGTCGCCGGATCGACCAGACGGCCGATCTCCGCCAGCACCCGCGCGTGATAGGCGTCGAGCCACGCGCGCTCCTCCGCCGTCAGCAGCTCGGAGACGATCGCGCGGCGGTCGATCGGCGCCAGCGTCAGGGTTTCGAAGCCGTACATCTCGCGCTCGGCGCCGGGGATCCGCCGGCGCTCGACCAGCACCAGCGTCTCGGTGCGGATGCCGTAATGGCCTTCCTTGTAGTAGCCGGGCTCGTTGGAGAGGATCATGCCGGGTTCGAGCGGCGTGGTCCCGAGCTTCGAGATGCGCTGCGGACCCTCGTGCACCGACAGGTAGGACCCGACGCCATGGCCGACGCCATGGTCGAAGTCGAGGCCGGCCTCCCACAGCGGGCGCCGCGCGTAGGCGTCGATCTGCGCGCCGGAGACCCCCTTTGGGAACACGGCGGTCGAGATCGCGATGTGGCCCTTCAGGACGCGCGTGAACCGGTCCTTCATCTCGTCGCTGGCTTGGCCGATCACCACGGTGCGCGTGACGTCGGTGGTGCCGTCCTCGTACTGGGCGCCGCTGTCGATCAGAAAGTAACCCGGAGTTAACCGCGCGTTGCTCGCGCGCGTCACTCGGTAATGCGGCAAGGCCGCGTTTTGACCGGCGGCCGAGATCGACGGGAACGACACGTCGCGCAGCAGGCCGGTCTCGCGCCGGAAGCTCTCCAGCGCCTCGGCCGAGCCGATTTCGTCCAGCGTCCCCTTGGGCGCCTCGGCGTCGAGCCAGGCGAGGAAGCGGCAGAGCGCCGCCCCGTCGCGCAGATGCGCGGCCCGCGCGCCGTCGATTTCGACCGGATTTTTCACCGCCTTGAGCTTGGCGATCGGGTCCGCGCCGCGCTGCAGCCGGGCGCCGCCTGCCTCCAGCCTGCGGGCGAAGGCGGCGGCGACGCCTGAGGCGTCCACCCGCACGGTCTTGCCCGACAAGCGACCGAGCGCGGCGTCCAGCGCGGCGGGCTCGGCGAGCTCCGCGTTCGCTTCAAGATCCGCCCGCACCGCGTTGGAAAGCTTGCGCCCGTCGAGGAACACCGTGGCCCGACCCTCGGCCGGAATGATCGCGAATCCGAGCGGCAGCGGCGTGTGCGCGACGTCGGAGCCGCGGATGTTGAACGCCCAGGCCAGCGCATGAGCGTCCGTCACCAGCAGCGCGTCGGCGCGCGCCCTGGCGAGTTCGTCGACGATCCGACCGAGCTTGCTGTCCACCGTTTCGCCGGCGAAGGCCGGGTCGTGCGGAACGACCGGCGTCAGCGGCGGGGCCGGCCGGTCGCTCCAGATCGCGTCGACCGGGTTCGTCTCGACCGCGACCAGAGCCGCGCCGGCGTGGTCGGCGGCCTTCTCCAGCCGCTCGATGCCCTCGAGCGTGTGGAGCATCGGGTCGTAGCCGACGCGCGCGCCGGCCTTGAGGTTGCGCTTCAGCCACTCCGTCGGCGGCGTGTCTCCCACATTTACCGGCGTGAAGCAGGACGCGTCGACCTGCGTCCGCGCCTGCACGGTGTAGCGCCCGTCCACGAACAGCGCGGCGCGGTCGGCGAGCACGACGACGAAACCGTAGGAGCCGGTGAAGCCCGTGAGCCAGGCCACGCGCTCGGCGGAAGGCGGCAGGTACTCGTTCTGGTGCTCGTCCGCCCGCGGCAGCAGGAAACCGTCAAGCGTCAGCGTCGCGAGCCTCGCCCGAAGCGCGGCGAGCCGCGGCGCGCCCTGGGACGGGTCGGAGGTCTCGTCGAAGGACTGGAACTTCGCTTCGAACATCAGATCTGTTCCGTAAACATCGCACGCGCGTGACCGACGACAGCGGAGCCGCCGACGATCAAGTCGACCTTATCCGCCGGTACTCGTCCAGGGCGTCCGGATCGATCTCGACCTCGAGGTCGAGATTGTCGGGGTGGGTGTTGGAGCCCCGCTTTTTGACGTCCGAGACCCAGTACACGTCGCCCGTGATCACGTCGAAGCAGTTCCCGCGGGGCACGACGCCCTTCTGCAGCATCAGCCCACGGTAGTAGATCGTCTGGCCGGTCTTCGAGAACTCGACCCAGCCGATCCGGGCCGCGACGCCCTCGATGGTTCCGCTCTTGCTCTCGACGTACATCACGCGGCGTTCCGGACCGCGCTTCGGCTTGGCGCTCATCTCAGGCCTCGAGTCCCACGGCAGTAGCGCAGAGCGAGAGGGCGGATCATGCCTTGAGCATCAGCGTCGACCAGCCTTCGAGCTGGCGCGAGGAGATCAGCCCAAGGCCTTCCGCCGCGTAGGCCGCGAGAACGCGGTCCTCCTCGTGGTTCATCAGGCCCGACAGCACCACGCGGCCATCGGCGGCCAGATGACGCTTCACGTCGGGGGCGAGCTCCACCAGCGGGCCGGCCAGGATGTTCGCGACGATCAGGTCGAACGGGCCGCGCTCCGCGAAGACGGGATGGTCGAAGCTGGTGGCGTGGATGGACTCAACGAAGGCGCCGGCTCCGTTCGCCTCGGCGTTCTCGCCGGCTATGCGCGCGGAGGTCTCGTCGATGTCGGTCGCGAGCACCGGCGCCTGCTGGGCGAGACCGATGGCGATCGCCAGCACGCCGGTGCCGGAGCCGAGGTCGAGCACCCGCTCGAAGCGGCGCTCGGTCAGCAGTTCGTCGATCGCGAGCAGGCAGCCACGCGTGGTGCCGTGGTGGCCGGTGCCGAAGGCCAGAGCAGCTTCGATCTCGATGCCGATCACGTCCGCCGGGATCTTGTCGCGGTCGTGGGAGCCGTGGACCACGAAGCGGCCCGCCGGCACGGGCGCGAGCCCCGCGAGGCTCTTCGCGACCCAGTCGGCCTCCTCGACGGCGTCGGCCTCGATGCGCAGGCCGGCGCTCTCCGGTCCCAGCGCCTCGCGCAGGGCGGACGCCAGCTCCTCGGCGGTCGCGTCCGGGCCGCCGTAGACCTCGACCGTCCAGTCGTCCTTGGTCACCTCGAACGCGGCGATGGAGGCCTCGCCGAACGGGAAGGCCTCCTCCAGCACGTCTGCGACGCGCTTAGCGGTCGCTTCGTCGAGACAGAGGCGGACGAGGGGCGTGGACATGGAGACGAGACCTTCAGCGACGTTGCTCGGGACCTCGACGGCGGGTCCCGGCCTTGAGCGGGGAGCCATAGCCGGTCCGCCCGCGGAGGGGAACCGGTCCGAGCCTCGCCGATGCCGCCTCAGATGCGGGCGAGCAGCTCGATCTTCTTCGCCTGGAACTCGTCCTCAGTGAGCGCGCCCGCGTCCTTGAGCGCCGCGAGCTTGCGGATGAGTTCGATCGGGTCGGCGCTCTCGCCGTTCGGGCGGGGGGCGGGGGCTTGCGGCGTATCGGGTTGCGCCTGCGCCCGAGGAGCTGAGCGGGGCTCCTCCATGAACGTCTGCAAGGCCGCTGGCTGTTGCTGCTGCTGCTGCCAGCCGTCGGACGACCTGGGCGCGGGGTCCGGGGCGGCGGATGTCTGGGCGTCGACCTCCCGAAGGTCATGCACGCCAATCGAGCCGCGGTCGGTGGAGAAGCTCAGGCTGTCGCCGCCGCCCTGCTGCTGGCCGGCGCCGCCGATGTTGTGGTCCCCGGTGTCGTAGATCCGAACCTGCCCGTCGCGCTCGATTGCGAGCCGGCGCGTGGCGGGGAACACCGCGTAGCGCCGTCCGTTCTGGGCGCCGGTGGCGGAGGGCGCCCCGAGCTCCTCGGGCCACCAGTTCGCGAATCCCGCGGAGGATTGGCCGGGGGCGGGCCGCCGGGCCGGGATCGCGCCGCCCGCCATCGCGGCGGCGAGGTCGTCGGCGAGGGCGCCGACCCGCGCCTTCAGGCCGTTGTTGAACATGTCGCCGATCATCAGCATGCCGCCGCGCGACCACTGGCCCATGCCGCCCAGCTCGTAATGGCTGAACTGCGCCATCGCGCCGGCGCCGGCTTCCAGCGCCGCGACCATGGCCTGGCCCGCCTCGGGGCCGAAGCCGTGACGCTGCGCGATCTCCGCGATCACGCGCGTTCCTTCGTCGGTCTGCGACGTCTGCATGATCGGCTTCCTTTGATGCGATCGGGACGTCGCGGGCGAAAAGCGATCGTCGAGGTGAGTTAGGCGGCCTTCACGAAGCTGTCCACCACGCGCTTGTGGCCGGCCTTGTCGAAGGCGACGGTGAGCTTGTTGCCGTCGACCTCGACCACAGTCCCGTTGCCGAACTTCTGGTGGAACACGCGCGCGCCCTTGCCGAAGCCGGCGGACTTCGCGGTGGAGGAGGCGACCAGTTCGCCCTCGATCGTCATCGGCCCGCTGCGGCGCGCGCCGGGGCCGGGGGAGGCGGGGCCGCGGTTTTCCTGCGCGCGGCGCCAGCCGGGCGTGTCGTAGGTCGATTTGAACGGCTCGGCGCGGTCGAAGCGGCTCGCGCCGTAGGACCCGCCCATGCCGCCGCTTCCGCCGCCGAACGTCGCCGGCGCCTCGATCACGTCGACGTCGGCCTCCGGCAACTCGTCGAGGAAGCGCGAGGGGAGCGAGGATTGCCACATGCCGTGGATGCGGCGGTTGGAGGCGAACCACACCTTCGCCCGACGCCGCGCCCGCGTGACGCCGACATAGGCGAGGCGGCGCTCCTCCTCGAGCCCGGCGCGGCCGCTCTCGTCGAGCGAGCGCTGGTGGGGAAAGAGGCCTTCCTCCCAGCCGGGCAGGAACACCGTGTCGTACTCCAGCCCCTTGGCGGCGTGCAGCGTCATGATGGTGACGGCGTCCTCGCCCGGGCCGCGGTCGGCGTCCATGACGAGCGAGACGTGTTCGAGGAAGCCGCGCAGGTTCTCGAACGGCTCCATGGAGCGCACCAGCTCCTTCAAGTTTTCCAGCCGCCCCTGCGCCTCCGCCGAGCGGTCCTTGGTCCACATATCGGTGTAGCCGCTCTCCTCCAGCACCTGCTCGGCGAGCGCGGTGTGGGGGATCTTGTCGATCAGCGCCGACCAGCGGTCGAAGGACTGCACCAGCTCCTTCAGCGTGGAGCGCGGCTTCGGCTTCAGGTCGGGCCCGTCGAGCAGGCGGCGCGCGGCCTCCAGCAGCGGCACCTCCTCGGCGCGCGACAGGTCGACGATCTGCTTCAGCGCCGCATCGCCGAGGCCGCGCTTCGGCGTGTTGTAGATGCGCTCGAAGGCGAGGCCGTCCGCGGGGCTTGCGACCACGCGCAGATAGGCGAGGGCGTCGCGGATCTCGGCGCGTTCGTAGAACCGCGGACCGCCGACGACGCGGTAGGGCAGGCCCAGCGTGATGAAGCGCTCTTCGAACTCGCGCATCTGGAACGAGGCGCGCACGAGGATCGCGATCTCGTCGAGCTTGTGGCCCTTGGTCTGCAGCGACTCGATCTCGTCGCCGATCTGGCGCGCCTCCTCGCCGGAGTCCCAGGCGCCGGCGACGGTGACCTTCTCGCCAAGCTCGGTCTGCGGCCGCAGCGTCTTGCCGAGGCGGCCCTGGTTGTGGGCGATGAGATGGGACGCGGCGTTGAGGATGTGGCCGGTCGAGCGGTAGTTGCGCTCGAGGCGCACGACCTTCGCGCCCGGAAAGTCCTTCTCGAACCGCAGGATGTTCTCGACCTCGGCGCCGCGCCAGCCGTAGATCGACTGGTCGTCGTCGCCGACGCAGGCGAGGTTGGAGGAGCCCTTCGCCAGCAGCCGCAGCCAGAGGTACTGGGCGACGTTGGTGTCCTGGTACTCGTCCACCAGCATGTATTTGAAGCGGCGGTGGTACTGCTCCAGCACGTCGGGGTGCTCCCGGAACAGCCGGATCGGCTCCAGCAGCAGGTCGCCGAAGTCGACCGCGTTCAGCTGGCGCAGCCGCGCCTGATAGATGGCGTAGAGCTCGGCGCCGCGGCCGGCGGCGAAGCTCTGCGCCTCGCCGGCCGGCACGTCCTTCGGCGCAAGCGCCCGGTTCTTCCAGCCGTCGATCGCGAAGGCCAGTTGGCGCGCGGGCCAGCGCTTGTCGTCGATGTTCTCGGCGGACAGCACCTGCTTCAGCAGGCGGATCTGGTCGTCGGTGTCGAGGATGGTGAAGCTCGACGACAGGCCCGCGAGCTCCGCATGGCGGCGCAGGATGCGGGTGCCGATGGAGTGGAAGGTGCCGAGCCACTGCATGCCCTCGGCGGCTTCGCCCAACAGCTTGCCCACGCGCTCGCGCATCTCGCGCGCGGCCTTGTTGGTGAAGGTGACAGACAGGATCTCGAACGGCCGCGCCTTGCCGAGCGCCAGGATGTGCGCGATGCGCGTGGTCAGCACGCGGGTCTTGCCCGTTCCGGCGCCCGCGAGCACCAGCAGCGGGCCGTCGAGCGTCTCGACCGCCTCCCGCTGCTCGGGATTCAGCCCCTGAAAATAATCCGGCGCGGAGGCGGGACGAAGGGCTGCGGCCGCGCGCGCGGCGATGCCCCCGGCGCGGGGCGCGGGCAGCGTCAGGTCGTCGTCCGGATGGCGGGCGTTCTGGTCAGGCAAAGGGTCTGCAGCTCCTGGGGGCGAGGCGCGGCGCGGCGAACGAGCCGCGGCGACTCAATCGCCATAGGAGAACAAAATGGCGCCGTCGGGTCCGGATTGCGAGGGCGCAGGCTCGCCTTGGCCGCCTGCGAGCCTCGCCCGCCCGGCGAACCCCTGGCTCAAAAGAGGTACGAAGAAACCGTCCCGCAATGTTGTCGGTCGATAAGTTTAATGGCCACGGAACCTCAATTGCGACTCCGCGTTATTGAGCGGGCGGACAAGAGGAGGAAAGACATTATGCGGATCAGCACTTTGGCTCTGGCCGTCGCGCTTGCTACGGCTCCCGCTGCTGCCTTCGCGGCCGAAGGTACGGCGGCGGGCATCGCCGGCGGCGCGGCGACGGGCGCGGTTCTCGGCGGCCCGGTCGGCGCAGTGGCTGGCGGCGTGGCCGGCGGCGTGATCGGCACGCTGGCGTCCCCGCCGGAGCGCGTGAAGACCTATGTGGTGCAGGAGCAGCGCCCCTCCGTCGTCTACGAAGGCGACGTGGTGGTGGGCAAGCCGGTGCCGCAGACCGTCGAGGTCTATCGCGTGCCGGACAGCGACTACAGCTACACCGTGATCAACCAGAAGCGGTACATCGTCGACAGCGACCGCAAGGTCGTCGAAGTCGTCGACTGAACCGATCGGTCCCTCCGCAGGATCTGAAAAAGGCTCCGCAGCCATGCTGCGGAGCCTTTTTTGTCGCCCATTCAGCGCTGCATGCCGACGCGGCGACCGAGCCAGTCCAGCTTCGCGGCTTCCCGCCTATGGCTCTCGATCATGGCGGCTATCGCTGGCCGGACCGTGTCAGGGAAGGGCGCAACCCGCCGCGTCGCGAGCGACACCGACAGCGTCACGCCCTCGACGGTCGTGGTCACGGCCCCGTCGGCCTCGCGGCGCAACTCGACCGCCCAGCGCACGCGCTTCGCATCGGCCTCCAGAAACACCACGCGGCCACTTATGACGTCGCCGAAGTTGATCTCGTTGAGGTAGCGGACGTGCATCTCGCCGGCGAAGGTCGAGAGCCCGAGATCCTGGACGTAGGCGGCGTCCACCCCGAACGCCGCGAAGGAGAGGTCGAGCGCCTGATCGACCAGCACCAGATGGTAGGCCATGTTCACGTGGCCGTTGTGGTCGAGGTAGGAGCGCTCGATCGGCAGGGGGGCGGTGACGAAAGCGGCGTCGGTCATCGTCGGATCTCCGGTTCAGCGCAGCCGGACATAGCGCAGCGCCACGCTGTTCGCTCCCTGGGTCGCGCCCTTGAGCCCGAAGTCGCGCAGCGGGATGCCGCTGCCTTCCGCGAGGGCGGGGCCTTCGCCCAGGATCGTCGGGACGAGCGTCAGGACGATCTCGTCCACCAGGTCGTCGTCGAAGAACGCGCCCGCCAGACGGCCGCCGCCGGCGAGCCAGACTCGGCCGCTTCCCGCCGCGTCGAGCGCCTCCGCGAGCTCGCGCGGCGTCCCCGCGAAAGCTTCGACCTCCGCCCCGGCCATCGGGGCGATCCGGTCCTTGCGCGTCATGACGATGGTGCGGCGGTCGCCGTAGGGCCAGCCGTCGGCTTCGTCCGCCAGGATCGCAGCCTGCAGCACGGCGAAGGTCTTCGCGCCCATGACGATCGCGTCCACCGTGTCGAAGAACGGCTCGAACGCGTCGTCCCCGTAGCTCTCCGGGTCAGCGAGCGCTTCGAGAAACGCCAGCGCGTCGCCCGGGCCTGCGAGCCGACCGTCGAGGCTGGTGGCGGCGTAATAGATGATGTGTGGCACGCAAGGCCGCTCCGGGGGCGCCGCGGGGGCGATGGCGGGGAAATCTGCTAGACTTTCGGCAAACACCGGTCCGGCGACTCTGAACCGGACCAGCGACCGGGAAGGACATCGCCGAACATGCCTGCTTCTGCAACCTCCGGCGCCCTGCGCCCCGAGAGTTTCGCGCTTCAGACCGTGCTCGAGACCCTTTCGGACCGGTTCGGCGATCGCTTCTCGACCTCGCGCGCCGTGCGAGAACAGCATGCCAATACCCTGACATGGATCGAGAACCAGCCGCCGGACGGGGTCGTGTTTCCCGAGAGCACCGAGGAGGTCGCCGGGATCGTGCGGCTCTGCGCCGCGCATGGCGTGCCGATGGTGCCGTTCGGGATCGGCTCGTCGTTCGAAGGCCACGTGAACGCCCCGCTCGGCGGAATCTCGATCTCGACCGCGCGCATGAACGCGGTGGTCGCCGTGCATTCCGAGGACCTGGACGTCGTCGTCCAGCCGGGCGTCACCCGCAAGCAGCTGAACGAGGCGCTGCGCGACCAGGGCCTGTTCTTTCCGATCGATCCCGGCGCGGACGCGAGCCTCGGCGGCATGGCCTCGACCCGCGCCTCCGGCACCAACGCGGTGCGCTACGGCACCATGAAGGACAACGTGCTGGCGCTGACGGTGGTGCTGCCCTCGGGCGAGATCATGACGACCGGCGGGCGCGCCAAAAAGTCGTCGTCGGGCTACGACCTCACGCGGCTGCTCGTGGGCGCCGAAGGCACGCTCGGCGTCATCACCGAGCTGACCCTGCGACTGCAGGGCATTCCCGAGGCGATTTCGGCCGGCGTCTGTCCGTTCCCGAGCGTGGAGGCGGCCTGCGACGCGACCATCATGACGATCCAGTCCGGCCTGCCGGTGGCCCGCATCGAACTGCTGGACGAGGTCCAGGTGCGCGCGGCCAACGCCTACTCCAAGCTCTCGCTCGTCGAGACGCCGACGCTGTTCCTCGAATTCCACGGCACGGACGCCAGCGTGAAGGAGCAGGCCGAGCGCTTCGGGGAGATCGCCGAAGAGTTTGGCGGCGGCCCGTTCGACTGGGCGACCAAGGCCGAGGACAGGAACAAGCTGTGGCAGGCGCGGCATGACTCGTTCTGGGCCGCGCTGGCGCTTCGTCCGGGCGCGAAGAGCGTGCCGACGGACGTCTGCGTGCCGATCTCGCGGCTGGCCGAATGCGTGGCCGAGACAAAGCGCGACCTGGCCAGGAGCGGCATCGTCTCGCCGATCGTGGGCCACGTCGGCGACGGCAATTTTCACTGCCAGCCGCTGGTCGACATGGACGATCCCGCGGACGTCGCGACCTGCAAGGCGTTCCTCGCCCGGCTGGTGGAGCGCGCGATCGCCATGGGCGGCACCTGCTCCGGCGAGCACGGCGTGGGCCAGGCCAAGATGAAGTATCTCGAGGCCGAGCACGGCGCGGCGGCCTTGGCCGCCATGCGGGCCATCAAGCTGGCGCTCGATCCGCAAAACATCATGAATCCCGGAAAGATCGTGACTGTGTAAGCCCTTCGCAGGGCTATAGAGTGCGATGCGGCGCGCCGGTCCTCCGCCCGGCTGGCGCGCCCGCGGCCGGGTGAGGCCGCGCCGGGGGATGAGGCGAAGAAACGGCGGTCTCTGGTGAACAATGCGCTGACGGGTCTCGGACTTGCGCTCGTTCTTGCGCTCGTCGCGGCGCTGGTCGGCCCGTGGTTCATCGACTGGAACGCCTATCGCGACGACTTCGCGGCGCAGGCGAGCGCGCTGGTTGGGGCGCCGGTGACCGTCTCCGGCGACGTCGACGCGCGGCTGCTGCCGAGCCCCTACGTCCGGTTTCGCGGCGTCACGGCGGGCGCGGGCGACGCGCGGCTCGAAGCCTCCGAGATCGAGATCACCCTCGCCATCGGTCCGCTGCTGAGGGGCGAGGCGAAGGCCGAGCGGCTGAAGCTCGTCCGCCCCGTGCTGAACCTCGCCGCCACCGCCGGCGGCGTTCTGACGACGCCCTTCGGCGCCGGCGCGCGCGGCGCTCGCGATGCGGACCGCATCTCCTTCGAGCGCGCGGAGATCGTCGACGGCGCCCTTCGCCTCGCGACGCCCTCCGGGCCGCTGGCGCTGACGGCCATCGACGGCGTGGCGGAGGCGGGCTCGCTGCGCGGGCCATTCCGCTTCGAGGGCGCAGCCACGACGGCGTCCGGCCGCGCTACGTTCAAGCTCTCCACCGCGAAAGCGGACGACCTCGGCGTGCTTCGGCTGAAGCTCGCGGCCTCCCTGGACGGACGTCCCGAGACCTTCGACCTCGACGGCGCGCTGACGATCGCCGCAAAGCCGCGCTTCGAAGGTCAGGCGTCCGTCGCCCGACCGGAGACGAAGTCGGATCCGAAGGACAGCAAGGCGAAGGCCGAAGCGGCGCCATGGCGGCTCACGGCGAAGGTTGCGGGCGACGGCGCGCGCCTCGCCTTCGACTCGATCGACGCGGCCTACGGGCCGGACGAGCGCGGCCTGCGTCTCGCGGGGAAGGGCGCCCTGACCCTGGGTGCGACGCCGCGCGTGGACCTGGCGTTCGGGGCGCGCCAGCTCGACCTCGATCGCTTTGCTGGAGCCGACCGTCCCAAGACGCCGCTTGGCGTCATCGAGCAGATTGCGGCTCGGTTCGCCGGCGCAGCGCGACCGCTGCTGCCCGGCCGCATCACCATCGACGTCGGCGGGGTCGTCCTCGCCGGTGACGTCGCCCGCACTCTCTCCGCCGAGCTGGTGGCGAACGACGACGTCTGGCGGGTCGCCCGCGCGTCGGTGGGCCTCCCCGGCGACGCGCGCCTGGCGGCGTCGGGCGCGCTGGTGTTCGTGGACCGAGAGCCGGGGTTCGCCGGCAAGATCGATTTCGCGGCCGGCGACCTCGCGGGCCTTCGCCGTTGGCTGCAAGGCGGCGTGGGGGAGGGCGGGCGGACTGCTATTCGCCGCCTGTCCGTCAAAGGCGACGTCAGCGCGCGGATGGGCGGGCTGGCGGTCGACAACGCGCGAATCGAAGGCGACGGCGCGGTGACGTCGGGGCGGCTCGCGTGGCGGGGGGCGGAGGATGGCCAGCGCGCCGCCCTGGAAGCGCGGCTCACGGCCGACAAGCTCGACCTGGACGCGCTCGGCGCGGATCGGCTCGTCGCCGGCCTGATCCGCGGCGCCGACACCGACGTCGCCGTGACGCTTGACGCAAACGCCCTGACGCTGCTCGGCGTCTCGCTGAGAGACGTCGCCCTGGACGCGGCGCTGGACGCGGACGGCTTCGAGGTGCGGCGGCTCGCCGTGGCGGACGCAGGCGGCGCGAAAATCTCCGGGCGAGGGCGCATCGGCGCGGGCGCCGAGGGTCCGGAAGGACGGCTCGCCTTCGACGTCGACGCGCAGCGGCTCGACGGGCTCATCGCCTTCGCGCGCGCGATCGACGGCGCCGGCGGGGCAGCCGACGTGCTGGCCCGCCGCGCGGCGGCGCTGCAGCCGGCGAAAGCCGCCGTCGAGCTCACCACCGGCGCGGCCGGCCACCGCGTCACGGCACGCGGAAGCGCCGCCGGCGGGGCCTTCGAGGCGCGGCTCTCGACGCCGCGCTTCGCGCTCGACGCCGACATGGACATGGCGCTCGAGCTCGGTTCGCCGGACGGACGGAGCCTCGCAGCCCTTGTCGGTCTGGCGACCAGTCCTGTGGCGTCCGCGGAGGGAGGGCGCCTGACGCTGGCGCTCAAGGGAGCGCCGGCCAGCGGCATGACGGGCGACGCACGCTTCGCAGCGCTCGGCCTCGACCTCGCCGCCAAAGGCGACGTGGCGTTCGCGCCTGCAGAAAGACTGTCCGCGGCGGCTGACGTGACGCTCAAATCGCCAGATATCGCCGCCTTCGCCGAAGCTCTGGGGCGCCTCACGCCCGGCGTTACGCCAGCGATCCCTGTCGACCTCGCGGCCCGCGTCGCAGTTACCGCCGATCAGGCGGCGATCGAGACCCTCACCGGATCAATCGCCGATCGCGCCATATCCGGCCGGCTCGTCGTCCCGTTCGACGCCAGGGCGGCCTTTGAGGGCGAGGCCACGGTCGACGAGGCGCCCGCCGCCGCGCTTCTTGCGCTCGGCCTCTCGCCCGAAGGCCTGACCGCCGGAACAAAAAGCGGCCGTTCGGTCTGGCCGTCCGCCGCCTTCGGACCTTCGCCGCTGCGCGGCCTCAACGGGCGGATCGCGGTCTCGGCGCGGCGCATGCCGTTGGGACTGGCCGAGCCTGCGACGGACGTGCGCTTCACCCTGGCGCTGCGCCCGAACGCGACATCCGTGGAGCGGTTCTCCGCCAATCTCGCCGGCGGGGGAATAACCGGTTCGCTCGATCTCTCCCGGCCGGGTCTGGAGGCGACGCTTGCGGTGAAGGCCGCGGCGAAGGACGTGCGTCTGGAACGGCTGACGGGCCTCGGCGTGGCGTCCGAGCTGATTGGGGTGATCGAAGGAACGGTCGAGGCGCAGGGCTCCGGCCGCAGCCTCTCGGCGATCATGGCGAGCCTCGCCGGCGCCGGCTCCGCGACGCTGCGCTCGGCCGCGATCCGCGGCCTCGACGCCGCCGCGCTCGACGCGGTCGAGCCGATGATCGAGCAGGGACTGCCGCTCCAGGCGCCGAAGATCGCGGGCGCGCTAGAAGCGCTGATCGGCCGGGCGGATTTCACGGCGCCGCGCCTCGGAGCGCCTTTCACGATCTCGGGGGGCGTGCTGCGCTCCGGCGCGATCGTCGACGAGGGTGCGGCGGCCCGGCTCGGCGGCGGCGTCTCGATCGATCTGTCGCGGCTCGCTCTGGACGCCACGCTCACCCTGGGACCCCGGCGGGCGGACGCTCCGCAGCTCGGCGTCGCGTTCCAGGGGCCGCTTGCCGCGCCGCGCCGAAAGCTGGATGCGACCGCCCTGACGAGCTGGCTTTCGGTGCGTGCCGTCGAGCGCGAGACGAAGCGGATCGAGGTGATGGAAGCCGAGATCCAGCAGAGGGCCCGGCTCGCGCGCGAACGCGCCGCCGCGGAGGAGCGGCGTCGCGCCGAGGAGCAACGGGTCACGGACGAGAAGCGGAAGGCGGACGAGGAGCGTCTTAAGGAGCTGCAACTGCTCGCGCCGCCTCAGCCGACGCTCCCGCCGACGTTCGACCTGGCCCCGCCGACCGAGGGCGAAACGCAGGGCGGTCGCTGACGACGAGAGCTAGCTCTTGATCGCGCCGAGCGCGCCCGAGCGGCGGCGGTAATGATCGAGCACGTGCAGCCGAACGGCGGACGACAGGTTGCCGCCCGTTCGGCTGGCGTCGATCTCCGCAACGAGGCTGCGCAGAGACTGTCCGCGCTCGCGCGCGATGTCCTTCAACGCGTGCCAGAAGGCGTCCTCGAGGCTGACGCTCGTCTTGTGCCCGGCGACCACGATTGATCGCTTGACGATGTCAGGGTTGATGACGTTCGCGATCGCTTCAGGCATCTCGCGGACGATCTCGTTCACGACGATGCCGTCCGAGTTCGAGACGCCGATGGTCAAATTCTCAATGCGGCTCATTGCTCCGCGTCGCCCCCGTTGTCGCGACGATGACCATCGAGAAGGCGTTCCGCCTGAGCGCGGCGAACCTCCTCGGCGGCCTGTTCGTCCTTCCGCCGGCCGAAGCGGACGCGATTCTCGGCGGCTTGCGCCGACCTGTCCTCGCGTTCCCGCCGCTTGCGCGCCTGGCGCAGATTCACGATCTCAGCCATTACGGAGGAGGTGTTTACACGCCTCCGAACAGGAAATCGAGACCCGAGGGTCTCAGCTCGGCTTGATCATCGTTTCCGGGCGCACCACGGCGTCGAATTCCTCCGCGGTGACGAAGCCCAGCTTGACCGCCTCTTCGCGCAGCGTGGTGCCGTTCTTGTGCGCCGTCTTCGCGACCTTGGTGGCGTTGTCGTAGCCGATCGTCGGCGCGAGCGCGGTGACGAGCATGAGCGAACGGCCCATCAGGTCGGCGATGCGCGTCTCGTCCGCCTCGATGCCGACGACGCAGTTGTCGGCGAAGCTGACGCTCGCGTCCGCGATCAGTCGGATCGACTGGAGCATGTTGTAGGCCATCACAGGCTTGAACACGTTCAGCTCGAAATGGCCCTGGCTGCCGGCGAAGGTCACGGCCGCGTTGTTGCCGAACACCTGGGCGCAGACCATCGTCAGGGCCTCGCACTGGGTCGGGTTCACCTTGCCCGGCATGATCGACGAGCCGGGCTCGTTCTCGGGCAGAATCAGTTCGCCGAGGCCGGAGCGCGGACCCGACCCCAGGAATCGGATGTCGTTCGCGATCTTGAACAGGCCGGCGGCGATCGAGTTCAGCGCGCCATGGGCGTAGACGTAGGCGTCGTGGGCGGCGAGCGCCTCGAACTTGTTCGGCGCGGTCACGAACGGCAGCCCGGTGATCTCGGCCGCCTTCTCCGCGAACTTCTCCGCGAAGCCGATCTTGGCGTTGATTCCCGTGCCGACGGCGGTGCCGCCTTGGGCGAGCGGCAGCAGGTGCCGGAGGCCTTCCTTCGCCCGGACGACGCCGAGCCGCACCTGCGCGACGTAACCGGAGAACTCCTGCCCCAGCGTCAGCGGCGTCGCGTCCTGGGTGTGGGTACGGCCGATCTTGATGATGTGCTCGAACGCCGTCGCCTTGGCGTCCAGCGCGCGCTCAAGGTGTTCGAGGGCGGGAACGAGCCGGTTCTCGATCTCCTCGGCCGCCGCGATGTGCATCGCCGTCGGAAAGGTGTCGTTCGACGACTGGCTCATGTTGACGTGGTCGTTCGGGTGCACCGGCTTTTTAGAGCCGAGTTCGCCGCCGAGCATCTCGATCGCCCGGTTCGAGATGACCTCGTTCGCGTTCATGTTGGACTGGGTGCCGGAGCCGGTCTGCCAGACCACCAGGGGGAAGTGCTTGTCGAACTTGCCGTCGATCACATCCTGGGCGGCGCCGGCGATCGCGCTCGCGAGCTCCGGCTTCAGGACGCCGAGTTCCTCGTTGGCGAGGGCGGCCGCGCGCTTGACCACGCCAAGGGCGCGGATCAGCGGCTTCGGCATGGTCTCGCCGCCGATCTTGAAGTTCTGCAGAGAACGCTGGGTCTGCGCGCCCCAGTACTTGTCGGAGGGGACCTCGAGCGGCCCGAAGCTGTCGGTTTCGGTGCGTGTCGCGGTCATCGGCGGCGCTCTCGGATCAGGAGGGGAAGGACACGGCGCGGATGCTGCGTCGCAGCGGCGTCCTTACCACGCAGCTTCCCGCCCCGTCACGCCCGAGCGCGACGAAGAAGCGCAGTCATTTCTTCCTGAACTTGTCCAGGCTGACGACCTGCGCGCCGCCTTCGGGCGTTGCGGCCGGCGGCGTCTCTTCGGCGTCCTGCGCCGAGTCGGAGGCCGGTTCGACGGGCGTCTCGGCCTCGTCGGTCCCTACGGTCTCCACAGCGTCCGGATTATCGAACTTGAGCCCGAACTGCACCGAGGGATCATAGAAGCCGACGATCGAATCGAACGGCACGCCGAGCTTCTCCGGCACGCCACCGAACGACAGTCCGACCTCGAACCCCTGGTCGGTGACGATCAGGTCCCAGAACTGGTGCTGGAGGATGACCGTCATCTCGGCGGGATAACGCTCCCGCAGACGGGTCGACAGCTTCACGTCCGGCGCCTGCGTCCGGAACGAGATGTAGAAATGATGGTCGCCGGGCGCGCCATCGCGCGCGACGTTCGCCAGCACCTCGCGCACCACGCCGCGCAGGGCGCGTTGGGTGAGCAGGTCGTAGCGGATGAAGTCCTGGGCGGTCGGCGGCGTCTCGTTCGTCATGTTCGCTACTTAGGCGGATTCGAGCGGAGAAAAACAGCCGACGTTCGCAGAAGCGAAGAGAGATGGCCGAACGAAACGTATAAGCACAAAAAAGGGAAGTGGAGGTTTCTGTTGCCAGGTACCTCCGAACCCCGCCTAAAAGAGCTAACCCCTTAGGACTTTAGTTCGGTGTTTCAAACCGCTCACGCGGCCTGAGCAACCGGAGCATAGTTGTCGTTGGCAACTATAGATTGAGCCCGATAACGGCGGTGCCATGCCGGGGGAAAGCTCGCCCTTTACGCCCCCGTCGATCCTGTTTCGCCCCCGCCGAAACCCACTTTGACGAGTGGGCTTGGGTGGAGGCGCCGGGTGCTGCCCCCGGGTCCGAAGGGTTTATTGCGGCGACCGTTTATCACCATAGCCGGATCGCTCCGGCCCGATTGATATAGTCCCAGTCGTGCGGGATCGGAAGGGGGCGCCTGAGCATTCAACGATGAACGCACGCGAAACTTCATTGCTTAACCGGCAAGACGGCGAGCCTTTTAGCAAAGGTGCAATTATTCGGCGGCACAATCCGAAGCGTAGAAAATGATGCGATTCGGGGATGGAAGCGTGCGTATCGGGACGAAGATCTTTGCGCTGATCGCAGCTCTTGGAGCGGTGGCGATCGGCGTCGCGGGCGTCGGCTATTCGACGCTGCAAGCTTACGACCAGGCGGTGGACGACGTGCAGGTCGCGTCGAGGCGCGCGCTCTACAGCGAGCGCCTGAACCGGCTCGTGACCAGCGTGGTGATGGACGCCCGCGGGATCTATGCGGCGGACGACGCCGCCACCGCCAAGAAGTTCGGCGAGGGCGTGATGGCGTCGCTGGGGCAGATCGACGAGCTTCTGAAGGCGTGGGCTCCGATCGTTCCCGCGCAGGACCAGGCTCTGTTCGACGCCGTGTCGCGCGACGCCGCCACGTTCCGCGCGTTCCGCACCGAGACCGTCCGTTTGGGGTCGCAGGAATCGCCGGCCGCGGCCAACGCCCAGGGCAACAATGACGGCAACCGGGCGAACCGCCGGGCGTTCCAGGCCAGCATCGACGCGATGACCGAGCGCGGGCGCGCCGAGGTGAAGGCGGTCGACGAGCAGGTCGCCTCGCTCTACGCGGAACGGCTCGCGCTTCTGCTCATCCTCTCGCTGGGCGGCACGCTGGCTGCGATCGTCGTGGGCGGTCTGATCGTTCAGCGCCAGATCGCGCGGCCGCTTGCGGGCGTCACCGGCGCCATCCAGCGGCTCGCCGCGGGCGACCACCGGCTGCCCGACGTCAAGCCGGGCAAGGACGAAGTCGGCGACATCTGGCGCAGCATGCAGGTGTTCGCGGGCGCCATGCAGGAGGCGGCCAGCCTCCGCGAGGCCCAGGCTGAGACCGACAAACGCCGCATCGTCGAACGCCGGTCGGAGATGACCGGTCTCGCGGGCCGCTTCGAGGGAAGCGTGGGCGAACTCGTCCAGCACCTCGCCGCTGCGGCGCAAGAGATGGAGGCGACCTCGCGAAGCCTCGCGGCCAACGCCGAGCAGACCACGCGGCAGTCCAGCTCCGTGCTGACGATCGCGAGCGACGCGTCGAACAATGTCCAGGCCGTGGCCGCCGCGACCGAGGAACTCGCAGCCTCCGCCCGCGAGATCGGCGCCCAGGTCGAGCTGACCTCGCAGGCCGCCGCGAACGCGGTCGAGAACGTCCGCCACGCTCATGAGCGGGTGGATCTGCTCGCCCGCGGCGCGCAGAAGATCGGCGAGTTCGTGAAGCTGATCCAGGACATCGCCGGCCAGACCAACCTTCTCGCGCTCAACGCGACCATCGAGGCGGCGCGCGCGGGCGAGGCCGGCCGCGGCTTCGCGGTGGTGGCCGCCGAGGTCAAGGAGCTCGCCGGCCAGACCGCGCGGGCGACGGACGAGATCACCGCCCAGATCAGCTCGATCCAGGGCGCGACCGAGGAGACGGTGAAGGCGATTGAAGAGATCGCCGGCATCATCGCCGAGGTGCACCACATCGCAAGCGGCGTCTCCGCGGCCGTCGAGGAGCAGCAGGCCGCCACGCAGGAGATCGCGCGCAACATTTCGGAGGCGGCGCGCGGCACGCTTCGCGTCAGCGAGGACGTCGCCGAGATGCAGATGGCGGCCAACGAGGCCGGTCACGGGGCCTCGCAGGTGCGCTCCGCCGCCGGCGAGCTCGCGGTGCAGTCGACGCGGCTCGGGAAGGAGGTCGACGGCTTCCTCTCGGGCGTCCGGGCCGCCTGAAGCCGGCGCCGAACCTGTTGACGAAGGGCCTCGCGACGCCGTCGCGGGGCCCTTCGCATGTTAAGCTGCGGTCCAGGACGAACGACGAGCGCCGCCATGCACGCCTATCTCAGCCTTCTGCGTCAGATCCTCGACCAGGGCGCCGGCAAGGACGACCGCACCGGCACCGGCACGCTGTCGCTCTTCGGCGCTCAGATGCGCTTCGACCTGACGCAGGGCTTTCCGCTCGTCACCACGAAGAAGCTGCACCTCAAGTCGATCGTGCATGAGCTGCTCTGGTTCCTGGCCGGCGACACCAACGTCCGCTACCTGCGGGACAACGGCGTCAGCATCTGGGACGAGTGGGCGGACGAGCATGGCGACCTCGGCCCGGTCTACGGCAAGCAGTGGCGGTCGTGGGCCGCGCCGGACGGGCGGACGATCGATCAGATCGCCTGGGTGCTCGACGAGCTGAAGCGCAATCCGTCGTCCCGCCGGCTCGTCGTCTCGGCCTGGAACCCTGCGGACCTCGACGCCATGGCGCTCGCGCCTTGCCACTGCCTGTTCCAGTTTCACGTGGCCGAGGGCCGCCTCTCCTGCCAGCTCTACCAGCGCTCGGCGGACGTCTTCCTCGGGGTGCCGTTCAACATCGCCTCCTACGCGCTGCTGACGCACCTCGTGGCCCACGAGGCGGGCCTTGCCGTTGGCGACTTCGTGCACACGCTTGGCGACGCCCACCTCTACCTCAATCACCGGGAGCAGGCGCGCGAGCAACTGGCGCGTCAGCCGCGCGCCTTGCCGAAGCTGCGCCTCAACCCGGCGGTGCGCTCGATCTTCGACATGGCCTACGACGACGTCGCCTTCGAGGGCTACGAGCCGCACCCCGCCATCAAGGCCCCGGTGGCGGTCTGAACCCATCGTCTTTCGTCGCGGAGCCTGTCGTTTGAGCCTCGTCATCGCCCCGGCCGCGCCGGCGGACGCCGCCCTGGTGTTCTCCTTCGTGCGCGAACTCGCCGAGTACGAAAACCTGCTGCACGAGGTCGAGGCGACGGAGGAGGGGCTCGCCGAGGCGCTGTTCGGTGCGAATCCCCGCGTGTTCTGCGACATTGCGCGCTGGAACGGCGAACCTGCCGGCTTCGCGCTCTGGTTCTACAACTACTCGACCTTCCGAGGTCGCCACGGGATCTATCTCGAAGATCTGTTCGTGCGGCCGACGTTCCGCGGTTCAGGAATTGGCAAGGCGCTGATCCGGGGGCTCGCCGCGCGCTGCCGCGACGAAGGGTTGGCGCGGCTCGAGTGGTGGGTGCTGAACTGGAACGCTCCATCGATCGCCTTCTACGAGCGTCTCGGCGCCAAGCCGATGGACGAGTGGACGGTCTACCGGCTCTCCGGCGAGGCGCTGGAGCGCGCGGCCGCCCTGGGATGAGCGACGGCGTCTCCACGGACGGCATCCGCCCGACGGCTGTCGCGCAGGCGTGATCGCAGAGGGCCAGCCCGTCGTATCCCCTCGATGATGGCTGTGGGACGATCGCAGCCACGCTCTGTCGCGCCTCCGGCTCTGTGCAGGAGAGCGTGGCGGCCCGTCGCAGGAGGGTGTATCGCGTGGGATACGGACGCGTTCGCGCGACTCGGGGCGAATCTGTGGCGCGCGGACGGCGCGCGTGGGACGGGGAATTGACGATGCGGTTTTGCATTCAGGCGCTGCTGGCCGCGGCGCTCGTGACGGGAAGCGCGGCCGCGGCGGCCGCACAGAGCACCCCGGCGCTGTACTCCCAGACGGAGCAGACGCTGCGCGCGAAGCTCAAGTCGGCCTACGCCGGGCAGCCGGCCCGCTTCGGCTTCGAGAACTTCCGTCGCCGCAGCAACGGCAAGGACGAAGCCGTCTGCGGCCAGGCGACGATCTATATCGGCCGTGACAAGCCGAGCCTCGTGCGGTTCGTCTACCGCTACAACGCCGGCGACGCGGCGATCGAGACGCTGGGCGCCGAAGACACGCGGACCGTTCAAGCGCTGTGGACGCCGCTCTGCCTGCGCGGCCGCCCGATCGAGTGAGCGTCCCTCTCGTCATCCTCGCGGCCGTGGCGCGCAACCGCGTCATCGGCCGCGACAACGACATGCCCTGGCGGCTGTCGAGCGATCTGAAGCGCTTCAAGGAGGTCACGATGGGCAAGCCGCTCATCGTCGGCCGCCGCAACCACGCCGCGATCGGCCGGGCGTTGCCGGGGCGCGAGACGATCGTGCTCACCCGCGACCGCACGTTCCGGGACGGCGGCGTCCACGTGGCGCATGATCTCAAGGACGCGCTTGGGTTGGCCGAGGCGCTCGCTGAGGAGATGGGCGCCGACGAGATCATCAGCGCGGGGGGCGGGGAGATCTACGCGCTGACCATTCCCCTGGCGCAGCGGATGCGGCTCACCGAGATCGACGCGGCGCCGGAGGGCGACGTGCTGTTTCCGGAGTACAATCCCGCGGAATGGCGGGAGACGTTCCGCGAAGCGCATCCGGCCGGCGGCCGTGACGACCATGCTTTTGTGTTTCGAGACCTCGTGCGCGAGCGCGGGCTGAAACGCTTGTGATCGACGCGGGCCTCTTTCGCCATTGACGGCCGATCACGCGCACGCCACCTGCGGAGCGCTTGAATCTCTTCGCGTTGAACGCGGGAAAGCCGTCGCCTATAAGCGGCGCGTGACATCGAACGGCGCGGGTTCCCGTCCGTCATCCTGAAGGAGCATCGATGCCCTGGAGCAACCAGAGTGGCGGCGGCGGAGGCGGCGGCCCTTGGGGAAGCAAGCCCGGCGGGCCTTGGGGACAAGGTCCCCAGCAGCAGGGCCCCACGCCGCCGAATCTCGACGACCTGATCCGTCGCGGGCAGGACCGTCTGCGAACCGTCCTTCCGGGCGGAGGCGGCGGATCGCGCGGCGTGCTGGTTTTGGCCGTGGTCGCCGTGGTCGCCTGGGCGCTTTCCGGCTTCTACCGCGTCGAGGCCGACGAGGAAGGCATCGTTCTGCGCTTCGGCCAGTACGTCCGCACCACGCAGTCGGGCCTGAACTACCACATGCCCTATCCCATCGAGACCGTGCTGACCCCCAAGGTCACCACGCAGAACTCGATCGAGGTCGGCATGCGCAGCAACGCCGGCGCGACGCGCGCCGTGTCGTCGCGTGAAGTCCCGCAGGAGAGCCTGATGCTCACCGGCGACGGCAACATCGTCGACGTCAACTTCTCGGTGGTCTGGGTGATCAAGCCGGCCGACGGCGCGACCGGCCGCCCGAGCGGGGCCGCGGACTATCTGTTCAATCTGCAGAACCCCGAGAGCTCCATCAAGGCCGTGGCGGAAAGCGCCATGCGCGAGGTGGTGGGCCGTTCGAAGCTCCAGCAGATCCTGACGGAGGGCACGCCGGACGCTACCGCTCAGCCGACCACGCCGGGAGCTCCCCCGGTTGAGCCGGTGACGCCGGCGGCCGAGACCCTCAACCCCGAAGTGACCGCCGCCGCTGTTCGCGAACTGATGCAGAGGACGCTCGACAGCTACCAGTCGGGCGTCGACATCTCGTCGGTGCAGCTGCAGAAGATCGCTCCTCCCGGAGAGGTCATCGGCGCGTTCCGCGAAGTCCAGGTGGCGCAGGCCGACCGCATCCGTCTGACCAACGAGGCGCAGGCCTACGCGAATCGGGTGGTGCCGGAAGCGCGCGGCCAGGCCGCCCAGGCGCTTCAGCGCGCGGAAGGCTACAAGTCTGCGACCGTCGCCGACGCCCAGGGCCAAGCCTCGCGCTTCGGCCAGGTCGCGGCCGTCTACCGCACGGCGCCCGACGTGACCCGCGAGCGCCTGTTCCTGGAGACCATGGAGCGCGTGATCGGCGGCGTTGACAAGGTCATCATCGATCCCAAGGCGTCCGGCCAGGGCGTGGTGCCGTTCCTGCCGCTCGATCAGATCCAGGGCGCGGGCCAGCAGAACCAGCAGCAGCAACGTCAGGCGCCCCGCGCGACGATCAGCACGGGAGCCGGCCAGTGAACCGCAGCATCCTCGGCGGCTTCGTCGCCGCCATCGTCGTGCTGGCGCTGATCGCGGCCTACAGCGCGCTCTACGTCGTCAATCAGACCGAGCAGGTGATCGTGCTGCGCCTCGGCCAGCCGGTCGGCACCGTCACGCAGCCCGGCCTGCATGTGAAGGCGCCCTTCATCGACACCGTCACGCGGATCGACAAGCGCATCCTCGATCTCGACATGCCCGAGAAGGAAGCGACGGCGAACGACAACCAGCGTCTCGTGGTCGACGCCTTCGCGCGTTACCGGATCACGAATCCGCTGCGCTTCCGCCAGGCGGTGGGGACGATCGAACAGGCCAACGCGCGCCTGACCTTCGTGCTCAACGACGCTCTGCTGGAGGCGATCCGCTCGAACAGCTTCGAGCAGATCGTGCGCGATCGCCGCGACCAGATCATGGCCCGCATCCGCGACCAGGCGAACCGCGAGGCCGACCGCTTCGGCATCCAGATCGTCGACGTGCGCATCCGCCGCGCCGACCTGCCGGAGCAGAACTCGAAGGCGGTGTTCGACCGGATGTCGTCGGAGCGCGCGCAGGAGGCGGCCCAGATCCGCGCCCGCGGCGCGGAGCAGGCGCAAGGGATTCGCGCCCGCGCCGACCGCGACAGCCAGGTGATCGTCGCCGAAGCCAACCGCGACGCCGAGATCCTGCGGGGCCAGGGCGAGGCCGAGAAGACCAAGCTGCTCGCCGACGCCTACGGCGGCGACCGCGACTTCTTCGCCTTTTACCGTTCGATGCAGGCCTATGAGACGAGCCTGAAGACCGGCACGCGAATGGTGCTGGCGCCGGACAGCGAGTTCTTCCGCTTCTTCCAGCGCCCCTCGGGCGAGCCCGCGGCTCCGGCCGCCCCCGCCCAGGCGCGATGACCGACCTGTTGGCCGCCCTCGGTCTCGTGCTCGCGATCGAGGGCGTGCTCTTCGCCGGGTTTCCCGGCGCCGCGAAACAGGCGAGCGCGAATGTGGTCGCGACACCCGAAGGCCTATTGAGGACGATCGGCCTGGTCTCCGCCCTAGTCGGCGTGATCATCGTCTGGTTCGTGCGGGGTTGATTCGCCTCACGAAAGGTCGCGAACGCCGCCCCGCCGTCCTCTTTTCGCCTCTTCGCCGTCGTGTAGAGTGACGGCCAAAATCGGACGCGTCCGCCCGCGTCGAACCAGCTTTGAGGAGACGTCATGAGCGAGCCTGCCGCCCGCAAGGCGATCCGCGCCCGCCGCGCGCTCGCCTTCGCCCTCGCCGCCGCGACCGCGTTTTCGCCGATGGCGCTCGCGTCCGCCCAAGCCCGGCCCGCGCCCGACAGCTTCGCCGACCTCGCCGAAGGGCTGCTCGACTCGGTGGTGAACATCTCCACCTCGCAGAACGCCCCGGCGCAGAAGGAAGTGACCCCGCCGAAGGCGCCGGAAGGTTCGCCGTTCGAGGAGTTCTTCGACGAGTTCTTCAACAAGCGGAACGGGCAGGGCGGTCCGCAGCAGCGGCAGCGCAAGCAGAGTTCGCTCGGCTCTGGCTTCGTGGTCGACGCGAGCGGGATCGTGGTCACCAACAACCACGTCATCGACGGCGCCGACGAGATCGTCGTGAACTTCCCCGACGGGACAAAGCTGACCGCCGAACTGGTGGGCAAGGACGCGAAGACCGACATCGCGGTGCTGCGGGTGAAGCCCACGAAGCCGCTAAAGGCGGTGAAATTCGGCGACGCTCAGAAGCTCAGGGTTGGCGACTGGGTGCTCGCGATCGGCAACCCGTTCGGCCTGGGCGGCTCGGTCTCGGCCGGCATCGTCTCGGCGCGCGACCGGAACATCAATTCCGGGCCATACGACAACTTCATCCAGACCGACGCCGCCATCAACCGCGGCAATTCCGGCGGGCCGCTGTTCAACATGAGCGGAGAGGTGGTCGGCATCAACACGGCGATCATCTCGCCGTCCGGCGGGTCGATCGGCATCGGTTTTTCCGTGCCGGCCAACACCGCCCAGCCGGTGGTCGAACAGATCCTCAAGTTCGGCGAGACCCGCCGCGGCTGGATCGGCGTCCGTATCCAGCAGGTCACTGACGACATCGCCGAAAGCCTCGGCGTCTCGGGCGCCGAGAAGGGCGCTCTGATCGCCGGCGTCAACGACGACGGCCCTGCCGCGAAGGGCGGGATCGAGGTCGGGGACGTGGTGCTCAAGTTCGACGGGAAGAGCGTGCGCGACGTGCGTGACCTGCCGCGGATCGTCGCCGACACGCCGATCGACCGCGAGGTCGAGGTGGTGGTGCTGCGCAAGGGCAAGCAGGAGACCCGGAAGCTCACGGTCGGCCGCCTCGAGGAGGCGGAGCCCAAGAACGCGGCGGAGAAGACGCCTCCTCCCGCCGAGGAGGCGAAGACCGGCGCCGCGCTGGGGCTGCAGTTCTCGTCGGTGACGGACGAGCTGAAGACCAGGTTCAAGTTGAAACCGGACGCCAAGGGCGTGGTCGTCACCGGGGTCGACGACGGCTCGAACGCGCAGGAGAAGAACATCCAGCCCGGCGACATGCTGATCGAGGTGGCGCAGGAGACGGTGCAGACGCCCGCGGACGTCGCCGCCCGGATCGAGGCGCTGAAGAAGGACGGCAAGAAGACCGCGCTGCTCCTGCTTGCCAATCGCCAGGGCGACGTGCGTTTCGTGGCGGTGTCGATCGACTGACCGCCGTCATGCCGGGGGCTGCGGACCTCAGAGCTTCACCGCCTCGTTGAGGCGGCCGAGTTCGGCTTCGATCAGCTTCATCACGCCCTCGCTCGTGGTCGCGAGCGAGTTCATCTCCTGCGCGACCACGTTGAAGCCCACGCCATGTTCGGCGGCGCGCGCGGCCTCGATGCGGGCGTTCAGCGCCAGGAGGCGGAGGGTCTTCAGCGTCTTGAAGATCTGCTCGATCGAGCCGTTCATCGCCTTCACGGAGGCGCGGCCACTGTCGAGTTTTTCGGCCAGACGCGTCAGGCGGCCGGACTCCAGGATGATGCCGTCGAGATATCGCGGCATGCCGGTCACGGGATCCGGGTCGCATCCGCCTCCCGTCTCGTGCACGTAGCGCCAGCCGCCTCCCGGAGCCTTGAGACGATAGGCGACCTGCCACCGGCCTCCGGTTTCCAGCGCTTGCGCCACGGCGTCGTTGACGCTCTGGAGGTCTTCCGGATGGATCAGCACGCTGAACGATTTCCGCTGGCGCACGAAAGCGTCGCCGTCCTCGCCCGTCAGCGCCTGGAAGCCCGACGACACCCACACCATCGCGTAGTCGTCGCGGTTGAGGCCACGGTAGAGGAAGCCGTCTATCCGGCTGCCGATGTTTTCCGTGTACTCGACAAGATCAATGGCCGCGGCGCCGCTAACGCTCGACATGGGAGGACCTTCGTTCGAAGCCGGTGCGAACGCGCCGCCCGCGCGCCCGATCGTGAACAGTGGACCTCGACGGCCTTAACGACTCGTTGCGCGGCGCGAAAAAGCGTTTCTCTGCATGCACATGCGGCGATGGCGCCTGCCGGGTGAGCGACTGTTCCGGCATACCGAGGGGGGCGATTGATCAGACCGACGGCATTTGCTTAGCCGGCAGGCAGATGGACCTCAGTCGGCCACGATCTCATGCTCGGCATAGCCCTGCAGGTAGAGCAAAGCGGTGAGGTCGCCGTGATCGATTCGCACATGCGCCGCTTCGGCGACCGCGGGTTTCGCGCGGTAGGCGACCCCAAGGCCTGCTCCGCCCAGCATCGCGAGATCGTTCGCTCCGTCGCCGACGGCGATCGTCTCCGCGCGGTCCAAGGCCTTCGCCTTCATCAACTCGTTCAGGGCGGCGAGCTTCGCGTCCCGGCCGAGGATCGGCTCGACCACGCGGCCCGCGAGGAGGTCGGCTTCGATCTCCAGCACGTTGGCGCGGTTCTCGTCGAATCCGAGCTTCGCCGCCACGACTTCCGTGAAGGCGGTGAAGCCGCCGGAGACGAGAGCCGCGTAGGCGCCGTTCGCGTGCATGGTGGCGACAAGGGCGAGCCCGCCGGGCGTCAGGGTGATGCGGTTCTCCAGAACTTCGGCGATTGTGTCCGCCGCGGGCAGGCCCTTGAGCAGCGCGACCCGCTCGCGCAGCGCGGGCTCGAACTCGATCTCGCCGCGCATCGCGCGCTCGGTGATCGCCGCCACCCTGTCCTTCAGGCCAAGCCCCGCGGCGAGCTCGTCCAGGCATTCCTGCTCGATCATGGTCGAATCCATGTCGGCGATGAGCAGGCGCTTCCGGCGCGCCTCGACTGGGACGACGGCGACGTCGACCGGAGCGCGGTCGATCGCGCCGAGAAGGCGACGGCGCAGCGCGCGGCGGTCGCTTTCGCCCTCCACGATGAACTCGGCCGCGATCCCACCGTCGAGCATGCGCACCTCGGCGCCTTGGACGACCTGCGCCGCCTTCATCACCAGCGCGGCGTCGACCGCGGGCTCGTTGGGGTTCGCGATCAGCACGGCGGCGAGGGCGGACATGGACACTCCGGCGGAGAAGGAACGTGGCGGGCGCAATCCTCGTGTCTATAACGACCGCGCGGCGCGCAGGGAAACGAACGGCGCGCAGGTGAGGGCAATGAGACAGGATCCATGACGGCGCCGGTCACGGCGGTTTTGATCGCGGGCCCGACCGCGTCCGGCAAGTCCGCGCTGGCGCTCGCCCTCGCCGAACGTTTCGACGGTGTCGTTGTCAACGCCGACGCCACGCAGGTGTACGCCGACCTTCGCGTGCTGAGCGCCCGTCCGTCCGACGCCGATCTCGCCCGCGCGCCGCATGCGCTCTACGGCCATGTGGACGGCGCGACGCCCTACGCGGTCAGTTCCTGGCTTCAGGATGTGGAGGGCGTTCTGAGCGGCGGTCGCTTGCCGATCGTGGTCGGAGGGACAGGCCTCTACTTCGATGCGCTGACAAGGGGGTTGTCGGCGGTGCCCGAGATTGCGCCCGAGATCCGCGAGCGATGGCGCGGCGCCGGGGCGGACGTCGATCTCCACGCCGAGCTTGCAAAGCGCGACCCGGTCATGGCGTCGCGGCTCAGGCCGTCCGATCCGCAGAGGCTCATGCGCGCGCTCGAGGTGGTCGAAAGCACCGGCCGCTCGCTCAGCCTGTGGCAGCAGGAGACGGGCGCCCCGCTGCTTGCGCCGGAGACCGCGCTTCGGCTGGTGCTGGCGCCCGACCGATCGGCGCTCGACCTCCGCATCGCGCGGCGGCTCGAAGTGATGCTCGAGGCGGGTGCGGCCGAGGAAGCCGAGCGTCTCGTCTCCCGCGGCCTGCCCGAGGGGGCGCCTGTCATGAAGGCGGTCGGCGTCTCGGCGTTCGCCGCATGGAAGCGCGGCGAGATCGCTCGCGAGGAGGCGGTCGAGCGCACCCGCCTCGACACGCGACGCTACGCCAAGCGGCAATCGACGTGGTTCCGCAATCGAATGCCGGACTGGCGCCACGTGGCGCCCGAGGGCGCGGAAGCGGCGGCCCTCGACGCGCTGATGATCAGGGGCGTCGAGGGCCGCTAGATCCTACGGCGGAGCCCGCGGCTGTTACGCCGCCGCCGCCCGGCGCTTGGCGCTTTCGACTTCCGCCGCGGCGAGCAGGATGCAAAGCGCGATGCCCTCGGAGGCCGCCTTCACGTCGGAGAGCGACGGGAAGGACGGCGCGAGGCGGAGGTTCGAACCGTGCGGGTCCTTGCCGTGGGGCCAAGTCGCGCCGGCGCCGGTCAGCAGCAGGCCGGCTTCCTTGGCGAGTTGGACCACCCGCGAGGCCGCGCCCTCGACCACGTCGACGCTGACGAAGTAGCCGCCCTCCGGCTTTGTCCAGCGCGCCGCGCCCGTGCCGGCGAGCTTGGCCTCGAGCGCGTCCGTCACCGCGGCGAACTTCGGCGCGAGCAGGGCGCGGTGCTTCTCCATGTGGGCGTGGAGACCCGCTTCATCCTTCAGGAAGCGGATGTGGCGGAGCTGGTTCAGCTTGTCCGGTCCGATGGTGCGCTTCGCGGCGCTCGCCAGGAACCACTTCACGTTGGCGGCCGACGACGCGAAGAACGACAGGCCGGCGCCGGCGAGCGTCATCTTCGAGGTCGAGGCGAACACGAAGGCGCGGTCGGGATTGCCGGCTTCGGCGCAGGCGTCCACGACGTTGAGGATCTCGCGCTTCGCGTCCGTCAGGTGGTGCAGGACGTAGGCGTTGTCCCAGAACAGCCGGAAGTCGGGCGCGCCGGTCGTCATGCTAGCGAGCCGGCGGATGGTTTCGTCGGAATAGACGTCCGCCGACGGGTTGGCGTACTTCGGGACGTTCCACATGCCCTTTACGGCCGGATCGCGGACGAGCTCCTCGACCTTGTCCATGTCGGGCCCGTCGCCGAGCAGCGGAACGGGGATCATCCGGATCCCGTACTCCTCGCAGATCGCGAAGTGCCGGTCGTAGCCCGGGACGGGGCACAGGAAGGCAATGTCGCTTTCCTTGCTCCACGGCCGCTCGGAGCCCGTAACGCCCTTCAGCAGCGCCCAAACGATGGTGTCGTGCATCAGCGCGAGGCTGGAGTTGTCGCCGACGACGATGCGGTCCGGCGTGGCGCCGAGCGTGCCGGCGAACAGCGCGCGGGTCTCGGCGAGGCCTTGCACGCCGCCGTAGTTGCGGGCGTCCTCGCCGGCGTCGGAGATGTGGTCGCGGTTCCCGGGCAGGGCGAGCATGCCTTCGGCGAGGTCGAGCTGCTCCGGCGCCGGTTTGCCGCGGGTCATGTCGAGCTTCAGCCCACGAGCGCGGAACGCGTCGTAGTCGGCGCGGGTGCGGGCCGTCAGGCCCTCGAGATCGGCGGCGGAGAGATCGGCGAGCACGGCGGGCGTCCTTGAAACGAAGGGCCTAAGTCTTTCGGCGACGCTATACGCTCGCGCGCGTCGGCGCGCCAGCACGCGCCGGCATCAAATTCAGCGCCTGCGGCGTCGTGGTATACCTCTCGCTGACACACACACACACGGACGCGGGGCGGACGATGCGCATTCTGGTTTTCCAGCATCTCGACGTGGAGCATCCCGGCGTGTTCCGCGACATCTGGGACGCCAAGGGCCATGACTGGATCCCGGTCGAGCTCGACGCCGGCGAGCCGATCCCCGAGCTCGACGGCTTCGACATGCTGGCGGTCATGGGCGGGCCCATGGACGTCTGGCAGGAGGACGCCCATCCCTGGCTGAAGCCCGAGAAGGCCGCGATCCGCCGCTGGGTGCGGGAACTGCGCCGACCCTACTTTGGCGTCTGCCTCGGCCATCAATTGCTCGCCGACGCCCTCGGCGGCCGGGTCACGCTGATGGACGCTCCCGAAGTCGGGCTGGCGCGGGTCGATCTCACGGACGCCGGCGCGTCCGACCCGATCTTCGAGGGGTTTCCGCGGACGATCGAAACCTTGCAGTGGCATGGCTGCGAGGTGTCCGTCCTGCCGGAGGGCGCCGTCGCGCTCGCGGCCAACGCCGCCTGCGCGGTGCAGGCGATGCGGTGGGGCGACCGCGCCTACGGCTTCCAGTACCACTCCGAAATCACGCCCGAGACGACCGACGACTGGACGCGGATTCCAGAGTACCGGGCGAGCCTTGAGCAGGCGCTCGGAGCGGAGGCCGCCGCGGGGCTTGGCGCGCTGGTCGCGCCGAAGCTGCCGGCGTTTCGCGCTGACGCGGAACAGCTCGACCGCAACTTCGAGACGATTGTCGCGAAGGTCGGCGCTGCGGTCTGAAAGGGGCGCGTCAGCGTGCGCGCGGGGCGGGGCCTTCCGTCGCCAGACGTTCGGTCGGGGCGACGCGAGGCGCCCGCGCGCGCTCCGGCCCGCGACGGCGGGCGCCGATGAGGCTCGAGGCCGCGGCGGCGAGCCCGAAGGCCAGCGCCCAGCCGGCAGGGCGGACGCCATAGCCGGGATCGAGGTTCGCGCCGAGCACGCGCCAGGGGTCGACGCCCGTGGCGAGCCCGTACCACAGCGCCTCGGAGGCGGCGGTGAACAGGCCGGTCGCGACGGCGAGGCCGAGCAACCAGGGCAGGGCGGTCTCGCGACCGTCGTGGCGGGCCTGCAGCCAGCGCCAGCCCATCGCCCAGCCGAACAGGCCCCACATCAGCATGGGTTCGCCGACGTCGAGCTTGGACTGCATGGCGAAGTGCAGCACGGCGAGGCCGGCGATGGCGTAGGCCGCCTTGTGCAACTGGCCCCAGCGCTTCGCCCCCATCCGGCGGACCATCCCGTCGGTCGAGGTCGACCCCAAGGCGATCAGACCGAGGAGCGCGACGAAGCCGACCGCGAGATAGATCCGCAAGACGATCTCGGTCGCGATCCGGCTCAGCACGAGCTCCTGGTCGATCGCGTAGAGCCCAAGGTGCAGCGCGGCGTAGGCCAGCGCCGCAAGGCCGACGCGTCGGCGCACGAGTTGCAGCCGGCTCCAGTGCCACAGCCGCCGGAACGGCGTCACGGCGAGCGACAGCAGCAGGAACCGGACGGCCCAATCCCCGGTGAAGTGGATTGCGTCGTAGATCGGCCGGGCTGCAGCCTCTCCGCCCGGCCGCAGCGCCGCGCCGGGGGCCGCGCCGCCGAACGCGGACGGCCCGTCCGGGGCAAGGCCCGGCGGAACCCCAAAAGGCGGCGCGAGTGCGGGTCCGGAGAAATCGCCGTTGGCGGCGCGCAGCGCGAGCCAGATGGCCGGCGCGACCAGCGCGACGAGCGTGAGCGTCAGCAGCGGCGAGAAGCGGCCGGAACGGTCGCGAAGGAGCGGCATCGAAACGTCCTGCGTGGTGGTTCGGTCCAGTCTACGAAACCCTCGGCTCGGCCGTTACCTCGGCGACCGCCGCGAAAACGCGAAACACTTTAAATTTGAGAGGCGTCGCCAACCCGGATTTAGGGTGTAGCCGGCATTGTGAAGGCCAGTCACAGGTGCCCCCGCCCCATGTTCAAACTGCGTGATGTGCGTGCGCTCGTTCGCGTCGAGCGGATCCGCAATCGTAGCGTCGCCTTGTCGCTCTGCTACGCGCTCGGCCTCCTCGCCGATCAGATCATAGGCGTCGGAGCCGCAGGCTATCCATTGCTTCTGATCGCCGCGCCGGCGGCGGTCGGCATGTTGGTCCGCATGGGCGATCGGCTCGATCCGATCGACCTGTTGAAGCTGTTCGCGGTCCACATCGGTATGGGCCTGTTCTTCGGCTTTCCGCTGGAGGCGACGCTTTTGGCCAGCGCCCGCGATCTCGCGGCGATCGCGGTCGGCGTTCTGGCTTTCCAGCTGATGCGTCGCCGAGGCGCCGTCGCCTCTCCCATCGGCCTGATGGGCGCGCTCGTCGTCGTGGCGCTCGCCAGTTCGGTCGCGGCCGTGGCGGTCGAGGCTGCGGCCATGCTCGGCCGCGGCGGGATCGACGGCCTCCGGCTCGCGGCGCTGATGATGGTCGGCCTGGTCTCGATGACCCTGATGCTGTCGATCAGCGTCACGCAGGGGAGGGACCGGTCAAAATCGTTTCTCGACAGCCAGGTCACGAACGAGCGCGAGCCCTCCGCCTGGGAATATGTCGGCGCGGCGTCGGTCGCCATGGTCATGGTCGAGTTCTCGATCGTGACCGGCTGGCCGGTAGCGGCCTTGGCGGCGTCGGTCGCGCTGCTCTGGTTCGCGCTGCGGCTCGGCCTGTTCGCCACGACGGTCGCGGCATTTGGCTTCGCGGTCATCTTCCTCATGCACGGAGCGGCCGCGCCCTGGCCGGCGCCGTTCAGCGCGGCGAGCACGGCGGCGGGCGACATCCTGCGCTACATCGCGCTCGCCTTGCTGGCGACGCCCAGCATCGTCGTCGCGACGGTCGTGTTCGAGCAGCAACGCCTCAAGCGGATGTTCGCCTACCGCGCGCGCCACGACGCGCTCACCCGCCTCACCAACCGCGCGCATTTTCTCGAGATGCTGGACGCCTACGCCGCAGCGGCCCGTCGCGAGGAGCGACGTTTCCTGCTGCTTCTCGTGGACCTCGATCACTTCAAGGCGGTGAACGACACGTTCGGTCATGCTCGCGGGGACAAGATGCTGATCGCGGTGTCGTCGCGCATCCGGGCCTCGTTTCGGGCGACCGACGTCGTTGCGCGTCTGGGCGGCGACGAGTTCGCTGTGATCGCGCCGATTTCGTCGGTCGAGGACGCCATGCGGCTCGCCAAGCGCGTCGTCGACAACGTCCACCAGGACTGCGGTCTCGAGGAGGTCTCGCTCCGACCGAGCGTCACCGTCGGCGGCGTGCTCGCCCCCGACAGCGCGACGGAGTCCGAGCGCCTGCTCCTGCTCGCGGACGAGGCGCTCTACAAGGCCAAAGCCGCCGGCCGGAATTGCTGGCGCTTCGCGGGCGACGAACTGCGGAGGGCCGCGCTGATCCCTCCGCCCTCGGCTGTCTCGCCTCACGCGGAGGACGAGTTCGAGACGGTTTTCATCGACTGAACGGCAGCCGGCACGGGCGTGAGGGGCCCCCCGGTTCGTGCCGCTGGCGGGCAAGCTTTATGCCTTGACGAGGGGCCGGCGCGCGCGTAGCGTCCGCGCAACTTTACGACAGGAGCGGCCACGTGGCGCGCAATCTCATTCTCGTAATCAGGGCGTCATCCCAGGAGCGGACCAGATAGGTTCGCTTCCGAGTGATGACGCCTAAGCCAAGGGCTCCCCAGCGGGCCCTTTTTTGTTGCCCGGCGTCCAACGAGGCGCCGGGTGGTTTCAGGGTCGAGACGGCGAAAGGACAAACGCCATGACCGAGACGATGACCGGCGCGGAGATGGTCGTTCGCGCGCTGCAGGACCAGGGCGTCGAGCACATCTTCGGCTATCCCGGCGGCGCGGTGCTTCCGATCTACGACGCGCTTTTCCAGCAGGACAAGGTCGAGCACGTGCTCGTCCGGCACGAGCAGGGCGCGGCGCACGCGGCCGAGGGCTATGCGCGCTCCACCGGCAAGCCCGGCCTGGTGCTGGTCACCTCCGGCCCCGGCGCGACCAACGCCGTGACGGGCCTGACCGACGCGCTGATGGACTCGATCCCGCTGGTTTGCATCACCGGCCAGGTCCCGACGCACCTTATCGGCTCGGACGCGTTCCAGGAGTGCGACACGGTCGGCATCACCCGGCCCTGCACCAAGCACAACTACCTGGTGAAGGACGTGAACGACCTCGCGCAGATCCTGCACGAGGCGTTCTACGTCGCAACCAACGGCCGGCCGGGGCCCGTCGTCATCGACATCCCGAAGGACGTGCAGTTCGCGACCGGAACCTACGTCGGTCCGCAGAACGTCGTCCATAAGAGCTATCAGCCCAAGGTCGACGGCGACATCGAGCGTATCAAAGCCGCGGTCGAGCTGATCGCCTCCGCCAAGAAGCCGGTGCTCTACACCGGCGGCGGCGTCATCAACTCCGGTCCCCGGGCGAGCGAACTGCTGCGCGAGTTCGCGGAGCTCACCGGCGCGCCGGTGACCTCGACGCTGATGGGCCTCGGCGCCTATCCGGCCTCGGGCCCGGCGTGGCTCGGCATGCTCGGCATGCACGGCACTTATGAGGCCAACCACGCGATGCACGATTGCGACGTGATGGTCTGCATCGGCGCGCGCTTCGACGACCGGATCACCGGCCGGCTCGACGCGTTCGCGCCGAACTCGAAGAAGATCCACATCGACATCGACCCCTCGCAGATCAACAAGAACGTCAAGGTTCAGATCCCGATCATCGGCGACGTCGCGCATGTCCTCGCCGACATGATCCGGATCTGGAAGGCGACCTCCGCCGAGATCGACGCCGACGCGCTTGCCTCCTGGTGGGGCGAGGTCGATCGCTGGCGCGCGCGCAAGAGCCTCGGCTACCGGAACTCGCAGGAGATCATCAAGCCGCAGCATGCGATCGAGCGGCTGTACGAGCTGACCAAGAACCGGAAGACCTACATCACCACCGAGGTCGGCCAGCATCAGATGTGGGCGGCGCAGTACTACCGCTTCGAGGAGCCGAACCGCTGGATGACCTCCGGCGGCCTCGGGACGATGGGATACGGCCTGCCGGCCGCGGTGGGCGTGCAGAAGGCGCATCCCGACGCGCTCGTCATCGACATCGCCGGCGAAGCCTCGATCCAGATGATGCTGCAGGAGCTCTCGACCGCGCTGCAGTACAAACTGCCGGTCAAGGTGTTCATCCTGAACAACGAGTACATGGGCATGGTGCGCCAGTGGCAGCAGCTGCTGCACGGCGGCCGTTACTCCAACTCGTACTCCGAGGCGCTGCCGGACTTCGTGAAGCTGGCGGAAGCCTACGGCGGAACGGGCATCCGGGTGCAGGACCCCGCCGACCTCGACGCCGCCATCCAGGCGATGATCGACGCGCCGGGCTTCGCCGTCGTCGATTGCCTCGTCGACAAGATGGAGAACTGCTTCCCGATGATCCCCTCGGGCCGCGCGCACAACGAGATGCTGCTCAACGATGACGCCGACGAGAGCATCAATGCCGCGATCACCGGGGCCGGTCAGGCGCTGGTGTGAGCCACGTCTGAAGGACGCGTCATCCCGGACGGCCGCAGGCCGATCCGGGACTCGCTCGCCCGCGTGACCGTCCCGTTCTGACGACGATCCCGGATCGGCCTGCGGCCGTCCGGGATGACGTCTCTCTCAAAAGAGCAAGAAGAACCCCATGCCGCCTCTGCCGACCGGTTCCGCCTATTTCATGGACGACGCGCATCCGCCGCTCGCCCGCCACACGCTCGCGATCCTCGTCGACAACGAGCCGGGCGTGCTCGCCCGCGTCATCGGCCTGTTCTCCGGCCGCGGCTACAACATCGACAGCCTGACGGTGTCCGAGGTCAGCCTCGAGAGCCATCTCTCGCGTATCACGATCGTCACGACCGGCCCCGATGGCGTGGTCGACCAGATCAAGAGCCAGCTCGACCGGCTGGTGCCGGTGCACTCCGTGGTCGACCTCACGCTCACGGGTAAATCGCTCGAGCGCGAGCTGCTGCTGGTGAAGGTGCGCGGCAAGGGCGACGACCGCGTCGAGGCGCTGCGCATCGCCGAGGCGTTCCGCGCCCGGGTGATCGACGCGACCACGGAGAGCTTCGTGTTCGAGCTGACGGGCAAGCCCGACAAGCTCGATCAGTTCATCTCGCTGATGGTGCCGCTCGGCCTCGTGGAGGTCGCCCGCACCGGCGTCGCCGCGATCGCGCGCGGACCCGAGGGCATGGCCGGCTGACGTTCGTCGCCCGCGCCGCGTCTTCCTCCACGACGAAAAACCTCTTGCAAGCGCTCGTCGGATCGCTCATATGACCGAACCGTAACGTACGGTACGGTCATATGAGCGGCAGCGGTCGAGACGGTCTGGGCGAGGGGATGACGGAGCGGCGCGAAGCCGTGCTCGCGGCCGTTCTTGCTCTGCTCGTCGAGAAGGGCGCGGCGGCTCTGACCATGACGGCGGTGGCGCGCAGCGCGAGCTGCTCGAAGGAGACGCTCTACAAGTGGTTCGGCGACCGCGACGGGCTGCTCACGGAGACCGTCCGGTGGCAGGCGTCGAAGGTCCGGGCGGGCGCCTACGACCGGCAGCATCTCGACGCCGGCGCGTTGCGCGAAAGCCTGGAGGGCTTCGCTGCCAACTGGCTGAGCGTGATCTCGTCGGAGACCTCGGTCGCGCTCAATCGCGTGGCGATCGGGCAGGCCGAAACGCTCGGCGGGATTGTCCTCGCCAACGGACGCTTCGCGATCGGGGAGCGGCTGAAGGGCCTGCTGCTGGACGCGCGCAACGCGCGGCTGGTCGCCTTCGACGACGCCGAAGAGGCGTTCCGCACCTTCTTCGGCCTCGTCGGCCGGGACATCCAGATCCGGTTGCTGCTCGGCGACCGGTTCACGATCGACGGCGCCGCCATAGCCGACGACGCGCGGCGCGCCGTCCAACAGTTTCTTGCCCTGTACGGGGCGACGAAAACGCCGGCGCAGGCCGGCTGATCTTCACGAAACTCCCATAGGGAAGGGCCTCAGGATGCGCGTTTATTACGACCGCGACGCCGATATCAACCTCATCAAGGGCAAGTCCGTCGCCGTGATCGGCTACGGCAGCCAGGGCCACGCCCACGCCCTCAACATGCGCGACAGCGGCGTGGCGAACGTCATCATCGGCCTGCGCCCGGGCTCGGCGTCCGCCAAGAAGGCCGAGGCCGAGGGCTTCAAGGTGATGTCGCCGGCCGAGGCCGCGAAGGTCGCGGACGTGGTGATGATGCTCACCCCAGACGAGCTCCAGGCCGACATCTACAAGGAGAGCCTCGAGGGCAACATGAAGGAGGGCGCAGCCCTCCTGTTCGCGCACGGCCTCAACGTGCACTTCAACCTGATCGAGCCGCGCAAGGACATCGACGTCCTGATGGTCGCGCCGAAGGGCCCGGGCCACACCGTGCGCGGCGAGTATCAGAAGGGCGGCGGCGTGCCGTCGCTGATCGCGATCGCGCAGGACTACACCGGCAACGCCCACGACATCGGCCTCAGCTACGCCTCCGCCATCGGCGGCGGCCGCGCCGGCATCATCGAGACCACCTTCAAGGAAGAGTGCGAGACCGACCTGTTCGGCGAGCAGGTCGTCCTCTGCGGCGGCCTCGTGGAGCTGATCCGCGCCGGCTTCGAGACGCTGGTCGAGGCGGGCTACGCCCCCGAGATGGCCTACTTCGAGTGCCTGCACGAAGTGAAGCTGATCGTCGACCTCATCTATGAGGGCGGCATCGCCAACATGAACTACTCGATCTCGAACACCGCCGAGTACGGCGAGTACGTGACGGGCCCGCGCATCATCACCCCCGAGACCAAGCTCGAGATGAAGCGCGTGCTGGCCGATATCCAGGGCGGCGTCTTCACCCGCAACTGGATGCTCGAGAACAAGGTCAACCAGACCTCGTTCAAGGCCACCCGCGCGAAGAACGACGCCCACCAGATCGAAGAGGTCGGCGAGAAGCTCCGCGCCATGATGCCGTGGATCAAGGCCAAGGCCATGGTCGACAAGGCCAAGAACTAAGACGCCCAGAAGGGCCCGGAGGCGACTTCGGGCCCTTCACCTTCTGCTCGGCCGGCTGGAGACCAAGCGCGTGAGCGAGACGCGCTCCTCCCAGGCCTAAGCGTCAGCCGATCGAAAGCTCCGGCGCCTCACGCAGCTTCGCAGCGTCGCGCAGCGGCGGCGCGCCGAACAGACGGCTGTACTCCCGCGAGAACTGCGAGGGGCTGTCGTAGCCCACGGCGTGCCCGGCGGAAGCCGCGTCCCGCGCCTGGCTCAGGATCAATCGCCGCGCTTCCTGCAGCCGCAGTTGCTTCTGGTACTGCAGCGGGCTCATCGCGGTCACGGTCTTGAAATGGGCGTGCAACGCGGAAGGGCTCATGCCTGCGGCGTCGCACACCGAGTCGATCCGGAACGGTTCGCGGAAGTTGCGCCGGATCCAGTCGATCGCCCGGTTCACCTGGCTCAGCTTGCTGTCGGCCAATGCGATCTGGCGCAGGCGCGACGCCTGATCGCCCGTCATCAGGCGATAAAGGATCTCCTTCTCAATCAGCGGGGCCAGGGCGCCGATGTCGTCGGGCTGATCGAGCAACCGCGTCAGGCGCACGACCGCGTCGATCAGGTCCGGCGTCATCCGCGCAAGACCTAGTCCGGGGCCGGCGGGAATGTCGCGGCGATCGAGCCCGTGCTCGATCATCATCGCGCTCAGGGCGGCGGGATCAAGATCGAGGCGCAGGCCGAGGTAGGGCTCGTCGTCGGACGCTTCGGTGACCTGCGCGACGATGGGCAGATCGACCGAGACGACGAGATAGTGCGCGGGGTCGTAGCCGTAGATCGCGCCGTTCAGCATCACCTGCTTGCGGCCCTGGGCGATGATGCAGAACGCGGGCTCATAAAGAGAATGCACGGGTTCGGTCGGCCGCGAGGCGCGAAACAGTGAAAGCCGCGGAGCCGCGGTCGCTGTGACGCCTTCGTCCGTGGCGAATCGCGCAATCAGTGCCGCGAGTTCGGTGGTGTCGGCCATCGCCGCGTCTCCTGGTCGCCCCTTGGCCGCTCGCTTGTAACGCAGCGTCCGAGGATTGGGTCTTCGCGCTGCAAGATAGGAGAGCGGCGGGAGCTTTCGCCAGAGCTGTCCCATCACGTTCGGAGGATCGTGCAAGACTTGCGGAGGATCGGGATGTCGAGGGACTGCGCAACGGTCCTCGCGAGCTGGTCGCGCGCCGCCTCCGGGCGCGGACCCGCCGCCGCCCGGTAAAGCGATCGTTCCCTCCGTGCGCGTTGCGTCGGGGCCGAAAACGCGGGAGAAACGCCGGCTTTCCGCCATCTCACGATTCCGGCTGCCCATGACCTTCGACAGCGTGATGACGACGACGCTCGACTTCGTCCGGGAGCACGAGGCCTGGGCGCCGGCGATCGTGTTCGTGCTCGCCTTTCTCGAATCGATCGTCGGGCTGTCGCTGGCGGTGCCGTCCACGCCGCTTTTCGTCGGCGTCGGAGCGCTGATCGGCGCGAGCAACATCGCGTTCTGGCCGATTTTTGCAGGCGTCGCGCTGGGAGGCTTTCTCGGGGACTGGGTGTCCTATGCGCTCGGCTACCGCCTGAAGGACCGCGTGCTGGAGTGGAAGACCATCAAGAACCGGCCGGAACTCATTCATCGCACGCAGAATTTCGTGCAGAAATGGGGCGCGCCCGGCGTGTTCGTCGGCCGCTTCATCAGCCCGATTCGATCCTTCGTGCCCTTCGTCGCCGGCATGTTCGAGATGGGACAGGTGCGCTTTCAACTGGCGAACGCCAGTTCCGCGGTCGTCTGGGCCTACATCCTGCTCGCGCCGGGCGGCGTCTTTCTGCGCGACTACTTCGCCTGACGCATCAGCGCGGACGATCGTCGCGATCACCGATCGGAACTCGACGGGCCGGCTGATGCGGCGCTAGAACCGGCGCGGCAAAAGCGGGGCGCGCTGATGAACATCCTGTCGATCCAGTCTCACGTCGCCTATGGCCACGTCGGCAACGCTTCCGCGGCGTTTCCGATGCAGCGCCTCGGCCATGAGGTCTGGGCGATCAACACCGTCCAGTTCTCGAACCACACGGGTTACGGCGCCTGGCGCGGCCCGGTGTTTCCGGCCGACGCCATCCGCGAGGTGGTGACCGGCGTCGAGGAGCGGGGGGTCCTGCCGTCCTGCGACGGGGTGCTGTCCGGCTACATGGGCGACGCCGCGATCGGCGAGGCGATCCTCGACGCCGTCGGCCGCGTGCGGGCGGCGAACCCCGAGGCGCTCTACTGCTGCGATCCCGTCATCGGCGACGTCGGCCGCGGGGTGTTCGTGCGGCCGGGCATTCCGGAGTTCATGCGGGACCGCGCCCTGCCGGCCGCGGACGTCGTCACGCCGAACCAGTTCGAGCTCGAATACCTGACGGGGGTGACGGTCGGCTCGCTCGGCGCGGCCGTCGCCGCCGTCGAGGCCATGAGGGCGCGGGGCCCGAAGGCGGTGTTGGTCACCAGCCTGCGGACGCCGGAGACGCCGGAGGACGCGATCGATCTGCTCGCGGTCGACGGGGAGGGCGCCTTCCGCCTCCGCACCCCGCTGCTGCCGCTCTCGGTGAACGGAGCGGGCGACGCGATCGCGGCCCTGTTCTTCGTGCATCTGCTGACGACCGGCTCGGCGGCGCAGGCGCTGTCGCTGGCCGGATCCTCGGTCTACGGACTGCTGAGGGCGACGTCGGACGCGGGGTCACGAGAGATTCTGACGATCGCGGCGCAGGAGGAGTTCGTGCGCCCGACCAGGCTGTTCCAGCCGGAGCGGGTGTAGGAAATCCGCGCGAACGCTGAGCGCCGCAGGGGCCGCGGCCCTGACGATCGTCGCGTTCCGCCGCGCCGCGCGGATTGTCGCCCGGAGCGCTCCGATCGCCGTCATGCCCTTGGCGTTCCTTGGTTTTTTCTTGGCCCGCTGGCGCTCGTTGCGCCTTCGCGGTCGGGGCGAAGGCCGCTTTTAGGAGCGGCGAGACATCGTCGTCTCCGCCGATTCCGGCTCTGGCCTGATCTTCGCGGAGCGTGCTAAGCCGCGCGTCATGGCCAGACGCTATGTGATCCTCGACGTCTTCACCGACCGCGCCTACGCCGGCAATCCCTTGGCCGCGGTGCTCGACACCGAGGGCCTGGACGCCGCCGGGATGCAGATGATCGCCCGCGAGTTCAACCTGTCGGAGACGGTGTTTCTGCTTCCGGCCGAGGTCGACGGGCGCAAGGCGCGGCTTCGAATCTTCATGCCGCACAAAGAGTTACCCTTCGCCGGGCACCCCACTGTCGGCGCCGCCGTGCTGCTGGGGCTGCTGACCGGGGTCGGCTCGAAGGAGGAAGGCGCCTTCGAGGTCGAGGAGGCCGTCGGCGTCATTTCCTGCCGGGTCAGGCTCGCGAACAGGACCTCCGGCCGCGCGAGCTTCACGCTTCCGCGCCTGCCGGAACCTGCGGGGGAGCCGCCGACCGTCGCGCAAGCTGCTGCGGCGCTTGGGATTTCGCCGGATGAGATCGGGTTCGACGGGCATTCGGTGTCGCGATTCTCGGCCGGAAACCCCTTCACCTTCGTGCCGGTGAAGAACGCCGACGCCGTTGCTCGCGTGGCCGCGAACGGCGTGCTCTGGCCGGAGGCGTTCGGCGACGACCGCAACTCCGCCGTCTTTGTTTACACGCGAGAAACGGTCGACAGCGCAAACACTTACCACGCGCGGATGCTGGAACCTGCGATCACGGAGGACCCCGCGACGGGCTCCGCCGCGGCCGCTTTCACGGGCGTGGTGGCGGCGTTCGACCGGCCGGGCGAGGGCTCCCACGCGGTGCGGATCGAACAGGGCTACGAGATGGGGCGGCCCAGCCTGATCGAGGTCGGCCTCGAGATCGCGGGCGGAACGCTCGCCTCGGCCACGGTGGGCGGCGGCGCCGTCGTCGTCGCCGAAGGGACGCTGCTGGGTTAACCCGCGCCGCTCCGTTGTGACGCGGCGGGTTAACGGCGGGGTAACAGCCGGTCAACCGCGGGTTTACCCGTTGATCGCCGCGTGCAACGGGCGTAAACGTGGCCTTCGCGCCGGATGTGTCCCGGCGTTTGCCTTGCGGATTTCGGACAGGCGTCATGCGCGCGAGCGGCGACCTCATCGTGGATCGGACGACGGCCTTCGCGGCCGACGCCTCCGCGCGCCCGTTCGCCGGCCGACTTCTCCTTACGCGCCCCTGAGGGCCGGCCGGGCTTTGTCGCCCTGGCGCTCAGGGGACGCCGAGAACCCGACCAGCACGCGACGCTCGCGAGCCCGCTGACGGCCACATCAGAGCCGGCGGAGCCGCCCGGATCCCGAAGGACCTTTCCCGATGACCGCATCCACCGACCGGATCGTCATTTTCGACACCACGCTGCGCGACGGCGAACAGTGCCCCGGCGCCACCATGACGTTCGAGGAGAAGCTCGACGTCGCCCATCTGCTCGACCGGATGGGCGTCGACGTCATCGAGGCGGGCTTCCCGATCGCGTCGAACGGCGACTTCGAGGCGGTGGCCGAGATCGCTCGGCGCACCGAGACCGCGATCGTCGCGGGCCTCGCCCGGGCAATCCCCGCGGACATCGCCCGTTGCGGCGAGGCGGTGCGCTTCGCCCGGCGTCCGCGGATCCACACCTTCGTCTCCACCTCGCCGATCCATCTCGCGCACCAGATGCGCAAGACGGAGGAGCAGGTGCTGGAGATAATCTCGGGCACCGTCGCCCAGGCGCGCAATCTCGTCGACGACGTCGAGTGGTCTGGGATGGACGCCACCCGCACGCCGATCGACTACCTCTGCCGGGCGGTCGAAGCCGCGATCCGGGCGGGCGCGACCACGATCAACCTGCCGGACACGGTCGGCTACGCCACGCCCGACGAGTACCGGAACATGTTCGTCCAGGTGCGCGAGCGGGTTCCCGGCGCAGACAAGGTGATCTTCTCCACCCATTGCCACGATGACCTGGGCCTTGCGGCAGCGAACTCGCTGGCGGGCGTCGCCGGCGGCGCGCGGCAGATCGAGTGCACCATCAACGGCATCGGCGAGCGGGCGGGCAACGCCGCGCTCGAGGAGATCGTCATGGCGCTGAAGGTGCGCCGGGACGCCATGCCCTATGAGACCGGCGTCGACTCGACCCTGTTGACGCGCGCCTCCCGCCTCGTATCGGCCGCCACCTCGTTCCCCGTGCAGTACAACAAGGCGATCGTCGGCAAGAACGCCTTCGCGCACGAAAGCGGCATCCACCAGGACGGCATGCTGAAGCATTCCGAGACCTACGAGATCATGACCCCGGCCTCGGTCGGCATGTCGAAGACCTCGCTGGTGATGGGCAAGCATTCCGGCCGCGCCGCCTTCAAGGACAAGCTCAAGGCCCTCGGCTACGAACTCGGCGAGAACGCGCTGCAGGATGCGTTCGCCCGGTTCAAGGATCTCGCCGACCGCAAGAAGCACGTCTACGACGAAGACATCGAGGCCCTGGTCGACAACCAGATCGCGAGCGGAAACGATCGCATCAAGGTGCTCTCGCTGACCGTGATCGCCGGCACCATGGGGCCGCAGTCGGCGACGCTGACGCTCGACATCGACGGCGTGCACACCACGGTGCAGGCGGTCGGCAACGGGCCGGTGGACGCGATCTTCAACGCCATCCAGCGCGTGGTCCCGCATGAGGCGCAGCTCGCGCTCTACCAGGTCCACGCGGTGACCGAGGGCACCGACGCCCAGGCCGAGGTCTCGGTGCGGCTGGAGGAGGGCGACAAAATGGTGACCGGCCGCGGGGCCGATCCGGACACGCTCGTCGCCTCCGCCCGCGCCTATGTGGCGGCGCTGAACAAGCTCGCGACCAAGCGCGTCAGTCTGAACGCCCAGGCCGCCATCCGCGCCTGAGCACGGGCATACCAAGAACTGCTTAGAGGCCGCCGCGAGGCGGCCTCTTTTCGTTCAGCCTCTTGGCATTCGGGCGACGACGAGCGATCGTGGAGCCGCCGATCACGGGCTTGCGTTCATGGTGCGCCGCCGCAATCTCGCCTTGATCGGTTGCGTTCGACTTAAGCATCATCGATAAGCGAACAGCCCATCAAGACGCGTAACGCGCGGATCGGGAAGAGCTACGGGGACGCTCCGCTCAGAGGCGGACGATCGACCGTCACACGGGCGTGAGGAGGGAAAATCCTATGTTCAAGTCGCTTGCCGCCGCGGTTGCGGCCTTCGGGGTGCTGACGGGCGGCGCCGCCGCCGAGACTTATCCGTCCCGCGTCATCACCATGATCGTGCCGTTCTCCGCCGGCGGGCCGACCGACACGGTCAGCCGCCTCGTGGCGGAGGCCATGAGCAAGGATCTCGGCCAGCAGATCGTGATCGAGAACGTCGGCGGCGCCGGCGGCACGCTCGGCGCGGGTCGCGTCGCCAAGGCCGATCCCGACGGCTACACGCTGCTGCTCCACCACATCGGCATGTCGACGAGCGCGTCGCTCTACCGCAAGCTGCCCTACGACACGCTGAACGCGTTCGAGTACGTCGGCCTCGTCACCGACGTGCCGATGACCATCGTCGCCCGCGCCAATTTCGAGCCGGCCGACATGAAGGCGCTCGTCGAGTACGCGAAGGCCAACAAGGACAAGGTGACCTACGCCAACGCCGGCATCGGCGCGGCGTCGCACCTCTGCGGCATGCTGTTCATGTCGAAGATCGAGACCCCGCTCACGACCGTGCCGTACAAGGGCACCGGTCCCGCGATGACGGACCTCGTGGGCGGCCAGGTCGACCTGATGTGCGACCAGACCACCAACACGACGAACCAGATCAAGGGCGGCAAGATCAAGGCCTACGCCACCACGACCAAGGAGCGCCTCGCTGCGCTGCCGGACGTGCCGACCGCGGCCGAAGGCGGGCTGACCGACTTCGAGGTCGGCATCTGGCACGGGATCTACGCCCCCAAGGGCACCTCGCCGGAAATCGTCGCCAAGCTGTCGGCCTCGCTCCAGAAGGCGCTGAAGGATCCGAACGTCGTCAAGCGCTTCGCCGACCTCGGAACCGTCCCGTCGCCGGACGCCGACGCCACGCCGGAGGCGCTGAAGGCCAAGCTGACCTCCGAGATCGCCCGCTGGGCGCCCGTGATCAAATCCGCCGGCGTCTACGCCGACTGACCCTCTCTGGAGCCGGGAGCGGCGGGGCGACCCGCCGCTCCCGTTCTATTCGGCGCCCGCTTCAGGCGGGTCGACGCGTTCGTTCCCGAGGCCACTTCATGCAAATCAACACACGTGACGCCGCGGCCGGCGTCATCTTCATCGTGATCGCCGGGCTGTTCGCGCTCGGCACGCAAGAGCTGACGATCGGCACCGCGCTGCGGATGGGCCCCGGCTACTTCCCGCTGGTGCTAGCAGGCGTGCTTGGATTGATCGGCTTCATCACCCTCTTCAAGGCGGTCGGCAAGGCGCCGTCGCCGATGACCGGCGTGCCGTGGCGGGGCCTGATCCTGATCCTGGGCGCGCCGGTCGTGTTCGGCCTCACGCTCCGGGGCCTCGGCCTCGGGCCTGCGACCGCGCTCGTGGTCGCGATCTCCGCTTTCGCCAGCCGACGCGCCACGCTCGTCATGGCCGCCTCGCTGACCGTCGGGCTGACGATTTTCTGCGTTCTGGTGTTCAGCTTTGGCCTTGGGTTGCCGGTCCCGCGGATCGGCCCCTGGCTCACCTTTTAAAGCGAGGCTGAGATGGAGATCCTTCAGAATCTCGGGCTTGGCCTCGCGACCGCCGCGGAGCCTGTCAATCTTCTGTTCTGCTTCATCGGCGTTCTGCTCGGCACGCTGATCGGCGTGCTGCCGGGCATCGGCCCGACGGCGACCATCGCGATGCTGCTGCCGATCACCTTCGGTTTCGAGCCGGCGACGTCGCTGATCATGCTTTCCGGCATCTACTACGGCGCGCAGTACGGCGGCTCGACCACGGCGATCCTGATCAACCTGCCGGGCGAGAGCTCGTCGGCGGTGACCGCGATCGACGGCTACCAGATGGCGAAGCAGGGCAGGGCGGGTCCGGCGCTTGCGACCGCCGCGCTTGGCTCGTTCTTCGCCGGCACGGTGGCGACGGTGCTGATCGCGCTGTTCGCGCCGCCGCTCACCGAGGTCGCGCTGAAGTTCGGCCCGGCGGAGTACTTCTCGCTGCTGATGCTGGGCCTCGTGGCCTCGGTCGCGCTCGCGCACGGCTCGGTCATCAAGGCGCTCGGCATGATCGTGATCGGGCTTCTGCTCGGTCTCATAGGGTCGGACGTCAACACCGGCGCGCAACGCTTTACGATGGGCTTCCTGGAGCTCGCCGACGGCGTCAACTTCGTCGCGGTGGCGGTCGGCGTGTTCGGCATCGCCGAGATCCTGCGCAACCTCGAGGACGAGAGCGACCGCGAGGTGATGGTGAAGAAGGTCACGGGCCTCTTCCCAAGCAAGGAGGACTTCAAGGCGGCCTGGGCGCCCGTCGTGCGCGGCACGGCGCTGGGCTCCATCCTGGGCATCCTGCCGGGCGGCGGCGCGGTGCTGTCGTCGTTTGCGGCCTACACCGTCGAGAAGCGCATCTCGAAGACGCCGGAACGCTTCGGCAAGGGCGCGATCGAGGGCGTGGCGGCCCCGGAAGCCGCGAACAACGCCGGCGCGCAGACCTCGTTCATCCCGATGCTGACGCTCGGCATCCCGGCGAACCCGGTGATGGCGCTGATGATCGGCGCGATGATCATCCAGGGCATCCAGCCCGGGCCGAACGTCGCGGTGGAGAAGCCGGAGCTGTTCTGGGGCGTCATCGCCTCGATGTGGATCGGCAACCTGATGCTGGTGCTGCTGAACCTGCCGCTGATCGGGCTGTGGGTGCGGCTGCTGACGGTGCCCTACACGGTGCTGTTCCCGGCGATTCTCGCCTTCTGCTGCATCGGCGTCTACAGCGTGAACTCGAACGCGTTCGACCTCTATGCGGTGGCCGCCTTCGGCCTGCTCGGCTACGTGCTGGTGAAGCTCGAATGCGAGCCGGCGCCCCTGCTGCTCGGCTTCGTGCTCGGGCCCATGCTGGAGGAGAACCTGCGCCGCGCGATGACCATTTTCCGCGGCGATCCAACGGTGTTCTTCACCCGTCCCCTGAGCGCGGGCCTGCTCATCGTGGCGGTTCTCGTGCTCGTCGTCGTCTTCCTCCCCTCCGTGCGCAAAAAGCGCGACGAGGTTTTCCAGGAAGAGTGATCGACAAGGCTAGACAGGCGCGGGATGGTTTGTTACATCCCGCGCCATCGAAGCGATGCGGCGTCCCGAACGTCACTTTTCGATCGGGCGCATAGCTCAGTTGGTAGAGCAGCTGACTCTTAATCAGCGGGTCCTAGGTTCGAGCCCTAGTGCGCCCACCAAGTCTTTCTTGGTGTTTACCGCCGCATCATCGAGACGTTCCGACAGGACGTCATATGGTCGTTCCGACGACCGGCCTGCTTGGTTCTTCTAGCAGGCGGACCGCCGGTCCAGACCTGCCGCCGAGCGGCGCCCCTCCCCATCGAATGAAGCGAAACGCGCTCGCGGTCCTGTGCGCCCGAGGCGACGCGGATGAACGCGAGTTCGCCGTCCAGGAATCAGTCGTCGGAGCGGCTCGCTTCTCCCAGACCGGCGCCATCGGACAGGTCTTTCTCCATGAGGGTCAACGCCGCGAGCGCGTTGACCAGCGGCGCGACCGCGTTTCCGAATTCATAGGGGTCGAGCTGACCGAGCGTGTGATTGTTGAACTCCTGGCGCAGGAGCGAAACGACGGAACGCCGCGCCTCGTCGATCTCGGATGCGTTGGGGTCGGTCATATCTGCTCTGCCTTGTAATGCGACGCGCGGGGGCTGCGATCGTCCGCAGGAAGTAGGGTGATCGCCGGGGAAGCAATCCCGCGCGGGCAAAGATAGGACGGCGACGGCCCAGCTTGCGGGTCGAGTGACTGCAGGAGGCCGGCGCACGCGCCGAGACCGCGACTCGGCTCCGGCTCGTCAGCTCGCCCAGACGTGCGCGACCATTCTCCGAAAAAACTGCTCCGCCAGTTCGATCTCGCGCCGTCGCTCGGCCGGAGGCGCCTTCGAAAAGGCCGCCGTCGCCGCTTCGAACTCGCCGTCGACGAAGGTCGCGATCGACGCCGGGAGAGGAGCGGTCCCGAGCTCGCGGGTCACGGACTTCCGCTCGACCAGGTCAGCCAGAACGGACCGGACGTCGGACGGGGGATCGCATTCCTCGATCAGCGTCTGAAACCGCATGGGAGCGATCGCCGCATCGGGATGGCGCCGCAGCCAGCGCAGGGCCGCAGCCGGCCGCACGGCGTAGAAAATCTTCTTCAGCGCGACGGCCTTGCGGTCGGAGAAGTAGGCGTTTCGCTGGCGCAAGCCGAGATGGAGATAGTGGAGCGCGATGAGATTGCGGTCGGCGACGTTCTCAGCCAGCTCCAGAAACGCGGTCCGGAAGGTCTCGTCCACGCCGTAAGCGACAGGCGACCTCAGCCATTCGACGATGACCGCGTTGCCCTTGAGCAGAAGGCGAATCGCCTTGCCGAGCTCCCAGCCGTTCACGTCGAGGTCGCCGTCGAGCGGGGTCTCGATCACGTCGCGGCGTTGCCACGGCGACAGGTAGTGTTCGCTCGGGCGAACGAACACGAACCGGCGGTCGTAGTCGCTGTCGGGGGATGGAAAGCCCCAGGCCCGGCTGCCGCTCTCGATCGCCAGGGGGATCGCCACGCCCTCGCTCCGGCGGACGTCGTCGAGACGGCTGTCGATCATCCTGACGATGGCGTCGTCCATCGAGGCGGGAATCGATCTCGTAAGCACCGGGCTCGCCTCTCCGCGCGTTCGTGAGGATCGGCCAAGCCCTAGCACAAACGCCCGTGCGCCGAGGACGACGCCCCCCACCGGGCGATTCCCAACCCGCGTGGTTCTGTCGTAGCGTGCCGCTCCCCGATCACGCGGCCAGGGCGGTCGTCGATGTCGTCTCGATCGCTTCCGATGAAGCCGCGCCACTGGGCGGCGGGCGCCTGCGCGGCGGCCGCAGGGCTGATCGCGGCCCTGTCCGGACTCAACACGGTCCTCGGCTGGCCGACTCCGCAGACGGCTGCGCTGGCTTCGGCCTCCGGCGCGGCGTGGGTGGATGGCGCCCTGGTGGCGCTCGCCGCGGCCTGCGTGGCGGTCTACGCGCCCATCCCGTCGTTCCAGCGGGCGGGGGCGGTCCTCGCGTCGCTGGTCGCCGTCGGCGTCCTGGCGCATGTCCTGGCCGCGGCGTCGTCGAGCGGGGCCGGCGGGGGAGAGCTGGCCTCCGCCCCTGTCGCCGCCGTGCTCTGCACCGCGCTCGCCCTCGCGCTCGCCAACGTGGGATCGAGCCTCGTCGAAAACCTGCGCCAGGCGTTTCGGATCGTCGGCGTCGCGATCGCGGTTTTCGCCCTGGCGCTCTATGCGATGAAGCCCGCCGCGCTCGCCGCCGTGACGGGCTTCGGCGAGGTGTCGCTGCCGAGCGCCGCGGCGCTGGCGCTGCTGCATCTCGCGATCGGACTGGCGCGGCAGTCGTCGACGCTGCGCTGGCGCATCGCGCCGGTCGGCGTGCTCGCGCTGACGCCGCTCGCGGCGCTCACGGTGTATTTCGCGAGCGCCGAGCGCGACATCGCGCTGAAGCAGGCGGAGACGCGTCTCGCGGGCCTCGCCCGCCTCGGGGTGGAGCAGCAGGACGCGGTCATCGAGCAGGTGCGGCGCACGCTGGTCTTTCTCGCGCGCTTTCCCGAGATCCGCACGCCGGGACCCGCCTGCGACGCGACCGTCGCCCGCTTCGCCAGTCTGAACGGGCTGACGTCGTCGCTGTTCGTCGTCAGTCGCTCGGGCGAAGTGCTGTGCGCCCCGCGGCGCAGCGGACGCCCGATCTCCCTCGGCGATCGCGACTACGTCCGCGAAGCCTTCTCGACCCAGAGCTTCACGGTCAGCGGCTACATCGTCACAAGGGTGCAGTCCCGCGCGTCGATCGCGGTGGTGCAGCCTCTGCTGCTTCCCGGCGGCGCGACGGTGCTCGTCGGCGCCATCATCAACCTCGAGGCTCTGGGGGACCCGCTCGACCGGCTCGCCGTGGGAGGCGAGCGCGAGGCCGTGCTGACGCTCGTCGACAAGGACGGCGTCGTCATCGCGCGACGCCCGGACGACCGCGACCAGATCGGGGCGCGGGCGTTCGCGCGCGCGCCGGCCGACATGCTCACGACCCGCAGGGCCGCGTTCGAGGCGCCGGGCGACGGGGGCGAGCCCTTCGTGTTCGTCGTGCGCCCTCTCGCCTTCAGCGGAGGGCGGGTCATCGTCGGCCTGCCCAAGCGGGAGATCGTCGAGCCGGTCGACGCCCGGATGAATCGCCGCCTCGGCCTGATCAGCGCCCTGCTGGCCGCCTCCGTGGCGCTTGGGGTGTTCGGCGCCGAGATGCTGGTGCTTCGCCCCGTCCGGCGCCTGACGGCCTATGCCCAACGGCTTCAGGGCGACGAACCGGACGACCGCTCGCTGGCGGGCGCGCGTGGGGAAATCGGGATGCTCAGCCGCGCTCTGGCGGCGACCGCGGCGGCGATCCGCGACCGGGAGCGTCGGCTGGTCGAGGCGGAGGCGCTGTTCCGCGGGCTGTTTGACCACTCCCCCGATTCGAAAGCCGTCCTGCGCGTCGAGCCCGACGGATCGTTCCGCGTCGAGACCTGGAACGGCGCAGCCGTGGAGGCGAGCGGGTTGCGCCAGGACGATGTGGTCGGGCGGACGCCCGCGGAGATTTTCCCCGGCGGACCCGGGACCGCGCTGGAGGAGGATCTGCGCACGGCGGTCGAAACCCGGCAGCCGTTCACGGCCGAGCGTGAATCGGCCGTGCGCGGCATGCCGGCCGCCTACGAAATCGTCTATGTGCCGCTGAAGGACGCCGGAGGGCGCGTCGAGCGCGTGTTCGTCACCGCGCGCGACATCAGCGAGCGCAAGCGCGTCGAGCTCATGAAGACCGAGTTCGTGTCGACGGTCAGCCACGAGCTGCGCACGCCGCTCACCTCGATCGCCGGCTCGCTCGGCCTGCTCGCGGAAGGGGTCGCCGGTCCGCTCGGGGACAAGGCGCGCCATCTGATCGGCATCGCCCACGCCAACAGCTTGCGCCTGGTTCGGCTCATCAACGACATCCTGGACATCGAGAAGATCGAAGCAGGCCGCATGGCTTTCGATCTCGGTCCGGTGGCGCTCGAGCCCCTGGTCGAGGACGCCGTGAGCGGTCTCAGGGGCTACGCCCAGTCGTACGAGGTCCAGGTCGAGGTGGTGAGCGGAACGGACGCGACCATCGTGCGCGGGGACGCCGACCGCCTGAGCCAGGTGGCGACCAACCTGATTTCGAACGCCATCAAGTTTTCCCCGAAGGGAGAGACCGTCACGGTCACGATCGACGTGGACGGCGCCGCCGCGCGGCTGCGGGTGCGCGACCGCGGCCCGGGCCTGCCGGTCGGGTTCCGGCCGCACGTCTTCTCGAAGTTCGCGCAGGCGGACGGCTCCGACAGCCGCCGCAAGGGCGGGACCGGGCTCGGCCTCGCCATCGTCAAGGAGATCGTCGAGCGGCACGCCGGATCCGTGGGCTTCGTCAGCGAGCCGGGGGAGGGCGCCGAATTCCAGGTGCGGCTGCCGCGGATGCGGGAGGAGCGGGCGGCGTCCGCGCCGGCGTTGGACCGTCGGCCCTGCATCCTCGTGTGCGAGGACGACGCGATCATCGGCGCGATCCTGTCCGAACAGCTGTCCGAGGCGGGCTTCCGCACCATCCTCGCCACGACCGCGCGCAGCGCGAAGGCGGCCGCGACAGGGGACGTGCAGGCCATCCTGGTCGACCTGAGACTGCCGGACGGCCACGGCATCACCTTGATCCGGGATCTGCGCGCGTCCGCAGCGACCGCCACGACGCCGATAATCGTGGTCTCCGCCGAAGCGGACGCCGGCCGCCGCGACGCCCGCGCGGCGATGCTCGACGTCGTGGCGTGGCTCGAGAAGCCGGTCGACGTCCAGCGCCTGTCGGGACTCCTGCGCGATCGGCTGAGACCGCGCGGCGGGCGGCCCAAGATCCTTCACGTCGAGGACGACGCCGATCTCTGCAAGGTGGTGACCGCCGCCGTCGCGCCGATCGCGGACGTCGTGTCCGCGCGCAGCCTGATCGAGGCGCGCGCGCGGCTCGTGGACACGTCGTTCGATCTGGCGATCATCGACGTGGCGCTTGGCGACGGAAGCGGGCTCGAGCTTCTGGCCGATCTCGAAGCGACAACGCCGCGTCCGACACCCGCCATCATCTTCTCCGCGCACGACATCGACGGCGACGTCGCTCCCCAGGCGGCCGCGGCGCTGACGAAATCCCGGACGTCGCTCTCGGCGCTTGTCGACGCCGTGCGGCGGCTTGTGGGCCCGTCCGATTCCACGGACGCAGGCCCGGCGCGACGGACGGGGCAGGGCTAGACGCAGAGAAGGCCGATCGCGTCGCGACCGGCCTTCCGGATGTCACGTTTCAGACCGCCGTGCGTTCTGTGCGAAGGCAGGGCGACTGTCTGGTCCGGGCGCGGCGCAAGCGCCGCATCCGGGTGAGACGTTCAGTGCTTGAGGGCGGACCGCGCGGCGTCGGCGGTCTTGCCGACGGTCTTCTGGGCCTTGCCCTCGACCTGCTCGGCCTTGCCTTCGGCTTCGAGGCCGACGTTGCCGGTGACCTTGCCGACGCCTTCCTTGCCCTTGCCGACGGCCTCCTTGAGGGCGCCCTTCACGGTGTTCTTGTCCATGTCACTCTCCCTTTCCTGGCGCCTTGGCGCCGCAATGAAACGATCAGATCAGAGGAAAAACCGGCCGAGGACGACGCCGACGAGCAGCGCCGCGCCGGTGGCCGCGATCGGATTGCGCCGAATGGTGTCCTCGATGCCTTCGAACTCGCTCTCGAATCGATCTTCGGTCTCGGCGTAGGCGGCGCGGCCGCGGCGGTTGGCGCGGCGCAGGCGGCGCTCGGCGGCGTCGCCGGCGTCGTCGAGGGCGTCGCCCACGCTCTCGCCCGCTGCGCGCGCGCCTTCGGCGGCGCTACGCCCGGCGTTCTTCACGCCATCGGCCAGATCGTCGACTTTTTCGGAGATGTTGGGGTCCGCCATGTCGCTCAAATCCTTTCGTTGTCCAGCGCCCTGAGCGCAGGACCAGCGCCGCCGTCGGCGGCGGGAGTGGCGGCTAAACGTGCGGCCGGAACAGGAGTTCCATCCGGCGAGGCGCCGCGCGGCGCCTCGGGAGAGACGCGCCTGTGAAAAGGGAAGGCGTCGCATGCGTTTGCCCGCTTGCGGAGCGCCGCTGGTCCTCCTATAAGGGCCGCCGTCGGCCGCGGAGTGTAGCGCAGCCTGGTAGCGCACCTCGTTCGGGACGAGGGGGTCGCAGGTTCGAATCCTGCCACTCCGACCAGCCGACTTCAGGACGTCGCGGATATCCCGATCCGCCGCCCCGCTTGGGCGACGCGTCATGCATCGGCCGGGCAGGCTTGAACCATCCGAAGCTCTCGCCTGGCGACGACGGCTCCGCCGACGCGCCGCCTCTTCAGTGTTTGGACCTCGAACCGCCGCCGCCGCTCGGCCGGGCGCCGTTGACCGCGCTTTGCGGCCGTCGCATGGATCGGCGGACGCGGCGTTCGGATCTCGGGTCCGGGGCGCATGCGGACGTGCAAGACGGGCGGCGACAACGGTGACGCGCTGGATCGAACGGCCCCTGGCTTGGCTGAGGGCGCAGGCCGAGGCCGCGCGCCGGGCGGCGGGGCGTTCGCGCGTCCGGCTCGAGGCCTTGGCGTCGGGGGCGGTCGCCAAGGCGCGGGCCGGTTTGTCCGCGGCGGGCCCCAAGGGCCGTCGCCAGCCGCCGAGCGCCGGCGCCCTGCGCGCGGCCCCCGCCGCCCTGTCCCAGCGATTTCGCATCCATGGCGCTCGTTGGTCGCGGGACGTCCGCGCCCGCCTCGTGGCGGCCCGAGACCAGGCGGCGATGCAGTTGCGGCGCGCGGCCCCGCGGGCGAAGCCGCGGCCAGCGGCGCGGCCCGTCGTGCCCGTGCGGCCACGCGGCGGCGCGGGGGCGCGCATGAGGTCGGCCGTCGGCGCCGCGGCGCTCGTGGTCCGCCGCCGGTCCGCGACGGCGGCGGGGGCGATCCGCGGCCTCGCCCGCCGCCCGAACCCTTCGCCGCAGCCGCGTCCCGTCGGAACTAGGCGCCGCGCGCCGGAGTGGGCGCCGGCGGCGCTCGGGGGCGCGGCTCTGGGGCTGGTGCTGCTGGTGTTCTCGATCGCGATCTGGCGGATTTCGGCCCAGACCGGGCTGATCGACGACGCGCGGCAGGTTCACGTCGTCGCGGCGCCGGTCCCGACGGCCCCCGAGGTCGTCGCGCCTTCGGCCACCGCGGACACCCCGCCGGCCGAAGAGCCGGCCGCGGCCTTCGACGACGCCTGGCTGCGGGGGCCGTTCGCGCGCCCGACGCGCTTCATGCGCCGCCTGGAGGCGACGCCCGCGCAGCTCTGCGGACGGCTCCGGCAGCTCGGCCTGCCCGAGGCCCCGGTCACGCCCGGACCTCTCCCGACCTCGCCGGGGTGGTACTGCCTGGCCTACCAGGCCCTCGGCGAGAACGGGTCGAGCCTGATCGTCACCCTGCGGGGCGGACGGCCGACCGCGGTGGACGTGGTCCGGCTGAAGCTCAACGTGCTGAAGCCGGGCGACGACCGGGAGGTGACCCGCGCGGCGACCGAGGCGCTCGAGGGCCTGCACGCGACGCTCGGCTGGCGGGCCCCGCAGCGCGTGCTGCGGGCGATCGCGCAAAAGGCGAGCCTCCGGCTGGAGGAGCACGGCGCCCGCTACGAACTGCTGCGCGAGGACGGCCCCGAGGTCCGCCTCAACGTGCTCATGACGTTCTACGACGACGGAGCGATTCTCGATCCCGCGCGGTTCACGGTCGCGCCGCCGTGGCGCTGACGGCGGACCGCGTCAGAGCCCGAAGCGGACGCCGGTCGCGAGGTTGGCGGCGGCCGCCCATTCGCCCGCAGGCGTCTTCGCGCCGCCCTCGGGCTGCACGCGGGTGACCCGGAAGCGACCGTCCGCGCAAACCACCACGACGCCGTCCGCGTCAACGACCGCCACTTCGCCGAGCTTGCCGGCGATGTCCTTCGGCGTCTTGGCCGGCAGAGGAACGGCGTCGAGGATCTTGACGGTCTGGCCGTCCAGCGTCGTCCAGGCGCCGGGGGAGGGGTTGCAGCCGCGGATCAGGCGGTCGATCTGCTCCCAGGGCTTGCCCCAGTCGATCTTCGCGTTCGCCACGCGGCAGATGCCCTCGTAGGTCGCCTTGTCCTCGTCCTGCTTTATGCGCGGCGCGGTCCCGGCCTTCACCAGATCGACGGCCTCCAGCATCGCCTCGACGCCCATCGGGAACAGCCGGTCGAAGTAGACCGAGCCGAGCGTGTCCTTCGGGCCGATCGGGGTCGTCTTCTGCAGAAGCACGTCGCCGGTGTCGAGGCCGTCGTCGGGCCAGAAGATCGACAGGCCGGTCTCGGTCTCGCCCTTGATGATCGGCCAGTTGATGGCGGAGGCGCCGCGGTAGGCCGGCAGCAGCGAGGGGTGGTACTGGATCGAGCCGTGGGTCGGGATGGCGAGGAAGCTCGACGGCACGAACAGCGTGACGAAGGCCATGACCTGCAGGTCGGGCTTCAGCGCCCGGAAGGCCTCGGCGACCTCGTCCGACTTGTACGAGGCGGGCTGGCGCACCTCGAGGCCGTGGGCGAGCGCCGCCTCCTTCAGCGGGTCGGGCTTCTGGCCCTCCTTCTCCGGCGCGACGTAGACGGCCACCACGTTATCGCCGCGGGCGAGCAGCGCCTCGAGTACCGCCTTGCCGAAGGCCTGCTGGCCGTGGACCACGATGCGCATGGGACGTTCTCCTTGTAATCTGTCCGGGGTCCCTGGCCCGGCCGCCCAATTCAGTTCGTCTCGGAGCAGGCTCGATGAACAAACGCAGCGAAACGCGCATGACCGTGATCCCGATCCTGTTCGTTCGGGATGTTCCGCTAGCGGCTGGCTACTTTAAAGACAAGCTCGGCTTCGAGGTGGACTTCCTCCACGGTGAACCGCCCTTCTACGGATCCGTCTCGCGAGGACGGGCGTGCTTCCATTTTCGCTGCGTGAAGCGCCCTAACTTCGTCGAACTGGCCGCGCGCGAGCCGTCCCTGATCCTCGCCACGGTGGAAGTCGACGACGTGCATGGGCTTTTCCGCGAATTCGAGGCGCACGGCGCCGACATCCGGCAACAGCCTACCCGGCAACCATGGGGCGGGACCGATTTTCACGTCCGCGATCCCGACGGTAATGTGATCTCGTTCGTCACATACGACTAAAAAGGCCGCCGCATCGCCGCGGCGGCCTTCCCGAAGAACGTCAGGCGAAGATCACTCGGCTGCGAGGCGCTGGATCTGGCCGACGGCGCCCGATCCCTCGATCTCGGCGATCTCGTTGTCGGAGTAGCCCAGCACCTGGCGCAGGATCTCGTCGGTGTGCTCGCCCAGCAGCGGCGAACGCTCGACCTCGACCGGGCTGCCCGAGAGCTTGATCGGGCTTCCGACCGTCAGATACTTGCCGCGGGTGGGGTGGTCGACCTCGACCACGGTGCCGGACTGGCGCAGCGACTCGTCCTCGGCGATCTCCTTCATGGAGAGGATCGGCCCGCAGGGGATGTCGTACTTGTTGAGGATGTCCATGGCCTCGAACTTGTCGTGCTTCATGGTCCACGCCTCGATGCGCGTGAAGATCTCGTTCAGGTGCGGCAGCCGCGCCTTTGGCGTGGCGTAGTTCGGATCGGTCTTCCAGTCCGGCTCGCCGATGATGTCGCAGATCTTCTCCCAGACCGGGGCCTGGGTGATGAAGTAGAGATAGGCGTTGGGATCGTGCTCCCAGCCCTTGCACTTCAGGATGCGGCCGGGCTGGCCGCCGCCGCTGTCGTTGCCCGCGCGCGGCACGCTCTCGCCGAACTCGATCCCTTCGCCGAACTGGCTGTATTCGCGCAGCGGGCCGTGCTCGAGACGCTGCTGGTCGCGCAGCTTGACGCGGCAGAGGTTCAGCACGGCGTCCTGCATGGCGCAGTCGACCCGCTGGCCCTTGCCCGAATGGGTGCGGTGGAACAGGGCGGTGACGATGCCGAGCGCGAGGTGCAGGCCCGTGCCGCTGTCGCCGATCTGCGCGCCGGTGACCATCGGGATGTCGTCGCGGAAGCCGGTGGTCGAGGCCGAGCCGCCGGCGCACTGCGCGACGTTCTCATAGACCTTGCAGTCCTGGTAGCGGCCGGGGCCGAAGCCCTTCACGGACGCGAGGATCATGCGCGGGTTGGCCTCCTGGATCTTCTCCCAGGTCAGGCCCATGCGGTCGAGCGCGCCGGGCGCGAAGTTCTCGACGAGGACGTCGCACTCCTTCACGAGGCGCCACAGCACCTCCTTGCCCTTCGCGTTCTTCGAGTCGAGCGTGATGGAGCGCTTGTTGTGGTTCAGCATCGTGAAATAGAGGCTGTCCACGTCCGGGATGTCCTGCAGCTGCGCGCGGGTCGCATCGCCGACGCCGGGGCGCTCGACCTTGATCACGTCAGCGCCGAACCAGGCGAGCAGCTGCGTGCAGGTCGGACCCGACTGGACGTGGGTGAAGTCCAGCACGCGGACGCCTTCCAGAGCCTTGCTCATAATGCTTCCCTGTCTCTCATTCCGTCGCGTCGACCGTGCAGGCGCCCGGTCGACGGTTGTCACGGCCAGATGACGGCGCGGAGGCCGCGCCGTCAATGCGGCTCTGGTATTAGATATACCTCATGCGACTCTTGGTCTCCGACGGTTGACCGCCGGAGACCTGCCGCGGGAGCGTCACTTCTTCTTGACGACGCTCTGCGGGTTGAGGCTGCCGATGTTGCCGCTCTCGGTGCCGGCGGCCGGGTCGATGACGGCGTTGATGAGGGTCGGGCGACCGGAGTCCATCGCCGCGTCGACCGCGCGCTTCAGTTCGTCCGGCGTCGTGACGTTGACGCCGACGCCGCCGAAGGCCTCCATCATCTTGTCGTAGCGGGCGTCCGCGACGAACACCGTCGGGGCGACGTCCTCGCCGCCGGTCGGGTTCACGTCCGTGCCGCGGTAGATGCCGTTGTTGTTGAAGACGACGATGCACACGGACAGGTTGTAGCGGCAGATCGTCTCCACCTCCATGCCGGAGAAGCCGAAGGCCGAGTCGCCCTCGACCGCCAGCACCGGCTTGCCGGTCTCGACCGCGGCGGCGATGGCGAAGCCCATGCCGATGCCCATGATGCCCCAGGTGCCGACGTCCAGGCGCTTGCGCGGCTGGTACATGTCGATGATGCCGCGGGCGAGATCGAGCGTGTTCGCGCCCTCGTTCACGAGGATCGCGTCGGGCCGCTCCTGGATCACCGTCTTCAGCGCGCCGAGCGCGCCGTGGAAGTCCATCGGAGCCGCGTTCTTGCCGAGCTTGGCGGCCATCTTGGAGACGTTCGCCTCCTTCTTGGCCTTCAGGGTCTCCGTCCAGTCGGACGGAACGGCCGGCCAGTTCGCGTCGACGCCCGCGAGCAGCGCCTCGACGCAGGAGCCGATGTCGCCGACGACCGGCGCGACGATCTCGACGTTCGAGTCCATTTCCTTGGGCTCGATGTCGATCTGGATGAACTTCTTCGAGCCGGGCGCGCCCCAGGTCTTGCCCTTGCCGTGGCTGAGCAGCCAGTTCAGGCGGGCGCCGACCAGCAGCACGACGTCCGAATCCTTCAGCGCGGTCGAGCGGGCGGCGCCGGCCGACAGCGGGTGGGTGTCGGGCAGCAGGCCCTTCGCCATGCTCATCGGCACGTAGGGAATGCCGGTGCGTTCGACGAGTTCGCGCACGAGGTCGTCGGCCTGGGCGTAGGCCGCGCCCTTGCCGAGCACGATGAGCGGACGCTTCGCGCCCTTGAGGACATCGAGCGCGCGCTTGATGGCGGACGGGGCGGGGATCTGGGCCGGCGCGGCGTCGATCACCTTGACGAGCGACTTCTCGCCCTTGGTCGCGTCGAGCACCTGGCTGAACAGCTTGGCGGGCAGGTCGAGATAGACGCCGCCGGGACGGCCGGAAACCGCGGCGCGGATCGCGCGGGCCACGGCGATGCCGATGTCCTCGGCGTGCAGCACGCGGAAGGCGGCCTTGCACAGCGGCTTGGCGATGGCGAGCTGGTCCATCTCCTCGTAGTCGCCCTGCTGCAGGTCGACGATCTCGCGCTCGGACGAGCCGGAGATGAGGATCATCGGGAAGCAGTTGGTGGTGGCGTTCGCGAGCGCGGTGAGGCCGTTGAGGAAGCCGGGGGCCGAAACGGTGAGGCACACGCCGGGCTTCTTGGTGAGGAAGCCCGCGATCGCCGCGGCGTTGCCGGCATGCTGCTCGTGGCGGAAGGAGATGACGCGCATCCCTTCGGCCTGCGCGAGGCGGCCGAGGTCGGTGATCGGAATGCCGGGGACGCCGTAGATGGTCGTGATGTCGTTCAGCTTCAGCGCGTCGATGACGAGGTGGAAGCCGTCGGTCAGCTCAGGTTCTGCGGCGATCTGCGGGTCCATCGCGGGCGCGAGATTCCGTTCTTCGGCGGGCGATTCGATCTTAAGGGCTGCGGCGCTCGACATGGGACATTCCTCCAGGGGGCTTTTTTGCGTTGAGGCCGGACGAACGGCCCAATTCTCGAAGCGGCGCGATGACGCGCGCCTGCCGGACTTCGAAATCGCGTGGCGTCGGCTCTTCGGCCGCTGTTCCTCGCTTTTCCGCGCGGTTGCGCGGGGGGCCAGACGATGATCCGACGCCGCGCCGGGCGAGAGGCTGAAAGACCGCCTCGCATCCGCCTGTCGCGCCGTTCGAAACGCTCGTCATCAGGTGCGCCAAAATCTGGCATGCCAGATACGAAACGTCAACGAGACCTGCGACGGCATGGCCTATTGACGTATGCTGCAACGCAAAAGCCACGGAGCGATCACGGCTTTCTCGCGCTTCCGTGAGCAGTATTGGCATGCCAAATACAAAATCTCCGATACTTTCGTTTAATAGAAGGCGTGATCCGCGCGATCGGCGAACCCCATCGCCGGACGGCTCCGACGGCAGGCCCGCTCGCCGTCGACGATCCGGGTCAATCGGGCGTTCGCCGCGGCCGTGACGCCCGCGACGCCGGCGCTTCAACCTCAAGGAGTCGGTGGCGCTCTAAGCGTCTAAGCGTCGCAGCGACGCTATCTCGCATTCGACTAAGGCGTCGTTTCCAAAGCGCGGGCCGCTCCGGTTATGGTGCGCCAGTAGACCACGACCGGGCGCCTCTTTCTCGTTATTGGAGATTTGTTGTGCGGCGCAGCACAGAGACGAACGAACATTTCGTCCCTTGCACGTTTGGCATAACGGATACCAAGATGGCCCCAGTGAGCGAACAACGCCACGTAACGAGAAAAATTCTCAGGGGTAGGAAATGACCACAGCGCTACAGGCCGGGGAGCCCGGCCACCGCGTCAGCGACGCCTATCGTTGGACGCAATTGGCCGTCGGCGTCATCTGCATGGTGATGATCGCCAACCTTCAGTACGGGTGGACGTTCTTCGTCCCCGACATTCAGAAGCAGTTCGGATGGGATCGCGCGGCGATCCAGTGGGCGTTCACCCTGTTCGTGCTGTTCGAGACCTGGCTTGTGCCGGTCGAAGGATGGTTCGTCGACAAGTACGGCCCGCGGGTCGTGGTGATCTTCGGCGGCGTGCTCTGCGGCGTCGGCTGGGTGATCAACGGCTACGCGGCGTCGCTCAACCAGTTCTATCTCGGTCAGGTGATCGCGGGCATCGGCGCCGGCGCCGTCTACGGCACCTGCGTGGGCAACGCCCTGAAGTGGTTCCCGGACAAGCGCGGCCTCGCGGCCGGCATCACCGCCGCCGGCTTCGGCGCGGGCGCGGCGCTCACCGTCGCCCCGATCCAGTCGATGATCGCGAACTCGGGCTACCAGGCCGCCTTCATCAACTTCGGCATCGGCCAGGCCGTGGTCATCTGCGCGATGGCGATCTTCCTCGTCGCTCCGAAGTCCGGCCAGACCCCGGCGGTCACGGTCAACGCCGCGAACGCTCAGAGCCGCCGCAACTACCGTCCGACCGAAGTGCTGCGCCAGCCGATCTTCTGGCTGATGTACGCCATGTTCGTCGCCGTCGGCGCCGGCGGCCTGATGATCACCGCCAACCTGAAGCCGATCGCGGCCGACCTCCACATCGACAAGGTCGACGTGACGCTCGTGGGCCTGACCATGACGGTCGTGACCTTCTCCGCCACCATCGACCGCATCCTGAACGGCCTGACCCGTCCCTTCTTCGGCTGGATCTCGGACAAGATCGGTCGTGAGAACACCATGTTCATCGCCTTCGCGATGGAAGGCGTCGGCATCTACCTGCTGTACCTCTGGGGTTCGGATCCGGTGTGGTTCGTGCTGCTGTCGGGCTTCGTGTTCTTCGCCTGGGGCGAGATCTACTCGCTGTTCCCGGCGACCTGCACGGACACCTTCGGCTCCAAGTTCGCCGCGACCAACGCCGGCATGCTCTACACCGCCAAGGGCACGGCGGCGCTGCTGGTGCCCTTCGCGAACTACATGCAGCAGGCCCAGGGCTCGTGGGACGGCGTGTTCCTGATCGCCGCCGGCGCGAACATCGCGGCCTCGATCCTCGCGATCGCCGTGCTCAAGCCCTGGCGCAAGTCGGTGGTCGCCAAGGCCCAGGCCGAGATCGACGCGGCTCCCGCGCCGCGGGTCGCCACCGCCTGATACGGTTCCCGCGGTTCGCGGGCGCGCTCGCCCTCCGCGCGTCCGTCCGCGGCTCCTCGGCCCCCGGCGCTTCGGCTCCGGGGGCCTTTTCATGAGAGGCTCTTTCGACCGGCCCCCGCCGAAAAGACGATCGAGCTTTGGGTCGAGATGCGGCAGAAGACGGAACGCAACCTTCGACGCCCCCTCGGTCCCGCCGGGCGGATCCGCCGCCGACACGCCTCCTTCTCCAGCTGAGAGCGCTTGATGAACATTCACGAATACCAGGCGAAGAGCATTCTTCGCGAGTACGGCGCGCCCGTGCCGAACGGATTCCCGATCTTCTCCCTCGACGACGTCGACAACGCCGCGAACGCTCTCGGCGGTCCTGTCTGGGTGGTGAAGTCGCAGATCCACGCGGGCGGCCGCGGCAAGGGGAAGTTTGTCGAACCGGACGCGGGCGAGGCGGGCGGCGTCCGGCTGTCGCGTTCGGTGGATGAGGTGAAGGCGAACGTCCGCCAGATGCTTGGCCGGACGCTTGTGACGAAGCAGACGGGTCCTTCGGGGAAGCAGGTGAACCGTCTGTATGTGGAAGAGGGCTCGCTGATCGAGAAGGAGTTCTACCTCTCGGCGCTGGTGGACCGGACGACGGGGCATGTGGCCTTCGTGGTGTCGACCGAGGGCGGGATGGACATCGAGGAGGTGGCGCACGAGCACCCCGAGAAGATCCACACCATCACGGTGGACCCGGCGACGGGGGTGCAGCCGCATCATGGGCGGACGGTGGCGAAGGCGCTGGGGCTTTCGGGCGACCTCGCCAAGCAGGCGGGCTCGGTGGTCGAGAAGCTCTACGGGGCGTTCGTCGCGACCGACATGGCGAT
>NZ_JAFBCY010000005.1 GCF_016907975.1 Methylopila capsulata
ATCGCCATGTCGGTCGCGACGAACGCCCCGTAGAGCTTCTCGACCACCGAGCCCGCCTGCTTGGCGAGGTCGCCCGAAAGCCCCAGCGCCTTCGCAACCGTCCGCCCATGATGCGGCTGCACGCCGGTCGCGGGATCCACGGTCACCGTGTGGATCTTCTCGGGTGTGTCGTGCGCCACATCCTCGATGTTCATGCCGCCTTCGGTCGAGACGACGAAGGCCACATGGCCGGAATCGCGATCGACGAGGGCCGACAGATAGAACTCCTTGGCGATGTCGGAGCCTTCCTCGACGTAGAGGCGATTCACCTGCTTGCCGGCGGGGCCGGTCTGCAGCGTCACCAGCGTCTTGCCAAGCATCTGGCCAACGAATTCCTTCGCCTCTTCCGGCGACTTGGCGAGCCGGACGCCGCCCTTCTCGCCCGCCTCGGGCTCCTTGAACGTGCCCTTGCCGCGGCCGCCCGCGTGGATCTGCGACTTCACCACCCAGACAGGACCGTCGAGGCCGGCGATCGCCGTGTCGGCGTCCGCGGCGACGAGGATCGGGAAGCCCGTCGGGACCGGAACGCCGAAGGTCCGCAGCAGCGCCTTGGCCTGGTACTCATGGATGTTCATCGAAGTGTCCCTGAGGCCTGAGTGAGGGCGCCCCGCCGGACGGCGGGGCCGCTCCACGCCGCCCGCGCACGGCCTTGCGGCGACGCTGGACGACCAAGCGGTCCACGCCGTTGGCCACGGAGGCCAGGATGGCGTGCACCAGAAGAAGAAACGCGGTCAGCGACGCGCCCATGACGATCGGGGGCAGGACGCCGTTCACGAAACGGTCGGACGGCTCGCCCGGCCCGAAACCGGAGAAGAGCGCGGCCAGCGCGAACAGCGGTCCGAGGAGACCGCCCGCGAGCGCGGTCGCCCCGTCGACCACGCGACGGACCGGCCCCCTGCCGGGGTTCGGTCCGTCCGGCCAGTCCTTCAGGCCGTCGGCCAGGTCGGACAGGTCCAGGTCGTCCATCGCAGCTCCCGTCGGCGCCTTCCGGCCGCATGACGTCCGCCCCCGTGTCGCTTTAGCCCCGGCCCTTTTACTTGCCGAGGTTCGGCGCGATCTGCTTGCAGGCGTCGATCAGGCCCTTCACGGCCCCGACCGACTTGTCGAAGCCGGCCTTCTCGTCGCCCTGCAGCTCGATCTCGACGATCTTCTCCACGCCGCCGGCGCCGATCACGACGGGCACGCCGACGTAGATGCCGTCCACCCCGTACTGCCCCGTCAGGTAGGCGGCGCAGGGCAGCACGCGCTTCTTGTCCTTGAGGTAGCTCTCGGCCATCGCGATGGCCGAGGCGGCCGGCGCGTAGAAGGCCGAGCCGGTCTTCAGCAGGCCGACGATCTCGGCGCCGCCGTCGCGGGTGCGCTGGATGATCTGGTCGAGGCGCTCCTGGGTCGTCCAGCCCATCTTCACGAGGTCCGGCAGCGGGATGCCGGCGACCGTGGAGTAGCGCGCGAGCGGCACCATGGTGTCGCCGTGGCCGCCCAGCACGAAGGCGGTGACGTCCTCGACCGAGACCTTGAACTCGTCGGCCAGGAAGTAGCGGAAACGCGAGCTGTCCAGCACGCCGGCCATGCCGACGACCTTCTCCGGCGGCAGGCCCGAGGCCTGCTGCAGCGCCCACACCATGGCGTCGAGCGGGTTGGTGATGCAGATCACGAAGGCGTCCGACGCATACTTCGCGATGCCGGCGCCGACCTGCTCCATCACCTTGAGGTTGATGCCGATCAGGTCGTCGCGGCTCATGCCGGGCTTGCGCGGCACGCCGGCGGTGACGATCACCACGTCAGCGTCGGCGATCCCTTCGTAGGACGACACGCCGGACAGCGCGCTGTCGAAGCCGTCGACCGGGGAGCTCTGGGCGATGTCGAGCGCCTTGCCCTGGGGAACGCCGTCGACGATGTCGAACAGCACCACGTCGCCGAGTTCTTTGAGACCCACGAGATGGGCGAGCGTGCCGCCGATCTGGCCAGAACCCACGAGTGCGATCTTGCTGCGCGCCATGTCTGTCAGTTCCTCTTTGGTCGTACGACCTGCCGAAGGGGCGAGGCATTTTGCCGCTTGTGGGCGGCGGCCCTTCGACTATCGCGATTGAGCAATCCGTTCAAGTGATCGGACCTGTGAATTGTGCGCTGCGATCTCGCATTGCGAGGTCGAGCAAAGAGTAAGGCAGGCTCACGTTTCGACCAGCCCCGCAGCGCTTCCGCTCGCCGCGCTGTCGGGCCGTCCATGGGGACGATCGAGCCAGGCGTCGGAGCGCATTTCGACCAGGCGCGAGGCGGTCCGGGCGAAGCCGAAGGTCTCGTAGCCCTCGGTCCCGCCCCAGAGACCGTCCGGCTCCGCCTCGGCCGAGGCCACCAGCTTGACGTGATGCTCGTAGAGCGCGTCGACCATCGTCATGAAGCGGCGCGCCTCGTTGCGGCGGCCCTCGTCCAATGTCGGCACCCGGTCGAGCACAAGCGTGTGATAGCGGCGTGCGATCGCGATGTAGTCGGCGGCGCCGAGCGGTCTCGCGCAGAGATCGTCGAAGCTCGCGCGGGCCACGCCGTTCGACACCCGCGGCAGCGCCACGTGGCGGCCCTGCACGTCGAGCACGCCCGGCGCGCCGTCGGAGCCCGCAAGCGCGCGGAACGCCTGATCGAGAGCGGCTTCGGCGCGGGCGTCGGCCGGCGTGTGCCACACGCCCGTGTCGCCCAGCTTCTCGCGGCGGAAATCGGTGGGCGAGGCCAGCTTCACCACCTCCATGCGCTGCTCGAGCATCTTGATGAAGGGCGTGAACAGCGAGCGGTTGAGGCCGTCCTTGTAGAGATCCTGCGGCGGCACGTTGGAGGTGGCGACCACCGTGACGCCGGCGGCGAACAGGCGCTCGAACAACCGCGCGAGGATCATGGCGTCGGCGATGTCGGTGACGTGAAACTCGTCGAAACACAGCAGCGTCGCTTCCGCCGCGAGCGCCTCGCCGACCGGCGGGATCACGTCGCCGGCAGGCCCCTTGCCGACCTTCGCGTCCGCGCGGGCCGCATGGATGCGGGCGTGCACGTCGATCATGAAATCGTGGAAATGCGCGCGGCGCTTCTTCGCGACCGGAACGGACTCGAAGAACAGGTCCATCAGCCGCGTCTTGCCGCGGCCGACGTCGCCCCAGACGTAGAGGCCGCGCAAGGGTTCGGCGGCGCGCTTGGCGAACAGCCAGCCGAGCGCTCCGGACTTGCCGCGCCCGCGGTCGCGCAGCGCCTGGTCAAGCTCGCCCAGGCGACGCACCACCGCCTCCTGCGCCGGATCGCGATCGAGCGCGCCCGATCGGACGAGCGCTTCGTAGCGCTGGGTGGTGGTTTCGGTCATCGCAGGGACGCGACGCCTCGCGGGGTGGCGGAGCGCGGAGATCGGCCGCGGTCCGAGAGGGACGACCGTCGCTTACCAGACGATCGGGGACCCGTCATGCGGTCCGATCGTGGGACAGACCTTCGTCGAGCGCGCATCACATCTGCGGAGGCCCAGGAACGCGGCGGTCGTCGGCGGCGTTTCTCCTGCGCCTCGGACGGAAGCCGGATGTCGCCGTCCGCCGCCTCAACAGAAAGGATCCGCCGCGTGCGCACCGCGCTCTGTCTCGCCCTCGGCCTCCTCGCCGCCAGCGTCGCCGCAGCCCACGCGGGCCAGACGAAGACCCACGCCCGACACGACGCGCGCGTCTACAACCGCGCGCCGGACGACGCCTGGCGGCCGTTCAGCGGCGTCCGGGAGAGGCGAGCTTACGCGCCGGACACGCCCTACGGCCCGCGCTACCAGACCCAGGAACAGGAGCAGCAGTCGATGTACGACTTCTCCACGGGCAAGCGCGGCAACATGCGGGAGTACTGGTGGCGCGACTGACGATCGGCGCAGGCGCGGGCTGAGGCGCGCCGCGGCGGCGGCAAGGCCCCGCCGCGAAGAACTCGGCGCTTGAGCGCGATCGCGCGCGGCTTGTGGGCCGCTTCCGGGCGGCCTAATCCTAGCCCTGTGAAACGGCTGAAGATCCTGACGGTCGCCCTGTGCGTGGCGGTTCTCGCGGTGTGCGCCTGGACGACGCCTTACGTCTGCGCGCCCGGCGGACATGCGCCTGTGGCCGTCGCCTCGATGCATGGCGAGCATGCCGCCGCCCATCCCGTCGACCGCGCGTCCCACTGCCTGTCCGTCTGCGCCGCGCTGCCCGCGGCCTTGGCCGCGGCGCTCGCCCCGCGGTCCGAAGGCGAGACCTCCGACCTCTGGCGCGCGCTGGGCGTGCGGAAAAGCCATACGCCCGACATGGCGAGCCCGCCGCCCCGCTCCGTCTGACGCCTCGGGCGCACCTGCGCCCTCACCTCAACACTCAGATGGAGCACTCACATGACGTCCTTCAAGGCGGCCCTTCTCTGCGCCGCGACCCTCGCCCTCGCGACGCCTGCGGCGGCGGACCAGCACGACGCGTCCGGCCATCAGGGGCACGGAAGCGCGACCGCCGGGGAAAGCCCGGCGTCCGCGGCCTTCCGCGCCGCGAACAGCAAGATGCATGAGGCGATGACGCTGCCGCTCAGCGGCGACGCCGACGCGGACTTCCTGCGCGCCATGATCCCCCATCACGAGGGAGCGCTCGACATGGCGCGGATCGAACTCAAGCACGGCAAAAACGCCGCGGCGCGGGAGCTGGCCGAGCGGATCGTCGCCGCGCAGGAGCGCGAGATCGCGGAGATGAAGGCGCTTCTGGCGCAGATCGAGGCCGCTCCGTCGAAGTGACGCGCGGGCCATAAGCCTGACGTCCGGGAGCGCGCGTCCCGACGGGCGCGCGCTCCTCAGCGGAACGCCGCGTCCACCGGCGGCCGCAGGCCGTTGACAAGGGCGTTGGTCTTGTTCGCGAGAGCGATCACGGACAGCAGCTCGGCGAGGCCGGCGTCGTCGAGCCCCTTGGCGAGGGCGCCGGCGGTGTGGGAGCGGATGCAGTACTCGCAGCCGTTCGTCACCGAGACCGCGATGTAGACGAGCTCCTTGGTCAGCGGATCGAGCGCGCCGTCGCCCATCACCGCCTTCACCTCGGCCCAGGTCCGCTCCAGCGCCGCCGGGTCGTTCGCGAGCGCCCGCCAGAAGTTGTTGACGAGGTCGGTCCTGCGAACCGCCCGGATGTCGTCGAACACGGCGGTCACGCGGGGGTCAGCCTCGGCGTCGGACACAGGCGGGAGCAGAGGACGGGGATCGGACATTGCGGTCTCCAACAAAATCGCTTCGCCGACCATTCCGCCCTGCGCTCAGGATCGCAACCCGACGCTCGGCGGTGGTCCACCCGCGCGAGAGCCCGTATCTGGCCCTGAGGAAAGCGAGGCGCTTCCGTCACTCGCCCTGGAGACCCGCGATGCCCCTGACGCTCTGGTGCGTGCTGATCGCCGGTATTCTGCCGATTTTCACGGTCGGCCTCGCCAAATGGAGCGACCGCAACTTCGACAACGCGAACCCGCGCGGCTGGGCGGATAGCCTGAGCGGTTGGCGCAAGCGCGCCGTCGCCGCCCAGCAGAACGGCTTCGAGGTGTTCCCGCTGTTCGCGGCGGCGGCGCTGGTCGCGGTGACGCAGGGCGCGGATCTCACCACGGCGAACGCGCTCGCGGTCGCCTTCATCCTGCTCAGGATCGCCTACGTCGCCTGCTATCTCGCGGACCGCCCGACCCTGCGCTCGGGGGTGTGGAGCCTCGGCTTCCTCGCGACGGCGACGCTGTTCACGTCTCCGGCGTGGAGCTGAGCTACTCGGCGATCAGCGTGAGGCCGAGCTCGGACGCCTTGGCGTGGACGTCGCCCTGCGAGCGACGCAGCCGCATGGCGATCACGCTTGCAGGCACCTTCTCGCGGGCGAGCGCCTGAAGGTCCTGCACGTTCTCCACCGTCCACGGACGGTCCTGGTCGACCACGTCGTTCATCACAACCTCCCTGACACGCGTTGATCGTTCGATCGACGTGGGTCGGAAGGGGACGGCTTTCGAGCGCTAGGCACGCCTAAAATTCAGGCGGATTCCACGATGTCCGTCGCAGGCGTTCGCCGTATCCAGAACGGAACGGCGACCCCTGCGACATAGAGCACGAGGAAAAACGTCGCGGCGTTGCGGATCGGCGCGGCCCAGAACGCGCGCGACTCGCGCAACGGCGGAGTCTCGCCCGCAAGGCGCGCTCGGGCGCGTTCGGCGTCGCCTGCGGACGTCCGGATCTCGATGCCGCCCAGGGCCGGAAGCATATGCCAGTCGAGCGAGGCGAACCCGCCGCCGACGACGGTGACAGAGACCCCTTCGGCCTCCAAAGCCGACTGTGCGGTCGCGGCGGCGGGGTAGCCGTGACAGACGGCCACGGTGACCAGCGCGTCGGAAGCCATCGCCCGCCCCCGCGCCGGCCTCAGAACTGCCGCGCGACCATCATGCCCTTGATCTCGGCGATCGCCTTGGCGGGGTTCAGCCCCTTGGGGCAGGCCTTGGCGCAATTCATGATGGTGTGGCAGCGGTAGAGCTTGAACGGGTCTTCGAGGTCGTCCAGCCGCTCGCCGGTCGCCTCGTCGCGGCTGTCGATCAGCCAGCGGTAGGCCTGCAGCAGCGCGGCGGGACCGAGGTAGCGGTCGCCGTTCCACCAGTAGCTCGGGCACGAGGTGGAGCAGCAGGCGCAGAGGATGCACTCGTAGAGGCCGTCGAGCTTCTCGCGGTCGTCGCGGGACTGCTTCCACTCATCGCCCGGCGCGCGGGTGTCGGTCTTGAGCCAGGGCTCCACGGACGCATGCTGGGCGTAGAACTGGGTGAGGTCCGGAACGAGGTCCTTCACCACCGGCATGTGCGGCAGCGGGTAGATCTTCACCGTCCCGCCCGAGGCGCAGTCGTCCATGCCCTTGGTGCAGGCGAGCGTGTTGGTGCCGTCGATGTTCATCGCGCAGGAGCCGCAGATGCCCTCGCGACACGAGCGGCGGAAGGTCAGCGTCGAGTCGATCTTGGACTTGATGTAGATCAGCCCGTCGAGGACCATCGGCCCGCAGTCCTCACGATCGACATAGAAGGTGTCGACCCGCGGATTCTGCCCGTCCTCCGGATTCCAGCGGTAGACCTTGAATTCGGTCGTGGTCTTCGCGCCGGCCGGCTTCGGCCAGGACTTGCCGCCGACGATGCGGGAGTTCTTGGGAAGGTTGAGCTGAACCATGGATTTACGGTTTCCGGTTCGGTCAGGCCGCCGCCAATTGCGGCGAGGGCAGGAAACGCAGGAGCGCGGCGACGATCGCTTCGGGCGCGTCTTCCTGCACAAGGTGGCCCGCTTCGGGGACGCGGATGAGAGCGCCGCCGGTCAGGCGGCGCGCGAGTTCTTCGCCGCGCTCGATGGGGATCCAGGCGTCCCGATCCCCCCACAGAAGCTGTACGGGGCAGCGGACGTCGCCATAGCGGGTTTCGATCTCGTCGGTGAACCGCTGATCCATCTGCGCGATCTGGCGATAGAAGGCCGGGCGCCCGGTCTCGCCGCGCCAGGGCGCCGCGTACCCCTCGAGCGCATCGGCCGCCAGCGGCCGGTGCGCTGCGCCCTTCAGATAAGCGTCGAGGGCCGCCTCGTGAATGTAATCCGGCATGCCCGAGAAGGCCGCCTCGTGCTCGCGCACATGCCGCACGAACGGCGAGCCCCAGGGCGCGAGCGCGACCGGGTCGACCAGCGTCAATGACCGGTAGTCCGCGCCGTGAAGGAGGTGCGCGCGCAGCGACGTTGCTCCGCCGAAGTCATGCGCCAGCACGTCGGGCCGATCGAGGCCCAGGTGCTTGAGGAGAGCCGCCAACATCTCGCCCTGCCGACCCAGCGAAACGTCCTGCCCATCGCGCTTCGACGACTGGCCGTAGCCGATGAGGTCGAACAGCACCACCCGTCGCTCGACCGCGAGGATCGGGGCGATGCGCCGCCAGACGAAGGACGAGAACGGCGTGCCGTGCGCCATCACCAGCGGCGGACCGTCGCCGAGGGAATCGAACGCCACCACGTCGTCGCCGAAGGCGAAACGTTCGCGGAGCGTTCCGGTCGAAGGCGCGGCGGTCATCGGTTCAGTACACCCGCGCCTTGGGCTCGATGTACTGGATGTCGTTGGTCATCGTGTAGGTGTGGACCGGCCGGTAATCGATCGAGACCTGCCGCTTCGCCACGTCCGCCCAGGCGAGCGTGTGCTTCATCCATTCCTTGTCGTCGCGGTCCGGGAAGTCCTCGCGGGCGTGGGCGCCGCGGCTCTCCTTGCGGTTGACCGCGCTGTCCATGGTGACAACGGCCTGGGCGATCAGGTTGTCGAACTCGAGCGTCTCGATCAGGTCCGAGTTCCAGACCAGCGAGCGGTCGGCGATCCGCACGTCCTCCGCGCCCGACCACACCTCGTGGATGAGGCCGTGGCCCTCCTGCAGCACCTCGCCGGTGCGGAACACCGCGCAGTTCGACTGCATGACCTTCTGCATTTGGAGGCGAAGCTCCGCGGTCGAGGTGCCGCCGGAGGCGTTGCGCAGGCGGTCGAGCCGGGCGATCGCGGGCTCGGAGTAGGACGCCTGGGGCTCGCGGTGGGTCGCGTTCGGCTCCATGGTCGCGGCGCAGCGGTCGGCGGCGGCGCGGCCGAACACCACGAGGTCGATCAGCGAGTTCGAGCCCAGGCGGTTGGCGCCGTGCACCGACACGCAGGCCGCCTCGCCCAGCGCCATCAGGCCGCGCACCACGGTGTCCGGGTCGCCGTTCGACTTGGTCAGCACCTCGCCGTGAAAGTTCGTGGGGATGCCGCCCATGTTGTAGTGCACGGTCGGCAGCACGGGGATCGGCTCCTTGGTGAGGTCCACGCCCGCGAACACCTTCGCGCTCTCCGAGATGCCCGGCAGGCGCTCGTGCAGGATCTTCGGATCGAGGTGGTCGAGGTGCAGGTAGATGTGATCCTTGTTCTTGCCGACGCCGCGGCCCTCGCGGATCTCGACCGTCATCGAACGGGAGACCACGTCGCGGGAGGCGAGATCCTTCGCGGAGGGCGCGTAGCGCTCCATGAAGCGCTCGCCCTCGGAGTTCGTGAGATAGCCGCCCTCGCCGCGGGCGCCTTCGGTGATCAGGCAACCCGCGCCGTAGATGCCGGTCGGGTGGAACTGCACGAACTCCATGTCCTGCAGCGGCAGGCCGGCGCGCAGCACCATGGCGTTGCCGTCGCCGGTGCAGGTGTGGGCGGAGGTGGCGGAGAAGTAGGCCCGGCCGTAGCCGCCGGTCGCGAGGATGGTCTTGTGGCTGCGGAAGCGGTGCAGCGTGCCGTCGTCCATCTTCAGCGCGATGACGCCGACGCAGGCGCCCTCCTCGTCCATCATCAGGTCGATGGCGAAGTATTCGATGAAGAACTCGGCCTTGGCCTTCAGCGCCGCGCCGTAGAGCGTGTGCAGGATGGCGTGGCCGGTGCGGTCGGCGGCCGCGCAGGTGCGCTGGGCCGTGCCCTTGCCGTAATGGGTCGTCATGCCGCCGAACGGGCGCTGGTAGATCTTGCCCTCCTCCGTGCGGGAGAACGGCACGCCCCAGTGCTCCAGCTCGTAGACCGCGGCCGGCGCGTTGCGCACGAGGTACTCGATCGCGTCCTGGTCCCCGAGCCAGTCGGAGCCCTTGACGGTGTCGTACATGTGGAAGCGCCAGTCGTCCTCGCCCATGTTGCCGAGCGCGGCCGAGATGCCGCCCTGCGCCGCCACGGTGTGCGAGCGGGTCGGAAACACCTTGGTGATGCAGGCGGTCTTCAGGCCGGCTTCCGAGCAGCCGACCACGGCGCGCAGGCCCGCGCCGCCGGCGCCGACGACGACGACGTCGAAGGCGTGGTCGATGAAGGGATAGGCCCGGCCGTTGAGACCGGGAGCGCCGTTCGGCTTCGCGGCGTCGGCCATGGCGTCAGACTCCGAAACTGATCTTCAGAAGCGCGAAGACCGCCGACAGACCGACGACGATCGCGAAAAAGGTGTTGCCCATCAGCAGAAGCAGCTTGGGCAGCTCCGCATGGACGTAATCCTCGATGATCACCTGCATGCCGATACGCATGTGGACCACGACCGAGATCACGAACAGCAGCATCAGGATCGCGACGATCGGATTCGACAGGGTCGCGACGACGCTCGCATGGCTGTCGCCGGCGAGCGACACCAGCACGCCGACGAAGACCGTCGACAGCACGAGATTGGAGACGGCGGTCAGCCGCTGAAGCCAGAAATGGTCGGTGCCGGAACGGGCGGCGCCGAGTCCGCGGACCTGGCCGAGGGGGGTGCGCATGGGTGCCTCCTTCAGCCGGTCGCGCCATGGGTCGCGTAGACCACGACCCAGATCAGCACGGTGAGCGCGATCGAGCCGATCAGACCGCCCTTGATCAGGCGCTCGCGGCTCTGGTGATCGAAGCCGCGGCCGGTGTCCCAGATCAGATGCCGGACGCCGCCGAGGCCGTGATGGATCAGGGCCCAAGTGTAGCAGAACAGCACGAGCTGGCCGAGGATCGACCCGTAGATCGACTGGATGGTCTCGAAGGCCGAGGGGCCCGACGCCGCGGCGACCAGCCAGATCACCAGCAGGATGGACCCGACGTAGAGCGCCGCACCTGTGATGCGATGCACGATCGACATCATCATCGACAGCATCGGACGGTAGATCTGGAGGTGCGGGGACAGCGGCCGGTTCGAACCGGCCTTCGACGACGCCATCGCTTTTTGGACCTCTTCGAAGTATGCGCCGGATGGGGTTAGCGGACGCTGCGCTGCAGCGCAATGTCGCAGACCCCCCTCTGAGACGAATATCTGAGACGCGCGGATCACGGAGCTTGCCACCGCAGCCGCACAATCCGGCGGCGTGCGAAGCCGGTCCCGCCAGCGTCGGCTCGGTTTATAAACCGCTGATTTTAAACGATTCCAACCCCCTCCCCCGGCGGTCGACCATCCGTTAGACAGAAGAATGAGTGCGACATAGCGCCGCTAAGTGTTTTACCCGTCTGGTCGGGGGGGCGGTCAAGCGCGCATTGTGTTCGACAGATCAGCCGCTCGTTTTGCGGCCGCGAACGTTGGGATGCTCCATATGTCGTCCTCCCCCATGGCAGCGGGCCTCCCCGCTCAGCCTCGTCGCCGCGCGCCTCGTCTCGCGGGCGACGCCCGGCGCGCGCAGATCATCGCCGCCGCCTGCACCTTCTTCGCGGACAACGGCTTCAGCGGCCCCACGCGCGATCTCGCCGCCTCAATCGGCGTGACGCAGGCGCTGCTCTATCGCTACTTCGACCGCAAGACCGACCTGATCGACGCCGTGTTCGCCGAAGTGTTCCGCGACCACTGGGCTGAAGGCGCGCTCGAGACGCTTAAGTCCATGGCGAACCTGCCGATGGTGGAGCGGACGTCCGCGGTCTACGAAGGCATGGTGTCGCACATGACCTGCACGGCGACCCGCCTGCTCTTCCGCGCCGGCCTCGACAATTACCCCGGCCCCATCTTCGCCAGCGCCAACCGCTGCTGGCCGATCTGGACCGCCATGCTGGACGAATGGCGCCGCGAGGAAGGTTTGCCGTCGCTCGCGAAGCGGCCCATGCTCGAGGGCGAGCGCGCCCTGATGCTCTCGTTCCACAACGCCATGGTGATGATCCGCGTGCGCGAGCACGTGTTCCACGCCCAGCGCGTGCTGTCCGACGCCGAGGAGATCCGCCAGGTCGCGGAGACCCACGACGCCGGCATCCGCGAAGTGCTCCACAAGCTGCACGGCGGCGACGCGCATGACGCGCGGAGCCTGCCCGCGAGCGACGAGACCCAGGCCGCCGCGTAAGGCGTCAGCCGGCGACCGACTGCGCCGGCGCCGGCGTCTCGACGCCGGGTTCGCCCGCCGACGGCGCCAGCTCCGCAAGAACGGCCGCCGAACTCAGCGGGACCATCATCCGGGCCGCCTTCGGCAGCGTCTCGTAGACCACCGGCATAGTCTCGCGGGTGAGCTCGCCGTCGGTCGCGACCCAGGCGCGGCGGCGCCATGACTTCGTCACCTCGACCTTGCTGGCGCGGAACGACTCGATCAGCGGGTTGGTCCGCCATCCGCCGGCCACGACGTCGAGGCCGAGCCGCAGGCGCTCCTTCATCGTTCCGGCGTGGGCCACGATGATCTCAAGTTCGCCCGCGTCGAGCCGCGGTCGCCGCCAGGCGCCGTCGCCAAACGCGTTGTTGGTGACGAGCACCGCGGTCGCGTCCACCTTGATCGGCGCGCCGTCGATGACGAGCGTGTAGCGCGAGCGACCCGAGCGGAAGAACGCCCGCAGCGCCGCGAAGCTGAACCCGGCGTAGCGACCGAAGCCCTTCAGCCCCCGCGCCGCCTCCCGCGCCCGCGCCATCTGCGCGAAGAACCCGAGGCCGGAGATCGAGTGGAACGGCCGCCCGTTGATGGAGGCGAGGTCGATCATCTGAGGCTCGGAGCGCGCGAGTGCTGAGATCGCCTCCTCCACCTGCTGCGGCACGCCGAGGTCGCGGGCCAGCAGGTTCATCGTGCCGAACGGCAGCACGCCGAAGGTCTTGCCCGACGAGATCAGCTTCCGCAGCGATCGGGAGAGCGAGCCGTCGCCGCCGCCGACGATGATTTCGTCGTGGGCGTCGGCGGCGTTGAGCTCGTCCAGCACACCGCCGAGATCGCGCGGCGGGACCAGGCGCACGTCCACATCCTTGCCGGCCGCCGCGAAGGCCTTGCGCACCCGCTCTGCGGCGTCCGCGCCGTCGCCGTCTCCAGCGAGATCCTTCAGCGTTCCCGCGCGCGGGTTGAGCAGCACGAGGCAGCGGGCCATCGGCGTCGATCCTTCGATGAGGCGGCGAGATCTCCGCGCTATATAGGCGCGACGTCTCCCGTGGATATGGGCGCCGGCGCCTCCCAGCCAAGCGCGGCGAAGGTCGCCGCCATGTGCGGCGGCAGCGGCGCCTCCACCACCACCGGCGGCAGCTTCTCGCGCATCGGGATCGACAGCGCGCGGGCGTGGAGATGGAGCGCCGCGCCGCCGGCCGCCTCCGCGCCGTAGATCGGATCGCCGAGCAGCGGCAGGCCGATGTGGGCGGCGTGCACGCGGATCTGGTGGGTGCGGCCGGTGAGCGGGGAGAAGGCGATCCAGGCCAGGCCGGCGCCGCGCGCCATCACCTTCCATTCGGTCACGGAGGGCTGCCCCGCGGGATCGACCGCCATCCACCAGCCCCGCTCGGGACTGCGCTTGGCGAGCGCCGCGTCGATCCGGCCCTCGTCCGCCTCGGGGGCGCCGCGGACCACCGCCCAGTAGGTCTTCGCCACCCGCCCGTTCGAAAACAGCTTGCCGAGCCGGGCGAGCGCCTTGCGGTGGCGGCCGAGGACGAGGCAGCCGCTGGTGTCCTTGTCGAGCCGGTGGGCGAGCGCGGGATTCCGAGGCAGGCCGAACCGCAGGGCGTCGAACATCTGCTCGAGATTCGCGCCGCCCTTCGGACCGGCGTGAACGGGCAGGCCAGCCGGCTTATCGACGACGAGCATCAGCCCGTCCCGATGCAGGACGCGGGCGGCGAGGTCGTCCGGCGTGAAGTCGTTGATGTGACGCATTTGCGAAGAGCTGGGTCCGGGAGCGGTATGGGCGGCGGGCGAGGCCGCACTATGTCGGCGCAGATGAAGCTTGTCGCCACCGTCTTCGAAGTCGACCCCGAACACATAGCGGCCTTTCGCGCCGCTGTGTTCGCGAGCGCGAACGAGGTCGAGCGCGCCGACCCCGCGTGCCGCGGGGTGGCGATCGCCGAGGACCCCGAGGCGCCGGGCTTTTTCCTCACCTCCGCGCTCTACGCCGACGACCAGGCGGCCGCGGCGCACGACCGGACCGCCGCCGGCCGCGCGTTCGAGGAGGCCGTGCGGCCCTTCGTGAAGTTGAAGCGCGTGCGGCTGTTCGATCTCGGCTAAGACGCCCGCGTCATACTTGGCTCCGGAGGTTCCGTGACCCTTCTCGTCGGCGACATCGGCGGCACCAACTCGCGCTTCGGGCTCGTGGCCCAAGGCGACCTTCGTCCCGACGGTGTGCGGACCATCAGGAACGACGATCACTCCTCGTTCGAGGAGGCTGTGGCGGCCTATCTCGATGGGGCGGCGGAACGCCCGAAACGGGCCGCTTTCGCTCTGGCGGGGCCGGTCGCCGGGCGGGCGGCGAAGCTCACGAACCGGGATTGGCCGATCGACGCCGACGCGCTCCAGACCCGCCTGGGACTGGACCACGTCGCCCTGCTCAACGACTTTGTGGCCCAGGCCTCCGCGCTTCCTCATTTCCAGGCCGGCGAAACCACGCCGATCGGCGACGTCGCCCCCTCCAACGCGGCGTCGAAGGCCGCGCTCGGCCCGGGCACCGGGCTCGGCGTGGCGGGCCTGCTCCTGACCGACGGCGCGTGGCTACCGGTTCCGAGCGAGGGCGGGCACATCGAACTCGCGGCGGTCGACGCCCGCGAGTTCGCGATCTTCGCGCTCATCCGGCGGGGTTTTGGCCGCATCTCGGCCGAGCACGTGCTCTCGGGCCCCGGCCTGCGCCGGCTGCACGAAGCGCTCGCCGCCGTCGAAGGCGCCGCGCCGCCCGACCTCGAACCGGCCGAGATCGTCGCGCAGGCGGAGGCGGGCGACGCAAGTGCGGCGGAGGCCGTGGCGCTGTTCCTGCGTCTGCTCGCGCGCTTCGCCGGCGACGTGGCGCTGACCTTCGGCGCCCAGGGCGGCGTCTATCTCTGCGGCGGGGTCGCGCCCAAGCTGCTCGGCCTGCTCGACGTCGCGGCCTTTCGCGCCGCGTTCGAAGCGAAGCGCCCCCACGAGGCGCTGATGCGCAAGACGGCGACGGTCGTCGTCACCAGCGAGGTCGCCGGCCTCATCGGGTGCGCCGCCGCCGTGAGGTCCGATCGCGCCGCCTGAAGCCAGGCCGCCAGGATCGGAAGATGGTCAACGGCCGTTAACGCGCCCGGTAAAGACTGGCTTAACCTCCGTTAACCACAAGCAACAAACGACGCCAAATCAACTAAAATTCGAGATGAATTTGATTGAAGCCGGACGCATCCCGCCGTAATTCTGATTTCAAGATGAAGCAATGAAGAGACGGCGAACGAAGACCGCCCCTTCAGACGATCATCACCGGAATTGCTTCGGCCACGCCATTCCCGGTCGAAGCAAGCGTGCGAGGCGGCGTCGTTCTGCGACGCCGCCTCGCTGCGTTTTCAACATCGGTCCCTGCCGGCAGACCGCTCAGGCCGCCGTCCAGCCCCCGTCGATCGGCAGCGTCGCGCCGGTGATCTGGGAGGCGGCGTCCGAGCACAGAAACACCACGAAGGCCGCGACCTGATCGACCGTGACGAACTGCTTCGTCGGCTGGGCCGCCAGCAGCACGTCGGTCTTCACCTGCTCCTCCGTCAGGCCGCGGGCCTTCATCGTGTCGGGGATCTGGCGCTCGACCAGCGGCGTCCAGACGTAGCCAGGGCAGATGGTGTTGGCCGTGATCCCCTGCTGCGCCACCTCGAGCGCCACGGACTTGGTGAAGCCCGCGATCCCATGCTTCGCCGCGACGTAAGCCGACTTGTAGGGCGAGGCCACCAGCGCGTGGGCCGAGCCGGTGTTGACGATGCGGCCCCAGCCCTTGCGCTTCATGGACGGCAGCGCCGCCTTGGTGGCGTGGAACGCCGAGGACAGGTTGATCGCGATGATCTGGTCCCACTTGTCCTCGGGGAATTCATCCACCGGCGCCACGAACTGCACGCCGGCGTTGTTGACGAGGATGTCGACGCCGCCGAAGCGTTCGTCCGCGGCCTTGACCATGGCGACGATCGCCTTCGGATCGCTCATGTCGGCGCCGTCGTAGAGCGCCGTCACGCCGAACTCCTGCTCGATGGCGGAGCGGATCGCCTCGATCTCCCCCTTGTCGCCGAAGCCGTTGATCACGACGTTCGCTCCAGCCTGCGCGAGCCCCCGGGCGACCGCGAGCCCGATGCCGCTGGTGGAACCCGTGACGACGGCCGTCTTGCCCTTCAGCATGGCGCGCTCCTGATGCGTTCGCGGCTCGGACGAGCCGTCCCTGGACGGCGACAATCTGGAGCGCCGCCCCGGCCTTCGCAACGCGCCGTCACACGAACCGTGCTATGAACCGACCGATGACGCAGGCTCACGCCACACACGACCACGCCGACGCCTTCGCGGGTCCCGACCACGACCATCACGTCTGCGCGCGCGACGTGATCGCCCGGGCCGAGGCGCTGTGCGCGGCGCGAGGGGCGCGCCTCACCGAGATCCGCCGCCGCGTGCTGGAGGCGCTGGCCGCCGACCACGCGCCCGCAGGCGCCTACGAGGTCATCGAGCGGCTCGCCAAGGACGGCGAGCGGCGGCCGGCGCCCATCACGGTCTATCGCGCGCTGGACTTCCTGCTCGCCCACGGCTTCGCCCACCGCATCGAGAGCCGCAACGCCTTCGTCGCCTGCAGCCACGATCATGGGCCGGACGCCCGGCAGCCGGTGGTGTTTCTCATCTGCGAGCGCTGCGGCGCGGTCGGCGAGGCGGCGACGCCGAAGCTCGGGGCCGCGCTCGACGAACTGACCAAGGCCGCGGGCTTCCGCCCGCGCGCGCCGGTGATCGAGATCGCCGGCGACTGCGCCCACTGCCGCGCCGCCGAAGGGGCGCACGAGGATTAAGCGATGACGCGCCTGTCCGAAGTTCCGCTGTCCGATCCCTGCCTGCCCGAGCCCGCCTCCTGCCCCTCCGCGCTGTCTCCGCGCCGGACGGCGCGGGCGGTCGACGTCGGCGGCGTGACCGTCGGCGGCGGCGCGCCGATCGTCGTGCAGTCGATGACCAACACCGACACCGCCGACATCGAGGGCACCGTGCGCCAGGTCGCCGCGCTCGCGCGCGCCGGGTCCGAGCTTGTCCGCATCACCGTCGACCGTGCGGAGGCGGCAGCCGCCGTGCCCCACATCCGCGACCGGCTGGCGGCCCGCGGCGTGACCGTGCCGATGGTGGGCGACTTCCACTACATCGGCCACACGCTGCTGTCGGAGCATCCGGCCTGCGCGGAGGCGCTCGCGAAGTACCGCATCAACCCCGGCAACGTCGGCTTCGGCGCCAAGAAGGACCGGCACTTCGCGCAGATCGTCGAGATCGCCGCGCGGAACGACAAACCGGTGCGCATCGGCGGCAACTGGGGTTCGCTCGACGGCGAGCTGCTGACCCGGCTCATGGACGAGAACGCCGCGGCGCCGGCGCCGAAGGACGCGCGTGAGGTGACGCGCGAGGCGCTGATCCGCTCCGTGCTGCTCTCCGCCGCCCGCGCGGAAGAGCTCGGCCTGCCACGGGAAAAGATCATTCTGTCGGCTAAGGTGTCCGCCGTGCAGGATCTGATCGCGGTCTATCTCGAGCTGTCGCGCCGCGCGGACTACGCGCTGCACCTCGGACTGACCGAGGCCGGCATGGGCTCGAAGGGCATCGTCGCCTCCTCGGCCGCGCTCGGCGTGCTGCTGCAGCAGGGCGTGGGCGACACCATCCGCGTCTCGCTGACGCCCGAGCCCGGCGGCGACCGCACGGTCGAGGTCAAGGTCGCGCAGGAGATCCTGCAGACCATGGGGTTCCGGACCTTCGTGCCGCTGGTCGCGGCCTGCCCCGGCTGCGGACGAACCACGTCGACCGTGTTCCAGGAGCTCGCGCGCGACGTCCAGACCTACATCGTCAACCGCATGCCGGAGTGGAAGGCGCGCTACCCCGGCGCGGAGGCGCTGAACGTGGCCGTCATGGGCTGCATCGTGAACGGCCCGGGCGAGTCCAAGCACGCCGACATCGGCATCTCGCTCCCCGGCACCGGCGAGGCCCCGACCGCCCCGGTGTTCGTCGACGGCAAGAAGGTCGCCACGCTGCGCGGCCCGAACCTGGTGCAGGACTTCAAGGAGATGGTCGAGGCCTACGTCGACCGCCGCTTCGGCGGAGCGGGCCAGAGCGCTGCCGGCCAGGACGCCGCGGAGTAGGCTTCTGGCGGGGGCCTTCCCTTCTCCCCCTGTGGGAGAAGGTGGCGCGAAGCGCCGGATGAGGGGTCGTCTGGGACGTCCTGAACGTGGTGAGGATGATCCAGACGACCCCTCACCCCTACCCTCTCCCGCAAGGGGAGAGGGGGACCGCGACGGCGCGAATCATCTTCACGCATAGAGCCCTGCTCGCCGCGCGTGATCCCCTCACACGATGTCGACGATCACCGGCACGTGGTCGGACGGGCGCTCCCAGCTGCGGGCGAAGCGCAGGGTCTCGACGCCGGTGGTGCGGGCGGCCACATCCGCGCTCGCCCAGATGTGGTCGAGCCTGCGGCCGCGGTCGACGGCCTCCCAGTCGGCGGCGCGGTAGCTCCACCAGGAATAAAGCTTCTCGGGATGCGGCACGTGGCTCCGCACCGTGTCCACCCAGCGGCCGGCCTCGCGCATGGCGTCGAGGCCCTCGGTCTCGACCGGCGTGTGGCTGACGATCTTGAGCAGCTGCTTGTGGTTCCAGACGTCGCTCGGGTCCGGCGCGATGTTGAGGTCGCCGACCATGATGCGCCGGCCGGTGTCCGCGATCCGCGTCGACCAGTCGGTCAGCTCGGACAGGAACTGCAGCTTGTGGGCGAACTTCGGGTTGACGATCGGGTCCGGCTCGTCGCCGCCGGCCGGCACATAGAAGTTGTGCACCGTCACGCCCTCGAGCGGGCCGGCCGCGAAGGTGGTGGCCAGATGCCGGGCGTCGTCCTTGTCGGCGAACCGCTCACGGGCGGTCGTGACGAAGGGGAAGCGCGAGAAGGTCGCGACCCCGTGGTAGCCCTTCTGGCCGTGCAGCGCGACGTGCTCGAAGCCAAGCTTGCGCACGTCCGACATCGGAAACTTGTCGTCGGGGCACTTGGTCTCCTGCAGGCAGAGCACGTCGATCCGATGCTCGCGCACGAGCTTCTCGACGAGGCCGATGCGCAGGCGCACCGAATTGATATTCCAGGTGGCGAGGCGAAGCGGCATGGGCTGGGGCGGGCGACCTGTCGGAGGGGCTCGGCCGGCTTTAGGCCATCGCGCCCCGCGGCGCCAGCGACCTCGCCAAAAAGAAAGACGCCCAGCCTCGGGGGGAAGGCTGGGCGTCTCTGCGCTCGAAGCGCTCTCTCGTCGGCATCGGGGGAAGACCGACGACGCGGGGTGCGGCTGCAGACGCGACGGGGGGACGCAGTCTGTGGCTCGTTCGCCTCGCTCAAGATCCGAGATGGGCCCGCCGCGCCCCGGCGTCAAGAGCCCTGATGCGTGATTCTACGTAGGACGAAAACCTACTTCGGCGGGCGCGCTACGCCCTGGCGGTTGATGCGGAAAATTCGCGGATCGGGCTTGGCGGAGGTGTCCACGTTCGACAGGGCGACCGAAGTCTCCATGCCCTGCGCGTCCGTCACCGTCCATTGCTGAAGCTGGTAGTCCGCGCCGCCGAACATGAGCTGGAGCTGGGCCTTGCCGCCGATCGAGCGCTTCTCCTCGAGGATCACGGAGACGAGTTCCGGCTCCTGGAACACGCCGAGCACGTTGGCGTCGCCGAGCAGATCGACCTTGCTCTGGAGCAGGAACCGCAAGGGCGTCTGGCTGAGGGGGTACATGTCCTGGGTGTTGAGCCGGCGGTTTCGGACCACCACCGAATTGCCGTCGGCGATGATTTCGAGCGGGCTCGGCTTGTCGTACTGGAAACGGATCTTGCCCGGCCGGTCCATCCACAGCGTGCCGGTGGTGCGCTGACCGTCCGGACCGACCTGCACGAACTTCGCCGTCATCTGCTGCAGGGCGTTGAAATAGGTGTTCACGCGGGAGAGCGTCGCGCGCTGCGTCGGATCGAGCTTCGCCACAGGCACGCCGCGGTTCGCCGCCGCCAGCTGGGCGTCGGCGACGCCGGGCGGGGGCGAGACGTCCATCGGCGCCGCCTGCTGCTGGGCGAAGGCGGGGCCGGCGACAACGGCGCTGGCGAGGAAGGCTGCGGCGAGAAGGCGAGTCATCGGCGGAATGGGCCTCGTCATGGGGGACGGCGCCCGGAGACTAGGGCGCGGCGGTCGATCGGTCGACGCTCACCTAGGGCGCGTTCGTGGCGTTTTGAGGTTTCGCGACGCGCCGCCCCCGGGCATCCTCCGCCGAAACGCGTGAGGAGACGGCATGCTGCGGGGCCTGCGGATCGAGTGGAGCAAGGTCGAGGACCGCGGCGGTTACCCCTATGACATTCCCGCGATCGCGCAGATCGAGGAGCTCGACCTCAACGCGTCGGTCACGATCTTCGTCGGCGCGAACGGGTCCGGCAAGTCGACGCTGCTGGAGGCGATCGCGACGCAGCTCCGGTGCAACCCGGAGGGAGGCTCGCGCAACTTCGCGTTCTCGACAGAGAACACGCTGTCCCCGCTGCACCGGACGATCCGGCTGATCACCGGCGCGCCGGTCCACAAGGATGCATTCTTCTACCGCGCCGACACCTATTTCAACGTCGCGACCGAGATGCGGCGGCTGGACGGCGAGGCGTCGTTTGGACCGCCCGTCGTCAGCTCTTATGGCGGAACCGACCTTCACGACCTCTCGCACGGACAGGCCGTCATCCGGCTGCTGCGCCACCGGTTCTCGCCGCGCGGGATTTACGTCATGGATGAGCCGGAGGCTGCTCTCGCGCCCGAGACGCAGTTCGAAGCGATCGCCGCGATCGCCGACCTTACCCGCCGCGGAGCGCAGTTCGTGCTTGCAACGCATTCGCCGCTGCTGATGGCGATGCCCGGCGCAACCCTCTACGAGCTCACCGAGCACGGCCTTGAGCGCCGCGCCTACCACGAGCTCGGCCACGTCCGGCTCTACAAACGCTTCCTCGCCGATCCCGCGAGCGTCCTGGCCCACCTGACGGAGGACTGACCGGCTCTTACGCCGCGTCGTCGTCGCGGTCGGCGCCTTCCAGCAGAATCTCGCGCTTGCCGGCATGGTTGGCCGGGCCGACGACGCCTTCCTTCTCCATCCGCTCGACCAGCGAGGCCGCGCGGTTGTAGCCGATCTGCAGGCGGCGCTGGATGTACGAGGTCGAGCACTTCTTGTCGCGCAGCACCACGGCCACCGCCTGGTCGTAGACGTCCGCGCCCTCGTCGCCGAAGCCGCCCTTGTCGAACACCGCGCCGTCGTCGCCGGCCTCGCCCGCCTCGTCGTCCTCGGTGATGACGGCGTCGAGGTAGTCGGGCTGCCCCTGCGCCTTCAGGTGCGCGACGATGTCCTCGACCTCCTCGTCCGAGCAGAACGGCCCGTGGACGCGGGAGATGCGGCCGCCGCCGGCCATGTGCAGCATGTCGCCCTGGCCGAGCAGCTGCTCCGCGCCCATCTCGCCGAGGATCGTGCGGCTGTCGATCTTCGAGGTCACCTGGAAGGAGATCCGGGTCGGGAAGTTCGCCTTGATCGTGCCGGTGATCACGTCGACCGAGGGCCGCTGCGTCGCCATAACGATGTGGATGCCGGCCGCGCGCGCCATCTGCGCCAGACGCTGGATCGCGCCCTCGATCTCCTTGCCGGCCACCATCATCAGGTCGGCCATCTCGTCCACGATGACGACGATGTAGGGGAGCTTGCCGAGCTCCATGATCTCCTGCTCGTAGACCGCCTCGCCGGTCTCCTTGTCGAAGCCGGTCTGCACCGTGCGGGTGATCGCCTCGCCCTTCTCCAGCGCCTGCGCCACGCGGGCGTTGAAGCCGTCGATGTTGCGGACGCCGAGCTTCGACATCTTGCGGTAGCGGTCCTCCATCTCCCGGACCGCCCACTTCAGCGCCACCACCGCCTTCTTGGGGTCGGTCACGACCGGCGTCAGCAGGTGGGGAATGCCGTCGTAGATCGACAGCTCGAGCATCTTGGGGTCGATCATGATCAGACGGCACTCCTCCGGCTTCAGCCGGTAGAGCAGCGACAGGATCATCGTGTTGATCGCGACCGACTTGCCGGAGCCGGTGGTGCCCGCGATCAGCAGATGCGGCATGCGCGCGAGCTCGGCGATCACCGGCTCGCCGCCGATCGTCTTCCCGAGGCAGAGCGGCAGCCGCATCTTGGCCTTTTCGAAGTCCGCCGAGGCCAGCAGCTCGCGGAGGTACACGGTCTCGCGGCGCGCGTTCGGCAGCTCGATGCCGATGGCGTTGCGGCCGGGAATGACGGCGACGCGGGCCGCGACCGCGCTCATGGAGCGGGCGATGTCTTCGGCGAGGCTGATGACGCGGCTCGACTTCACGCCGGGCGCGGGCTCCAGCTCGTAGAGCGTGACCACGGGGCCGGGCTTGACGTTGATGATGGCGCCGCGGACGCCGTAGTCCTGCAGCACGGCCTCCAGCATGCGCGCGTTCTGCTCCAGCGCCTCGTGGCTGACCTGGGGCGCGGCCGTGCGCTTCGGCTCGGCCAGCAGCGAGAGCGGCGGCAGCTCGTAGCCGTCGCGGTCGAGCAGCGAGGGCTGGGCCTCCCGCGCGAGGCGACGGCCGGGCTTGGGCGCGGCCGGCGGCGCGGCGACCCGGCCGATCGGCCGATCTCCGGCCGCGAGCTGCAGCGGCGCGCCGCCCAGAACGGAGGGGGTTTCACGGCGCAGCGGCGGCTCGCGGCGCTCCTCGGCCGCGCCGAAGCCGGGCTCCCGCCGGAGCGGCGCGCCGAGGTCCTCGTCGTCGCGAGAGGCGCGCTCGAGGATGCGGGACAGCGCGCGATCGTCGTCGCGCTCGCCGCCCCGGCGGGAGAAGGCGCGCCCGGCGGCGGCCTTCGCCGACAGCGCCCAGTGGGTGAGCAGGCCGAGCGAGATCAGGCGACGGTCGTCGTCGTCGTCATAAAGATCGGCGTCGGGTTCGGGCTCGGCGGACGCCCGCTCGGGCGCCATCCGCGGCTCGGCGCGGCCGGCCGACATCGGCGGCGGGGCGCGGACCGGCTCGTCGGCTTCGGCGCGGCGGAACGTCGGGGTGGCCCCGATGGCGAGCGCGAAAGCGACCGCGCCGCCGCCGGCGAGCGCCGCCGCCACGCCGGCGCGGACGGCGCCGTTGGCGAGGCCCACCGCGTCCGCGGTCATGAGGAACAGATCGCCCAGCACGCCGCCGAGACCCGTCGGCAGGGGCCAGGACGGCGTCGCCGGCAGCAGGCCCGCGCCGCCCGCGAGCAGCGTCGCGGCGAGCGGCCAGGCGAGCAGCTTGATCTTCTCGCGCTCGACGGCGCGGTGCGTCAGCAGCCGCCACCCCCAGATGGCGACGGGGAGCACGAACACCGCGGCGGCGAGGCCGAAGGTCTGGGTCAGCAGGTCGGCGACCACCGCGCCGAGTGGACCCAGCGCGTTGTGGACCGGACCGTTGGTGGCGTGGCTGAAGCTCGGGTCCTGCACCGACCATGTCGCGAGGGCGACGGCGGCCAGCGCGCCGAGCGCGACCAGGGCCAGCCCGCCGAGCTCCGTCGCGCGCCTCAGCAGCGTGTCGCGCAGGCTGTCCGGCAGCAGGGCGACCGACTGGAAACCGCGCGAGCGGGAGCGGGCGACCCGCATCTCAGGACGCCTCGGCCGCGCGGCCGGACATCCGACGCGACATGCCCCTGCGGGCGGCTCCGCCGCCCGCGATTTCGTCCTTGCAACGCACCTGCATGAACGACGCGACCCTTCTGAACGCTTGACCGACATGTGGCCGATCGTTTCTCAGATTCTTAGTCCGAGACGGTTAAGAGGGCCTTACCCCGCGCCGTCAGGCGGCGCCACGGCACCTCTCTCCCCCGCCGCTCTGGGGGTGGCGAACGCAAAAAGGCCCCGGCTTGCGCCGGGGCCTTCCGCTCGAACCTGGCTGACGCCGAGGATCAGCTGCTGTGGTAGGCGCGCTCGCCGTGCGAGATGAGGTCGAGACCTTCGCGCTCCTCGTCGACCGTCACGCGGAGGCCGACCAGCACGTCCACGATCTTGAAGATGATGAAGCTGCCGATGCCGGTCCACAGGATGGTGACGCCGACGGCCTTGATCTGCGTGATGACCTGGCCGGCCATCGAGTAGTCGGCGACGCCGACGCCGCCGAGGGACGGGCTCACGACGATGCCGGTGCCGATCGCGCCGATGATGCCGCCCACGCCGTGGATGCCGAACACGTCCAGGCTGTCGTCGTAGCCGAGAGCGTTCTTCACCGCGGTGCAGAAGATGAAGCAGACGGTCGCGGCGACGGCGCCGAGAACCAGCGCGCCCATCGGGCCCGAGACGCCGGCGGCCGGGGTGACGGCCACGAGGCCGGCGACGATGCCCGACGCGAGGCCGAGCATGCTCGGCTTGCCCTTGGAGATCCACTCCACGAACATCCAGGCGAGACCCGCCGCGGCGGTCGCGACGAAGGTGTTGAGCAGCGCCAGCGTGGTGACGCCGTTCGCTTCGAGGTTGGAGCCGGCGTTGAAGCCGAACCAGCCGACCCACAGCAGACCGGCGCCGATGAGCGTCATCGGCAGGTTGTGCGGAGCGATGATGTCCTTGCCGTAGCCCGTGCGCTTGCCGAGGAGCAGCGCGCCCACGAGGGCCGCGACGCCGGAGTTGATGTGCACGACCGTGCCGCCGGCGAAGTCAAGCGCGCCCCAGCCGAAGATCATGCCGTTGGCCGACCACACCATGTGCGCGACCGGGAAGTACACGAAGGTGCCCCACAGCGCGGCGAACAGCAGAGCCGCCGGGAACTTGATGCGCTCGGCGAAGCCGCCGATGATCAGGCCGGGCGTGATCGCGGCGAAGGTCATCTGGAAGCAGATGAACACGAACTCGGGGATCACGACGCCCTTGGTGAAGGTGGCCGAGGTGGAGTCCGGGGTCACGCCCGAGAGGAAGACCTTGGAGAAGTCGCCGATGAAGGCGCCGCCGTCGCCGAAGGCGAGGCTGTAGCCGTAGACGACCCAGATGATCATCATCAGGCAGGCGATGGCCGAGACCTGCATCAGGACCGACAGCATGTTCTTGGCGCGGACGAGGCCGCCGTAGAACAGGGCCAAGCCCGGGATGGTCATGAGCAGGACGAGGACGGTGGAGACCATCATCCAGGTCGTGTCGCCCTTGTTGACCGTCGGCGCGACCTCGGCCGCCGGCGCGGCGGCGTCCTGCGCGTAGACCGCAGTCGCGAGCATCAGGCCGGCCGTCAAAGCCGGGGCTCCCCAGCGGAGCACGGAACTCAGTTTCATCGAGTGAACTCCCGAAGACGTCGGATAGGGTTGGGGCGTCGACCGCGGCTCGTCAGAGCGCGTCGTTGTCGGTCTCGCCGGTGCGGATGCGCACCGCCTGGTCGATCGAATGGACGAAGATCTTGCCGTCGCCGATCTGGCCGGTCTTGGCGGCGGCGGCGATCGCCTCGACCACCTTCTCGACCGACCCGGCCGCGACCGCGACCTCGATCTTCAGCTTCGGCAGGAAGCTCACGGCGTATTCCGCGCCGCGGTAGATTTCGGTGTGCCCCTTCTGCCGCCCGTATCCCTTGACCTCGGTGACGGTCAGCCCGTGAACGCCGATCCCGGTCAGGGCGTCGCGGACCTCGTCCAGCTTGAATGGCTTGATGATGGCCATCACGAGTTTCATGCGTCGCTTCCCCGTTGGCCCGCCGATCCGGCGCGTGGTCGCGCGCGGCACCGGGAGACAGTTGCGTGGTCCGAGACGACAGCACGACGCGGCTGCGTCGTCGGGTCTCGCCGGCGCGATGAATTCAAGGGTCGTGCCAAGTGGCGGAACGGTTGCGAAAGCGTTGATTCCGGCAGCTTTCCGCCCAAGCGCGACGTGCCAATGTCGCGGCAAACCGGTTTGCAGCCCACATAATAGGCATAAAGCCTATTTTTAGGCCGACAAATTAGGCGGCGACGTGGCGTCGCTTAGGAAATGAGCAGTCTGACCGCCGCTTTACGCGCCAGGCCTGCGCCGGCGGATCAACCCTTCCTGCGCGACCGAGGCCACGAGCTCGCCTGTTACCGTGTAGATCCGACCGCGCGTGAAGCCGCGGGCGCCGCCGGCGAAGGGGCTGTCCTGGGTGTAGAGCAGCCATTGGTCCGCCCGGAACGGCCGGTGGAACCAGAGCGCGTGATCAAGGCTCGCGGCCTGGATCTCGCCCGAGAACACCGAGCTGCCGTGCGCCACGAGCGCGGTGTCCAGCAGGGTCATGTCGGAGGCGTAGGCGAGCACGCACTGGTGGATCGCTGGATCGTCCGGCAGCGCGCCTGTGGTCCGGATCCACACGCTCTGGTACGGCGGACGCGGTTTGCCGTCGAGATAGCGCATCGGATCCACGTGCCGAAGCTCGATCGGCCGCTCGCGCTCGAAGTAGTTGCGGATCGCCTCCGGCATCGTGGGCATCAACTGCTCCTTGAGCGTGCGCTCGTCGGGCAGGTCTTCGGGCCGCGGGACCTCGGGCATGTCGAGCTGGTGCTCGTAGCCCTCCTCGTCGAGGTGGTAGGAGGCGGACATCGAGAAGATCGCCTCGCCGTGCTGGATCGCCACCACGCGGCGCGTGACGAAGCTGCGGCCGTCGCGGATCGGGTCGACCTCGTAGATGATCGGCGTCTTGGGATCGCCCGGGCGCATGAAATAGCCGTGGAGCGAGTGCGGCGGCCGGCCGTCGACCGTGCGGGTCGCCGCCACCAGCGCCTGGCCCACGACCTGGCCGCCGAACACCCGCTGCCAGCCGGTCTGTGGGCTCAGGCCGCGGAACAGGTTTTTCTCAAGCGGCTCGAGGTCGAGAATCTTCAGTAGATCGGCGACGGCGGACATGCGGATTTCCTGACTCGTGCGTTGTGCGAGGATGGACGCGGCGCGTCCCGCGTCAAGGCGTCGCCGCGAGTGATCCGGCCGACGTCCCGGCGCGAACGAAGCCAGGCGCGGCCTTAAAGGCGCGCGCGGAGGATCCGCCGATGCTGTTCGCCATCCTGATGACCATCTGCCGCGCGAACGATCCGAGCGCCTGCCATGAGGAGCGCGTCGAGTTCGAAGGTCCGGCGATGGGCTGCATCGTCAGCGCCCAGCCGGTCGTCGTCGATTGGACCGACCGTCATCCCGAGTGGACGGTGAAATCCTGGAAATGCCGGCCGCGCTAGGCCGTGCTATCACACGCCCATGACCGATCCCGCTGCGTCCTCCGCTCCTCTCGACGTCGCCGTCGCCGGCGCCGGCGCCGCGGGTCTCGCGCTCGCCGTGGCGCTGAAGCAGGCGCTCGGGCCGGGCCTCAGGATCACGGCGTTCGACCCCGCTCTCGGGCGCGATCCGCGCGACGACGGTCGCGCCTCCATGCTCGCGGCCGACGTCAGGCGTTTTCTCGTTGATCTCGGCGGCTGGCCGGAGGAGGCCTCCCCGGTCGCAGGGCTCCGGATCACCGACAGCCGGCTCGACGACGTTCTCCGCCCGATCTTTCTTGAGCTCGGGGCCGAGGTCGCGGGCGAGCCTTTCGCCCATATGGCGTCCGACGCCGACCTCAGGGGAGCGCTGCGCGCGCGGGCCGAGGCGCTCGGCGTCGGTCTGGCCGCGGACAGCGTGGTCGGGCATCGGCCCGCGGGCGGGGGTCTGGCGCTCTCGCTGGCCTCGGGGGCGGAGACGACGGCGCGCCTCCTGGTCGCCGCCGACGGCGCGCGGTCGAGCGTGCGGGAGCGCGCGAAGATCGCGACCCACGTGATAGCCTACGACCAGATCGCGCTGACGGCGACGCTCGCCCACGAGCGGCCGCACGGCGGGATCGCGACCCAGCACTTCCTGCCCGGCGGCCCGTTCGCGATGCTGCCGTTGGCCGGGAACCGATCGGCGCTGGTCTGGAGCGAAAAGCGATCGGCCGCCGAGGCGGTGATCGCCTCCGACGACGACGCGTTCCTGGCCGAGGTCGAGCGCCGCGCCGGACCGGAGTTCGGCGCGATCACGCTGGCTGGGCGCCGCGGCTTCTTCCCGCTGCGGCTGCTGCTCGCCCGAAGCTTCATGGGAGATCGGGTCGCGCTCGTCGCCGACGCCGGCCACGTGGTGCATCCCCTCGCCGGCCAGGGGCTGAACGTCGGCTTCCGCGACGTGATGGCGCTCGCGCGCGTCGTGGCGGCGGCGGCCCGTTCGGGCGAGGACTGGGGCGCCCCGCAGACGCTCGACCGCTACGAGCGGGCCCGACGGTTCGACGTCGCGGCGCTCGGCGCGGCGACCGACGGGCTCTATCGGCTGTTCCGCGCCGACGCGGCGCGGCTTGCGCGCGACGTCGGCATGGGGCTCGTCGACCGAACGCCGGCGCTCAAGCGCAAGATCGTCGAGATCGCGGCCGGCGGGTGAGCGCCGACCTCAATCCTCGATCGGGCGGGCCTCGTCGGGCAGCATGATCGGGATGCCGTCGCGGATCGGGTAGGCGAGCTTCGCGGGCTTCGAGATCAGCTCCTGCCGCGCCGCGTCGTAGGTCAGCGTCGCCTTGGTGAGCGGGCAGACCAGGATCTCGAGCAGCTTCGGGTCGACGCCGCTGGCGCGGGTCGGGAGATCGGTCGCGTCTGTCATTGCAGGGAGGAACTCGCGTCGCCGCGCGCGCGGGCCAGCTCCATCTCCGTGACGGCGACCAGGATCTCAGCGCGCGATTTGAGATCCGGAGCTTCGAGCAGCGCCTGCTTCTCGCGGGCGCCGAAGGGGCTCATCATGGCAAGCGCGTTCACGAGCGCCTCGTTGGGCGCGCGGCGGATGCCGTCCCAGTCCGCCTCGAGGTCGTTGGCGGCGAGATAATCCTTGAGCGTCTTGAGCAGCGCCTCGCGGTCGACGTCGTCCTGGCCCTCGCCGGGGGCGAGATCGAGCGCGAACTCCTCGAACGCGACGCGCGCCTGCCGGTACGGCGTGGCGGCCGTCAGCTCCTCGGCGAGCTCGAAGCGGGCGACGCCGGTCAGGGTGACGAGGTAGCGGCCGTCCCCGGTCTCTGCGAAGGCCGTCAGGCGCCCCGCGCAGCCGACGCGCACGAGAGCCGGCCGCTCTTCGTCGTCGGAGGCTTCCGGCGTCGGCTGGATCAGCCCGATCAGGCGATGGGACCGGATCGAATCCTCGACCATCGCGAGATAGCGCGGCTCGAAGATGTTGAGCGGCATCTCTCCCCGCGGGAGCAGCAGCGCGGCGCGCAGCGGGAACAGCGGGAGAACGTCCGGAAGCTCGTCGAGCTTATGGTAGATGACGTTGGAGGCCATCCGTCACCCTCTCACGAGAACAGCAGCGAGGACAGGCGCTTTCGACCCGCGATCGTGTGCTCGTCCTTCGGACCCCACGCCTCGAACAGAGACACCAGCTCCTTGCGGGCGCCGTCCTCGTTCCACGAGCGGTCGCGCTTGACGATCTCGAGCAGATGGCCGAGCGCCTCCTTGCGCAGACCAGCGGCCGCGAGCCCGACGGCAAGATCGAAGCGCGCCTGGTGGTCGGCCGGGTCCGCCGCGACCTTGGCCTCGAGCGGGGCGAGGTCGCCCACGGCCGCAGCTTTCTCGGCGAGCTCGATCTGCGCCCGCGCCGCCGCGATCGCGGGGTCGGCCGCCTTCGCCTCGGGGGCGGCGTCGAGCGTCGCCTTCGCGGCGGCGAGGTCGCCCTGGGCGATGAGCGCGCGGGCGAGGCCGCCGATCGCCGCGACCTCCTCCGGCTCCTCCGCGAGGATGTCGGCGAAGATCGCCGCGGCGGTGACAGCGTCGCCGGCCTCCAGCGCCGCCTCGGCGTCCGCCAGGACCTCGGCGATCCCGCCGCCGCCGACCGGCTCGCCCAGCAAGCGCTCCACGAAGGCCTGAACCTGCGCCTCCGGCAGCGCGCCCATGAAGCCGTCGACCGGCTGGCCGCGGGTGAAGGCGAACACCGCCGGGATCGACTGCACGCCGAGCTGGCCCGCGATCTCCGGATACTGGTCGATGTTCATCTTGGCGAGCTTCACCTTGCCGCCCGCCGCCTTGACCACTTTTTCGAGCACGGGGGTCAGCTGCTTGCAAGGGCCGCACCAGGGCGCCCAGAAGTCGACCAGCACCGGGACGGACTGAGACGCCTGCACCACGTCGGCCATGAAGGTCCGGGTCGTGGTCTCGACGATGAGGCCGTCGGCGGCTCCGGCGGGGGGCGTGGCGCCATCGGCGAGCGTCATGCGCGGTCTCCTGATGAGGGCGGCGGACGCAGCGATCCGCAGCTTTCGTTGGCGAGACAGATGGGGGAACCGGAGCGCGAATGCAAATGGGCCGGGCCGGACCTCGAGGGCAGTTGGTCGCGGAGCGCGGGGTGGCAACCGCCCCCCGTTCCGAGGCATTGTGAGCGCGCGCCCCCACACGATCCGCAAAGGACACCGCCGCCCATGACCGACACGTCCCTGGCTGACACTCCAAAGGCCCGCCGCAAGGTCGTCGTGGTGGGCGCGGGCTTCGCGGGCCTCTCCGTGGCCCGGGGCCTCGCCAAGGCGGACGTCGACGTGACCGTGCTCGACCGGCACAACTACCACTGCTTCCAGCCGCTGCTCTACCAGGTCGCGACCGCCGAGCTGTCCCCGGCCGACATCGCCTGGCCGATCCGGCACGTGCTGAAGTACCAGGCCAACGCCAAGGTGCTGCTGGCGAACGTCACCGGCGTCGACGTCGCGAACAAGCGCGTCGTCGCCGACACGGTCACCGTGCCCTACGACGAGCTGGTGCTCGCCACCGGCGCCACGCACTCCTATTTCGGCCGCGACGAATGGGCGGCGGTCGCGCCGGGCCTGAAGCGGATCGAGGACGCCACCGTCATCCGCCGCAAGCTGCTGATCGCGTTCGAGCGGGCCGAACTCGCCGACGACCCGGCGGTGCGCGAGCAGCTGCTGACCTTCGCGATCGTCGGCGCCGGCCCGACCGGCGTCGAGATGGCGGGCGCCATCGTCGAGGTCGCGAAGCACGTCATGCCGTCGGACTTCCGCCGCATCGACCCGCGCACCGCCCGCGTCATCCTGATCGAGGCCGGACCGCGCGTGCTGCCGGCCTTCCCGGAGGCGCTGTCGGCCTACACCCAGGCGTCGCTGGAGCGGATGGGCGTGGACGTGCGGGTGAACACGAGGGTGACGAACTGCGACGCCACGGGCGTCGACCTGGAAGGCGGCCGGCTGGACGCCGCGACCATCATCTGGGCCGCGGGCGTCGTGGCCTCGCCCGCCGGCGAATGGATCGCCGCGGGGCGCGACCGCGCCGGGCGGGTGCAGGTGGAGAAGGATCTCTCCGTCCCCGGCCATCCCGAAATCTTCGTCATCGGCGACACCTCCGCCGTATCCCGCGAGGACGGATCGCCAGTGCCGGGCGTCGCGCCGGCGGCGAAGCAGATGGGCGTCTACGTGGCGGACGTCATCGCCTCGCGGGCGCGCGACGCCGTGCCGCCGCCGCCCTTCCGCTACAAGCACCAGGGCGACCTCGCGACCATCGGGCGGAAGTCGGCGGTGGTGAAGCTGCCCTACATGAACCTGACAGGCTTCGTGGCCTGGCTGTTCTGGTCCGTCATCCACGTGTTCTTCCTGATCGGCGTGCGCCACCGCATCGCCGTCGCCTTCAAGTGGGTCTGGGACTTCATGACCTTCCAGCGCGGCGCGCGGCTGATCACCGACCAGAAGGACCAGATTTGACCGGAGACCGCGCCACGCGCGGAACCGAGTCCTAGGCCCCGGAGTTTGTTCGTCGCACACACAGGGAGGCGACGACCATGATGAAGGGTGGACTGCTTTGGCTGATCGGCATTCCGTTGCCGATCATTCTCATCCTCTGGTTCCTCGGCTACCTCAGCTGATCACCAAAAAGGCCCCGGAGATCGCTCTCCGGGGCCTTTTTGGTTCGCGCGCGCCGGTTACAGGTTGCGCAGGTGCCGCGCGGGCGTCTCTCCGAGGATGCGCCAGGTCCCGACGAGGCCGAGCACGATGGTCAGCACCAGCGCGACCAGCGCCGCGCCGCCCGCGCCGACGGGATCGAACCAGAAGTCGATCCGCATGATCTCGGTGGCGACGGCCCAGGCCGCGAGCGAGCCGACGACGAGGCCGAACACCGCCGTCACGAGACCAAGCAGCGCGTACTCCGCCGCGAAGGCCGCGAGCAGGCGGCCGCGGGTGGCCCCCAGCGTCTTCAGCACCACCGCCTCGTAGACCCGGCGGCGATGGCCCGCGGCGAGAGCGCCCGCCAGCACCAGGATGCTCGCGACCAGCGTCACGCCGCTCGCGGCGCGGATCGCGAGCGCGAGGTTGCCGACGATGGCCTCGATGGCGGTCAGTGCGTCCTTCACCCGGATCGCCGTCATGGTCGGGAAGTCGCGGGTCAGCTCCCGCAGCAGGCCGAGCTCCTTCGCGTCGCCGGCGCCTTTCGGGAAGCCGACGGTCGCGAGCGTCATGTAAGGCGCGCCGGCGAAGGCGTTCGGCGAGAACACCATGAAGAAGTTGATCCCCATGGTCTCCCAGTGGATCTCGCGCAGGTTCGCGACCTTCGCCGTGATCGTCCGGCCGAGCACGTTGACGCCGATCTCGTCGCCGACCTTGAGCCGAAGGCCCTCGGCCAGCCGCCGGTCGAACGAGACCAGCGGAGGCCCGGCGTAGTCCGCCGGCCACCATTCGCCCGAGATCACGGTTGAGCCTTCGGGCGGCGTGGCGGAGAAGGTCACGCCGCGGTCGCCGCGCAGCGCCCAGCGCGACTCGGGGTCGACGGCCGCGTCTTCGGAGGGCTGGCCCTTCAGCGCCACGATCCCGCCGCGCAGCATCGGCGTGCTGTTGAAGTCGGCCTCCGGCGCCTTGGCCTTCACCACCTCGCCGAAGCGGTCGCGTTCGGTGGAGGGGATGTCGAGAAAGAAGAACGCCGGCGCCTTCTGCGGCAGCTCGTTCGACAGCTGGCGGCGGATCGAGGAGTCGATCAAGGTCAGCGCCACCAGCAACACCAGGCCGAGGCCGAGCGACATGACGACGGACGGCGTCAACGCGCCCGGCCGGTGGACGTTGGCGAGCGCGAGCTTCAGCTCCACGCGCTTCGGCCGCGGCAGCCGGGCGGCGACCGCCATGATGCCCCAGGAGATCAGCCGGAGCGCCACGAAGGCGCCGATCGTCGCGACGACGAAGGCGGTGGCGATGCGCCGGTCGTAGGCCGCGAACACCGCAAGTCCGGCGAGCGCGGCTGCGGCCACGCCCGTCGCGATCATGTAGCCGAGCCGGGGGTAGCGGCGGTCGGGCGCGATGGCGTCGCGGAACAGCGCCGCGACCGGCACGTCATGCGCGCGGCCGAGCGGCCAGAACGCGAAGGCGAGCGCGGTCAGGCCGCCGTAAGCCGCGGCCAGCGCCAGCTCCCGCGGGAAGATCGAGGGCGCGAGCGGCAGCGGCAGCAGGCCTTTCAGCGCGTAGGCCGCCCCGAACGGGATCGCCGCGCCCAGGATCAGGCCGATCGCGACGCCCAGCGCGCCGAGCGCCGCCACCTCGATCAGATGGACGAGGAAGACGGTCCGCCCCGAGGCGCCGACGCTCTTCAGGATGGCGATGGTGTTGCGTTTGCGGTCGACGAAGGCGGAGATCGCGTTCGCGACGCCGACCCCGCCGACCACGAGCGCGGCGAGGCCGACGATCGTGAGGAACTGGGTGAAGCGGTCGACGTTGCGCTGCAGCTGCGGCGCGGCATTGAGGCGCGAGCGAGCCTCGAAGCCGGAGCCCTTGGCCTCGCGCTCGACGTCGGCGAGCAGCGCCCGCACCGCGCCGTCGCCCGGCTCGCCGGGCATCGCGACCCGGTAGGACCAGCGCACGAGGCTGCCGGGCTGCAGCAGGCCGGAGGCCTTCAGCGCGGGTTCGGACACCAGCACCCGCGGGCCGAAGCCGATGCCGTCCGACAGCTTGTCCGGCTCCTGCGTCAGGGTTGCGCGGATGTCGAAGCGGGAGGAGCCGATCTCGATGCGGTCGCCGACCTTGACGTCCAGCCGGGCGAGCAGCGCCGGGTCGACCGCCGCGCCGAACGCGCCGTCCTTCTCCGCCAGAAGGTCCGGCAGCGGGGCGGCGGGTTCGGTCGTGGCGCGGCCGACCATTGGCCAAGCGCCGTCCACGGCCTTGAGTTCGATCAGCGTGGAGTCGCCGGAGGCTGCGCGGCCCATGGAGCGCATGGTGGCCACGATCGCGATCCGGCCCTTGCTCTCCAGCAGCGTCAGCTCGGTCGGCGTCGCCTCGCGGTGCATGAGCGAGAACGCCGCGTCGCCGCCGAGGATCGCGCGGCCCTCGCGCTGCAGCCCCTCGGTCAACCCGCGCGACAGCGAGCCGACGCCCGCGATCGCCGCGACGCCGAGCGCTAGGCAGCCGAGGAAGACGATGAACCCCTGCACCCCGCCGCGCAGGTCGCGGGCGGCGAGCCGGAACGGGATCGGCAGGCGGAACGCGGAGCGGCGGTCGGCGGGGCGGTCGGCGGCGACGTCGCTCACGCCGCGGCCTCCGCCAGGCCTTCGACGCGGCCGGAGCGCAGGCGGACGGTGCGGCCGCAACGGGCGGCGAGCGCCACGTCGTGGGTCACGAGCACCAGCGTCGCGCCGCGTTCGGCGGTCTTCGCGAACAGCAGGTCGGCGATCTGCCGGCCGGTCGTTTCGTCGAGATTGCCGGTGGGCTCGTCGGCGACCAGCAGCTCCGGCCGCGAGCTCAGCGCCCGCGCGAGCGCGACGCGCTGCTGCTCGCCGCCCGAGAGTTCGGCCGGGTGATGATCGAGCCGATGGCCGAGCCCGACCGCGGCGAGCTCCGCCTGCGCGCGCTCGATGGCGTCGTCGACGCCTGCGAGCTCCAGCGGCACCGCGACGTTTTCGAGCGCCGTCATTGTGGGGATGAGGTGGAAAGACTGGAACACGACGCCTACGTTGCGACCGCGGAACCGCGCGAGGCCGTCTTCGTCCAGCGCGCCGAGGTCCTGGCCGAGGATCGAGACCGTTCCCCCGTCCGGGCGCTCCAGGCCTGCGAGCGTCATGAGGAGGGTGGACTTGCCGGAGCCGGACGGGCCGACCAATCCGACCACCTCCCCGCGCCCTATAACGAGGCTCACGTCCTTGAGGATGTGGACGCGCGCCGGACCCTGGCCCAGCGACAGATTGACGTTTCGGAGTTCGATCGCAGACATGAAGCCTCTGGTCTCGGCGCGGAACGCGCCTGTGCGGCGCAGCATCACGTCAGATAACGACGGGAACGCGGCGCGCCAGCCGTCTCGCCGCGACTTGCTGGCGCTTGGCGCCGCCGCTCTCGCAAGCGTGATGCCGCTGCGCGACGCGCGCGCCCAAGCTCCGATCAAACTTGTCGCCTTCGGGGACAGCCTGACCGCCGGCTACGGCCTCGGGCCGCGCGAGGGCTTCGCGCCGCGCCTCGAGGCGGCGTTGAGGGCGCGCGGGCACAATGTCGTGGTCGCGAACGCCGGCGTCTCCGGCGACACCGCGAGCGGCGGCGCCGATCGGCTGGACTGGTCGGTGCCGGACGGGACCGACGGCGTGATCGTGGAGCTCGGCGCGAACGACATGCTGCGCGGCGTCGACCCGAAGGTGACCCGCGCGGCGATCACGCGCATCCTGGACCGTCTGGCGGCCCGGAAGATCCCGGCCATGCTCGCCGGCATGCGCGCCTCGCCCAACCTCGGGCCGGACTACGTCAGGCGCTTCGAAAGCATCTATCCCGACCTTGCGACGGAGCGCGGGCTGGTGCTTTACCCGTTCTTCCTCGAAGGCGTGGTCGGAAACCGCTCGCTCAATCTCCCCGACGGCCTGCACCCGACGGCCGAGGGGGTGGACGTGGTGGTCGAGAACATCACGCCGACGGTCGAAAAATTCCTCGCCCAGATCGCCGCCCGGCGATCGTAAGGCCTGCCACTTCAACGGCGCTGCCGCCTCGCGATCGACCGCGGGCCGGCGCCCACCCGACCTCAACGAAAAGGCTTTTCCGATGGAGTATCGTAAGCTCGGGCGGACGGGGCTAGACGTCAGCGTCGTCTGCCTCGGCACCATGACCTTCGGCGAGCAGAACACCGAGGCTGACGGCCATGCGCAGATGGACCGTGCCCGGGACGCCGGCGTGAACGTTCTCGACGCCGCCGAGCTCTACCCGATCCCGCCGAAGTCGGAGACGCAGGGGAGGACCGAGGAGATCATCGGCTCCTGGCTCGCCGCCCGCGGCGGACGCGACAGGACGATCGTCGCCACCAAGGTGGTCGGCCGCACCGTCATGGAATGGTTCCGGAAGGACGGTTCGAAGGGCGAGCTGTCGCGCGGGCAGATCCGCGAGGCGGTCGAGGGCAGCCTGAGACGGCTCCGCACCGACTACATCGACCTCTACCAGCTGCACTGGCCGGACCGGGAGGTCACGCAGTTCGGCTCGAACCCGGTGGTGTTCCGCCAGGTGGAGCCCGCGCCCGGAGAGCACCCGATCCACGAGACGCTGGAGATCCTGGACGAGCTGGTCCGCGAAGGAAAGATCCGGCACGTCGGGCTCTCGAACGAAAGCGCCTGGGGGACCATGCGTTTCCTCGCCGAATCCGACGCCCGCGGCCTGCCGCGCGTGGCTTCGATCCAGAACGCCTACAGCCTTCTGAACCGCACCTTCGAGACCAATCTGGCGGAGATCGCCCTGCGCGAGGACGTCGGGCTGCTGGCCTATTCGGCGCTGGGCCAGGGCTATCTCACGGGCAAGTACCGCGACGGCGCGCTGCCGGCCGGCGCCCGCAAGACGCTGTTCGACCGGCTGCAGCGCTACGAGACGCCGGGCGCCGAGGGCGCGGTCGAGGCCTATTGCGATCTAGCTGGGGAGATCGGCTGGAGCCCCGCCCATCTCGCCTTGAAGTTCGCGGCCACGCGGTCCTTCATGACCTCCGTGATCATCGGCGCGACCACCCTGGAGCAGCTCGACCACGACCTCGCGGCCTTCGACCAGCCGTGGTCGGAGGAGATCGAGGCCCGCATCGACGCCATCCACAAGGTCCGCGCGAATCCTTGTCCCTGACGGCCTGACCGCCACGGGACGCGTATTGCGAGGAGGCGCGCCATGCCGCGGCTGTTCACCGCGATCGAGGTGCCCGAGGACATCGGCCTCGCGCTCTCCGGCTACCGCGGCGGCCTGTCCGGCGCGCGCTGGATCGACGTCGAGAACTACCATATCACCCTCCGCTTTCTCGGCGACGTGGACGAGGACGTCGCGCAGGAAGCGGCCCTTCTGCTCGGCAAGATCCGCCGGCAGCCGTTCGACGTCGCGATCGAAGGGCTCGACGCCTTCGGCGGCGCCCGGCCGCGGGCGCTGATCGCCAAGGTCGCGCCCTCGCCCGCCATCCTCGAACTGCAGGCCGAGCACGAGCGGCTGATGCGCCGGGCGGGCCTTCCGGCCGAGTCCCGGAAGTTCACGCCGCATGTGACGCTGGCGCGCCTGCGCGACGCCTCGCCCCGCGCGGTCGCCGACTATCTCGGGCTCCGCGGCGGGCCGGCGCGGCTGTCGTTCCGGGCCGAGCAGTTCGTGATCTACTCGTCGCGCGATTCCGTCGGCGGCGGCCCCTATGTGGTCGAGGCCGCCTACCCGTTGAGGTGAGGCGGGTCGCCGGCCTGCTCCGCGGCTCGCGTCACCGAGCCTTGCGCAGCATCCGCGTGATGAAGCTGGCGCCGGCCACGGTCGGTCGCGGAGGGGCCTTCACGGCCTTGGCCTCCGCCAGCCTGTCGATGAACGCCCGCGTCGCGGACGCGTAGAGCCGGGCGTCCTTGGGGTTCAGCGCGAGAATGCGCGCGTAGTCCTCGTCGGCCACCGCGTCCTTGGCGGAGGTCGCGTTGTATCGGCGGCGCAGCGTCGGCGCGGCTTCGCCGAACAGCAGGCCGAGCCCGAGTTCGAAGCGCTCGGTGAGCCCGGCGAAGGCGAAGGAGGCGGGATCGGCGCCGGAGAGATAGTGGTCCTGGACGTCCCGCATGCGGCGGAGCTCGGCGAAGGTCGCGAGGTCCATCTTGCTGGGGTCCTCGCCCTCGTCGAAGCGTCGCTTGAGCGGCTGCTCCCGGATGAAGAAGTAGTGCGACAGCACCCGCTCCACCGGATCGCGCACCCAGGTCCAGACCTGCGCCCCGGGGTCCGCGACGGCGCTCTCGACCGCGCCGAGGTGATAGTGCCCGTGCAGCACCTCGACGCCCTGGTCCTCGAGCTGGGTCAGCCGGCCGACAATCTCCTTGCGCGGCGCGCGCAGCAGCGGGTGGGTGTCCGGATCGTTCGCGCCGTAGAACAGCGCCACCTTGTCGCCATAGAGCGCCTTGAGCGCATGGCGAAAGCTGGTGCCGGCGGTCTTGGGGATGTGGATGGAGAAGATCATGCCGGCGGTTCTGGCGCGGGGGCGACCCGAGGGCAAGAGCGCGAAGGCCGCCGACGGGTTGACCGGCCGCCTGCGCCGGAGCATGACAGCGCGCGAGGAGAAGACCCATGCAGAAGTTCACCACGCTGACGGGCGTCGCCGCCCCCCTGCCGATGATCAACATCGACACCGACATGATCATCCCGAAGCAGTACCTCAAGACGATCAAGCGGACCGGGCTCGGCGCGGGCCTGTTCTCGGAGCTGCGCTACAACGCCGACGGTTCGGAGAACCCGGACTTCGTGCTGAACCAGCCGGCCTACAAGAACGCGGAGATCCTGGTCGCCGGCGACAACTTCGGCTGCGGATCGTCCCGCGAGCACGCGCCGTGGGCGCTGCTCGACAAGGGCATCCGCTGCGTGATCTCGACCTCGTTCGCGGACATCTTCTACAATAACTGCTTCAAGAACGGCATTCTGCCGATCGTCGTCACGCCGGAAGACCACGCCAAGCTGATGGACGACGCGGAGCGCGGCGCCAACGCCCGGCTGACCATCGACCTCGCGGCGCAGACCATCTCCGGCCCCGACGGCGGCACGGTGACCTTCGAGATCGACCCGTTCCGCAAGCGCTGCCTGCTGGAAGGCCTCGACGACATCGGCCTGACGATGGAGAAGGTCGACCGCATCGCCGGCTTCGAGCAGAAGCTCGCCGCCGACCGCCCCTGGGCGTAAAGCGCCCCTGCCGTCCTCAGGGTCGCCCGGAGGACCTTCGGCCGACCTATCACCCGACAGAGCCCGACCCATGACCCGCCGCCTGATCTCCACCGGTTCGCCCTTCGAGAAGACGGCGGGCTACAGCCGCGCCGTGGTCGACGGCGACCTCGTGTTCGTCTCCGGCACCACCGGCTACGACTACGCCACGATGACGATGCCGGAGAGCGTCGAGCAGCAGGCCCGCAACGCCTTCGCGACCATCGAGAAGGCGCTGAAGGAGGCCGGCGCGGGCTTCGCCGACGTGGTGCAGACCCGCTACTACCTGACCGATCCCGCGACCGCGGGCGAGCTGTTCACCGTCACCGGCGAGATCTTCGGCGAGATCCGCCCGGCGAACACCACGGTCGTCTGCGCGCTGATCAAGCCCGAGATGAAGATCGAGATCGAGGTGACCGCCCGCGTCAGGTCGTGACGAGGCGGAGCTTCCGGTCCAGCACGTCGAGCACGCGGGCGAGATCGTGCCCGCGCTTGAGGATCAGCCCGGTGGTCGTGACCACGGCGTAGGTCCCCTGCCGACGCGCGAGCTTCGGCGTCTTCTCGATGCGGTAGAGCGGCGCCTCGCTGGCGCGGCGAAACACCGAGAACACCGCCTGTTCCCTCAGGAAGTCGATGGCGTAGTCGCGCCACTCGCCGGCCGCGACCATGCGGCCGTAGAGCCCCAGGATGGCCTGTAGCTCGCGACGGTCGAACGAGACCTGCACGGGGACGGACTGCGGGACGGACGCCGCAGGCGGGGCGCTGGGCGCGGCGCGCGGCGTAAAACGTATGGGCTCCTGATCGCTCATGGCGCCTCCTTCATCGCGCCGTCATGATCGCGCCGCGGAGGGGGGAGCGCAAGCGACGCGGCGACGCGGACGCGATCAGGGCGCGGGCGTGAGCGCCTTGAGGAGCGCGGCTTCGAACTCGGCCGGCGCCTGCACCTGCGGCGAATGGCCGAGCCTGTCGAAGGCGACGAGCGTCGCGCCGGGAATAGCGGCCGCCGCGGCGCGGCCGAGCGCCGGGTAGTCGCCGAGCGTCTTCGCGATCTCGGGGGCGGCGCGGTTCGCGCCAGGCGCCGTGCGGTCGAGCTGGCCGATCATCAGCGTGGTCGGGGCAGCGATCTTCGGAAACTCGTACACGACCGGCTGGGTGTAGATCATGTCGCTGGTCCGCGCGGAGGCGCGCTCGACCTCGTCCTTGCCGTCGCCCGCGTACATCCCGGCGTACATGTCGACCCAGCGGTCGTAGGGCGCGCGCCACTCGCCGGAGTAATAGTACTTCAGCTGGTAGGCCTTGACGCTGTCGAAGGAGGTCTTGCGCTCGGCGGCGAGAAGCTGGTCGATCGGCGCGTAGGGCACGCCCTTCGCCTTCCAGTCCTCGAGGCCGATCGGGTTCACCATCACCAGCCGCTCTACCTCGGCCGGGTAGCTGAGCGCGTAGCGCGCCGCGAGCATGCCGCCCATGGAATGGCCGACGATCGTCGCGCGGGGAATCTTGAGGCTCTGCAGAAGCGCGTGGGTGTTCGCCGCGAGCTGGTTGAACGAGTACTGGTAGACGGCCGGCTTCGACGACTTGCAGAAGCCGATCTGGTCCGGGGCGATCACGCGATAGCCCGCACGCGCGAGGGCGCCGATCGCGCTCTCGAAGCTCGCCGCGCAGAAGTTCTTGCCGTGCAGCGCCACGACGGTCCGCCCGTTCGCGGGACCGACCGGCGCGACGTCCATATAGGCCATCTCCACCGGCTCGCCCTGCGAGACGAAGGCGAAGGTCGAGACCGGATAGGGGTAGGCGAAGCCTTCCAAACGCTCGCCGTAGGCGTTCGCCCCTGCGCCGCCGGCGGAGGCCAGCAGCGCCGCGGCGAACGCCGCGAGGCGGCGGATCACAAGGGATCCCGGAGGCGCGACTGCAGCGTGGGCGCGATCTTCGGCTGCTCGACCTGCGCGGCGCCGAGGATCGGCCCCGGCTGCCCGCCGCTGCCCGCCTGCACGACGATCGCGACGGCGTCGCTGTCGGGATGGCTGAGTTCGTCGGCGGGCACGTCGAACTTGGCGGCGTCCCCGTTCCAGACGCCCAGCCGGGTCATCTTGCGGACCACGTTGGCGTAGGTGACCGTCCGTCCCGCGTTTTCGCCGCGGCCGATCTGGACGGTGCGCGAGCGCTCGACCGAAAAGGCCCAGATCTCGCCATGGCGCAGCCCGCCCGCGGTCGGCGCGCCGGCGACCGCGACCGACACGCGGCCGTCCGCAGCGGTCACCGCGACTGGAAGCGTCAGAGCGTTGTCGCCGGCCTCGGCGCGGGTCACGACCCCCGCCACCGCGGCGCCGTCGCCGCCGACGGCGGCCTCGCGGCCGTTCACGACGATCTGCGGGGTGTAGATCTTGCGGTCGCCGCGGGTCGCCGCATAGGCGCGCTGCCGCGCGCTGTTGGCCGGGCTCGCCAGCGTGTCGCGCCAGCCGAGATAGTCCCAATAGTCCACGGGCAGCGTCAGCACGAGGTTCTGCCCGTCACGCGCAAGCTCGCTCGCGAGGCGGTCGGCCGGCGGGCAGGCCGAACAGCCCTGGCTGGTGAACAGCTCGATCACGCCGCGAGGCGCAGGTTCGCCCGCCTGCGCGACCGGGACGGCCGCGAGGGAGGAGGCGAAGGCAAGGGCGGCGAGACGCATGGGGAACAGCCGGACGTGGACGCATTCGGGAGTCGGAGAGTAGGTCGCGACGCCCATGCGAGACCACTCACATGGCGGTGACGCGCGGCCTCGTGATCGGCGCGGGTCCCGGAACGGCGCGTCCGGCGGCGTGGGAGCCGCCGGACGCGGGGAAATGGCGTCGCGCCGCTTACGCGGCAAGGCTGCGGAGCACGTAGTGCAGGATGCCGCCGTTCTTGAAGTAGTCGAGCTCGTCCAGCGTATCGATGCGGCAGAGCAGAGGCACCGTCTGCGTGGCGCCGTCGGCGGAGACGATCTCCGCGTTCATGGTCATGCGCGGGCGAAGGCCTTCCGCGAGGCCTTTGAGCGTGACGGTCTCGTCGCCCTTGAGCCCGAGCGACTGCCAGCTCGTTCCTTCCTCGAAGGTCAATGGCACGACGCCCATGCCGACGAGGTTCGAGCGATGGATGCGCTCGAAGGATTGCGCGATCACCGCGCGCACGCCGAGCAGGTTGGTGCCCTTCGCCGCCCAGTCGCGCGAGGAGCCGGTGCCGTACTCCTTGCCGGCGAACACGACGAGCGGCACGCCCTCCGCCTTGTACTTCATGGCCGCGTCGTAGATCGGCATCTGCTCCCCGTCGGGGAAGTGCTTGGTCATGCCGCCTTCGACGCCGGCCAGCATCTGGTTCTTGATGCGGATGTTGGCGAAGGTGCCACGCATCATGACCTGGTGGTTGCCGCGGCGCGTGCCGTACTGGTTGAAGTCCGCCGGACGCACCTGGTGGTCGCGCAGGTATTCGCCCGCCGGGCTCGCCTGCTTAATCGAGCCCGCCGGCGAGATATGGTCGGTGGTGATCGAGTCGAGGAACAGGCCGAGGATGCGGGCGCTCTCGATGTCCGTCACCGGCTTCGGCTCGCGGTCCATGCCCTCGAAGTACGGCGGGTTCTGGACGTAGGTCGAACGGTCGTCCCAGGCGTAGGTCTCGCCCTGCGGCACGGTGATTTTCTGCCAGTTGACGTCGCCCTTGAAGACGTCGGCGTACTTCTCCTGGAACATCGCCTTGGTGACGTTCTCGCGGATGAACTGGGCGACTTCCTTGTTCGAAGGCCAGACGTCCTTGAGATAGACCGGGCCGTCCGTCCCCTGGCCGAGCGGCTCGGTGGCGAGGTCGATCTGGAGCGAGCCCGCCAGCGCGTAGGCCACGACCAGCGGCGGCGAGGCGAGGTAGTTCGCCTTCACGTCCGGGTTCACGCGACCCTCGAAGTTGCGGTTGCCGGAGATCACGGCGCCCGCCACCAGGTCATGGGCGTTGATCGCCTCGGAGATCGGCTCCGGCAGCGGGCCGGAGTTGCCGATGCAGGTGGTGCAGCCGAAGCCCACGAGGTTGAAGCCCAGCGCGTCGAGCTCCTTCTGGAGGCCCGCCGAGGCGAGATAGCCCTCCACGACCTGGGAGCCGGGCGCGAGCGAGGTCTTCACCCAGGGCTTCGACTTCAAGCCCTTCGCGACGGCGTTGCGGGCGAGCAGGCCCGCCGCGATCAGCACGCTCGGGTTCGAGGTGTTGGTGCAGGAGGTGATGGCGGCGATCGTCACGTCGCCGTGGCCGAGGTCGTAGTCGGTGCCGGCAACGGGCACGCGCTTGCCGGCCTCGCCCGGCTTCTTGAACTCGCCCTCGAGCGAGGCGAGGAAGCCGGCCTTGGTGTCCTTCAGCAGCACGCGGTCCTGCGGGCGCTTGGGGCCGGCGAGCGAGGGCTCGACCGTGCCGATGTCGAGCTCCAGCACGTCGGTGAACACCGGGTCGGGCGACCCCGCCTCGCGCCACAGGCCCTGCGCCTTGGCGTAGGCCTCGACGAGCGCGACGCGCTGCGGATCGCGGCCGGTCTCCTCGAGGTAGGCGATCGTCTCCGAGTCCACGGGGAAGAAGCCGCAGGTCGCGCCGTACTCCGGCGCCATGTTGCCGATCGTCGCCCGGTCGGCGAGCGAGAGGTGGTCGAGGCCGTCGCCGAAGAACTCGACGAACTTGCCGACCACGCCGCGCTTGCGCAGCATCTGGGTGACAGTGAGCACCAGGTCGGTCGCGGTGATGCCTTCCTTCAGCTGGCCGACCAGCTTGAAGCCGATCACCTCGGGAATGAGCATCGAGACCGGCTGGCCGAGCATGGCGGCCTCCGCCTCGATGCCGCCCACGCCCCAGCCCAGCACGCCGAGGCCGTTCACCATCGTGGTGTGGCTGTCGGTGCCGACGCAGGTGTCGGGATAGGCAACGGTCACGCCGTCCTCGTCCTTCGTCCACACGGTCTGGGCGAGGTACTCAAGGTTGACCTGATGGCAGATGCCGGTGCCGGGCGGCACCACGCGGAAATTGTCGAACGCGTCCTGGCCCCACTTGAGGAAGCGGTAGCGCTCCTGGTTCTGCTTGTACTCCTCGTCGACGTTCTTCCCGAAGGCGGCGTCGTCGCCGAAGAAGTTGACGATAACGGAGTGGTCGATGACCAGGTCGACCGGCACCAGAGGGTTGATCTTCTTGGGGTCGCCGCCGAGGTGTTTCATCGCGTCGCGCATCGCCGCGAGGTCGACGACGGCCGGCACGCCGGTGAAGTCCTGCATCAGCACGCGCGAGGGCCGATAGGCGATCTCGTACTCGCCCTTGCCGCGGTTCTCGAGCCAGCCCTTGACGGCCGCGATGTCGTCCTTCTTGACGGTCCGCCCGTCCTCGAAGCGCAGCAGGTTCTCGAGCAGCACCTTCATGGAATGCGGCAGCCGCGCCACGCCCTCAAGCCCGTTCGCCTCCGCATCCGCGATGCTGTAGTAGCGGTAGTCCTTGCCGTTCACCGACAGGGTTTTGGCGGATTTGAAGCTGTCGGGATGGGACACGGGGGCGGGCTCCTCGCTTGAAGGGGGCCTTGAACGCCTGCGCGGGATGCGCGGACGAGCGGCCGGAGTGACGCGTGCGCTGCACAACTAGTAGTTCCTGCGCGGTTATAGGGGAAGTCGGAACGCGGTTGAAGCCGCATCGCGTCGCCGCGAAAGTTCTTGGCTCGCACACGAAATCGAGCGGGCGTCGAAGCGTTCCAACGGCCTGCGGCGGGCGGCGGCCATGAAGCTCGTCGTCGAAGGGCTCGGGGTCGACCGCGGCGGCCGGCCCGTGCTGCGCGATCTCGGCTTCGCCGTCGCGGCCGGCGAGGCGCTCGCGGTCCTCGGCCCGAACGGCGCCGGAAAATCCACGCTTCTCCGGACGATAGCGGGCTTGATCGCCCCGGCCGCGGGCCGCGTCGCGCTCGAGGGCGGCGATCCCGATCTCGCGCTCCGCGAGCAGATCCACATGCTGGGCCATCTCGACGCGGTGAAGGGCGGGCTCGCCGTTCGCCGCAACCTGGCCTTCGCCCGTGACGTGCTCGGCGGCGGCGGCGATCTCGACGCCGCGCTGGAGACGGTGGGCCTCGCCCACATCGCCGACCTGCCCGGCTCCGCGCTCTCCGCCGGCCAGCGCCGACGCCTCGCGCTGGCCCGGCTCCTCGCCGCCCCGCGCCCCCTATGGCTGCTGGACGAGCCGACCGCGGCGCTGGACGCCGGCGCCCAGCGGCTGCTGGCGCAGCTGATGGCGGACCACCGCGCGAAGGGCGGCCTGATCGTAGCCGCGACCCACGCCGAACTCGGCCTCCCCGGCGCCGCGACGCTCGACCTGGCCGGCGCGCGCCGGCCTGCGTCCTTGACGGACGTCAGCTGAGGAAGAAGTCGACCGCGCGGGCGGCGACCGCCGGCCGCCAGGCGTGCGGGCCGTCGTACTCCACATAGGTGACGTCGTAGCCGGCGTCCTTCAGCGCGGCCGCATGCCGGCGGCCGCTGCGCTCGATCGGGATCTGCTCGTCCTTGAGCCCGTGCGAGATGAAGATGCGCGGCGCGCCCGCCTGCATGTGGACGGACATGAAGCCGGCCGAAGACACGATCATGTGCGTCACGAGATGGCCGTTGGTCGGCCCCAGCGAGAGCGTGTAGCTGCCGCCGTCGGAGTGTCCGGCGAAGGCGAAGCGCGTCGGGTCGATCATGTAGCGCGCGGCGACCGCCTCCAGCGCGACGTCGAGCCGCTCCCGGTCCGGGCCGTTGCCGGCGATCACGATGTCCCAGGTCGGGAACAGCGACTGCGGCGCGAGCAGGAGGAAGCCGCGCTCTTCGGCGTGGTCGCGCATCATCGGCAGGATCTTCTCCGCGCTGCCTCCGCCGCCGTGGAACAGCGTCATCAGCGGCGTCGGGCGGCGCGGGTTCACGCTCTCGGGCACGAACAGGAACGCGTCGCGCTCCTCGAACAGGCCGAGCGGGTTCAGGCCGGGCGCGAGCGGGTCCCGCGTCGGCAGGCGATGCATGAAGTCGAGCCGGCCGGCGAGATGGGGATCGAGCATGCGGAGGTCTCGTTGGCTTGGATAGCGCGGGTCAGGCCGGCGCCGGGGACGGCGGGTCTTCGGTCGCCTGCGCCAGGAGGGCGACCACGAGGTCGGTCTGGGACACGACGCCGGCGAGCCGTCCGTCGCCGTCCACGACCGGCAGATGATGAAGCCCGGCCTCGGTCATGCGCAGCACCACCTCGGCGATCGAGGTCTCGGGCCGGACCGCCTTCACCGCGCGCGTCATGATGTCGGCGACCACGCCGTGCGGCGCGCGCAGGCCCCTGAGGCTGACCCGGATGCGCTGCCGCAGGCCGAGCCTGGGCCCGCGCGCGCCCCAGGTCGTCTTGTCGAGCAGGTCCGTCTGGGTCACGACGCCCAGCACCCGCGCGCCCTCGTCGGTCACCGGCAGCATCTTCACGTGGTGGCCGCGCATCAGCTCGAGCGCCTCCTTCATCGGGGCGTCCGGACCGATCCCGATGACGTCCTTGGACATGATCTCGGCGCAGGTGGCGGGGCCCCGGCCCGGCCGGTAGGCGTGGACCTGCGCGCGCCGGAAGATCGCCGCGAGATCCGCCGGGGAGACGTCCAGCACCTGGCCGTAATCCTTGAGCGCCGCCGCGAGATCGGAGGCGGAGAGCCCGAGCCGGGCGGCGGGCGTGGGATCGGCGGTCCCGCGGTCCGGCGCGGCGCGCGTGGGCCGGTGGGGATAGGTCCGGCCGGTCAGATTGTTGAAGACGAGCGCGGTCGCGAGCAGCAGGATCGAGTTCGCGAGCACCGGCCAGAGCACGAAGCCGTAGCCGAGGTCATGGATCGCGGAGCCGCCCAGCACCGCGGTCAGCGCCACGGCGCCGCTCGGCGGATGCAGGCACTTCAGCGAGGCCATGAGAGCGATCGCGACGCCTGCGGCGACGGCGGCCGCGACGTAGACGTTTGGGATGAGCAGGACCGCGGTGACGCCGACCAGGCCTGCGACGAGGTTTCCGCCCAGGATCGACCAGGGCTGGGCCAGCGGGCTCGCCGGCACCGCGAACAGCAGCACGGAGGAGGCGCCCATCGGCGCGATCAGAATGGGAAGCGCGGAGCCGTCGCCGACGGCGGCGCGGCTGACGAGACCGGTGACGAGAATCCCGATCAGCGCGCCGATCCCGGACCGCGTCCGTTCCTGCAGGCTGATGTGACCGATCTCGGGGATGAGATCGCGCAGGCGGAAGGGCATCGGCGGACAGCCTCCTGGACGTCGTGGGCCGCGAGCTACGGCGCGGGACGTCCGTCCAGGCGTCACGGCCCCATGCGCCGCGCGGCGGGCGCCCGGCTCGGGGTCGATCTGTGGAATGGCGGCGGGCGGAAAGGCAAGAGGCGACGCCCGACGGCGCCGCCTCCCACACGGGCTTAGAGAGTCGGAGGGCGCCCCTCCTCAGACCGCCCGGGCCTGGTGCAGACGCTCGATCTGCTGCTCGGTGTAGCCGAGATCCTTGAGCACCGCGTCGGTGTGCTCGCCGAGCAGCGGCGAGGCCTTGATGTCGACCTTCATGTCCGAGAACTTGATCGGGCTGCCGACCGTCAGGTACGTGCCGAGCTGCGGGTGCTGCACCTCGACCACCGTGCCGCTGGCGCGCAGGCTCGGGTCGACCGAGATTTCCTTCATCGACAGCACCGGCGAGCACGGGATGTCGAACTTGCGCAGGATGTCGACGGCCTCGAACTTGGTCTTGTCGGCGAGCCACGCCTCGATCACGCCGAAGATGTCCATGATCTTGTCCTGACGGGCGCGGGCGGTGTTGTAGGCCGCGTCGTCGATCCACTCCTCCTTGCCGATCGCCTTGCAGATCGGCGCCCAGGCGTGGCCCTGGATGGTGAAGTAGATGTAGGCGTTGGGATCGGTCTCCCAGCCCTTGCACTTGAGCACCCAGCCTGGCTGGCCGCCGCCGCCCGCGTTGCCGCCGCGCGGCACGACGTCCGTGAACTCGCCGTGCGGGTACTGCGGGTACTCCTCGAGGAAGCCGAGGGCGTCGAGGCGCTGCTGGTCGCGCAGCTTGACGCGGCAGAGGTTGAGCACCGCGTCCTGCATGGAGACGGCGACCTTCTGGCCCTTGCCCGTCTTGTTCTTCTGATGCAGCGCGGTGAGGATGCCGATCGCGAGATGCATGCCGGTGTTGCTGTCGCCGAGCGCTGCGGCCGACACGGTGGGGGGGCCATCCCAGAAGCCGGTGGTCGAGGCCGCGCCGCCGGCGCACTGCGCCACGTTCTCGTAGACCTTCAGGTCCTCATAGTGGTGACCGTCGGAGAAGCCCTTCACCGAGGCGAGGATCATGCCGGGGTTGAGCTCCTGGATGCGCGCCCAGGAGAAGCCCATGCGGTCGAGCGCGCCGGGGCCGAAGTTCTCGACCATGACGTCGGACTCGGCGATCAGCTTCTCGAGCACCTCCTTGCCTTCCGCCGTCTTGGTGTCGAGCGTGAGGGAGCGCTTGTTCGAGTTCAGCATCGTGAAGTACAGCGCGTCCGCGCCTTCGACGTGGCGCAGCTGGGAGCGGGTCACGTCGCCGGCGCCGGGGCGCTCGACCTTGATGACGTCCGCGCCGAACCAGGCGAGCAGCTGCGTGCAGGCCGGCCCGGCCTGAACGTGCGTGAAGTCGATGATCTTGATTCCCTCGAGCGGCTGGGTCATCGCAGTGTCACTCCCTCTTGGCGCCACACGGCCCTCTTGGCCGATCTGACGCGTTGGCTTTTGGACGCGCAGGCGTTGGACGCCGGCGCGGTCAGCTGACCGGCGCTGAACGTGCGGCCGCCTCGAGCTCCGCCAAGCGGCGGCGCATCAGGCGTTCGTCGTTCCAGCGCGTGGTTTCGTCGCGAACGATCGCGGAGATCCCGGCGACCGAGCCGTCGGGCGCGCTCAGCAGGCCGACCGTGAAGGCGATCGACAGCTGGCGCCCGTCCTTGTGCAAAGCCGGCACGCGAAGCGTGTCCGCGCCGTAGCGCGTCTCGCCCGTCCGCATGCTCTTCTCGTATCCCGCCCAGTGCCGCGCGCGGTGGCGCTCCGGCGTGATCAGGTCGAGCGACTGTCCGATCGCCTCGTCGGCCGTGAACCCGAAAATCCGCTCGGCCGCCCCGTTCCAGACCGTGATCAGGCCAGCCGCGTCAGAGACGACGACAGCGTCACCGGCGGTTTCGACGATCTGGGCGAAGTCGATCTCTGCGGACATGTCTGGGCCTGCGGCGAAGCCGCGTCTCGTCGATTTCCTCGGACAAGCGCCGACAGGAATGGCGAACGCGGCCACGACCCGGACTCCGGGCGTGCAGCGTCAGGCGTTCGTGTTCGGCGCAACGACGTCGTGCGTCAGATGGTGCGGATGCGGCGCATCACGGGTTCAGTTCCTCCACTTTGTCGAGGCGGCTTCGCCGCTCTCGAGCGCTGTCCTTGAGGACTTTTGTGCGCTTTGTGGTATTTGGTATGCCAATAACGAGGAGGGTGTCAAGAGCCTCCGCCCTGCCGGCTGCAGGCGCCGCCCTCCCGAGGGCGTCCGAGGCGCGACCGGCCGTTCGCCGCGACATCCAGGGCGGGCCTTTCCGGCGAGATCAGGCCGGCGTCGCCGCTCCTTCGCAAGATCGCTGCAAATGGGCGCACCCCTCTGACCCCACGGCGAAAAATATCCGCATATGGAAATAGAATAATAGTTTTTTGCAGCCTGCTACGGAAGTCATAATACATTTTATTCGCTTGCTTCTGCCGCCAATATCAATTGCATAGCGCGCATAATTGGAACAATTACACATAGTCACTCATCAACTAATCTTGACTCAATCGATCGATACAACAATTGTCCCGCTCGACCTATGCGCTCGACCATATGCCGCCGGCTTGGCGCCGGCCTTCGTCAGCGAGAGAGACATGCCAGCCCAGATCGTCGAACCACGCGCGCCGGGCCTTCTCGAGGCCTTGCTCGCCGAACGGACTCTGCTCGTCGGAATGGCCCAGAAAATCCTGAAATGCCGCCTGAAGGCGGAAGACGTCGTGCAGGACGTCGCCGTGAAGCTGTGCCAGGACCCGCCGAAGCGCGCCATCCAGCGGCCGGGGAGCTATCTCCGGCGGATGGTGCGCAACCACGCCATCGACAGCCTGCGCCGCAGCGTGGGCGAGAGCGCGCAGATGGCGGCGACCGCGGACATGGACGCGCTCGCCTCTCCCTGCGCCTGCCCGCAGGACAGGATCGCGACCTGCCAGGAGCTGTGCCTTGTCGCCCGCGCCCTGCAGGCGCTGCCGTCCCGCACCCGGCAGGCCTTCGTCGCGCACCGACTGGGCGGCGAGCCGCAGAACGCCATCGCCGCGCGGCTTCAGGTCTCCCCGACGCTCGTGAACTTCATGATGCGCGACGCCACGGCGTCCTGCCGGAAAGCCCTGGAGCCAGACGAGAGCCGCTCGGCGGCGTGACCCGGCGGCCGAGCGTCGCCCACGCGACCTGAAGCGCGACCGAGGCGGTCGGAACAGCGAGGGTCGCGATGTGCGCTCCGGTGGGGCGCAGGGCGTGGAAGCTCCACGGCCCGGCGCAGGCGCCCCGCGCCAGACGCAGCGGCGAGGCGTCGGCGTCGAACGCGATCGCGCGGGGGTCGACCGTCCCGAGGCCGACGCCTTGCGCCTTCAGGAAGGCTTCCTTCGCCGTCCAGAGCCGGACGAACGTCGCCGCACGCTCCGCCGGGGGCGCGGCGCGCACCGCGTCGCGTTCGGACGGGGCAAAGGCGACCTCCGCGAGGCCCTCGAAATCCGCATGCGGCTCCAGGCGCTCCACGTCGACCCCCACCTCGCAACCTTGGGACACCGCGAGCGCAAGCAGCCCGCCCGTATGCGACAGGCTGAACCGCAGGCCCACGCGCTCGCACGGACCGGAGATGCGCGGCTTGCCGCCGGGGTCCGGAGCGAAGCGCCAGCGCTCCGGCGCGACGTCGCAGTAGGACGAAAGCGTCGTGCGCACGAGCGCCCGCGCCAGCACGTGAAGGCGACGGCTTCCGGGCGCCCGGAGGGCCTCGGCGCGGCGGCGCTCGCCCGCGTCCATCAGCGCCGCGCACTGGGCGACGACCTCGTCCGGGGCCTCGGACGAGGCGAGCCAGAGATCGACGTCGACGGCGCTCAGGACGGCCGCGCCACGCTTGGACGGACGCGGGTCGGACCGGCGTTCATCGCCGCCGCCATGACGCGCTCGGCCGGCCCCGCCCCGAACCGCCGCTCCCACAACCTCGCCGCCAGCACGAAGCCGAGGAAGATCACGGCCGAGATCCACAGCGTGTCCCACAGCCGCGGCAGGCCGTAGAGCCCGAAGCCGTAGCCGAAGAAGACCAGCGAGGCGACGACCGAGAACCCGAGATAGATCGTCATCGACATCTTGCCCGCGGGCGCGAGCGCCGCCACCGCAGGCTCCGCCGCCGGACGGCGCAGGACGTGGAGCCCGAGCGCCAGCAGGACGAGGCTGAGCGGCAGCGCGAACAGCGGGCGGAGCACGAGAGTGAGCAGAAAGAATTTGCTGCTTCCGGCGCCGCTCGGCACGGAGGCCAGCACGCCGTAGGCGATGTTTCCGAGCACGGCGGGAACCAGCGCGTAGAGCGCGAGCGAGGCCACCAGCTTCGGCAGCCGTTCGGCGCCCCCGCGCTCGGCGAAGCGACCGGCCGCGAAGCCGAACAGCATGGCGGCGAACGAGAGCGGATAGTTCGACCAGAGGCAGTAGCTCTGGAACGACGCCCAGTTCTGAAGCCGGATCGCCATGATGTCGAGGAACCCGCCCGAGGCGAGCACAGCGGTGTTGTCGGCGAAGCCGCCGCCGGCCGGCGGCGCCAGCAGGAACCGCAGGCCGAAGGCCCCGATGCCGAGCACGGCGAGCGTCCAGAAGCCGATCGCGGCGCCCACGAGGAAGCGGCAGGAGCGGTTGCGGAACAGGATCAGCGCCGCCCCTAGGACCGCATAGGGCAGCAGGATGTCGCTCTCGAACAGCAGCGCGAGGTCGGCGACGCCGAAGGCGCCGAGCGCCAGCAGCCGCCGTCCGTAGCGTCCGACGCCGTAGCGCGACAGCTGCCGCCACGCGCCGTAGCCGAACAGCGCGGAGAAGATCAGGATGAACTTGCTTTCGAACACGCCCTGGATGGTCGCCGCCGCCAGAAGGTCGGCGACCGATGGGCCGGTCTTCTCCCAGGCGGTCCCGGCGAAGCCGCCGGACAGCGCGAAGAACGGCAGGTTGACGACGAGGATGCCGAACAGGGCGCAGGCGCGCAGGGCGTCGATCGATTGATCCCGGCCGGTGGGGGCGTGCATGGGGGCCTCTCTGTCTCTCGGCGGATGAGCGAAGGAACGGGCGGGGCGGGCGCCTTCCGTCACCGCCTTGCGCGGGCGAGCGCCTGCTCGACGTCGGTCCAGATGACGTCGGCGTCCTCCAGGCCGACGCCGAAGCGCACGGCGCGCGGGCTGACGCCGAAGCGCTGCAGGGAGTTCGCCTCGCCCGGCATCTGCAGGGGCGCGAGCGCCGGCATCACCAGCGATTCCGGCCCGCCCCAGCTGACCCCGATCCGCACGTGGCCGAGCGCGTCGGCGAAGCGCGCGACGTCGATCGCGTCGGTGACTTCGAAGGCGAACAGGCCGCCGAAGCCCGACAGGGTCGCCTTGCCGGGGTGGTCGCTGAAGGCCGGGTGCCGCACGCGCTCGACCTCGGGGTGGGCGGCGAGCCGCTCCGCGAGCGCGAGCCCGCTCGCCATGTGGCGCTCCATCCTGAGCGGTAGCGTGCGCATGCCGCGCAGCAGCAGCCAGGCCTCCAGCGGCGAGAGCTTGGCGCCGAGGTAGGGGTAGGAGCCCGTGTTTATGCGCGCGAGGTGCGCGGCCGAGCCGACGACCAGACCGCCCACCGTGTCGCTGTGCCCGCCAAGATATTTGGAGGCCGCATGGATCACGAGGTCGACGCCGTGGGCGATCGGCTTCTGGTAGAGCGGCGTCGCCCAGGAGTTGTCGATGACGGTCAGTACGCCGTGGCGGCGGGCCTCGGCCGCGACCGCCGGCAGGTCCTGCAGGTCGAAGACGAGCGAGGTCGGGCTCTCGAGGTAGAGCAGCTTGGCGCCCGGCAGGGCGGCGACCACCGCGTCCGTGTCGGAGCCGTCGACGTAATCGACCGCGACGCCGAACTTCCTGAGGAGCTTCTCGCAGATCCTAAAGGCGTCGCTGTAGAGGTGGCGCACCGCGACGATGCGGTCCCCCTGCTCCAGGAAGGCGAGCAGGGTGGCCGCGATCGCGCCGGTGCCGCTGGAGAAGGCGCGGGCGGCCTCGGCGCCCTCGAGCGCCGCCACCAGGCTTTCGAGCTCCATCACGGTCGGGTTGTCGCCGCGCGAGTAGATGAACTGCTTGGAGCGCCCCGCGAACACCGCCTCCAGATCGGCGTAGCTGTCGAAGGTGAACAGCGAGGTCTGGAAGATCGCGGGCGAGGCGGCGTTGAACGGGCTGTTCGCCGGCGGCGCCGCGATCCGGGTGGCGGCGTCGAGCAGGAGGTGGTCGGGGTCGAGGATCGGCTTGTTCATGGGGGTCGCCTTCACGAGGTCTGGGGCTTGGGCGTCAGGCGGGAAGGATCGGGCCGGCGAAGCTCGCCGAGCAGCGTCGCGCCGAGGCCCGCCGCGAGCAGCGCCGTCAGACCGGCCGCGGCGGCGAGGCTCCAGGCGACGCCGGCGAAGCCGAACCACAGGGGCAGCACGGCGAGCAGCGGCAGCAGCAGGTAGCCGTTGGGCGCGAGGCTGAGCGCCGCCGCCTGCCGCGGCTTACCCGCCGACTGGAGCAGGACGAGCAGCACGTAGCGGAGGCCGAGGAACGGGAACACGACGTGGGACGCCACCAGCGCCTCGGCGGCGAGGTCGATCGTGGCGGGATCGGCGGTGAAGAGGCCCGCGATCGGCCGCGCGAATAGGATGACGGCGAAGGCGTAGGCCGCGCAGAAGGCGGACGAGGCCGCCCCCATGAATCCGGCGGCGTCCGCCACGCGGCCCCGGTCGCCCGCGCCCCAGGCGTAGCCGAGCACGGGCTGGCCGCCGAGCGCGAAGCCGATCACCGGCAGGGTGCCGAGGGTCATCACCCGGAGCGCGATCCCGATCGCGGCGATTCCGGCCTCGCCTGCATGGGCGCCTGCGCTGCGGTAGAGGATGGCGAAGGCGGCGCCGGTCAGCGCGCTGGAGGCCGCGATCGGCAGGCCGATGGCGACGACGGGTCCGAGCACTCTTCGGCGCAGACGCGCGAGCCGCGGCGCCACCCGCAGCACGCCCCAGCGGCGGCGGAAGTAGAGCGCGTAGACGCAGAGCACCACGACCTGCGAGATCAAGGTGGCGAGCGCCGCGCCCGCGACGCCGAGACCAAACCCGAAGATCAGCACGGGATCGAGCGCGACGTTGAGGCCGAAGCCGCCGATCAGCGTCCACATGCTGAAGCGGGTGTTGCCTTCGGAGATCGCGACGAAGTCGCAGATGATCTGCAGCAGGATCAAAGTCGACCCGAGAGCGGCGACGATCAGGTAGCTCTCGGCCATCGGCAGCGTCGCCTCCGGCGCGCCGAACAGCTCCAGCAGCGGCCTTCGCGCGAGGATGGTCACGGCCGTTAGCAGCAGGCCGAGGGGGATCGCGACCGCGATCACGGTGGAGGCGACGACGCCGGCCTCCGTCTTGCGCCGGGCCCCGAGCAGGCGCCCGATGGTGGCCGCCGCGCCGACGCCGAGGCCCTCGCCGACGGCGGCGATCAGGATGACGATCGGCAGCGCCAAGGTGACCGCCGCGATCGCCTCGACGCCGATCGCCCCTACAAACAGAGCGTTCGCGGTGTGGTGGGCGGCGTTGGCGGACAGGCCGATGACGGCGGGCAGGGCCAGCCGGACGACGAGGCGCTTGAGGTCCGGCGCGCCGAGGTCGGCGGGGGCGAACAGGCCCGCGCTCATGCTGTTTTTTCCGGAGCCCACAGCCGGTCGCCGAAGAAACGCTCGCGCAGGAGCATCACCAGCAGCGCCCGTTTGTGCGGAAAATCGAAGTGCTTGACCTTGGCGAAGCCGGCCTTGTCGAGGTTGCGGATCTGCTGGGCGTGGGTGGCCCTGGGCTCGCCGACGATGCGCCGGGTCCGGGGGTCGTCCAGGAACATGTAGTGCATCAGCGAGGGCAGCCAGGCGGTGATGAAGTCCTTGCCGCGAAAGGCGTCTTCGCCGATCAGCACATGCCAGCCGCGGTCGTGGTCGTCGGCGTCGTAGAACGGTCCGAGCCGATTCTCCTTGGCCCAGTAGAGCTCGAAATAGCCGAAGGGCGCGCCGTCGAACTCGCCGATCAGGGTGAGCAGGTGCGGGTCGGCCGCGCGCTCCTCCAGCGAGGCGCGATGGGCCTCCAGCGTCCCCGCCTCCTCCCAGACCGCGTCGACCCGCGGGTCGTTCATCCAGCGGTGGAACAGGGCAAGGTCGCGGTTAACCTCGAGGGCGCGGAAACGCAACGTCTGGTTAACCCAAGGGATACTCCGGGCGTACACGACGCCGCGCGGTTTCGAAGGTCGGAGCGGATGGCGGCGCCCGGCCGTGACGACCGGCAGCTCCGGGTAGACGGGCCGGTCGCGCTCCGCGAGCCAGGTCGAGGGCCGCTGCCAGAGCAGCTCCGGCCGGACCACCAGCCGCCCGGCGTCGGGAACGACGATCGCCTCCGCGATCAGCCGCGCCCGCCCGGCCTCGTCGGCGCAGACGACCTCGATCGTCGGGGCCTCCCGGTCCTCCGCGGTCAGAGCTTCCGCGACCGCGGCGACGGCCTTCGCAAGCTGGCCCGGCTCGGCCGGCTCCGGCGCGAGGACGACGCCGGCCTCCGACCGCTCGATCCGGACGTCCGGGGCCAGGGAGTGCGCTTGGGCGAGGCTCGGGGTTTTGGCGACGACGTTCATGGCGGTCCTCGGAGTGCTCCCTGATGCGGGAGGCGATTTCGGGGCCTGTTCAGAGCCCGGACGACCGGTTCAGGAGCGCAGCGCGTGCTTCGAGACGCCCCCATCGGCCGCTCCAAACGGGCCTTCACGACCCAAGACGAGGTCCGCACCCCGGAATTTAGGTTCGGATGAAAAATTCGGCGCCGGCCTAAATCCCGGGCGCTCGGGTCCGTCTTGGGGGTGTTCGCTCCGGACATCTCTTCCGAGGACCCAAGCCCCATGACAGACGACGAGCTTTGGCAGGTCGTGCAGGACCGCGAGGGCCGATACTCGGTCTGGCCGCAGGACCGCGCCGCCCCGCTCGGCTGGACCACGACCGGCTTCGCCGGCCGCCGCGCGGCCTGCGTCGCGCACATCGACGCGACCTGGACCGACCCGCTCCCCGCCCGCTGGCGGGCCGTTCTCGACGCCCGGACAACGGCTGAACCGAAGGGGTCCGCCCATGCGTGAACCCGTTCTCGCCGCGCCCGCCGACGTGGTGGACCTCGCCCGGCCGGCGGAGACCGCCGCCGGCTTCCCGCTGTCGGTCGCGCAGAAGCGCATCTGGTCGCTCGGCCTCGTCGGCGCCCACGGCGTCTTCCCCGCCCAGACGCTGGCGCTGGTCTTCGCGCAGGCGCCGGACGACGCCGCGCTCCGCGCGCTCGCAGCCATCCACCCCTCGCTCCGCACACGCTTCCGGCGGTTCGCCGGCGGGCGCATCGAGCAGGTCGCGGCGCCCGCGGAGGAGTTGGTCGTCGAACGGCTCGACCTCGCCCTGCATCCGGCCGAATCCGAAGAGGCCGGCCTCGCCCGCCTGGTCGACGCCTTCGCGGCCCGCCCGTTCGATCTCGACCGCGAGCCTGCGGCCCGCATCGCCCGCATCGCCCTCTCCGGCGGCCGTTCGGCCATCGCCCTCACGCTGCACCCGATCGTCGCCGACCCCGCCTCGCTGCGCGTTCTCGCCCGCGACCTGGCGGCGGCGGCGAACGGGGACGCGCCCGGCGAGGTTCGCGACGCCGCGCTGACGCTGGCCCCGGCCGAGCAGGCGTGGCTGCGCGCGCCGGCTTTCGCGGACACCCTGGAGTACTGGCGCGCGGCCTTCGCGGGCGAGCACGCCGCGGCGACGCTGCCGCTGAAGAACGGCCTCGGCGCCGCCGCGGCCGGCGTCCGCGGGCGCAGCGCGTTCCGGATCGCGCCCGAGACCGTGCGGGGCCTTGAAGCGCTTGGCGCCCGCGAGGGCCTGCCGCTCCCGACGCTGGTGTTCGCCGGCTTTCACACCCTGCTCGCCCGCTACTCCGGCCAGTGGGCGCTCCGCACCGGCATCGTGATCGAGAACCGGGCGGACACCGCCCGCGCCGGAACGGTCGGCCGCTTTGAGGACGTGGCGCCGCTGCACCTCGACCTGGCCTCAAGCGCGAGCTTCGTCGCTCTTGCCCGCGCGGCGCAGGCTAGGCTCGACGACGCCCTCGCCCACCACGCGCCGATCGAGCGGCTGGCGCAGGAGCTGTGGCGCCACGAGGGCGACGCCAGCGAAAGCCTGGTGAAGACGCTGTTCGAGTTCCGGGAGGCGCTTGGTCTGGACGAGGCGGCCCCCCTCACCCGCCCCCTCGCCGCCCGGGCGGACACCGACTTCATCCTCACGGTTCAACCCGCTGCGGACGGCGGGCTGGACGCGGTGATGGACTACGCCGAGGGGCTCTACGACGCCCGGCTCGTCGCCCGCGCCGCGAACGGCCTGACCCGGATTCTTCGGGCCGCCGCCGAGAACGGCGCGGTGCGCCTGCGCGACATCGCGCTGGTCGAGGCCGACGAACTGGACTGGCTCTCCGCGCCCTACCCCGACGACGTGATCGACGACGACCGTCCCGTGCACGAGCTGATCGCGGACCACGCGGCGCGGACCCCCGACAAGGTCGCGATCCTCTACGCCGAGGAGAGCTGGACCCACGGCGAGCTCGACCGCTTCGCGAACCGCCTCGCCCATCGGCTCGTCCGCGAGGGCGTCGGTCCCGAGGACTGCGTCGCGATCGCGGTGAAACGCAGCCCGCAGGCGATCGGCGCGATGCTCGCGACGCTGAAGGCCGGCGGCGCCTACATCCCCGTGGAGCCCGACCACCCGGCGGTCCGCAACGACCACATCTTCCGCGACGCGGGCGTGAAGGTCATCGTCACCAACAGCTGGCTGACGGCGAAGATCCCGACCGGGGTCGACGCCGTGGTGCTGGAGCTCGACCGCATCGACCTCGAGGCCGAGCCGGCGGCGGCCCCCGAGACGCCTCCGGTCCACGACGACCAGCTCGCCTACGTGATGTACACCTCCGGCTCCACCGGCCTGCCCAAGGGCGTCGGCGTGGAGCACGGGCCGCTGACGCATCACCTGCAGTCGACGGCGCGGGTCTACGGCATGACCGAGATCTCGCGGGAGCTGCCGTTCCTGCCGTTCTCCTCCGACGGCGGGCATGAGCGCTGGATGAACCCGCTGATGGTCGGCGGCTCCATCATCCTGCCCGACCAGCCGCTGTGGACGCCGGAGGAAACGCTCGCCGCGATGCGCCGGCATGGGGCGAACAACGCCTCGATCCCCACCACCTACCTCCAGCAGCTGGCGGAGGAGGCCGACGCCAATGCAAGCGCGCCGCCCATGCGGCTCTACTCCTTCGGCGGCGAAGGTCTGCCGCAGACCACCTTCGAGCTGCTGTCGCGCTCGCTGAACTCCGAGTGGCTGATCAACGGCTACGGCCCGACCGAGACCATCATGACGCCGATGGTCTGGAAGGTGCGCGCCGGCGCCCGCTTCGAAGGGACCTACGCCCCGCTCGGCTGGTGCGTTGGCCGCCGCCGCGCCTATGTGCTGGACGCCGACCTGAACCCCTGCCCGATCGGCGTGACCGGCGAGCTCTATCTCGGCGGCGAAGGCGTGGCGCGCGGCTATCTCGGCCGGCCCGGCGTCACCGCCGACCGCTTCATGCCGGACCCGTTCAGCGCCGAGGGCGGCCGGCTCTACCGCTCCGGCGACATGACGCGCTGGCGCGAGGACGGCTCGGTGGAGTTCGTCGGCCGCGTCGACCACCAGGTGAAGCTGCGCGGCTTCCGCATCGAGCTCGGCGAGATCGAGGCGGCGCTGCTGGCGCAGGACGGCGTGGGCGAGAGCCTCGTCATCCTGCGCGAGGACGACGGCCGCAAGGCGCTGGTCGCCTATGTGGTCCCGAAGGCCGGGGCGACCCTCGACGGCGACGCGCTTCGCCGCGCGCTGGTGCGGGAGCTGCCGGACTACATGGTCCCGGCCGCCATCGTGCCGCTGGAGCGCATGCCGACCAACCCCAACAGCAAGCTCGACCGCATGGCGCTGCCGGCGCCGAAGCTCAAGCTCTCCGAGAGCGTTCCGCCCGCGACGCCGCTGGAGGAGGAGCTGCTGGCGCTCTGGAAGCAAGTGCTGAACGTCGAGGCGCTCGGCGTCACCGACAACTTCTTCGAGATCGGCGGCCATTCGCTCGCGGCGGTCAAGATCGTGAGCCGGCTTCGCGCGCTGAAGCCGAAGGCCAAGGTGACCATCGCCGACCTGTTCAACGAGGCCACGGTGCGCAAGCTCGCGGCCTCGATCGAGCGCGGCGGCGAGGCGACCGGCGGCCAGGTGATCCGCCTGCGCGAGAGCGGCTCCCGGCCGATGCTGTACTGCTTCCCCGGCCTGCTGGTCTCGACCCGCGAGTACGTCAAGCTCGTCGACTTCCTCGGGCCGGAGCAGCCGGCCACGGGCTTCATCTGCTACTCGCTGTCGGAGGAAAAGAAGCTCGACGCATCGGTGGAGGAGATCACCGGGCGTTACGTCGACCACATCCGCAAGGAGAGCGCTGGCCGCCCCTGCTTCTTCCTCGGCTGGTCCTGGGGCGGGCTGCTCGCCTACGAGGCGGCGCGGATGCTGGGCTCCGACATCGACCTCCGGCTCGTCGGCATGATCGACGTCTGCGACCTCGGGACCGAGTTCGCGATCGGCGCGACGCCGCAGTTCGCTCCGGGCGAGCGCGACGAGCTGCAGCGGCTCGTCACCGAATGGCTGGGCCGCACGAGGATGCGCGCCGACTGGGACCGCCTGCTCGGCTCCATGGACGCGCGCACCTACGACCAGTTCCTGCGCTTCGTGGGCGACGAGGAGGAGAGCCTGCCGACCGACGGGCCGGACATCTCCAGCCGCGAGCACACCTTCTGGATCCTGATCGACAACGCGCTGATCTTCCGCCGCCACGTGCTGCAGCCCTTCGACGCGCCGATCCACTCCTGGGCGGCCGAGGACAGCCTGCACCGCGGGCTCAACCTGATGGACTGGCGCCGACTCTCGCGGCGGGCGAACCCGGCCGAGATCATCGCCGGCACCAACCACCTCCACGTCATCGGATCGAGCGCCTTCCACAGCCGCTTCGCGGCGCGGATCGACGAGGCGATGGCGGGGCTGGACGGGACCGAGAGGCGAAAACGCATGAGCGGGTGAGGCGTCCCCCGCCCGCCAAACGCCTTTCCCAACAAAGCCCTTCCTGTCCAAGGACCTGACGACGATGAGCGACACCGCCCGTACGACCGACCTCGACAGCATCGAACCCCTGGACCTCGCCGGCGTCGGCGTCGGCCCGTTCAACCTCAGCCTCGCCGCCCAGCTCGACAGCGTGCCGGAGCTCTCCGCACGCTTCTTCGAGCGCCGCCCGCGCTTCGACTGGCACCCCGGCATGATGCTGCCGGACGTCGAGCTGCAGTCGTCCTACCTCAAGGACCTCGTCACCTCGACCAACCCGACGAGCCCGTGGTCCTTCACCTCCTACCTCGTCCAGACCAAGCGCTTCTTCGCCTTCCTCAACGCGCACTACGACGCCGCGCCGCGGAAGGAGTTCGCGCGCTATTTCGCCTGGGTGGCGGAGCAGCTGCCGACGCTGACCTTCGGCGCCGACGTGAGCGAGGTCGACCACGACGGGCGCGACTTCGTGCTGACGGTGGACGGGACGAAACGGCGCGCGCGCAACCTCGCGATCGGCGTCGGCATGCAGCCGCAGCTGCCGGACTGGGCGCAGGGCTTCGACCGCGGCCGCTGCTTCCACGCGAGCGAGGCGGTGGACCGGCTGCCGGGCCTGCCCGCGGGCCGCGTCGCGGTCATCGGCGGCGGGCAGAGCGGCGCGGAGATCGTGCAGCATCTGCTCGCCCAGGAGACGCCGCCGCAGGCGCTGAGCTGGCTCAGCCGCCGCCACAACTTCGAGCCGCTGAACGACACGCCGTTCTCGAACCAGGTGTTTTCGCCGGAGTACGTCGACGCCTACCGCAAGCTCGGCGACGAGCGGAAGACCGCGGCCTTCGCGACCGCGGTGCTGACCAGCGACGGCGTCTCGCCCTCGACCATCGACGCGATCTACCGGCGGCTCTACGCCATGCGCTACCTCGAGGACAGCCCGGTCGACGCCGCCATGCTGCCGAGCCGCGACGTGATCCAGGCCGAGGAGCGCAACGGCGAGTACCGGCTGATCGTGCGCAACGGATTCGACGGCGGCATCGAGGTGCTGTTCGCCGACGCGCTGGTGCTCGCCACCGGCTACCGCTTCCGCCTGCCGGACGCGCTGGCGCCGCTGAAGCGCCGGATCGCGACCGACCGGCAGGACCGGCTGATCCTCGCCGACGACTACTCCGTCGCCTGGGACGGGCCGCGCCACGCCCGCATCTTCGCGCTCAACGCCGGCCGCCACAGCCACGGCATCGCCGAGAGCCAGCTCAGCCTGATGGCCTGGCGCAGCTCGGCGATCGTGAACGCCCTCGTCGGCTACGACCGCTTCGACCTGGAGCTGCCCGAGCCGATGGTGAACTGGGCCTCGATCGCCCCGGCCGTCGCCGGCGCCGCCCGGGCCGACGCGTGAGAGACGTCGCCCCCTCGCCCGTGTCGCGCCTTCGCGGCGCGCGGCTTCCCGCACGGAAGCTTGACGGCGGACGCCGGCCAAGCGAGGGGGCGCGCCCAACCTCGAACCGCCGGACATCGCCTTGACCGACCTTCCCGTGACCCTGCCCGGCTGCGTCCGGTTCGACCTCGCGCCCGCTGCGGGCGGCGCGCCCTACCGCATCTTCCTGCGGACGCCGCCGGGCGAGGCGCCCGCCGCGGGCTGGCCCGTGATCTATCTCCTCGACGGCAACGCCGTGTTCGCGACCGCCGTCGACGCGCTCCGGTCACAGACGCCCTGGCCGATGGGGACGGGGATCTCCGACGCCGTGGTCGTCGCAGTCGGCTATCCCACGGACGGGGCCTACGACAGCGTGCGCCGCTCCTGGGACTACGGCCCGCCGCCCGGCGCGACCTACCCCCGCCACACGCCGGACGGTCCCGAGGTGCGGACCGGCGGCGCGGCCGACTTCCTCGCCTTCCTCGCGGACGAGCTGAAGCCCGAGATCGCCCGCCGGGTCGCGACCGACCCGGCCGGGACCGCGCTGTTCGGCCACTCCTTCGGCGGCCTCTGCGCGCTCTACGGGCTGTTCACCCGGCCCGAGGCCTTCTCGCACTGGATCGCGGTGAGCCCCACGATCTACTGGGAGGACTTCAACCTCCTCCCCCACGCCGACCGCTTCGGCGCCCGCGCCGACCGGCCCGCCGGCCTCAAGGTGCTGATCTCGGTCGGCGAGTACGAGGAGCGGCTGGCGCCCTTCCAGATCGGCGCCGCCGACGAGGACAAGCGCCGCGCGGCGCAGGCGCGTGCGCAGACTGAAAGCCACGCGCGCGCCATGCACGCGCGCCTGGGCGCGCTCGACGGCGTGACTAGCGCCTTCGCGCTGATCCGCGGCGAGACCCACATGTCGGTGCTTCCGACAGCAGTCAACCAGGCCATCCGCTTCGCCTTCGGCGCATGGGACTGATTTCGTTTGATTGTAAAAATTAAAAACGCCTCACGCGATAGTTCACGACCGCGTCATCTCGAGGGTCTGACTTCGACGGCGCACTGAAATAGAACGGCGCGACTGGACGTTCCGGTCGGGGATCTGCGGGACATACTGAGACTGGGGATGGCGATGAAGGCTGATGTACTGAAGTTGACGCGCGCGGCGTCTCTGGCGGGCGCGGCGACGGCCGCGGTTCTCTGCGCCGGCGGGGCTCAAGCCCAGGAAGGCGGGACCACCGCGCTGGAGGAGATCCAGGTCACCGGCGAGGGCCGCAAGGACACCGCGCGCGGCCCGGTCGAGGGCTACGTCGCCACCCGCTCCAGCGCCGGCACTAAGACCGACACGCCCATTCTCGAGACCCCCCGCTCCGTGGAGGTGATCGGGCGGCAGGAGCTCGAGGACCGCGGCGTGACCACGCTGCCGGAGGCGGTGCGCTACTCGCCGGGCGTGACGACCAACGGCTCCGGCTTCGACCCCCGCTTCGACCAGATCTCGATCCGCGGCTTTGCGGTCAACACTTATGGCGACTACAAGGACGGCCTGCGGCAGACGCAGGGCCAGTTCGCCACCTTCCGCAGCGAACTGTTCGGTCTGGAGCGCATCGACATCATCAAAGGGCCTGCCGCCGTGCTCTACGGTCAGACGACGCCCGGCGGCCTAATCGACCGCATCTCCAAGCGTCCGACCGAGGCGCCCCGCCTCGAGATCATGACGAATATGGCGAGCACCGGCCGCTACGAGAGCGGGGTCGACGTCAGCGGACCACTTAACGCGGCGGGCACGGTGCTCGGCCGAATGGTGGCTCTGGGTCGGATCGGCGAACTCGACTACGACATCAAGGACGAACGGGCGATGCTGGCGCCGTCGCTGACCTTCGCGCCCAACGATCAGACGAAGTTCACGATCTACGGGCTCGTGCAGAAGGACGAGACCGACAGCAACGTCGCCGTGATGAACACGTCGAGCGGCGACCCCTTCAATGTCAGAGCGAGCGATCCAAGCTACGATCACCTGAAGCAAACCCAGTATCAGGCCGGCTACGAATTCTCGCATGAATTCAATGACACGTTCACGTTCCGGCAAAACGCTCGCTACAACTACCTCGACATGGACGCTCGTTACCTGACAGCGAACGTCTCTGGCGGCGGATACGATCCAACTCGCCCCAACGTCTATCGACGTGGCTCATACGCGATCGAGGAAACCGTTGAAGCGACGCAGATCGATAACCAGCTCGAAGCGAAGTTTGAAACCGGCTTCGTTCGACACACCATGCTGTTCGGCGTGGATCATCAGTGGTCCAAGTCCAAGCAGGGAACCGGGTCGCTCGCGGCCAATCCGGATTACGAACTCGATGTCGACGACCCCAATTTCGGCCTAGATGGGCCGACCCCGCCCATCACGACGCGGACCGATGTCGGCTTGAAGCAACTCGGCCTCTATGCGCAGGATCAGATCAAGATCGGCGATCACTGGAACATCGCCGCAGGCATTCGGCATGACTGGGCGAAGCGGACATCCGACGTCACGCGGTACGACGGCTTGCCGCTCACGTCTTCGCAGTCGCCGGTCGAGCGCAAGGACAAGGCGCTGACCTACAACATCGGCGTGCTCTATGCGTTCGACAACGGCTTCTCGCCATACGCCAGCTACGCCACTTCGTTCCTGCCCGCAGCGGTGCGCGCAAGCGGCGGAGGCGGCCTTCTCAAGCCGACCGAGGGCGAGCAGTTCGAAGTGGGTTTGAAGTATCAGCCGCCGGGCACCACCAGCCTCTTCACTGCGGCGGTCTATCATCTGACCGAGAAAAACGCGGTGAAATATGACCCGACAACCAGCGCGCCCCTTGCGATCGGCGAGATCGAAACAAAAGGCGTAGAGTTGAGCGCGCGCGTCGACTTGTCCCTAGGGGCAAAGATTATCGCATCCTACAACTACAACGACGCTGAGATCACGAAAGACTCCGTTGAGGCCAACATCGGCAACGAACCGCTTGTGACGCCGCGACACACAGCGTCGCTTTGGGCGGACTACACCTTCCAGAACGGCGTTCTTGAAGGCTTTGGCCTAGGCGCTGGCGTGCGTTACGTCGGCAGCACCTTCTCCACCAACTCCAACGTGACGAACATACCTGGAAACCTCGCGCGAAAGAACGACGCCTACACGCTGTTCGACGCCGGCGCGCGCTACGACTTCGGAAAGGCGAGCCCCAAGCTTCAGGGCGTCACGCTCGCCGTCAACGCCACCAACCTCGCCGACGACGAGGCAGCTGTCTGCAACAGCGGTCGGTGTTATCTGAGCCAGGGCCGCACCGTCATCGGGACGCTGCGCTACCGCTGGTGACGTTCCCGCCTGCGCGGTCTTGCGCTAAGGGGCTGCCTAGACATTGAGAACGGCTGCTGGAGCGAGGTGCGTGCTTCGAGACCCCGACCTCCGGTCGGCTCCTCAGCATGAGGACGTTGGTGTTTCGGGAGATAAAGCTCCTCATGCTGAGGAGCCCGCCTCTTGGCAGGCGTCTCGAAGCACGCAACGCGCCCGTCAAAACCGCCCCTCCCATGCGGGCTCCAAGCCTCGGCCAAACAGGCTCTTTCCACAGAAGGCCTTCGACCTGAAACCGCCGTTCGCACGTCCCTCGCTCCCCTTCCCCGGCCCGGCGCTCACGCGCCGGGCTTTTGCGCGTCTGGCGGGGATGGCCGTGCTGGCGGCGCCGGCGGTCGCGCGGGGGCAAGCGGTCGCGCCGCCGCAGCGGGTGGCCTCGCTCGATTACGCCATCGCGCAGACGCTGATCGAGATCGGCCGCCCGCCGATCGCGCTCGCGGGCGCCGACGGCTGGGACAAGTGGTGCGTGGAGCCGGCCCTGCCCGCCGGCCTCGTCAATCTCGGGACCGCGCGGGAGATCAACCTCGAGATCCTGCAGCAGCTGAAGCCCGACCTGATCCTCTCGACGCCCTATCTCGAACGCATCAAGCCCAAGCTAGAGCGCATCGCCCGAGTCGAGACGCTGCCCGTGCACGCCACCGGCTCGTCGCCCTGGCCGCACTTGGTCGAGGCGACCCGCCGGCTCGGCGACCTGCTGGGGGCGCGCGACGAGGCGGAGGCCTTTCTCGCCCGCACCGACGCGACGCTCGCGGGCTACCGCGATCGGGTCGCGCCGTTCCGCGACCGGCCTGTCCTGCCGGTGTTTTTCCAGACCGCCCGCACCGCCTGGGTGTTCGGCCGGAACAGCCTCTACAACGACGGGCTCGTCCGGCTCGGCCTCGTCAACGGCTGGCCGCGGCAGCCCAACGCCTGGGGCTTCTCGCAGGTCGGTCTCGAAGCGCTGGCGGAGGCGCGCGAGGCGCGGCTGATCGCCTTCGAGCCGGTGCCGGCCGACGCGCTGGCGCTGCTCCGGGACAGCCCGATCTGGCAGGCGGTGGGCTTCGCGGAGCCGGGGCGGACGATCCGTCTGGCGCCGACGCTCGCCTTCGGCAGCCTGCCGGTGCTCACCCGCTTCGGCCGCCTGCTGGCGGAGGCCGCCGACCGTGCATGACGGCTTTCGACCGGCGCTGGCGGCCGCGCTCGCGCTGCTGGCGCTGGGCTGTCTCGCGCTCGGGCTCGGCCTCGCCGCCCGGCTGCCCGCGGCCGACTGGCCGCAGGCGCTGTTTGCGCCCGACGCCTCGAGCCTGCCGCAGCTTCTGGTGCACTACAGCCTGGCCCCGCGGGCGACGCTGGCGCTGCTGGTGGGCGCGGGCCTCGGCCTCGCCGGCGCCGCGCTCCAGCAGGCGCTGCGCAACCCGCTCGCCTCGCCCTCCACGCTCGGCGTCTCGGCCGGGGCGCAGCTCGCGCTCAGCGTCGCGACGCTTTTCGCGCCCGCCCTCGTCGGCGCTGCGCGCGAGCTGGTGGCGCTCACCGGCGGCGCGGCGGCGGCGGCGCTGGTCTTCCTGCTGTCGTGGCGCGCGCGGTTCACGCCGCTCACCGTCATCCTGTCGGGCATGGTGATCACCATGTTCGCGGGCGCCGCCGCGGCCGGGCTGACGCTGTTCAACGAGCATGCGCTGATGGGCGTCTACGTCTGGGGCAGCGGCGCGCTGAATCAGCAGGACTGGTCGCTGGTCGGGCCGCTGGCCTGGCGCGCGGGCCTCGCCGCCCTGGCGATCGCGCTGCTCGCCCGGCCGTTGCAGCTTCTGGAGCTGGACGAGCCCGCCAAGAGTCTCGGGCTCTCGGTGACGCGGCTGCGGCTCATCTGCCTCGGCGTCGCCGTCGCGCTCTCGGCCTCGCTCGTCAGCGCGGTCGGCGTCATCGGCTTCATCGGGCTCGCCGCCCCCGCGCTCGCGCGCGGGCTCGGCGTGCGCCGGCTGAAGCATCGCCTGGTCTGGAGCGCCGTGCTGGGCGCCGGCGTGCTGTTCGCCACCGACGCCTGGCTGCAGACGCTCGAAAGCTGGACCGCGATCAACATCCCGACCGGCGCCGCGACGGCGCTGATCGGCGCGCCGGTGCTGCTGCTGCTCGCGCCCCGGCTGAAGCGCACGCCTTCGCCGGAGGCGGCGTCCGCGCCCGCGCCGCGCGGCGAGCGCGCCGGGCTGGTGCTCGCGGCGCTCGCGGTCAGCCTGCCGCTGCTCGCCCTCGTGGCGCTCGGCCTCGGCCGCACGCCGGACGGCGGCTTCAGCTTCGCCTCCGGCCCGGAGCTCGGGGCGCTGCTGCCCTGGCGCTGGCCTCGGGCGCTCGCCGCGGTCGCGGCCGGCGCGATGCTCGCGACAAGCGGCCTCTTGCTGCAGCGCCTAACGCGCAACCCGATCGCGAGCCCCGAGGTGCTGGGCGTCAGCTCCGGCGCAGCGCTCGGCCTCGTGCTCGCGCTGATGTTCGCCGCGTCCCCGACCTACGCGGTCCAGATCGGCGCGGCGGCGCTGGGCGCGGGGCTCACCGCCGGCGTGCTGCTCGCCTTCGGCGCCAAGGCGCGGGCGCCGGAGCAGCTGCTCATCGGCGGCGTCGCGCTGGGCGCCATGGTGGCGGCGGTGCTCGCCATGCTGATGGCGACCGGCGACCCCCGCATGCTGCTGATCGCCAACTGGATGGCGGGCTCCACCTACGACGTCGAGCCCGGCACGGCGCTCGCCGTCACCGCGATGGGGGCGGCGCTGCTCGCGCTCTCCGGCCTGGTGCTGCGCTGGCTCACGCTCGCGCCGCTCGGAAGCGCGACCATGCGCGCGGTGGGCGTGCGGCCCGCGGGCGCGAGCTTCGGCATTCTCGCGCTCGCCTCGGCGCTCGCGGCCGGCGCCACCATCGCGGTGGGCCCCTTGAGCTTCGCCGGGCTGATCGCCCCCCACCTCGCCGCCCGCCTCGGCCTCGGCCGGCCCGCCGCGCAGCTCGTCGCCACCGCCCTGATCGGCGCGCTGGTGATGCTGGGCGCCGACTGGCTCGGACGGGTGATCTACCCGCCGTTCCAGGTGCCGGCCGGCCTCATCGGCATGTTGGCGGCCGGCCCGCTCCTGATGTGGCTGCTGCAGCGACGCTGAGGCTTGACCCGCCCGCCCGGCCGGGCGACGACGAACCCGTTCCCTTGCGAGAGAAACCCGCCGATGATCTTCGCCAACCGCGCGGTCCGCACCGACGACGCCGCGCCCTCGTTCGAACTCGACGGGCTGACCTTCGCCATCGACGGCCGCACGCTGCTGCAACCGCTGACCCTCGGCTTCGAGGGCGCGCGCGTGGTCGGGCTGATCGGCCACAACGGTTCTGGCAAGTCGACCCTGCTCAAGCTGATCGCCCGCCAGCAGCAGCCGACCGGCGGCTCGGTGCGCTTCGGCGGCGAGCCGATCGCGAGCTGGGGCTCGCGCGCCTTCGCCCGCGAGGTCGCCTACCTGCCGCAGCAGCCGCCGGCCGCGACCGGCATGACGGCGCGCGAACTGGTCGCGCTCGGCCGCTACCCCTGGCACGGCGCGCTCGGCCGCTTCGGCGCGGCGGACGCCGCCGCCGTCAAGACCGCGATGGAGCTGACCGACATCGAGCCCTTCGCCGACCGGCTGGTGGAGGAGCTTTCGGGCGGCGAGCGCCAGCGGGTGTGGCTCGCCATGCTGGTGGCGCAGGAGGCGAGCTGGCTGCTGCTGGACGAGCCGACCTCGGCGCTCGACGTCGCCCACCAGGTCGAGGTGCTGGCGCTGGTGCGGCGGCTCTCCGAGGCGCGGGGCCTCGGCGTCATCGTGGTGCTGCACGAGATCAACATGGCGGCTCGGTTCTGCGACGAGATCGTGGCGCTGCACTCCGGCCGGCTGATCGCCCGCGGCGCGCCGCACGAGATCGTCGACCCCGCGACGCTGGAGCGGATCTACGGCGTGCCGATGGAGGTGATCCCCCACCCGCAGACCGCGGCGCCGCTCGCCTTCGTGCGCTAGGCCCGCGAGCGCGCCATGGCCGATCCCGAGATCTGGGCGCTCTACGGCCGCCGCGCCGGCGACAACCGCCAGATCGCGACGCTGGCCGAGGCCACGGGCCTGCCGTGGCGGCCGGTGCAACTCGCCTTTAACGGCTGGAGCCGCCGCCCGAATTTCCTGCTCGGCGCGACCCGCCTGTCCCTGACGCGCGAAGCCACGGCGGCGCTGCGGCCGCCCTGGCCCGCCGTCGTCATCGGCGCGGGGAAGCGCTCCGTCCCGGCGGCGTTGTGGATCCGGAAGGCGTCCGGCGGCGCCACGAAGCTGGTTCACATCGGCCGGCCCTGGGCGCCGCTCGACTGGTTCGACCTGATCGTGACGACGCCGCAGTACCTGCTGCCGGAGCGGCCGAACGTCATCATCAACGCGCTGCCGCTGAGCCGCCCGCCGGCGCCGACGCCGGTCGCGGCCGATCTCGCCGCCCTTCCCGGCCCCCGGCTGTGCGTCATCGCCGGCGGAAACAGCCGACCGCTGGTCTTCGACGACGCCGCCGCCCGCGCCCTCGGGGCGGAAGCCGTGCGCCGGGCGCGGGACAGCGGCGGCTCGCTGATGGTGGCGACCTCGCCGCGCACCTCGGCGGACGCCGCCACAGCGCTTCAGGAGGCGCTGGCGGGCGCGGACGTTCCGGTTCGGCTCTCCCTGTTCGGCGCGGGCGCCGATCGCTACCTGGACTTCCTCGCTGCCGCCGACGCCTTTCTCGTCACCGACGACAGCGCCGCGATGACCGCCGAAGCGGCGCTGCGGGGAAGGCCCGTGGCGCTGTTCCGGTTGGAGCGGCGGCCGGACCGGAAGACATGGCGGATCGACATCGCGCGCCGACTGGCCGCCCGCAGCGCTCTGACGCGCCGGGCGTTCGCCGCACTCGAAGCGTCGGGGATCGTGTCCACCGACCGCGACCTCGACGCCTTCGCGCAGTCCCTGGACCAGACCGGCCTGCTTCAGGGGGGCATGCGGGCCGCGACGCGCGCGTCGGAGGAATTGGCGGCGGCGGCCGCCGCCGTGAGATCCGCGGCGGGGCTCCGGGTCTGAAACCGCGCGGCGTCAGCGCGCGGTCAGGCGAAACACGCGCTCGGAACGGGCGGCCACCTTGGGTGGGCGGATCCCCAACCGCTCGCCATACGCGTCAAGCCGACGCTGCACATCCGCCGCCGCCATGGCCGGAAACTTGTCGGCCGGCGGCGCCTCGCCGTCCGTCTTCTTGAGCTTGCGATAGCGCCGGACCATCGAGCTGATCTTGCCCGCCAGCCGGCCCGCCGGGGAGCCTCGGGGCAGATCCCCCCGATCGAACAGCTCCGAGAGGACCGTCGCGATCTCCTCGCTGGCGAGCGGGCCCGCCCGCTGGGCGACCATATGGTCGAGCTTGCGAAGAAGGTCCTGAGAGCGCGCAGCCCCGCCCGCAGGATCCGACAGCAGCCCGACCAGCTCATCCTCGCTGCTTGCGATGACGCTCGCGGCGCTGGACTGCCGGAACTCCAGACCGGCTTGCGGATAGGGCCGGTAGTAGATCGGGTCGAGGCCGATGAAGGCGGCTTCGATCGCGGTCGTGCTGCCGGAATGGATCATGTGGCGAGCGGCGGAAAGCCAGGTCACAATCTCGAGGTCATTGCGTATGACGACGTTCGCAAGCCCTGCGGCGGCGGCCCGCCACACCTCGACGTCTTCGGCCGGGTGCGGCCGCAGGACGATCTTCCGGTCGGGAAACCGGCGCGCGAGCTCCGGCAGCAGGCGCTGGAAGGCTTGGAACGTCTTCCAGCTGTTCTCAACATACTCAGGCGTAAACTGGGATTCGTCGGAAATCTTCTGAAGATCGTCGCTCGAAAGTGGCCAGCTTCGTTTATATCGGCGGTCGTTTATCCATCCGAAACTCGAAGTGACGAGAATAAAATCGCCCAACTCCTGCTTCAACGCGGCGGCGTCGTTCGCCTTGGCGGCGCAGATCTCCGGTCGGAGCAGATCTATACGCGGGTGCCCGGTCTCGACCACTCTCACGGGAAGATCGCGACCTGCGGACCGCAGGATGTCCCCCTGCTCCTTGCCCCACGCAAATACAACGTCGAGATTGGCGAGCGTCTTCAAGCTTATCCGGCGATGGCAATAGCTTTCGGCGTCATGCCAGACGAGCCCTGCTTCGTCGAAGGCCGCTGTGGCGTGGCCAAGCTGCCGGGCGATCGCGGATATCTTCGCGCTGCCTGCGGTGAAGCTTGGGCAGATATAGACGCCTGGCTTGAACAAATGGAGATCGAGATTGATCATCGTGTGGCTTCCGATGATGGAATCGATCCCGGCGCGCGCGGCGTGGAGCGCCATAAGCAGCTTCGCATCCAGCTCCCGGGTCGACACGATCACGGGAATGATAACTTGTCTCATGCCTAGCCCGCTAAGCTGGTTGTCTTGGATGCGGAGCGCAGCCTCCGCCCCGACGATCCCGCGCTCCGCCGCCGGCAGGAACAACGAGCGGCCGGCTGTGCGTCAGCCGTGGACGCAACGCCTTCAAGGTCAAAGGGAAAAGTCGAGCGCTCAGCCGGGTCCCGGCCGCTCACGCCCGGTCCGGAGCCCCCGGATCGCACCTCATAGGGCTCGCCGGGGCAGTTCCAGGACGTCGAACAGGTTCTCGGCGCTTTCGGGAAACGTCGCCATCGAGCGATCGTGGAAGCCGGACCGGACCGTCGTGTCCCACGCCAGCGACCAGTGAACCGGGCTCGGCAGAAGCACCAACGACATCATGTGGCGGACGCCGCGGCTCGGAAGAAACCCGCGGTGCAGCACCCGCGAGGGGAAGAAGATAAAGGCCTGACCGGCCGCAAGCTCGGGGCGCTCGACTTGAGGAGCCACTCCGATCTGGGCGCCGAGCCGCTTCAGATCCGGCACGCGCTCCTTGTTGGGGCCGAAGGTGTAGCCGACGCGCTCGAACGCCGCCGACTGCCCGAGATCGATGAACTCCGTGGTCCCGCCGTGATCCTCGGTCGCATCCAGGAACATGTTGATCTTCAGAAAGTTCAGCGGTCCGCGGTCGCAATGCCACAGGAACGAGCGCTTCGACGCCTTCGCCGGCATGGTGCGATTGACGACCAGCGAGTGGACGTAGAACTCGCTTCCGAACACCGCCTTGACCTTTTGCGACATCTCCGGCGAGAGCATTTTCTCGACCACGCCGCGCAGAAACTCGGTGTTCTCGAACGAAAGCACGTCGGCGTAATCGATTTCCGCCTTCGCAGCTTCCATCTTCTTGGCGTTCGCGAGGCAGGCCTCCTTCGCGCTCTTCGCCTCTTCGGGCGAGAGCAGCGTCACGATCTCGAAGCCGTCGGCGTCGAGACGGCCTCCGTCTCCGCCCGCAGGCGCCGCGGCGCCCGATTGGCAAAACGCCTGCCACGCGTCGTATTTGCCGTCGGCGTCGAAGGCCTGCCGAGCCTGACGCGTGCGGCTCGGATCGAGCCGGGGCGTGCGGGAAGGCCTCAGGAAGGACAGAAGGTTCATCGTCGGAACGCCTCTTGCGCTGTTGCGAGCGTGGCGACCGCTATAACGCAACTGCCTGCGCCGCGCATCAGCTCTCGCTTGGGAAACCGCCGCGTCGCGTCAGGCCATCACCGTGTTCTGCGTGGACAGGCCGCGGCGGGCGATCGCGTTGCGCGTGTCGATCACGAGGTGCGCCTCGCGCGCGATCAGTTCGTAGTCGACCGCGTCATGGTCCGTGGAAATCAGAACCGCGTCGAAGGTCTTCAGCGTGTCCGCGTCGAGCGCCACCGACCGTCGTCCGGCGAGCGCCGCGTGTTCGCGCGTCGGAGGGACCTCGGACACATGCGGATCATGGAAGGCGGTCGCGCCGCCCCGTTCTTCAATCAACTCGATCAGTCGGAACGACGGGCTTTCGCGCACGTCCGACACGTTCTTCTTATAGGCGAGCCCGATCACCAGAACTTTGGCCCGGCTGAGAGCGACGCCGCGCCGGCGGTCGAGCGTCTCCGCCAAGCGCTCGACCACATGGCGCGGCATCGCGGAGTTGATCTCGCCGGCGAGCTCGATGAAGCGGGTCGGCAAGCCGAACTCGCGCGATTTCCATGTGAGATAGAACGGGTCGATCGGAATGCAGTGCCCACCGAGGCCGGGGCCGGGATAGAACGGCATGTATCCGAACGGCTTCGTCTTGGCCGCGTCGATCACTTCCCAGATGTTGATGCCCATCGCGTCAAAGACGACCTTGAGCTCGTTAACAAGAGCGATGTTCACGGCCCGGAATATGTTTTCCGTTATCTTGGACGCTTCGGCGGTGGCGTTGGTCGATACGGGCACGACCTGCTTCACCACGGCGGCGTAGAACGCCGTCATCAGCTCGAGCGCCTGCGCGCCGTCGCCTGCGACCACTTTCGGGATCGTCACCGTCTCGAACTGCGGATTGCCCGGGTCTTCGCGTTCCGGCGAGAACCCGAGGTAGAAGTCCACGCCGCAGCGAAGCCCCGAGGTTTCGAGCAACGGACGCAGCACCTCGTCGGTGGTGCCGGGATAGGTCGTGGACTCGAGCGCGACCAGCTGGCCCGGCCGCAGCCTCAGGGCGATTTCGCGGCCCGTCTCCTCGATGAACCGAAGGTCGGGCTCGCGATGCCTGGTGAGTGGCGTGGGGACGCAGATGATGACGACGTCGCAGTCGGCGAGCAGGGCGAAGTCGGCGGTCGGCTGCAGCCGGCCGATCGCCATCGCGTCCGCCACATGGGCCGGCTGGACGGTGCCGAGATAGGACTGGCCCGCCTCGAGCTGAGACACCTTGTCCGCGTCGATATCGAACCCCTTGACGAAAAATCCCGCCCGCACGATCGCAAGCGCCAGCGGCAGGCCGACGTAACCTAGGCCGACGACGCCGGCGGTGGCGGTCCGCGACACGATCCGGGAGAGCAGCGAAGCGAAGGGGTCTGCGGCGGTCACGTTCCGTCTCGTGTGCGCCTCGCGCCTACGAGATGACAGCCTGGGAAGCTGTTCCGTTCGGGCGTCGAGCATGGGAGAGGACGCATACATCGCCGGACTGTCCGCCCGTTGCAAGCCGGAATCGGATGGTGTACCCCGCCGGCATTGGGCGCGAGCGTCTCCGGTCCGCACCCGCCGGGAACCCCAGTGGACCATCGCCAGAAGCACCTGATCATTCCGGTAGAGACCGCGGCGCGTGAGCTCGACGCGAAGTTGCTACTGTCGTTGCACGCCGCGCAACGTGGCATCGCCGTGACGATCGGCGTCAAAGCCCTGGTCAATCTTTCGATCCACCGCCTCTCGCCCGGGGTTTTCCTTCCGCCGAATTTTCATCGCTCCAGCGATGTCATGATAAAGATTGCTGGGAACCTTGGCCATGTGGTGGCGGCCTGGGACGAGGAAGGCATGGTGTGGTTGAACGAGCCGTCCTATCGGGAACGCCGCGCAAGCCGCGCGGCGCTCGCGGGGCTCGACGCGATCTTCCTCTGGGGCGCGCAGCAGGCCGCGGCGCTGGCGCCGGCGCTCGCAGGCCTGTCGGCCGACGTCTCGCTCGTCGGAAATCCGCGCGCGGACCTTTTGAGGCCAGAATTGCGGACGCCGTACCAAGCGCGCGCGGCCGCGCTGAAGGCCGAGCATGGCGACTTTATCCTCATCAACTCGAACTTCGGCTGGGTGAACCACCTGCTGGGGCATGGGCAGGGCGGAGACGGCAGCCGCGATCTGGAGGCGATCGCCCGCAAGTCCAAATTCCCGGCGGCCTATCTCGCCCACCGTCTGGCGCTCTACGAAGAGATGACCGCCGTGCTGCCTGCGATCGCGCGCCGGTTTCCAAACCGCCGGATCGTCGTACGCCCGCACCCCGACGAGAACGACCGACGCTGGCGCGAGGCGAGCGCGGGTCTGCCCAACGTGATCGTGCGCTACGACTCGGACCTGCTGCCCTGGCTGCTCGCCGCCGGACACATCGTGCAGAACGGCTGCACCACCGCGATCGAGGCCGCGATGCTCGACAGGGTCGCGATCTCCTACCGTCCGATCGTCGCGCCGGACCACGAAATCCCTCAGCCGACGCAGGTGAGCCTCGACGCGCGGACTCCGGACGCGCTGCTCGAGATGCTGGCTCAGGCCGATCTGACTGACTCCTTCCCGGCCGACAAACGCGCCGCGCTCGAAACCATGGTCGCCTCGATCGACGGCCGGCGGTCGAGCGAGCGGGTGATCGACACGATCGAGGCGCTGCTCGCCGCCGGGCGCCCCGCGCCTTCGCCATGGCGCCGTGTCATCGGCCACGGCCAGGCCTTGCGCCGCAGGATCAGCCAGAAGCGGCGCGCCGGCGTCCCCGGATCCTCGGCGAGCCCGGCCTACTTCTCCCACAAGTTTCCGCCCATCGAGACGTCCGAGATCGAACGCCGGCTCGCCGCTTTCGGCGAAGCGCTGGCGATGAAGCCGCCCTCCGTGCGGCGGATCTCCGATCGCATCTTCCGTCTGACCCCAACGTGAAGCCGATCCCCGCAACGTGACGACCCCCCTCGCCCCCCACTGGCTCGCCTCTCCCGAACCTGGCGCCTCCTGCGCCGTCATCGCCGAGATCGCGCAGGCGCACGACGGCAGCCTGGGACAGGCGCACGCCTACGTGGACTGCGCCGCGCGGGCCGGCGCCCACGCCGTCAAGTTCCAGACGCACATCGCCCAGGCCGAAAGCACCGCCGCCGAGCCGTGGCGTCTCAAGTTTTCCCAACAGGACGACAGCCGCTTCGACTATTGGCGGCGCATGGAGTTCACGGCCGAACAGTGGGCCGGCCTGAAGGAGCACGCGGAACGCCGCGGGCTGGTCTTCCTGAGTTCGCCGTTCTCGCCGGACGCCGTCGAGCTGCTGCGCAGGCTGGGCGTCGCTGCCTGGAAGGTCGCGTCGGGCGAGCTCACGAACCTGCCGATGATCGCCGAGATGGCGAAAGATCGACGGCCGATCATGCTCTCGACCGGGATGAGCCCGCTGGACGAGATCGACCCCTCGGTCGCGCTCGCGCGCGCCGCCGGAGCCCCGTTCTCCGTCTTTCAGTGCACCACGCGCTACCCCTCGCCGCCGGAGGCGATCGGCCTCAACGTGCTGGACGAGCTGCGCGCGCGCTACGGCTGCGCGGTCGGACTGTCGGACCATTCGGGTACGATTTTCCCGGCGCTGGCCGCGGTCGCGGCGCATCGCGCGGAGGTCGTCGAGGTCCACCTCACCATGAGCCGCGAGATGTTCGGGCCTGACGTCGCCGCGTCGGTGACGCCGGACGAGCTGAAGACGATCGTGGAGGGCGTCGCCTTCGTCGAGCGCATGCGGGCGGCTCCCCTCGACAAGACGGTGGTCGGGTCCGACGTCGCCGGCATGCGCGACATCTTTTTCAAGAGTGTGGTCGCGGCGCGCGACCTGCCGGCCGGCGCGCTGCTCGCCCGCGACGACCTCGCCCTGAAGAAGCCCGGGGGCGGGATTCCCGCCGCCGAGCTGGACACGCTGATCGGCCGCCGTCTCGCCCGGGACGTGGCGAGGGACACTCGGATTTTCCGCAAGGATATCGCACCGTCATGACGCGAAAAGTCTGCGTGGTCATCACCGCGCGCCCAAGCTACTCACGCGTGCGGACGGCGCTCGAGGCGATCCGGGACCATCCGGACCTCGAACTGCAGCTCGTCGTCGCCGCTTCGGCGCTGCTCGACCGCTACGGCGGCGCGATCAAGGTCATCGAGAGCGACGGCTTCAAGGTCGACAGAACCGTCTACATGATCGTCGAGGGGGAGAACCTCGTGACCTCGGCGAAATCGACCGGGTTCGGACTTGCCGAACTCGCGACCGTGTTCGACGATCTCAAGCCTGACATGGTCATCACCATCGCAGATCGCTACGAGACCATCGCGACGTCGATCGCCGCCGCCTACATGAACATTCCTCTGGTTCATCTGCAGGGCGGGGAAGTCACCGGCTCGATCGACGAGAAGACCCGCCACGCCAACACCAAGCTCGCCGACGTCCATCTCGTCTGCTGCGAGAGCGCCCACAAGCGGGTGCAGCTTCTGGGCGAGCGGCCGGAACGGATCTTCTTGACCGGCTGCCCCTCCATCGACCTGGCTAGGCAGGCGCTGGAGGCCGACCCGGCCGACATCTCGGCCATTGTCGGCCGCTACGCAGGCGTGGGGCCGGGGATCGACGTCACGCAGCCCTACGTCGTCGTGATGCAGCACCCCGTCACGACGGAGCACGACCAGAGCCGCGCGCAGGCCGAGGCGCTCATCGACGCCGTCGAGGCGGCCGACAAGCCGACGCTCTGGTTCTGGCCCAACGTCGACGCAGGGTCGGACGGCACCTCGAAGGCGCTCCGCGTCGCGCGCGAGCACGGCAAGCTCAGGCGGACGCATTTCTACCGCAACATGCAGCCGCTCGACTTCCTCAAGGTGCTGATCGGAAGCCGCGGCATCATCGGCAACTCCTCGGTCGCGCTGCGCGAATGCGCCTACCTCGGCGTGCCGGCCGTCAACATCGGAACGCGCCAACAGGGCCGCGACCGAGGCCGGAACGTCGTCGACGTCGGCTACGGGAGCGACGACATCGCCGCGGCCATCGAGCGGATGTGGACGCTGTCGGAACGGCCCCGCGACTTCATCTACGGCGACGGGTTCGCGGGCAGGCGCATCGCCGAGGTGCTCGCGACCGCCGATCTCTCGATCGAAAAGATGCTGACCTACTCATGGTGAGGGGCGAACCGCTCACCGCGATCATTCCGGTCCGGGGCGGGTCAAAGGGCATCCCGGGGAAAAACATGCGCCCCGTCGGCGGCGCCACCTTGCTGGAGCGCGCCATCCGGTTCGCGCTGGCCAGCCCGCGGATCGACCGAGCCTGGGTTTCGACCGACGACGCGGAGATGCACGCCGTCGCCGGGCGTTACGACGTGCAGACGCCCGAGCTCCGTCCCGCCCACCTTGCCGACGACGCGGCGACCACGGCCTCCGTGGTCGCGCATCTGATCGGGCAAGGCCTGGTGCGCGACGGCTATCTTCTCATTCTTCAGGCCACGTCGCCGTTCCGGCGGCTCGACGATCTGGAGAACCTCTGCGCGGCTCTCGAGAGCTCTGACGCGGAAGCCGCCGTCAGCGTCGCCGTTCATGACGAGCCTCGTCCGGAAAAGCTCAGAAGGATCGTCGACGGCCGGCTGGTTCCCTACCTCGACGCGGGCTTCGAGGGCCCTCGCCAGGCTCTGCCGCAGCCCTACCGGCTGAACGGAGCCTTCTACCTCATCTCCGTGCAGCGTTTCCTGCGCGACGGCGTGTTCCTTCCCGCAGGAACGCTGCCCTTCGTCATGCCCGAAGATCGAAGCCATAATCTCGATTCCCAGACGGACTGGGCGATCATGGAAGCGATGATCGCGACCGGCGGCTGGCGGCTCGAGGATCTGCCCTGACGACGCCTCCGGACGACCGTCCTGCGGTCCGCCCCGACGACGCGGCGGAAGGTCGACCGATCTCTGCGGTTGATCCCGCGAGTCCGAGCAGGGTTGAGCGCGGGCGCGATTGGCGGTACCGGTCCCGACCTCGTCCAAGCGGGTTTGAGATCATTTTGGCAGCCGTCCCTCCGATCCCGGAACGCGCATCGCACCGACGGCTGGCGGGCCTGAACCAGCTCGCAACCGTTATTCCCTTGCGGCGCAGCGTCCTTATCCTGTTCTGCCTTGTGCTCGCAGGCGTCGCCGAAGGCCTGGGCGTCGCAAGCCTGCTGCCGCTGATCACCCTCATCGGCGAGGACGGCGGCGGCTCCAAAGGGGCCAAGGTCGCCGACGTCCTGAGCACCGTCGGCCTGCAACCGACGATCGGCGTGTTCCTGGCGATTCTGGTCATCGGCATGGCGCTCAAGGCGACCCTCAGCCTGGTGGCGCTGCACCAGGTCGGCCGCGCCGTCGCCGACGTCGCGGTGAAGATGCGGCTCCAACTGATCGACGCGCTTCTCGCCGCGCGCTGGTCCTACTACGTGCGCCAACCGGTCGGGCGCTTCTCGAACGCCCTCGGCGGCGAAGCGAACCAGGCCGGCGAAACCTACAATCAGGCGGCCCAGCTGGTGGCGGACCTGATCCAGGTCGCGACCTACGTCACGATCGTGGCCCTGTTCTCGTGGAAGCTCGCGCTGCTGTCGCTCGCCGTCGGACTGCTGATGGTGCTGACGCTGAACCGGTTCGTGACCATCGCGAAGCGGACCGCCCGTAAGCAGAACCGTCACGTCAAGCGCATGATCGGCGGCCTCACGGACCTTCTCGTCGGCATCAAGCCCATGAAGGCCATGGGCCGCCACGCCCGCTTCCAGTCGCTGTTCGAGCGCGACGCCGAGACGATCCGCAGGGCGCAGCGCAAGCAGTCCTTCGCGCGCCACGCCAACAAGACGCTGCAGGAGCCGATCCTGGCCATCTGCCTCGCCGCCGGCATCTACGCGGCGCTAGTGCTTGGTAGCGCCCCTCCGGGAGAGGTGCTGGTGATGTCGGTCCTGCTGGTGCGGACCGTGACGACCATCGGCAAGGCCCAGCAAGGCCTGCAGGCTCTGCGCATCGCCGAAGCCGGTTTCGTGGCGGTGACGGAGACGATCGAGCTCGCCCGACGCGCGCGGGAATCGCTTCATCCCGGCGCGACGCCCAGCTTCGAGCGCGCGGTCGCGTTCCGGGACGTGAGCTTCGCCTACGACCGCGAGCCCGTCATCGAAAACGCGTCCTTCGAGGTTCCGAAGGGCCTCGTCACCACGATCACCGGCGGCTCGGGCGCGGGCAAGACCACCACCGTCGACCTGCTTCTCGGCCTGCACGAGCCGACCGCCGGCGAGATCTTGATCGACGGCGCGCCGCTGGCCGGCCTCGACCTCGTCGCCTGGCGGCGGATGACCGGCTACGTGCCGCAGGAGCTCATTCTGTTCCACGACACTTTGCTCTCGAACGTCACCCTCGGCCAACCGGAGTTCACCCGCGAGGACGTCGAGCGCGCGCTGGAGGCGGCCGGCGCGGCGGACTTTGTGGCGAAGCTGCCGGAGGGCGTCGAGACGATCGTGGGCGAGCGCGGGGCGCGGCTCTCCGGCGGGCAACGCCAGCGCATCGCCATCGCGCGGGCGCTGATCCACCGTCCGCAACTCCTCATCCTCGACGAGGCGACCACCGCGCTCGACCCCGACACCGAGGCCAACATCGTGCGCAACGTGATGGACCTCGCCCGCTCCACGGGCCTGACGGTGCTCGCGATTTCGCACCAGCCGGCCTGGGCTCGGGCGGCCGACCACGTGGTTCATCTGGCCGAGGGGCGCGTGGTGAAGGTTGACAGCCACGCCGCGTGATGCGACCCGCGGCGGAGCGCCTCCCGCGCCCCTCTTGGACCAAGCCTGCGCATGACGGACCGCCATCCCCCGCACGAGACCATCCTCGACGCGCTCGACGCCGCGGCGACGGGCGACCGCGGCTTCACATTCCATTCGGCGCGCGGCGAGGTCCTGGCCGATCTGCCCTACGCCCGGCTGCGCGACGACGCCCGCGCTCTGGCCGCCCGCCTGCTCGCCGCGGGCCTGACGCCGGGCGATCGCGTCGGCCTGATCGCCGAGACCGAGGCCGACTTCGTGCGGCTGTTCTTCGCCTGCGGCTACGCCCGGCTGGTGCCGGCGCCGATGCCGCTGCCGATGGCCTTCGGCGGCCGCGAGACCTACCTCGCCCACATCCGCCGCATGGTGGAGACCGCGGACGCCGCGGCGGCCTTCGCGCCGGCCGCCCTCAAGGCGTGGCTGCTGGAGGCGGTCGACGGGCTGCCGCTGAAGCTCGCGGGGTCGATCGCGGACGTCCCCGAGGCGGAGGCCGGCGGCGACCTCGACCGTCCGGCGCCGGAGGATCTCGCCTACCTGCAGTTTTCCTCGGGCAGCACGCGCTTCCCGAAGGGCATCATGGTGACCCACGCGGCGCTGATGGCGAACGCCGCCGGGATCAGCCGCGCGGGGCTCGAAACCACGCCGGACGACCGCTGCGTGTCGTGGCTCCCGTTCTACCACGACATGGGTCTCGTCGGCTTCATGCTCACGCCGATCGTGGCCGGGCTCTCGGTCGACTACCTCTCGACCCGCGACTTCGCGCGGCGGCCGCTGATGTGGCTGGAGCTGATCTCACGCAACCGCGCCACGATCTCCTACAGCCCGAGCTTCGGCTTCGAGCTCTCGGTGCAGCGCGCCGCGACGCTCGACCTCGGCGCGCTGGACCTGACGTCCTGGCGGATCGCCGGCATCGGCGGCGACATGATCCGTCCCCATGTGCTGCGCCGCTTCGCCGATCGCTTCGCCGCCCACGGGTTCCGGCTCGGAAGCTTCGTGCCGAGCTACGGCATGGCCGAGGCCACGCTCGCGCTGTCCTTCGCGCCGCTCCGCGAGGGGCTCCGCACCGAGACGCTCGACCTCGACCGGCTGGAGAGCGACGGCGTCGCCGCGGCGGCGGGCGAAAGCGTCCGGACGCGCGAGTTCGTGCTGTGCGGCGCGGCCCTCCCCGGCCATGCGATCGAGGTCCGCGACCCCACGGGCGCGCCGCAGGCGGACCGCGCCGTCGGCCAGGTGTTCGCGCGGGGCCCGAGCCTGATGCAGGCCTATTTCCGCGAGGACGAGGCGACGGCCGCCGCGATCGACGCCGCCGGCTGGCTCGACACCGGCGATCTCGGATACCTCGTCGACGGCCAGATCGTGATCACCGGCCGCGCCAAGGACCTGATCCTGATCAACGGGCGGAACATCTGGCCTCAGGACATGGAGTGGGCGGCCGAAAGCGAGATCGCCGGCCTGCGCAGCGGCGACGTCGCCGTGTTCTCGGTGGACTCCGCCGACGACGAGGAGGTCGTGGCGCTAGTCCAGTGCCGCGCGAGCGCGCCCGACGTCCGCGAGGCGTTGCAAGCCGAGGTCGAAAAGGTGCTCAGGATGCGATTCGGCGTCGCGCCGGTCGTCCGGCTGGTCGGGGCGCACGCGCTGCCGGTCACGTCATCCGGAAAGCTCAGCCGGAGCCGCTCGCGGGAGCTCTATCTTTCGCTGGGTTCCGCTCAGGCCTGAACACATTCGGCGCCGTTCTGTTTCAATGCCGGACAGCTCCGACGGCGCACGCGCCAAGACGCCGTGCGGCTCTGCAACGTCCAGAGCGCGTCACACGCGCCGCCGACCGCGCAGACGCTTCGTTAACCAGCTGTGCCGTTTTCTGGATTATCAGGAGTTTTCACCGCTGGAAGGCCGCCCAGGAGGGCGCCGCCCCGACCGGAAAGCCAGGAGCGACACGCGGTCTGGGCATCCCTGCCGGCCCATCGGCCGGCGTTGCCTTTTTCGCAACACTTGCCGGCGGAACGACCGGCCGGCGAAACATTCGGCCGAATTCGGCCCCGGGGGAGACATCACGCATGTGTAACACGCTGAATCCCCTGTTGATTTGCTGACATGCTCAGAAACTTTACAGATCGACGACAACTCCATATTTTCCGCGCTGACAACGAAATATGGATCCGTCCGCCTGGACGAAAAGATGAGTGAAGAGAAAAACGAGTTGCTCGCCGAGATTTCCGAAGTGCTAGAGACGGTAGTCAATCGGCGGGTCGAGTTACGGACGGATATGAACATCGTGAACGATCTTGGCCTTGATTCAATTGCCGTGATGAACTTCTGCATGGCGCTGGAGGACAAGTTCGACATCTCGATTCCGCTGCATGACATGGCGAGTGTTGTGACCGTCGACGATCTAGCGAAGACGATCCAAGCTCTGCGGAGTAATGCGTGATATGTCGATTTTTGGTAAGTTTGCGGCGCTCAGCGCGCGGTACGATCGTCTGAAGCAGAGCGGGGCCGATCCGTTTTCGGTGAAGTTCGACGACATCCTGTCCTCGGTCGAAGGCGTCGTGCGCGGCAAGAAGACCTTGCTGTTCGGCACCAACAACTACCTCGGCCTGACCTTCGACGAGGTCGCCATGGAGATGTCGGCGGACGCCATCCGCCACCACGGCACCGGCACCACCGGCTCCCGCATCGCCAACGGCAGCTACAAGGTCCACGCCGAGCTCGAGCGCGAGCTCGCGGACTTCTACCGCCGCAAGCACTGCATGGTGTTCTCCACCGGCTATCAGGCCAACCTCGGCATGATCTCGACGCTGGTCGGCAAGGACGACCACCTGTTCCTGGACGCCGACAGCCACGCCTCGATCTACGACGGCTCGCGCCTCGGCCACGCGCCGGTGGTCCGCTTCCGCCACAACAACCCCGACGACCTCGCCAAGCGCCTCCGCCGCCTCGCCGACCAGCCGGGCGACAAGCTGATCGTGGTCGAGGGCATCTACTCGATGCTGGGCGACACCGCCCCGCTGAAGGAGTTCGTCGACGTCAAGCGCGAGTACGGCGCCTACCTGATGGTGGACGAAGCGCACTCCATGGGCGTGCTCGGCCGCGACGGCCGCGGCCTCGCCGAGCGTGAGGGCGTCGAGGACGACGTCGACTTCGTGGTCGGCACCTTCTCGAAGAGCCTCGCCAGCGTCGGCGGCTTCTGCGTCTCGAGCCTCGAGGGCTTCGAGATCCTGCGGCTCGCCTCGCGGCCCTACATGTTCACGGCCTCGCTGCCGCCCTCGATCATGTCCTCGACGATCTCGGCGCTGAAGACGCTGCGGCGCGAGCCGGAGCGTCGGACGAAGCTCACCGCCAACAGCCGCCGGTTCTACAACGGCCTGCGCGGCGCCGGCTTCAACGTCGGCCCGGAGTGCACCCCGATCGTGGCGGTCATCATCGACAACCCCGACATCGCGGTGGCGTTCTGGAAGCGGCTGCTAGAGGAGGGCATGTACCTCAACCTCGCGCTGCCGCCCGCAACGCCGAACGCGTCAGCCTTCCTGCGCTCCAGCGTCAGCGCGGCGCATTCGGACGAGCACATCGACTTCGCGATCGCCCTGATGACCCGCATCGGCCGCGAATTCGGCCTGCTGCCGAACGAGACCAACGTCTGCCCGTTCCCGGTCAGCGCAGAACGCCTCGGCGCCACAGCCGCCACAGCACGGGCCCTGCCGACAGCAGTGGGTGCCGGCGCTGGAATGGCGTGACGACGATCGCGTGGCCCGAGTGCCGCTCGATCTTCCAGGCGATGTAGTCCACGCCGCCTGAGAACGTGAAGACCGCCTTGGCGAGCCGCGCGAGATTGAGCGGCTTCGCCAGGCGCCGCCGCCGGGCCCAGGCCTTCGCGGCTTTGGCGCGGCTCTCCGGAGCGACGCGCGGCGACAGCGCCCCATCCGTCTCCGTCGCGAACGGCACGCCCTCCGCGGCCCATCCCAGCGTCAGCATGCGCGCAAAGCGCTCCGGCGCCCGCTCGACGATCGAGGACGGCCGCGCGGCGCTCTCCACCCGCAGCTCCGAGGCGTAGGTGCGCTGGAACAGCGCCGTCCAGAACGCCGCCGCCGGCCCGCGCTCCGGCCCCAGATGCGCCGCCCACCACGCCGCGGCGCCGACCGCGGTCGCCACCGCATCCGCGATCGCCCTCGCTGCGGCTTCGTCGCGCGCGTAAGGCAGGGCCGCCGGCTGGCAGAAGCGCGTCCAGATCGTGGTGTCGCGGCTCAGAGCCCGGGCGTGGCGCGCGAACTGCGCCACCGACATGATCGCCACCTTGGCGCGGAGCTGCGGGGCGTCGCCTGCGCTCTCGGCGTACTCCACGTTCGGCGGCAGCAGCCGGTTGCCCGCGGTCGCGAACCGGCTCTGGTTCCACGCCGCGAGGTCGTCGAGCAGCACGTAGAAGTCGAGCAGGCCGTCGGTCTCGCCGGTGCGCAGCGCCGAGCCGTAGAACAGCACGCCCGCGACGCCCCCTCCCCCGCGCGCCGCCAGCTCGGCCGCGAAGGCCCGCACGGCCTCAGGCTGAGGCGCGGCGAGCTCCGCGGCGACGGCGGACGTCAGGGGCGCTCGTGCGGGGTTCGGGAGAGGCGGCATGGGATCAGAGCGCTTTGGGTGGGGATGTTCGGGGGCCGGGATGGGAAGCGAAGATGGCGGTTTGTGACCCGCGCCGGTTGCATCCACGTGACGAACCACGACGTCATTCCGGCCGAAGCGCCGGAATCCATCACCCCGCCGCCCAGCGTCTGCGTGATCGGCGGGGTGATGGGCCCCGGGACAAGCCCGGGGCGACCGCGGAGCGTGAGACTAAGTCGCGCGCTCCCGGCGCGAAACAGCTCCCGCCGCTCAATACGTCACGAACGTCACCGCCGGCCCGGTCGCGATCTCGACCTTGCGGTCGGGACCGGCGTGGAACGTGTCGCCGTCGAGGATGAAGGGCGCGGCGAGGTCGAGCGCGACGTGGTCCGCGCGCTGGCTGACGTAGCCGGCCTCCGCCATCCACGGGGCCGGGCTCCGCCGGCCGACCGCGAGCAGCGCCCGCGCCAGCCGCCGCGGCGGCGCGGCGACGTCGAGCAGGCGGATCGCGCCCTCGCCCTCGCCCCAGAACGGCCAGAGCCCCAGCATGAGCTTGTGGAGCGAGGTCGCGAGCAGGACGAAGCGGTCTTGCGCGACGGCGGGCCCGCCGTCGACCGCGACGGAGGCGGCGACGCCGCTGCGCCACGCCTGCCGCTCGGCCCCGGAGAACGCGGCGCTGATGCTGGAGGCGACCGCCAAGCCAAGGCCGACGCCCTGCGCGAAGCCGCGCTTGTGGACCTGGGCGTTGGCGAGCCGGACGCCGCGCTCGAAGGCGCCGCAGCCGAACACGAAGCCGTAGCGCGTGACGCCGTCCGCGGTGACCCGCATCGGCCGGCGGATCTCGCGGCGGCGCGGCGGCGCGCCGGACGCGACCGCCGCGGCCAGGCCTGCGAGGTCCTTCACGCCGCCGACGTCCGCCGCCGCCACGTTGGTCTTGCCGCGGGGCACGAAGGCGATCGGCGGCGGCGCGCCGTCGTAGGCCGCGATCAGCGCGGTGAGCGCCTCGCGCAGGGTGCCGTCGCCGCCGGCGATCGCGATCACCCCGACGCCGCCGGCCTTCAGCCGGGCGATGGCCGGGGCGTAGCCGTCGATCCCGTCGGGCGTTTCCGCCACGACGCCGGGCGCGCCGACAAGGCCCTCGACGCCGCGCCAGCTCTTGGCGTTCGCGAGAACGCCAAGCGTCGTCACGCCGCGTCCAGCCAGGAGACGATCGGCGTGCGGCGGCGGGCGATCACCGCCTGGACGATCTGGGCGGTGTGCACGAGGAAGCTCAGCACGATCCACACGATCACGGCGTACATCCCGAGATCGGGACGGCCGAAGAGCGTGAAGGCCGTCAGCAGCACCAGGTTCGGATTGCGGCGGGCGGTGATCAGCCGGAAGAAGCTGTCGAACGGCCGCCAGACGTGCATGTGCATCCCGAACAGCCTGAGGAAGATGCCTTCCTCCACCCGCTGCAGGATGTAGCCGCCGAAGATGATCGCGATCATCCACTCGGCCCCGGCTCCCGAAAACCCGGCCGCCGGAAGGCCGAAGACCCAGGCCATCCACCAGAACGGCGGGTGCACCAGGTCGATGCCGTGGTCCAGCACGTTGCCGAACTCGCTCGAGGTCATGGTGACGCGGGCGAGCTTGCCGTCGACGGTGTCGAGGAAGGTCATGATCCAGGCGGCGACCAGTCCCGTGCCGTAGTGCCCGTTCCAGAACGCCCAAAGCGCGTAGAACACCAGCGCGAGGCCGACATAGGTGACCGCGTTCGGCGTTATCCGGCGCACGGCGCACCACTTGGTCACGATGCGCGCCGGAACCGGCCAGACGTATTTGGTGACCGCGTCGGTGACGCCCTTGTAGGAGCCCGCGAAGCTGCGCGCCTCGACCTCGTCCACCGTCTCGGGGCTGAGCGGGATCAGGTAGGCGATCTCGCGCTTGCGCAACTTCCTGTTGTAGGAGCCGGCGAGCCCCTCGGAATCGAGCCGCTCCACCGTCGCGGGCAGCCCCGTGGCCGCCCCCTGCGCGATGGCCGCGGCCACGCCCGGCGCCTCGGCCGCCGGCACATGCGCCGCGACCGGGACCGCCCCGTCGAGCAGCACGGCGCCCGGCCGCTCGGCCAGCGCGTCGATCAGACGCTGCTCGAACGCGTAGTCCACGCGCAGCAGCAGAACCGCGCCCTGGTCGGGAAGCGCATCCGCCGTTTCGCGCACCTCCGCCACGCCGGCGCGCGCAAGCTGTCGGGTCAGGCGTTCGGCCGAGGACATCCCCCAGATGCGCGCGTCGGACCGTCCGAGAAGGACAGCGACGGCTGCCTGGCGTAGCTGCGTCATAATTTGGTCGTCCGCATCGTCGTTCGTGTGAATGCGTGCTCTTTAAAGCCGAAACGCCTATCCTGCCAGCCGCCGCGTCCATGGCGCTCCCCCAAGCCAACGCACTCGAAGCCCATGCCCAATCCTACGATGATCAAGTTCGGCCACCCCGAGACCGTGGTCGGGGAGACCGACCTGTGGTCGATCCAGATCCGCCCGAAGCAGCCCGGCTTCGGGTCTCTGGTGCTGGTCTGCAAGGAGGACGCCTCCGCCTTCGGCGCCTTGAGCCCTGCGGCGTTCGCGGAGCTGGGTCGCGTCGTCGCGAGCCTGGAGCCGGCGCTGAAGCGCTTGGCCGGCTACGACAAGATCAACTATCTGATGCTGATGATGGTCGACCCCGACGTCCACTTTCACGTGATCCCCCGCCACGAGACGCCGCGCGCCTTCGAGGGCGTGACCTTCGTCGACGCCGGATGGCCCGGGCCGCCCGCGCTCGGCGAGGGACCCGAACTCGACGCCCGGACCATCGCCGCGCTCCGGACCGCCCTGGCGGCCATCTGGACCGCGCCGTGACGCAACCGTCCAAGGCGCGCGGAACGGCGCTCGGCTTCGGCCTGCTGCAGCGCTACGTCACGGGGCTGGCGCTGCGGCCGATGATGCTGTCGCTGGGCGTGGTGCTCGCGGGGCTGCTGCTCGAGCGCGTGCTGCGCATCGTCGACGTGCTGGCCGCGGCGGGAGCCCCGGTCTATCTCGTGTTCGCGCTCTCGGCGAACCTCGTCCCGCATTACCTCGGCTTCGCCATGCCGGCCGCCTTCGCGCTCGGCGTGTTCGCGGCGTTCTCGCGGCTGTCGAGCGGGTCCGAACTCGAGTCGATGCTGTCCTCGGGCGTCTCGGTCTGGTCGCTGGCGAAGCCGCTGATGGCGATCGGCGCCGTGATCGCCGCGCTCAACCTGCTGGTCTCCGGCTACCTCGACCCCTACAGCCGCTACAGCTACCGCGCGATCCTGAACTCCTCGGTGTCCTACGCCTGGCGTGCGCACGCGCCGGCCGCCACCTTCATCAACGTCCGCGACGGGCTGACCGTCACCGCCGACGAGGTCGACAACACCGGGCGCAACCTGACGGGCGTCTTCATCGAGGATCGCGCCGGCGACCTCGAGACCCTGACCACGGCGCGCGCCGGCAAGCTCGAGGTGACGCCGGACGGAAAGCAGCTCCAGCTGCGGCTCTCCGACGGCGTCGTGCTGCGCAACGCCGATGGGCAGCGTCCGAACACGCTCCGGTTCCGCGAGCTGGTGTTCGACAAGAAGTTCGCTCTGGAGGCGCCGCCCTTCCGCCCGCGCGGCGGCAACGAGCGCGAGATGACGATGAACGAGCTCTGGAGCGAGATGGGCGAGGCCGCGCCCTCGGCCTCCTATCCCAAGCTGTCGGCGGAGTTCCACTCGCGCATCGTCCGCTCGCTCGCGATCGTGTTCCTGCCGCTGCTGATCATCCCGTTGAGCATGACGATGCGGCGGCAGAACCGGGTGGCCAACATGGGGGTCGCGGCGCTCGCGCTGATCCTGTTCCAGAACGTGCTGCAGATCGGGGAGACGCTCGCCGAAAAAGGCTTGGCCCCCGCGCCGCTGCTGACCTGGGGGCCGCTGGCCGGCCTCGTGCTGGTCTCGGCGTTCCTGTTCACGACCGGCACAGATCGACCGGGGGATTCCGCGATCTCGCGCTTCACCGACCAGCTCTCGGCGCTCGGCGCCGCGGCGGGGCGCGCGCTCGCGCCGCTGTTCCGCCGTCGGGCGGCCGCGAGGGGCTGATGCGCGTTCTCCGCTACATGAGCCTGCGCTTCCTTGCGCTCGCGACCGTCGCCACCCTCGTGCTCGCCTCGATCGCGGAGGTGCTCGACCTCGTGGACAACGCGGGCGACATCCTCGATCGCGGCCAGGGCGCCGCGGGCTTCGGAACCTACCTGCTGCTGCGCGTGCCGACGCTGATCTCCCACGCCATTCCGCTCGGCGTTCTGGTCGGCGCGCTGATGACGCTCAGCCTGCTGGCCCGCAACAGCGAGATCGTCGCGATGCGGGCCTCGGGGCGCAGCTCCTGGAACCTGTTCGCGATGATGTTCCCGGCCGCCTTCGTGATCGCGAGCGTCCATTGCGTGCTGCTGGACGCGGTGCTGCCGAAGACCGAGCAGCGGCTCGCGCTGTGGTGGGCGGAGGGCCAGGATCCGAAGTTCGACGGTGCCAAGCCCGTGTGGCTGCGGATCGGCGACGACGTCGTGTCGTTCGAGGGCATCGCGAACCGCGGCCGGACGCTGAAGAACCTCAAGGTGTTCGAGCGGGCGCCCGACAAGACCGCGACGGGAAAGCTGACGGCGGCGGAGGCCCGCTGGGAGAAGAAGCGCTGGATGCTGACAGGCGGGACCTACGCCTCGTTCAAGCGCGGAGCCTCGAACGCGGCCACGCCGGCGGACGGGGAGTGGAAAACCACCTTCACCCCGGCCGACGCCGTCGCCGCCATGGAGCCCTTCGGCCAGATTTCCGCCGCGGCGGCGCAGGCCGTGATCAGCGGCCAGCGGGTGGCGAACGCGCCGCTCTCGTTCTACGAAACCCAGTTCCACCGGGTCTTCGCGGCCCCCATGGCGGCCGTCGTCATGCTGCTGCTCGCGATGCCGGGCGCCTTCGTGAACTGGCGCGACGCACGCTCGGCGAAGCACGCCATGGCCGGGCTCGCGCTCGGCCTCGTCTTCCTGGTCTGCGACGGGCTGCTGACCTCGCTCGGTCTCGCGGCGATTCTGCCGCCGATCGTCGCCGCCTGGTCCGGAACCGTCCTGTTCCTCGGGATCGGCGCCTTGAACCTCAACCGCATGGAGCAGGGCCTCGCGCGGCCGAGCCGCCGGCGGACGCTCGCCCTGGAGACCGGCCGATGAGCCAGATCGACGTCCGTCCGGTGGAGGGCAAGCGCGACCTCGACCGCTTCATCACGCTGCCGAACCGGCTGCAGGCGGCCGACCCGAACTACGTCGCGCCGCTGATGATGGAGCGGCGCGAGTCGCTATCGCCGGCCAAGAACCCGCTGTTCCGGCACGTCGACGCGCAGTTCTTCCTGGCCTGGCGCGACGGCGTTCCGGTCGGCCGCATCAGCGCCCAGAGCGACGACCGGGTGGCCGACTGCGGCCACTTCGGCCTGCTCGCGGGCGAAGACGACCCCGAGGTGTTCCGCGCCCTGTTCGCGGCCGCCGAGGGCTGGCTGAAGGCGAAGGGCCGGACGGAGGTCCGCGGGCCGTTCAACCTGTCGATCAACGAGGAGTGCGGCCTGCTGATCGACGGCTTCGACACCCAGCCGATGCTGTTCATGCCGCACGACGCGCGTTACGTCGCGGCCCGCGTCGAGGAGCAGGGCTACGCCAAGGCGATGGACCTGTTCGCCTATCTGCACCTCACCAGCGACCCCTTCCCCAAGGCGATCGAGCGCATCATCGAGCGCCCGCGGCCGCCGGAGGTCGTGGTGCGGCACCTCGACTGGAAGCGCTACGACGAGGAGATCGCGACCGTCATCGACATCTTCAACGACGCCTGGTCGGAGAACTGGGGCTTCGTGCCGTTCAGCCCGGAAGAGCTCCATCACCTCGCGAAGTCGCTGAAGCTGCTGATCGACGAGCGGCTGCTCTGGATCGTCGAGGTGTCCGGCCGCGCCGCGGCCTTCGGCGTCGGGCTGCCGAACCTGAACGAGATGATCGCGGACTTCGACGGCAAGCTGCTGCCGTTCAACTGGGCGAAGCTCGTCTGGCGGCTGAAGCGCATGACCTACACCAGCGGTCGGGTGGCGCTGATGGGCGTGCGCAAGGAGTACGCCCGCTCGTTCCTCGGGCGCGCCATGCCGATCTACATCTTCGACGAGTTCCGCAAGGAGGGTCGCCGCCGCGGGATCGAGCGGGTCGAGATGTCCTGGGTGCTCGAGAGCAACATGCCGATGCGGCACATGGGCGAGGCGCTCTCGAACGGCTCCGCCTACAAGACCTACCGCATCTACCGCAAGGCGCTGGCGTGACCCGCACCGCGCTCGTGCTGGCGGGCGTCCGGCCGGGCCGCGACGCGCTCGCCGACTTCGCCGGCGTCACCCACAAGGCCCTGATCCCGATCGGCGGCGTTCCCATGGTGGAGCGGGTGATCGCGGCGCTGCGCGACAGCGGCCGGATCGACCGCATCGTCGTCTCGATCGACCGGCCGGAGCTGATCGACCTTCCCGGCGTCGAGATCCTGACGTCGTCGACCTCGGTCAGCCGGAGCGTGGGCGAGGCCTTCGAGGCGCTCGGCGCGCCTCTGCTCGTCACCACCGCCGACCACGCGCTGCTGGAGCCGGAGTGGATCCGCTGGTTCCTCGACCACCTGCCGGACGCGGACGTGGTGGCGGGGCTGGCGCGCGACCGCGACGTGATGGCGGCGGCGCCGGACACCAAGCGCACCTTCCTGCGCTTCCGCGACGGCCGCTTCTCCGGCTGCAACCTGTTCTACCTGCGCGACCCGCGGGCCGTGCGGGCGATCCAGATGTGGCAGATCGTGGAGAACGAGCGGAAGAAGCCCTTCACCCTGCTCCGCCGGCTGGGAGTGAGGGCCGTGGTCGCCGCCCTGTTCGGGCGCCTGACGCTTGGCTACGCCATGCGCCGGATCGAGCAGATCGCCGGCTGCTCGGCGGGGGTCGTCGAGCTGCCCTTCGGCCGCGCGGCGATCGACGTCGACAAGCCGTCCGACCTGATGCTGGTCCGGAAGATGGTCGAGGGCTGACGCCCGAGCCGACGAAAAGGACGAGCGGTTCACGCCGCTCGTCGAAGTCGGGGGCGTCGACGCCCCGGCGCTGGCCGGGACGGTCGGACGGCGCCTCCGCGCATGCCGCGGACGCGCCGAAGCTTATGGTTCGTGTGACGTCGGGGGACCGCCGCAGTGAGCGGCGATCCCTCGGAGGCCGCGTGTCAGACCGCGCGCAGGGGCGCCTCGGCGGCGAGCGGGATCGTCGGCTGCTCGTCCTGCGACAGGTAGCGCAGCCGGAGCGGCTTGAGCACGAGCAGCGCGAGCAGCGCCGCGGCGACGTTCAGGCCGATGATCAGCGCGAACACGGCGGACCAGCCGTAGGCCGCGGACAGCACGCTCGCGAACGGGACCAGGAAGGCCGCCGAGCCCTTGGCCGTGTAGAGCAGGCCGGCGTTCGTGGCTGCGAACTTCGACCCGAAGGTGTCGCCGCAGGTGGCCGGGAACAGGCTGTAGATCTCGCCGAACACGCCGAAATAGGCCGCGGTCGCGAACACGAAGACGATCGGGTTGTGGCCGAAGGTCAGCAGCGTGCAGACGGCGGCCGCGGCGATCGAGAACGCCAGGAACATCGTGTTCTCACGGCCGATCTGGTCGGAGAGATAGCCGAACAAAGGCCGGCCGAAGCCGTCGAAGATGCGGTCCAGCGAGATCGCGAGCGTCAGCGCCGCCATCTGCAGGCCGAACATGCTGACGGGGACGCCCGCCACGTTGAAGTCCTTGGCGATCGGCGCGATCTGCGCCGCGGCCATCAGCCCGCCGGACGCCACCATCACGAACATCGCGTACATCACCCAGAACACGGGCGTGCGCAGCGCCTCGCCCGGCTTCCGATCCACCGAACTCTGCGGCAGGCGGAGCGTCTTGCGGCGGATGGGGGCGAGCACCGCGGGCTTCTTCAGCAGGAAGGAGACCACGACGACCACCGCGCCCTGGATCAGGCCGAAGGTCAGGAACGCGCTTTCGTAGCCGCTCGAGGCGATCATCTTGGCGATCGGCACGACCGTCAGCGCGGCGCCGGCGCCGAAACCCGCCGCCGTCGCGCCTGCCGCCAGACCGCGGCGGTCGGGGAACCACTTGAGGGCGTTGCCGACGCAGGTGCCGTAGACCGACCCGGCGCCGACGCCGCCGATCACCGCGGCGAGGTACAGCAGGGGAAGCGAGTCCGCGTAGGAGTCGAGCACCCAGGCAAGCGAGATCATGACGCCGCCGAAGCCGACGACGACGCGGGGGCCGTAGCGGTCCACGAACCAGGCCTCGACCGGCACCAGCCAAGTCTCGGTCGCGACGAACAGGGTGAAAGCGAACTGGATGGCCGCGCGGCCCCAGTGAAATTTGGCGTCGATCGGATCGACGAACAGCGTCCAGCCGTACTGGAGGTTTGCGATCATCGCCATGCACAGCACGCCGAGAGCGAGCTGCGACCACTTGGTCGCAGATACGTTTGCGTTTTCCATCCCACACTCTGTTGTTGTTTGAATTCAGAGATTGGGATGAGCCTGCGCGCATCCTCTGGCATACGGAATGCCACTTATTGGAATGCCAGCCATGCGACGTTCGGACACATCCGGGAGGGTGCGCGCCATGATTTCGCTGCAAACAAAGAGGCGTCGATCACGGCTCCGTGATACGCCTCTTTGTTTGGCGTAAGCGACGATCGGACGGCGAGCGGCGCTAGAGCCCGCGTTCGACCCAACGGCCGGTCAACTCCACCGCGTGATCGACGTCGGCGGGGAAATCCAGTTCGCCCCATTCGAGGCCCTCGATCGAGCGCACGCCGACGCCGCCCTTGTAGCGGGCAATGCCGTCGATGGCGGAGAGGTACCAGCGCTTGAGGCCCTCCTCCGAGCGCATCAGGCGCTCGATCTCGCTGACGAAGGTCGCGCCGCCCTCCTCCGTGAAGCGCAGGAAGCCGATCGACTCGCCGGTGACGAGATCGTCCGGCAGCGTCTTGCCGATGGCGAGCAGCCGGCCGCCCTCCTCGCGCACCTTCATGTCGTCGGTGTCGTAGTCGGGCTTGCGGTCGATCGTCACCGTGATCGGGGCGGTCGCTGGGCTTTCCAGCACGCGCCGGACGATGCCGGGTTCGATCAGCGTGTCGCCGTTCAGGATCAGGAATTCGCCGGTCATCCGATGACGGGCGATCCAGCAGCTCGCGAGGTTGTCCGCGAGCTCGTAGAATGGGTTGTGCGTGGTCCGCAGCGTCGCGCCGGGCAGGTCGATCTCGGCCAGCGCCGCCTCGACCTTCTCGGCCTCGAAGCCGGTGACGACGGTGACGTCGTCGACGCCGGCGGCGACCAGCGCCCGCACCTGCCACTCAAGCAGGCTGCGCCCGGAGAACGGGATCAGGCACTTCGGCGTCTCGGCGGTGAGCGGGAGAAGGCGACGGCCCTGCCCCGCGCTTAGGATGACGACCTTCACGCGGGGGCATCCTCTTCATCGACGATCTCGGTGGTCTCGATCGCGATGCCGAAGCCGGCGAGACCGACGAACTGGCGCTCATGGCCGGCCAGCAGGCCGATCTTGCGCACGCCGAGGTCGCGCAGGATCTGCGCCCCGACGCCGATCTCGCGCCAGCGGGCGCGGCGCTGGCGCGCGCTCATGTGCTTTTCCTCGGACGGGTCGGCCGGGCCGCCCTCGTCGGCGGCGTCGCGCAGCACCGAGGGGTCGCGGATCAGCACGAACACGCCTCGCTTGGCGTCGCCGAAGCGGGCGAGCGCGTTGTCGAGCCAGCCCTTGGAGGTGGCCGCCCCGCGCAGCAGGTCGGACAGCAGGTGCTCGCGGTGGATGCGGCAGGGCGTGGCGCCGGCCGCGCCGACGTCGCCCACGGTGATCGCGAGGTGCTGCGTCTGCTCGAACGGCGTCTCGTAGATCGTGATGGTGGCGTCGCAGCCGTTGATCCGGCGCTCGAACCGGTCGATCCGCTTCACGAAGGTCTCGCGGCGCGAGCGGTGGTCGATCAGGTCCTCGATCGAGACGATCTTCAGCCCGTGCTCGCGGGCGAAGGCGATCAGCTCCGGCAGGCGCTTCACCGTGCCGTCGTCGTTCACGACTTCGGCCAGCACGCCGACCGGCGGCAGGCCGGCGAGGGTCGCGAGATCGACGCCCGCCTCGGTGTGGCCCGAGCGGGTCAGCACGCCGCCCTCGCGGGCGATCAGCGGGAAGATGTGTCCCGGCCGCAGGAAATCGGCGGCGACGGCGTTGTCGCTCGCGAGCCCGCGCACGGTGTTCGCCCGCTCCTCCGCCGAAATACCGGTGGTGAGGCCGATTTTGTAATCGACCGAGACCGTGAAGGCGGTGCGCATCGGGTCGCGGTTGTTCGCCACCATCGGCGCGAGGTTGAGCTCGTCGGCGCGGTCGGCCGTCATCGGCGCGCAGATGATGCCGCTGGTGTGGCGGATCATGAAGGCGAGCGTCTCGGGCGTCGCCTTCGAGGCCGCCATGATGAGGTCGCCCTCGTTCTCGCGGTCGGTGTCGTCGACCACGACCACCAGTTCGCCCGCCGCGATCGCCGCGACCGCCGCATCGATGCTGTCGAGTTCCATCTGCCCACGCTCGTTTCGCGCGGTTTTTTTACCGCGCCGGTCGAATGCACCCCATGTCACGGGGGGTCAAGTGCGACGGACGCCGGGCCACTGCGCGCCGACCGGGCGCCTTGACCCCGCCTCCGCCGCCGCTAGCCTCCTGCTCCCCAACGTTCGTGAGTCCGGCATGCCCGCAGAAATCGTCCTGATCCCCTGCCTCTCCGACAATTACGCGGTGCTGATCCGCCATGGCGCGAGCGAGACCACTGTGCTGGTGGACGCGCCCGAGGCCGGCCCGATCCTGCGGACGCTGCAGCTGAAGGGATGGGACCTCACCCATGTGCTGATCACTCACAAGCACCCCGACCATATCGACGGCCTGCCGGCGCTGAAGGCGAAGTACCATCCGCGGGTGTACGGCCCCGCGGCGGAGGCCGACGCCATCCCCGGCCTCGACTTCGGCATGGGCGAGGGCGACGTCGCCGAGATCGGCGGCTTCCGCTTCGAGGCGATCGAGACGCCGGGGCACACCAAGGGGCACATCGTGTTCCACGAGCCGAACGAAGGCTGGCTGTTCGCGGGCGACACGCTGTTCGTCATGGGCTGCGGGCGCCTGTTCGAGGACACGCCCAAGGCGATGTGGCGCTCGCTGTCCAAGCTCGCCGCGCTGCCGGCCTCGACGCGGGTCTGGTGCGGGCACGAGTACACCCTGTCGAACGCCAAGTTCTGCGCGTCGATCCTCCCCGAGGATCAGGCGATCGCCGAGCGGCTCGCCAAGATCGAGACGGATCGCGCCGCCGGCAAACCGACCGTGCCGACGACGATCGGGGCGGAGAAGGCGACCAACGTCTTCCTGCGCGCCGGCGAGGCCAAGGTCGCCGCGGCGCTCGGCATGGACGCGGGCGATTCGGCCGCGGTCTTCGCTGAGCTCCGCGAACGGAAGAACCGGGGATGACCGAGCTCGAAGGCCTTTCGGCGCGCGAGGTCGTCCGCAAACTAGGACTTCAGCCGCACCCGGAGGGCGGCCATTACCGCGAAACGTTCCGGGACCCCGCCACCGACGCCGCCGGACGGTCGCGCTCGACCGCGATCTACTTTCTCCTGGGCCTCGACGAGGTCTCGGCCTGGCACCGGGTGGACGCGGTCGAGATCTGGCACTTCTACGCCGGCGCGCCGCTCGCGCTGACGCTGTCGTCCGACGGCCATGACGCGCAGGCGCACCGGCTCGGCCTGAATTTCGCCGCCGGCGAAGCGCCGCAGATCGTGGTTCCGGCGGGCTGGTGGCAGGCGGCGGAATCGCTGGGCGCCTGGACCCTGGTCGGCTGCACGGTGGCGCCGGGGTTCGACTTCGCGGGCTTCGAACTCGCCCCGCCGGACTGGCGCCCGACGCCCCGGCCTTCAGGCCGCGGCTGACGAGGGCTTGCGCCGATCGCGTCCGCGGAAGGTCGCGATCAGCGCGCCCGCCACGATGAGCCCGCAGGCGACGGCCAGCGCCGGGGTGGCCTGCGCGTAGCCCGCCGCGATCAGCAGCAGCGTCGAGAGCAGCGGCGCGGCGTAGGACAGCACGCCGAGCAGCCGCACGTCGCCGCGCTTCATGCCGACGTCCCAGACATAGAAGGCGAGGCCGACCGGCCCGAGGCCGAGGCCTGCGACCGCGGCCCAGGCGAGCGCGCCCTGTGGCCAGACGGTCTCTTCGAAGGCGAGATGGCAGAGCGCCGCGAGGAGCGCGGTGGCGAGGCAGAAGCCTGCGACCGCCTCCGTCGGGGTCGTCCGGAACAGCCGGGAGGCGACCGAGTAGCCGGACCACAGCAGGGCGCAGGCGAAGGCCGCCGCGTAGCCCGGCGCGTAGGCCGCGTCGAAGCCGAAGCCGCCGGAGCGTCCGCCGATGATGAGCGCCGCGCCGCCGAGTCCCAGCAGCGCGCCCAGGACGTGGCGCAGGCGCAAGCCGCCCCCGGGCAGGAAGGCCGACAGAAGGACGATCAGAAGAGGCCAGAGATAGGCGATCAGGCTCGCCTCGGCCGGCGGCGCGAGACGCAGCGCGGCGAAGTAGCAGGCGTGGTAGCCGAACAGCCCGCCGACGCCGTGCAGCCACACCGGCCAGGGCTGGCGAAGGGCCGCGAGGCCGCAGGGCCGGCGCGCGGCGACCGCGAGGCCCACCGAGCCTCCGATCGCGAAGGTCAGCGCCGTCATCAGGAACGGGGGAACGGCTCCGCTCGCGGCGGTGAGCGTCGCGAGCGAGGACCAGAGCAGGATGGCGAGGGAGCCGACGAGGGTGGCGCGCAGCGGACTGTTCATGTCGCGCTTCATAATAGGAGTCGCCGGGACCTGAAACGGAGACTGCCCGTCAGGCCGTCTCGAAGGCGAACCAGAGGGCGATGGCGCCCATGGCCAGCGCCAGGCCCCGCCGCACGACGCGTTCGGTCCCTCCGGAGACGAGAAGGCCGCGAAGTCTCGCGGCCAACAGGACGACGGCGACGTGAACAGCTGTCGCGACCGACACATAGATCGCTGCGAGCGCCACATTCTGGCCGATGACCGATCCCGCCGCCGGGTCCACGAAGGTGGGCAGCACCGCGACATAGAAGACCGCGGCTTTCGGGTTGAGGAGATTGACGATCAGTCCCTTGACGAACAATGCGCCGTCGCTCTCGGGCTGGTCGTCGACTTTCGCGACGTCGGCGGCGTCGCGCCATGCGTCCCAGGCCAGATAGAGCAGGTAGCCGACGCCCGCCCAGCGGAGCGCCTGATAGAAAAGCGGCTCTCCGGCGATCAATGCGGCGAGGCCGAGAGCTGCGGCCCCGCCGACGATCGCGAGGCCCAGAGCCACGCCCGCCACGGCCGCAAGGCCGGCCCGGCGGCCTCGCTGGAGAGCCAGCGAGGCGAGGGTTCCCATGTTGGGCCCCGGCGTCAGTTCGAGCACCAGCGCCGTGAGCAGGAACCCCAGCATCGACGCCTCAGGTGATGTACTGGCCGCCGTTGATGGTCAGCGTGGAGCCGGTGACGAAGCCGGCCTTGTCGCCGGCGAGGTAGACCACCGCCTCCGCGATCTCGTCCGACTCGCCGAGGCGGCCGACCGGGATCGTCGCGATGATGCTGTCGCGCACCTTCTCCGGCACCGCCATCACCATCTCGGTCGCGATGTAGCCCGGGGCGATCGCGTTGACGGTGACGCCCTTCTTGGCGTTTTCCTGCGCGAGCGCCTTGGTGAAGCCGATCACGCCGGCCTTGGCCGCGGAGTAGTTCGCCTGGCCCATCTGGCCCTTCTGGCCGTTGATGGAGGTGATGTTGATGATGCGGCCGAAGCCGCGCTCGCGCATGCCGTCGATCACCGGGCGCGTCATCGTGAACATCGAGTCGAGGTTGGTGCTGATGACCTCGCGCCACTGCTGGAAGGTGGACTTGTGGAACATCGAGTCGCGGGTGATGCCGGCGTTGTTCACCAGCACGTCGATCGGGCCGACCTCGGCCTCGACCTTCGCGATCCCCGCCGCGCAGGCGTCCGGATCGGCCACGTCCCACTTGAAGACGGCGATGCCGTGCTCCGCCTTGAAGGCGTTCGCCTTCTCGTCGTTGCCGGCGTAGGTGGCGGCCACGTTGTAGCCGGCGTTCTTGAGCGCGATCGAAATCGCCTCGCCTATGCCGCGCGTGCCGCCGGTGACGAGCGCCGTCCGTGCCATTTCAGCCTCCCAGGAATCCAGACAGAGTCCGGGCGTTGTCCCCGCCCGTGAAGGAATAAGGCCGGCCGCGCGCGGCCGGCCGGAGAGCGGCGCCGCTCAGTCGCGCGCGACCGTCAGCGCGATGCCCATGCCGCCGCCGATGCAGAGCGTCGCGAGGCCCTTCTTGGCGTCGCGCTTGATCATCTCGTGCAGCAGCGTGACGAGCACGCGGGCGCCCGACGCGCCGATCGGGTGGCCGATCGCGATCGCGCCGCCGTTGACGTTGACCTTCGACAGGTCCCAGCCGAGGTCCTTGTTCACCGCGCAGGCCTGCGCCGCGAAGGCCTCGTTGGCCTCGATCAGGTCGAGGTCGGCCGCCGACCAGCCCGCCTTCTCCAGCGCCTTGCGCGAGGCCGGGATCGGGCCGGAGCCCATCACCGAGGGATCGACGCCGGCCTGCGCCCAGCTGACGATGCGCGCCAGCGGCTTCAGGCCCTTGGCGGCGGCGGCCGCCGCGGAGGTCACCACCAGCGCCGCGGCGCCGTCGTTGATGCCCGAGGCGTTGCCGGCGGTCACGGTGCCGTCCTTCGAGAAGGCCGGACGCAGCTTCGCCATGGATTCGAGCGTCGCGCCGTGGCGGATGTACTCGTCCTGGTCGACGATGATGTCGCCCTTCTTCGACGAGATCGTCACCGGGGCGATCTCGTCCTTGAACTTGCCGGCCTTCTGCGCCGCCTCGGCCTTGTTCTGGGAGGCGACCGCGAACTCGTCCTGCTGCTCGCGGGTGATCTGCCACTGGGTCGCGACGTTCTCGGCGGTGGTGCCCATGTGGTAGCCGTTGAAGGCGTCCCACAGGCCGTCCTTGATCATCGTGTCGATGAACTTGACGTCGCCCATCTTGGTGCCGGAGCGCATGTGCGCGGCGTGGGCCGACTGGCTCATGCTCTCCTGGCCGCCGGCCACGACGAAGGCGCTGTCGCCCTGGGCGACGGCCTGCGCGGCGAGCGCCACGGCGCGCAGCCCCGAGCCGCACACCTGGTTGATGCCCCAGGCGGCCGCCTCGATCGGGATGCCCGCGCCGATGGAGGCCTGGCGCGCCGGGTTCTGTCCCTGCGCGGCGGTCAGCACCTGGCCGAGGATGGTCTCGGAGATCTCGCCCGGCTCGACGCCGGCGCGCTCGAGCGCCGCCCTGATCGCGATCTTGCCGAGCTCGTGGGCCGGCAGGGAGGCGAGCGATCCGTTGAAGGAGCCGACCGGGGTGCGCGCGGCGCCCACGATGACGACGTCGGTCTCTGCCATGATCTTTCCTCCGGTCCTGTCGGAAAAGAAGCGGAGCCGTCGCGAGAAGCGACGGCGTCGGGTTGCGTTTATCGGTAGCCCCGCCGCTTGGCGTCAAGACGACGTCCGTCGATCCGCCCGTGTTTGAGCCCAAAGAACTATGCGGGGATTGGCTCGCCTGCGTCGTTAGCCGTACGGATGGCGTATCGGCCTCGCACTGCACAAAAATCTGGCCGCCGCCCTATTTTAGCCTTATCGTCCCAATGCCTCGGCGGACTCCGATCCGTGTCGCGCCGCGGGAGGAACGTCGTAAAAAGCCCGGGAAGGGCGGAGATGTGCGCGCTATGTCGAGTACGACCGATCCGATCACGATCAAGAAATACGCCAACCGGCGCCTCTATAATACGGGCACCAGCACGTATGTGACGCTCGAAGACCTCGCCGCGATGGTCAAGAAGGGCGAAGACTTCCATGTGGTCGACGCGAAAAGCGGCGACGACATCACCCATCAGGTGCTGACGCAGATCATCTTCGAGCAGGAGAACAAGGGGCAGAACCTGCTCCCGATCACCTTCCTGCGGCAGCTGATCCGGTTCTACGGCGACAGCGTGCAGAGCTTCGTGCCGAAGTATCTCGAGCTGTCGATGGCGGCGCTGACCCGCGACCAGGACAAGATGCGCTCGTCGATGGGCGGATTCGGCGCAGCCGCGCCGTTCCAGTCGGTGGTCGAGGAGCAGATGAGGACGAACGTCGCGATCATGGAGCGCGCGTTCCGCATGTTCACCGCCTTCCCCGGCCAGACCGAGGGAGCCGCGGCGGGAGCCGAGCCGGCGGCTCCGGCCCCGCGGGAAGAAAAGTCCGCGGCCGAACTCGACGACCTTCGCCGCGAGATGGCCGAGATGCGCGACCGCCTCGACCGGATGGCGACGCCCGCGAAGGGCTGAGCTGCCGACGGGCGCTCCGGATCCTGCCTTGCGATCACAAAGCCGCGGCTCTGAAACGAGCCGCGGCTTTTTTCATCGTCAGGCCGCCGTGTCTTCCAGCGCCTCGAGCTCCGCGATCATGCGCTCGATGAGACCGAGGCCGGTCTGCCAGAACGCCGGATCGCGGGCGTCGAGGCCGAACGGCGCCAGCAGCTCCGGATAGGGCTTGGCCCCGCCCGCCGACAGCAGCGCGAAGTAGCGCTCCACGAAGCCCTCCGACGCGTTCTCGTAGACCGCGTAGAGCGAGTTCACGAGGCAGTCGCCGAAGGCGTAGGCGTAGACGTAGAACGGCGAGTGGATGAAGTGCGGGATGTAGGTCCAGAAGACCTCGTACCCCTCGCCGATCCGGATCGACGGCCCGAGGCTCTCGGTCTGCACGTCGAGCCAGATCGCGTTGAGGCGCTCCGAGGTCAGCTCGCCGCTCCGCCGCTCCTCATGCACCTTCCGCTCGAAGGTGTAGAAGGCGATCTGGCGGACCACCGTGTTCAGCATGTCCTCCACCTTGGAGGCGAGCATCGCCTTGCGCTGGGCCGGCTCCGTGGTCTTGGCGAGCAGGGCGCGGAAGGTCAGCATCTCGCCGAACACCGAGGCGGTCTCGGCCAGCGTCAGCGGCGTCGGCGCCATCAGCGGGCCGTTCGGCGCGGCCAGCACCTGGTGCACGCCGTGGCCGAGCTCATGGGCGAGCGTCATCACGTCCCGCGGCCGGCCGAGATAGTTCAGCAGCACATAGGGGTGGGCCGAGGGAACGGTCGGGTGCGCGAAGGCGCCCGGCGCCTTGCCGGGACGGGTCGGCGCGTCGATCCAGCCGCGCTCGAAGAAGCGGCCGGCGATCTCGGCCATCTCCGGCGCGAAGCCGCCGTAGGCCCCGAGCACGGTGTCGCGGGCCTCGTCCCAGGGGATCGTGCGGGTCGGGGCGGTCGGCAGCGGCGCGTTGCGGTCCCAGTGATTCAGCGCGTCCATGCCGAACCACTTGGCCTTCAGCTTGTAGTAGCGGTGCGAGAGCCGCGGATAGGCCTCGCGCACGGCGGAGACCAGCGCGTCCACCACCTCGCGCTCGACGCGGTTGGCGAGATGGCGGCTGTCGGCCACGTCCTCGAACCCGCGCCAGCGGTCGGAGATCTCCTTGTCCTTCGCCAGCACGTTGGTGATCAGCGTGAAGGTGCGGACGTTCGCCTTGAAGGTCTTAGCGAGCGCATGGGCGCCCTTCTCGCGCGCCGCCGGGTCTGGGTCGGAGAGCATGTTGAGCGTGGGCTCGAGCGTCAGCGTCTCGCCGTCAACCTCGAAACGCAGGCCCGCCATGGTCTCGTCGAACAGCCGGTTCCAGGCGCCGCGCCCCGTGACGGACTTTTCGTGGAACAGCTGCTCGACGCTATCCTCGAGCTGGTGCGGCCGCTCTTTCCGCACGTCGTCGAGGAAAGGGCGGTAGCGGGCGAGCTCGGACTCCACGAGCGCCTGGTCGATGACCGCGTCGTCCAGCCGGTTGAGCTCGAGCGTGAAGAACAGCAGGTGCGACCAGACGGTCGTCAGCTTCTCCTGCACGTCGCCGTAGAACTTGGAGCCCTTCGGACTCGTGGTGTCACCGGCATAGACGAGGCTGGCGTAGGAGGCGACGCGGCCCGTGAGATCGTCCAGCGCCTCGTAGGCCTTCACCGCCTCCACCAGACGGCCGCTCGCCGCGAACTCCCCGAGCTTGCCCTTGTAGGCCGCCTCGAAAGCGCGCGCTTCGGTCTCGGCGCGGGCGAGGTCGGCGGCGACCTCCGGACTGTCGAGGCCGGGATAGAGGTCGGCGAGGTTCCATTCGGGCAACGACCCGAGGGCGGCTGAAACTGTGGACAAGGGCAAGCCTGCTCGTTCGTGGGGGACCCGGACGGCGCGCGCCCGGCGGCGCATTGGTCGCCAATGATATCGCAAGCGGGTCGCCGCCGATCAATGGCGCGGCCTGAGGAGAAGGCCCCGCGCGGCAAATACGCGTTTCGACTTAAGCGGCCATTTACCCTGAGCGCGGATGCTCGCCCGGTTCGCTTCTGATTTCCTTCCGGTTTCGCGAAAGCTCCGTATGAGCGCCACGATCCTCATCGTCGACGACGATCCGGTCCAGCGCCGCCTGCTCGAGGCGCAGGTTCGACGCTTCGGCTACGAGGCGCGGACCGCCGAAGACGGCGCCGGCGCGATCGAAGCGCTGACGCTTCCGGGCGCGGCCTACGACCTGATGTTCCTCGACCTAGTCATGCCCGGCATGGACGGGCTCGCCGTGCTCGAGCGCATGCGCGAGCTGGGCTCCCCCACGCCCGTGATCGTGCAGACCGCGAACGGCTCGATCGAGGCCGTGGTCACCGCCATGCGGGCGGGCGCGGCCGATTTCGTGGTGAAGCCGGTCGGCCCCGAGCGGCTGCAGATCTCGATCCGCAACGCGCTCCGCGTCGACGCGCTCGAAGGCGAGATCCGCCGGATCGGCCGCCGGGCCGCGGGCACGCTGAGCTTCCGCGACCTGCCGACCCGCGCGCCGGCGATGGCCGAGGCGGTGCGCATCGGCGAACGGGCCGCGGCCTCCAACATCCCCGTTCTGATCGAGGGCGAATCCGGCGTCGGCAAGGAGCTGTTCGCCCGCGCCATCGCCGGCTCCGGCGAGCGCCGCGGCAGGCCCTTCGTGGCGGTGAACTGCGGCGCGATCCCGAACTCCCTCGTGGAGTCGATCCTGTTCGGCCACGAGAAGGGCGCCTTCACCGGCGCGGTCGAACGCCACGTCGGCAAGTTCGCCGAAGCCGATGGCGGCACGCTGTTCCTCGACGAGATCGGGGAGCTGCCGCAGGACGCGCAAGTGAAGCTGCTGCGCGCGGTGCAGGAGGGCGAGGTCGATCCGGTCGGCGCCAAACGCCCGCTCAAGGTCGACATCCGCGTGATCTCGGCCACGAACCGGGACCTGTTCGCCCGCGTGCGCGAGGGCTCGTTCCGCGAGGATCTCTATTACCGGCTGAGCGTCTTCCCGGTGAAGGTGCCGCCTTTGCGCGCCCGGCGCGCGGACGTGGCCGACCTCGCCCGCCGCTTCCTGGCGCGCTTCGCCGCCGAGGAGAACCGGGCCGTCCGCGATCTGAGCGCCCAGGCGCTCGGCCTGCTGGAGCGCTACGACTGGCCGGGCAACGTCCGCCAGCTCGAGAACGCCGTGTTCCGCGCCGTCGTGCTGGCGGAGGGCGACGTGCTGCGCGCGGTCGATTTCCCGCAGATCGCCGCCCTGCTCGGCGCCGCGCCGGAACAGCTGACGGAAGAGCCGCCGCCCTCGCTCGCCCGGGACCTCGCCGAACCGGAGCTCGAGCGCCGCCTCGACGCGCCCGCTCTGCCGCTGTTCGACGCCGAGGGGCTGCTGCGCCCGATCGAATCGCTGGAGCGCGATGCGATCCGCTACGCCATCCGCCATCTCGGCGGCCAGATGACCGAGGTGGCCCGCCGCCTCGGGATCGGACGCTCGACTCTCTACCGCCGCCTCAAGGACCTCGGTCTGGAGAACGAATGTGGCGGCCGGGACACGAGCGACGACGAAGCCGTCGCCTGAGGCGCCGGACCTGATGCTGACGATTGAACCGCGCCGCGCCGACGCCCATGGTCGGCCGGCTTTACGGGGGAAGTGACGCCATGATCACCAGCGCTGACCGCGGACCGACGACGGCTCCGACGCCAAAGCGCGCCTGGCGCGCCGCCGCCCTCGGCGTCAGCCTGTCGGCCCTGACCTTCGCCGGCGCTCTGGCGCAGGCGCCGGGGACGACCGCCGCCGTCGCGACGCCCGAGGCCGCCCAGACGCCGGCGCCGGCGCCGATCGTCCCCGACGTCACCGGTTCGGTCGACGCCGCGGGCGAGGCCAAGGACGAGCCCGCCGCGGCGCCCGCGGCCCCCGACGCCGAGCAGGCCGCGCCGGCCACCCCCGGCCCGGTCGAGGCGATCCATCCGACCGACCCGCTGCAGACCGCGGTGACCGCGCTGCTCGCCACCGACGGCGCCGGCCAGAGCCTCAAGATGCCCGCCGGCGACCGCGCGGCGCTGATCGCGTTCTACGCCGCCCGCAACGGCTCGCCACTGTGGCTCGCCGACAGCCGGTTCACGCCGCAGGCCGACGCGGCGCGCGCGAAGATCGCCTCCGCCGCCGACGACGGGCTCGATCCGAAGCGCTACGCGCTGCCGAGCTCCCCGGCCTCGTCCGAACCCGCGGTCGTGGCGCGCGCCGACGTCATGCTGTCCGCGGCGGCCCTCGCCTACGCCCGCGAGGCCTGGGGCGGCCGCGTCAACCCGACCACGATCTCCCGCTCGATCGCCGCCGGCGCGTCGCGCTTCGACGCGGCCGCGGCGCTGGTCGCGATCTCGGCCTCCGCCGACGTCGCGACCACGCTCGACGGCTTCAACCCGCCGCACGCCCAGTTCCAGGCGCTGCGCAAGCTGCTGATCGCCAAGCGCGCCGAACGGACGGAGGCCCCGAAGCAGCCCCTGATCCTCGAGGGCAAGCTGCTGAAGCCCGGCGTGGAGGACGAGCGCGTGCCCGTGCTGCGCGCGCGGCTCGGCCTTGACGAGCGTCCGGGCGACCTGATGTTCGACGACGCGCTCGCCGAGGCGCTGTCGGCTTTCCAGAAGACGAAGAAGCTGCCGGTCTCGGGCCTCGCCAACCGCCAGACCATCCGCGCCCTGAACGCCGAGGGCCGCGGCGCCGATCCGACCTCGCTGCTCGTGGCCAACATGGAGCGCTGGCGCTGGCTGCCGCGCGACCTCGGCGCCAAGCACGTGTTCGTCGATGTGGCCGCGTTCGAGCTGCACATCATGCAGGACGGCCGCTCGATCCACGACACGCGCGTGATCGTCGGCAAGAACTCCAACCAGACGCCGCTGTTCTCGAACGCGATCGACCACATCGTGGTCAACCCGTACTGGAACGTGCCTACCTCGATCGCCGTCAAGGAGATGCTGCCGCAGCTCCGCCGGGATCCGAACTACCTCGCCAACCGCGGCTACGAGGTCGTCGTCAGCGACGGCAAGAAGACCCGCGTCGTCGGAGCCGGCTCCGTCGACTGGAGCGGCAACCTGCGGAACGTCCGCATCCGCCAGCCGCCGGGGGAGCGCAACGCGCTCGGCAACATCAAGTTCATGTTCCCCAACGATTACGCGGTCTACCTCCACGACACGCCGCAGCGGAACCTGTTCAAGCTCACGAGCCGGGCGCTCAGCCACGGCTGCGTGCGCGTGAACGAGCCGCTGCAGTTCGCGGACGCGCTGATCGGCGACCAGGGCTGGAGCGGCGAGAAGCTCGGCAAGCTCGTGGGCGGCAAGGAGCGGCGCGTGAACCTCGCGACGCCGATCCCCGTGCACCTGACCTACTTCACCGCCTGGGTGGGCGCCGACGGCGCGCTCCAGACGCGCTCCGACTTCTACGGCCAGGACCCGCGACTCAAGGCGGCCCTGAACGGCGAGCCGCTGCCGCCGCTGCCGCAGGCGGCGCCGGTCGTCGCCATGCCCAAGCCCGAGAAGCCGGTTCGCCGCGCTGCGCCCCCGCAAACTCAGGAGCAGCAGGCGCAGATGGCGGAGCAGGCGCCGGTCCAGCGCCCCCGGACTTTCGGCTCATGGCTGTCGAACGTGTTTGGCGATTCGTCGCGGCGACAACCGTGAACCAAAAGCGTCCAAACGATGAACCAGCCGCGGTTTTGGACCCCCACAGGCTTTTGCGACTAGCTTTCTCGCGATTCTGAGGCTAACAGGACACACACAAGGGGTTCGGGGGCTCATTTCATCGCGTCTGGTTCATGTCGCATTAACCAGTTCCGCAGAGACTTTGTTGATCAAGTGCTGCGTCGTCGCCCCCGCGACGACGTCACAGGCGATCTATAAGAGTCAGGCCGGTTCATTGTCCGAAGCGAAAACGTCTCGACGCACCGCCCTCCGCCGCGCTAGCCGCGGCGTAAGCGCTGCACTCCTCGGAGCCTTCGCGCTGATCGCGGGCTCCGAAGGCACCCAGAACGCTCAGGCGAACGGCGACACCCGCACCCTGACGCTCTATCACACCCACCGCGGCGACCGGATCACGGTCACCTTCAAGCGCGACGGCCGTTACGACGCCAACGGATTGAAGCAGCTCAGCTACTTCCTCCGCGACTGGCGCAACGACAAGCAGACGCGCATGGAGCCGAAGCTGTTCGACATCGTGTGGGAGGTCCACCGCGAAGTCGGCCGCGGCCAGATGATCAACATCGTCTCGTCCTACCGCAGCCCCGAGACGAACGCCTATCTCCGGGCCCGCTCCCGCGGCGTGGCCAAGTCCAGCCAGCACATGCTCGGCCGCGCGATGGACTTCTACATCACCGGCGTGCCGGTCTCCGCGGTGCGCGAAGCCGGCATGCGGCTGCAGCGCGGCGGCGTCGGCTTCTACCCGACCTCCGGGCGGCCCTTCGTGCATCTCGACGCCGGCTCGGTCCGCGCCTGGCCGCGCATGAGCCGCTCGCAGCTCGCCCGCCTGTTCCCCGGCGGCAAGACCGTCCACCAGCCCGCCGAAGGCGGCCAGATGCCCGGCTATCAGGTCGCGCTGGCCGAGCTGAAGTCGCGCGGCTCCGTCTCGGTCGACGAGGCCTACTCGGGGTCGTCGTCGGGCGGCAAGAGCTTCTTCGCCCGCCTGTTCGGCTCCGACGAGGGCGACGAGGCGGACGCCGCTCCGACCGTGGTCGCCTCGGCTCAGCCGGCGACGCGCGGCCGCGCGGCCGCCGCCTCCTCCGCCCCGCAGCGCGGCGGCGACGACGAGGAAGGCGCGGCCCCCGCCGCCGCTCCGACCTCCGCCCCGCAGGTTCGCATGGTCGCGACGCGCGTCCCGGTTCCCACGCCGCGTCCGGCCGACTTCGCCCGCGCCGCCCAGCCGGCGATCGTCGTCGCCGCGGCCGCCGTGCCCATGCCGCCGGTCGCCCCGGCCCGCGCCGTCGCCGCGAAGCCGGCGCCCGAGGCGCCGATCCAGGTGGCGCAGGCCACGATCCCGACGCCGCCCGCAGGCCCCGACATGGTCTGGCGCTCCGGCGCCCAGCCGCTTCGCGGCGCTCAGCCCGCCGCCGAGGCCGGCCTCGCCGCCGTCTCGTCGATCCCGACGCCGCGCCCCCGCCCCGCCGCGCCGCAGAGCGCGGTGGCGGTCCTCGCCGCGCTCCCGACGCCGACCCCGGCCGAGCGCCAGCCGCGCCAGATCGACGCCGCGACCGCCAGCGCCTATCAGGCCGAGGCGACGATGCTGCCGCCGCTGCCGGACGCCTTCCTCTCGAAGCGTCAGCCGCAGCCGGAGATGACCCTGGCCTACGCCGCGCCGCAGGCCAGCGCGCCGCAGCCGACCGACAACCGGTCCCGCGCCGTGGCCGCGCCCCAGGCGCAGCATAAGGTCCCGGCGCCGGTCGTCGCCGCCGACCCGAACGTCCGCGTGCTGTCGCCGGACTCGACGCCGGCCGCGGTCTACGCCGCCGCCACCGCCGTTCGCCGCGCCGTCCTGCCCGCGCCGGCCGAGCCGATGGTCAGCGCCCGCTTCGAAGACGCCGTCCGCGTCGCCGTGAGCGCGACGCCGGCCCTGCGCGACGCCGACGACGCGACCTTCGTCCATCCGGACCAGACGCATGTCGCCGGCCTCATGACGGCTCCCACCGCGGCGCTTGTCGGCGGCTTCGGCGCCGATCCGAGCCACGGCGCCCGCATCGACCGGTTCTCCGGCTCGTCGGTGATGCTCCTCAAGGTGCAGTCCTTCGCCCCGGCGGGGTCCAGCACCGCGAGCCTCGCCCGCTCCCGCGGCTGAGGCTTCTTAAACGACAAACGAAAAAGCCCCGGACGGCGACGTCCGGGGCTTTTTCGTTTGGACCTGCGAGCTCTCTCAGGTCGTGGGCATGCCCAGCGCCTGGAGGTAGAGGTCGAGAATCGCCTCCATCTCGGCGCGCTCGTCCGCGTCCTGCTTGCGCAGCGAGATCACCTTCCGCAGCACCTTGACGTCGAAGCCGTTGCCCTTGGCCTCGGCGTAGACCTCCTTGATGTCGTCGGAGATGCCCTTCTTCTCCTCCTCGAGCCGCTCGATGCGCTCGACGAAAGCGGTCAGCTGATCCTTGGCGATATCGTCCGGATTGACCGTGCTCACATGCCTCTCCTCGAAATTTGGAGCGTTCGGTTCGCAGAACCGCGCCCGGCCGTCAAGCCGGGAGCTATGCGCCGCCCGCGCTTCTCCCGTCCCCTTCGGATCGCGGGACGCGACCGCCCGCCAACCCGGCTACGGTCCCGGCGCGCCGCCTTCAGTGCTTGGCGCGGGCGTCGAAGGCGGCCTTCTGGTCGGGCGTCGCCTCGCTCTGGAAGCGCGCCTTCCACTCCTCGTAGGGCATGCCGTAGACCGCCTCGCGGGACTGCTCCTTGGTGACGGCGAGGCCGCGGGCGTCGGCGGCGTCCTTCATCCAGTTCGACAGGCAGTTCCGGCAGAAGTTCGCGAGGTTCATGAGGTCGATGTTCTGCACGTCGGGGCGGTCGCGCAGGTGCTTGACCAGCCGGCGGAACACCGCGGCTTCGAGCTCGGTCGTGGTCGCGGCGTCGACGCCCGGCAGCTCGGACGGCGGCAGACGGGTGAGATCGACCTTGGGGGCGTCGGGCTTCGGAGCGTCGGGCTTCGGAGCGTCAGTCATGGGGTTCTCCTGCGCGTGTCGGTGCGCGAGCCGAAGTGGGTGATCCGCCGCATCTCCGGCAGATCAAGGATCGGCGGCAGCAGCCGCGCGAACCGGGCGGCCCAGCCGGCCTGGCCGGCGGCGTCGGCGACGAGGTCCTGCCGCAGTTCGACCAGCACGTGCGGCAGCCCGCGCTCGGTGCCGTGGCGGTGCATGGTGTCGCCCTTCAGGGCGCCGTCGTAGGGCTCGTTGTCGCCGACGACGAGGTCGCCCTCGGCTTCGAGCGCCGCGAGCAGGGGCTTCGTCAGTCGGTCGTCCTTGTCCCACAGCAGGCCCGCATGCCACGGCCGCGGGCGGCCCTTCCAGGCGGGGGTGAAGCTGTGGAGCGCGATCACGACCGGCGTCTCGCCGGCGTCGATCATGGCGTCGATGCGCGCGGTGATCGCGTCGTGATAGGGCCGGTGGTAGCGATCGAGACGGCGGCGGACCTCGGCGGCGTCGACCCGCGCGTTGCCCGGCACCACGGCGCCGTCGGAGAGCCGCATCACCAGCGTCGGGTCGTCCTCGCCGCGGTTGGGGTCGATCACCAGCCGTGAGGTCGTCGACAGCACGGCGGGAACGCCGAGCGTTTCCGCGAGCCGCAGCGTCACCCCCCGCATGCCGATGTCGTAGGCGATGTGCCGGTCGAACTCGGACGGCGGCAGCCCGAGGTCGCCGAGCTCGGGCGGCACGCGGGCGGAGGCGTGGTCGCACAGCAGCAGCAGACGGGCGCCGGGGCGGCCCTCGACGACCTCGAACGCGGCGTATTCGTCTTTGGTTGCGGGCGAAAATGGGTCGCAGAGCATGGTCCGGACGACTGTAGTGACGCGCGCCCGTCGATGCCATAGGAAGGGCCGCCCGTCCCGCCGGACGGAGCCGCCAACGACGAAAAGACGCCGGAGAGGATGAGGACCATCGGGGACACGGCGGAGATCCGCGGGGAGCCGCTCGCCGGCGCCTATGCGGCGCTGTTGCTGGGCGCGCTCGCGATGGGCGCGTCGCCGATCCTCGTGCGCCTCGCCGACGTCGGGCCGTTCGCGAGCGCCTTCTGGCGCGTCGCGACCGCGCTCCCGTTGCTGTGGGCCTGGAGCCGGCTGGAGCAGCGCGGAGACGCGAAGCTCGCCGGCGGCTTCACGAAGCCCGTGGTGCTCGCCGGCCTGTTCTTCACCGGCGACCTCGTGTTCTGGCACCTCGCGATCATGAACACGACGGTCGCCAACGCCACCTTCTTCGCCACCACCTCGCCGATCTGGGTCGTCGTGTTCTCGGTGCTGCTGCTGCGCGAGCGCGTCGCGGGGCGCACGCTGCTCGGGCTGGCGCTGGCGCTCGTCGGCGGCGCAGCGCTGATCGGCGAGAGCATGAGCGTCGATCCGGCGCGCCTCGCCGGAGACCTCTACGGAGTGGTCACCTCGGTGTTCTTCGGGGCCTATTTCCTCGCCGTCAGCCGCGCCCGGCGCAGCCACGGCTCGGGCCGACTCATCTTTCTGTCGTCGCTGATCACCGCCCCGGCGCTCGGCGCGATCGCCTTCGCCTTCGAGGACCGGTTGCTGCCCGCGAGCCTGAGCGGCGCCGCAGCGCTGCTCGCGCTCGGGATCGTCAGCCACGCCGGCGGCCAGGGGCTGCTCGCGGTCGCGCTCGGGCGGCTCCCGGCCACCTTCTCGTCGCTCGTGATCTTCCTCGAGGCGATCGCCGCGGCCCTGCTCGGCTGGGCCGTGCTCGGCGAGCGCCTCTCCGCCGTCCAGGCCCTGGGCGGCGTCATCATCCTGCTCGGTATCTACGTCGCGCGACCGCGCGCCGTTCCTGTGGAGCCTCATCCATGACGCCAGACGAACGCCGCCAGCTTCTCCGTCGCGCCTTCGACGCCGGCGTCGCGGCCGCCCACCCGGCCGTGTGCATCCCCGCGCACCTTCCGGCCCCGCCGAAGGGCCGCGTGATCGTGCTCGCCGCGGGCAAGGGCGGCGGCGCCTGCGCCGAGATCGCCGAGAAGGTCTACCGCGAGCAGTACGGCCTCGGGCCGGACCGGCTGATCGGCCTCGCCGTCACCCGCCACGGCCACGCGCGGCCGACCGAATGGATCAAGGTGATCGAAGCCGGGCACCCGGTGCCGGACGCCGCCGGCCTCCAGGGCGCGGCCGACACGCTCGCACTCGCCGAGCAGGCCGGTCCGGACGACCTCGTGGTCGCGCTGATCACCGGCGGCGGCTCCGCCAACTGGGTGGCGCCGGCGGCCGGCCTCGACCTCGCGGTCAAGCAGGGCACCACCAAGGCGCTGCTGCGCTCGGGCGCGCCGATCGACGCCATCAACACCGTGCGCAAGCACCTCTCGCGCATCAAGGGCGGCCGCCTCGCCCGCGCCGCCTACCCCGCCAAGGTCGTGACGCTCGCGATCTCCGACGTGCCGCGGGACGATCCCTCGGTGATCGCCTCCGGCCCGACCGTGCCGGACGCCTCGACCCTGGCCGACGCCCGCGCGGCGCTGGAGCGGTACAAGGTGACGCCGCACCCGGACGTGGCGCGGGCGCTGTCGGACCCTGCGAACGAGAGCCCGAAGCCGGGCGACCCCGCGTTCGAGCACGCGAGCTTCACCGTCGTCTCGCGGCCCGCGGACGCGCTGGCCGCGGCGATCAAGACGCTCGAGGACGCCGGCGTCGAGGTGCGGGTGGTCGGCGCCGACCTCGAGGGCGAGGCGCGCGAGGTCGCCGCCGAACACGCCGCGATCGCGCGCGGGCTCGAAGCGCTGGCGAGGCCGGTGGCGCTGATCTCGGGCGGCGAGCTCACGGTGACCATCCGCGGCCAGAACGGACGCGGCGGCCCGAACCAGGAGTACGCGCTCGCGCTGGCCCATGCGCTCCGGGGCGTCTCCGGATGGTCGGCGCTCGCCGGCGACACCGACGGCGCGGACGGCGGCGGCGGATCGCCGGAGGACCCGGCCGGCGCCGTGGTCGATCCGGGCACGCTCGAGCGCGCCGACGCCAAGGGTCTCGATACCGCCCACTTCCTGGCGGAGAACGACAGCACCGGATTCTTCGAGCAGACGGGGGACGGGCTCTACACCGGCCCGACGTGCACGAATGTCAACGACCTGCGTATTCTGCTCGTTGACAGCGTTTAACCATCGCCGCACAAAGCGCCCTGACGCGTCGCAACGCCAGCGTTCCCCCGCCGTATGACGATTCGCTTTCCAGAATGCCCGCGCGCTCAGCGCCGTCTCCCGCGTCTCGCGGTCGCAGTCGGCGTCGTCGCGGCGGGCGTCGTGGCGTCGGGGGCGGCGCAGGCGGACTTCCGTCTCTGCAACAAGACCGACAGCCGGATCGGCGTCTCGATCGGCTACAAGGACAAGGACGTCTGGTCGACCGAGGGCTGGTGGAACGTCTCCGCCAACTCCTGCGAGACTCTGCTTCGGGGGCCCTTGGCCGCTCGCTTCTACTACGTCTACGCGATCGACTACGACCGCGGCGGCGAATGGAACGGCAAGGCTTACATGTGCACCCGCGGCAAGGAATTCACAATTCGGGGGATCGAAGACTGCCTCGCGCGCGGTTATGACCGTTCCGGATTCTTCGAGATCGACACCGGCGAACAGAGGAGCTGGACGGTGCAGTTGACCGAACCGACCGCGAGGGCGGCCGACCCGGCCCAGACCCAGCCGGCCCCGCGCGCGGCCGTGCCGCCCGCGACGAACGGCGCCAGCGCCGGCGTCCTGCTGGGCGCAGCGGTCCGATGAGGCGGCTGCGACGCGTCAAGATTCTCGCGACCCTGGGTCCGGCGTCGTCGACGCCCGAGATGGTCGAGAAGCTGTTCCGCGCGGGAACCGACGTCTTCCGCATCAACATGAGCCACACCAGCCACGACCGGATGCGCGAGCTCGTGCAGACGATCCGCGACGTCGAGGACGAGGTGGGCCGCCCGATCGGCATCCTGATCGACCTGCAGGGGCCGAAGCTGCGCGTCGGCAAGTTCGCCGAGGGCGCCGCCATGCTGAAGGCGGGCCAGAGCTTCACGCTCGATTCCGACGAGACCCCGGGCGATGAAAACCGCGTGCGCCTGCCGCATCCGGAAATCCTCGAGGCGCTTGAGCCCGGCCACACGCTGCTGCTCGACGACGGCAAGATCCGCCTGATCGCGCGGTCCTGCACGCCGACGTCGACGACCGCCGAAGTGGTGGTCGGCGGCCGCCTGTCGGACCGCAAGGGCGTCAGCCTGCCGGACACGCTGATCAAGACCTCGGCGATGACGCCGAAGGACCACGCCGACCTCGAGGCCGCGCTCGCGACCGACAGCGTCGACTGGATCGCGCTGTCCTTCGTGCAGCGGCCGGAGGACATCTCGGAGGCCCGCGACATCATCAAGGGTCGCGTCGGGGTGATGACCAAGATCGAGAAGCCCCAGGCGATGACCCGGCTCGCCGAGATCATCGAGCTGTCGGACTCGGTCATGGTCGCCCGCGGCGACCTCGGCGTCGAGATGCCGCTCGAGAAGGTGCCGGGCCTGCAGAAGCAGATGACGCGCGCCTGCCGCAAGGCCGGCAAGCCGGTGATCATCGCGACGCAGATGCTCGAATCGATGATCACGCAGGCGACCCCGACCCGCGCCGAAGTCTCGGACGTCGCGACCGCGGTGTTCGAGGGCGCGGACGCGATCATGCTGTCCGCCGAAAGCGCCGCCGGCGCCTACCCGGTCGAGGCGGTCGCGATGATGAACTCGATCGCGACCAACGTGGAGAGCGATCCCTACTACCGCTCGATCATCGACGCCCAGCACGCCGAGCCCGAGGCGACGGGCGCCGACGCGATTTCGGCCGCCGCGCGGCAGATCGCCGAGACGCTCGACCTCGCCGCGATCATCTGCTGGACGGCCTACGGCACGACGGCGCGCCGCGCCGCGCGCGAGCGGCCGAAGCAGCCGATCATCGCGCTGACGCCGAGCCTCGAGACCAGCCGGCGCCTCGCGCTCGTCTGGGGCGTGCACTCGGTGCTGACGCACGACGCCCACGATCTCGACGACATGGTCGACCGCGGCTGCGACATCGCCAAGGACCAGGGCATCGCCCAGGACGGCGAGCGCGTGATCATCTCCGCCGGCGTCCCGCTGCGGACGCCCGGCGCGACCAACATGCTGCGCATCGCCTATGTCGACGGCGACCACAAGCGCGACTGACGCGGTCGGATCTGGATCTGACAATCAAAGACGGCGCGCCTGCGAAGGCGCGCCGTCTTACTTTTGAGCGGGCGTCCTCATGGCCAGCGCGTCGATCTCGTCGACCACGCGGTCGGTCGCGCTCCAGTGCGGCATGTGGCCCACGCCGGGGATGACGACCAGCCTCGCGCCCCGGATCTGCCGCGCGAGCGGACGCGAATGCACTTCCGGCGACACGATGCCGTCCTTGTCGGACGTGACGATCGTGGTCGGCACGCGGATGGCCCCGTAGCGCGGAGCCTGGCCGCGGAGGAACGCGTTGAGATCGGTCAGGTCCTGGGCGTTGGCGCGAAACTCCGACGGCCGCAGGACGAGCTTCGCGTCGGTGCGTTCGACGTAGTCCGGCGGCGGCGGTCGGGGCGCGAACACGCTCGAGATCGCGCGATCAAAGGTGGCGAGACCGACCGGCGCGACGACCGTCGCCGCGAACAGGTCCCCCAGCACCGGCGTCGCGGCGACGCTGTTGTACCAGGCGACCCCGCCCGGCCAGGGATGGGTCGCGCCCGAGAGCAGCGCCAGCCCCGACACGTGGTCGGGATGATCGAGCGCGAGGTTCGTTGCGGCCGAGCCCGCCCAGGAATGGCCCACGACGACCACGCGGCCGATGCGGAGCGCCTCCAGCGCCTGGACGACGGCGTCGGCCTGGGCGGCGGGGGAGGCCATCTCACGCCCGCCGAGACGATCGCTGCGGCCATGGCCCGGCCGGTCGACGAGGATCACGCGATGCCGCGCGGCGAGCCGCCGGCCGATCGACTCCTCGAGGTCCTTGAGGTTTCCGCTCGCGCCATGGAGCAGAAGCAGCGTGCGTCCCGAGGCGCGGCCCTGCGGCTCAAGGATGACGACGTTGAGCGCGCCGCCGCGCACAGGCACGCGCAGGGTCTCGGCGTTGGTCCTCGCGGCGAGCTGCTCGGCCCGCCGGGCCTCGACGGCGGACACGGCGGCCAGCAGCGCCGCAAGCGTCATCGTCGCCGCGACGACGATGGTCGCCACCCTTCCGGAGCGCATCAGATGGGCTGGCCTTCGACCTTCAGCGTCAGTTCGTCGATCTCGCGCTTCAGCCCCTCGGCGGCGGGATAGAGCGCGTAGGCCCTGCGGTAGGCGGCGAGCGCCTTGGCGTCCAGACCGGACTCCTGAAGGATGCGGCCGAGCCCGATCCAGACGCCGAAGTGGCGCGGCTCCCGCAGCAGGGTCTCGTGAATGTCGACCATCGCCTGGTCGTAGTCCTTCGCCTCGACGTGGATCGCGGCGCGCCGGCTCCAGCCTTCGGCGAACTCCGGCTTCAGGCTCACCACCTCGCCAAGAAGCTTCAGCGCCATGCCGGTGTTGGCCTTGCGTTGCGCTTCGAGAGCCCGGCTGGTGAGGAGATCGATCGTGTCGCTGCCGGAGCGGATCCACAGCGCCTGGACGGCCATGGCGATGCGCTTCGCGGTCTGCGGGTCGTCGGTCTTGGCGAGACGGGCGAGAAGTTCATCCACCGCCTTTCCGCGACTGTCGTTCGCGCTCTCGCCGGTGACCGCGGGATCAGCGGCGGGCGGCGACGGCGGGGCCGCGCCGGGCGGCGTCGGAAGGATGGGGGTCGTGGTCTCCGGCGAGCCGTCGAGCGGCGGCGCAGGCTGCGCGGAGGCTCCGACGCAGCCGAGACCGAGAGCGACGACGACGGTCGCGACCAAGTGAAAACGCATCATGGCCCGAAGCTTACGCTCCGGACCTGCGCGTCGTCAAAACACAGAAGCCTGCAAGACATGCACGCGGCGCGTGCGCCGCGACGGCGATCCGCAACGGGGCGGAGGCCGTAAAACGCCTTCAGCCCTGGCGGGCCTTGTAGCGCTTCTGGGTCTTGTTGATGATGTAGACGCGGCCCTTGCGGCGCACGATGCGGTTGTCCCGGTGGCGGTTGCGCAGCGACTTCAGCGAGTTGCGGATCTTCATGGCTCTCGTCCTCAAGACGCCGGCCGCGTGCGCGGCGACTTGCGTCGGTCGTGTTCGTGTCTGTCGGGGGCGGACAGGACGCGGATCGGCCGCGACCACGGCGACCGCCGGTTCGGGCCGCCTTCTAGTCGGATGCGGGGCAATTTGCAAGGCCGGAGGCGCGCTCGCCGCCGTCGCCCACGCCATCTCGCACCTGCGAAAGGCGAGATTGTCCACGCCGCGCGCCTGTGGTCTAGGGGACGTCAAAGACAAATAGAACAAAGGGGATGCGGAAATGGCCTCGGACCTGCGTCTGCGTCGCAGCGTGCTCTACATGCCGGGCTCCAACCAGCGCGCGCTGGACAAGGCCAAGACCCTCCACGCCGACGCCCTGATCCTCGACCTCGAGGACGCCGTCGCGCCCGACGCCAAGGACATCGCGCGCGAGCAGGTCTGCGCGGCGGTGAAGGCCGGCGGCTACGGCGACCGCGAGCTCATCATCCGCGTGAACGCGCCGCAGACCCCCTGGGGCGAGGCCGACCTCCACGCCGCGATCGAGGCCAAGCCCGACGCGATCCTGATGCCGAAGGTCTCCTCGCCCGCGGTGCTCGAGAGCATCGCGAACCGCCTCGAGGCGCTCGACGCGCCGGAGAGCGTGAAGATCTGGGCGATGATCGAGACGCCGGCCTCGATCCTGAACATCCGCGAGATCGCGGCCTCCCGGCGCCTGCTGCCGGGCGCCCGCCTCACCTGCCTGGTGCTCGGCACCAACGACCTCGCCAAGGACACCTGGGCGCAGATCGTGCCCGGCCGCGTGCCGATGCTGCCGTGGATCATGCTGGCGCTCGCCGCGGCCCGCGCCGAGGGGCTCACCATCCTCGACGGCGTGTTCAACGACATCGCCGACGTCGACGGCTGCCGCACCGAGTGCCGCCAGTCGCGCGACCTCGGCTTCGACGGCAAGACCATCATCCATCCCGACCAGATCGAGCCCGCCAACACCAGCTTCGCGCCGACGGACGAGGAGGTCGCCCGCGCCCGCAAGGTGATCGACGTGTTCGACGAGCCGGAGAACGCCAAGCGCGGCGCGATCAAGATCGACGGCCGCATGTACGAGCGCCAGCACATCGGCATGGCTCGCCGCGCCGTCGCCTGGCGCGAGGCGATCGACGCCAAGGGGTACTGAGGGGCTCTCGAAGGCGCGCTGCCGCAGCGCCCTCGGTTCGTGTCCCACCCGCACCGTCATGGTCCGGCTTGACCGGACCATCCACCGGCGGCGTCGAACCCGACGCCTGAGATGGGTCCTCCGGTCAAGCCGGAGGACGACGGCCCGGTGGGACGGCTCGGTGGGAGAGCGGCCCGCGTTAGGCCGCCCCTCCCCTCACCAGCGGTACTTCACGCCCGCGTAGATCGCGCGGCCCGTGCCCGGCTCGTAGAGCGCGGACGTGGGCGCCGCTCGGTCGGTCACGCTGACGCTCGCGATGTACTTTTTGTCGAGCACGTTCCGCGCCTCCACATAGGCCGAGAGCGCGCCGCCCGCGTCGTAGCCGGCCTTCAGCCCCAGCAGCGCGTAGGCCTGCGTCTTCGTGGTGTTGGCGCTGTCGACGTAATAGGCCTGGGGGACCCACTCGACGTTCGGTCCGGCGTAGACGCCGACCGGGTGCTTGTAGAGCAGCTCCGCCCGCAGGTAGTGCCGCGGCGCGCCGGGAATCTTGTTGTCGCCGAAGGCGTCGTCGTCGTCGAAACGGAAGTCGCTGAACGTGTACGCGAGGTTCAGCCAGACCTTGTCCGGCGCGTCGCCCTGGACCGCGAGGCCTTTGAGGATCGCCGCTCCGAAGCCGAGCTCGACGCCCTGGTGCATGGTGCGGTCGAGGTTGACCACGGCGCAGTTCCCGGACGCGCCGTCCCCGGCGTCGCAGAAAAATTCGTCGCGGATCTGGGCGCGGTAGAGCGCGACGTCCCAGGCCACGTCGTCCAGCCGACCCCGGCTGCCGATCTCCGCCGTCCACGCCTTCTGCGGTTTTGCGAGCGCGGCGTTCGCAAAGCTGTTCTCGCCGAAGCTCGGGACCTCGACCGAGCGCGAGACGTTGGCGAACGCCTGCCACCTCGGATCGATGTCCCACAGTAACCCGACCTTGGGGCTTGCGACCGAGAACGACTTGCGGCCGGAATCATTAGGGTTTGGGTCAGGCGTATTCGGATTGCCGTTCAACGGCGGATCCGCAAAGAACCGATCGTCCTGCTTGCGGCGGGCATAAAGGTACTGCAGCGCCGTCACCACGCCGACCGTCGGCGCGACATAGAACGTGTTCTCGGCATAAGCCGACAGGTTCGATGACGTCTGCTTGGCGTCGAAGGTTTTCGCGCCCTTGTCGCCGAGGACGTTGACGTACTGCCTGGCGTCGTTCTTGCCGTTGTGCAGCGTCACGCCCGCGATGAAGCGGTTGGCGTGGCCCGCGATCTCGCGCTCGTCGGTGACCCGGCCGAAGCCGCCGTAGTCGACATACTTGTAGTCCAGCCACTGGAAGATCGGGTGCATGAGGTGGCGGTCGACCACGAAGGCGCCGACGTCGAGCGAGGTGGTCTCGCCGAAGCGGACGGTGGTCTTGTTGGCGAAGCGGAGCGTGTCGATGTTTCGCTGGGAATCGAACAGGTTGACGTTGCTGGAGGCCGCGGTCTTCGGGTTTTTCAGCGCGTCCCGCCGGGTCACGGAGCCGGGGATTCGCTGGTCGACGTCGTTGGCGTTCAGGTAGAACCGCGTCTCGACGTCGTCGGAGAAGCGATAGCCGAGGTTCGCGCTCATGCGCGCCGCGCGCCCCCCGCTGTGGTCGCGGAAGCCGTCGGCCTCCTGCCACGCGCCGGTGACGAAGTAGTCGGCTTTCCCGTGGACGCCGCCTGAGCTCGCCTGGGTCCGGACGAAGCCGAACGACCCGACGTCGACGCCGCCCTGCGCGACGCTCGCGAGCGGATCCCGGCCCGTGGCGGTGACGAAGTTGATCGCGCCGCCGAGCGCGTTGGCGCCGTAGCGCAGCGCGTTGGCGCCCTTGTAGACCTCGATCAGCCGGTAGGCGGATGGGTCGATCTCCTGGAAATCGCCGTAGCCGTCCGCGGTGTTGATGGGGATGCCGTCCATATACAGCTGGACGCCGCGCAGGTGGAAGTTGCGCGCGAGCCCGGACCCGCGGATCGAGAGCCGGGTGTCGTCGCCCCACTTCGGCTGCGCGAACACGCCCGGCGTGTAGTCCAGCGCGTCCTTGATGGTGAGCGCCGGCGTCGTGCGCTTGTAGCCCTCGGCGTCGATCACCTCGACGGCCCCGGGGGTGCGCTCGATCTCCCGGCGGCGCTCCTCCAGCGACGGGGCGGTGAGGCTCTGTGAGAGCGCGGAGCCCTCGACGGTCAGGGGTTCGAGCGCGATGACGGGCTCCGACTGCGCGGAGGCGGGTGCGGCGTGAAGCGCGCAGGCGAGCGCGGCGCTCGCCGTGAGGCGGGTTTTCATGAGAGCGTTTCCGAAGGGACGTCGGCAGGGCGCGACGCGTCCGCCCAAGCCTCTCGGGGCCTCGGGGCGGTCGCGCGCGCGGGCGGCGCCGGGCACAAGGCCCGGCGGGGCGTCAGCCGATGACGGGCGGCCCTCGAGGTCGTCGAACGACGGCGTCCGCCACCGCGGACGCCGGGGCGTCGGGGTCCGCCGCCGGACGCGGCGCGGGTCTCGCCCTGGGATAGTCGAAGCCGGCGACCTCGGGTTCCGACGCCGGGGCGATGGCGACGCCGACGCAGCCGAGCGTGCAGCACGCCGCCATGTCGGCCGCGTCGTGTCCCGCGGTTTCGGCGCCCCCCTTGGCGAGGGTCGAGCACAGCACCGCGAAGGGATCGGCGCCGGCAAGCGCCGCGTGGCGGCCGCCGGCGAACCCGCCGAGCGCGGCCTGAGCCACGAGCACATACGCCGCGACCACCGCGAAAATCAGCCTGAAGAGGGTCAGACGACGGCCCACGCGCAAAGTCTCCTGCCCCTTGGCCGTAGCACAGGCGAAATCGCGGCGAAACTGCGGCAGGGGCCCGCAGCGGAGGATTGCCGCCGGTGACCGGCCGGGTCATATCGCCTGTGATGATCGAGCTCTCCCTCATGGACGCGCGGCGCATCGCGCTTCTCGCCTGCGGCCTCGCCGGCCCGCGGCCCGCCCGCGCCGGCCCCGCGGCCCTCGCCGCGCTCTACGACCGGCTGGCGATGACGCAGATCGACAGCGTCAACGTGCTCGCCCGCGCGCACCTGATGCCGGCGTTCTCGCGGCTCGGGGACTACGACGTGGCCCGGCTCGACCGGATGCAGACGGGGCCGAAGCGGGCGCTGTTCGAATACTGGGGCCACGAGGCCTCGCTGATCCGGGCCGACCTGCAGCCGGCGCTGCGCTGGCGCATGGCGCGCGCCAGGGAGGGCCGCGGGATCTACGCCGGCCTCGCCCGATTTGGACGCGAGCGAAAGGACTTCGTGGAGGCGACGCTGGCGGAGGTCGCCCGGCGCGGCCCTCTGTCGGCGGGCGAGCTCGGGGCGGGCGCCAAGGGCGAAGGCGGCTGGTGGGGCTGGAGCGAGGCCAAGATCGCGCTCGAATGGCTGTTCTGGGCGGGGCTCGTCACCACCCGCTCCCGCCGCGGCTTCGAGCGGATCTACGACCTCACCGACCGCGCCCTGCCCGAGGCCGCGGCCCTGCCGACGCCGGACGAGCCGGAGGCGCAGCGCATCCTCTTGCGGGCGGCCGCCCGGGCGCTGGGGATCGCGACGGCGGGCGATCTCAGGGCCTACTGGCGGATCGGGCCGGAGGACGCCAGGGCGCGGATCCCGGAGCTGGTCGAGGCCGGGGATCTCGTCCCGGCGCGCGTCGAGGGCTGGGCGCAGCCGGCCTATCTCGCACGCGGAGCCGAGCCTCCGAAGCGGCGGCCGCGGGCCGCGGCGCTGGTCTCGCCGTTCGACCCGCTGCTCTGGGAGCGCGACCGGGCCGAGAGGCTCTTCGGATTCCGCTACCGCATCGAGATCTACGTGCCGGCGCACAAGCGCGAGCACGGCTACTACGTGCTGCCCTTCGTCATGGGCGAGCGGATCGCCGCGCGCCTCGACCTCAAGGCGGACAGGGCCGCCGGCCGGCTGGTGGTCGCCGCCGCCCATCTCGAACCCGGCGCGCCCCCGGCGGAGACGGTGGAACGGCTGGCCCTGGAGCTCGAGCGGCTCTGCGGCTGGCTCGGCCTGTCCGGCGTCGACGTCGCGCCGGCCGGAAATCTGGCGGACGCGCTCCGCCTCCGGATCGCCCCCGCGGCGATGGCGCTGACGACGGAGTTGGGTTAACCGGGGTTAACGGGGGGTCAACACGGGGAGAATCGCGGGATGCGCGTGCTGATCGTCGAGGACGACATGGTGATCGCCGGCAATCTGGGCCCGATCATCACGCGGGCCGGCCATGATCTGGTCGGGCTGGCCGCCGAGATGGGAAGCGCGGTCGCCCTGCTGCGGTCGACCCGCGTCGACGTCGCCTTCATCGACATCCACCTGCTCGACGGCCGGACCGGCGTCGAGGTCGCCCGCGTCGCCGCCGAGGAGGGCGCCGTCGCGATCTTCACCACGGCGAACCGCGGCCTGGCGCCGCCGGACTTCGCCGGCGCCTGCGGGGTGATCGAAAAGCCCTATCACGACGCGGCGATCGAGGCCGCGCTCGCCTATGTCGCCGCCCGGCTCGCCGATGGCTGGACCGCCGCCCCGCCGCCGCCCGGCTTCGAGCTGTCGCCGCAGTGGGCCAAGCGTCCGAACGCGACCCCTCGCCCCCGGCCCGCCGCGACCGAAAGCCAGCCCAGCGTCTGAAGCGCTTGCGCTCGGGCCCGCGCGCCGGTATCGGCGAAGCGTTCCGGGCGGCGGCTCCGCCCGGCGACCCAGGGAGAGAGCCCGCATGGCCTCCAAGCTCGAGCAGCTCCGCCGGATGTCGGTGGTCGTGGCCGACACCGGCGAGATCGAAACCGTCCGCCGGCTCAAACCCCAGGACTGCACCACCAATCCCTCGCTCATACTGAAGGCGGTGGACGGCGGCGCGGCGGCCGCCGTGGTCGACGAGGGCGTGGCCTGGGGCAAGCGCCAGTCCGGCGCGCCCGAGGCGGTGGCCCGCGCGGTCTGCGATCGGCTGGCCGTCTCGCTCGGCGTGGAGCTCAGCCGCATCGTGCCGGGCCGGGTCTCGACCGAGGTCGACGCCGATCTCTCCTTCGACACCGAAGCGACGCTCGCCAAGGCGCGCGCCCTCATCGCCCAGTACAAGGAGCGCGGCGTCGAGCGCGACCGCATCCTGATCAAGATCGCCGCCACCTGGGAGGGCGCCCAGGCCGCCAGGATCCTCCAGGCGGAAGGCGTCGACTGCAACATGACGCTGATCTTCGGCCTGCCGCAGGCCGCAATCTGCGCCGACGCCCGCGCCTTCCTGATCTCGCCCTTCGTCGGCCGCATCCTGGACTGGCACGTCAAGGCCGGCGGCGGCCCCTACAGCCCGGACGAAGACCCCGGCGTCCGCTCGGTCAAGGCGATCTACGCCGACTACAAGAGCCGCGGCGTCGAGACCGTGGTCATGGCCGCCTCGTTCCGCAACGCGGGCGAGATCGAGGCCCTGGCCGGCTGCGACCGGCTGACGATCAGCCCCGCCCTGCTCGACGAGCTCGCCGGGGCCGACGGCGAGCTGCCGCGGCGGCTCGATCCCGCGACGCCGGACGCGGCTCCGGCGGCGGCGCCGACCGACGAGGCGGGCTTCCGCTTCGCACTCAACCAGGACCCGATGGCGACCGAGAAGCTCGCCGAGGGCATCCGCCAGTTCGTCAAGGATCTCAACACCCTGCGCGGCCTGATCGCCAAGCGTCTGGAGAGCTGAGCCGCGCCCGGCGCGGCCGGTGCGCGGGCGCTACAACCAGAGAGGCTTTGACTTCTCACGCAAAGTTGCTGCATCGTTAGCATCTGCAGCATAGGGGAGTCTCATGGCTGACGAAAGCGCAACTGCAAGTAAAAGCGGTGACAAGCAACACAGAATTGTCACAATGGTCGATGGCAAAAAAAGAACTATCGGTCATTCTTTCAATCGCGGCGAACAGGCCACCTTCGGCCCTTCTGAATCCCAGCTTACCCGACCGACCGGCCTGCAGCGTTACCTGACCAAGGGCCTGATGCCGGCGGAACGATTCATCGAAGCCGACACCACGATCGTCGCTTTCGGCAGCTGCTTCGCCAACAACATCAGCAACTACCTCAACAATCTCGGCTACAACGTAGCCACCAAGAAGGACAACGTCGCCTATATTTCGAAGATGGGCGACGGCATGGTGAACACGTACGCCATCCGTCAACAGTTCGAGTGGGCCTGGAACAACGTCGTTCCGAAGGCCGACCTGTGGCGCGGCTACGACGCCGAAGAGTTCGGGTACGACGAGAACGTCCGCCTGCGCACGGCCGAACTGTTCGACTCCGCGGACGTCTTCATCATCACGCTCGGCCTGTCGGAGATCTGGTACGACGAGCCGACCGGTGAGGTGTTCTGGCGCGCCGTGCCGAAGGACAAGTACGATCCCGAACGCCACAAGTTCCGGGTCGCGGGGTTCAACGAGAGCCTCGAGAACCTGCGCGCGATCTACAGTCTGATCCGCGAGCGCAAACCCGAGGCCACCATCGTCTTCACGGTCTCGCCGATCCCGCTGGCGGCCACCTTCCGCCCGATCTCGTGCATCGTCGCGAACGCGGAGTCGAAGGCGATCCTGCGCGCCGCGCTCGGCGAATTGCTGCGCGACTGTCAGCCGACTGACGCCAAGCTGATGTACTTCCCGTCCTATGAGATCGTGACGGAGGCCTTCCGTCACCAGTTCGGCAGCGACCGGCGGCACGTCTATCCGCACGTCCTCAACCTGAACATGAAGGCGTTCGAGCGCTTCTACTGCAAGACCGAGCTGTCGGACGAAGAGCTCGAGAAGGTCTACACGGACGCGATCCTCCGCGACAAGGCGCTCGGCGGCAATGACCAAGCGGCGGAGAGGGCCCGCCTCCACGCAGAGAAAACGGAAGCTCGCCAGAAGCTTATCGCCGATCGCAAGGCCCGCGGACTGAACACGACCGGCGCCAAGACCCGGGAAGAGCGCGCCGCCGCCCGGGCGAAGGCGCTGGCGGCCCTCGGCAAGACCGACGCGCCCGCCAAGGGCAAGAAGGTCAAGACGGCGAAGCCCGACAAGGTCAGCGGCGAAGCCAAGCGCGCGGCGACCGCCGCCGAGCGCAAGATCGCGAAGCGCGCCGAGCGCAAGGCGAAGGCGGGCGCAGCGACGACCGCCATCGACGGCAAGGCGGCCTGACACGGCCGTCGGCCGGTCGCTGCAGGCCGGTCACTGACCTGAACGAACGGTCGCTCTTCCCCGGAGCGGCCGTTTCGTGTTTCGCCCCGTCGCCGCGCGGCCGCAGCGGCATCGTCAGTCCTCGCCCAGCATCTTCGCCCGGATCTGCTCGACGCGGCCGAGCCGCTCGGCGGCCTCGTGGCTCATGAGTTCGGTCACGCGCGCGACCAGCGCCTCGGTGACCGCCATCAGGCTGGTGAAGCTGTCCCAGGCGCCCGCGCTCTCCGTCGCGCCGATCAGCGTCGCTTCCGCCGACGCCGCCGCCGGCGCGTCGGCCGCGTCGGTCAGAAGGATCACGGAAGCCCCCCGCTCCGCCGCGAAGGCGCAGAGCCGCACCACGTCCGGCTGGTAGCGCCGCACGTCGTAGGCGACCACGACGGTGCGGCGGCCGACGTCGATCAGCCGGTCCGGCCAGGTGGCCGACAGCGAGCCGACCTCCTCGACGCCGCCGCGCACGATCTCGAGGTGGCGCACCAAGAGCCGCGCCAGCGCCTGGCTGAAGCGCCCGCCGACAACGAGCACGCGCCGGCGCGGGTCCGACAGCCGCTTCGCCGCCGTTTCGAACGCGGCGCGGTCGAGGCCGGCGAAGGTCCCGGCGAGGTTCTCCGCCAGCTTCGCGCCGAAGGCCGCCAGCCGGTCGTCGCCTTCGGCGTGCGCCGTCGTCGCGCGATGGGCCGTCCAGCGGCCGAGCGGCGAGGCGCGCTCGCCCGCGAGCTCCGCCTTCAGCTGGTCCTGCAGGTCGCGCCAGGCCGCGAAGCCGAGCTTGGCGAGGAGCCGCAGCACGGTCTGCGAGCTGGCGCCTGCGCCGCGGGCGAAGCGCGCCATCGGCGCGAGGCCCGCGACGGGGTAATGCTCGCGCAGATGATCGGCGGCGCGCCGTTCCTGCGGCGTCAGCCCACCGTCGATTTCGCGCAGGGCCTCCGCGACCGTCCTTGGCCGCCGCCCCGCCTCGCCATCCGCCATTTCACGTCCCCAACCGCCCATTTGCGCGCCATGCCGAAGTTAACGGCGCATGACGGCCCCGGGCATATTGACAGACGATCGACGTGCGCGGAACGTTCATTCCAAACACGGGACGGTGAACACATTCGCCGCGGCATCGGACGGGGGACGCGTCGACCGGCGCGGAAACGAGGGCGCCGCGCTCGACCACTGACGACAACGGGGATTGAGCGGCATGGCACAGGACGGCAAGAGCGGCGTCACCTACCAGAAGGTGGACGCCGGCTACTTCGAAAAACGCGGTCTGACGCGCTACGCGGGCGTCGCGAGCCTCTGGGCGCTCGGCGTCGGCGCGGTCATCTCGGGGCACTTCTCGGGCTGGAACTTCGGCTTCGCCACCGGCGGCTGGGGCGGCATGCTGGTCGCGGCCATGATCATCGCGATCATGTACCTCGGCCTGACCTTCTCGATCGCCGAGATGTCGGCCGCCCTGCCGCACACCGGCGCGGCCTACTCCTTCGCCCGCACGGCGATGGGTCCCTGGGGCGGCTTCTTCACCGGCCTCTGCGAAAACGTCGAATACGTCATCACGCCGGCGGTCGTCGTCACCTTCATCACCGGCTACGTCAACTCGATCTTCGGGCTCGATCCGGCCTATTCGCCGCTGATCTGGCTGACGTTCTACGTGCTCTTCGTGGCGCTGAACGTGTTCGGCCTGGAGCTGTCGTTCAAGGTGACAATGGTGTTCACGCTGCTGTCGCTCGCCGTGCTGGTGTTCTTCTGGGTCAGCGCGATCCCGCACATGGACTTCTCGCGCTGGGCGCTGAACATCGCGGCCGGCCCCGACGGCGCCCCGGTCGAGCTGCCCGAGGGCGGCGGTTCGTGGTTCCCGTTCGGCGTCTCGGGCGTGCTCGCCACGCTGCCCTTCGCGGTGTGGCTGTTCCTCGCCATCGAGCAGCTTCCGCTCGCAGCCGAAGAGTCGGTGGACCCGGCCCGCGACATGCCGAAGGGCATCGTGCTCGGCATGATCACGCTGATCGTCTCGGCCTTCATGATCGTGCTGCTCAACCCGTCGGTCGCGGGCGTCGGCTCGTTCCATCTCGCGACGGCGCTCGAGCCGCTGCTCGACGGCTTCAAGGCGGTCTACGGCGACGGCGGCGTGGTGATCCTCGGCATCGTGGCGCTCACCGGCCTGATCTCGAGCTTCCACACCATCCTCTACGCGCAGGGTAGGCAGATCTACTCGCTCTCCCGCGCGGGCTACTTCCCCCGCGGCCTGTCGGTGACGCATTCGACCTACCGCACGCCCTACGTCGCGATGATCGTCGGCTCGCTGGTCGGCTTCGGCGTGATGCTGATCATCTGGTTCGCGCTCGGCGCGGAGACGGCGGGCTCCACCATCGGCAGCGTGCTGCTGAACATGGCGGTGTCCGGCGCGATGTTCTCCTACATCGCCCAGGCGATCTCGTTCATCCTGCTGCGCAAAAACGCGCCCCACATCAAGCGGCCGTTCAAGAGCCCGGCCGGCGTCGCCGGGGCGGTGCTGACGATCGTGATCGCGATCATCACGCTGTTCTACCAGGTGCAGGACCCCAACTTCACCAAGGGCGTGCTCTGGGTGCTGGTGTGGTTCGGCCTCGCCACCGTCTACTTCGGCGTCTACGGCCGTCACAAGCTTGTGCTCTCGCCGGAGGAAGAGTTCGCCCTGTCCGGCGGCAAGGGCGAGTACAAATCGCACTGAGCGCCGCACGGCGTCATCTCACGCTTGCATCCCGGCCTCGCGGCCGGGATGCGGCAGTCGGGGCCCTTGACACACATGAGCGCGCCCTCGCCCCACACCGCCGACAGCCTCCTCGCCCTCGTGACGGAGCGCGGGCTCTCCCACGTCAAGGTCGGGGTGACGGACGCGGACGGCGTGCTGCGCGGCAAATACATGAGCCGCGAGAAGTTCGCCTCGGCGCTCGAAAAGGGCTTCGGCTTCTGCGACGTGATCTTCGGCTGGGATTCGAACGACCAGCTCTACGACAACACGAGCTTCACCGGCTGGCGCACGGCGTTTCCCGACGCGGAGGTCCGCCTCGTTCCCGAGACCGCGCGCGACCTGCCGCTCGAAGGCGACATGGTGTTCGTGCTGGGCGAGTTCGGGGGCCGGGCCGAGGCGATCTGCCCGCGCGGGGTGCTGAAGCGGACGCTCGCCCACGCCGCGGACATGGGCTTTTCCGTCAAGGCCGCCGCGGAGTTCGAGTTCTTCCTGTTCGAGGAGACGCCGCGCTCGGTCCGCGACAAGGGCTACGCCGGGCTGACGCCGATGACGCCGGGCTTCTTCGGCTATTCGGTGCTGCGCTCGGGCGTCCACTCCGCGCTCTACGCCGACCTGCTGAAGCTCTGCGCGGACATGCGCATGCCGATCGAGGGGCTGCACACCGAGACCGGGCCGGGGGTGCTCGAAGCCGCGATCGAGGTCTCCGACGCGCTCGAGGCCGCCGACCGCGCCACGCTGTTCAAGACCATGGCCAAGACCTTCGCCCAGAAGCGCGGGCTGATGGCGACCTTCATGGCCAAGTGGTCCAAGGAGTATCCCGGCCAGTCCGGGCACCTCCACCTGTCGCTGCAGGACGCGGACGGCCGCTCCGCCTTCCACGACGCGGCGAAGCCTCACGGCATGTCCGACGCCATGCGTTGGTTCGTGGGCGGGCAGCAGGCGCTGATGCCGGAGCTGCTCGCCATGGCCGCGCCGACGGTGAACGCCTACACGCGCATGGTCCCCGGCTTCTGGGCGCCGACCGACGCCACCTGGGGCGTGGAGAACCGCACCTGCGCGCTGCGCGTGATCGAGGGCGGCCCGAAGGCCCAGCGCGTCGAGTACCGGATCACCGCGGCCGACATAAACCCCTACGTCGCGCTCGCCGCGGCCCTCGGCTCCGGCCTCTGGGGGATCGCGCGCCGGATCGAGCCGGACGCGCCCGTGACGAGCAGCGCCTACGACATGCGCCACCCGGCGGAGCGCGCCCTGCCCCGCTCGCTCGGCGAGGCCGCGGCGCGGTTTTCGAAATCGAAGCCGGCGGAGGAGCTTTTTGGCGCCGCATTCGTGGAGCATTGGGCCGCGACCCGCGACTGGGAGCAGCGCGAGTTCAACAAGGCCATCACCGACTGGGAGCTGCAGCGCTATTTCGAGATCATCTGACGCGCGGCGACACTTGAAACGGACGATCATGACCGACCTCATCTGCATCTCCCCCATCGACGGCCGCGAGGTCGCCCGCCGGCCGATCGACGGCCCTGACGTCGTCGCGGCCGCCGTCGCCGACGCCACGCGCGCGCAGAAGGACTGGGCGAAGGTCTCCGTCGCCGAGCGCGGCCAGAAGATGCTCGCCTTCCTCGAGGCGCTGCTCGGCCTCAACCAGCAGATCATCCCCGAGCTCGCGCTGCAGATGGGCCGCCCCGTGCGCTACGGCGGCGAGATGCGCGGCGTCGAGGAGCGGGTGAAGCACTGCGTCACGATCGCCGAGAAGGCGCTGGCCCCGCTTGTCCCCGAGCCGAAGCCGGGGTTCCGCCGCATGATCAAGCGCACGCCGATCGGCGTCGTGCTGGTGATCGCGCCGTGGAACTACCCCTTCCTGACCGCGGTCAACACCATCGTCCCGGCGCTGATCGCCGGCAACGCGGTGCTGCTGAAGCACGCCAACCAGACGATCCTCGCCGGCGAGCGGCTGCAGGAGGCGATGGACACGGCGGGCCTGCCGAAGGGCCTGTTCCGCAACCTCTATCTCGGCCACGACGAGACCTCGGACCTGATCCGCTCCGGCGCGGTCGGCCACATCAACTTCACCGGCTCGGTCGGCGGCGGGCGGGCCATCGAGCGCGCCGCGGCCGGGACCTTCGCGAGCCTTGGGCTGGAGCTCGGCGGCAAGGACCCCGCCTATGTCCGGGCCGACGCCGACCTCGACTTCGCGATCGAGAACCTCGCGGACGGCGCCTTCTACAACTCCGGCCAGTGCTGCTGCGGGATCGAACGCGTCTACGTGCACGAAAGCCTCTACGACCGCTTCGTGGACGGGGTCGTCGAAGCCGCCTCGAAGTATGTGCTCGGCAACCCGCTCGACGACGCCACCACGCTCGGGCCGATGTCCGCGACCCGCTTCGCCGAGACCGTGCGCGCCCAGACCGCGGAGGCGATCGCCAAGGGCGCGAAGGCCCATCTCGACCCGCGCGCCTTCGCGGCCGACAAGGCCGGCACGCCCTATCTCGCGCCCCAGGTGCTGACCAACGTCGACCACTCCATGAGCGTGATGATGGAGGAGAGCTTCGGGCCCGTCGTCGGGATCATGAAGGTCTCGGGCGACGAGGAGGCGCTGCGGCTGATGAACGACAGCCCCTACGGCCTCACCGCCTCGATCTGGACGAAGGACGTCGACCTCGCCGAGGCGCTCGGCGACCGGGTCGAGACCGGCACCGTGTTCATGAACCGCTGCGACTACCTCGACCCGGCGCTCGCCTGGACCGGCGTCAAGGACACCGGCCGCGGCGCCGGCCTCTCCGAGATCGGCTTCCACACGCTGACGCGGCCGAAGAGCTTCCATCTCCGCGAGGCGACGTAACCTTCCTGATCCCTCCTCGCGCCGAAGGCGTGGGGAGGGTGGCCCGCCGCGCAGCGGCGGGCCGGGTGGGGCCTTCGACGCCGCGGCGGATAAGGCCTTCAGGAGGACGCGGGACGCGTCCGACGTGAACGGGCGCCTCGGTCAACCCGGCGGCGCACCCCACTCGACCTCGCTGACGCGAGGCCACGACGTCGCTTGTGACCACCCATCGACCGCATTCCTGCCGCGAGAACGCCCATGACCAGCCCCTTCACCGCCGCCTGGAACTACCCGACCCGTGTCCTCGTCGGCCCCGGCCGCATCGCGGACCTCGGCGAGGCCTGCGCGCAGGCCGGGATCGCGCGGCCGCTGCTCGTCACCGATCCCGGGCTGATGAGCACGCCGCTCGTCGCGCGCGCGCTTGAAATCCTGGCGCGCGCCGGGCGGCCCGCGACCGTGTTCTCCGAGGTGAAGGGCAACCCGACCAACGCCAACGTCGAGGCGGGGGTCGCGGCCTACACGGCGGCGGACGCGGACGGCGTCGTGGCCTTCGGCGGCGGCTCGGGGCTCGACGTCGGCAAGATGGTCGCCTTCATGGCCGGCCAGACCCGGCCGATCTGGGACTTCGAGGACGTTGGCGACTGGTGGACCCGCGCCGACGCCGCGGCCATCGCGCCGATCGTGGCGGTCCCCACCACCGCCGGCACCGGCTCCGAGGTCGGCCGCGCCGCGGTCGTCACCAACGAGGCGAGCCACGAGAAGAAGATCATCTTCCACCCGAAGATGCAGCCGGCGGTCGTCATCCTCGATCCCGAGCTGACGGTCGGGCTGCCGCCGAAGCTCACGGCCTGGACCGGCTTCGACGCGCTCGCCCACTGCCTCGAGGCGTTCTCCGCCCCCGGCTTCCACCCCATGGCGGACGGCGTCGCGGTGAACGGCGCGCGGCTGATCAAGCTCTATCTCCCGCGCGCGGTGGCCGACGGCGCCGACATCGAGGCCCGCGCCAACATGCTCGCCGCCGCCAGCATGGGCGCGACCGCGTTCCAGAAGGGCCTCGGCGCCATCCACTCGCTGTCGCACCCCGTCGGCGCGCTCTACGACACCCACCACGGCCTCACCAACGGCGTGGTCATGCCCTACGTCTTCCTCGCCAACCGCCCGGCGATCGAGGAGCGCTTCACCCACCTCGCGCGCTCATTCGAGATCGACGGCGGGTTCGACGGCTTCATCGACTGGCTCCTGCGCTTCCGCGAGGACCTGCACGTACCCCACGCGCTGGCCGAGCTCGGGGTGGACGAGAGCCGCATCGACGAGATGGCGGAGAAGGCCGAGCGCGATCCCTCGACCGGCGGCAATCCCATCCCGTTCAAGGCCGCGGACTTCGCGCGGCTCTACCGCGCCGCGATCCGCGGCGACCTCGACGCGGCGCGGGCGTGACCGCGATGCGTCCGCTCCGCCTGCTCGTCGTCGAGGGCAACCCCAAGGCCATGCGCGAGCGGCACGCCGCCGTCTCGGGCCAGACGCCGAGCGCGTTCTACGCCGACATCCTTTCCGGGCTCGCGGCTGACGAGACACTCGAGGCCACGGTCGACGTCTGCTTTCCGGCGGACGAGGGCGCCAACCTGCCGGACGGCTCGGACCTCGCGTCCTACGACGGCGTCGCGATCACCGGCTCCGGGCTCAACCTGTGGAAGGCGGAGCGCGAGTCGCTGGTGCAGGTGGACTTCGCCCGCGCGGTCTACGACGCCGGCGTGCCCTTCTTCGGCTCGTGCTGGGGCCTGCAGGTGGCCGCGGCCGCGGCCGGCGGCGAGGTGAAGCTGAACCCGCAGGGCCGCGAGATCGGCATCGCCCGCGCGATCCACATCACCGACGCCGGCCGCGGCCATCCGCTCCACGCCGGCCGCACCCAGGTGTTCGACGCGCCCGCGATCCACTCCGACGAGGTGGCGGCCGTGCCGCCGGGCGCGATCGTGACCGCGACCAACGACCTCTGCGCCGTGCAGGCGGCCGAGATCCGGCACGGAAACGGCGTGTTCTGGGGCGTGCAGTTTCACCCGGAATACACCTTCGCCGAACTCGGCGGGATCCTGTCGCGCTACACGCCGATCATGCTGGAGGAGGGTTTCTTTCGCGACGGCGAGGAGGCGGCCGGCTACATCACCGACCTCGTGGCGCTCGACGCCGATCCCGGCCGCAAGGACGTCGCCTGGCGCCTCGGCGTCGCGCCCTCCGTGCTCGACCCGAAGATCCGCCGCACCGAGCTGATCAACTGGCTCACGCTGCAGGTGCTGCCGACCGCGAGCGCGCGCCTGAGGGGGTGAGGCGGCGGCTCGGCTGGCCGCTCCGCCCGCGTCCCGGCCTTGAGCCGGGACCAAGATTCTCAGGTCATCTCAAGAGGGCGCGGCGGCCGGCGCGCGAGCCTTATCCTGATGCCCACCCCACCCGGTCGGCCTGCGGCCGTCCACCCTCCCCTGTCCCAGGGGAGGGATCCCCGCGCCTCCTCTTCCACGCCGCAGATCCGGGCTCGGGCGATCCCTCCTCGCGCCGAAGGCGTGGGGAGGGTGGCCTTGGCGAAGCCAAGGTCGGGTGGGGCCTTGTGCGTAGGGCGCGGTCGCGGGCCCAGCGTGGAGCCAAACGGGCAAAACCCTACGGCTTCAGGTCCATCGGCAGCGCGCCGGGGGCGGCAGTCAACGAGATCGTCACGCGGCGGTTGGCGGCGATCTGGGGCGCGTCGGGGAACATCGGGTCGGTCGCGGCCTTGCCCTGCACCACGGTGAAGCGGCCGTCCGGCACGCCGTTCGAGGCCAGCAGCTCCCGCGCCGCGCTCGCCCGGTCGGCGGACAGGCGCCAGGCGTCGAGCGCGCCGGCCTCGGACACGCCCGCCGCCGTGTGGCCGGTGACGTAGATCGGGTAGTTCAGCGCGCGGATCGTCGGCGCCATGGCGGTCAGCGCGTCGACGATGCGCTGCGAGGGCCGCGCCGAGCCGGGCTGGAACATCGAGCGGCCGTCCTGGTCGATCAGCGAGATCGACACGCCCTCGGAGTTGTCCTCGACGACGATCTGGTTCGAGACGTCCGCGATCTCCGGCATGGCGCGCAGCGCCTGGCGCAGGCTCGCGGCGGCGCGGGCGTAGCCGCGGGCGACGGCCGCGGTGTCCGCCTTGTCCTTGGACAGCGGCCCCGACAGGTTCGCGGCGTCGTTCATGGTCTTGGCGCTGTTGTTTAGCAGCTCGGTGCGCGTCGGCGTGCCGCCGATGTCGATCACGCCCGCCGCCACGACCTCCCGCTGCGAGCCGAAGGCCTCGCGCATGGAGCCGGCGACCGCCGCCATCTTCTTCTTGTCCTGGTTCGAGAACGCGACCAGCACCACGAAGAAGGCCATCAGCAGGCCCATCAGGTCGGCGAAGGTGACGAACCAGCCGTGTCCGCCGCCGTGGTCGGCGTGCTTCTTCTTGGCCATGTCAGGCCGCCGCCTCGATCACGGCCGCCCGGTGCTTCTCCGGCAGGTAGGCGATCAGCATTTCCTTGACGACCGCCGGGCTCTTGCCGGCGCGCAGCTGGAGCACGCCGTCGATCACCAGCGTCTGGTTCAGCTCGTCATGGGCGAACTTGATGGCGAGCTTGTCGGCGATCGGCAGGAAGAAGAAGTTGCCGACGATCGCGCCGTAGAGCGTGGCGAGCAGCGCGATCGCCATGAACACGCCGAGCTTCGAGGGGTCCGACATCTCGGCGAACATCTGCACCATGCCGATGAGCGTCCCGATCATGCCGAAGGCCGGCGCGCAGTCGCCGATGCCCCGGAACACCTTGCCGGCCATCTCCAGCCGGTGAAGGTTCAGGTCGCGCTCGCGCTCCAGGGTCTCGCGGATGAAGGTCTCGTCGAAGCCGTCGGCGACGTAGCGCACCCCCTTGGCGAGGAAGGGATCATGCGGCGTCGCCTTGTCCAGCCCGACCGGCCCGGACTTGCGCACGATCGCCGCCATCTCGGCGATCTCGGCGATCAGGTCGCGCGGGTTGCCGTGGCTGCCGCGGAAGACGGTCTTGATCGCGGTCGGAAAGGCCGAGAGGAACGCGCTGAGCTCGAAACGGATCAGCGTGGCGGTGAGCGAGCCGCCGAAGATCACGATCACCGCGTGCTCGGAGTAGTAGCGCTCCAGACCGCCGCCTTCATGGATCAGGAAGCCGAGGACGCCGATGCCGCCCACGAAACCGATGATGGTCGCGAAATCCATGTCCGCCCCTTGCGCGCGCCGCACCGGAATTCTTCCGCGGCCGTGGGAGGATGGTGAAGATTCCCGGTTAAGGCGGGGTGAAGGCGCTCCGGGGCCGGCGCTTCCGGAGATCTACGGACGCCGCGCGGGCGTCACGCCACGCCGAGCTTGAGCAGGTCGTGGATGTGGACGAGGCCGACCGGCTTGCCGCCGTCGACGACGAAGAGGGCGGTGATCGCCCGGCTCTGCAGCTCGCTCAGCGCCTGGGCGGCGAGGTCGGTCGAGCGCACCGTGCGCGGCGAGCGGGTCATGACCTCCTCGACCGCCATGGCGGTGAGGCCCGGGCCCATGTGGCGGCGGAGGTCGCCGTCGGTGACGATGCCGACCAGCTCTCCGCCCGCGTCCGTGACGCCGACGCAGCCGAAGCTCTTCGCCGACATCACGATCAGCGCCTCGGACATCTTGGTGCCGAGCGGCGCGAGCGGCACGGACTCGCCCTGGTGCATGGCGTCGCGCACGAAGGTGAGCACCGCGCCGAGCTTGCCGCCGGGGTGGAAGCGGCGGAAGTCGGACGGCGTGAAGCTGCGGCTCTCCAGCAGCGCGACGGCGAGCGCGTCGCCGATCGCCATCTGCATGGTGGTCGAGGTGGTGGGGGCGAGGCCGTGCGGGCAGGCCTCGGTCGCGCGCGGCAGCACGAGCGCGATGTCCGCCTCGCGCCCGAGCGCGCTGTCCGCGCGCGAGGTGACCGCGATCAGCGGCACCCGGAACCGGCCGGTGTAGTGCACCATGTCGCGCAGCTCCGCGGTCTCGCCGGACCACGACAGCGCGATCACCACGTCGTCGGAGGTGATCATGCCGAGATCGCCGTGGCTGGCCTCGGCCGGGTGCACGAAGAAGGCCGGCGTGCCGGTGGAGGCGAAGGTCGCCGCGATCTTGCGGCCCACGTGGCCGCTCTTGCCCATGCCGGAGACGATGGTGCGCCCGCGCGCCGCCGCGATGGTCTCGACCGCGCGCGCGAAGGGATCGCCCAGGGCGCCGCTGAGCGCCGCGGCGAGCTCCGAAAGGCCGGCGGCTTCGGTCTCGACCGTGCGCAGCGCCGAGGCGACGGACTGGGCCGGCGTCGTCAGGCCGGGCGACGGGGGGGTGCGCAGAGGTTCGGCCATCGAACGATCAGTCCTGGAATGCGACGGGTCCGCAAGGCCCGGGAGCCCCGCGGATCCCCTAACTAGCACCGCCGCCGCGACCGCGCCAAGCCGGCCCGCGGCAAGGCTTTGTTAACCACGATGGTTTCAAGGTCGTTAACCACGCCGCCGGTTCGCGCCGCGCCGGTCTCCGTCCACGCGCCGATCCAAGGACGCCATGCCGCGCGCGCAGCGCCTTGCAGCCCTCGCCCTCGTCGCGCTCGTCGCGGCGGCTGGCGTCGCGCGCGGTCAGGAAGCCCTCGACGACGAACCGCTGCGCCGGCTCGACCCCGACACGCTCGCCGGCGGCGACTACGGCGGGACCGAACCCCAGCCGCTCGCCGGCGGAACCTACGGCCGCGAGCCGCAAGCCGCGCCGCGCGCGGCGGTCGAGGAGCCGCTCACCACCCAGCTCCAGATCGGCGACCCGCTGGCGGGCTCGCGCGCGGGCTTCGGCGCGCCGCCGCGGGGGCCGCGCGCGCGCCGGCTCGCGGACGAGCCCTACAGCCCGACGGGCATCCGGGCGGGCGCCTTCATCCTGCGGCCGACGCTGGAGAGCACCGCGGGCTACGACACCAACCCGAACGAGGTGAAGACCGGCGGCAAGGGCTCGGCCTACGGGCGGCTCCGCGGCGACCTCGACGCGGTCTCCGACTGGTCCCGCCACCAGCTCGATGTGCGGCTCAGCGGCCAGATCCGCAAGTTCACCAACGCGCCGGACATCGGCCTGGAGCCGCAGGCGAGCGCGACGGTCGACGGCCGGATCGACGTGACCGCCGACACGCAGATCGTCACCCAGCTGCGCGCCTCGATCACCACCTCGAGCCCCGGCGACCCGGAGACCGCGACCGACGTCGACGGCGACGAGATCCAGAAGTCCTACGGCGCGACGCTCGGCGTCGCCAAGCGCTTCAACCGCTTCAGCCTGCAGCTCGACGGGCTGGTCGACCGCTACCTCTACGACGACAGCAAGCTGCTCGACGGCAGCGAACTCGACAACTCCGACCGCATCTACAACGCCTACGAGGTGCGGCTGCGCGGCGCCTACGAGCTCTCGCCGCGGCTGCAGCCCTTCGCCGAGATCGCGGTCGACACCCGCGACTACGACAAGCGGTTCGAGCGGCTGGAAGACGCCGAGGGCAACCCGGTCAATGGAAAGAAGCTCGGCTCGGACGGCTACGCGCTGCGGGCGGGCGCGAAGTTCGAGGCGACGCGGCTGATCACCGGCGAGCTGGCGCTGGGCTACGGCCGCCAGACGCCCAAGGAAAAAAGCCTCGATCCGGTCGAAGGCCTGCTGATCGACGGCTCGATCGCCTGGGTCCCGACGGCGCTCACCACCGTCCGGCTCAACGCCCGCAGCGCGCTGCAGGAGACCAACCTCACCGGCGCAAGCGGCGTGCTGACGCGCTCGGTCGGCGTCGCGGTGGAGCATGCGCTGCGCCGGAACGTGCTCCTCACGGCGCGCGCGACGGTGGAGCGGCTGAACTACAAGGGCATCGGCCGCGTCGACGACGCCGTCACCCTGGCGCTCGAGGGCGAATACCGGCTGAACCGGTCGCTCTCGCTCATCGGCAGCTTCCAGCACGAGAAGCTCGCGAGCTCCGAAAGCGGCGAGGGCTACAGCTCCTCGATCATCGAGGTCGGCCTGCGTTTGAGGCGGTGACCGGGGCGGGTGGGCGCCGGTCGGATGAGGGGTCGTCCGGGACATCCCGAGCCGTTGGAGGTCGTCCGAGACGACGCCGCACCCCAACCCTCTCCCGCAGGGGGAGAGGGGACCACGACGTCGCGCATCACCTCAACGCGAAGAGCCACGCTCTGCTGTTGAGGGCGCGTAAGCGCCGGATGAGGGGTCATCTGGGACATCCTGAACGGCGTCGAGGGCGGCGACCCTCTCAGCCCCGCAGCAGGGCCTCGAGCTCCTTGCGGAAGTCGCCGGCGAGGTCGTCGCGTTCGAGCGCGTAGGCGACGTTCGCGGTGAGGAAGCCGATCTTGGAGCCGGTGTCGAACACCCGACCCTCGAAGGCGAAGCCCGAGAAGGCCTGCTCCTTCGCGAGCGAGAGCATGGCGTCAGTGAGCTGGATCTCGCCGCCGGCGCCCGCCTCCTGCTTCGCCAGCAGAGTGAAGATCTCGGGCTGCAGGATGTACCGCCCCGAGATGGCGTAGTTCGATTCCGCCGTGCCCTGCTTCGGCTTCTCGACCATCGAGGTCATCTTGAAGCCCTTGCCGATCTTCTCGCCGGCGCCGACGATGCCGTACTGGTGCGTCTGGTCGTCCGGCACCTCGTAGGTCGCGACCACGTTGCCGCCGGCGGCGTTGTAGACGTCGATCATCTCGGCGAGGCAGCTGCGGTCCTCGCTCTGGTGCAGCATGTCCGGCAGCAGCAGCGCGAAGGGCTCGTTGCCCACGAGCTCGCGCGCGCACCACACCGCATGGCCGAGGCCGAGCGGCTCCTGCTGGCGGGTGAAGCTCGCTTGGCCGGCGCTCGGCAGGTCCTCCTTGAGAAGGCGCAGCGCATCCAGCTTGCCGCGGCGCTCCAGCGTCGCCTCGAGCTCGAACTGCTTGTCGAAGTGATCCTCGATGACGCCCTTGTTTCGGCCGGTGACGAAGATGAAATGTTCGATGCCGGCCTCGCGGGCCTCGTCCACCACGTGCTGGATCACCGGCCGGTCGACCACCGTCAGCATTTCCTTCGGCACCGCCTTGGTGGCGGGCAGGAAGCGGGTGCCGAGACCCGCGACGGGGAACACGGCCTTGCGGATGGGACGGGACATTGGTTCTCCGGGCGTTCGCGTCATTTTATGAACGGCGGTCCATTGACCGTCGTCCGAGCGTAGTTCTGGGGCTGAGAGCCGCCGCGTAAAGGCGCGGCGCGGAAGGAGGGCGACGCAAGACCGTTTCCCGGCGCTCACGTCCTGCTGATCATCAAGGACCAACGCGGTTAACCGAATGCAAACTCTGGCGCGTATGCTGCCGGCAGATATCAGGAACGCAATCGGGCGGCTGAGGCGGCCCGGCTCAGAGGAGACGTCGACATGCGCCTTGCAGGTCGCCCCGTCCGATTCGCCAGCGCCACGCTGACCGCCGCCCTGCTCGGCCTCGCTCTTGCGAGCCCGGCCGCGGCGGATGCGATCGACCAGCGGTTCCAGGCCTTCGTCGCCCAGCTCCGCCCGCAGGCGGCGGCCGCAGGCGTCAGCGCCGGGACCTTCGACCGCGCCTTCCGCGGCCTGAAGCCCGACCGCGAGGCGATCGCGAAGTCGCAGTACCAGCCCGAGTTCAAGACGACGATGGCGCAGTACATCGACACGCGGGTGTCGGACACGCGCATCAACGCCGGCCGCGAGAACTACCAGCAGTGGGCCAAGACGCTCGCGGCGCTGGAGCGTTCGACCGGCGTCGACCGCTACGCCATCCTGTCGGTCTGGGGCATGGAGACCAACTACGGCGGCTCCATGGGCGGGCACAACGTGATCGAGGCGCTGGCGACGCTCGCCTGCTGCCAGTCGCGCCGGCCGGAGTTCTTCCGCAAGGAGCTGATCACGGCGCTGCAGATCCTCCAGCGGGGCGACGTGGCCCCGGAGAACATGATCGGCTCCTGGGCCGGCGCCATGGGCCACACCCAGTTCATGCCGACGAGCTTCAAGGCCTACGCCGCGGACGGCGACGGCGACGGCCGCCGCGACATCTGGACCTCGGTGCCGGACGCGCTGGCCTCGACCGCCAACTATCTCCGGAAGCACGGCTGGCGCTCCGGCGAGACCTGGGGCTACGAGGTCATCCTTCCCGGCGGCATGAACGCCAAGGCGGGCGCCAAGATGCCGCTCGGCCGCTGGCAGGCGGCGGGCGTCCAGCGCGCCTCCGGCGGCGGCTTCGCCCGCGCCACCGACGTCGCCACCCTGCTGCAGCCCGCGGGCCCGCGCGGCCCGTCGTTCCTGATGACGCAGAACTTCCGGGTCATCAAACGCTACAACAACGCCGACAGCTACGCCCTCGCGGTCGGGCACCTCGCCGACCGCATCCGCGGCGGCGGCGCCTTCGTCACGCCCTGGCCGAACCACGACAAGCCTCTCGACGAGCAGGAGCGGCTGGAACTCCAGGCGCTGCTCGCCCGCCGCGGCTTCGCCGTTGGCGAGCCGGACGGCAAGATCGGGCCTGCGACCCGCGAGGCGATCATGTCCTACCAGCAGCGCCAGGGCCTCGCGCCCGACGGCTACGCCGGGGTCTCCCTGCTCCGGCACCTGCGCTCCGCGCGGTAAGGTCCGCGCATGGTCGGCGCGGGGGGATCATGGTAGCGTCCTCGCCATGATCCGGCGCATCCCGACCGGCGCGTTCCCCGCGCGCCTGCTGGCCGTAATGCTGGCCCTCGGCGGGCTTGCGCTCTCGTTCGCCCCCGCCTCGGCCCAGGACGGCTACTACCGCCGCTACTACGACGCGCCCGGCGGCTACGTGCGGGAGCGGTCCTACGACCGCTACGACGAAGACCGCATGATCGACGAGCGCGTCAACGCCTACCGGCGTGAGGCGCTCGCGCGCCGCGAGGCGGAGCGGCGGCGGGCCGTGGACGACGCAGCGCGCACCGTGCGCCGGCGCGAGAGCCAGCCCAACTTCTTGCAGCGCCTGTTCGGCGCGCGGCCGCGCGCCCCCGAGATCGACGACGGCTGGACGGCGCGCCGCGACCCCGGCGCCGTCGAGGTGAGGCCGAAGCCCCGCGCGCGCCGCAAGCCGGCGGAGCCCACGCCGACCCCGGTGCCGCCGATCCCGACCGGCGACCCGAGCGCGCCCCTCGCCCCGCCCAGCGTCTTCGTCGCCGTGATCGGCGACAGCGTCGCCGACGGCCTCGCCGGCGGGCTGCAAGAGGCCTTCGCCGATGCGCCCGAGATCGGCGTCAAGCGCTACGCCCGGCCCAACGCCGGCCTGGTGCGCGCCGACTACCACGACTTCGCCGACGCCGCGCAGAAGGCGGTCGACGAGGGCCCGCTCGCCTATGCGGTGATCGACGTCGGCGTGAACGATCGCCAGCCCTTCCTCGACATGCGCGACGCGGCCCCGCTCTCGGCGCCCTGGCGCGAGCGTTACCTCGCGCGGGTCGACGCGCTGATCGCGCCCTTCAAGGCGAAGAAGATCCCGGTCTATTGGGTCGGCCTCGCGCCCTCCTCCAGCGCGCGCGTGAACTCCGACCTGATCGCGCTGAACGCCCTGGTGAAGGAACGGGTGCAGGCCGCGGGCGGGACCTTCGTGGACGTGTGGGAAGGCTTCGTCGACGAGAACGGCGCCTACGCCGCCGTGGGCCCGCAGCTCGACGGCCAGAACGCGCGCCTGCGGCTCGACGACGGCGTGCATTTCTCCAAGGCCGGCTCCCGCAAGCTCGCGCACTACGTCGAGCAGGAGATTCGCAAGGCCTACCGTCCGAAGCCGGCGGACGCCCTGATCGGCGCGCTGCCGAACGGCGGGGAACCCAACGCCTCGCCGCTGGTCGACCGGCCGAAGCCGCTGGCGGGCCCGGTGGTGGTGCTCACCGCCCCCCGCCGCTCCGAGGGCGGCGCGCTCGTCGGCGGCGCGGCGGGTCCGCGTTCGGACGCCGCGGAGCGCCTGCTGGTCCGCGGCGAGGCGCTGAACGCCGACCCCGGCCGCCTGGACGACCACCGCTGGCCGGGCGCCGAGGCCGCGAAAGCCGATTCGGTCAAGCCGGACGCGGCCGAGCTAGATGCGGCAAAGCCAGATGCGGCAAAGCCGGACGCCCCCGCCGAGGCGGCTGCGGCGAAGCGCTGAGATCTAGAGCGGTCTTGCATCAGGCGACGCGACGGCGCCTCGCACTCCGCCGTCGCCCCGGGCTTGTACCGGGGCCCATAAGCCCGCCGGTCGCGGTTGGTCGCCGCCGGCGGGATTATGGATTCCGGGACTCGCCCGGAATGACGGCGGGATTCACCGCGTCAACGAAACCTGAGATCGCGCTGCGACGCCCTTCGAACGGCCGGCTCGCCGCCGTCGTCAGCGCGGGAGCTTGGACGAGCCCATTAGGAAGGTGTCGATCGCGTTCGCGGCCTGACGGCCCTCGCGGATCGCCCAGACCACCAGCGACTGGCCGCGGCGCATGTCGCCGGCGGCGAACACCTTCGGGTTCGAGGTGACGTAGCTCTTCTCGTCGGCCAGCACGTTGCCGCGCTTGTCGAGCGCGACGCCGGACTGCTCGACGAGGCCTTCCTTCAGCGGCCCGGAAAAGCCGAGCGCGATGAAGACGAGGTCGGCCTTGAGGATGAACTCCGAGCCCGGGACCGGCTGGCGCTTGGCGTCGGCGCGGGCGCACTTCACGCCGACTACCTTGCCGTTCTTGCCCTCGATGCCGAGCGTGACCGCCGCGAACTCGCGGTCGGCGCCCTCGGCCTGGCTGGACGAGGTGCGGAACTTGGTCGGCCAGTAGGGCCAGGTCAGCAGCTTGTCCTCGACCTTCGGCGGCACCGGCCGGATGTCGAGCTGCGTGACCGAGATCGCGCCCTGGCGGAACGAGGTGCCGACGCAGTCGGAGGCGGTGTCGCCGCCGCCGATGACCACGACATGCTTGGCGAAGGCCTCGACCGGGGTTTCCGGAATGTGGTTCTCGAAGCCGACGCGGCGGTTCTGCTGCACCAGGAACGGCATGGCGTAGTGCACGCCCTTGAGGTCCTGGCCCGGCAGCTGCGGGTCGCGCGGGTGCTCCGCGCCGCCCGCGAACAGCACGGCGTCGTGCCCCTCGACAAGCTCGGAGACCGGCGTGGTGACGCCGACGTTCACTCCGTAGTGGAACGTGACGCCCTCAGCCTCCATCTGCTCGACGCGCCGGTCGATGTGGCGCTTCTCCATCTTGAAGTCCGGGATGCCGTAGCGCATCAGGCCGCCGGCCTTGGGCTCGCGCTCGTAGACATGGACGTCGTGGCCGGCGCGCGCCAACTGCTGGGCTGCGGCCATGCCGGCAGGGCCGGAGCCCACGATCGCGACTGTCTTGCCGGTCTTCGTCTCCGGCGCCTCGGGCGTGACCCAGCCGTTGGCCCAGGCCTTATCGGCGATCGCCTGCTCGACGGTCTTGATCGCGACCGGCGTGTTCTCGAGGTTCAGCGTGCACGCCTCCTCGCACGGCGCGGGGCAGATGCGGCCGGTGAACTCCGGGAAGTTGTTGGTGGAGTGGAGGTTGCGGGAGGCCTCCTTCCAGTCGTCGGCGTAGACGAGGTCGTTCCAGTCCGGAATCTGGTTGTTGACCGGGCAACCCTGCGGCCCGTGGCAGAACGGGATGCCGCAGTCCATGCAGCGCGCCGCCTGGCCCGCCACTTCGGCGTCCGACAGCGGCAGCGTGAACTCGCGGTAGTGCCGGATGCGGTCGGACGCCGGCTGATACCGCGCTTCCTGCCGGTCGATCTCAAGAAAGCCTGTAACCTTGCCCATCGTATGGTCTCCTCCCGCGGAGGCCCTTGTCGCTAGCGCGCCCGGCGCGTCGCTCCCCGGCCCGAGCGCCTGAGGCGCTTGGCCGATCGTTCGCCGCGTTAAGCTCTATCCTGATGACAGTCCCGGAGCGACCCTTCGGGCTCCGGGACGACGATGTCCTGCGCGTGACGGAAGCCCGTCGCTCACTCCGCCGCCTGCAGCGTCCGCGCCTTCTCCATCTCGCGGAGCGCGCGGCGGTACTCGACCGGCATCACCTTCACGAACTTGTTCCGGTAGCTCGCCCAGCCGTCGAGGATCGCCTTGGCGCGCGCGGAGTCGGTGTGCGCGAGGTGCGCGGCGATGAGCTGCTTCAGGCGCTCCTCGTCGTGCCGGGTCATGTCGGGATCGACGTGGATCCGGCCCTTGAACTCGAGGTCGCCGCCGTGGTGGTGGAGCTCCTCCAGAAGCTCCTCCTCCTCCGGCACCGGCTCGAGATCGACCATCGAGAGGTTGCAGCGCGCGGCGAAGTCGCCGGCCTCGTCCAGCACATAGGCGACGCCGCCCGACATGCCGGCCGCGAAGTTGCGCCCGGTCTTGCCGAGCACCACCACCACGCCGCCGGTCATGTATTCGCAGCCGTGGTCGCCCGCGCCCTCGACGACCGCGATCGCGCCCGAGTTGCGGACCGCGAAGCGCTCGCCCGCGACGCCGCGGAAGTAGCACTCGCCCTCGATCGCGCCGTAGAGCACCGTGTTGCCGACGATGATCGACTCCTCCGCCACGATGCCGGCGTCCTCCGCCGGGCGGATGATGATGCGCCCGCCCGAGAGGCCCTTGCCGACGTAGTCGTTGGCCTCGCCGGTGAGGTGCATCGTGACGCCCGCCGCGAGGAACGCGCCGAAGCTCTGGCCGGCGGTGCCGGTCAGCTTCACCGTGATGGTGTCGTCGGGCAGGCCCGCGGAGCCGTGCGCCATGGCGACCGCGCCCGAGAGCATGGCGCCCGCGGAGCGGTTGCGGCTCTTGATCGCGCGTTCGATCACGACGGTCTCGCCGTGCTCGATCGCGGGCATGGCGGCCGCGATCAGGTCGCGGTCGAGCACCGCCTCCAGGTGATGGTCCTGCACCTCGGCATGGCGGATCGCGACGTCGGCGCCGACCACGGGCTTGGCGAACAGCTTCGCAAAATCGAGGCCCTTCGCCTTCCAGTGGCCGATGGCGTCCCGCTTGTCGAGCAGGTCGGAGCGGCCGATCACCTCGTCCAGCGTCGTCGCGCCCATCTCGGCGAGAATCTGCCGGACCTCCTCGGCGACGAAGAACAGGTAGTCGATGACGTTCTCGGGCGTGCCCTTGAAGCGCTTGCGCAGCACCGGGTCCTGGGTCGCGATGCCGACGGGGCAGGTGTTGAGGTGGCACTTGCGCATCATCAGGCAGCCGGCCGCGATCAGCGGCGCGGTCGAGAAGCCGAACTCGTCGGCCCCGAGCAGCGCGCCGACGATGACGTCGCGGCCCGTGCGGAGGCCGCCGTCGACCTGCAGGCGGACGCGGCCGCGCAGCTTGTTCATCACGAGCGTCTGCTGGGTCTCGGCGAGGCCGGTCTCCCAGGGTCCGCCGGCGTGCTTCAGCGAGGTCAGCGGGCTCGCGCCGGTGCCGCCCTCGAAGCCGGAGATCGTGATGTGGTCCGCGCGCGCCTTGGCGACGCCCGCCGCGACCGTGCCGACGCCGACCTCGGAGACGAGCTTCACCGAGACGTCAGCCTTCGGGTTGACGTTCTTCAGGTCGTAGATGAGCTGCGCCAGATCCTCGATCGAGTAGATGTCGTGGTGCGGCGGCGGCGAGATCAGGCCGACGCCCGGCGTGGAGCGCCGGACCTTGGCGATCGCGGCGTCGACCTTGTGGCCAGGCAGCTGGCCGCCCTCGCCGGGCTTCGCGCCCTGCGCCACCTTGATCTGGATGGTGTCGGCGTTGACGAGGTACTCGGTGGTGACGCCGAAGCGTCCCGAGGCGACCTGCTTGATGGCCGACCGCTTCGAGTCGCCGTTCGCCATCGCGACGAAGCGCTCCGGCTCCTCGCCGCCCTCGCCGGTGTTCGACTTGCCGCCGATCCGGTTCATGGCGATGGCGAGCGTCTCGTGCGCCTCGCGGCTGATCGAGCCGAACGACATGGCGCCGGTCACGAAGCGCTTCACGATCTCCGTCGCCGGCTCGACCTGCTCGAGCGCCACGGTCTCGCGGCCGCGCTCCTGGGCGGTCTTGATGCGGAACAGCCCGCGCAGGGTCAGCAGGCGCTCGGCCTGCTCGTTCATGTCGCGCGCGAAGTCCTCGTACTTGGCGAAGGACTGGGTGCGGACCGCGTGCTGCAGGTCCGCGACCGATTCCGGCGTCCAGGCGTGGTCCTCGCCGCGGATGCGGTAGGCGTACTCGCCGCCGACCTCGAGTGCGGAGCGCAGCACCGGCACGTCCGCAAAGGCGAGCGTGTGGCGACGCACCGTCTCTTCGGCGATCTCGGCGAGGCCGACGCCGCCGACCGGGGTCGCGGTGCCCGTGAAGAACTTGTCGACGAAGTCCTTGGACAGGCCGACCGCGTCGAAGATCTGCGCGCCGCAATAGGATTGGTAGGTCGAGATGCCCATCTTGGACATCACCTTCAGCAGGCCCTTGCCGATCGACTTGATGTAGCGCGTGCGCACCTCGGTCGCGTCCACGCGCTCGGGGAAGTCGAGCGCCTGGTGCATCGAGGCCAGGGTCTCGAACGCGAGATAGGGGTTGATCGCCTCCGCGCCGTAGCCCGCGAGCACCGCGAAGTGGTGCACCTCGCGCGGCTCGCCGCTCTCGACCACGAGGCCGACCGACGTCCGCAGCCCCTTGCGGATCAGGTTGTGGTGCACGGCCGCGGTCGCGAGCGCCGCCGGGATGGCGATGCGGTTCGGGCCGACCAGCCGGTCGGACAGCACGACGATGTTGAAGCCGCCGTGGACGGCCGCGGTCGCCCGCTCGCACAGCCGCTCGATGGCGTCCGCCATGCCGGCGGCGCCCTTCTCGGCGGGGTAGGTCGTGTCCAGCGTGCGCGACTGGAACTGGCTCTCGGCCAGATCGTCGATCGCGCGGATCTTCTCCAGGTCCTCGTTGGTGAGGATCGGCTGGCGTACCTCGAGCCGCTTCTTCTTCGACGCGCCGTCGAGGTCGAACAGGTTCGGCCGCGGCCCGATGAAGGACACCAGGCTCATCACGAGCTCCTCGCGGATCGGGTCGATCGGCGGGTTCGTGACCTGGGCGAAGTTCTGCTTGAAGTAGGTGTAGAGCAGCTTGGAGCGGGTCGACAGCGCCGAGAGCGGCGTGTCGGTGCCCATGGAGCCGGTCGCCTCCTGGCCGGTGGTCGCCATCGGCGTCAGCAGGAGCTTGATGTCCTCCTGCGTGTAGCCGAAGGCCTGCTGGCGATCGAGCAGGCTCACCTCCGGCCGCGGCCGGGGCGTCGGCGCGTCGGGCAGGTCCTCGAGCACGAGCTGCGTCTTGGCGAGCCACTCCCTGTAGGGGCGCGCGGCGGCGAGGCTCGACTTCATCTCCTCGTCGGAGACGATGCGGCCTTCCGCCAGGTCGATCAGCAGCATGCGGCCGGGCTGCAGCCGCCACTTGCGGACGATCTTGCTTTCCGGGAAGGGCAGCACGCCCATCTCGGACGCCATCACGACGAGGTCGTCGTCGGTGACGTACCAGCGCGCCGGGCGCAGTCCATTGCGGTCGAGCGTGGCGCCGATCTGGCGGCCGTCGGTGAAGGCGATCGCGGCCGGCCCGTCCCACGGCTCCATCACGGCGGCGTGGTACTCGTAGAAAGCGCGGCGCTGCTCGTCCATCAACGGGTTGCCGGCCCAGGCCTCGGGCACGAGCACCATCATGGCGTGGACGAGGCTGTAGCCGCCCTGCACCAGGAACTCGAGCGCGTTGTCGAGACACGCGGTGTCGGACTGGCCCTCGTAGCTGATGGGCCAGAGCTTCGAGATGTCGTTGCCGTAGAGCTCGCTGTCGACGGAGGCCTGCCGGGCCGCCATCCAGTTGACGTTGCCCCGCAGCGTGTTGATCTCGCCGTTGTGCGCGACCATCCGATAGGGGTGCGCCAGCGACCAGGCCGGGAAGGTGTTGGTGGAGAAGCGCTGGTGCACGAGCGCGAGCGCGCTCTCGAACCGCTCGTCCTTCAGGTCGGGGTAGTAGGCCGAGAGCTGGTCGGCCAGGAACATGCCCTTGTAGACGATGGTCCGGCACGACAGCGAGACCGGGTAGTAGGACGAGGCGCGCGGGTCCGCGCCGTAGATCTCGTTCGAGACCACCTTGCGCAGAATGAACAGCTTGCGCTCGAAATCGTCCTCGTTGTCGATCGAGGGAGAACGGCCGACGAAGACCTGCAGCTGCACCGGCTCGGTCGGCTTCACGCTCTCGCCGAGCGTCGAGTTGTCGGTCGGCACCTCGCGCCAGCCGAGGAAGGTCTGCCCCTCCTCGACGACCACGCGCTCGAACACCGCCTTGAGGTTGGCGACCGCCGCCGGGTCGCGCGGGGCGAAGACGTGGCCGACCGCGTAGAAGCCCGGCTCCGGCAGCGCGAAGCCGAGACGCTCGGCCTCGGCCGCGAAGAACTTGTGCGGGATCTGCACCAGCATGCCGGCGCCGTCGCCGGCGCGCGGGTCCGCCCCCACGGCGCCGCGATGCTCGAGGTTCTCGAGGATCTTCACGCCGTGCTGGATGATGGTGTGACTCTTGCGGCCCTTCATGTCGGCCACGAAGCCGACCCCGCACGAGTCCTTCTCGTGGCGCGGGTCGTAGAGCCCCTGCGCCGGCGGAAGGCCGTGGTCGATCGCGATCGGTTTTGCGGCGGCGCGAACGGTCGCGTCAGCGCGGTCGAAGCCGTGCGCCGGAGAGGTCATCTCGTTCTCGATCGTCTCGGTCATGGCGCACCCCATGATGCCGCCGGCTGGAAGACCGGCATGGTTGCTCGTTCCGCGTCTCGATATCACCGACGCGCGTTCCCGCAGCGCGACCGGCTCCACCTCCGCCGCCCTTTACGCTAAGGGCGCGAGCTCTGGAACCGTTCTTGAGTGAATAAGGAACGTGGCCGTCATGCAAATGGACAGCCTTACTGTCCTATTGCGTGCGCGAACATGTCAGAAAGGCGGCCGGCGCACAAGCGGCGCCAAGGGCGCATATGGCGATTTTCGGACGCCGCCGGGCAGCTATGCGCAATTTAGCATGCAGAGATGCGCCCGCGGCGACATTTTATGTCGCACGCGCCGTCAAGGCTTCCAGCACCCTTCCTCCTGCGCCGGCTGTTTTACGGCGCGGCGCCCTCGACGGACGGGGGCGCCCGCCGCTAGCGTCTGCGACCTTGCGCCTAAGCCTTAAGGAGCCCCCCCATGTTCTTCGTCAGCGACAACGCCGCCCCCGCGGCCGACGCCGTGCTCTCGGCGCTCGCGCGCGCCAACGCCGGCCTGTCGGCCCCTTACGGCAAGGACGAGGCGACCAAGCGGGTGGAGCGCAAGCTCGCCGAGGTGTTCGAGCGCGAGGTCGCGGTCTCCCTCGTCACCACCGGCACCGCCGCCAACGCCATCGCGCTCGCGCAGCTCACCGCGCCCTGGAAGGCCGTGATTTGCCACGAAGAGGCGCACGTCATGCACGACGAGTGCGGCGCGCCCGAGTTCTTCACCAACGGCGCGAAGCTCGCCGGGGCCTCCGGCCTCGACGGCAAGATCACGCCCGACGGCCTGACGGCGCTGCTCGACCGGGACTTCTGGACGCCGCCGACCCACGTCGCGCCGGCCGCCCTCACGATCAGCCAGGCGACCGAGGCGGGCACGGTCTACACCGCGTCCGAAGTCGGCGCGCTCGCGGACGTCGCGAAGTCCCGCGGCCTGCGCGTCCACATGGACGGCGCGCGATTCGCCAACGCGGTCGCGAGCGCCAACGTCTCGCCGGCCGAGCTGACCTGGAAGGCCGGCGTCGACATCCTGTCCTTCGGCTTCACCAAGAACGGCGCGATGGCGGCCGAGGCGATCGTGGTGTTCGACACGGCGCTCGCCGCCGACCTCGCGGAGCGCCGCAAGCGCAGCGGGCACCTGTGGTCGAAGGGGCGCTACATCGCGGCTCAGATCGAGGCGCTTCTGGCGGACGACCTCTGGATCGCCTTCGGCCGCCGCGCCAACGCCTCTGCCGACCGGCTGGCCCGCGGCCTCGAGGCGCGCGGCCTGACGCTCGCCTTCCCGCGCCAGGCGAACGAGGTGTTCGTGCATCTGCCGGCGCCGGTCGACGCCGCGCTCAAGGCTGCGGGCGGCGTCTACTACACCTGGTCGAGCGAGGCGGTGCGCCCGGAGCGGCAGGGCCGTCCCGGCGATGTCTTCGCCCGCCTGATCGCGTCCTTCGAGACGACCGACGCGGAGGTCGACGGCCTGCTCGGCGTCGTCGACCAGGCGCTCGTGGCCGCCTGAAGCCAAGCGATCCGCGCGCGCTTCATCGGGTTTAGGCGCGGGCGATCCCTCGACACGAAAAAAGCGCCCCGGTTCCCCGGGGCGCTTCGTCTCGGTTCGGGCGAGCGGCGCTTACGCGGCCTGCTGGACCTGAGCCTCGATCGCGGCGGGCTTCGCGCCCGAGCCGATCGGAATGGCGCGCGGCTTCTTGGCCTCCGGCACCTCGCGGACGAGCTCGATGTGAAGGAGCCCGTTCTCGAGGTTCGCGCCGGTCACCTGCACGTGGTCGGCGAGCTGGAAGCGGCGCTCGAAGGCGCGGGCCGCGATGCCCTGGTGGAGCACCTCGCCCTTGCGGTCCTCCGGCTGCTTCTCGCCGCGGACGCTGAGCGCGTTTTCCTTCACCTCGATCGCGAGATCCTTCTCAGCGAAGCCGGCCACCGCGACGGTGATGCGGTAGGCGTTCTCGTCCGTGCGCTCGATGTTGTAGGGCGGATAGCCTGGGGCCGCCTCGCCGCCCGCGACGTTGTCGAGCAGGGAGAAGAGGCGGTCGAAGCCAACGGTCGAGCGGTAGAGCGGGGTGAGATCGAACTGGCGCATGGTACATATCCTCTTTCAAGCGACATGACGTGCGGCCCGCCGTCGAGGCCGGGCCGTTTGTTCAACGATCGCAGCCTGTTGGCCTGCGACGGGGGTTAGGTGGTGATGGGGTTTCGGCGGTTCAATAGGCTGCGGACGGCTCTCGTCACGTGTTTCCTCAAGCGCCGCTCTACGGTGAGCGAACACAAGACGGGAGACGCGCCGGACTCGGAGCTGCTCCCGGGCGGACCCGTCCGCGGCGCAGATCTGAAGATTGGCGACCGCACAGACCGCGGCGCTACAATTGTAAATATCATCTACGACATCACACTGGAACGACGCCTTGTTGTCTGCAAAAGTGACCACAACTATTACTACACTTACGATGAGAAATTTTCGGATTGTATTTTTGAGGACCTTCATTTTCGATACTGGTACTCGCCCCATGGCCCTTCGGCCTCACTTTACGCGTCTGCGGACCTAGCGGAAAAAGATGCTCGACGTGAGATTCCCTGGCTTCTCGAACTTCCCTCAGAGTGAGGCCGCGAAAGATTTGAGACCGCGGCGCGCCACCCGTTCCGCGCTCCAACCCGTCCGCGACAGCTTCGTCATCGCGCCCGGCGTTCCCCCGCCGGCGGGGGCCGTGTGCCGGACGTTCGTCACGGCGGACGGCGTCGCCCTGCGCGCCGCGGTCTGGCGGCCGGAGGGCGCGCCGCGCGGCACGGTCTGCGTGTTCCAGGGCCGGGCGGAGTTCATCGAGAAATACGCCGAGGTCGCGGCCGACCTCGTGGGCCGCGGCTTCGCCGTCGCGACCTTCGACTTCCGCGGCCAGGGCGGCTCGCAGCGGCTGCTGGCGAACCCGCTGAAGGGCCACGTCGACAGCTTCGACGACTACCGCCGCGACGCCGAGGCCTTCATGCGGCAGGTGGCGCTGACGGAGACCCCGGGACCGTACTACGCGCTGGGGCACTCGATGTCCGCGCCGGTGCTGGTCGCGCTCGCCCTGCGCCAGCCCCAGTGGTTCGAGCGGCTGGTGCTCGTCGCGCCGCTGATCGGTCTGCCGCTGGCGCGCGCCGAGTTCTTCGCCCGCGGGCTCGCCACGGGGCTCGGGCGGCTGGGCTTCGCCGGCGCCTACATTCCGCGCGGCGGGGACCGGATCATGGCGCTCCGCCCGTTCGAGCGGAACCCGGTGACGCGGGATCCGGAGCGTTACGGCCGTTCGGTGGCGCTCATCGCGCAGGAGCCCGGCCTCGCGCTCGGCTCGCCCACCATCGGCTGGGTCCACGCCGCCTTCCGGGCGATGACCGCCACCGCGCTGCCCGGCGTGCCGGAGTCCTTCCGCACGCCGACCCTCGTCATCTCCGCCGGCGCCGACCGCATCGTCGACCCGCGGGCGAGCGAGCGCTTCGCCGCGCGCATCCGCGGCGGCGGCCACATCCGCCTCGACGGCGCGGAGCATGAGATCCTGATGGAGCGCGATCCGGTCCGGGAGCTGTTCTGGGCCGCGTTCGACGCCTTCGTGCCGGGCAGCCGGACGCTGGCCTGACCTCAGGCGTCCGGCGCGTGTGGGTTCGGCCCGTAGGCGTTCGCGCCCGGCGTGCCGCGGACGAAGCCGAGGTAGACGAACAGGGCGAGCGAGACGCAGCTCGCCGCCACCGCCATCACGAACAGCGCGCCGCTCGCCTCCTCGACGGCGTAGGACAGCCCGGCCGACAGCGCGACGGCTGCGAGGCCGAGCCAGCCGTTGCGGCCGAGATCGTGGAACCGGCGCACCGTGATCGACGCCCAGCCGCCGAGGCTGATCGCGAGGCCAAAGCCCACGAGCGCGAAGAACGCGACGCGGCTGTAGCTCGCGACCAACAGCCCGGCGAACACGAAGGGCAGCGCGACCAGCCCCGCCTGAAGCGAGCGCTTCCAGTAGGTCAACCGACTGATGCGCCCCCGGAACGACAGGAACGCGGAGCAGAAGCGCGTCAGCATCCGGCGTCCTCCGGTCGGACCGGCCTCACCCGCGCGCAAGCCGCTCGAGCGCCAGCGCGTGCAGGCGCTTGTCGCCCGCGGCGATGATACGGCCGCCGTCGGTGGCCGGACCTCCGTCCCAGGTCGTGACGACGCCGCCGGCGCCCTCGACGATCGGGATCAGCGCGACGATGTCGAACGGCTTCAGGTCGGCTTCGATCACAAGGTCGACGTGGCCGGCGGCGAGCATGGCGTAGCCGTAGCAGTCGGCGCCCCAACGGGTCAGCTTCGCGTCGCCGGAGACAGCGTCGAAGGTCGCGCGCTCCTCCGCCGTGAACATGGTCGGCGAGGTCGACATCATCAGCGCGTCCTCGATCCGCGCGCAGGGCCGGGTCCGCAGCCGGCGCTGGCCGCCGCGCCCCGCATAGCTCGCGCTCGCGCCGTCGCCGAAGAAGCGCTCGCCCACGAAGGGCTGGTTCATCAGCCCGAAGCAGGGCGCGCCGCCGCGGGTGAGGCCGATCAGCGTGCCCCAGATCGGCATGCCGAGAATGAAGGAGCGCGTGCCGTCGATCGGGTCGAGCACCCAGACGAACTCGGCGTCGGTCCGGTCGTCGCCGTGCTCCTCGCCGACGATGCCGTGCTCGGGGAAGGTCTCGCGGATCAGCGCGCGCATGACGCTCTCGCCGGCCTTGTCCGCCGCGGTCACTGGGTCGAAGCCGCCGCCGTGGCCCTTGTCCTCGACGCCGATCGAGGTGCGGAAGAACGGCAGGATCGCCTCGCCCGACGCGGCGGCGAGGCGATCGACGAAGGCGGTGAAATCGACGGCCGTCATTGGCGAACTCCTGGGCGCGGCGTCGCCGCGAACGCGAGGGCGCCAGAGGGCCAAAATCGCGCGCTTTGAGCAAGCGCGAAGACGCGACCCGTCGCCGGAACGGCGAGAGCGCGAGGGCGTGGCCACCAAAAGGAAATCGCCGGAAACTGCGACAGGCGGTCGCAGCCGGCGATAAAGGTCATTAGAGCTTGCGTTTTGTGCGGCGCGGCCGCATCTTATTGCAGCGCGGCATTGCGATCTCCGGATCGCGACGCCGCCGCCCTCCTTGGGCGTTTCCTCCCTAGACTTGGGCCGCTGGCTAATGCCGGCGGCCTTTTTTTGTTGTCTCTCGTCCAGGTGGCGGGACATTGGCGGCGAATGGCCGCGTTTGCAAGTCCTTTTCCTATCGATCCATCGACGAAACCCTCGCGACGTCTTGGACTTTCGGATGGGTGCTACGAAAGTCTATTCCGCGGCGAGGCGATGCACGCCGAGCGCCGCGAGCGGCGCGCCTGCGATCGCGCGAACCAGCGTCGTCATGTCGGCCTGCACCTTGGCGAAGCCCTTGGTCTTCGCGTGCGCGCGCTCGTCCATGTAGAGCGCGCGGTTGATTTCGATCTGGAGGGCGTGGAAGCCGCTGCCCGGCGCGCCGTAGTGCTCGGTGATGTAGCCGCCGGCGTAGGGCCTGTTGCGCAGGACGAGGTAGCCGAGGTCGCGCAGCGTCTGCTCCGCGAAGTCCACCAGCGCCGGGGCGCAGCTCGTGCCGTAGCGGTCGCCGAGCACGACGTCGGCCCGCGGCCGTTCCTCGCGCAGCGCGCCTGCGGAGGGCATGGAGTGGCAGTCCACCAGCAGCGCCGCGCCGTGCAGCCGGTGCGCGCGGGCGATCAGACGGCCGAGAGTCCGGTGATAGGGCTTGTAGTAGGTCTCAATCCGGGCAAGCGCCTCATCGACCGGCAGACGGGCGCCATAGATCTCCTGCGCCTCGCCCACGATCCGGGCGATCGTGCCGAGCCCCCCCGCGACCCGCAGCGAGCGGGTGTTGGCGAACGGCGGCAACCGCCCGTCGAACATCCGCGGATCGAGCTCGTAGGGCTCGCGATTGACGTCGAGGAAAGCGCGCGGGAAATGCGCGCGCATCAGCGGCGCCCCGAAGCTCGGGGCCGCGGCGAACAGCTCGTCGACGAAGGCGTCCTCGGACCGCCGCAGGGTCCGCGGGTCCAGCCGCGAGGCCGCGAGGAAGCTCGCGGGATAGGTCGCGCCCGAGTGGGGCGAGTTGAACGTGGCCGCGCCCGCTCCGCCGTCCGGTTCGGCGACGTCGAAGGCGGGATCGACCGCGTCGTTGGGCGAGACGTGCGTCACGTGCGCGGAGAGCTCCGGGAAGGCTGCCGGGGGAAAGGCCCGCCGAAGGGGGGATAGTTGCCGAAGGGCGACGCGTCTGTCCATCGCGACGCCCGCGCAACGCTCTGTTTACCAAGGCGGGCACTTATGGAATGACTTGATTCAGCAGCCGAAACGCAAGGCCCCCGCCCCGTGAACGCGAATTCCAAGATCCTGCTCGCCGAAGACGACGACGACATGCGCCGCTTCCTCGTCAAGGCGCTGGAGAACGCCGGCCATTCGGTCGTCTCCTTCGACAACGGGCTGTCGGCCTATCACCGCCTGCGCGAGGAGCCGTTCGAGCTTCTGCTGACCGACATCGTGATGCCGGAGATGGACGGCATCGAACTCGCCCGGCGCGCCACCCAGCTCGACCCCGACATCAAGGTCATGTTCATCACCGGCTTCGCGGCCGTGGCGCTCAATCCCGACAGCCAGACCCCGAAGGACGCGAAGATCCTGTCGAAGCCGTTCCACCTGCGCGAGCTGGTGACGGAAGTCGACAAGCTGCTCGCCGCCTGAGGCCGCCTTCCCTGTCGCTTCGAGACGTCGCCCCGCCGCTCTTGATCCTCGGCGCGCTCCTGATCTGGGCGTCGGGCGCGTTCGATCGCCCCGGCTTCGAAGGCGTCGGGCAGGGCTTCGCGTTCGGCGCGGCCTGCGCTGTCCCGCTCTGGCTGCTCAGCCTGAGGCGGCGCGCCGCGGCGCGGAAACCGCCCGACGAGGCGGAGCGCTGATCCCCCTCACAAAGCGTCGCGGGACCGCTTGCAAGCCCCAAAGCGATCCGATATAGCCGGCGCTCTGTTCCGGACCGCCTCCCGCGCGGTTCGGGATCGCTAGGTTCGGCGGACGCGCAAGCGTCGCCAGGGCGTGTAGCTCAGCGGGAGAGCACTACGTTGACATCGTAGGGGTCACAGGTTCGATCCCTGTCACGCCCACCAACAGAATGAGGCGGTTCCAGAGCTCTGGAACCGCCTCATTTGTTTCGGATCCGGCGAATGCCGCGCCGCCCGCCGCGAGCCCCGCCATGGTCGGCAGCGTTCGCCCGCGCGCTCCGCGGCACGCGGAACGGGGGCGAGCCGCCGCCTCATGCTCCCCTCTCGCGCACGGCGGTCCAATCGAGACCGAAACGCCCGAGGTATTTTCGCAGCCGATCGGCGTCGTTGGCGCTCGCCTTCTTGGCGCGGCTGGCGGCGAACAGCGCGCGGCCGGCCGCGCTTGCGGTCGGTTCGCGCCGGCAGACCTTCACGACCTCGACCAACTGCACGCGGTCGAACAGGTCGATCCCGTCCAGTTCGCTCTCCCCGAACAGGTCCGCCAGCAGATCCCGGTCGTCATCGGCCTTCGAGGCCCAGGCGCGACGGAGCCGCGCCAGTTCCTCATCGACGGTCGCCGCGTCGATGCGGCCGCGCGGCGCGAGCGTCGCCATGCGCGTGACGGAGGCGCCGAGGTCGCGGAAGTTCGCAAGCCACCGCGCCGCCGGGGAGGCTGCGAACGCCAGGTAGCGCTGGCGCGCCTCGCGGTTGATCGTGACGTGCAGGCCTTCGCGCTCGCTGAAACGGGCGAGTTCGAAATCGAGGTTGGGCTCGATGTCCTCGGGCCGATCGGCGAGGCCCGGCAGATCGAAGGTCCAGAGATTGAGGCGCGCCAGAAGATCCTCCCGGAAGCGCCCGGCGCGCACGTCCAGGGACAGGTCCCGGTTGGTGCCGGCGATCAACTGGAAATCGGAGCCGACCTCCTTGTCCGAGCCGACCGGCAGAAAGCGCTTCTCCTCGATCGCGCGCAACGCCATCGCCTGTTCGTCAGGTCCGAGTTCGCCGATCTCGTCGAGGAACAGGATGCCTTTGTCGGCCGCCCTCAGCAGCCCCGCGCGCTCGGACGCGGCGCCCGTGAAGGCGCCTCTCACGTGGCCGAACAGGGCGGAGGCCGCGCCGTCGCCGCGCAGCGTCGCGCAGTTCACCTCGACGAAGGGTCCGCCGACCTGACGGCGCGCCTTCTTGAGCTCGTAGATCCGTCGCGCCAGCTGCGACTTGCCGGCGCCGGTCGGGCCGCAGAGCAGAAGAGGCGCCTTCGAGCGGATCGCGACCTGCTCGATCCGGTCGATCATCCGGTTGAACGCCTCGTTGCGGGTCTCGATGCCGGATTTGAGGAAGTTCGCCGCCTCGTCGCGGTCGCGGCGGAAGCGCGTGGCGATCCGGTCGTAGCGCGAGAGATCGATGTCGATCAGGCCGTAGGAGCTCGGCTGGCGCTCGCCGCCGTCGCGCCCGCCCCGCGGCGGCGAGAGCTGGAGGATCTTGGCCGGGATGAAATGCGCTTCGATCAGCAGGAACCAGCAGATCTGGGCGACATGCGTCCCGGTGGTGATGTTGACGAGGTAGTCCTCGGCGTCGGGATCGAACGGATAGCCGCGCGCGAAGTCGTGCAGCGCGCCATAGACCTCCTCGAAATCCCATGGGTCCGCCAGGTTCATGAGATGCCTGCGGACCTCGGTCGCGGGCGAAACCTGGGCGATGTCGGCGGTCACCCGCTCGGCGAGCGCCATCGAGCCCTCGCCGTGGATCATGTCGAGCCGGCCGATCGGCAGGTCGCGGTATTGGCAGAGCTCGACCGTCGGCCGCCACCGCCCCCACCGGTTTTGCTTTCCGGCGTCCAGCGTGGTGCCGAGAAAGCCGATGACGACGCGCTTCTTCTCCATTGGACGATCCGAACAGATAAACAACGATATGTCAGTATCGATATTTTGCCGCGCTTGTCGCAAGCCGGGATCGGGGGAAAGTCGGACAAAGAAATTTAATCATTTGAAATCAATACATTGAAAGAAAACTCGCGGCCCCTGGCCCGCTCTGGCACGCGCCTCGCAATGAGGTCTGGGTGAACGGAGGACGGATCATGGCGAACAAGGCGCTTTTCAAATCCATCGTCGGGAAGCTCGTTCCGGCCGCGACCGCGACCAACCATGCGGGCGCCCCGGCCTACGCCTATGAGCCGCGCCACGCGCTGGCGCAGCTCGCGGCGACTGGAACGCTCGGCCGGACCTTCTACGCCGAGCCGGAGGCCCAGCTCGAGGCCGCGCTGAAGCTCGTCTGCGAGATCGAGCCGGAGTTCGTGGCCAAGACCGCAATCTACGCTCGTCAGCGCGGCCACATGAAGGACCTTCCGGCTCTCCTGCTGGCGGCGCTGTCGGCCATGCACGGGACCGAGTTCGCTCGCGCCTTCCCGCGGATCGTCGACAACGGCCGCATGCTGCGCAATTTCGTGCAGATCATGCGCTCGGGCGTCACGGGCCGGAAGTCGCTGGGCACGCGGCCGAAGAAGCTGGTGCAGGGCTGGCTCGACGCGGCGTCGGACGCCGAGATCCTGCGCGCGTCGGTGGGTCAGGACCCGTCGCTTGGCGACGTGATCAAGATGGTCCATCCGCGTCCGGCCTCGGCCGAGCGGGCGGCGCTGTTCGGGTGGCTGATCGGACGGCCTTACGACGTCGCGGCGGCTCCGGAGATCGTCCGGGCCTTCGAGGCGTTCAAGGCGGATCCGACCGGCGAGGTTCCGGACCTGCCGTTCCAGATGCTGACCTCGCTGCCCCTCACGAAGGAGCAGTGGGCCGGCGTCGGCCGGAAAGCCGGCTGGCACATGCTGCGCATGAACCTCAACACCTTCGCGCGCCACGGCGCGTTCGAGGTCGAGGGCTTTGCGGAGCATGTGGCGGAGCGGCTCCGGGACGGCGACGCGATCCGCCGCGCCCGAGTCTTCCCGTACCAGCTCATGGCGGCCTACGCCGCGACGGGCTCGGGAGTCCCGGCTGCGGTCCGCGAGGCGCTGCAGGATGCGATGGAGATCGCGGTCTCCAACGTGCCCGCGGTGGCGGGGAACGTCGTGGTCTGCCCGGACGTGTCCGGCTCGATGGGCTCGCCCGCCACCGGCTACCGCCCGGGCGCGACCTCGGTGGTGCGCTGCGTCGACGTGGCGGCGCTGGTCGCCGCTGCGTTCCTGCGGGCGAACCGTACGGCGCGGGTGATGCCGTTCGAGCAGGATGTGGTCGATGTGGACCTCAACCCGCGCGACAGCGTCATGACCAACGCGGGCAAGCTCGCGGCGGTCGGCGGCGGCGGCACCAACTGCTCGGCCCCGGTCGAGCGACTGGTGGCGGAGAAGGCCAGGGTCGATCTCCTCGTGTTCGTCTCGGACAACCAGTCCTGGATGGACGCGCAGGCGGCCCGCTCGGGCACGGGTCTGATGCAGGCCTTCAACAGGCTGAAGGCGATCAATCCGGGCCTGAAAATGGTCTGCGTCGACATCCAGCCCTACGGCGCGACCCAGGCCGTGGAGCGCGAGGACATCCTCAACGTCGGGGGCTTCTCCGACGCGGCGTTCGAGATGATCGGCCGCTTTGCGGACGGGACCCTCGGGCCGGCGCACTGGGTGGGCGAGATCGAGAAGATCGAGCTCTGACAACAACGGGGCGCGGGCGATGGGGCCCGCGTCCCTCAGAAGGAGAAACGAGGACAGGTCCGTCCCGGCGACGCGACGAATGCCGGCCGAGAGTACATCACCATCTGGAGCGCAGGCGATTGATACCCGCCCCCGACTCACCGTTATCGGGACGCTCGCCTCTCGCCACACTCGTCGTCGCGTCCCCCGGACGGATCCGAAGACCAAGCCGTGACGAATGCTGACGGAACTACATCCCTCCACGGACCAGATGCGGGTTCGAATCCCGCCGGGCCGGCCATCCATCGGCCCGTGCTCAATGGACAGAGCAGGCGGCGGCGATCTCCGAAAGGCGATCCTCGCCAGACGTTTCGTCGAACCTCGTCGTCACGGCTTCGTCCTGTCGCGGACGCGGCGAATACCAGTGGGACTACATCGCAGACGCGGCCGCCCCTTCGGGGGCGGCGGGAGGCTCGAAACCTCCCGTGAGGGTGCGAATCCCTCCGTCGCCAACGGGCGACGTGGCGGAAAGGCGTCCCACGACCAGATTGTCGCCGCGGCCCCGACGGGAACGAACATGACGTGACGAATGCTGACGGGACTACACGGCTAACGCGGGTTCGAATCCCGTCGGACCGAGAGGTCCGTGTCCCGCCGCCTCTCGTCGTCACGGCCTTGAACTGACGCGGCGAATGCCTGCGGGACTACATGGTAGAGCGCCCGCCTGAGACGGCGGGAGGTCGGCGGTTCGCATCCGCCCCCGGGACAACCGGGTAGCTCAATAACGTCCCGTAAACACACTGGTCGCCGCGACCTCTGGACTGCCCGAAAGCCTAGACGCGCAAGGAGACGCGCCGTGATCACTGGAAAGACGCTCATCGACTGGGGGTTTGGGCCCGGTCCCTGGTTCACGGACGCCATCGCGGCGGCGCAGGCCGCGGCCGCGCGCGGCGAGGACGCGCGCGCGGCCGTCGCCGCCGTGGCGCCGAAGCCGGTCGCCAGGCGTGGCCTGCGCGGGCCGGGCGCCCTTCCGTATCACCTCAACATACGCGCCGAGAACGAGGGCGACGCCGAGAACATCGCGAGCGTGCAGGCTCATATGGACGAGCTGATGCGGGTTCCGACCGTCCGGGCGGGCGCGGTGATGCCGGACGCCTGCCCGGCCGGCCGTGCGCCCGGCACCATCCCGGTCGGCGGCGTGATCGCGACCGAGAACGCGATCCATCCCGGTTTCCATTCCGCCGACATCTGCTGCTCGATGGCGCTGACCTCGTTCGGCGACGTCGACCCGACCGCGATCCTCGACGCCGGCATGGCATGGTCGCATTTCGGCGGCGGCGGCCGGCCGCGCGGCGCGCAGATCCGCCCGCCGGCCGAAATCCTCGCGGCGATGGACGCGAACCCGTTCCTCAGCAAGCTGACCTCGGCGGCGATCGAGCACTTCGCGACGCAGGGCGACGGCAACCACTTCTTCTATGTGGGCCGCCGGACCTCGACGGGCGACGTGACGCTCGTCACCCACCACGGCTCCCGCAAGCCCGGCGCGCTGCTCTACAAGGCCGGCATGGCGCTGGCCGAGACGACGCGGCGGGCCGCGTCTCCCGAGACGCCGAGCCACAACGCCTGGATCGACGCCGACACGGCCGAGGGCGAAGCCTATTGGGAGGCGCTTCAGATCATCCGCCTGTGGACCAAGGCGAACCACTACGCCATCCACGACCTGGTCGCCGACGCGCTGGGATTGAAGCCGGTCGACCGCTTCTGGAACGAGCACAACTTCGTCTTCCGCAAGACCGACGGCCTGTTCTACCACGCCAAGGGCGCGACGCCGGCCTATGACGGCTTCAGCGCCGACGACACCGGCCTGACGCTCGTGCCCCTCAACATGGGCGAGCCGATCCTGATCACGCGTGGGCTGGACGCGCCGAACGGCCTCGGCTTCTCCCCGCACGGGGCCGGCCGCAATTTCAGCCGGACCGCCTTCCTGAGGGCGCAGACCGAAACGCCGGAGGAGCAGCTCGCGGCCATCCGCACGACCATCGACGCGCGGTTCTTCAGCGGCGTGCCGGACGCGTCGGAACTGCCCGCCGCCTACAAGAACGCCGACACGGTGCGCGCCCAGCTCGCCGAGTTCGGTCTGTGCGAGGTCGTGGACACCGTCGAGCCGGTCGGCTGCATCATGGCCGGGGACTGGCAGGTCAACGCGCCGTGGCGGAAGAAGAAGGTCGCGAAGGACGCGCAGGCGGATGCCATCGGCTGAAGGTCGCCGCCAGGCGGACCGCTCGCCTTGCGGCCACGTCCGGTGACGGGGCGTGGCCAGAGCGGCGGTTCCGCCGAGGCTGGAGGCGGCCTCCGTCAGGAGGCGGGCGCCGGGAACCAGCGGTTCTCCGGCCGGGGCAGGCCGAGGTGATCGCGCAGCGTCCGTCCCTCGTAGGCGGCGCGGAAGATCCCGCGGCGGCGAAGTTCCGGGACCACGCGGTCGACGACGTCGTCGAGCCCCTGCGGGAGAAAGGGAAACATGACGTTGAAGCCGTCGCAGCCCTCGGTCTCCAGCCATTCCTGCATGCCGTCGGCGATGGTCTGGGGCGTGCCGACGAAGGCGAGGCCGGAGTAGCCGCCCACGCGCTGGGCGATCTGGCGGATCGAGAGGTTCTCGCGCCGTGCGAACGCGACGATCCGCGCCTGCGCGCTGCGGCTGGCGTTGGTCTCGGGGAGTTCCGGCAGCGGGCCGTCCGGATCGAAGCCGGAGACGTCGTGGCCGAGCATGGTCGAGAGCGACCCGAAAGCGCTGTCGACGTGCACCAGGGCGTCGAGCCGGGCGCGCGTCTCGCGCGCCTCCTCCACGCTGTCGCCGACCACGATGAAGGCGCCCGGCAGGATCTTGAGATGATCGGGGTCCCGCCCGACCGCCGCCATCCGGCCTTTGACGTCCTTGTAGAAGGCCTGCGCCTCGGAGAGCCGGCGCGGAGCGGCGAACACCACCTCCGCCGTCTCGGCGGCGAGCTGTCGGCCGGGCTCCGAGGCGCCGGCCTGCACGATCACCGGCCAGCCCTGCGGCGGGCGGGCGATGTTGAGCGGCCCCTGCACGGACAGGAACTCGCCCTTGTGGCGCAGCGCGCGCATCCGGGACGGGTCGACGTAGACGCCGGCCTCCACGTCGCGGACGAAGGCGTCATCGGCGAAGGAGTCCCAGAGCCCGGTGACCACGTCCACAAACTCCCGCGCCCGCCTGTAGCGGTCGCCATGCTCCACGTGCTCATCGAGCCCGAAGTTGAGCGCCGCCTCGGGATTGGAGGTGGTGACGACGTTCCAGCCGGCGCGGCCCTCCGACAGGTGATCGAGCGAGGCGAAGCGGCGGGCGACGTGGTAGGGCGCGTCGAAGGTCGTCGAGGCCGTCGCGACGAGGCCGATCCGCTCCGTCACGGCGGCGAGCGCCGACAGCAGCGTGAAGGGCTCGAACGAGGTCACCGTGTGGCTGCGCTTCAGCGCGTCCGCGGGCATGTTCAGAACGGCGAGGTGATCCGCCATGAAAAAGGCGTCGAAGGTCGCCTCCTCGAGCCGCTGCGCCATACGCTTCAGATGCCGAAAGTTGAAGTTCGCGTCGGGCCAGGCTCCGGGATAGCGCCAGGCGCCGGTGTGCAGGCTCACCGGGCGCATGAAGGCGCCGAGCTTCAGTTGACGCGCCATGCGCAGCTTCTCCTCGAGGTCCCGCCAAGGCGCTTACGCCGCCGCACGCGCGGCCGCCAGCCTGCGCGTGCGGCGCTCCGTCCACAGACGCGTGCGGCGCAGGATTGTGCATTTGCCCAGTTTGTGCTCAAATCGTTGCATGAACGTGCGCCATCCGTCGGACTGCACCGAATCGCCGACCTGCAGATCCGGGGCGCTTCGCTGACTTCGACCGAAAAAAGCCCGTTCTAGAGCGACTTGTCGCGCGCCTTGACGACGGGCGGCCGCGCAAAAACACGTGGCCTTCGAGGCGCGTCGGCGCTCGCGCGCAAAGACATTCGCGTTTTTTCTAAAGACTGCGACAGCACATCCACATTCTGGATTGCGCGCAGGCTCGCCTCGCAAGGTCCAGGGGCGGAGCCCGCAGCCTTAATATGCTGCGCTCAAGAACTATTGAACGACGTCCAATCACACCTACGACTTTCGTCACACGCGTGAAATCTTTTGCGAACCGCCCGCGTCCGTCTGTATTCCCAAACAACATCTCAGTTAAACCTCGCCATCCGCAAGGATGAGACGTCCGGTCGCACTGTGTTCCGAATGTCTCATATCGATGACGATCGTCGCCCGCGAGATCTATCCCCTCTCGCGCCGCGCTGAATTGCACCGATACTGGCTTCGCGAATTGGCAGTTCTGTCAAAACAGTTTCGGGGATTAAGCAAATGATTAAGAACGCGGGGATCGCGCTTGCTCTGGGCGCGTCGTTCGCCCTCGCGGGGGCGGGGCAGGCTTCGGCCGCCGACCTCTCGGCGCCGGAGACCATGGTCACCGAAGTGACGCCGCTGTGGGACGTCGCCTTCGGCGTCGCCTTCATGAACGACTACCGCTCGCGCGGCATCAGCAACTCCGACAAGGAGTTCGCGGTTCAGGGCTACGCCGAGCTGCAGGCTCTCGACTGGTTCTACGCCGGCATCTGGGCGTCGAACGTGCAGTTCGCGGACGGCTCGACCGATCCCGCAGCCGAGGTCGACCTCTACGGCGGCGTGCGCCACACCTTCGGCGCCCTCACCCTCGACGCGGGCGCGCTGTACTATTGGTACCCGGGTGAGGACGGCGGCGAGACCAACTACTGGGAGCTGTCGTTCAAGCCGAGCTACGCGATCACCGACGACCTCGTCGTGAGCGGCACGTTCCTCTACGGCTGGGACATCGGCAAATCCGGCGGCGACGGCTTCTATCTCGTGGGCGGCGCCAAGTACACCCTGCCCTTCCAGCCCATCACGGACGTCTCCCTGTATGTCTCGGGCGAGTTCGGCAAGCAGTGGCTCGGCAAGACCGACTCGGGCTTCAACCCGAGGGACTACCTGACCTGGAACGCCGGCCTCGGCGGCACCTACAAGGCGATGACCCTCGACGTCCGCTACATCGACACCGACCTCAGCAAGACCGAGTGCGGGCTCAACACCGGCAACCGCGGCTATTGCGGCTCCACGGCCCTCGTGAAGCTCTCGTTCGACACCGCCTTCAGCAAGCTCAAGTAAGCTTGTAAGAAAAAGGGGGCCGCGCCGGCCGGCGGGGCCCCCTTTTTGACGTCTGGAGCCGGCCATGAACGGCGTTCCCGCCTATGTCCTGCTCGCTCTCGCGATCGTCGCGGAGGTCATCGGAACCTCCGCGCTGAAGGCCTCCGACGGGCTCTCGCGCCTGTGGCCAAGCCTGATCACGCTGGTCGGCTACGGCGTCGCGTTCTATCTTCTCTCCCATGTCCTGAAGACGATCCCCACCGGCGTCGCCTACGCGATCTGGTCCGGCGGCGGCATCGTGCTGATCGCGCTGGTCGGCGTCCTGTGGTTCCGGCAGGCGCTCGACGGTCCGGCCCTCGTCGGCATCGGCCTCATCCTTGCGGGGGTGATGGTTGTGACGCTGTTCTCGAAGTCCGTCGCGCACTGACCAAAGGCGTCAGTCCGCGTCCTGCTCGCAGGCGAGCGTCCGGCGCACCCGCCCGAACGCCCCTGCGTCCGGCTCGAGCCAGTCCTCTTCGGCCGAAGCGAAGCCGCCTCCTCCGTCGTTGATACGGCAGACGGCCGCCTCCGCCGCGCGGGCCAGCCGACGCGCCCGCGCGACGTCTCCCGCATAGACGCCGAGCGACAACCCCGGCCCCAGAGCTTTCAGCCGCGCCGCGGCGTCGGCCTCGGTCGCGAAGCCGCACGTCAGAACGATCGGCGCGAACAGCGGCGTCCGCGCGACGGCCATGCCCTCGTGGCCGTCGTCGAGCAGCGTGGGCTTCAGAACGGCCGCCCGGCTCCGGCCGCCGAGATCCCCGGCGCGGCCGCCGAGCTTCACCCGGGCGCCGTCGCGCCGCGCCGCTTCGATCAGGGCGAGCGCGCGTTCGAGCTGATCGCGCGAGACCATGGGACCCACTTCGACCACAGGATCCATCGGATCGCCGACCACCAGCGCGGCGATCTCAGCCCGGAGCCGCTCGACGAACGCCGGGCGCACGGCGTCGGCGACGAAGACCAGCGTCTCGCTCAGGGCGCGCGCGCGCGCGAACCGCCGGGCGCCGCGCACGATCTCGGCCGCCGCCCGGTCGAGATCGGCGTCGGCGGTGACCAGCACCGCGGATTTCCGCGGCGCGTCCGCCCACCCCGTCGACGGACCGCCCGCAGCGCGTACCGCCCGTTCGGCGTCGTCGCCGCCAAGCACGGCGAAGGCGCCCTCGGGCGCGCCCGCTTCGCGCGCGATCTCCGCAAGGCGGGACAGCGCGCGGGTCTTCCGCGCCGCGGAGCACGCGACCGCCGCCGCGCCCTCGGCCAGCGCCGGCGCGACGAGGCGGCTTGCGAGCAGCAGAGGCGCGCTCCAATGGACCGGCGCGAGCACGGAGGCGGGCGGGGAGCGGTCCGCCCAGCCCCTCCGGCCTCCGCCGAAATCGACGTGGTCGGCCGCCGGGGCCGCGGCCCGCTCGGCCGCGCGCTCGAAGGCGCGGATCACCCGCGGCAGATCGTGCGCCTCGACGTCCGCCACCGGGCGGCCGGCGTCGCGGGCCTCGAGCCGCGCGATCGCCTTGCGCTCATCGCGCAGGCGCAGCGCGACGCGCCGCAGCACCTCGCCCCGCTCCGCGCGCGCCGCGGTCCGCCAGGCCGCGCTCCCGCCCGCGTCCGACGAAAGCCACGGGCGGGCGGGCGTCGACGGCGCGACCGCGGCGGGTTGCGCAGGCGCAGCCGCCTGGCGCGCCGCGCCTTCCCGCGTGATCAGGAGCGTGACGAGCTCCCGCACGATCGACCGCGCTTCGGATCCATCGGACCTCACGACGCCGGTCGAATGCGATTGAAGCCACAGGCCGTCGATCGTCGCGGCGATGAAGGAGACCGAGATCTCCAGCCGCGCGGGATCGACCAGCGGCCTCAGCCCATAGCGCAGGTTCGCCCGCATGCGCTGTTGGTAGATCGACTGCACTCTGCGGTAGGGCTCGGAGTGCATGATCTGGCCCCAGAACGCGAGCCAGACCGCGCTGGTACGGGGATCGAACTCCTCCGGCGCGAGCGCCGACTCCGGAACCGCCAGCACGCGCTCCAGCGGCGTGAGGGCCGCGCGCAGACGCGCGGCCGTCGCGCGCGCGAGCCGGGCCGCCATGAACCGCAGCGTCGCTTCGAGCAGACCGTCCTTGTCGCCGAAATAGTGCGCGAACAGCCCCTGGCTGACGCCTGCGCGCCGCGCGATCTCGCCGAGCGACGCCGCCTTGAAGCCGACGTCGGAGACGGTCTCGATCGTCGCTTCGATCAGATGCCGCCGGCGCTCCGCTTCGAAGCTGCGCATGGGCTCGGACGGCGAGGCGGCGGACTGCGGTGGGGCCATGACCAAGCATACGCCGCCGTTGAACACCTGTTCAACATCGATCTGACGCACCCCTCTCCTTTCCACGGAAACGCCCCCCCGCGCCGCGGCGAAGCACAATTTTTGAACAAAATGACGCGTTTAAATTCAACGCCATGACTGTTTTTGCACCGCAACAGCTTACTTTTTGCTGTTGAACGATCATTCAATGCGTTCTAATGAGTCAGGCACGCAAGTTGAAGCCCCGTTCACCTGGAGGGTCTCCGTGATGCGTCTCCGCATGCTCCTGTCCGCGATCTGCGCAGCCGGACTCCTCGGCGGAGGGCCCGCCCTGGCGGCCGAGCCGGCCGCCTGCAAGACCGTCCGGTTCGCCGACGTCGGCTGGACCGACATCACCTCCACCACCGCCATCGCCTCGCGCATTCTCGAAGGTCTCGGCTACCAGACCAAGACCCAGGTGCTGTCGGTGCCGGTCACCTACGCCTCGCTGAAGTCCAAGGACATCGACGTCTTTCTCGGCAACTGGATGCCGACGATGGAGGCCGACCGGAAGCCCTACGTCGAGGCCAAGCAGGTCGACGTGATCGGCCCGAACCTGACCGGCGCGAAGTACACGCTGGCGGTCCCGACCTATCTCTACGACAAGGGTCTCAAGACCTTCGCCGACATCGAGAAGTTCAAGGACGACCTGCACGACAAGATCTACGGCATCGAGCCCGGCAACGACGGCAACCGGCTGATCCTCGGCATGATCAAGGACGGCAAGTTCGGCCTCAAGGACTTCGATCTGGTCGAGTCGAGCGAACAGGGCATGCTGGCCCAGCTCGACCGCGCCCAGCGCCGCAAGGAGGCCATCGTGTTCCTCGGCTGGGAGCCGCACCCGATGAACACCAAGTATTCGATCAAGTATCTCGAGGGCGGCGACGACGTGTTCGGCCCGAACCTCGGCGGCGCCGAGATCTACACCAACCTGCGCGCAGGCTACGCCGGCGAATGCCCGAACCTCGGGGCCTTCTTCAACAAGCTGACCTTCACGCTCGACACCGAGAACAAGGTCATGGGCTCGATCCTGTTCGACGGCATGGAGGGGGCCAAGGCCGCCGAGGCCTGGCTGAAGGCCGAGCCCGACGCCTGGAAAGGCTGGCTCGACGGCGTGACCACGCTCGACGGGCAGCCGGCCCTGCCGGCGGTGCGGAAGAGCCTTGGACTGAACTGACCGTTCGCGGCGGGCGGCGCGCCTGATCGCCGCCCGCCGCCCCGAGCCGCCTCCGCCCGCGGAGGCCTCAACGTCACAGACATCGCTTCGCCTCGAGATGAGGACTGCGCATGACCGACTGGCTGACCACCCACAAGATCCCGCTCGGACCCGTGCTCGCGACGGCGATCGAGTGGCTGACCGACCACGGTCAGGCGTTCTTCGACTTCATCGCGATCGCGCTCTCGGCGCTCGTCGACGGGCTCACCGACCTCCTGCTGTGGATCCCCGCGCTGATCCTCGTCGCGGCCTTCGCGATCGGGGCCTATGCGCTGCACCGCTCGATCGGCCTCGTCGCCTTCATCGTCCTGTCGCTGCTGCTTGTGATCAACCTCGGCTACTGGGAGGCGACGATGCAGACGCTCTCCCTGGTGATCTGGGCGACGGCGACCTGCATCGTGATCGGCGTCCCCGTCGGCATCGCCGCCGCGCACCGGCCCTGGCTCTATCAGGCGATCCGCCCGGTGCTCGACCTGATGCAGACCATCCCGACCTTCGTGTACCTGATCCCGACGCTGGTGCTGTTCGGCCTCGGCACGGTGCCGGGCGTGATCTCGACGGTGATCTTCGCCCTGCCCGCCCCGATCCGCCTCACCCAGCTCGGCATCTCGACTGTGCCGGAGGCCCTGCGGGAGGCGGCGCTGGCCTATGGCGCCACCAAGCGCCAGCTGCTGTTCAAGGTGGAGCTGCCGCACGCCATGCCGACGATCCTCGCCGGCGTCACCCAATGCATCATGCTCAGCCTCTCCATGGTGGTGATCGCCGCCCTCGTCGGCGCCGACGGGCTCGGCAAGCCGGTCGTGCGGGCGCTAAACTCGGTCAACATCTCCATGGGCTTCGAGGCCGGCATCGCCATCGTCATCCTCGCGATCATCCTCGATCGCGTGTGCAAGCGGCCGGAGCGCCGCGCCAAGAGGAGGTCGGCATGACCGTGATCGCCGAACCGGGCGTCGCCGCGGCCGTGCCCGCTTCGAAGCCGAGCCGCGCCGACAACGCCGTCGAACTGCGCGACCTCGCGATCATCTTCGGCCGGACGAAGGAGGCGCTCGCCCTTGCCGACCAGGGCGCGAACCGCGACGAGATCCGCGACAGGACCGGCGCGATCCTCGGCGCCTACAAGGTCGACCTCGACATCCGCAACGGCGAAATCTGCGTGCTGATGGGCCTTTCCGGCTCCGGCAAGTCGACCGTTCTGCGCGCCGTGAACGGGCTCAACACAACAGCGCGCGGCGAGGTGATGGTGTGCCACGAGGGCGCCCTCGTCGACGTCGCGACCTGCGGGGCCAAGACCCTGCGCGACATCCGCCTCAAGACCGTCTCCATGGTGTTCCAGCAGTTCGGCCTGCTGCCGTGGCGCAGCGTGCGTGACAACGTCGGCTTCGGCCTGGAGATCCGCGGCATGGGCGCGGCGGAGCGGCGCGCCATCGTCGACGAGAAGCTCGAGATGGTGGGCCTGTCGAACTGGGCCGACAAGCAGGTGCAGGAGCTCTCCGGCGGCATGCAGCAGCGCGTCGGCCTCGCCCGCGCCTTCGCCACCGACGCCGACATCCTGCTGATGGACGAGCCCTTCTCCGCGCTCGACCCGCTGATCCGCGACAAGCTGCAGGACGACCTGCTCGCGCTGCAGGAGAAGCTGCACAAGACCATCATCTTCGTCAGCCACGACCTGTCGGAGGCGCTGAAGATCGGCAACCGCATCGCCATCATGGAAGGCGGCCGCGTCGTGCAGTTCGGCGCGCCGGCCGACATCATGCTGCGCCCGGCCGACGCCTATGTGGCCGAGTTCGTGAAGCGCATGAACCCGCTCGATGTGCTGTGCGCCGACGCCGTGATGACGCCGACCGCCAAGCTCTCCCGCGAGGCCGGCGCCGTGATGATGGACGGCGACGGCGGCGCCGTCGCGCTGACGCTCTGCAGCGAAGGCAAGCCGCTGACGCTGATGATCAACGGCCAGGTCCGGACGATCGGGGCGGTCGACGTCTCCGGCGCCGTCACCCGGAAGGGCGACGTCGTGGTCGCGCCCGCCGAGCTGCCGCTGAAGACCGCGATCGACGTGCGCCGTCAGTCGAACTACCCGATCGCGCTCGTCGACCAGCTCGGCCGCCTCGCCGGACTGTGCGACCACGAGGACATCTACCGGGGCCTGCTGCGATGACCGCCGCCGCCCGCGCCGCGTCCGCGACCGGCCTCGCCCCGCGCTTCGGCCTGCAGCGGCTCCACATCGGCGGCGCCTACGTGGACGCCGCCGGCGCCGAGACCTTCGAGACGGTGAACCCTGCGACCGGCGAGGTGCTGGCGCTCGTCCAGCAAGCCTCCGCCGCGGACGTCGACCGCGCCGTGGAGGCCGCGGCCGCGGGCCAGACGATCTGGGCGGCGATGACGGCGATGGAGCGTTCGCGGGTGCTCCGCCGCGCGGTCGCGCTGCTCCGGGAGCGCAACGACGAGCTGGCCGAGCTCGAAACTCTCGACACCGGCAAGCCGCTGTCGGAGACGCTCGCCGTCGACGTCGTCACCGGCGCGGACGTGCTCGAATACTACGCCGGCCTCGCGCCCGCGCTCGAAGGTCGCCAGATCCCGCTGCGGGAGACCTCCTTCGTCTACACCCGCCGGGAGCCGCTCGGGGTCGTCGCCGGCATCGGCGCCTGGAACTACCCGATCCAGATCGCGCTCTGGAAGTCGGCGCCGGCGCTCGCCGCCGGCAACGCCATGATCTTCAAGCCGAGCGAGGTGACGCCCCTCACCGCGCTGAAGCTCGCCGAAATCTATGCGGAGGCGGGGCTCCCCGCCGGCTGCTTCAACGTGCTGAACGGCGCGGGCGCCGCCGTCGGCGCGGCGCTGACCGAGCATCCGGGGATCGCCAAGGTGTCGTTCACCGGCGGCACGGCCACAGGCAAGAAGGTGATGGCCTCGGCCTCCGCCTCGACGCTCAAGGACGTCACCATGGAGCTCGGCGGCAAGTCGCCGCTGATCGTGCTCGACGACGCCGACCTCGACCGCGCCGCCGACATCGCCATGGCCGCGAACTTCTTCTCCACCGGCCAGGTCTGCACCAACGGCACCCGCGTCTTCGTGGCCCGGCCCCTGATGGCGGCGTTCGAGGCGAAGGTGGTCGAGCGCGCGAAGCGCATCCGCATCGGCGACCCGCTCGACCGCGCGACCAACTTCGGGCCGCTCGTCAGCTTCGCGCACCGCGACAAGGTGCTGGACTACATGGCGCGCGGCAGGGGCGCCGGCGCGCGCCTGCTGACCGGAGGCGGAGCGCCGGAGGGCGCGGCCTTCGCGAACGGCGCCTATGTCGAGCCGACGATCTTCGCCGACTGCGCCGACGAGATGGACATCGTGCGCGACGAGATCTTCGGGCCGGTGATGAGCCTGCTGGCTTACGAGACCGAGGACGAGGCCGTCGCCCGCGCCAACGCCAGTCCTTACGGCCTCGCGGCCGGCGTCGTCACCCGCGACCTCGCCCGCGCGCATCGCGTCATCCATCGGCTCGAGGCCGGCATCTGCTGGATCAACACCTGGGGCGAGTCGCCGGCCGAGATGCCGGTCGGCGGCTACAAGCAATCCGGCGTCGGGCGCGAGAACGGCGTCGAGACGCTGGAGCGCTACACGCAGTGCAAGTCGATCCAGGTCGAGCTCGGGGCGTTCGCCGCCGTGTTCTGACGCGTCGCTCCCTGCGCGCTTCGAGACGCGACCCTTCGGTTCGCTCCTCAGCGTGAGGAGCGTTGAGAGAATGAAGTCGCGCCAACCCTCCTCATGCCGAGGAGCCGCCAAAGGCGGCGCCTCGAAGCATCGGGAGACGGCGCAGAAACCGCGACTGTACCCATGGCCCAGACACCCAAGCGCGAGTTCGACTACATCGTCATCGGCGCCGGCTCCGCAGGCAACGTGCTGGCGACGCGCCTGACCGAGGATGCGGACGTCACCGTGCTGCTGCTGGAGGCGGGCGGGCCGGACTACCGGCTCGACTTCCGCACCCAGATGCCCGCGGCGCTCGCCTTTCCGCTCCAGGGCCGGCGCTACAACTGGGCCTACCTCACCGATCCCGAGCCCCACATGAACGGCCGCCGCATGGAGTGCGGCCGCGGCAAGGGGCTGGGCGGCTCCTCGCTGATCAACGGCATGTGCTACATCCGCGGCAACGCCATGGACTTCGACGGCTGGGCGCAGGCGCCCGGCCTGGGCGACTGGACCTACGCCGACTGCCTGCCCTATTTCCGCAAGTCCGAGACCCGCGACGTCGGGCCGAACGCCTATCACGGCGGCGAGGGCCCGGTGTCGGTGACGACCTCGAAGCCCGGCGTGAACCCGCTGTTCGAAGCGATGGTCGCCGCCGGCGTGCAGGCGGGCTACCCCCGCACCGACGACCTCAACGGCTTCCAGCAGGAGGGCTTCGGCCCGATGGACCGGACGGTGACCCCGAAGGGCCGTCGCTCCTCCACCGCGCGCGGCTATCTCGACCAGGCCAAAGGCCGGCCGAACCTCACCATCGTCACCCACGCCACCACGGACCGCATCCTGTTTTCAGGCCGCCGCGCGGTCGGCGTGTCCTATCTCGTGGGCGCGAACGACGACGCGATCGTCGCGCACGCCCGCCGCGAGGTGCTGCTGTCGGCAGGCGCCATCGCCTCGCCGCAGATCCTGCAGCGCTCCGGCGTCGGCCCCGCGGCGCTGCTGCGCGAGGTCGGCGCGCCGGTCGTGCAGGACCTGCCGGGCGTGGGCCGGAACCTGCAGGACCACCTCGAGATGTACCTGCAGTACGAGTGCGTGAAGCCGGTGTCGCTGGCGCCGGCGCTGAAGTGGTGGAACCAGCCGAAGATCGGCGCGGAATGGCTGTTCGCCGGCAAAGGACTTGGCGCCTCGAACCAGTTCGAGGCCGGCGGCTTCATCCGCTCGAGCTCGGAGTTCGCCTGGCCGAACATCCAGTTCCACTTCCTGCCGGTCGCGATCTCCTACAACGGCACCAACGCCTTCGAGGGCCACGGATTTCAGGCCCATGTGGGCTCCATGCGCTCGCCCAGCCGCGGCCGGATCGCGCTCAAATCCATGGACCCGCGCGAGCACCCCTCGATCCTGTTCAACTACATGAGCCACGACCAGGACTGGCGGGAGTTCCGGGACGCGATCCGCCTCACCCGTGAGATCATGCGCCAGCCGGCGCTCGACCCCTACCGCGGCCGCGAGATCAGCCCGGGCGACCAGCGCCAGAGCGACGCCGACCTCGACGCCTTCGTGCGCGAGCACGCCGAGACCGCCTACCACCCCTCCTGCTCCTGCAAGATGGGCGAGGACGAGACGGCGGTGGTGGACGGCCAGGGCCGGGTGCACGGGATCGAGGGCCTGCGGGTGGTCGACGCCTCGATCATGCCGCTGATCATCACCGGCAATCTCAACGCCACCACGATCATGATGGCGGAGAAGATCGCCGACCGGATCCGCGGCCGGACGCCGCTCGCCCGCAGCGACGCGCCGTACTTCGTCGCCGGCGACGCGCCCGCGAAGCGTCCGGCGCAGCGGGCGGCCTGACTGCGGAGCGCCGGTTCAGCGGCCCGCGCGCTGGACGAGAATCTCCGACAGGTTGGTCTCGATCCAGTCCGCGAGCGCGTTGACCTTCTCGGCGGCCCCGCCCCCGAGCGGCGTCAGGCTGTACTCCACGTGCGGCGGCACCACCGGCAGGGCGCGCCGCTCCACCAGCCCGTCCTCCTCCAGCGCCTTCAGCGTCTGCGCGAGCATGCGCTCGCTGACGCCGTTCACCCGGCGGCGCAAAGCGCTGAAGCGCAGCGTTCCGGACCGGAGCGCCACCAGCGCCAGCACGCCCCAGCGGCTCGTCACGTGCTGCATGATCTCGCGCGACGGGCAGCGCACGGAAAACACGTCGCCGCGCGCCATGCGCTCCTCAAGCAGCGCGCCTGTGGTCAGGGGATCCGTCGTCATGACGCTTACCTTTGTGTGCGTACTTACGAAAAGTAATCTAGTGGCGTATCTAAGCGAGCGCAACGGCGCACCACGGAAGGACCCGCCATGTTCGCCATCACCGGAGCCACCGGCCAGCTCGGCCGCCTCGTCATCGACGCTCTGACCAGGACCATCGCGCCCGACCGCATCGTCGCCGCCGTGCGGACGCCGTCCAAGGCCGCGGATCTGGCCGCTCGGGGCGTCGTCGTGCGCGAGGCCGACTACGACCGCCTCGAAACCCTCGCCGCGGCCTTCGCGGGCGTCGAAAAGCTGCTGCTGATCTCGTCGAGCGAGATCGGCCGACGCATCGCCCAGCATCAGGCCGCGATCGACGCCGCCCGCGCGGCCGGCGTCGGCTTCGTCGCCTACACCAGCGTGTTGCGCGCGCCCACGTCACAGCTCGGCCTCGCCGAGGAGCACCGCCGGACCGAGGCGGCGCTCGGCGCCTCCGGCCTCGCCCACGCCCTCCTCCGCAACGGCTGGTACGCCGAGAATCATCTCGCGAGCGTCCCGGCGGCGCTGGCGCACGGCGCCGTCTTCGGCGCGGCCGGCGAGGGTCGCATCGCCGGCGCCGCCCGCGCGGATTACGCGGAGGCCGCGGCCGCCGTGCTGACGCGGGACGACCAGGCCGGCGCGGTCTGGGACCTCGCCGGCGCGCCGAGCTGGACGCTGGCGGACTTCGCCGCCGAACTCAGCCGCCAGACCGGACGGACGATCCCCTACCGCGACCTGAGCGAGGCGGACTACGCCGCGGCGCTGCTGCAGGCCGGGCTCCCCGAGCCGGTCGCGCGCCTGCTGGCCGACAGCGACGCCGCCGCGGCGAAGGGCGCGCTCGACGGTTCCGGCGACGATCTCCGCCGGCTGATCGGCCGTGCGTCGACGCCGCTTGCAGACAGCGTCGCCCAGGCGCTGAAGGGCTGACGCTGCTCAGGCCGCGCGCTCACTCCGCGGCGCGCGCGGCCGCCTGCGGAACCGGGGCTTTGCGTTCCGCGCTCGGCGGGCGGCCGAAGCCCTCGAAATAGGCGCGGGAGAAGTGCGAAGCCGAGGAGAAGCCGCATTCGAGCGCAATCGACAGGATCGGCATCGAGGTCTGGCGGATCAGCGTGCGCGCGCGCTCCAGTCGGATCTTGAGGTAGCGCTTGGCCGGCGACTGGCCGAGGTACTTGAAGAACAGCCGCTCGAGCTGCCGGGTCGAAAGGTGCACGGCGTCCGCGAGCTCCTGGCTCGACAGCGGGTCCTCGATGCGCTCCTCCATCAGCTGCACGACCTTCAGCAGCTTGGGGTGCGCCACCCCGAGCCGCATCCGCAGGTCCATGCGCTGGCCCTCGCCGGCGTCCCGGATGCGGTGGTGCAGCAGCTGCTGCGCCACCTCGGAGGCGAGCGCGTGGCCGTGGTCGCGGGCGATCACCGCCAGCATCATGTCGGCCGCCGCGAAGCCGCCGGCGCAGGTCAGCCGGTCGCGGTCGATCTCGTAGAGCTCGGATTCCAGCTCCATCTCCGGATGCTGGGCCGCGAGGCTCGCGAGGTTTTCCCAGTGGATGGTGGCCCGGTAGCCGTCGAGCAGGCCGGCGCGCGCCAGCACATACGGGCCGGTGCAGAGCGCGCCCAGCGTCTTCCGGCGCGAGGCGAGGCGCCGCAGCAGCACGGTGAGCGCGGCGTGGTCCGCCTTCTCCACGTCGACGCCGCCGCAGACGAAGGCCATGTCGAGGTCCGGCGCGTCGGCGAAGCGGCCGTCGACCGCCACCGCCACGCCGTTCGAGGCGGCGCAGGAGAGGCCGGCGTCGGAATAGAGCGCGAGCGCGTAGAGGTTGCGCCCGGCTTCGCGGTTCGCGAGCCGCAGCGGCTCGATGGCGGCCGCGAAGGCGATCATCGAGAACCGCTCGACCAGCAGGAAGCCGACCTTGCGCGGCCCATCGCTTGCGAAGCTCTGCGGCGTCACGTGCGAACCCATTCGGCGCTCCTGGCCTCGGGTGATTTTCACCCCGCGGTGATCCGCGTCAATGCAAGATTGGAGCCGTTCGAACAAGGCGCCGCGGTCCCTCCCCGGCGGCGCTCGGCGCTTTCCCGGACGCCCGTCGCAAAAGCTGAAATCGCGGTCGCCTGCGGGCAAGCCCGCGAGGGACGCCGGCGGCACGATCCTCCCCGTCACGCGAGGTGGATCGATGCGCCGTTTCTCACTTGCATCCCTTCTGTCGGAAGCTGTCGGCGGCCATCAGGGCTGGGGCCGCCAGTGGCGCGCGCCGGAGCCGAAGCCGTCCTACGACGTGGTCATCGTCGGCGGCGGCGGCCACGGCCTCGCCACCGCCTACTATCTCGCGACGGTCCACGGGATCACCAACGTCGCCGTGGTCGAGAAGGGCTGGATCGGCGGCGGCAACACCGGCCGCAACACCACGATCATCCGCTCGAACTACCTCTACGACGAGAGCGCGCATCTCTACGAGCACGCGCTGAAGCTCTGGGAGGGCCTGTCCCAGGAGCTGAACTACAACGTGATGTTCTCGCAGCGCGGCGTTCTGATGCTCGCGCACAACATCCACGACATCCAGAGCTTCAAGCGCCACGTCTACGCCAACCGCCTCAACGGCATCGACAACGAGTGGCTGTCGGCGGAGGAGTGCAAGGCGTTCTGCCCGCCGCTGAACATCTCCCGCGAGGCGCGCTACCCCGTGCTCGGCGGCGCGCTGCAGCGCCGGGCCGGCACCGCCCGCCACGACGCCGTGGCCTGGGGCTACGCCCGCGGCGCCGACGCCCGCGGGGTCGACATCCTGCAGAACTGCGAAGTGACCGGAGTCCGCCGCGACGCCGGCGGCGCCGCGATCGGCGTCGAGACTACCCGCGGCTTCATCGGCGCGAAGCGCGTCGGCGTGGTCGCGGCCGGCAACACCTCGCGCGTGATGGACATGGCCGGCGTCCGCATGCCGCTCGAGAGCTATCCGCTGCAGGCGCTGGTGTCGGAGCCGGTCAAGCCGGTGTTCCCCTGCGTCGTGATGTCGAACGCGGTGCACGCCTACATCTCGCAGTCCGACAAGGGTGAGCTGGTCATCGGCGCCGGCACCGACCAATACACCTCCTACAGCCAGCAGGGCGGCCTCCACATCACCAACCATACGCTGGACGCGATCTGCGAAATCTTCCCGCAGTTCACGCGGATGCGGATGCTGCGCTCCTGGGGCGGCATCGTGGACGTGACGCCGGACCGCTCGCCGATCATCGGCCGGACGCCTGTGGACAACCTGTTCGTAAACTGTGGATGGGGCACCGGCGGCTTCAAGGCCACGCCCGGCTCCGGTCATGTCTTCGCCCACACGCTGGCGACGGGAGAGCCGCACCCGATCAACGCGCCCTTCACGCTCGACCGCTTCCGCACCGGCCGCCTGATCGACGAAGCCGCCGCCGCCGCCGTGGCGCACTGAGGGGGATCGAACCATGCTGCTGATCGACTGTCCCTTCTGCGGGACGCGGCCCGAGACCGAGTTCCGCTGCGGCGGCGAGGCGCACATCGCGCGGCCGACGGACCCCTCCGCGCTCGACGACGGCGCCTGGGCCGAGCACCTGTTCGTGCGCTCCAACCCGCGCGGCCTGCACGCGGAGCGCTGGATCCACGCCCACGGCTGCGGGCGCTGGTTCAACGCCGTGCGCGACACCTACACCGACCGCTTCGTCGAGACCTACAAGGCCGGCGAGCAGCCTTCCCACCCCATCGACGACGCGAGGGCGTGATGGCTCAGCCGCACCGTTTGCCCCAGGGCGGCCGCGTCGACCGCGCGACGCCGATCCGCTTCAGCTTCGACGGCCGGACCATCGAGGGCTTCGCCGGCGACACCGTCGCCTCGGCGCTGCTCGCGAACGGCGTCCATCTCGTCGGCCGCTCGTTCAAGTACCACCGGCCGCGCGGAATCCTGACCCATGGCTCCGACGAGCCGAGCGCGCTGCTTCAGGTCGACCGCGGCCCGGGCAAGATCGACCCGAACAACCGCGCGACCGTTGTCGAGGCCCGCAACGGTCTGACGACCTCCTCGCAGAACCGCTGGCCCTCGCTCGCCTTCGACGTCGGGGCGGTCAACGACCTGCTGTCGTCGGTGTTCGTGGCGGGCTTCTACTACAAGACCTTCATGTGGCCGCGATCGTTCTGGGACAAGGTCTACGAGCCGGTGATCCGGGCCGCCGCGGGCCTCGGCGTCGCGCCACAGGTCGCCGATCCGGACGCTTACGCCAACCGGCACGCCCACTGCGACGTGCTGATCGTCGGCGCGGGTCCTGCAGGCCTTGCGGCGGCGCTCGCGGCGGCGAAATCGGGCAAGCGCGTCATCCTCGCCGACGAGCAGCCGGAGTTCGGCGGCTCGCTGCTGCACGACACGACGGCGACGATCGACGGCCAGAGCGCCGAGGCCTGGCGCATCGCGGCGATCGAAGAGCTCGACGGATACGAGACCGTCACGTTGCTGCCGCGCACGACGGCGTTCGGCTATTACAATCACAACCACGTGGCCCTGACGGAGCGCGTCACCGACCACCGCGAGACCCCGGCCAAGGGCGCGCCGCGGGAGCGCCTGTGGCAGGTGCGCGCCGGCGAGGTGGTGCTCGCCACCGGCTCCCACGAGCGTCCGCTCGTCTTCGCCGACAACGATCGGCCGGGCGTGATGCTGGCCGAGAGCGTGCGCGTGTTCATCAACCGCTACGGCGTCGCGCCCGGCCGCCGCATCGTGTTCGTCACCAGCGGCGCCTCGGCCTACGCGGCGGCCGCCGACGCCAAGGCGGCGGGGCTCGAGGTCGTGATGGTCGACCTGCGGCCGGAGCGCGACTGCGGCCCGGAGGCCGCCGATCTGCGCCTGAAGGGCGTCGAGGTGCTGACCGGCCAGACCGTGATCGAGACCAAGGGCCGCAAACGCGTCGCTGGCCTCGTGGTCGCGCCCTGCGCGAACGGAACCGTGGGCGACCGCCGCGTCATCGCCTGCGACTGCGTCGGCATGTCGGGCGGCTGGACGCCCGCCGTCCACCTGTTCTCCCAGTCCCGCGGCAAGCTCGCCTACGACGAGGGCCGTGACGCCTTCCTGCCCGGCGTCTCGGCGCAGGCCGAGCGCTCCGTTGGCGCGGCGGCGGGCCTCTACGACCTCGCGACCTGCCTCACCAGCGGCTACGCCGCGGGCGCGGCGGCGGCCGGCGTCGCCGGCGGACGCGCCTTCGCGGCGAGCCAGACGCCGACCGGCTTCACCCCCGTCCGCGACCTGCCGACCGACGCGAACCCGGCGAAGGTGCGCGCCTTCGTCGACTTCCAGAACGACGTGACCGCGAAGGACCTGAAGCTCGCGATGCGCGAGGGCTTTGAGTCGATCGAGCACGTCAAGCGCTACACCACGACGGGCATGGCGACCGACCAGGGCAAGACGTCGAACATGAACGCCCTCGGCATCGTGTCGAAGGCGCTCGGCCGGCCGCTGCCCGCGATCGGCACCACCACCTTCCGCCCGCCTTACACGCCCGTAACCTTCGGCGCGCTGGTCGGCCCGGCGCGCGACGCGCTGTTCGATCCGATCCGCACCACGCCGATCCACGAGTGGGCGGCGGAGCATGGCGCGGCGTTCGAGAACGTCGCGCTGTGGCGGCGCGCCTGGCATTTCGCCCGTCCCGGCGAGGACATGCACGCCGCGGTCGACCGCGAATGCCGGGCGGTGCGCGAGGGCGTCGGGATCTTCGACGCCTCGACGCTCGGCAAGATCGAGGTCGTCGGCCCCGACGCCGCCGAGTTCATGAACCGGATGTATGTGAACCCCTGGACCAAGCTCGGCGTCGGCCGCTGCCGCTACGGGCTGATGCTGAAGGAGGACGGCTACATCCTGGACGACGGCGTCGTCGCAAGGATGGCCGAGGACCGCTTCCACGTGACGACCACCACCGGCGGCGCGCCGCGCGTGATGAACCACATGGAGGACTACCTCCAGACCGAGTGGCCGGATCTCGACGTCTTCCTCACCTCCACCACCGAACAGTGGGCGGTGATCGCGGTGCAGGGGCCGAGGGCGCGCGACGTGATCGCACCGCTGGTCTCCGGGATCGACCTCTCGAACGAGGCGTTCCCGCACATGTCTGTGCGCGAGGGCGCGATCTGCGGCGCGCCCTGCCGGCTGTTCCGCGTGTCCTTCACCGGCGACCTCGGGTTCGAAATCAACGTGCCGGCGGACTACGGCCGCGCGGTGTGGGAGGCGGTGTTCGCGGCCGGCGAGCCCTACGGAATCACGCCCTACGGCACCGAGGCGATGCACGTGCTGCGCGCCGAGAAGGGCTACATCATCGTCGGCCAGGAGACCGACGGCACGGTGACGCCCGACGACGTCGGACTCGCCGGGATGATCGCCAAGGCCAAGAAGGACTTCGTCGGCAAGCGTTCGCTCGCCCGGCCCGACGTGGTCGCCGCCGGCCGCAAGCAGCTTGTCGGCCTCGCGACCGAGACCGCCGCGCTGGTGCTGGACGAGGGAGCGCAGATCGTGGCGGACCCGGGCGAGCCGATCCCGATGACGATGCTCGGCCACGTCACATCGAGCTACTTCAGCGCCAACTGCGGCCGCTCGATCGCGCTCGCGCTCGTCGCCGACGGCCGCGCGCTCATGGGCCGGACGCTGCACGTCACCACGCCGGCCGGCTTCGCGGCGGCGACCGTGTGCGATCCGGTGTTCTTCGACTCCGAGGGAGGGCGCATCCATGCTTGACCGGAGCCTTGTCGCCCGCCGCGACCGCCCGCTGGGCGCCGCGCCCACCTCCAACGACCGCGCGCGCGTGGCGCCGGCGCCGGCCGGCGTCCGCCTGTCGCTGCGCGTTCGAGGGGCCGAGGGCCTGAGCTCTCTCGGCCTCGGGCTCGCGATCAACCGCATGTCCGCCGAGGGCGAGCGCTTCAGCGCGCGGCTCGGCCCCGACGAGTGGCTGCTGGGCGCGGGCGAAGCCGAGCTGGAGACGCTGGAGGGCGAGATCGCCGCGGCGCTCGGGGACCGGTTCCGCTCCGTCGTCGACGTCTCCCACCGCAACGTCGCGGTCGAGATCGCGGGACCGGACGCCGCGTCCGCCCTCAACGCCGGCTGCCCGCTCGACCTCTCCGACGCCGCCTTCCCGGCGGGCTCGGCGACGCGCACTCTGCTGGGCAAGGCCGAGATCGTGCTGCTGCGGCCGACGGCCGAGCCGCTCTACCGGGTCGAATGCTGGCGCTCGTTCGCGACCTACGTCCACGGGTTTCTGGTCGAGGCCGCCCGCACGGCGTGAGGCGGGACGTCCAAGCCTCAGACGCGACGTCATCTCCCGGGCAAGTCGGGGATGACGGCTCATTTGGCCCCGGCCACGACTTTTTTGCTGCAGCGCGGCACGCGCCCCATGTTTCGTCTAAGACTGAAGCCCACGCCGCTTCGCCGGAGAGACCCCGCCACGTGATCAGCGCCTTCGATCTCTTCAAGATCGGCATCGGGCCGTCGAGCTCCCACACGGTCGGGCCCATGATCGCGGCGCGTAACTTCCGCATCCGGGCGGCGAAGCGCGGCGGCGTCGCGCGGCTGCGGGTGGAGATCTTCGGCTCGCTCGCCTGGACCGGCAAAGGCCACGGCACCGACATCGCGCTGTGCCTCGGATTCCTCGGCCACGAGCCCGCGACCGTCGATCCCGACCAGGTCGAGGCCCACATGGCCGCGCTGAGAAGCGCCAACAGCGTCCAGATCGGCCCCGCCCGCGTGGCGTTCGATCCCGCGGTCGACGTGATCTTCGAGATGAAGGAGCTGCTGCCGCTCCACACCAACGGCATGCGCTTCCGCGCCTACGACGCCGCCGGCGCCCTGGTCGACGAGCAGATCGCCTACTCGATCGGCGGCGGCTTCGTGGTGAGCGACGGCTCAACCGCCGCGGAATGCGCCGTCGTTTGGCCGCAGCCCTTCGCCAGCGGCGAGGAGCTGCTGAAGCTGTGCAAGACCACCGGGCTCTCGATCCCCGAACTGCAGCTCGCCAACGAGTGCGCGGCGCGGCCGCGCGCGCAGGTCGAGGCCGGGCTCGACGCCATCGCCGACGCCATGTTCGACTGCATCGAGCGCGGGCTGAAACAGGAGGGCATGCTGCCCGGCGGCCTGAAGGTTCGCCGGCGCGCCAGACGCCTGCACGAGACGCTGCAGCAGCGCGCGACCCTGAACCAGGGCCGCATGCCGCACGAGATCGTCGACTGGGTCAGCCTGTTCGCGCTCGCGGTGAACGAGGAGAACGCCTCCGGCGGCCGCGTCGTCACCGCGCCGACCAACGGCGCCGCCGGCATCGTGCCCGCCGTGCTGCGCTACCTCCGCGACTTCGGGCCGGACTGGTCGCGCGAGCGCTGCCGCGAGTTCCTGCTCACCGCCACCGCCATCGGCGGCCTGATCAAGCGCCGCGCCTCGATTTCCGGAGCGGAGGTCGGCTGCCAGGGCGAGGTCGGCTCGGCCGCCGCCATGGCCGCCGCCGCCCTCACCTCCGCGCTCGGCGGCAGCCCGGAGCAGATCGAAAACGCCGCCGAGATCGCCATGGAGCATCACCTCGGCATGACCTGCGACCCGATCGGCGGGCTGGTCCAGATCCCCTGCATCGAGCGCAACGCCTTCGGCGCCAACAAGGCGATCGTCGCCGCCTCGCTGTCGCTGCGCGGCGACGGCATCCACCGGGTCACGCTCGACGAGGTCATCGAGACCATGCGCCAGACCGGCGCCGACATGCAGGCCAAGTACAAGGAGACCTCGCAAGGGGGCCTGGCCGTCGCCGTGGCGGCGTGCTGAGGGGGCGCGTTGCCCTCGCCATCCGGCTAATGCATACTCATATGCATGGACAGCCGGTCAATCATTGCCGCGCTTCTGGCCGCCGGCTGGTTTGAGGCGAACAGGGTCGGAAGCCACGTCCAGTTCAAGCATCCGAAAAGGCCGGGGCGGGTGACGGTTCCGCATCCGAAGCGGAACCTGCCGCTCGGGACGCTGCGCTCGATCGAGAAGCAGTCAGGCCTGAAGCTGAGGTGAGCCCCGTCATGCGCGACTACATCGCCCTGATCCACAAAGACGCGGACAGCGATTTCGGCGTCTCGTTTCCGGATCTTCCCGGCTGCGTCACCGCAGGAACGACGCTCGACGAGGCCCGCGCTCTCGCCCAAGAGGCGCTGGCGCTTCACCTGCAGGGAATGGCGGAGGACGGCGAGGCCGCGCCCGAGCCGTCCTCGCTCGAAGCCATCATGTCAGAGCGCGCGAACCGGGACGCGGTCGCCGCAGTCATCCCCGGCTCGAGGGGCGCCGCGAAGGCGATGCGCATCAGCGTCACCTTCCCCGAGGACGTGCTGGGCGAGGTCGACGCCTACGCCGAAGCCCACGGCTACACCCGCTCCGGCTTCTTGCAGGCCGCGGCGCGGCGCGCCATGCGCGAGGACGAGACCGCGGCGTAGAGGCCCCTCGTCACCCACGTCGCCCCGCCGTCAGACAATGTCGCTCGGGGGACAGCGGGGCGTCGACCGCAGATCATAATCGCTCCAACAACGCGGTTCCTGCGGAGCTGGTCCGATGCTCGACCTGCCGACGACGCCCCTGAAATCCCTGTTGAACGAACGCCTTCCCGGCCACAGTCTGCCCGCGCCGTTCTATCTCAGCCCCGGCGTCTTCGCGGCCGACATGGAGCACATCTTCGCCAAGCACTGGATCTACGTCGGCGTCGAGCCGGACGTGCCGGAGCCGGGCGACGTCGCGATCTTCGACATCGGCCGGTATTCGATCGCCCTGGTGCGCGACGACGACGGCGAGGTCCGCGCCTTCCACAACGTTTGCCGCCACCGCGGCGCGCGGCTCGTCACCGACGAGAAGACCACCGTCGGCAACCTCGTCTGCCGCTACCACTCCTGGACCTACGACCTCACCGGCGCGCTGATCCACGCCGACCACATGGGGCCGACGTTTAAGCGCTCCTGCCACGGGCTGAAGCCGGTCCACATCCGCTCGCTCGAGGGCCTGCTGTTCGTCTGCCTCGCCGACGAGCCGCCGGCGGACTTCGACGAGATGGCCCGGCGCATGGGCCCCTACATCGCGCCCCACAATGTCCGGAACACCAAGGTCGCCCACCAGCACGACCTGATCGAGCCGGGCAACTGGAAGCTGACGATGGAGAACAACCGCGAGTGCTACCACTGCGGGACCAACCATCCCGAGCTGACGGTCCCGCTGTTCGCCTACGGCTTCGGCTTCGCGCCGGAGGAGATGGACGAGCACGACAGGGCGCAGGCCGAGCGCTACGGCTGCCTCGTCGACACCAATCATGCCGCCTGGGAGGCGGCGGGCCTACCCTCGCGCGAGATCGACGAGCTCGACACCATGGTGACGGGCTTCCGCACCGAGCGCCTGCCGCTCGACGGCGACGGCGAGAGCCACACGCTCGACACCAAGGCCGCCTGCCGCAAGCTGCTGGGCGACCTGCCTTCGGCCAAGCTCGGCGGGCTGTCGTTCTGGACGCAGCCGAACTCCTGGCACCACTTCCTGGCCGATCACATCGTGACCTTCTCGGTGCTGCCGCTCGACGCCGAGCGCTCGCTGCTGCGGACCAAGTGGCTGGTGCACAAGGACGCGGTCGAGGGCGTGGACTACGACCTCGACAACCTGATCGGCGTGTGGATGGCGACCAACCAGCAGGACAGCGACCTCGTGGGCCTGTGCCAGCACGGCGCGCGCAGCCCCGCCTACCAGCCCGGCCCCTATTCGCCCAACACCGAGATGCTCGTCGACAAGTTCGTCAACTGGTACTGCGGCCGCATGGCCGCCCACGTGGGGCGGTGACGGCGATGGACGCCGTCGCTCACGTGAAAGAGCCGGCCGCCGTCCGGCTCGCCGCGCCCGCGGCGTGGGACGCCGAGGCCGACGACGCGCTGGTCTGCCGCGCGGTCCGCGCCGAGACCCACGACGTGAAGACCTTCGTGTTCGCGGCGCGCGAACCGCGCCGCTTCTCGCACCAGCCCGGCCAGTTCCTCACCTTCGCCTTCGAGATCGCCGGGGAAACCGTCCACCGCTGCTACACCATCTCCTCCGCGCCGACGCGGCCGGACACGGTGGCGATCACGGTGAAGCGCGTTCCCGGCGGGCCGGTGTCGAACTGGCTGCACGACACGGTGAAGCCGGGATCGATGGTCCGCGCGGTCGGCCCGATGGGCGACTTCTCCTGCTTCGCGCACCCCGCGCCCAAGTATCTGCTGCTGTCGGGCGGCTCGGGCGTCACGCCGATGATGGCGATGGCGCGCACCTTCCACGACCTCGCCGAGCCGCGCGACGTCGCCTTCGTGCACTCCGCGCGCACCCCCGCCGACATCGTGTTCCGCGACGAGCTGGAGCGCATGGCGGCGCTGGACGAGAGCTTCCGCTTCACGGCCGTCTGCGAGGGCGACGGGCCGGGCGAAGCCTGGGGCGGGTTCCGCGGGCGCCTCACGCTGCCGATGCTGGAGCTGATCGCGCCGGACTGGCGCGCGCGCGAGGTCTTCGTCTGCGGCCCCGCGCCTTACATGGCGGCGGTGAAGGCCATGCTGGCCGGCGCCGGCTTCGACATGGCCCGCCACCACGAGGAGAGCTTCGACTTCGAGGCGCTGTCGGTCGCGGACACGGAGGCCGTCGAGGCGGCCGAGGCCGAACTCGACGCGGCTCCGACCGTGCGCACCTTCCGGGTGGAGTTCGCCAAGACCAAGCGCGCGATCGACTGCCCGGAAGACCAGACGGTGCTGGACGTCGCCCGGAAACAGGGCGTCCGCCTGCCGTCGTCCTGCTCCAAGGGCCTCTGCGGCACCTGCAAGTCGAAGCTCATCTCCGGCACGGTCGCGATGACGCACGCCGGCGGCATTCGCCAACGCGAGATCGACGCTGGGATGGCGCTGCTGTGCTGCTCGAAGCCGACCAGCGACCTGGTGGTTGACCGATGATCGCCAACGCCGACGCGCTGCTCAAACCCCTGACCATCAAGGGCCTGACGATCCGCAACCGGGTGATGTCGACGAGCCACGCCCCCGGCTATGGCCAGGACGGCAAGCCGCAGGAGCGCTACCAGCTCTATCACGCGGAAAAGGCCAAGGGCGGCATCGGGCTGACCATGTTCGGCGGCTCGTCCTCGGTCGCGCTCGACAGCCCGGCCGCGCCCTGGAACCAGATCTCGGTCGCCGACGACAGCGTCGTGCCGTTCTTCCAGCAGTTCGCCGACCGGGTGCACGCGCACGGCGCCAAGCTGATGATCCAGCTCACCCACATGGGCCGGCGCACCAAGTACGACACCGAGAACTGGTTCCCGACGCTCTCCGCCTCCGCGATGCGCGAGCCGGCCTCCCGCACCATCCCGAAGGAGATGGAGCAGGAGGACATCGACCGCGTGGTCCGCGATTTCGCCGCCGCCGCGCGCCGGTGCAAGGAGGGCGGGCTCGACGGCTGCGAGGTCTCCGCGGCGCATGGCCACCTGATCGACCAGTTCTGGTCGCCCGGCGTGAACCGGCGCACGGACAAGTACGGCGGCTCGCTCGAGAACCGCATGCGCTTCGGCATCGAGGTGCTGGAGGCGATGCGCGCCGAGGTCGGCGACGACTACGTCATCGGCATCCGCATGTCCGGCGACGAGATGATCGCGGACGGCCTCAGCCACGAGGACTGCCTGACGATCGCGAGCGAGTACGCCCGGCGCGGGCTCGTCGACTTCCTCAACATCCTCGGCGGTCAGGCGCGCGACCACATCGCCCACGCCATCTCGCTGCCGAACATGAGCTTCCCCGTCGCGCCGTTCCTGTTCCTGCCCTCGGCGGTCAAGCGCGAGGTGGACGTGGCCGTGTTCCACGCCCAGCGTGTGACGGACCTCGCCACCGCCGCCCGCGCGGTCTCGGAGGGCCACGTCGACATGGTCGCGATGACCCGCGCCCACATCGCCGACCCGCATCTCGTCAAGAAGCTCTCGGAAGGCCGGGCGGACGACATCCGCCAGTGCGTCGGCGCGGGCTACTGCATCGACCGCATCTACGTCGGCGGCGACGCGCTCTGCATCCAGAACGCCGCGACGGGGCGCGAGGCGACCATGCCGCACGTCATCGCCAAGGCCGACGTGCGACGGAAGGTGGTCGTGGTCGGCGCGGGGCCCGCGGGGCTCGAGGCCGCGCGGGTGGCGGCGGAACGCGGCCACTCGGTGGTGCTGTTCGAGAAGGAAAAGCTCGCCGGCGGGCAGATCGGGATCGCCGCCAAGGCCGGCTGGCGCGAGGCGCTGTCGGGCGTCACGCGCTGGCTCGTCGGTCAGGTCACCAAGCTCGGCGTCGACTTGCGGTTCGGGACCGCGGCGACGGAGGAGGCGATCCTCGCCGAACGGCCCGACGTGGTGATCGTCGCGACGGGCGGCCTGCCCTCGCGCGGTCCCGCCAAGGGCGCGGCGGAGCACGCCGTCACCACCTGGGACGTGCTGACCGGCGCGGTCGAGCCGACCGGCTCGGTGCTGCTCTACGACGAGATGGGCCAGCACAACGCCGCCTCCACCGCGGAGCTGCTGGCGAAGCGCGGCTGCCTCGTCGAGCTCGCGACCCACGACCGCATGGTCGGCGAGGAGCTCGGCGCGACGAACCAGCCGGTCCACCTGCGCGAGCTCTACAAGCTCGGGGTGATCATGACGCCGAACATGGAGCTGATCGAGATCTACCCCGAGGGCAACCGCCTGGTGGCCGCGCTTCGCAACACCATGACGGACGCCGAGGAGGAGCGCGTGGTCGACCGCGTGATCGTTGAGCACGGGACGTTGCCGGTCGACGCGCTGTTCTTCGGCCTCAAGGGCGGCTCGGTGAACCAGGGCGTGCTCGACCAGGCCGCGATCGTGCGCGGCGAACCTCAGCCCTACGACCTCGCCAAGGGCTATGCGCTCTACCGCGTGGGCGACGCGGTCGCTGGCCGCAACATCCACGCCGCGATCTACGACGCGCTGCGGCTGTGCAAGGATCTGTGAGCGCCATGGCGCTCGGAAGCGGAACGACCGCCATCATGGCCGCAGCGCCGGGCGCCGGGCGCCTCACGCGCGCTTCTTCCCCCCTCCCCCTTGCGGGGAGGGGCCGGGGGTGGGGGTGGTCCAGAACCCAGCGCATCGGGTGGGGCGCATGGCCCCGCCGGCTCGCCGTATCCTGCGCCACCCCCACCCTTACCCTCCCCGCAAGGGGGAGGGAGGCGGCGACGTCGCGCTCGTCTGGCGAGGCCGTCGCTCGCGTCGGCTTGGGTCGCGTCGAGCGGCCATGACCTACGCCCTCCCCGCTTTGGTCTTCGTCATGGTCGCGCTCGCGACCGTGCAGACGCTCCGGCGCGCGGCGTGGTGGCGGCTGGGGGCGGCCGCCCCAGTTGCCTGGGGCGCCGGACTGCTGGCGCTGCCGAAGCGCTACCTCGTCGACGTGCACCATGTGGTCGCCCGCGACGCTTACGCCTCGCGCATGCACGCGGTGGTCGCCGGCGGCCTGCTCGCGGCCACGCTGCTCGCAGCCCTCGCCGCCCTGCCGCCGCTGGGCGGGAGCCGGATCTACTGGGCCGCGGTCGCTCTCGCCTTCGGCGTGACGGCCGCGGGCGCGGTGCTGGTCGGCGCCCGCCGCTACCCCAAGCGGCCGAAGCGGCTCTCGGGCGGCGGCTTCCAGATCCTGCCGGTCCTGCTGCTGGCCTACGCCTTCGGCGGCCTCGCCGCGGCGCTGCTGCTGGCCTTCGGCGTCGCGTCCGCCCCGGCGCTCGTCGCGGCCGTCGCGCTCGCGGCGGGCGGCGGCCTCGGCCTCGCCTACGAGGTCCGCAGCGGCCCCATGCGCCATGCGGTCGCCGGCGCGCTGCACCTGATCGCCCATCCGCGACCGCGCCGCTTCGACGGCGGCGCGCCGGACGCGGCGCTGGTCGCGCTCGACCTCGACGCCCCGCGCCTCGGCGTCGAGACCCCGGCCGACCTCGCCTGGAACCGGCTGCTCAGCTTCGACGCCTGCATCCAGTGCGGCCGCTGCGAGAGCGCCTGTCCCGCCTTCGCCGCCGGCCAGCCCCTGAACCCGAAGCGCCTGATCCAGGACCTCGTCGCCGCCGCCACCGCCGACGAGCGCGCTTACGCCGGGAGCCCCTATCCGAACGCGCGCGACGTGGCGGCCCCGACCGAGCCGCTGTTCCGCGTCATCGGCGAGGGCGCGCGGATCCATCCCGACACGCTGTGGTCCTGCACGACCTGCCGCGCCTGCGTGGAGGAGTGCCCGATGATGATCGAGCACGTCGACGCCATCGTCTCGCTCCGCCGCCACCAGACGCTGGAGCTCGGCGCCGTCCCGGCGAAGGCCGCCGCGACGCTCGACAATCTTCGCGCCGCGGAAGAACTCGGCGGCCGGCCGCTCGCCGCGCGCGTGGACTTTGCCGCAGGCGCGCCTCTCCCCGTCATTGGCGAGCGCGAGGTCGACGTGCTGCTGTGGCTCGGCGAGGGCGCCTACGACCTGCGCTACGGCCGCACGCTCCGGGCGCTGGTGAAGCTCCTGAACATGGCGAAGGTCGACTTCGCGGTGCTGGGCGCTGAGGAGCGCGACACCGGCGACCTCGCCCGCCGACTGGGCGACGAGGCGACTTACCAGACGCTGGCCCGCGCCAACGTCGCGACGCTCGCGAGGCATCGGTTCAAGCGGATCGTGACCTCCGACCCCCATGCGCTCCACGCGCTCCGCAACGAGTACAGGGCGTTCGGCGCCACTTACGAGGTCGTGCACCACACCGCCTTCCTACTGGAGCTGGTCGAGCAGGGGCGGCTCGCGCCCGGCGCGCTCGGGGGCGCCAGCGTCACCTACCACGACCCCTGCTACCTCGGCCGCTACAACGGGGAGACCGAAGCGCCCCGGAAGTTGCTTGATCGCCTCGGCCTCGACCGGGTGGAGATGGCCCGCCACGGCCGCCGCTCGATGTGCTGCGGCGGCGGCGGTGGCGCGCCGGTGAGCGACATTCCCGGCGACGCCCGCATCCCGGACCTGCGCATGGCCCAGGCGGCAGAGACCGGCGCGGGAATCGTCGCGGTCGCCTGCCCCACATGCACCGCCATGCTGGAGGGCGTGACGGGCCGCACGGCGGAGGTGAAGGACATCGCCGAACTGCTGCTCGCCTCCGTCGAGGCCGGGCGATGACCCGCGCCCGCCGCGATCCGCGGAGCGAACGGGCCGCGGCCGCGCGGCCCGGATTGACGCGGCCGCGCTTCGAGCTCTTCGCTCGGGAGTCTGGCCGACGACCGCGGCGCAATCCGCGGTCGGAGACCCTTGCGCAGCAGGTCGAAGGGCCCTCTCGCCTAAGGCTCGATCGCGCCCAGACCGGCCGCGCGGCCGCGGCGCTCGCGCCGGAGCGCGCAGAACCTGCCGCCGCGCCGGCGCCGACGACCATCGTCGTGGAGGCCCCGGCGTTCCTGGTCGCGGTGGTCCCCGACCTCGCTGGCGGCCGGCTCTCGCTGCACGACCGCCAGCTGTTCGACGCCGCGCGCACGCTCGCGGGGGCCGACGGCGGCGTGATCGCACTCGTGGGCACAGAGGGCGCCGAGTTCGGCCCGGCGGGAGCCGACCGGACCGCCCGCGTCGCCGCGCCCGAAGGCTACGATCCCGACGCCCGCGCGGCAGCGATCGCGGCGGCCATGGCGGCGCTGGATCTGCGCCACGTGATCTTCCCCGAGACGCCCGACGGCGGCGACCTCGCCCGCCGCGTCGCCGTGCTCGCCGGCGAGCCGCTGTTCGCCGATGTCGAAATGGTCGCGGCCGCGACGCTGATGCGCCCCGCGCGCGGCCGACGCGTTGAGCAGCGGGCGGCGCCGGCGCGCCTGATCACGCTCGCGGCCGACGCCGTCGCGCCCTACGCCGGCGCGCCGCGCGAAGCCCGCGACGAGCCGCTCGACACCTTTGCGGCGCCGGCCTCGGCGATCCTCTCGGCCGAACGCATCCCGGCCGATCCCGCGCGGACGCCGCTCGGGCTCGCGGACTTCGTGGTCTCGGCAGGCGCCGGCGTCACCGATTTCGACGCCTTCCGCGCGACGGCGGCGGCGCTCGGCGGCACGCCGGGCGCGAGCCGCGTGCTTTGCGACGCGGGGCTGATGCCGCGCGAGGCCCAGGTCGGCGCCTCCGGCACGGTGCTGTCCGCCACCTGCTATCTCGCGCTCGGAATCGCGGGCGCGCCGCAGCACCTGCAGGGGATCGCCGGCTGCGACCACGTGGTCGCCGTCAACACCGACCTCCACGCCGCCATGGTCGAGCGGGCCGGCCTCGCCATCGTGCAGGACGCGCAAGCGGTCATGCCCGCGCTGATCGCCGAGCTCGCGCGCGAGCGGGAGGCCTCCGCATGAAGGTGGTCGTCCTCCTCTCCGCCGGGCGGCATCCCGTCTCGGGCCTCGGCGCGCTGCCCCGGCTGGAGGCGCAGGCGATCCGGCTCGGCGCCGCGCTGGGCCCGATGCGCGGCCTCCACGCCGGCCCTGACGCGGAGGCCGTCGCCGAAGCGCTCGGCCGCGGGCTGTCGGAGATCGACCATGTGGCGCTCGGCGCCGGGGCCGACCCGGTTCCCGCGCTCGCCGCCGCCTTGCGCGCCGCGGCGCCGGACGTCGTGCTGGCCGGTCGCCGCGGACAGGGCGGCGACGAGACGGGGCTCGTCCCCTACGCCCTCGCCCGCGCGCTGGGCGCAACGTTGATCCCCGACGTGATCGCCGCGCGTCCAGGCTCGGAGCCGGGCGTGATCGAGGTCGAGCAGGCGCTGCCCAAGGGCGCCGCCCGGCGCCTGGTGGTTCGGTCCCCGGTGGTCCTCACCGTGCACAGCGCCGCTCCGGAGCCGCGTCCATACGCCTTCGGCCAGGTCCGCCGCGGCCGGATCGAGCCGCTTGCGGTCTCCGCTCCCGAGGAGCCCGCCGCGGTCGCGATCGCCGAAAAGCCCTACCGTGCGCGTCCGAAGATGATGCGCGGCGCGCCCGCCGGCGGCAGCGCCGCGGACCGGCTCAAGGCCGCCACCGGCGGCGGCGAGGCGGTGCAGGCCGACGTGATGGTTTCGCCCGAACCGCGCGAGGCGGCGCGCGCCATCCTCGCCTATCTCCGGCAGGTGGGCGTGCTGCCGCCGCCGGCGCGCGCCGGCTAACCCTCCCCTCCCCCGCATCGCATCGCATCGGAGCCGAAACCATGGCCACGCCCGACGACCTGTTCGCCAAGCTCGCGGAGCTCGGCCTCGCCGTCGCGACGCGGGAGCACGCGCCGGTTCTGACCGTCGAGGAGATGATGGCGGTCACTGGCGACCTGCCGGGCGCGCACACCAAGAACCTGTTCCTGCGAGACGGAAAGAAGACCTTCTTCCTCGTCACCCTGCGCCACGACCAGCCTCTGGACCTCAAGGCGCTCCGCGGCGTCATCGGCGCCCGCGGCGGCCTGTCGTTCGCGTCGGCGGAAGCGCTCGATGAGCATCTCGGCGTGAAGAGCGGCGCGGTGTCGCCGTTCGCAGCGCTCAACGACGCCGGCGGCGCCGTGCGCGTCTGCCTCGAGGAGGCGCTGATGCGCGCCGCGACGATCAACCTGCACCCGCTGACCAACGACCGCACCACCGCGATCGCGCCCGCGGACCTCGTCCGCTTCCTGGCCGCGACCGGCCACGAGCCGCTGACCTTCAGTCTCGAAGCCGCCGCCTGAGGCGGATCGGGAGCGGGACAGCGTCGTGTCCGCGCGCTAGCTTTCCTCGCAAGCGCCGGCACAAGGCGCCGCAGGGAGGACGACTGGAATGAGCGTCATCGGTTTCATCGGGCTCGGCGCCATGGGCGGCGGCATGGCGGCCAATCTCGCGAAGGCCGGCCATGAGGTGCGCGCCTTCGATCTGTCGGAGGAGGCGCTGGCGCGCGCCGAGGCCGCGGGCTGCGTGGTCGCGTCGTCGGCCGGCGACGCCGGGGCGGGGGCCGAGGCCGTGGTCACCATGCTGCCCGCCGGACGGCACGTGGCCGAGGTCCACCAAGGCGAGGTCTTCGACGCGGCGTCGCCCGGCGCGCTGCTGATAGACTGCTCCACCATCGACGTCGCCACCGCCCGCGCCGTGGCGGAGGCGGCCGAGGCGCGCGGCTTCGCGATGGTGGACGCGCCGGTCTCCGGCGGCATCGCGGCCGCGAACGCCGGCACGCTCACCTTCATGGTCGGCGGCCCCCCCGCCGCCTTCGAACGCGCGACGCCGATCCTCGAAGGCATGGGGCGCGCGGTGATCCGCGCGGGCGACGCCGGCGCGGGCCAGGCGGCCAAGATCTGCAACAACATGCTGCTGGGCGCGACCATGGTCGCCACCTGCGAGGCCTTCCTGCTCGCGGAGAAGCTAGGGCTCGATCCGGCGGTGTTCTACGAAATTTCCTCGAAGGCCTCGGGACAGAGCTGGTCGATGACGAGCTACTGCCCGGTGCCCGGCGTCGGCCCCGAGACGCCGGCGGACCGCGGCTACCAAGGCGGCTTCGCGGCGGCGCTGATGCTGAAGGACCTAAAGCTCGCGATTGAAGCGGCGCAGGGCGCGAACGCCAGCACCCCGATGGGGGCCGCGGCCGGCGCGCTCTACCAGGCGATGGCGAACGCCGGCGACGGCCGCCGCGACTTTTCAGCGATGATCCGCTTCCTGGACGGCAAGACCGGCGCCTGAGGCGGGAGCCGCGATCGGCGGCCGGCGGGTCTTCACAGCGCCGGTCGGGCTGCGGCCGATCAGGCGGCGGAAGGTGCGGCCCATGGCGCCCGCGTCCGGAAAACCGGACAGCCGGGCGACCTCGGCGAGGCTCAGCTCTCCGCCCGGGATGAGCGCCTGCGCCCGCGCCAGCCGCTCGCGCAGCACGTAGCGGTGGGGCGTCACGCCGAAGGCGCCGCGAAAGGCGCGCACGAAATAGCTCTCGCTCAAGCCGAGGGCGTCGGCCATCTCACGCAGGGTGAGCGACTCCGTCAGGCGGGAGGCCACGAGTTCGCGCATCTTGTGCGCCTGCAAGCGGGTGAGCGAAGCCGGCTTCCGCCGTTTTGACGCCGTCGACACGCCCGCCGCCCGCAGAATCGCGAGGGCCACGCTTCCGAGAAACAAGGGATCGGCGCTTTCGGTCTCGCTCGCGTCGTCGCACAGGGCCGCGAACAAGCGGCGGATCTGCGGGCGGTCCTCGAGCGCGCCGGTCGTTGGCGCGACGGGGAGATCGGACAGCCGCTTCTGGAACATGCGCTCGGCCGCGTGCGGCGAGACCGAGACGCTGCGGGCGCGGTAGGCTCCGTCCCAGAGGATCCGGCTCACCTGGCCGGGCCCGTGAAGAACGAAGCCGTCGCTCGTGTGTGGATGGCGGGGCCGCCGTCGCCGGCGAAGGTCAGGCTGGCGCCGGGCCCAGGCTCGAACACGCCGACATGCAGCCCGAAGACCGTGCGCGTAGCGGCGCCGCTTGCGTCATAGGCGTAGTCGACGAGGCTGACGCCGTCGACGTCGGACAGGAACCGGATGATGCGATCCGGAGGAGAGCTCAGTTCGCCCTGCAGACCGCCGTTCGCGTAGCGCAACACGTCGTCTCCCGAACGCGCAGCGCCCCGGCGGCGACAGGCGTCGCCGGGGCGTCGGTGCGAAACCACGAACCTTTGGGGGAAGGACGTCGTCCCGCGACGGGAGATCTTAGGTCAGGCCGCCGACGGCGCCGAGCAGGCCGCCCACCAGTCCCGACACAAGGCCGCCGACCTGGTCGATCGTCCCGGACACCGCGCCGAGCTCCGCGCTCAGGTCGAGGTCCAGAGAGAGCCCGCCACCGACGTGGTCAAGCTCGGCCGCGCTCAGCTCACGGATCGTCTCGTTGTTCTGAATCATTTAAGAAATCTCCCTTTTCGACTTTTGAGTAATGTTCGCTGTCTTATGGGATCTGAGGCGAAATCTGCATCGCCTCAGATCGAAACGGTACCGAAGCTGAGTCGCGTTGCAAGCCTGTACTTTCGCGATGATTTACGTCGGCGGGCGGGTGAACGCCGGGTTGGTCAATTCCTGTCACGGGATGCGACGAGGGCGACACGGCCCTCGATCCTGGGAAAAACCAGCGGTCTGCGACCATCGGACGGCCGAGGGGAGCCGCTGTCCCGGCTTTGGGTTTGGGCAAAAACTGACGCGTTCGCTCATCGCCCGCGCGATCGGCTCCCCAAAGAGGCTCAAACCACTGGAATCAAGCGCTAATTCCACATTTCCGCGGCAATATGGCGCAGTCCGGCGTCGGCAGGCGTCGGATGGATCACAAGCTTGCCATGGAGAATACGGGCGCTAAGACACCTCCCCTCGGCGCGGGCGATCCGTCTCGGGCCATCGCTGAGCGTCTCCGACGAAAGGCCTCGATGAGCTCTCCGTTGTTTCGCCAAGAAGTGGCCGCCGCACGCCGCGACGCCTGGCTCGGCGAAGCCCGTCTTGCGCAACCCCTTCCGATCCAGCTGGTCGCCGTCATCTGCGTCGTGATGCTCGTCGCGGTCGTGCTCTACGCGATCTTCGGCGTCTACACCCGTCGCGTGCACGCCGAGGGCCTGCTGACCCCGAACGTCGGCCTCATCACCATCGCGAGCCCCGCGGCGGGCCGCGTGGTGAGCTCCGGCGTCAAGGAGGGCGACAAGGTCGCCAAGGGACAGCTCCTCTACACCATCAGCCTGGACGCCGTGTCGTCGAGCGGACCGACCCAGGAGCGCGTGATCGAGCAGCTTGGCCGGCAGCGGGACAGCGTGGAGCAGCAGCGCGCGCTGCGCGCCGCCACCGCCGCGACCGAGAAGCGCTCGCTCGCCGAGCAGATCGAGAACCTCGAATCCCAGTCGAGCCAGCTCGCCGAGCAGATCGAGCTGCAGGACAAACTGGTGACGCCGCTGAAGGACCGCGTCGACGTGCTCGCCAAGGCCTTGAACGACGGGCTCACCCGGGCCGCCGACCTCCAGAGCCAGAACTACCTCTACATGCAGGCGAGTTCGCAGCTCGCCCAGTTCAAGCAGGCCCGGCTCCAGATCGAGGGCAAGCTCTCGGAGCTCAAGGCGCAGCACGCGACCTTCGACGACAACCTGTCGCGCGATCTCGCGGAGATGGACCGGGCCGCTGCTCAGCTCGAGCAGCAGCGGGCCGAAAGCGAAGCCCGCCGCGGCGTCGAGGTGCGCGCGCCGGAAAACGGCACGCTGACCTCGATCCGCGCTCTCGCCGGCCAGAGCGTCGCCGCCGGCGCGCCGATGATCACCCTGCTGCCGACCGAAGGCCGGCTGCAGGCCAACCTGTTCGTCGACTCGTCCTCGATCGGCTTCATCGAGGCGGGGGCGGTGGTCATGCTGCGCTACGCCGCTTTCCCGTTCCAGCGCTTCGGCCTTCACCGCGGCGTGGTGGTGGAGGTGACGCGGGCGCCGCTCGCGGGAGACGACGCGCCCCGCGGAGCGCCGAAGGGCGAAGGCGAGGCCGCCCAGGGCGGACTCTACCGCATCATCGTCAAGCCCGACGAGGACGGCGTCATGGCTTACGGCGAGCGCCGGCGGCTGGAGGCGGGCATGAAGGTGGACGCCGACATCGCGCTCGAGACCCGCTCGCTCTACCGCTGGCTGCTGGATCCGCTCTACCACGCCAAGCGCAGCCTCGACCTCGTGACGGAAGGCGGCTGATCCCTTGAGCGTGCTCCAGACCCTCAGGTTCGGCTTCGGCCGGCGGCTGCCCGTCGTGCTGCAGGCGGAGGCCGCCGAATGCGGCATGGCCTGCGTCGCCATGGTGCTCGGGCGCTACGGCCGCCACGTCGACCTCGGCGCGCTCCGCCGCCGCCACGCGCTGTCGCTCAAGGGCATGACGCTGCGCAACCTGATCGACCTCGCCGGCGGCATGGGGCTCGCGACCCGCGCCCTCCGCTGCGAGCTCGCCGACCTGCCGAAGCTCAAGACGCCCTGCATCCTGCACTGGGGGCTCAACCACTTCGTGGTCCTCGACCAGGTGCGCCCCAAGAGCCTCGTGATCCATGATCCCGCGCGCGGCCGCCGCGTCGTGCCGTTGGCGGAGGCCTCGCGCGAGTTCACCGGCGTCGCGCTCGAGGCCACGCCCGCCATGGAGTTCGTGCAGGAGAAGCCCGCGCCCGGCTTCAAGCTCGGCCACCTCTTCCGCAACATCTCGGGCGTGCGCGGCGCGCTCGGCCAGGTCTTCGTGCTCTCTCTCGGCATCGAGCTGGTCGCGATCCTGCTGCCGATCGCCTCGCAGATCGTGATCGACGAGGTCATCGTGAACGCCGACCTCGACCTGCTGCTGGTGGTCGCGATTGGCCTCGGGTTGCTGCTGGTTGTGCAGCTCGTGCTCGCCGTCGCCCGCACCTGGGCGATCATGCTGGTCGGCGCGAACCTGAACTACCAGTGGTCGGGCAGCCTGTTCGACCACCTGTCGCGCCTGCCGCTGGACTACTTCGAGAAGCGCCATGTCGGCGACGTGATCTCCCGCTTCGGATCGCTCACCACGATCCAGAAGGCGCTGACGACGGACCTCGTGCAGGCGACGCTCGACGGGATTATGTCGGTCGGCATGCTGATCATGCTCTCGATCTACGGCGGCTGGCTGACGCTTGTCGTCGCGGCCTCGACGCTGCTGACGACGGCGCTGCGCGTCGTCGCCTACAACGCCTACCGCGAGGGCACCGAAGAAGCGATCGTCGCCGAGGCGCGGCAGCAGTCGCACTTCATCGAGACCGTGCGCGGCATCGCCAGCGTCAAGCTGCTCGACCTGCGGGAGCGGCGGCGCGGGGCCTGGATGAACCAGCTTGTCACGGCGCTCAACGCGCGGCTCCGGCTGCAGCGGCTCGACCTCGTCTTCGCCCGCGCCAATGAGCTGCTGTTCGGGCTCGACCGGCTCATCCTGCTGGTGCTGGGCGCGCGCGCGGTGATCGACCAGTCCATGACGCTCGGCATGCTGATCGCGTTCCTGGCCTACCGCGACCAGTTCTCGACCCGCGTGGGCGCGCTGATCGACGCCGGCTTCAAGCTGCGCATGCTCAACGTGCAGACCGACCGGCTGTCGGACATCGTGCTGAGCGACCCGGAGGAGCAGCCCGGCGCGGCTGAGCTGGGCGGATCGCCGGCGGCGCCGGCCGTCGCAACCGGCTCCCGAGCGATCGGCGTGCGCAACCTCGCGCTGCGCTACGGCGACGACGAGCCCTGGGTGTTCCGCGACCTCGCCTTCGACATCGCGCCCGGCTCGAGCCTCGCGATCACCGGCCCCTCCGGCTGCGGAAAGACGACGCTGCTGAAGATCATGATGGGCCTGCTGCCGCCGAGCGAAGGCGCCGTGCTGGTCGAGGGCCGCGACATCCGCACCGGCGGCGGCCCCGCCGCGCACCGCCGCTCGATCGCGGGCGTGATGCAGAACGACGGATTGTTCGCCGGCTCGATAGCGGAGAACATATCCTCGTTCGATGAGCACCCGGACATGGGCTGGCTCCAGGAGTGCGCCGCCCGCGCCGCGATCCTCGACGACGTCAGGCGCACGCCGATGGGCTTCGAGACGCTCGTCGGCGACATGGGCTCGACGCTCTCCGGCGGCCAGAAGCAACGCGTCGTGCTCGCCCGCGCGCTCTACCGCCGGCCGCAGATCCTGTTCCTCGACGAGGCCACCAGCCACCTCGACGAGCCGACCGAAGCCGCGATCGCCGCCGCGCTGCGGGAGTTGAAGATGACGCGCGTGATCGTCGCCCACCGTCCGGCGACGATCGCCCACGCGGATTTCGCGCTGGCGCTCGGGGGATGAGCGCGGCCTCGGGCGCTCGCCTTGCGGATTTTTCCTTGGCCTCCTGTCGGGACCGTCTCCGCCCGCCCGTCCTATGGTTCGTAAGACCCGACAGGAGGCCGCGATGTCCAAGCTGATTTTCGTCAACCTGCCCGTGACCGACCTTGCCCGGTCGATCGCCTTCTACGAGGCGGTCGGCGCCCGGAAGAATCCGAACTTCTCCGACGACACCGCCGCCTGCATGGTCTTTTCCGAGACCATCCACGCCATGCTGCTGACGCACGACAAGTTTCGCCAGTTCACCTCGAAGCCGATCGTCGACGCCAAAGCGGCCTGCGAGGTGCTGATCTGCGTGTCGGAGGAGAGCCGCGCGGCGGTCGACGCCGCCGTCGAGACGGCAGTCGCCGCGGGCGGCGCGGCGGACCCGACCCCGACCCAGGACTACGGCGTCATGTACGGCCGCAGCTACGAGGACCCGGACGGCCACGTCTGGGAGGTGATGTGGATGGACCCGGCCGCCGCCGCGGGCGGCTCGCCCGCGGCCTGAGGGGGACGACGCGCATGAGCAAGATCTCGCCCTGTCTCTGGTTCGACGCCGATGCGGAGGAAGCCGCCGCCTTCTACGTCTCGCTCCTGCCGGATTCGCGGATCGACTACGTTCAGAAGAACGTGGTCGACACCCACGCCGGACCCGCCGACCGCACGCTCGTGGTGGCTTTCACGCTCGCGGGTTGCAGCTATCTCGGCCTGAACGGCGGCTCGCCGGCCGCCCATTCGCACGCCATGTCTCTGCATGTCGCCTGCGAGGACCAGGCGGAAATCGACCGGCTGTGGGAGGCGCTGCTCCAGGGCGGCGCGCCTCAGCGCTGCGGCTGGCTGAACGACCGTTGGGGCGTGCCGTGGCAGATCGCGCCCAAGCAGATGCCGGAACTTCTCGCCGACCCGGATACGGCCAAAGCCGCCCGCGTGATGCGGGCGATGATGGGCATGGTGAAGCTCGACATCGCCGCGCTCGAGGCGGCGCATAGGGGCGGGTGAGCGTCAGACCGGCGGCGGCGCCGCCAGCACGAAATGGTAGACGGCGAATCCGATCGCGATGACAACGGCCGCGACCAGCAGGATGCGGCCCACATGGCCGCTCGCGGAGACCGGCGCGGACGCGTCGACCGCGGCCGGCGCGGGCTCCGGCTCGGCCTGTTCCGACGGCTTCGCCTCGATCGCAGGCGGCGCGAACGGCGGCGGGGGCGGCGCGGCGACGTCAAGCGGAGGGGCCGCGACCGTCGGAGTGGGGCCGGCCGCCGGCTCCTCGTGGACGAGCGGCGGCGCGTCGGCCATAGGCGTCTCGGCGCCGCGGCTCTCGATCTCGCGGGCGAGGTTGGCGAAGAAGCTCTCCGCCATCTGCCGCGCGACGCCTACCACCACACGCGAGCCGAGCTGGGCGACCTTGCCGCCGACTTCGGCGTGGCCGTCGTAGGCGACGACGGTCTCGGCGCCCTCGGCGGTGAGCGTCACCTCTGCCTGGCCCTTGGCGAAGCCGGCGGCCCCGCCCGAGGCCTGGCCTGCGAGGGTGAACCGGTGCGGCGGCGCGGCGTCGAGCAGGGTGAAGGTCCCCGCGAACAGCGCCTTCACCGGCCCGACCTTGGCGGAGGCGGCGGTCTTCATCTCCTGGTCCGAAATCCGCTCCAGGCTCTCGCATCCCGGCACGCTCGCCCGCAGCGCGTCCGGGTCGTTGAGCGCCGCCCACACCGCGTCGCGCGGGGCGGAAAGCCGGTAAGACCCTGAAAGCTCCATGGAACGCTGACCTGACGGAAGTTGGAGACGGGGCGGACAATATTGCGCGCAAGGGCGTCCGGTCCAGTCGCCCCGCGCTCTTGCGGCGCGCGGCCGGAGGCGCATTGTGGCGCAGCCCGCCGCGGACGCGCGGCACGGATCCCAGGATTGGCTCATGACGTCGTATGTGTTCGCGCCCCCGCCCCAGGCCGCCGTCGCGGTCAAGGGTACGTCCGCCCTGTTCCCCGCGCGCCGGGTCTACTGCATCGGGCGCAACTACGCCGCCCACGCCATCGAGATGGGCCACGATCCAAACCGCGAGCCGCCGTTCTTCTTCCTGAAGACGCCGGACGCGCTGCTGCCCACCGGCCGGACATTTCCCTACCCGCCCGGCACCTCCGACCTGCATTACGAGATCGAGATGGTGGTCGCCCTCGGCAAAGGCGGCCGCGACGTTCCGGAGGCCGAGGCGCTCGACCTCGTGTTCGGCTACGGCGTCGGCATCGACTTCACCCGCCGCGACCTCCAGGCGGAGGCGAAGAAGCTCGCCCGGCCGTGGGAGATCGGCAAGGCCTTCGACCACGCCGCGCCCTGCGGCCCGATCGCGCCGGCGTCCGAGATCGGCCACCCCGCCCGCGGCGCGGTGACCCTCGACGTCAACGGCGAGCGCCGCCAGACCGGCGACCTCGACCAGATGATCTGGAAGACGCCGGAGATGATCGCCTACCTCTCGCGCTACTTCGAGCTCGCAGCCGGCGACCTGATCTTCTCCGGCACGCCCTCCGGCGTCGGCGCGGTGGTGAAGGGCGACACGCTCGAAGGCCGCGTCGAGGGCGTCGGCGAGATCGTCGTGACGGTCGGTTGACCACGTTCACGCAACCGTCTCACGAAAGCGTTACCTGAAGCGCCCCAGGGCGGACCACGGCAAGAGCGTGAACGGCCGCCGATCGAGAGGCCTTCATGTCCGACGCGTCACCCCTGAGCATCGCCCCATCGGAACGCGCGCCGTCCCGATGGATCCCGGTCGCCGTCTTCACCGCCGCGCTCGGCGCCGGCGTCGTCTACTCCGGCGCGAGCCTGCTGCACGACCTGCAGGCCGCGCCGCTCGGCTCGTGGCTGCCCTACGCCCTGCTCGGGCTCGCGCTTCTGATCGCGCTCGGCTTCGAGTTCGTGAACGGCTTCCACGACACCGCAAACGCCGTCGCGACCGTGATCTACACGCACTCGCTGAAGCCGAACACGGCGGTGATGTGGTCCGGCCTCTGGAACTTCCTCGGCGTGCTCACCTCGTCCGGCGCGGTCGCCTTCGGCATCGTCTCGCTGCTCCCGGTGGAGCTGATCCTGCAGGTCGGCAGCGACGCCGGCTTCGCGATGGTGTTCGCGCTGCTGATCGCCGCCATCATCTGGAACCTCGGCACCTGGTGGTTCGGGCTTCCGTCCTCGTCCTCGCACACGCTGATCGGCTCGATCATCGGCGTCGGCCTGATGAACCAGTGGATGGCGCCGACCGCGAGCGGCACCTCGGGCGTCGACTGGACCCAGGCCGCCGGCATCGGTCGTGCGCTGTTGCTGTCGCCGCTGATCGGCTTCGGCGCCGCGGCGCTCCTCCTGCTCGCCATGAAGGTGCTCGTGAAGCGGCCGGAGCTCTACGAGGCGCCCAAGGGCTCGGCTCCGCCGCCGCTCTGGATCCGCGGCCTGCTGGTGCTGACCTGCACGGGCGTGAGCTTCGCCCACGGCTCCAACGACGGGCAGAAGGGCATGGGCCTCATCATGCTCATCCTGATCGGCGTGGTTCCGACCGCCTATGCGCTGAACCGCGCCGTCGAGCCGAGCCACATCGCGGCCTTCACGGCCAACTCCGAGAAGGCGAACGCGGCGCTCGCCGCCCATGCGGACGGCGCGCCGCGCTTCGCCGGCGATCCCGCCAAGGCGGTGACCGCCTTCGTGGCGAGCCGGACGCTGAGCCCGGAAACTGTGCCGGCCCTGCAGGCGCTGATCGCCGGGACCGCGAAGGAAGTGACCGGCTACGGCTCGATGTCGGCGGTGCCGCCGTCCGAGGTAAAGAACGTCCGCAACGACATGTACCTCGCATCCGAGGCGCTCCGGATCATCGAGAAGACGAAGCAGCCGGCGATGTCGGCCGACGAGACGGCCGCGCTGTCCGCCTACAAGGCGTCGCTCGACGAGGGCACCAAGTTCATCCCGACCTGGGTCAAGGTGGCGGTCGCGATCGCGCTCGGCCTCGGCACCATGGTGGGCTGGAAGCGCATCGTCGTCACCGTCGGCGAGAAGATCGGCAAGACCCACCTGACCTACGCCCAGGGCGCCTCCGCCGAGTTGGTGGCGATGGCGACGATCGGCGCGGCGGACGTCTACGGCTTGCCCGTCAGCACCACACACGTGCTGTCCTCCGGCGTCGCCGGAACCATGGCGGCGAACCGGTCCGGCCTGCAGCTCTCGACCATCCGCAATCTGGCGATGGCCTGGATCCTGACGCTGCCGGTCTCGATCGCGCTCGCGGGCGCGCTGTTCTGGATCTTGCGGCACGTCTTCTGATACGCCGGTCGCAATGCTTGCGATCGACGACAAACGGCTGATCTACGGCGCCCGGACCACAGGTTCGGGCGAGACCGTCAAGCTCGGCTGGGATGACGTGGATTCCGCGCTGGCGGCGCCCGACGGCTTCGTCTGGCTGCATCTCAACGCCTCCGACGCGCGCGTCCAGGCCTGGCTCGCGGACTGCCCCCACCTGCCGGAGGACGCCCGCGAGACGCTGCTCGGCACCGACCGGCATCTCCGGATCGAGGCGAGCTCCGACGGCGTCATGGGAGTCGTCGGCGATCTCCACCACGATTTCGCGGACGATCCGACCCGCGTCGGCACGCTGCGCATCTTTTTCGACGACCGCCGCTTCGTGACCTCGCGGCGCAACCCGCTGCGGGCCGTCGACCGCCTGCGCCACTCGGTCGAGAAGGGCGAGTGCGAGCGTCGCCCCGTGCCGCTGCTGGCGGAGCTGCTGCACCACCTGTCCGACGCCTTCGCCGGCGTGCTGGTGGAGGCGACCGAGGACCTCGACGACTTCGAGGCCGAGGTCCTCGCCGACCGGGTGCGCGACGGCGGAACGCAGCTCGGGCGCGTCCGCCGGACGCTGGCGCACGTGCGCCGCCACCTCGGGCCGCAGCGCATCGCCCTCGGGGGCCTGCTCGCACGGCTGCCGTCCTGGACCACGCCCGACGACGCGACGGAGCTGCGCAACGCCGTGGCGCGGCTCGACGCCGTCGGCCACGACCTCGACCTCGCCCAGGACCGCGCCCGCCAGCTCCAGGACGAGCGCGGCGCCCGGCTCGCCGAGATCACCAACCGCAACCTCTATGTGCTCTCGATCTTCACCGCGGTCTTCCTGCCCATGACGCTCGTCACCGGCGTGTTCGGCATGAACGTCGCGGGCCTGCCGGGCGTGGACAACCCGCACGGCTTCCTCTGGACGCTGCTGCTGATGGCCGCGACCGGCCTCGGGACGCTCGTCGTGCTGCGGCTCTCACGCATCGTCTGACGAAGGCGCCAGGCGGAAACGATTGTGCATCTTGAGCCGGAGAGGTAAGGACGCGCCTTCCGCCGTACGCTCCCACGTTTCCAGCGCGCGATGTCTTGCGCGCCCGAAGTCGAAAGCCTCCGCCCGTGACGTCGTCGCCCGCTCCCCGCAACTCCCCCGCCCGCGTGCTGTTCGCGAGCCTGATCGGCACGACGATCGAATTCTTCGACTTCTACATCTATGCGACAGCCGCGGTGCTGGTGTTCCCCAAGCTGTTCTTCCCGACCAGCGACCCGACCTCCGCGGTGCTGCAGTCGTTCGCGACCTTCGCGATCGCGTTCTTCGCGCGGCCGGTGGGCGCCGCGATCTTCGGCCACTTCGGCGACCGCATCGGCCGCAAGGCGACGCTCGTCGCGGCGCTGATGCTGATGGGCCTCTCCACCGTCGCGATCGGCCTGCTGCCGACCTACGCCGCGATCGGCGTGGCGGCGCCGCTGCTGCTCGCGGTCTGCCGGCTCGGACAGGGCCTCGGCCTTGGCGGCGAATGGGGCGGCGCGGTGCTGCTCGCGACCGAGAACGCCCCTCCCGGCAAGGCCGCGTGGTACGGCATGTTCCCCCAGCTCGGCGCGCCGATCGGCTTCATCTGTTCCGCCGCGAGCTTCCTCGCGCTCGACGCCTTCCTCACCGACGAGCAGTTCTTCTCCTTCGGCTGGCGCATTCCCTTCGTCGCGAGCGCGCTGCTGGTCTTCGTCGGGCTCTACGTGCGCCTCAAGATCCACGAGACGCCCGCGTTCCAGAAGGCGCTCGACAAGCAGGAACGTGTGCGCGTGCCCATGCTGACCGTGCTGAAGGACCACACCGGCACGCTGGTCCTCGGGACGCTCGGCGCCACGGCGACCTTCACGATCTTCTACCTGATGACCGTGTTCGCGCTGAGCTGGGGCACCTCGGAGCTGCACTTCACGCGCGGAACCTTCCTGCCGCTGCAGATGGTCGGCATGGTGGTGTTCGCGCTCACCATCCCGCTCGCGGCCAAGATCGCGGACCGGGTCGGCCGCGACGTCGCGCTGATCGCGGCGACGGCCGCCATCTTCCTGTTCGGCTTCGCCTTCGAGCCGCTGTTCACCGAAGGCCACGTGCTGCTGGTGACGCTGTTCCTGTCGATCGGCCTCGGGCTGATGGGCTGCACCTACGGGCCGCTGGGCGCCGCTCTGGCCGAGCTGTTCCCGACCTCCGTGCGCTACACCGGCGCCTCGCTGACCTTCAACCTCGCCGGCATCCTCGGCGCCTCGCCCGCGCCTTACGTCGCGACCTACCTCGCCAAGACCTATGGGCTGGCCGCGGTCGGCTGGTACCTGTCGGCGATGGCGGCGATGACCGGCCTCGCGCTGATCGCGGTCGCCCGGCGCTCCCGCCGGGGCGCGGCTGCGCTTGCGGCGGAGGCTGCGGCGGTCGCGCGCTGAACGATCAGCCGGGTCCGGGGGTCTTCGGCTCGAACGGGCACAGGTCCTCGATCAGGCAGCGGAAGCAGTCCGGCTTGCGGGCCTTGCAGACGTAGCGGCCGTGCAGGATCAGCCAGTGGTGGGCGTGCCGGCGGTAGGCGTCGGGCACGGCGGCCTCGAGCCCGAGCTCGACCTCCAGCGGCGTCTTGCCGGGCGCAAGCCGGGTGCGGTTGCCGACGCGGAACAGGTGGGTGTCGACCGCGATCGTCGGCTCCCCGAAGGCGGTGTTCATCACCACGTTCGCGGTTTTCCGGCCGACGCCCGGCAGCAGCTCCAGCGCGGCGCGCGACGGCGGCACCGCCCCGCCGTGCTCCGCGATCAGCCGCTCGGACAGCGCGATGACGTTCTTCGCCTTGGTGCGGAACAGGCCGATGGTGCGGATGTGCTCGCGCACCCGCTCCTCGCCGAGGGCCACCATGGCCTCGGGCGTCGCGGCCTCGGCGTAGAGCCGACGCGTCGCCTTGTTGACGCCGACGTCGGTGGCCTGCGCGGACAGCACGACGGCCACGAGCAGCGTGTAGGGGTCGACATACTCGAGCTCGCCCTTGGGCTCGGGGTCGCGCGCATGGAAGCGACGAAAGATTTCCTCGACGACGGCCGGCGGCAGGCGCTTTGCGCGCCCCGGCTTCGACGTCTTCACAGCGCCGGTCTTGGCGCCACCGGCTTTGACCCGCGACTTCGCCGGAGCGGCGTCGGGCGCAGGTTTCGGAGAGGCGGCGGCGGACGGCTGGCGGGGCGGCATCCCCGCGTTATACTGAAGCCATGACGCCGGACGCCAGATCGTATCGCGCGGTCGAAGACCCGGTCTTCGACGCCGAGATCACGCCGCACCGCTCGCTCGGTCCGCGCGGCTTCGCGATCCTCATGGCCGCGTTCGGGACGGCGTCGCTTCTGCTCAGCATCCCCTTCTTCCTGATCGGCGCCTGGCCGGTGGTCGGCTTCTTCGGCCTCGACGTCGCCCTGCTATGGCTCGCCTTCCGCATGAGCTTCACCGAGGGGCGCGCCTGCGAGAAGATCGTGCTCACCTACCTCGAGCTCGTCGTCCGCCGGGTCACGCCTAAGGGCGTCGCCCAGGAGTGGCGGTTCAACCCATCCTGGGTGCGGCTCGAAAGCGAGACGGACGCCGACTTCGGCATGACGCGGCTCGCCGTGCGCTCCCGGGAAGCGTCGATCGACGTCGCCCGCGCGCTGTCGCCGCACGAGCGCGCCGAGTTCGCCGACGCCTTCGGCGCGGCGCTCGCCGCCGCCAAGGCCGGTCCCCACTTCGCCGACGAGCGCTGAGCCGCGCCGTCGCGACTGACGCGCGTCATTTCCCTAGGCCGGTCACCAGATCCGCGTGACCATAAAGCCGGAGCTTCGGATCATCTCGACGAGGCCGTTCGGTCCCGGCAGGTGCAGCGCGCCGACCGCGAGGAAGGCGTCGCCGTCGGAGATGATCGGCAGCGCCCGCTGCAGCATGGTGACGTTGCGGCGGGTGATGAAGGCGGAGAGGAAGTCGGCGTAGCCGTCGGCGTCGAACATCCCCGCCCAGGCGGGCCCGCGCATGGCGAGCAGGTAACCGATCCGCCGGGTCTGGTAGAGGCCGGTGATCGTGCTCTCGATGTCTTCGGGGCGCGTGTTGCGCTCGGCGGCGTCCCGCAGCATCCGCAGGGCGACGCCGTCCGGCACCGAGGCCAGCGCGTCCACCTGCTCGATCGGCGTCTCCAAGGCCACAACCTCGGCGCCCTGTTCGTGCGCCATCCGCTCGATCCGAGCGTCGGCGGTCTCGGGGTCCGAGCGCTGGATCGGCGCCGCGCAGTTCGAGCGTGACAGGGCGAGCGCCAGGTACCAGGGGTTCAGCTGGTTCGCGACCGAGGCGGGGATGCCCGCGCGGGCGACGCGCGCCTCGACCGCCGGGCGGACGTGTTCGGGCAGCAGGCGCAGCGTGTCGCCGCCGGGGCGGAACGAGCGGTTGGCCACCAGCCGGCGCAGCTCGGAGGCGACGCGCTTCGTGCTTGCGCCCGGTAGCTCGATCGCGACGACGTGGGAGCGCGCAAGCGCCCGCAGCACGAGATCGTCGAACTGCTTCGCCTGATCGTCGGACGAATGCATCGTGCCGAAGAGATAGGAGACCTTGGCGCCCGGCCGCTCGACCCGCCACAGCAGCCCCTGGCCGTTGACGACGCCGCGCGCCGCGCCTTCGAAAGTCTCGAAGCCGTCGGGGTCGCTCGCCTGAAGCGACTTGACGAGATCGACGCCGGAGCACGGCTCAAGCTGGGTCGCGGCGCTCGTCAGAGCCCGCGCCGCATCGCCCGATCGCACCGAACCGACGTCCGGCGCGGCCTCGTCGGCCCGCGCGGACGACGTGAGAAGGACGCCCGCGACGAGGACGAACGCTGCGGTCGCGGCCCTCACGCTGCGCGCGAGACCCGCCGAGCCAACTGAAACTTCGAGCCGAGCAGCCGAAGACGACGTCGCCATGACGGTAGGATGGGGCGCCGTTCACCCCACGCCAATCACTTCTTTGCTGGCGCAGACCAGCTCCGACGTTTTCGACGGCCGTCGGCGCGCGGACGCCTCAGAGGCCGGCGCCGAGATCCTTCACCGACGCGATCGTGGAGTCGGCGTTCATGTCGTAGATGATCGGGGCGGCGGTGAAGAGCTCACGCTGCAGCAGCGCGTCCGGCGTCAGGCGCTCGAGCACCATGATCAGCGCCCGCAACGAGTTGCCGTGGGCGGTGACCAGCGTCTGCTCGCCGTTCAGCACCCGCGGCAGGATCTGGGCGACGAAGTAGGGCAGCGTGCGGGCGACAGTGTCGCGCAACGACTCGCCGCCGGGCGGCGGCACGTCGTAGGAGCGGCGCCACATCAGCACCTTCTGCTCGCCCCAGGTCTTCCGGGCGTCGTCCTTGTTGAGGCCGGTCAGCTCGCCATAGTCGCGCTCGTTCAGCGCGGCGTCCTCGATCACCGGCACGGCGCGGCCGCCGAGTTCGGCGAGAATGAGCTGGTTGGTGCGCTGGGCGCGCTGAAGCTTGGAGGTGAAGGCGACGTCGAACGTCACTCCCGCCGCCTTCAGCCTGCGCCCGGCCGCGCTCGCCTCGGCGAGGCCGCGTTCCGTGAGCCCCGGATCCTTCCACCCTGTGAAGAGATTCTTGAGGTTCCACTCGCTCTGGCCATGACGCACGAGCACGAGTCGACGTTGCATGCGAGAGAGCTCCTGGGGCTGTCGGCCTGCCGGTCGGCGGGGCTGCGGGAGGGCCGCTTGAGGCGTCGTGGGACCCTTTAGCGCACCCCTTCGACCTTTGCACGAAGCTTTCGCGCGGCTTCAGTCCCGCTGAAGGCCGAGGACGTCCGCCATCGAATAATGCCCGGGCTTGCGCCCGAAGCCCCACAGCGCCGCCTTCACGGCGCCGCGGGCGAAGATCATGCGGTCCTCGGCGCGGTGGACCAGCTCCACCCGTTCGCCGGCGCCGGCGAGGATCACCGTGTGCTCGCCGACGACGGAGCCGCCGCGGAGCGTGGCGAAGCCGATCGCGCCCTCCGCCCGCGGCCCGGTGTGGCCGTCGCGCACGCGCACCGACGCGTCCTTCAGCGCGACCTCGCGGCCCTCGGCCGCCGCTTCGCCCAACAGCAGCGCCGTGCCGGACGGCGCGTCGACCTTGGCGCGGTGATGCATCTCCAGGACCTCGATGTCCCAGTCCGGCCCAAGCGCCCGCGCCGCCTGCCGCACGAGGGCGGCCAGCAGGTTCACGCCGAGGCTCATGTTGCCCGAACGCACGACCACCGCGTGGCGGGCGACGGCGTCGAGCCGATCGAGGTCGGTCTCCGACAGGCCGGTAGTGCCGACCACGTGGACGATCCGCGCCTGCGCCGCGAGCTCGGCGATGGCGACGGTGGCCGCCGGGGCCGTGAAGTCCACAACGCCGTCGGCATGGGCCACCAGCGGCAGAGGATCGTCGGTGACGCGCACGCCGAGCGGGCCGAGGCCGGCCAGTTCCCCCGCGTCCGCGCCGAGATGGGCCGAGCCCTCGCGCTCCAGCGCGCCGGCGAGCGTCACGCCCTCGATCTCGGCGATCGCCCGGGTCAGCGCTCGGCCCATGCGGCCGGAGGCTCCGAGGACGATGAGGCGCATGTCGGTCATGGGCGGGCTCCTCGGGGCAGGACGGAACGGCTGGGCGGCGGCCGCTATAGCATCCGGAACGGGCGGAGGCGACCGCGGCGCAGGAATTGCGTTGAATTGCTCTAATTCCAGACTTTTGAACTCTTCGCGACGACGTTGACCGTCCGCCGCGCAGGGTCCTACCAGAACCCTGCCGCTCCGCAGAGACGCGGCCGCTCCGGGGGACCGACGTCATGACCGCATCTTTCAAGGCCGCCGCTTTCGCCGCTTTCGCTTCGCTTGGGCTGGCCCTGCCGGCCGCCGCCGCCGAGGTCAACGTCTACACCACCCGCGAGCCCGGCCTGATCCAGCCGCTGCTCGACGCTTACGCCGAGAAGGCTGGCGTCAAGGTCAACACTGTCTTCGTCAAGGAGGGTCTCGCCGAGCGCGTGGCGGCGGAGGGCGAGAACTCGCCGGCCGACATCCTGATGACGGTCGATTTCGGCAACCTGATCGACCTGGTCGACCGGGGCCTGACGCAGCCGACGACGTCCGCCGCGATTGAGGCCGCGGTGCCCGCGAGCTTGCGCGACGCCAACGGCCAATGGACGGCGCTCTCGCTCCGCGCGCGCGTTCTGTATGTCTCGAAGGACCGCCTGCCGGACCTCAAGGCGATGACCTACGAGGACCTCGCCGACCCGAAGTGGAAAGGCAAGGTCTGCATCCGTTCGGGTCAGCACCCCTACAACACCTCGCTGATCGCCGCGGTGATCGCGAAGGACGGCCGCGACGCCGCCAAGACCTGGTTGACGGGCCTCAAGGCGAACCTCGCCCGCAAGGCGAGCGGCGGCGACCGCGAGGGCGCCCGCGACGTGCTCGCCGGGCTCTGCGACGTGGCGATCGGCAATTCGTACTACGTCGGGCTGATGCGTTCGGGCAAAGGCGGTCCTGACCAGCAGAAGTGGGCCGAGGCGATCAACGTCGTGCTGCCGACCTTCGCCAAGAGCGGCGGCACCCACGTCAACGTCTCGGGCGCGGCGGTCGCGAAGAACGCGCCGAACAAGGAGCAGGCCGTGAAGCTGCTCGAGTTCCTGGTCTCCGACGAGGCGCAGGGCCTCTACGCCAAGGCGAACTTCGAATACCCGGTGAAGCCCGGCGCGCCGGTCGATCCGATCCTCGCCTCGTTCGGAGAACTGAAGGTCGACGACGCCTCGCTCGCCGAGATCTCTAAGAACCGCAAGGCCGCCTCCGCCCTGGTCGACGAGGTCGGCTTCGACGGCTGAGCCGACCACGGCGGTGACGCTCGCGGCCGAGACGTCGCCGCGCCTGAACCGCCCGCCTCGCGACGGCGGCCGCTGGCTTGCGGCCGGCGTCGTGATCGCGTGCCTGACGCTGGCGCCGGTCGCGGGGCTCATCGGGCTTGCGTCCCGCGGCTCCGGCGATCTCTGGCCGCACCTCACGGCCTACGTGCTTCCACGGGCGGCCTGGGAAACGCTGCAACTGCTCGCGGGAGTCGGCCTCGTCACCACCGTCGTCGGGGTCGGAACCGCCTGGCTGGTCGTCGCCTACCGCTTTCCCGGCCGCAAACTGTTCGAGTGGGCGCTGCTGCTGCCGCTCGCGATGCCGACCTACATCGCGGCCTTCGCCTACCTCGACCTGACGCACCCGATCGGCCCGGTCCAGACGACGCTGCGCGCCCTGCTCGGGATCACGGACGTTCGGGGCCTGTGGTTCCCAGAGATCCGCTCCATGGGCGGCTGCGTCCTGCTGCTCGGCGCTGTGCTCTATCCCTATGTCTACCTGACGACCCGCGGGCTGTTCCTGATGCAGTCCTCTGCGGCGCTGGAGGCGGCGCGCACGCTCGGCGCCGGCGGCCTGCGAACCTTCCTCACCGTCGCGTTGCCGCTCGCCCGTCCCGCCATCGCGGTCGGCGTGTCGCTCGCGCTGATGGAGGCGCTGAACGACATCGGCGCCGCCGAGTTTCTGGGCGTGCGCACCTTCACGGTCGCGATCTATTCCACCTGGGTGAACCGCTCCAGCGTCGAGGGGGCGGCGCAGATCGCGCTCGTGATGATCGCGCTGGTGCTGGCGCTGGTGGCCTTGGAGCGCTGGGCGCGCCGCCGCCAGGGGGTCGCCGGCGAGGCGCGCGCCGCCCGCCGCAGCGAACCGCGCGACCTCGGGCCCCTCGGCCAGACCGGCTGCGTGCTCGCCTGCGCCGCGCCGATCGCGCTCGGCTTCGCGGCGCCGGCGGCCTACCTCGCCCACGCCGCCGCCGTTCGCATCGCCGCCTTCGGCGTGCCGCCGCAGATCTATGGCGAGATCGCGCGCACCCTCGGCTTCGCGCTGGTCGCGACCGCGATCGCCGCCGCCCTCGGGCTCGTCCTCGCCTACGCCGCTCGCGTGCGGCGGGGCCTTCCGGCGCGGGCGGCGCAGATCGCCGCCGGCGTCGGCTACGCCATGCCGGGCACGGTGCTGGCGGTCGGGCTGCTGACGCCGCTCGCGGGCTTCGACAACATGGTCGACGGCGTCGCGCGGCAGGCGCTTGGGATCTCGACCGGGCTGTTGATCTCGGGGTCCGGCGCCGCGCTGATCTTCGCCTATGTCGTGCGCTTCCTCGCGATCCCCTCCGGCGGCGTCGACGCCGGCCTCGCCAAGATCCCGCTGTCGCTGGACCACGCCGCCCGGACGCTCGGCGCGCGGCCGGCGGGGGTCGCCCGGGCGCTCCACCTGCCGCTCGCCGCGCCGGCGCTTGGGGCCGCCGCGCTGCTGGTGTTCGTGGACTGCATGAAAGAGTTGTCCGCGACGCTCTTGCTTCGCCCCCTGAACTTCGAGACCTTGGCGACCCATGTCTACGGCGAGGCGTCGCGCGGGACCTACGAGAGCGGCGCGGTCGCCGCCCTCGCCATCGTTCTCGTGGGCCTCGCCCCTGTCGCCCTCATCGCCCGGGCCTCATCCCGGAACCGACCAGCCTTCGCCGAAAAGCTGGCCGTCGCCCCCTAAGGACAATCCCGGAGTTGACCTGACGCCCAGCGCGACGTTCTGTCGCTCAGGGTCCTTCGAACGACGACATCACGGGTTCGAACGATTATGACCTGTCGGCGAAAAGAGAGGCCGATGAACTACGACGACGTCTTCCGTCACGCGGTCGAGCAGCTTCACCTTGAGAAGCGCTATCGCGTTTTCGCCGATCTCGAACGCCGCGCGGGCGACTTCCCGCACGCGACGTGGCACGCGGCCGACGGCCCGCGCGACGTCGTGATGTGGTGCTCCAACGACTATCTCGGCATGGGCCAGCACCCCAAGGTGCTCACCGCCATGACCGAGACGGTCAACCGGCTCGGCGCCGGCGCCGGCGGCACGCGCAACATCGCCGGCACCAACCACCCGCTCGTGATGCTAGAGCATGAGCTTGCCGATCTCCACGGCAAGGAGGCCGGGCTGGTGTTCTCCTCCGGCTACGTCTCGAACGAGGCCGGCATCTCGACCATCGCCCGGCTGTTGCCGGACTGCGTGATCCTCTCCGACGCGCTGAACCACGCCTCGATGATCGCGGGCGTGCGCGGCTCGGGCTGCGACAAGAAGATCTTCGCCCACAACGACGCCGAAGACCTCGAGCGCCTGCTGAAAGAGGCCGGCGACCGGCCGAAGCTGATCGCCTTCGAGAGCGTCTACTCGATGGATGGCGACATCGCGCCCATCAAGGCGTTCTGCGACCTCGCCGACCGCTACGGCGCCATGACCTATCTCGACGAGGTCCATGCGGTCGGCATGTACGGCCCGCGCGGCGCCGGCATCGCCGAGCGCGAGGGCGTCATGGACCGGATCGACGTGATCGAGGGCACGCTCGCCAAGGCCTTCGGCGTGATCGGCGGCTATATCACCGGCACGCGTTCGCTGATCGACGCGGTGCGTTCCTACGCGCCCGGCTTCATCTTCACCACCGCCATGCCGCCGGCGATCGCCGCCGCGGCGCGGGCCTCGGTCGCCCATCTCAAGACGTCGCAGAGCGAGCGTGACCGGCACCAGGCCCAGGCCGCGCGCACCAAGGCCGCGCTCGCCGACCGCGGCCTGCCGGTGATGGACTCCGAGACGCACATCGTGCCGGTGTTCGTGGGGTGCCCCGAGAAGGCGAAGGCCGCCACCGACATGCTGCTGGCCGAGCACGGCATCTACATCCAGCCCATCAACTACCCCACCGTGCCCCGCGGCGCCGAGCGGCTGCGCATCACCCCGACGCCGTTCCACGACGACGCGCTGGTGGCGAAGCTCGCCCGCGCGCTGGACGCGGTGTGGACCAAGCTCGATCTTCCGCGCCGCCCGATCGCCCAGGCCGCCGAATAAGGCGGCGCCGGCGGGCGGGGACAAGGCGGCGCTTCCACGAGGCATGCCCCTGAGCGACGCCGCCGCCCTGCCCTATCGCCCCAATGTCGGCGTCGCGCTGTTCGACGCGCGCGGCCGCGTGCTGATCGCCCGGCGCATCGGCGACGACGGCCCGGAGGTGCTGGTCCCCGGCTGTGAATGGCAGATGCCCCAGGGCGGGATCGACCCCGACGAGGACATCGAAGCCGCGGCGCGGCGTGAGCTGTTCGAGGAGACCGGGGTGCGCAGCGCCTCCCTCATCGGCGCGCATCCCGCGTGGCTGACCTACGATTTTCCGCGCTACGACGGCCCGCCCCACAAGCTCGCGGCCTTCCGCGGCCAGCGCCAGCGCTGGTTCGCCATGCGCTTCCAGGGCGTGGAAGGCGAGATCGATCTCGCCCCGGCCGACGCCGGCGCCGAGCCGGAGTTTTCGGAGTGGCGCTGGGAACGTCTGGACCGGCTCCCGGCGATGGTCGTGCCCTACAAGCGCGCGATCTATCTGGAGGTCGCGCGCGCCTTCGCGCCCTTCGCCGAAGGCGGCTGAACAAAGCGGGGAACCGCAACGCCCGCAGGGCTGTTCTCCTCCCGCGAAGAGGGGACTGCACGATGGCCGGACGGGCGTTCTGGAAGGGATATCTCAAGCTCTCGCTCGTCACCTGCCCGGTGGCGATGACGCCAGCGACCTCCGAGAGCGAGAAGGTGCGTTTCCACACCCTGAGCCGCGCCACCGGAGCGCGCGTGGTCAGCGAATACGTCGACTCGGTCACGGGCGATCCCGTCGAGCGCGAGGACGAGGTCAAGGGCTACCCGCGCGGCGAGGACGACCACGTCCTGCTGGAGGACGAGGAGCTCGACGCGGTCGCCCTCGACACGACCCACACCATCGACGTCGAGATGTTCGCGCCCGCCGATTCCGTCGGCTGGATCTGGTACGACAAGCCGCATTACCTCGTCCCCGACGACAAGGTCGGAGAGGAGGCCTTCTCCGTGATCCGCGAGGCCATGGCCGCGACCGGCATGGTCGGGATTTCGCGGCTCGTGCTCTACCGCCGCGAGCGCGCCGTGCTGCTGGAGCCGCGCGGCAAGGGCATCGTGCTCTGGACCCTGCGCTACGGCGACGAGGTGCGCGATCCGGAGGACTATTTCGGCGGCCTGGAGACCGACAAGCCCGACCCGAAGCTGATGACCCTGGTCACCTCGCTGATCGAGGAGCGCACCAAGCCGTGGTCGCCCAAGATGGTGGACGATCCGGTGCAGGCCCGCCTGCTGGAACTGATCGCCTCGCGGAAAAAGGGGCGGAAGACCAAGCCGAAGGCGAAGGCCGAGGAGCCCGCCGAGACCGGCAAGGTCATCAGCATCATGGACGCGCTCAGGAAGAGCCTCGCGAAGGAGAGCGGCGGGAAGCGGTGAGCCTCACGGCTGCGGCTGCCCCAAGCTACCGCGAGCCGTCGTCCCTCCGGCTTGACCGGAGGACCCATCTCGAGCGTCGAGCTCTGCGTCGAACATGGATGGTCCGGTCAAGCCGGACCATGACGGCGAGAGGCCCCCCGGCGCTGCGGGCAATTCTGAACTAGCGGCGTTTCTGGGTCCCGGCTCAAGGCCGGGACATGAGCATGAGGGCGTCGGCGGAGCTTACCGTCTCTTGCGGCGCGCACCGCCCGTTTCGCCCTCCGGCAGCGGCTTCGCGGCCTTCCGGAAGCCCGCCCAGGGGTCTTTGTCCAGCGCCGCCAGCCTCTGCGGCATGTTCGCAACCGTGAAATAGGCCGGGCCGATCGCGGGTCCCAATTCGTCCCAGGCGAGCGGCGCGGAGACGGCCGCGCCCGGGCGCGCGCGGGTCGAATAGGGCGCGACCGCGGTCTGGCCCCGGCCGTTGCGCAGGTAGTCGATCAGGATCTTGCCGCGCCGCTTGGCCTTCGACACGGTCGCGACATAGGCCTTGGGGTCGTCCGCCGCCATTGCCTCCGCGATCGCCTTGGTGAAGGCCTTCGCCTCCGGCCACTCCGCCCGCGGCTCCAGCGGCGCGACCACGTGCAGGCCTTTGCCGCCCGACGTCTTGACGAAGGCCGCGAGACCCGCCGCCTCCAGCCGCGCCTTGGCCTCATGCGCCGCCGCGATCACCCGGTCCCAGCCGACGCCGTCGCCCGGATCGAGGTCGAGGATGATCATGTCCGGCCGCTCGAGGTCTTTCAGCGCCGAGCCCCAGGGGTGAATCTCCAGCACTCCGCCCTGCACCAGGCCGAGCAGGCCCTCGCGGCTGTCGATCGTGAGCACCGGCTCGTCGTCGGTCGGGTCGGGCGCCTGCCCGATCGCGGCGTTCATGCCCTTCCAGCCGTGCTTCTGGAAAAAGCACTGGTCCTTCACCCCGCCGGGGCAGCGCAGCAGCGACAGCGGCCGGCCGACGATGAAGGGCGCGATCTTCGGCCAGACCTCCATGTAGTAGTCGGCGAGGCCCTGTTTGGTGACGCCGACGTCGGGCCAGTACACCCGGTCGGGATGCGTCAGGCGAACGTTCGGGGCGGAGACCTTTTCGGCCCGCGGCGCCTCGTCCGGCGAGGACGCTTCCTCGCGCTTCACCTCCTCCGCCGGCTTGTCCTCGCGCAGGCCGCGGAACGAGGCGTGGCGCAGGTGGTGGTCGCCGGTCCAGGCTCGGAACTCGACCTCGGCGACGAGATCGGGCCGCACGTAGCGCACGCCGCGGGCTTCGTCGGCGGTCAGCTTGGTCGCGAACGGCGACCGCTTGACCTCGCGCTCCTGCAGGCGCGCGAACAGGTCCCGCGCGATCTTGGCGGAGAAGCCGGTCCCGACCCGGCCCACGGTGACAAGCTTCGTTCCCTCATGCACGCCGACGACCAGCGAGCCGATCGCGTCCTTGGCGCCGCTGGAGAGCGTGTAGCCGCCGATCACGAACTCCTGCCGGTGGGTGCACTTCGACTTGATCCAGCTGCGCCCGCGGCCTGAACGGTAGGGCGCCTCGCGGTCCTTTGAGACCACGCCTTCGAGGCTGAGGCGGCAGGCGTGCTGCAGCACCAGGCCGCCGTTCTCCTCGAAATGCTCGCTGAGCTTCACGATCGGTCCGCCCTCGCCCACGAGCTTGGCGAGCGCCGCCTTGCGGTCGATCAGCGAGCAGGGCCTCAAGTCCTCGCCGTCGCGGAACAGCAGGTCGAAGACGTAGAACACGAAGCTGTTCGTCCGCCCCTCGCTCAGCGCCTCCTGCAGCGCGGAGAAGTCGGACGCGCCGGCGTCGTTCTCGACGATCAGCTCGCCGTCTATCATAGCCTCGGTCACCGGCAGCGCTCTCAGCGCCTCGACCACGCGGGGGCCGAAGCGGTCGGTCCAATCGAGGCCGCTCCGGGTCATCAGCCGCACCTCGCCGTCCGCGATCCGGGCGATCAGGCGGTAGCCGTCAAACTTGATCTCGTGGATCCATTTCGTCCCCGCCGGCGCCTTGGCGGCGAGGGTCGCGAGCGCCGGCTCCACGAAGTCGGGCGTCGCAGCCTTCTTCGCCTTCTTGAGCTTCGACGGCGGGGAGGCCGAGCGCCTGGTCTTCGGACCCTCGATCTTGCCAGTCTTCGAAGACCACCCCGGCGCCTCGCCGGCGATCTCCTCCAGCACGCGGCCGGTCTTCACCGACTCCGGACGCTCCTCCAGGATGTCCGGCGCGCCCTCGTCGCGGCCCGCCTCGTCGTCCCCCTTGATCAGCAGCCAGTTGTCGCGCTTCTCGCCGCGCTTGCGGGCCATCCGCACCAGATTCCAGCGGCCGCCGAGCTTCTCGCCGTGCAGCTCGAACTCGAGGTGGCCCTTGGCGAAGCCGCGCTTGGGGTCGGCCAGCGGCGTCCACGTCCCGCGGTCCCACAGGATGACCGTGCCGCCGCCGTACTCGCCCTTCGGGATCGTGCCCTCGAAATCGCCATAGGCGAGCGGATGGTCCTCGACCTCCACCGCGAGGCGCTTTTCGCCGACGACCAGGCTCGGCCCCTTCGCCACCGCCCAGCTCTTCAGCACGCCGTCGAACTCCAGCCGCAGGTCGTAGTGCAGCCGGGTCGCGTCGTGCTTCTGGATCAGGTAGGCGTCGCCGCCGGCGGACGCCGCCGCGTCGCCGGAAGGCTCGCTGGTCTTCTTGAAGTCGCGCTTTCGCCGGTAGACGTCGAGCGCCATGGTCAGCTCGCCTTGCGGCGCTCCGCGGTCCTGGCGGGCGCAGACTTGGCGGGCGCTTTCGCCTTCGTCTTGGCGGGGGCCGGCTTCGCCTTCGACGTCTTTGACGCCGTCTTGGCGGAAGTCTTGGCCTGGTCGTCCTTAAGACCGGCGCTCTCGCGCAGCGCCGCCAGGAGATCGGTGACCTTCGCCGGCGCCTTGGGCTTCTTCGGCGTGATCTTGCGACCCTCCACCTTGGCCTGCACCAGCTCCGCGAGCGCGGCCTCGTAGCGGTCTTCGGTGGCGGCGGGGTCGAAGGTCCCGCGCTTGGTGTCGATGATGTGGCGGGCGAGGTCGAGCATCTCGCCCTTGATCTTGCCGGCGGCCAAGTCCCGGAACGCCTCCGTCGCCGAGCGCACCTCGTAGTCGAAGTTCAGCGTGGTCCCGATCAGCCCGTCGCCGTGGGGGCGGATGAGCACCGTGCGCTCGCGCCGGAACAGCACCGTGCGGGCGAGCGCGACGACCTTCTTCGCGCGCATGCCCTCGCGCAGCAGCGCGAAGGCCTCCTCCGCCGCGCCGTCGGCGGGCGCGAGGTAGTAGGGCTTGTCGAAATAGACGTCGTCGACCGCGTCGCAGGCGATGAAGGCGTCGACGTCGAGCGTCTTGTCGCTCTCGGGCGTCGCGGCCGCCACCTCCTCGGGCTCCAGCGTCACGTATTCGCCGGACGCGACCTCGTAGCCCTTCACCTGGTCGTCGCGCTCCACCGGGTCGCCGGTCTCGCTGTCGACGTAGCGACGCTTCACGCGGTTGCCGGTCTCGCGGTTGAGGGTGTGGAACGCAATGCGGTCGGAGGTCGACGCCGCGGTGTAGAGCGCGACGGCGCAGGCGACTTCGCCGACCTTCAGAAAGCCCTTCCAGTTTGCGCGCGGCGCCACGGCGGTTCTCCGTTGAAGACGGACTCGAACGTCGGGCGCGGCGTCCGGTTCCCCAAGGCTCTCAAGGGCTCAGGCGGAGCTGCGGCGGACCACCTCGTAGCCGATGTCGAACACCGCCTGCTCCGGCGTTTCGCCGGCGATGCGCTTCACCAGCATGGCGCCGGCCTCGGCCCCGATGTTGCGGCCGGCGATCCGCATGGTCGTCATGTCGAGCCCGGCCGGCTGGGCGAGCGCGAAATCGCCGAAGCCGGCGATTCCGAGCCGTCCCGGCACGTCGATCCCGCGCCGCCGCGCCTCGAACAGCGCGCCGGCCGCGAGCGTGTCGACCGAGCAGGCGACCGCGTCCGCCTCCGGGTGTTGGTCGAGCAGGGCGACCAGCGCCGCTGCGCCCTCCTCTAGCGTCGCCACCGGGCCGTGCAGCCGGATCTCGCGCCGCGGCGCGCCGAGGTCGTCCATCGCGCGGCGGTAGCCGTCGAGGCGCTTCAGGCCGCGGCGATCCCGCTCTGAGCTGGGCGCGACGAAGGCGATCCGGCGGTAGCCGAAGCCGTGCAGCGCGAGCGTCATCGCCCGGCCCGCGTCCACGTTCGAGAAGCCCACCACCATGTCGACGGGCTCGGCCGGCAGGTCCCAGGTCTCGACGATCGGCACGCCGGCCGCCGCCAGCAGCCGCCGCGCGCGCGGGGTGTGGAACGCGTCGGTGAGCATGACGCCGTCCGGGCGCCGGCCGAGGATCGCCCGCAGCAGGCGCTCCTCGTCGGTCTCGGAGTAACCCGAGGAGCCCAGCAGGATGGTGAAGCCCGCCGCCTCCGCGGCCTCCGTCAGGCCTGCGATCGTCGGCGCGAAGATCGCGTTCTCGAAGGTCGAGACGACGGCGGCGATCAACCCGCTGCGGCGCGCGGCGAGGCTGCCGGCGACGAGGTCCGGCACGTAGTCGAGCTGCGCCATGGCGGCTTCGATGCGGGCGCGCGTCTCGGGCGCGACCTTCTCCGGCGTCCGGAGCGCGCGCGACACCGTCATCTGCGACACGCCGGCGAGCTCCGCCACGTCGTCCATGCGCAGCCGGCGGTCGCCGTCGGGCGTCTTCGCGTTGACCATGTCGCTCCACAGGGCGCGCAAACGGCGCCTCCAACCCGTGTTCGTCTTAGCGGGTTCGCGCCGCCGCGCCGAGCCCCGCGCAGGTCGGACGAGGGCGTCGAAAAATACCACGCCCCCGGGTTGACGGGTGCGACATGTTTGCGCAATCATCGTCATCGAGACCGGTTCCAAGCCGGCGAAACGGCATCACGAGGAGACGCCACGACATGCTCACCCAGGACCAGATCAAGGCCTATCACGAGGACGGCTACGTGCTCGTCGAAGACGCCGTCACCGGCCCGCTGCTCGAGGAGCTGCGCGCGCTGACCTACGGCATGATCGAGCGCTCCCGCGCCGTCACAGAGAACGACGCCGTCTTCGATCTCGACGAGGGCCACTCCAAGGACAGCCCCCGTCTGACCCGCATCAAACAGCCGCATGTGCACATGCCGGCCTTCTTCGAGGTGCTGCGCTCGCCGAAGGTCCGCGGCGTGCTCGAAGCCCTGCTTGGCCCTTCGGTGCGGCTGCAGACCAGCAAGCTCAACACCAAGGCGCCCGGCGGCGGCGCGGCGGTGGAGTGGCACCAGGACTGGGCGTTCTACCCTCACACCAACGACGACGTGCTGGCGATCGGCCTCATGCTGGAGGACGTCGAGGAGGCGAACGGCCCGCTTCAGGTGGTCCCGGGCACGCATGAGGGGCCGATCCTCAGCCACTTCGTCAACGGCGTGTTCGCGGGCGCGATCGACCCCAACGACCCCTTGTTCGAGAAGGACAAGATCCGGATGCTGACCGGCAAGGCGGGCTCGATGTCGCTGCACCACTGCCGCACGCTGCACGGCTCCGCGCCCAACATGTCGGACCGCGCCCGGCTGATGTGCTTCTACGAGCTCTCGGCCGCCGACGCCTGGCCGCTGGCCGGGGCCGCCGGCGCCTTCGTCGGCATGAACCAGAACCAGGTCTGGGACACCGTCACCAGCCGGATGGTGTTCGGCGAGCAGACCAACCGCCCGCGGCTGAAGGACGTGCCGGTGCTGCTGCCGCTGCCGCCGGCGCCGGACAGCTCCTCCATCTTCAAGGTCCAGAAGAGCGCGGGCGCCGTGTCCGCCTTCGCCAAGCCCGGAGAGCGCGCCGCCTGACGCGACAGGCCCGATCGCACGACCCGCCGCCGCGCCGAACGACGGCGGCGGGACAAAAAATTCCAGCGGAACGACCCGGCGTCCAACGAGGCGCCGGGCGCCAAAACATAAGATCTGGGAGGATCGCCATGTCGGCTGCCGCCGAAGGGAGGCCTGCGCACTCGCGCAGGGTGATCGCCGCGTCCTGCGTGGGCACGGCGCTCGAATGGTACGACTTCTTCATCTACAGCTCGGCCGCGGCCCTGGTCTTCGGCCACCTGTTCTTCCCGAAGCTCGACCCCGCCACCGGCACGCTGGTCGCGCTCGCGACCTTCGGCGTCGGCTTCCTGTCGCGCCCACTCGGCGGGCTCGTGTTCGGCCATCTCGGCGACCGCATCGGCCGCAAGCCGGTGCTGATCATCACGCTGCTGCTCGTCGGCGTCGGCACCCTGCTTATCGGCCTGCTGCCGACCTATGACCAGATCGGCGTCTGGGCGCCGATCCTGCTCGTGTTCCTGCGGCTGGTGCAGGGCTTCGGCGCCGGCGCCGAGTACGGCGGCGCGGTCCTCATGCTGGTGGAGCACGCGCCGCCCGGCCGTCGCGGATTCTGGGGCTCGTTCGCGCCGCTCGGCGTCGGCGCCGGCATGATGCTGGCGTCCGGCGTGTTCGCGCTGGTGTCGCGGCTGCCGCAGGAGGACTTCCTGAGCTGGGGCTGGCGCGTGCCGTTCCTGCTCTCGATCGTCATGGTGATCTTCGGCGTCGTCATCCGCATGGGCCTGAAGGAGACGCCCGTGTTCGAGAAGATCGCGGCGGAGCCCGAGACCAAGTCGAAGAACCCGGTCTGGGAGTCGATCTCCCGCCAGCCCCGAAACTTCTTCGTGGTGCTGGGCTCCCGCCTCGCCGAGAACGGCCACGGCTATCTCTTCCCGGTGTTCGGGCTGAGCTACGCGGTCAACAACCTCGGCGTGCCGAAATCGGAGGCGCTGTTCGCGATGATGAGCGGCTACGTGGTGCAGATGATCTGCGTGGTCGCCTTCGCCTCGCTGTCGGACCGCATCGGCCGGCGGCCGGTCTATATCTTCGGCGCCTTGTTCGGCTGCCTGCTCGCCTTCCCGTTCTTCGCCATGCTGGAGGCCAAAACCACCTTCTGGCTGTGCGCGGCGTTCTGGCTGGCGCTCGGCGGCAACGCGGCGATGTTCGGCACCCAGGCCGCCTATTTCGCGGAGCTGTTCGGGCCGAAGCGGCGGTTCTCCGGCTTCGCCTTCGCGCGCGAGCTGGGCTCGATCCTCGCCGGCGGCCCCGCGCCGGCGATCGCCACGGCGCTTGTCGCCTGGGCCAGCGGCTCGTCCTGGCCGGTCGCGCTCTACGCGATCTTCCTCGGCCTCGTCACGGCCTACGCGGTCTGGATGGGCCCAGAGACCTACCGGGACGACATCACCGTCGACGCGAGCGAGAGCGAGCCGGAGCGCGCCAAGGCCGAACCACGCTTTGTCCGCGCGGTCGCCTGACGCCTCCGCGCCGATCCCTCCGGCGGGCGCTTGAACCTGCGCCCGCCGGAGCCACTTAGCCGCGTCATGTCCCCCCGCGCGCTCCTCATCGTCAACGCCAAGAGCCGCACCGGCCAGGATGCGCGCGACCATGCGGTCGACGCCCTCCGGTCCGCAGGACTCACGCCGATCCCGCTCTCCGCCGACAGCCGGGACGAGCTGTCCCCCGCGATCGCGGCGCGGGCGGACGAGGCGGAGATGATCCTGGTCGCGGGCGGCGACGGCACGCTGAACGCCGCCGCCAAGGGCGTGCACGCCTCGCAGAAGCCGCTCGGCGTGCTGCCGACCGGCACAGCCAACGACCTCGCCCGCACGCTTGGCGTTCCCCCCGACCTCGACGCCGCGATCCGCATCGTGGCGGAGGGCCGCACGCGCCGGATCGACCTCGGCCAGGTCAACGACGAGCTGTTCTTCAACGTCGCGAGCCTCGGCCTCAGCGTGGACCTCGCGGAAGAGCTGACGAGCGACCTCAAGCGTCGCTTCGGCCGGCTGGGCTACGCCGTGGCGGCGGCGCGGGCGCTCGCGCGGGCGAAGCCGTTCCGCGTCACGATCGAGAGCGACGCCGGCCGGGTGCGTACGCTCAGCCTGCAGGTCGCGGTGGGCAACGGCCGCTTCTACGGCGGCGGCAACGTCATCGAGCGCACCGCCGCCATCGACGACGGCCGGCTCGACCTCTACAGCCTCGAGTTCGCCCGCGCCTGGCGGCTGGCGCTGATGCTGAAGGCGCTCCGGATCGGCGACCATGGGGCGTGGCGGGAGATCCGATCGATGAGCGGCCAGTCCTTCGACGTGCGCACCCGAAAGCCGAAGCCGATCAACGCCGACGGGGAGATCATCGCGGAGACGCCCGCCCGCTTCCGGCTGCTGCGCCGGGCGATCGAGGTCTTCGTGCCGGCGGAGAGCGCCTGACGTGATCGATCTGACGCGCGACCCGGCGTTCTTCCGCGTGCTTTCGGACAGCCACGCCCGCTTCGTCGGCCGCCCGCTCGCCCCCGAAGGCGCGGACGCGGCCTGGCTCTACGACGACGCGCCGTTCGCCGTGCTGGCCCACGACGGCGGAGCGGACCCGCGCTTCGTCTACGCCAATCTGACAGCGCAGAGGTGCTTCGAATACGGCTGGGATGAGATCATCGGCCTGCCCTCCCGGCTGTCGGCGGAGGCGCCGGAGCGCGCGGCCCGGCAGGCGCTGCTCGACGCGGTGACGCAGAACGGCTTCGCGGAGAACTACCGCGGGATTCGCGTCGCCAAGTCCGGCCGGCGGTTCTGGATCGAGCAGGGCGTGGTCTGGCGACTGGTCTCGCCGGACGGGTCGGCGGTCGGCCAGGCCGCGACCTTCGCGAACTGGCGCGACGCTTAAGCCCGCTCCCGCCGCCACAGCCACAGCCCGACGGCGCAGCCCAGCGCGGAGAGCGCCGCCACGTAGTGGGCGTGGGCGAAGGGATCGAGCCGCAGCAGGAACGGCAGCAGCACCGGCGTCAGCCCGCCGAAGACGGCGTAGGCGACGTTGTAGGAGAACGACACCCCAGTGAAGCGCACAGCAGCCGGGAAGGCGCGCACCATGACGTAGGGCACGCCCGCAACGACGCCGACCGCGAGCCCCGCAAGCGCGTAGAGCGGCGTCAGCAGGGCGGGGTCGCTCGGCGCGTAGGCGTAGAAGATCCAGACGCAGACGCCGAGGACGGGAGCGCCGAACGTGAAGAACGGCCCGGCGCCGATTCGGTCGATCAGCGCCCCGGCCAGGACGCAGCCGATCGCGAGCCCGACGGTGGCCGCGGCGTTCGCCGACAGCGCGGCGGCGATCGGGACGCCGTGCAGCCGTTCCAGCAGCGCGGGGGTCATCAGGATGACCACCACGATCGCCGCCGACAGCAGCCAGGTCAGCAGCATCGAGACGATCACGGCGCGGCCATGGTCGCGCAGCGCCGCCTTCAGCGGCAGTTCGGCCGCGACCTCGGCCCGGGCCTTCATCTCCCGGAACACCGGCGTCTCGTCCAGCAGGCGGCGGAGGTAGACTGAGGCGAGCCCGAACACGCCGCCGAGCAGGAACGGCAGCCGCCAGGCCCAGTCCGCGACGGTTTCGGGCGTGAAGGCGCGGTTCACGAGTCCGGCCGCGAGCGAGCCCATCAGGATGCCGACGGTCAATCCCGCCGTCAGCACGCCGCAGGCGAGGCCGACGCGGTTCGGCGGCGCGTGCTCCGCCACGAACACCCAGGCGCCCGGCGCCTCGCCGCCGATCGCGGCCCCCTGCGCCACGCGGAGCGCGAGCAGCGCGATGGGCGCGGCGACGCCGATCGTGGCGTAGGTCGGCAGCAGGCCGATGCCGAGCGTCGCGAGCCCCATCAGCAGGATGGTGAAGGCGAAGACGCGTTTGCGGCCGACCCGATCGCCGACATGCGCCATGACCACCCCGCTCAGGGGCCGCACGAGATAGCCGACGGCGAACAGCGCGAAGGTCTGCGCCTGCCGGAGCCACTCCGGGATTTCCGGCGGAAAGAACAGCTGACCGATCACTGTCGCGAAGAACACGAACACCACGAAGTCGTAGAACTCGAGCGCGCCGCCGAGCGCCGCGAGACCGAGCGTCTTGCCATCGCGCGCGGTGAGCGGGCGGGCCGGAGCCTGCGCGAGATCCGGGGCCAGAGCGCTCACGCCAGAGCCTCGACGATCACCGCTGCGAGGTACAATCCGAGCCCGAACACGGCGTGGCCGACGATCTGCGCCAGACGGATGCGGTTGGGGTTCGGGCGCTTGCGGGAGGCGATCCCGGCGCCCATCCCCGGCGCGAGGATCAGCCAGCCCGCGAGCACGGTGACGAGGCCCACCGCGAGGGCGGGGCCGAGGGTCGGCGCCTTCGCCCAGTCGAGCCCCCAGATCGCCAGCAGCGCCGCGGCGAACAGGACGCCGATGAGGTAGTGCATGGTCCAGCCGATGGCGGTCTCGCCCCTCACCGGCGCCGCCGCCGCGATGTCCGCATGCGCGAAGCGTCCGCGCCCGGCGTGCGCGAACCACCGGCCGACCAGCGCCCAGTTCGCCGCGGGCAGGCGCAGCAGAACGAGCAGTCGGATCCACAGATCGAACAACGCCGTGGCGCCGACCCCGATCAGCGCAGCCCTGACGACGAACTCCATGCGGAGCGCTCCTCGCCGAACGCTCCGCTTCGAAGGAAACGGCCTCGACGTCGACGGCGGGTTTCTTGAAGCCCGAACATCCCGAACATTCAAGCTCGCGGGACGCGCCGCTCAAGTCACGCCAGTGAAATCTATCTGGAATTATACCAAATCAACTGTGTGGAATAATGCTTGTCTTTGGCCCGGAGTTCGTCTTGATCGTGGACGGCGCACGCTCGGCGCCGAAACCCTTCATCGTCTTACGCCGTTTCACGGCGACACTGCGGCTGCGCCCCATGTCCTCCTGCGTTTCAGCGGCCACGCCATGGCGAGCGTAACGTCTCCCACGTCGATGTCGTCCTGGCGCTCGTCTCTCACCCGACTGTTCGAAGGGCACCGCGGTCAGCTCGAACGCATGGTCCGCCGGCGGGTGCGCGACGGCGAAGCCGCGGCGGACATCGTGCAGGACGTGTTCGCGCGCGTCTTCAAGGCCGGCAGCGCGGGCTCCGACGACGACGACCGCCGCATCCTCTACGCCGCCGCCCGCAACGCCGCGATCGACCACAACCTCGCGGCCGGCCGGCGCTCCCGCGCGCTCGCCCAGCTCACGCCGGAGCAGCTCGCCACCGAGCCGGCAACCCAGGACGACGCCTTCGCCGCGCAGGAGACGCTGAAGGCGCTCGCGAAGGCGCTGGAGCGTCTTCCGCCCCGCACCCGCGAGATTTTCGTCGCCCGCCGGCTGAGGGGCGAAACCAACGCCGAGATCGCGGCGCGGCTCGGCGTCACGGTCCGGGCGGTGGAAAAGCAGCTCGCGCGCGGCCTTGCGCAGTGCCGCGAAGCGCTGGCCGATCACCTCGGCGACGATTTTTCCTGAAACCTCGTTCGGGCTTCGCGCGCTCGATCGTTCTTGAGACAGAAGCTGGAAGCCTTCTAAGGTCGGAACGTGAGAGAACGCGCGCGAAATACCACAGGCCGCCGCCCATGACGGCCGAACGACCGACCGAGGCCCACCGCGCAGCCGCCGCGTGGTGGCTCGCCCGCCGGGACGGGTCCCAGGGGGCCGCCGACGAGGCGAGCTTCGCGGCATGGCGCGACGCGGACCTCCGCCACGCCCAGGCCTATGATCAGGCCGAGCGGCTCTGGGCCGCGCTCGGCGCCCCGCTTGCGACGGTCGCCCAACGGTCAGCGCGCCCGAAGGTCCGGCGGCCCGCGGCGGCGTTCCTCCGTCCACGCTTCGCCGCGCTGGCGATCGCCGGCGCGCTCGTCGTCTGGGCCGCGGCCCCGCTCGTGACCACGCTGCGCGCCGACGTGGCGACGGCTCCGGGAGAGACGGCGCTGCACGTGTTGCCCGACGGCTCGACCGCGCGACTCGGCCCCGACGCCGCGCTCGCCGCGGATTTCGAACCGGGCGCCCGCCGGGTGGCGCTGCTGAAGGGCGAGGTCTATTTCGAGGTCGCTCCGGACCCCCATCGCCCGTTCACCGTCGATGCCGGCGAGGCCAGCGTCCGGGTCGTCGGCACCGCCTTCGACGTGGACCGCGCGGAGGGCGGCGTCACCGTCACGGTGAAGCGCGGCGCCGTCCGCGTCCTGGGCGACGCCGACGCGTCGGAAGTGGCGCTCGGGCCCGGACAGCAGGTCGCGGTCGTCGACGGACGTCCCGGCGAAGCCGCTCCGGCGAACGTCGACGCCGCGCTCGCCTGGATGTCGGGCCGGCTCGTGTTCGACAAGGCGCCGCTCGGCCGGGTCGTCGAGTCGCTGCAACGGCAGACCTCGTCCCGCATCGTGCTGCGGGGGTCGCTGGCCGATCGCCGCGTCTCCGGCACCTTCCCCACGACAGGCGTCGCGCAGAGCCTCGACGCCGCGGCCGCCGCCGTCGGCGCGCAGACCTTTCAGATCACGCCGTGGGTGACGGTGGTCTACTGACGCTCCGCAGAGGGGCGGAGCGGCGCCCCTTCGTTCCCGAGTCTTTTTCGCCGATCGCGGTTCGCAAACCCCGGGCCTGCTCGTTTCTCATCCTGAGAGCCGGGCGACGCCGGCTCGGGGGACGGGACGGCGTGATGCGTTTGGCGATGGGACGGGGCTTCAGGCTCGCGGGGTTGAGCGCGTGGCTGCTGGGCGCGAGCGCGCTCTCCGCCGCGCCAACGCAGGCGCAGCAGGCTTCCGAGACCACCTACCGTTTCGACGTCGCCGCGAAGCCGCTGGCCGCCGCGATCGCCGACGTCGGCGCCACCAGCGGCTGGCGCATCGCCTATGCTGCGCCCTTGCCGGCCGGCGCGCAGAGCCGCCCCCTCAGCGGCGTCTACTCCACGCCCCAGGCGCTCACGGCGCTTCTCGGCGATACGCCCTTCGGCGTTCGCGTCGTGGGGCCGCGCGCCGTGACGCTGTACGACCGGAACGCCGCCGCCATTCCGTCCGGCGTGGACGCGGGCGACGCCATCCTGATCGGCCCCGTCGAGGTGACGGCGAACGCGGGCTCTGCCGGTGGCCCCGGCTGGCAGGGCGCCTCCGACGACGTCTACGAGACCCCGGGAAGCGTGGCGCAGGTCGGCCGGCAGGCGATCGACGAGCGCGGCGGCGCCCGCAACACCGCCGACATCCTGCGCGGCGTCTCGGGCCTCAACACGGTGGTCGACCGGCAGAACCCGGGCGTGAACGTCAACATCCGCGGCCTGCAGGACCAGGGCCGCGTGAACATGTCGATCGACGGCGCCCGGCAGAACTTCCAGCAGGCGGGCCACGGCTCGACGGCCTACGTCTACGTCGACCCCGAGCTGCTCTCGCGCGTCGACGTCGAGAAGGGCGCGACCTCGACCGCCGGCGGCGCGGGCGTCATTGGCGGCGTGGTGAACTTCCGCACGCTCGACGCCTCCGACGTGATCCTCGACGGCAAGACCTGGGGCACGCGGCTCAACGCGACCACGGGCACCAACGCGTTCGACTTCAACGGCAGCGCGGCGCTTGCGGCGCGCGTGGGCGAATCCGTCGAAGTGATCGGAGCGGTGGGCCGCAAGAAGCTCGGCGAGTACGAGGCGGGCAAACGCGGCGACGCGCTGGACGAGCGGTCCTCCGATAGCTCCAGCACGCCCGTCTCAGACTTCGTGACGCAGGACCAGTGGTCCTGGCTGCTGAAGGCGAGCGCCGAGGTCGCCGAAAACCACAAGATCACGTTGAGCTATATCGGCCTGAACACGGACTTCGGCACGGGCAGCGGCGCGTACATCGACACGAACACCGTCGAAAACCACACCGCTACGGCCGCCTATCGCTGGACGCCGGGCGGACCGTGGTTCGACCTCGACGCCAAGGTCTATTACACGCGCACGTCGGACGACCAGTTTCGACCTGCGCGCCCCCCAAGGACCCCGGCGGCCCGGGTCGACTACGCCATCGACACCTTCGGCGGCTCGCTTCAGAACACGTCGCGCTTCGAAATGCCGGGCGTCAACGTCGCGGTGACCTACGGCGGCGAGTACTTTCACGACAAGACCGACACCGCCTCGGTCTGGGCCGACCCCGGCTTCGATCCCGACAACGTTCAGTTTTCGGGCAGCAACCCAAACGGCAAGCGCGGCGTGGGCAGCGCGTTCGGTCAGATCGAATTGACCCATGCCGACTGGCTGCAGGTGATCGGCGGGCTGCGCTACGACCGGTACGATCTGAGCGGATCCGGCCTCGTGTTCAGCGAACTCGCGGGCAACGCGTTCCTCCCATTCCACGTGGACCGATCGCAAGGTCGCCTGTCGCCGACCGCGACAATCGCGGTGACGCCGCTCGCGGGAGTGCAGGTCTACGGCTCCTACAAGCAAGGCTTTCGGCCGCCGACGATCATGGAGACCCTGCTCGGGGGATCCCACATCGGCGGCTCCATCTACTTCGCGCCCAATCCGAACCTGAAGCCCGAGATCTCCGAGACCTGGGAGGCCGGCGTCAACCTGAAATTCGATGGCGTCCTGCGCGACGATGACGCGTTCCGCGCAAAGATTGCGATCTACTCCACCGAGGTCAAAAACTTCATCACTCAGGCGACCATCTCCAACGGCGGGGAAGGCTATTACTTTGCCAACGTGAACCTGAAGAATCCGGCCACGCTTAAGGGCCTCGACCTCGAAGCGAATTACGACGCCGGCACGGCGTACATCGGCGCGTCGGTCTCGCTCATCGACGGCACCTACGACGAAGACTACGATTCCGGCGGCTACGCGTATCCAAGCCTGCAGAGTCTCTATCTCGCGCCGAAGACGAAGGTGGCGATCGACGGCGGCTTCAGGTTTTTCGAACGCAAGCTGACCGTCGGCGGCCGTCTCACCCGCGTCGTCCCCGAGGACATGCTGGGAGCAGCCAACACGCAGTCGCCGATCTACAAGCCGTATGTCCTGCTGGACGCGTACGCATCCTACAAGATCAACGATAATTTCACCGTCCGCGCCGCGATCGAGAACATCACCGACCGCGCCTATGTGGACGCGATGGCCTCCCAACTCACCGCTTCGCCGGGCCGCACAGCGACCCTCGGCGTGACGGCGCGGTTCTGAACCGCCGCGCCCGCTTCAAGCCCTCGCCTTGACCGAGGGACGACCCAAGGAGATTGCGCCATGGCTCTCACCATCACCGCTTACGACGCTGACGGCGACGGCGTCGGCGTCAACGTCGCGACCTACCTCTCAGGCTTCGACGCCGACTTCGCCCCCAGCGGCTGGGGCTTCTTCAGCGCCAACCCGTCCGACTTCTCCGGCGACGAGTTCGCGGTGTCGGACAGCAGCGACACCACGCTGCCGATCGCGGACGGCCAGTCGGTGATCTTCGAATCCGGATCGGCCGGCGATCTCAACTACAACTTCTCGAACCACACCCTGGGCGGCGCGCTCGACGCGGTGACCCTCGGCGAGGGCCTCACCTACGCCTCGGCCGCCGACGACTTCACCTCCACGGTCGACCTCAGGATCAGCGGGTTGGGGCTCACCGGCACGGGCGCGAACAACGCCGTGCACAACCTCGTCTACGACACGATGAACGGCGGCACGACGGCGCTGAAGGCCCAGCTCGCCGCGAACGCGATCGTGTTCAAAGGCAGCACCGGCGCGGACACCTTCACCGGCTACGGTCACGCCGACACGCTGAACGGCGGCAATGGCAACGACACGCTCACCGGCGGCGCAGGCAATGACACGCTGAACGGCGGCGCGGGCAACGATCGTCTCATCGGCGGCCTGGACAACGACCGTCTCGTCGGCGGCGACGGCGCCGATGTCTTGAGCGGCGGCAAGGGCAACGACACGCTCTACGGGCAGGCCGGCAACGATCGCCTCATCGGCGACGCGGGCAACGACGTCTTGATCGGCGGCGAAGGCCGCGACGTGTTCCAGTTCGCCGCGGGCTTCGGCAAGGACCGCATCAACGACTTCGAGGCGGGACCCGGCGCCGGCGACCGCATCTCGTTCGCCTCGTCGATCTTCGACAGCTTCGAGGACGTGCTGGCCGCAACCACGGACTCGGGCGCGAACGCCGTGATCAGGGTCGACGCCAACAACACAATCACGCTCCTCGGCGTGAACGCCGCAGACCTTCACGCCAACGACTTCCTGTTCACCTGACCCTATTGTTCCAAGGCCGGCGCGGACCTGTTCGCGCCGGCGCCTGACCACGACGAGAGACCCCAATGGCCGACGCCGCGCCCGACCTGATCGACCGCCCCGCGGAGAGCCGCGTCCAGACGCTGCGCCGCGCCACCCACGACATGCACGAGCGCCTCGACGCGCGGATCATGCAGGCCCAGCCCTTCGCCAGCCGCGCCTCCTACATCCGCTTTCTCGAGGTCCAGCGCCGCTTCCATGCGGACGTCGCGCCGCTCTACGCCGACGCCAGGCTGCAGCTGGTCGCGCCCGACCTCGCCGCGCGCGCGAAGCTGGCGCTGATCGAGCAGGACCTGCGTGATCTCGGCGCGGAGCCGGCGCCGCTGACGGACCCCGCCGTCGACCCCTCCGATCTTCCCGCCGCGCTCGGTTGGCTCTATGTGGCGGAGGGCTCCAGCCTCGGCGCCGCCTTCCTGCTGAAGGAAGCGCTCAAGCTCGGGCTGGACCCGGACTTCGGCGCGCGCCACCTCGCCGCCCATCCGGAAGGCCGCGGCCTGCACTGGCGCCGCTTCACCCAGGCGCTCGACGACGCCCCGCTGAGCGCCGACGACGACGCCCGCGCCGTCGCGGGCGCGGCCGCCGCCTTCGCCCGGGTGCGGGCGCTGGTCGACGACCTCATGCCGAAATGACGGCGGCAGCGGCCGCCTTTCCGGCCGCTGTGCAGGGGCCGGGCGCCGGGCGCTGGGCCGCCGCCTTCGCCGTCGCGGCCGCGCTTCATCTCGGCCTCGGCGCCGGCGCGCTGATGCGCTGGGCGCCCGCGCCGGCGCAGCCCGCGCCGGAGGCGGCGGCTGTGATGATCGACTTCGCGCCGCTGCCGACCGCTCCGGCCTCGGAGGCGAGCGACGCGGCGCCCGCGGTCGAGTCCGCGACCGCGGCCGCCGACGCGCTGGAGCCGGTCGAGCCCGACGAGGTCCAGGCGGAGCCTTCCACGGACGACGCCGCCGAGGTCCCGCCGGACGAGCGGGCCGCCGAGTCCGCCGCGCTCACCGCGGAACACGCGCCGGTGGAAGCCGTGGTCGCCGCCGCTCCGCCTGAACGGCCGGCCCGGGAGGACGCAAAGCCGCGGCCCGCGGACCCCAGGCCGAAGTCGCAGCGCGCCCGTCCGACCCCAACCCCCGCGCGCGAGACGACCGCGGCTCCCAAGGTCAATGCGGCCCGGTCCGAGCGCGTCGCCGCCAGCTCGCCCGGGGTCGCCAGCGCGGTCGCGCCCGCCGACTGGACCAACCGCGTGCTCGCGCAGATCAACCGGCACAAGCGCTATCCGCTGCCGGCGAAGAGCCGTCGCGAGGAAGGCGTCGCCTACGTGCGCATCACCATCGATCGTTCGGGCGTCGTGCAGGCGGCGGAGCTCGCGCGCGGCACCGGGCATGCCGATCTCGACCGCGAGGCGGTGGCCGTGACCCGCCGCGCCTCGCCGCTGCCGGCGCCGCCCGCTGAGGTGCGCTCGCTGAAGATCCTGGCGCCGGTGAGCTTCAGCCTGCGGTCGTAAGCGGCCGTGACCCGGCCCGCCCGCGCTCACCCCAGCGGGTCGACCACCGCGCCGGCGTTCATCACGTTGCCAGGGTCGAACGCGGTCTTGATCCGCCGCATGGTCTGGCGGCGCACAGGATCGCCGTAGCGCTCGAGCAGGCCGCGCTTCAGCCGGCCGACGCCGTGCTCGGCGCTGAAGGCTCCGTCCATCTCGGCGGCGAGATCGTAGAGCTGCGGCGCAAGCTCGGTCTCGATCCGCTTGGAGAAGGCGAGGCGCTCCTCGCCCGGCGGCACCAGCACGTTGTAGTGCAGGTTGCCGTCGCCGACGTGGCCGTAGACCGAGAGCCGGAAGGTCGCGTCGTAGGCCGCGACGATCTCCGCGCCGCGCACGAGGAAGGCGTCGACCGAGGAGATCGGCACCGAGATGTCGTGCTTGATGGAGCCGCCGGCCTTCAGCTCTCCCTCGGGGATGGTCTCCCGCATCCGCCACATCTCGGCGCGCTGGCGCTCGTTGCTGGCGAGCAGGCCGTCCTCGATCCAGCCGCGCTCGGCGAGTTGCTCCACCGCCCCGAGCAGCACGTCGTCGAGCGGAATGCGGTCCGACGAGGACGACAGCTCGATCAGCAGCGTCCCGCCTTCGCCGGCGTGCAGGCCCGAATCCGAGCCGGCGACCAGGCCGAGCGCGGTGGTGGTGATGAACTCGAACGACGAGATCAGATCCGCCGTCTCGCGCCGCATCAGCGCCAGCATCTCGGCGAGCGGCGCCGCGGCGGCCAGCGGCAGCCAGGCGGTGGCGCGGCGGGAAGCCTGCGGGATCAGCTTCAGCACCGCGCCGGTGACGATCCCGAGCGTGCCCTCGGCGCCGACGAAGCACTGCTTGACGTCGTAGCCGGTGTTGTTCTTGCGCAGCCGGCGCATGTCGCGCAGCACCGAGCCGTCCGGCAGCACCGCCTCGATTCCGAGCAGCAGGTCGCGCATCATGCCGTAGCGCAGCACCGAGAGCCCGCCGGCGTTGGTGCCGAGCAGGCCGCCGATGCGCGCGCTGCCCTGCGACCCGAGGCTCATGGGCAGCGTCAGACCGGCGTCGTCCGCCGCCTTCTGGGCGTCGGCGAGGATGACGCCCGCGTCGAGCGACAGGGTGAAGCCGAGCGGATCGACGGAGCGGATCTTCGCCATGCGCTCGAGGCTGACCACAAACTGCCGCCCGCTCTCGTCCGGCGTCGCCCCGCCGCAGTAGGAGGTGTTGCCGCCCTGCGGCACCAGGCCCAGGCCGGCCGCGCCGACGATCTCGACCGCCTTCACGACCTCTTCGGTGGAGGTGGGCCGCAGGATCGCAGGGGACTTGCCTGTGAGGTACTTCCGCATGTCGACGAGGTAGGCGCCCGTCCGCTCGGGGTCCGTCAGCACGCCTGCGTCGCCGAGAGCGGCGCGAAGGGCGGCGAGGACGGTGTCGGTGCTCATCGGTCGGGGCTCCGGGAAGGTCGATCAATGCGGGAGGTTATAGCCCGCCGCCTGTCCGGGACCCACCCCACCCGACCTCGGCTGCGCCAAGGCCGCCTCCCCTTCCGGAGGAGAGACCGCCCGCCTCTGGTTCTCGAGCTTTTGAGGATTAGCCGGGATGGGATGGGGCCTTCGGCGCATCGCCCAAACACGAAGGGCGCAGCCACGCGGCCGCGCCCTTCCCGAACAGCCCGGCGATGAAGCCCTCAGTCGACCGTGGCGAGCTGGCGGGCGAAGAACAGCGAGGCCAGCGTGCAGGCGACGCCCGACAGCAGGTAGAGCGCCACGAAACCGAGGCCGAACTTGGCGGAGAAGCCGAGCGCGACCAGCGGGGCGAAGCCGGCGCCGATCAGCCAGGCGAGGTCGGAGGTCAACGCCGAGCCGGTGTAGCGGTTGCGGCGCTGGAAGATTGAGGAGAGCGCGCCGGAGGACTGGCCGAAGGCGAGGCCGAGCAGCCCGAAGCCGACGAGGATGAACGCGGTCTCGCCGTTCACGCCGCCGCCGAGCAGCCAGGGCGCGAGCAGGCTGTAGACGCCGATCGCGACCGCCGCGGAGCCGAGCACCGTCCGCCGGCCGACGCGGTCGGCGAGCAGCCCGGACGCCACGATCGCGGCGATGAAGACGAAGGCGCCGATGATCTCGATCACAAGGAATTCGCCGGCGTGCCGGTCCGTGAACAGCGTCACCCAGGACAGCGGAAAGATGGTCACGAGGTGGAACAGCGCGAAGCAGGCGAGCGGCGCGAAAGCGCCGGTCAGGACAGTCAGGCCGTCGACCTTCAGCAGCTCGTAGATCGACGTCGGGTCGAGTTCCTGGCTTTCGAGCGACTCGCTGTACTCCTTGGTCACGACGAGCCGCAGGCGGGCGAACAGCGCGACGACGTTGATCGCGAAAGCCGCGAAGAACGGATAGCGCCACCCCCAGCTCAGGAAGTCGGCCTCGGACAGCACGCCGACGAAGAACAGGAACAGGCCGGCGGCCAGCAGGAAGCCGAACGGGGCTCCCAGCTGCGGCATCATCGCATACCAGCCCTTCTTGTTCTCTGGAGCCGACAGCGCCAGCAGCGACGGCAGGCCGTCCCACGCGCCGGCAAGAGCAAGGCCCTGGCCGATACGAAAGGCGGCGAGCAGATAGATCGCGGCGGCGCCGATCTGGGCGTGGCTCGGCAGGAAGCTGATCGCGGCGGTCGAACCGCCGAGCAGGAACAGCGCGATGGTGAGCTTCACTCCGCGGCCATGCCGGCGCCCGATCTCGGTGAACAGCACGGAGCCGACCGGGCGGGCGACGAAGGCCAGCGAGAAGATCGCGAAGGAGTACAGCGTGGCCGTGAGCGGCTCCGCTCCAGGGAAGAGGAGCTTGGGAAACACCAGCACCGAGGCGATGCCGTAGACGAAGAAGTCGAAGAACTCCGACGTCCGGCCGATCACCACCGCGAGCGCGATCTCGCCCGGCGACACGCTTTCATGCCGCTCGGTCTTTCCCTCGTCGGGGGCCATCTCCCCGTGCGTCAAAACCGCCTGCTGGCTCATGCGTCCACCCTCGTCCTTTTCCCCGTGCGCGTCCGTTCGGCGGCGCGTCGCCTTGTTCTCTCGAACGGAGTATGGCGCGCGCGGCCATCGATTCCTACGCTCAACTCGGCGGAGGGCGTCCCGTTCCCGAGCGACCGCCGCCGAGAGCGCGACGATGCGCGCACTCCAATCCTGTTGCAGCGCAAAAGCCCATGGGACAAACCGTCCAATGTCGCGGCCGCCGCTAGGCGCATAGGCCGTCACGCGAGCCTTCGTCACACCAACCTGATCAGGCCGTTACGTTGACATTCCGCAGACTCGTCCTCCTCCCGCTGTTGGGCCTGCTCGCAGGCTGCAACCTGGTCGTGATGAAGCCGTCGGGCGATATCGCGTCGCAGCAAAGCGACCTGATCGTCATCTCGACGATCCTCATGCTGCTCATCATCATTCCGGTGATGGCGCTGACCGTCCTGTTCGCCTGGCGCTACCGCCAGTCCAACAAGGACGCGGTCTACGATCCCGACTGGCACCACTCGACGCGGCTCGAGATCGTCATCTGGGCGGCCCCGCTCGCGATCATCGTGGCGCTCGGCGCGATCACCTGGGTGTCGACCCACCTGCTCGATCCCTACCGGCCGCTCGACCGCATCGCCGCCAACCGCCCGCTGCCCGAAGGCGTGAAGCCGCTCGTCGTCGAGGCCGTGGCGCTCGACTGGAAGTGGCTGTTCCTCTACCCCGACCTCGGGATCGCGACGGTGAACGAGCTGGCGGCTCCGGTCGACCAGCCGATCCAGTTCAAGATCACTTCGTCGACGGTGATGAATTCGTTCTTCATTCCGGCGCTCGCGGGCCAGATCTACGCCATGCCCGGCATGGAGACGAAGCTCCACGCGATCATCAACAAGGCCGGCGAGTACGACGGCTTCTCCGCGAACTACAGCGGCGCCGGCTTCTCCGACATGCGCTTCAAGTTCCACGGGCTCGCCCGCGAGGACTTCGACAGGTGGGTCCAGTCCGCGAAGGACGGCGGCGGTTCGCTGGACCGCGCGGGTTATCTCGGGCTCGAACGCCCCAGCGTGAAGGAGCCGGTGAAGCGCTACGGCGCCGTCGATCCCGCGCTCTACGACGCGATCCTCAACATGTGCGTCGACACCGCCAAGATGTGCATGAAGGACATGATGCGCATAGACGCCAAGGGCGGCATGGGCATGGCCGGCATCGGCAACGTGTTCGCGCTCAAGTACGACAGGCCGCGCGTCCGCGGCGGAGAGCAGGCCCCGCCGAAGCGCTTCGTCGCAGCCGTCTGTACCCCCGAGGCGCCCCGCGACGGCGAGACCCCGGAGGTCGCGACGCCGCGGCCTGCGGCCGCCGGCCGCGCTTCGCTCGAAACCTTTACGCCCCGCACGTCGGTCGCCGAGCGCGCTCAGGCCGACCGACCGGTCGCGGAATGACCGACGAGAGTTTGTGAGATGACCCCAACCCCGGCCCCCGAGAGCCTGCTGTTCGGCCGCCTCTCGCTCGAAGCCATTCCGCTGCATGAGCCGATCCTGCTCGTGACCTTCGCCGGCGTGGCCGTCGGCGGTCTCGCGACCCTCGGCGCGATCACCTACTTCCGCCTCTGGGGGTGGCTGTGGCGCGAGTGGCTGACCTCGATCGACCACAAGAAGATCGGGATCATGTACATGATCCTCGGCGTCATCATGCTGCTGCGCGGCTTCTCCGACGCCCTGATGATGCGCGCCCAGCAGGCGATCGCCTTCGCCGGCTTCGAAGGCTACCTGCCGCCGCACCACTACGACCAGATCTTCACCGCCCACGGCGTGATCATGATCTTCTTCGTGGCGATGCCGATGGTCACCGGCTTCATGAACTACGTCGTGCCGCTGCAGATCGGCGCGCGCGACGTGGCCTTCCCTTTCCTGAACAACTTCAGCTTCTGGATGACGACCGGCGGCGCCGTGCTCGTCATGACCTCGCTGTTCGTCGGCGAGTTCGCCGCCACGGGCTGGCTCGCCTACCCGCCGCTGTCCGGCATCGCCTACAGCCCCTGGGTCGGCGTCGACTACTACATCTGGGCGCTGCAGATCGCGGGCGTCGGAACCTTGCTGTCGGGCGTCAACCTGATCGCCACCATCGTGAAGATGCGGGCGCCGGGCATGACCATGATGCGCATGCCGATCTTCACCTGGACCGCCCTCTGCACCAACGTGCTGATCGTGGCGTCCTTCCCCGTGCTGACCGCCGTGCTGGCGCTGCTCTCCCTCGACCGCTACCTCGGCACCGCCTTCTTCACGAACGACATGGGCGGCAACCCCATGATGTACGTGAACCTGATCTGGATCTGGGGCCACCCGGAGGTCTACATCCTGATCCTGCCCGCCTTCGGCATCTTCTCCGAGGTGGTCTCGACCTACTGCGGCAAGCGCCTGTTCGGCTACGCCTCGATGGTCTACGCCACGGTGGTCATCACCATCCTGTCGTACCTCGTCTGGCTCCACCACTTCTTCACGATGGGGTCGGGCGCGAGCGTGAACTCGTTCTTCGGCATCACCACGATGATCATCTCGATCCCGACGGGCGCGAAGATCTTCAACTGGCTGTTCACGATGTATCGCGGCCGTATCCGCTTCGAGCTGCCGATGATGTGGACCGTCGCCTTCATGCTGACCTTCGTCATCGGCGGCATGACGGGCGTGCTGCTGGCCGTGCCGCCGGCCGACTTCGTCCTGCACAACTCGCTGTTCCTGATCGCGCACTTCCACAACGTCATCATCGGCGGCGTGCTGTTCGGCCTGTTCGCCGGCATCAACTACTGGTTCCCGAAGGCCTTCGGCTTCAAGCTCGACGAGTTCTGGGGCAAGGTGTCGTTCTGGTTCTGGGTGGTGGGCTTCTATGTCGCCTTCATGCCGCTCTACGTCCTGGGCCTGATGGGCGTCACCCGCCGCGTCTCGAAGTTCGAAGACCCCTCGCTGCAGATCTGGTTCGTGATCGCGGCCTTCGGCGCGGTGCTGATCGCTGTCGGCATCGGCGCGTTCCTGATGCAGATCTTCGTCAGCATCCGGAAGCGCGAGCAGCTCAAGGACGTCACCGGCGATCCCTGGGACGGGCGCACGCTGGAGTGGGCGACCTCGTCGCCGCCGCCGGCCTACAACTTCGCCTTCACCCCCGTGGTGCACGACCTCGACGCCTGGCACGACATGAAGCGCCGCGGCTACGTGCGGCCGACCTCGGGCTTCATCCCGATCCACATGCCGAAGAACACCGGCGCGGGCGTCGTGCTGTCGGCTCTCAGCGTGATCTGCGGCTTCGCCCTGATCTGGCACATCTGGTGGCTCGCCGCCGCCAGCCTGCTGTGCCTGATCGCGGCTGCGATCGTGCACACCTTCAACTACGACCGCGACTTCCACATCCCGGCGTCCGAGGTCATCGCCTCGGAGCGGGCGCGGACGAAGCTGCTCGAAGGGCGGGCCTGACGCCATGACCACCACCACGATCGCCTCCGGCGCCGCCGCGCCGCAGTTCTACACCACCGAGGAGCACCATCCGGAGAACGGCACCCTGCTGGGGTTCTGGCTCTACCTGATGAGCGACTGCCTGATCTTCGCGGTCCTGTTCGCCTGCTACGGCGTGCTTGGCCGCAGCTACGCCGCGGGGCCGTCGGGCAAGGACCTGTTCGACCTCGGGCTGGTGGCGCTCAACACGGCGTTCCTGCTACTGTCGTCGATCACCTACGGCTTCGCCATGCTTGAGATGGCGAAGAACCGGAAGGGCTCCACTCTGTTCTGGCTCGGCGTCACCGGCCTGTTCGGCGCGGCGTTCCTCTGCGTCGAGGTCTACGAGTTCGCGCACCTCATCCACGAGGGCGCGACGCCCCAGCGCTCGGCCTTCCTGTCGTCCTTTTTCACGCTGGTCGGCACCCACGGCCTGCACGTCACCTTCGGCATGATCTGGCTGATCACGCTGATGATCCAGGTCACGCGCCGCGGCCTGATCGCCGAGAACCGCCGCCGCCTCGCCTGCCTGTCGATGTTCTGGCATTTCCTCGACGTCATCTGGATCGGCGTCTTCACCTTCGTCTATCTGATGGGGACGCTGTGATGAGCTCCGCACCGCCCGCCGTTCACAGCCACGACCCCGCCGGCCACGACGCGCACCACGACCACGACGAGCACGGCGCGTCCCACGGCACCTTCGGCGGCTACCTCGCCGGCTTCCTGCTGTCGGTCCTGCTGACCGCGATCCCGTTCTGGCTGATCATGGGCGACGTGTTCCGCAGCCCGACGACGGCGGCGATCGTGGTGCTGGTGTTCGCCGCGATCCAGATCGTGGTGCACATGGTCTACTTCCTCCACATGAACTCGAAGTCGGAGAGCGGCTGGACGATGCTGGCCCTCATCTTCACCATCGTGGTGGTGGTGATCACGCTCGCCGGCTCGTTCTGGGTGATGCACCACCTGAACGCCAACATGATGCCCATGGGCGCGCACGACGACAGCATGCCGATGTCGCCCGAGGGCGCGCGCCAGATGCGATGACGGCGGCGGGCGGGAACATCCCGCCCGCTCCGGAGGCCCCGGAGCGGAGCGCGCGGCCACGATCGGCCGCAGCGCTGACGATCCTGGCTCTCCTCGGACTTGCGTTGATCGCGGGGTTTTCCGCCCTCGGCGTCTGGCAGGTGGAGCGCCGCGCCTGGAAGCTCGACCTCATCGCCCGTGTGGACGCCCGCGTCCACGCAGGCCCCGTCCCCGCCCCCGGCCCGGACGCCTGGCCAACGATCTCCGCCGCCGACGGCGAGTACCTGCGCGTCGCGTTGACGGGCGTCTTCGACCACGCGAAGGAAACCCTCACCCAGGCCACGACCGATCTCGGCGCCGGCTTCTGGGTGATGACGCCGCTCCGCACGCGCGAAGGCTTCACCGTCCTGGTCAACCGCGGCTTCGTGCCGCCCGAGCGCCGCGCGCCCGCAAGCCGCGCGGCGGCCCAGACCCCGGGCGAGACGACCGTAACTGGCCTGCTCCGCGTCACCGAGCCGAAGGGCGGCTTCCTGCGGGCGAACGATCCCGCGCGCGATCTCTGGCGCTCGCGCGACGTGGCCGCTATCTCCGAGACCCGGGGTCTCGATCATGTCGCGCCCTATTTCGTGGACGCGGACCGCACGCCGAACCCCGGCGGCTGGCCGGTCGGGGGCCTCACCGTGATCGCCTTTCCCAACAGCCATCTGGTCTACGCGCTCACCTGGTTCGGTCTGGCGTTGATGGTCGCCGCAGCGGCCGTCGTTGTGGCTCGGCACGAGCGCCGCGTCCGCCGCGAGACCCGCGCGACGTGACGCCGCCTCTCGCCCGCCCCGCCGCAGGGCCTGGCGCCGGCGCGGGCCGCAAGAACCTGATGCTGCTGATCCAGCTGCGCTGGATCGCGGTCGTCGGCCAGATCGTGACCATCGCCTTCGTCGAATGGGCGCTCGACATCCGCCTGCCGCTGGCGCCCATGGCCGCCGCGCTGGCCGCGCTCGCCGCGCTCAATCTCGTCAGCCTCCTGCGCCTGAAGGCCTGGCCGCAGGAGGTCTCGAACCAGGAGCTGTTCCTGGCGCTGACCTTCGACGCCGCGGCGCTGACCGCCCTGCTCTACCTCAGCGGCGGCGCCACCAACCCCTTCGCCTTCCTCTACCTGCTGCAGGTGACGCTGGCGGCCGTGCTGCTGGCGGCATGGTCGACCTGGGCCATGGTGGTCGTCACCGTCGCGTGCTTCGGCGGGCTCGCGCTCGCCTACCGCCCTCTGGCGCTCGCGCCGGGCGCCGACCTGTTCGAGCTGCACGTCATCGGCATGCTGGTCTGCTTCGCGCTCGACGCCGCGCTGCTCGTGATCTTCGTCGGCCGCGTCAGCGCAAACCTCAGGGAAGGCGACGCGCGGCTCGCGGCGCTGCGCCAGCAGGCCGCCGAGGAGGCGCACATCGTCCGCATGGGCCTGCTCGCCTCCGGCGCGGCGCACGAGCTCGGCACGCCGCTGTCGACGCTCGCGGTGATCCTCGGCGACTGGCGCCGCATCCCCGCGATCGCCTCCGACGCCGAGCTGATCGCCGACGTCGACGCCATGCAGGCGGAGGTCGCACGCTGCAAGGCGATCGTCACCGGTATCCTGCTCGCGGCCGGCGAGGCCCGCGGCGAGGCGCCGGCCGTCACCACCATGCGCGCCTTCCTCGCCGAGATCGTCGACGACCGCCGGACCGCCCGCGCGGTCGACGCCCTGGTCTATGACGACCGCTTCGGCGACGACGTCGCGATCGTCTCGGACTCCGCGCTGAAGCAGGTGATCGGCAATGTCATCGACAACGCCGTGGAGGCCTCGCCGCGCTGGGTGGGCGTGGCCGCCGAACGGCGCGGGGAAACGCTCGCGATCACCGTGCGCGACGCTGGCCCCGGCTTCGCGCCGGACATGATCGAAAACCTCGGCCGACCGTACAACTCCACGAAGGGGCGCCCCGGCGGCGGGCTCGGCCTGTTCCTCGTGGTCAACGCCCTGCGCAAGCTCGGCGGGGCGGTGGAGGCCCGCAACCGTCCGGAAGGCGGCGCCGAGGTGCTGCTGACCTTGCCGCTCGCGGCGCTGATGCTGGAGGAGCCGACGGCCGATGGCGGATGACCGGATCCTCGTGATCGTCGACGACGACGCCAAGTTCGCGGCGACGCTGCGCCGCTCGTTCGAGCGCCGTGGCTACGAGGCCCACGCGACCGCAGGCCCCGAGGAGCTGGACGCGCTGCTGACCACGGTCTCGCCGGCCTACGCGGTGGTCGACCTCAAGCTCGCGGGCTCCTCTGGCCTCGCCTGCGTGCAGCGGCTGCACGCGCACGACCCCGACATGCTCATCGTGGTGCTGACCGGCTTCGCGAGCATCGCGACCGCGGTCGAGGCCATCAAGCTCGGCGCCTGCCACTATCTGGCGAAGCCTTCGAACACCGACGACATCGAGGCCGCCTTCGCACGCGTCGAGGGCGACGCCGAGACCCCGCTGACCGAACGTCCGACCTCGATCAAGACGCTGGAGTGGGAGCGGATCCACGAGACGCTGATCGAGACCGAGTTCAACATCTCCGAGACCGCCCGCCGCCTCGGCATGCACCGCCGGACGCTCGCCCGGAAGCTGGAGAAGCGCCCGGTGAAGTAAGGCGGGAGGAGCGGGAGTGCGTGCGCCGTCATGCCCGGCGAAGCCGGGTATCCACGACTTGGACGTCGAGCGCCCCGAAGTCGTGGATACCCGCGAAGACGCGGGCATGACGCGAGGAGACCTTCGTCAGCCTTCAGCTCAACCCCTTGATGGTCGCGATCAGCGCGGCGTCGACCGCGACGCCCTCGGCCGCCGCCGTGGCGCGGGCGGCGATGCGGCGGGAGCCGGGGAGACGCGCGCCGTCCTGGGCCTCGACCGCCTCCGCCAGCACGGCGAAGCGCTGGGGACCGGAGCCGGAAAATGCGGCGGGGTCGATCGCGATGATCAGCTGGCCGACGTCGGGCGGGCCGCCCGTGCCGTCGAACATCGAGGACGCCTCGTGGCCGAAGCTCGCGCCGACCAGGCCGGCGGCCAGCAGCTCCACCATCATGGCGAGCGTCGCGCCCTTGGCGTCACCGGCGGGGACCATGGTGCCGGCGAGCGCCGCCGCGGCGTCGGTGGTGGGGCGGCCATCGGCGTCGAAGGCCCAGCCCTCCGGGATCGGCTCGCCGCGCTGGTGCGCCGCCATGATGTTGCCGCGCGCGACCTTGGAGACCGACATGTCGATCACCACCGGCTCCCGGCCGGGCAACGGGCAGGCGAAGGCGATGGGGTTGGTGCCGAACAGCGGGACCTTGCCGCCCCAGGGCGCGATCGAGGCCGGGGCGTTCGCGACCATCAGCGCAACGAGGCCCTGCTCCGCCAGCGCCTCGACGGTGTGGCCGGCGGCGCCGCAGTGGTTCGACCGGCGGATGGCGGCCGCCGCGATCCCCTGCTCGGCCGCCGCCGCCGGCAGGGCCTCGATCGCGAGCGTCAGCGCGGGATAGGCGAAGCCGTGGGCGGCGTCGATCGCGAGCACACCGGGGCGGGGCCGGGTCAACGTGGGCGTGACCTTGCCGTCGACTTTCCCTGTGCGAAGGTGGGCCACATAGGGCTGGACGCGCGCGAGGCCGTGCCCCTTCAGCCCGTCGGCCTCGGAGGCGACGAGCGCCTGGGCGACGCGGGCCGCGACCTCCTCCCGCGCGCCATTGCGGAGGAAGGCGGTCGCGGCGAGAGCGTGGGCCTCGGCGAGGGACAGCTGGGGCATGCGGCAGGCCTTTGTCGGTCAGGAAGGAAGAAAGGCGACGCAGGGGCCCGCGATCGCGAGATGCACGAGGCCGGAGGCGTCGGCCTCGAAGGCGGCGGGCGCGCGCACGTTCAGGCGCCGATCGTCCACCACCACGGTGAGGAGGCTGTGGTCGCCGCGGAAGCTCATGTCCACCACTTTGGCGGCGCGGCCCCCGTCCGGCCGGGCGAGCACGATCTGCTCCGGCCGCAGGCAAAGCGACGCCCGGCCGTTTACTCCCTCCGCCACCGCGCCGAGATCCGCCATCCCGAGCGGCGTCGTCGCCCGGCCGGCGGAGACCGTCGCGTCGAGGAAGATCGCGGCTCCGGTGATGCGCGCGACCTCGGGGCTCGCCGGCGTAAGGTAGACCGTGCGCGGATCGGCAGCCTGGGCGATGCGCCCGGCGTGCATCACCGCGACGAGGTCGGCCGAGGCGAAGGCCTCCTCCGGGTCGTGCGTCACGAGGATGGCGGAGGCGCGGGTGCGCCTGAGCGTGGCGGTGACGTCGGCCGCGACCGCGCGCCGGAGATCGAGGTCGAGCCCGTTGAACGGCTCGTCCAGCACCACCAGCCGCGGGCGGGGAGCCAGAGCGCGCGCCAGCGCGACCCGCTGCTGCTGGCCGCCGGAGAGCTGATGAGGGTAGCGGTCGCCAAGCGCCGCGCAGCCGACGAGGGCGAGAGCCTCGGCGATCCGGGCCGGCGTGCGGTCCCTCCGGGCGAGCCCGAAGCCGACGTTGCCGGCGACGGTGAGGTGGGGAAACAGCGCCCCTTCCTGCGGCACGTAGCCCACGCGGCGCCTTTCCGCCGGCTCGTGCCGCCCCTCCCCTGAGACGACCGCACCGTCGATCGAGATCAACCCGTCGTCAACGCGATCGAAACCCGCGATCAACCGCAGCAGCGTGGTCTTCCCGCAGCCGGACGGGCCGAGCAGCGCCGCGATCCGGCCCTCGCCGACCGCGAGGTCGACGCCCTTCAGCACCGGGTGGCCCGCATAGGCCTTCATCACGTTCGAGACGACGACGCTTCGCATCAGAGGTCGTGGAGCTCCAGGCTGCGGCGGGTGAACACGTAGACGGGCAGGGCCGAAAGCGCCACCAGCAGGGCCGCGAACGGGGCCGCCGCCGCGTACTGCCCGTCGTTCGCTCGCGACCAGACCTCGGTCGCGAGCGTGGTCACGCCGATCGGGGCGAGCAGCAGCGTGGCGGTGAGTTCCCGCACAAGCTCCAGGGTCATCAGCGCGAGCGACGCCCCGACGCCGGGGAGGATGTTGGGCAGGGTGACAGTCGCGAAGGCCATGAGCGGCCCCTTGCCCAGGCTGCGCGCGACCTCTTCCAGCCCTGGCGGCGCGAGCTCCACCGAGGCCCGGAGCGCCGATTGCGCGAGCGGTAGGAAAAGAACGGCGTAGGCCGCGAACAGCAGCGCGGTGGTCTGGTAGAGCGCGGGAACGTAGCGGATCGCGAAGAAGGTCAGCGCCAGCGCGACCACGAGTCCGGGCAGGCCGTGGACGACGTAGGGCAGCCGGTCGAGCAGCGCCGTCAGCGGGCTCCGCCTGCGGGTCGCGGCCAGCACCAGCGGCAGCGCGAGCGCGGTGACGATGAGCGCGCCGGGGAGCGCGAGGCCGAGCGAGCCTTCGACCGCCGGCCAGATGTCTACGACGCCGCGCGCCGCGGAGCGGCCGACCGCAAGCCAATAGACCAGCATGCCCGCCGGCACGCCGGAGCCCAGCGCCACGAGGACGGCGAAGGCCACAACGACGAGGAGCTTCAGACGCCCGAGCGCCAGCAGCCTAGGCGCGCGGCGTCCGCCTCGCCCGCTGCGGGAAAAGCGCATGCCGCGCCGGAGCCGCATCTCGAAGAGGGCCGCCGGGAGGCTGAGCGCCAGCAGCACGGCCGACTGCAGGGCTGCGTTCGAGCTGTCGAACTGAAGCTCGTAGGAGGCGAAGATCGCGGTGGTGAAGGTCTGCACCCGCAGGAGCGCGAGCGCCCCGAACTCCGCCAGCATGTGGGTGAGCGCGAGCAGCGCCCCGGCCCCCAGCGCCGGCCAGACCTGCGGCAGCGCGACCCCGAAGAACGCGCGCCAGGGGCCGCGGCCGAGCGAACGCGCCACGTCCTCATAGGCCGGGTCCATGCTGCGGAGCGCCGCGGCCACCGGCAGATAGACCAGCGGGTAATGCGACAGCGACAGGATCAGGATGGCGCCGCCCATGCCCTGGAAGGCGACGTCGAGCGAGGCCCAGGCGAAGCTCGCCACGAAGGCGGGGGTCGCGAGCGGCAGCGCTAGCAGGATGCGCCAGGCGCGCCGCCCCGGCAGGTCGCAGCGCTCGACCACCCATGCGCAGGCGACGCCGAGGATCGCGGAGATCACGGTCACCGACAGCGACAGCGTCAGCGTGTTGACCAGCAGCTCCAGCGTGCGCGGCCTCAGCAGCTCGTCCGCCACGCCTGCCGCGCCGACGCCCCATGCCCGTAGGGCGACGTAGGCGAGCGGCAGGGCGATCAGCAGGCAGGTCGGGGCCGCGGCAAGCAGCAGCCAGACCGGCGGCGCCGGGCTTCGCCGCGAAAGCGCGAGGCTCACGCCAGGCCCGCCTCGCGCTGCAGGGCGAGCGCCTCGGCCGCGTCGCTGACGTCGTCCGGCGTCAGGTCGGGCGGGTCGAGCTGGTCCATCGGCTTGAGCTTGTAGGGCGAAACCACGCCCGGCCGCACCGGGTACTCGGCGACGGCGTCCACGATCGCCTGCTGCCCGGCGGTCCCGGTCATGAAGGCGACGAAGCGCTGCGCGAGCTCCGGCTTGCGGCTGGAGGCGAGCACGCCCGCGGCCGACAGCGTCACCAGAGCGCCCGGGTCCTTGGCCCCGAGGTAGTGCAGCTGGCAGCGCATGTTCTCCTCGCCGATCTCGTCGGCGACCGAATACCAGTAGTAGCTGTTGACCAGCGCGGTCGCGATCTCGCCGCGCTGCACCGCCTGCACGGCGGCGACGTTGCCGTTGTAGATCCGGCCGTTGTCCTTCAGTCCCTTCAGCCAGGCGATCGCCGCCTCGCGGCCCCGGAGCTTCACGATCGCGAGCGCCTGGCTCTGGAACTCGCCGCTGGTCGGCACATAGGCCACGCGGTCCTTCCAGGCGGGCGTGGCGTAGTCCAGCACGGAGGACGGCAGCTCGGCGGGCGTCACCTGCTTGGCGTCGTAGGCGACGACACGGCAGCGCGCGGTGACGCCGATCCAGCGGCCGTCGTTCGCGGCGTAGGCCGCCGGAATCTGGCGCAGGGTCTCCGCCGCCACCGGCGCCAGCAGCTTGCGCGCGGCGAGCGTCGTGACCGGCGCGGTTTCTTCCGAGAAGAACACGTCCGCGGGCGAGGCCGCGCCCTCCTCGATGATCTGGTTCGCAAGCTGCGCGCTGCCGCCTTTGCGGATCGCCACCTGAACGCCGGTCGCGGCCATGAAGGCCTGGACGACGGCGGTGGCGGGCTCGGCGTGCTGGCCGTTGTAGAGCGTCAGCACCTCCGCGGCCGTCGCACGTGGCGCGAACGGGACAACCGTCGCGGCGCCCAGGGTCACGCCGGAGCGCAGCAGCGCTCGCCTGTCCAACGCGCTCATTAGAATACCTCTAAACGACTGCGTTCGCTCACGAAGTCGTTAGAGCGCCCGTTTGCCCGCCGCTGTCAACCGCCGGCTCCGCCGTCCCGGCAACCGCCTTGGGCGCGATCCGGTCGCGCCGATCAGATGACTGGCCAACCGGCCGTTAAGACAGCCACAGCTCCAGCGTTCCGCGGCGGGGCGGGGCGCCGTACCGGCGGAAATCCTGGGCGCGGGGAGCGACGCCGACTGCGCCTTCGACCGCGCGGCTCAGGGCGTCGAGCGAGCCCCGGTCCGCGTCGTAGAAATAGCGCATCGCGTCCTGACGCACCGGGAACGGCACGCCGCGGATGCCGGCGACCGCCACGCCCTCGCGCTCCAGTTCGGCCGCGACCGCGCGGGCCCGGGCGATGGCGCGGGCGTCCGACGCGCGGACATGGATGAACACCCGCACCGACCCTTCGGGCTCGGCCGTCAACGGATCGTCGACCGTCGCCGCCGACCGCTCGGGTTGATCGCGCTCCGTCGAGGCGCGGGCGACGATCGGTCCCTGATCCGTCCGAGCGGCTCGCGCGGCAGGCGCTTCGCCGGCCTCGTCGGCGGGCGCTTCCGCGACGTCGGCCTGAGCCTCGTCCGGTTGCGTGGGGCCTTCCGGCCTTGCCGCCGGCTGCTCGGGGGACGACAGCGGCGCCGCAAGTTCGGCGACCTCACGCTTCAGGGCGTCGCGCTGGCGCTCCAGTTCGGCCAGTTCACGCTCCACGACCGCCTTGCGCGCGTCGTCGTCGAGGCGCTTCGCCTCACGTCGCGCGGCGGCGTCGGCGGCGCGCTCACGCTCCGCCTCCAGCGCGGCGAGCTTCGGATCGGTCGCAGGCGCGGCGGCGGATTTTTCGGGTGTGGCTGGCGCGTCGCGGTCGATAAGGCTCGAGCCGGCGTAAGCCGCGGCCAGCGACGTCACGCCGACGATGCCCAGGACGAGCCCGAAGCGTCTCAGACGACGGCCGCTCGTCGTGGCGGAGCGCCGGCGCAGCGGATCGCCGCCCGTGGTCGTCGCGGGAACGCGGCTCTTGCCTTTCATGCTGTCGGACATGCTCGTGCTCCCGGGGGCTCGCGGCCCGCTCGTCGTCGCCCTTGGCGACGATATAGGACGCGGGCGTTCCACGCCGAGTCCTGCAACGGATCAAAGACCCGACGCGCAGCGCTCCGCAAGCCGCACAAGAAAGCGTTCGAGCGCGACGAGCTGGGACATATCGAGGAATTCATCCGCGGTGTGCGCCTGGGCGATCGAGCCGGGGCCGCAGACGACCGTCGGCACGCCCGCGCGCTGAAAGTGGCCGGCCTCCGTGCCGTAGGACACCGCGAAGGAGCGGTTCTGGCCGGCGAGCGCGAAAGCCAGCGTCTCCGCGGGAGACCCCGGCTCGGGCGAGAGCTCCGGCACCTCGACCAGGGCGGTCGTCACCACGTCGGCGTCGGGCGCTGTGTCGCGCAGCGACGGCAGCACGTGACGCTGCGCGAAATCCGCGAGACGCGCCGGCGGTCCCGCGCCGTCGAAGCCCGGAAGCCCGCGGAAGCCCCAGGCGATGCGGCAGCGCTCCGGCACGATGTTGCTCGCCTCGCCGCCTTCCACGATCCCCACCGTGATGGTGGTCTCCGCGGGCGTGAAGCGGCCGGACGGGTCGCCGTCCATGGCGAGCGCCTCGCGCATATGGTCGAGCTCGACGAGCAGCTTGCCCGCGGCCAGCACGGCGTTGGCTCCGAGCTGCGGCATGCTGGCGTGGGACGACCGGCCTGTGACGACGGTCTCGAAGGCATAGACGCTCTTGTGCGCGTTCACGACCGTCATCTCGGTCGGCTCCCCCACGAGACAAAGCTTCGGCCTCGGCAGATCGACGCCGAACCGCGCGATCGTTCCCTCGACCCCGATGCAGCCGACCTCCTCGTCGTAGGAGAAGATCAGGTGGATCGGCGTCGCGAGATCCGCCGCGAGAAAGCGCGGGACGGCCGCGAGCACGCCGGCGAGGTAGCCCTTCATGTCGCAGGCGCCGCGGCCGTAGAGACGACCGTCGCGCTCGACCAGGGTGAAGGGGTCGGACGTCCAGCGCTGGCCGGCCACCGGCACCACGTCGGTGTGGCCCGAGAGCAGCACGCCGGGGCGGTCCGTGGGGCCGATGGTGGCGAACAGCGCGGCCTTGGCTCCCGTGGCGTCAGGCGTCCGCACGGACGCGACGCCGACGGAGGCCAGCAACGCCTCGACATAGTCGATCAGCGGCAGATTCGATTTCGAGCTGACGGTGTCGAAGGCGACGAGGCGCGCAAGGATCTCGCGCGCATCCGGGAAGGCGGCTGTCATCGCCGCGAGGTCAGTGCAGGGTGCGGACGGCGTGCGGGCTTTCCAGCGCGAAGGCCGGGATCGCCACCTCGAACGGCTGACCGGCGTCGGTCTGCATCTGATAGGCGCCGACCATGATGCCGGAGGGCGTCGGGAGAGGCGCGCCGCTGGTGTAGGTGTAGGACTGGCCCGGCGGCAGAAGCGGCTGTTCCCCGACGACGCCAGGTCCCCGCACCTCCTCGGTGCGGCCGCGGCCGTCGATGATGCGCCAGTGGCGCGCGACCAGCCGAACCGTCTCCTCGCCCTCGTTCACGATCTCGACCGTGTAGGCGAAGACATAGCGCTCCTCTTCCGGCGCGGACTCGCCGGGCATGTAGCGCGGTTGCACGGTCACGCGGATCGCCCGCGTCACCGCGGTCCAGCTGTGGTCGTCGTTCGATTCCAGGGGCGCGGACGTGCTCATTCCTGCAGCATAAGCTCCCACGCGCGCAGGCCGTCAACTGTCGCGCCGTCGCGGACGCGCGCCGGCCCGCCGCAGTCACGTTTCGGCATCAGCCATAGAACGCCACGTCTCGACGAACAGAGAGCCGCGCCGCAGCGAACTGACGGCTGACGGTCATCCCGGATCGTTCTCCGGGGCGCGGCGCCGGCCGGCGTTCAGTCCGCCGCGGTCTCGTCGGCGGCTTCGCGGTCGATCGCCGCCACCTCGGCGACATCGAAGCCGTACTTGGTCGAGCAGAAGTCGCAGGTCACCTCGATCGCCCCGGCGTCGGTGAGCATGTCGCGGCGCTCCTCGGGCGAGAAGCTTTTCAGCATCCCGCGCACCCGCTCGTGGGAGCAGCGGCAGGCCTCGCGCACGGCGCGGCTGTCGAACACGCGGATCTCGCGCTCGTTGAACAGGCGGATCAGCAGGCGCTCCGGCGCCAGCATCGGGTCGATCAGCTCGTGGTCCTCGACGGTGGCGACCAGCGTCTCCGCCTCGACCCATGCGTCGTCGACCGGCGTTTCGTCGAACGCCGCGCCCTCCGGCGCGTCGCCGGGGGCGAGGTCCGGCGTGCGCATGCGCTCGGGCGCTTCCGGCAGGAACTGCACCAGCAGCCCGCCGGCGCGCCAGGAGTGGCGGGCGCCGGCCTCGAAGCTCTCGGCGACCGCGAGCCGCACCTTGGTCGGGATCTGCTCGGACTGCTCGAAGTAGGTGTGGGCGGCGTCCTCGAGCGAGCCGCCCTCCAGCGCCACGACGCCCTGGTAGCGCGAAGCCTCGGAGCCGGTGTCGATGGTCAGCGCCATATGGCCGTGGCCGAGCAGCGCGCCGGCGGACGCTCCGTTCGTCTCCGCGAGGCGGTCGGCGTCGAAGCGGGCGCAGGCGCGCACCTTGTCGGGCGCCTCGAAGTCGACGACCAGCATGCCGACCGGTCCGTCGGACCGCGTCTGCAACTGAAACCGGCCTTCGAGCTTGAGCGAGGAGCCGAGCAGCACCGTAAGGGCCACGGCCTCGCCGACGAGCTTCGAGACCGGCGCGGGATAGGCGTGGCGCTCCAGCACGCGGTCGATCGCGGGGCCGAGACGCACCACGCGCCCGCGCACGTCGAGCTCTTCGATCTGAAACGGCAGGATGCGGTCGTCGCCGTCCTCGCGGGGGGCGGAGGGTGAGATGTCGTTCATGGCCGCCTACTTAGGGAGAGAGAGCGCCGGGCGGAAGAGCGCCCGCCGCATGCATGGCCGCCGGACGGACGCCGCCGCCTCAGGCGCCCACTGCGCCGAAGCACCAGGCGAGCACGCCTTTCTGCGCATGGAGGCGGTTTTCCGCCTCGTCGAACACCACCGACTGCGGGCCGTCGATCACCTCGTCGGTGACCTCCTCGCCGCGGTGGGCCGGCAGGCAGTGCATGAAGATCGCGTCCGGCGCCGCCTTGCCCATCAGCCGCTCGTTCACCTGGTAGGGCCGGAGCAGGTTGTGACGGCGCTCGCCGTCGGCGTCGCCCATCGAGACCCAGCTGTCCGTGATGACCGCGTCCGCGCCGGCGACGGCCTCCTCCGGATCGACGCCGAGGCGCAGGTCTGCGCCCTCGCGCTTCGCCCAGGCGACGATGGCCTCGCAGGGCGCGAGCTCCGGCGGAGTCGCGACGTTGATGCGGAAGTCGAAGCGCGCCGCGGCGTGGATCCAGGAGGCGAGCACGTTGTTGGTGTCGCCGGTCCAGGCCACGGTCCGGCCCCGGATCGGCCCCTTGCGCTCCTCGAAGGTGAGAAGATCGGCCATCACCTGACAGGGATGCGAGACCTTCGTCAGGCCGTTGATCACCGGCACGGTGGCGTGCTTCGCAAGCTCCAGCAGCGCGTCGTGCTTGAGCATGCGGATCATGATCGCATCGACGAAGCGCGACAGCACGCGCGCGGTGTCGGCGATCGCTTCGCGCTCGCCGAGCTCGATCTCCTTGCCGGAGACCATGATGCTCTCGCCGCCAAGGTCGCGGATCCCGACGTCGAACGACATGCGGGTGCGCAGGGAAGGCTGCTCGAACACCATGGCGACGACCTTACCGGCGAGCGGCTTGTCGGACTCCGCGGCGGGCGTACGCCGCCGCCCCTTCATGGCGCGGCCGGCGTCGAGGATCGCGCGGAGCTCGGAGCCCGACAGATCGGCCAGGTCGAGGAAGTGGTTGGGCGTCGTCATTCGGCGGCTCCCCGCGCAAGCGCGAGTCCCATGTCCCGTTCGATGCGGCCGAGCGCGCGGTCGATCATCCCGATCGCCTCGCCGATCTCGGCCTCCGTCACGATGAGCGGCGGCAGCAGGCGGACGACGTTGTCGCCGGCGCCGACGCTGAGCAGCCGCTCGGCGCGGAACGCCGCGGCGACATCGCCGTTCGGGATCGCGCAGCGCAGGCCGGTGAGCAGCCCCTCGCCGCGCACCTCGGTCACGAGCGACCGATGCGCGTCCACGACGCCCGCGAGCCTCTGCCGCAGCAGCAGGCCCATCCGGCGGACATGGTCGAGGAAGCCCGGCGCCAGCACGACGTCGAGCACGGCGTTGCCGACCGCCATGGCGAGCGGATTGCCGCCGAAGGTCGAGCCGTGAACGCCGGCGGTCATGCCGTCGGCCGCGGCGCGCGTGGCGAGGCAGGCGCCGAGCGGAAACCCGCCGCCGATGCCCTTGGCGATCGCCATAACGTCCGGGGTCACGCCGGACATCTCATGCGCGAACAGATGGCCCGTGCGGCCGACGCCGGTCTGGACCTCGTCGAACACCAGCAGCAGGCCGGTCCGGTCGCAGATCTCGCGCAGGGCCCGCAGGAACGCCGGCGGGACGAGACGGACGCCGCCCTCGCCCTGCAGGGGCTCGATCAGGATGCCGGCCGTCTCGGGCGTGATCGCCGCCTCGACGGCGTCGAGATCGCCGAACGGGACCTGGTCGAAGCCTTCGACCTTGGGTCCGAAGCCCTCGATGTACTTGGCCTGGCCGCCGGCCGCGATCGTCGCCAACGTGCGGCCGTGGAACGCGCCTTCGAAGGTGATCAGCCGAAAGCGCTCGGGCTGGCCGTTGGCGTGGAAATGCTTGCGCGCCAGCTTGATCGACGCCTCAAGCGCCTCGGCGCCGGAGTTCGCGAAGAACACGACGTCGGCGAAGGTCGCGTCGACCAGTCGCTGCGCCAGCCGCTCGCCTTCCGGGATCCGGTAGAGGTTGGAGACGTGCCAGAGCTTCTGGGCCTGCGTCGTCAGCGCCTCGACCAGGTGAGGATGCGCATGGCCGAGCGAATTGACCGCGACGCCTGCGGCGAAGTCGAGGTAGCGCGCGCCCTCGGCGGTCTCCAGCCAGCAGCCCTCGCCTCGCTCGAAGGCGAGGTCCGCACGCGCAAAGACGGGCAGGAGCGGAGATGGAGACGGGGCGGGGGACACGGGATCGGCCGTCCTTGGCGGTTCGGCGGCGGCCGCTGTCGTCGTCGCGGCGCGCTCCAGGCGTCGAAAAAAAGAAAAGAGCCGCCCAGCCGAGCGGCCCTTCTCCACGATTTCCGCATGATAGGCGCCAAGGGCCTGCTGTCAATCCGCGCGCGTATGACGCTCTCGGCCCCGCAGCGCCAGCGACGCCTGTGCGTAAGCAGTGGATAAACGAAAACGCAGGAGCTGGGGAAAACCCCAGTGTTGCAGATCGGACTCTTTACGCTGAGTCGCCGCCTATCGTAGTTTAGATTTCATTAACGCAACGACATTTCGTGGCGACGAGATCCCAGGCGAACATGACGGCGGCGACGCCCGCGCGCGCGATCAGCGCGTAACGGCGAAGGCTTCCGGATTCCGCCTGAGACAAAGAGCTTTGGAGGATCCAATGCAGTGGACCGACGAGCGGGTCGAGCTTCTGAAGAAGCTTTGGGCCGACGGCCTCAGCGCAAGCCAGATCGCGGCGGAACTTGGCGGCGTGACCCGTAACGCCGTCATCGGCAAGGTCCATCGCCTCGGCCTGTCCGGCCGCGCCAAGGCGGCCCCGACCGCCGTCGCCCGCATCCGCAAGCCCGTCGCCTCGCCGACGCGCCCGGCGGCGTCGTCGGGCAACGGCGGCGCGTCCCGTCCGCAGCAGCAGGCGGTCTACGCCTCCCGCGGCAACGCCGCGCTTGCGGCGGCCCCCGTGATGGAGGCGCGCCATGTCGCGGCTCCGGCGCCCCGGCCTGTCGCGATGCAGCTCGTCGAGACGACGCCTTTCGCCTGCGAAAGCGTCACGATCATGGAGCTCAAGGAAAACATGTGCCGCTGGCCGCTGGGCGATCCGAGCCAGGCCGAGTTCCGCTTCTGCGGCGGCCGCTCGACCCCCGGCCACGCCTACTGCCCGCACCACGCGACCATCGCCTATCAGCCGGCCAACGACCGTCGACGCGATCGCCGGCCGATGATGCCCTCGCACTGAGCCGAGCGACGTTCAAACAAAAGGCCGCCTGGGGCTCGGCCCCAGCGGCCTTTTTTGCGTCCGGCCGACGGCCGCCGCGTCACACCGCCTTGAGGGCGACGTCGATGTCCTCCAGCAGGTCGGAGACGTCCTCGAGCCCGACCGACAGCCGCAGCATGGCGTCAGAGATGCCGAGTTCGGCCCGGGCCGGCGGCGCGAGGCGCTGATGCGTCGTGGTCGCGGGATGGGTCAGGATCGACTTGGCGTCGCCGAGGTTGTTCGAGATCTTCACGACCTGCAGCGCGTTTCCGAAGCGGAAAGCGCCCGCCTTGCCGGCGTCGATCTCGAAGGCGACCAGCGTGCCGCCGCCCGCCATCTGCGCCTTCACCAGATCCGCCTGCGGATGGTCCGCCCGGCCGCAGTAGGTCAGCTTCGACACCTTGGGATGATCGGCGAGGAAATCTGCGACCGCGCCGGCGCTCGCCTGCGCCCGCTCCACCCGAAGCGCCAGCGTCTCCAGCCCCTTCGCCAGCGTCCAGGCGTTGAACGGCGACATCGCGGGACCGGTTTGCCGCAGGAAGTTGTGCAGGTGGTCCATCACGAACTTTTCGGAGCCGAGCACGACGCCGCCGAGCACCCGGCCCTGGCCGTCGATGTGCTTGGTGGCGGAGTAGACCACGACGTCCGCGCCGAGCTTCAGAGGCTGCTGCAGGATCGGCGTCGCGAACACGTTGTCGACCACCAGCCGGGCGCCGGCCTCGTGCGCGATCGTGGCGATGGCCGCGATGTCGTAGACCTGCAGCGTCGGGTTGGTCGGGCTCTCGAGGAACAGCACTTTGGTCTGCGGCCGGATGGCGGCGCGCCACTGCGCGAGGTCCGCCCCGTCGACCAGCGTCGCCGAAATGCCGAAGCGCGGGCAGAGGTCCTCGACGACGTAACGGCAGGAGCCGAACAGCGCCTTCGCCGCCACCACGTGGTCGCCGGCGTTGAGCTGGCACAGCATCGCGGCGGTGACCGCGGCCATGCCGCTCGCGGTGGCGCGCCCGGCCTCGGCGCCTTCGAGCGCGATCATGCGTTTCTCGAAGGTGGCGACGGTGGGGTTGGAGAAGCGGGAGTAGATGAAGCCGGGGTCCCGCCCGTCGAACCGCGCCTCCGCCGCCTCCATCGTGTCGTAAGCGAAGCCGGAGGTGAGGTAGAGCGCCTCGGACATCTCGCCGTAGCCCGAGCGGGCCTCGCCCTCGTGGATCAGGCGCGTGGCCGGCTTTACGGCGCGGTCGAGGGGAAGCGGCGGACGGCTCATGGCGGTGCGACCTTCAGCGAACGGGCCGGGTCGCGACGTGACGCCCCGAACGGGGCTCGAGCGCGCAATCCGGCCTTTTAGCGGGTTGTTTTAACGTGGCGGCAAGCCGGCCGGCCCAAGGAGCCACGAAGAATGGCGTCGGTCGTACTGCGCAGGTGCGCCAGCGTCAACGTTCGCGTACACGGGTCCGATATGCCGGCCGCCGGCGAGACAGCGAAGGGTCCGCGACGTGGAACTGAGGGATGAGCGCCGCGGGGGAATTCTGCCGAGCCAGGCGATCGAGCGGCTGATCGCCGACGGCGGTCTCGTTCTCGACGCGCCGCCCGCCGACGACCAGATCCAGCCCGCGAGCCTCGACCTTCGGCTCGGGCCTGTCGTCCACCGCGTGCGGGCGAGCTTCCTTCCCGGCGCGGGCCGCACGGTGGCGGAGCGGCTCGACGAGTTCCGGCTGCACACCATCGACCTCCGCCAGGGCGCCGTGCTCGAGACCGGCTGCGTCTACATCGCCCCGCTGATGGAGAGCCTCGCGCTGCCCGCGGACGTCGCCGGCGCGACCAACCCCAAGAGCTCGACCGGCCGCCTCGACGTCTTCACCCGCGTGATCGCCGACGGCGCGCGCGCCTTCGACGCCGTGCCCGCCGGCTACCGCGGCCCGCTGTTCGCCGAGATCAGCCCGCGTACCTTCCCCGTGCTGGTGCGGACCGGCTCCCGCCTGTCGCAGCTCCGGCTCCGCCAGGGCGAGGCCCGCCTCGACGACGCCGCGCTGGCCGCGCTGCAGGCGACCAGCCGGCTGATCGACACCGACGCGCCGGACGTCCACGGCGGCGTCGCGGTCACCGTCGACCTGCTCGGCGCGGACGACGCGATCATCGGCTGGCGGGGCAAGCGCCACACCGGCGTGGTCGACGTCGACGCCCGCGCCATGCAGGACGTCTCGGAGTTCTGGGAGCCGATCCGCGCCGGCCGGTCCGGCCTCGTGCTCGATCCCGGCCAGTTCTACATCCTGGCCTCGCGCGAGGCGGTGCAGGTGCCGCCGGACCACGCGGCTGAGATGACGCCGTTCGACCCGCTCGTCGGCGAGTTCCGCGTGCACTACGCCGGCTTCTTCGACCCCGGCTTCGGCCACGTCGAGGGCCGCGGCGCCGGCGCGCGCGCCGTGCTCGAGGTGCGGAGCCACGAGGTGCCGTTCATCCTGGAGCACGGCCAGAACGTCGGCCGCCTCGTCTACGAGCGCATGCTGGAACGGCCGCGGACGCTCTACGGCGAACTCGCGACCTCGAACTACCAGGGCCAGGGCCTGAAGCTGTCGAAGCACTTCCGCGCGCCCTGAGCGCGGAAGCGCTGACGTCCGCCGCCGCCGTCGTCAGGCCAGCATCGGGTCGACGATCGCGCTGAAGCGCTCGAGGGTCAGGGCTCCCTGCTCCTTCCGCCCGCCGCTGAAGAAGAACGTCGGGGTGCCGGTCACGCCCGCGACCGCGCCGCCACGGGCCACCGTATTGACGTCGTCGAGCAGCTTCTGGTTGGAGAGACAAGCCTCGAAGGCCTCGTTGGTCATGCCGACCTGCTTCATGACCCGCTTGAGCTCCGCGACCGGATCGGGCGCGTGCGCCCAGGTTTCGGAGCTGCGGTAGAGCAGGTCGATCGTCGAGTACCAGCGATCCTCCGGCGCGCAGCGCGCCAGCATGAAGCCGCCGGCCGCGAGCGCGTTCGTTGGGAACTCCCGCATGACGAAGCGGATCTTGCCGGGATCGACGTACTTCGCCTTGATCTGCGGCCAGGTGTTGAGGTGAAAGTTCAGGCAGTGATGGCAGGTGATCGACGCGTATTCGATCACCTTGACCTTGGCGTCGGCCGGTCCGAACGCCTGTTCGGGAAGCGGTCCGGGCTTGGCGAGAGCGGCCTCGTCGACGGTCTGCGCCCGCAGCGGCGCGCCGCCCAGGGCCAGGCTCAGCGGGGCCGCGCCCATGGCGGCGAGCAGCGTTCGACGGCTTTGGCCGATCATCTTCGTCCTCCCGAATGTCACGCTCACCGTGACGCCATCGCCCGGCGCCGGTTCAAGAGGGCGGAGATCACGAATAGGCGAGCGCCCGGCTATGCCCGCGGGGTCGATCGGTCGTCGGGAGGCGGCGAACCGCCGCGCTTCACGTCTTCGAGCGGTCATCCGGACCGCTTGCGGCGCATGCTATCCGGGGCCTTCGGCGCATCGCCGATCGTCATCAACTCCGGAACCCGACTTTGTCCGCTGAAAAGCCCCTGTCCGCAGGCCGCCTGCGTCCGTTGCCTCTCGTCATCTTCAGCTCGCGCTGGCTCCAGTTGCCGCTCTATCTCGGCCTGATCCTCGCGCAGTGCGTCTACGTGTTCCAATTCCTGAAGGAGCTGTGGCACCTCGTGAGCCACGCCACCTCCTTCACCGAACAGCAGATCATGCTGACCGTGCTCGGCCTGATCGACGTCGTGATGATCTCGAACCTGCTCGTGATGGTGATCGTCGGCGGCTACGAGACCTTCGTGTCCCGCCTCGGCCTCGCCGGCCACCCCGACCAGCCGGAATGGCTGAGCCACGTCAACGCCGGCGTGCTGAAGGTGAAGCTCGCCATGGCGATCATCGGCATCTCGTCGATCCATCTGCTGCGCACCTTCATCGAGGCCGGCAAGATCGGAGTGCCCGGCGGGCTCACCTCCGAAGGCGTGATGTGGCAGACCATCATCCATTCGATCTTCATCCTCTCGGCCATCGGCATCGCCTTCGTCGACAAGATGACGCAGCAGGAGCACTGAGCGGGGCGCAGGCCCCGGGCGTCGCCTCGGTCCGGGGTTGATCCCGACGGCGTGATCGGGCGATGACTTCTGCGGCCCACTCGCGCCGCAGGAGACCCGAGCCATGATCTCAGCCCGCCTCTCGCCCGCCGTCGCGCTCTCCATTCTCGCGTTCGGCCCGAGCGCCGCCACGGCGCAGGAGGCCCCCGACGTCTGGAGCTCCGGCTACCAGATGGGCGCGTTCTGGGCGGCGGTCTCCACCAAGGGCGGCGACGTGCTCTCATTCTCCTGCGGCGAGGGCGGCGGCCCCCATGTTCAAAAGGGAGCTTCGGCGCGCGTGGTGCTGGCCTCGATCAAGGGACAGGCGGCGACGCGCCAGAAGATCGAGGCGCAGTTCGCCGCGGACGGGCTGTCGGTCGCCTTGCCCATGACCGCGTCGGAGGGAGAACTGACGCTCGGCCAGGGCGCCGACCCCGCCGCCCTGGCCAAGCTCCTGGGCGCGCTTCGGACCGCCAAGACCGTGTCGGTCGCGATCGAGGGCGTCTCGACGTCCTTCGCGTCGACAGGATCAAGCGAAGCGCTCGAAGGCGTCGCCGGCTGCGCCAAGGCGCAGGCGAAACCCTAAGGACGGCGCCTCACTCGGCCTGAGCAGGCCTCTCGCCCCAGCGCTCCTCGAACACCACGTCGTCGAGCGGCGACCGTCGCGCCCAATGCCGCGCCTCGAGCTCGGGCCGGACGAAGAGTTCGTCGACGTAGCCCACGCAGAGATAGGCGACGACCACGGCGCGCTCCGGCACGCCGAGCAGAGGCTTAAGGTCCTCCGGGTCGAAGATGCTGACCCAGCCGACCCCGATCCCCTCCGCCCGCGCCGCGAGCCACAGGTTCTGCACGGCGCAGACCGCGCTGTAGAGGTCGGTGTCGCGCTGGTGCGTGCGGCCTAGGACCTGCGGCCCGCCGCGGTCCCGGTCGCAGGTGACGCAGATGTTGAGCGGCGCGGTCAGGATGCCTTCGAGCTTCAGGCTGCGGTAATGATCGCCCCGCGCGCCCTCGAACCGGTCGGCGGCCTCCGCGTTGCGCAGCGTGAACGCCTCGTGGACGCGGCCGCGCGTCCGCGGATCGCGGACGAGGATGAAGTTCCACGGCTGCATCAGCCCGACCGAGGGCGCGGCGTGGGCCGCGGCCAGGATGCGCCGTAGGACGTCGTCCGGCACCGGGCGCGCCGAAAACTCGTTCCGCACGTCGCGGCGGGTCTCGATGGCGCGGTAGACGGCGGCCCGCTCAGCGTCGGAAAACGCGCCCGCCGGCGCCAGGTCGGAGATTTGGTAGCCCTGCGGCGGGGGTGGCGGGGACGTCACGGCAAGCGACATCGCTTTCGCTCCTCTTCAGCGAATGCAACGCCCCTCCCGCCGTCCGCGCGGTCATGGCTCTGGCGTCCGGCCGGTCTTCTGGCTCGGGATCGTCCCGGGCGCGGCGCCTTCCCGGCCTCGTCGGCCAGTGGCGTCATGCCGTCCCGGTCCCCCTCACAGCGTCGGGCACGCCGCGGGTTCGCACCGCGTTTCCGATTCTCCCGCTCGCGCGGGCACCGAACGAGGCGGATGCTAGCGGCGCAGGCCGCGACGGCCAAGCCGCCGATGGTCGCGGATGTGTCCCAGCCGGCGCCGCGCGACGAGACGGGCCTCGTCGCGCGGTCCAGGTCTACGGTCGATTTCAGGAGGCGGGCACGTTCACGCCTGCGGAGAACTTGTCGTTCGGACAGTGCGGGTGGCCGCTGAGGTCGTTGAACGTCAGCCGGTCGTTGCCCTCGGACGGCGCGGCCGAAAGCCTGTTCCGGGCCCGGAACGCCGTCGAATGGTCCGCGCAGGCGGTGTCGCCCGACAGTCCCAGGCCTCCAACGGCCTTGGTTCCGCTGTAGAGGCCGAGGCCGCCGCCGAAGGTGATCGTGCCGCCGACGCGTTTGCCGATCAACGGATCCTCTGGGGTGCCGAACTTGGAATAGTCGCCGTCGAACACCGCGGAACCGTCGAGCGGATTGCCCGCCGCGAGACCGAAGAGGGGATTGCCGCCGCTTGGGCTGCCCTGAACCCAAGGGTAGAGCATCGCCGTCGAGATCGGCGCCCCATCAAGGCTGAGGCCGTTCGCCGTAAACGCCTTGGCGGCTGCGATCTGCCGGCTGAGCAGCCACTGGGATCCAACGGTCGATCCCGAATAGGCCACCGCGCAGACCGCTCCGCTCCGGTTCACGACAACTGCCCAGAAATGATTGTTCAAGCCCGTCGAGTCCGCGTCGTCCGCGCGCATAAGCGCCGACTTCAGCGCCGCATGAGTGGTCGGGCAGTCTTCGGCGCGCGCCGCGTCCGCACCTGCGATGGCCGCAAAGCCAGCCACAGCTATCGCGCACGCGAACGCGCGCCTCGTCTTCTGAAGGTTCATGGCGTTTCCCCGGTATGAAGAGTCGTTGGTTGAAAGACACTAAGTCGAGCCGACGCGTCGATCAGAAGCACGTCGACGTACAGAGCCGGCCATGACGACCCACGGCGACTCCGCATCTCAGCAATTCACGCAACAATTCGGGGGATATTGATCAGCCAGATGGATATCCAAACAAAGGCCATTGGAGAAAGGGAAGCTCCGTGGGCTGTCTTTGTCAATCGAAATTGGTAGCCGCCATCGGCCCGCTCTTTCGGAATAGTCAGGATTACTTAGCGTTTAGGTCCGGCGTGACGCCGACGGCGCGCTGTCGATCGGCGCGGCGGATCCGACGGTCGCCGCTGGAGGGGGCACGGCCTCGCTGTCGCGGAACCGGCCCGCGCCCCCGAGCGGAGCGGTTTACGCCACGAAGGATCCGCCGAGCTCGTCCTCGATGTGGGCGCGGACGATCGCCTCGAAGCTGGCGTCGGCCTTGAAGCCGAGTTCGGCGGCGCGCTTCGCCTCGAAGGCCTCCGGCCAGCCGGAGACGATCTTCAGCACGGTCGCGTCGGGCTCGCGCCTGATGCGCGAGGCGACCGCGTCGCCAGCGACCGCCTTCAGGCCCTCGATCATCTGGCCGACCGTCACTTCCACGCCTGGCAGCGTGATGTTGCGGCGCGGACCGACCGCGGCGCCGTCGATCTCGGCGGCGTGGATCAGGAACTGCACTGCGGCGCGCGGGCTCGCCAGCCAGTGCCGCACGTCGTCCCCGACGGGGAGGATCGCCTCGATGCCCGACAGCGGCTCGCGGATGATGCCGGAGAAGAAGCCCGACGCCGCCTTGTTGGGCGCGCCCGGCCGCACGACGATGGTGGGGAAGCGCAGGCCGACGCCGTCCACGAAGCCCTTGCGGGTGTAGTCGGCGAGCATGAGCTCGCAGCAGGCCTTCTGCGCGCCGTAGGAGGTCAGCGGCGTCAGATGGAAATCGTCCGGAATGTACTCGGGGAACGGCGCGCCGAAGACGGCGATCGACGAGGTGAAGACCAGACGGGGGACGTAATTGGCGTGGCGGATGGCCTCCAGCAGATAGCGGGTGCCGTCCATGTTGATGCGCCAGCCCTTGTCGAAGTCGGCTTCGGCCTCGCCGGAGACGATCGCCGCGAGATGGAAGATCACGTCGGGCTTGTCGGCCACCAGCAGCGACGCGGTCGCCGGCTCGGAAAGATCGGCCGCCGAGACGTTGACCGGGAACGCCGCGCCGTCGGGGGCCTTGGGCGCGACCACGTCGACGAGGTCGAGGCGCTCGATCGTCCGGCCGGCGAGAGCGCCGTTGGCGACGAGCTTTTCGGTGAGCTTGCGGCCGACCATGCCGGCCGCGCCGATGACGAGGATATGCATCGTGTCTGTCCTGACTCTTTCGCGGGCCGCCTAGATGGCGAAGCCGCCGTCGACGAAGTGAAGGTGGCCGGTGACGAAGCTCGACTCGTCGCTGGCGAGATAGACCGCGAGTGCGGCGACTTCGCGGGGCTCGCCGAGGCGGCCCATGGGCTGCCGGTCGACGAAGGCCTGCTTGACCTCGGCAAGCGGCGCCCCCGACGCCGCCGCCTGCTCGGTCATGCGCTGCTCGAGCGAGGGCGACTGGACGGTGCCGGGGCAAATGGCGTTGGCGCGGACGCCGGAGCGCACGAAGTCCGCGGCGACGCCCTTTGTGAGGCCGACCACCGCCGCCTTGCTGGCGTTGTAGACGTAGCGGTTGGGCACCGCCTTCGCGACGCCTGCCACCGACGCGACGTTCACGATCGAGCCCCGGCCGCGCGCCAGCATGCCGGGCAGCACGGCGCGGATGGTCCGGTGCATGGAGCGCACGTTGACGTCGAAGGCGAGATCCCAGTCGGCGTCCGTGCAGTCGAGGATCGAGCCGGCGTGGACGACGCCCGCGGCGTTGGCGAGCACGTCGAACGGCCCGTGCGAAGCCACCAGCGCCTCGACCGCCGCGCCGTCGCGCACGTCGAGCGCGGACGTCACGGCGCCTGCGAGATCGGCGAGCTTGGCGGCGTCGAGATCGGTCGCGACCACCTCCGCGCCCTCGGCCAGGAACGCCTCGGTGATGGCGCGTCCGATGCCCTGCCCCGCCGCCGTCACCAGCGCGCGCTTGCCCTTCAGCCTGTCAGCCACCGTCGCCTCCTTCTCAAAGCTCCGCGCGGACGTCTTCAAGCCGACGCTTCTGCCGGCCGTCCGCGTCGAAATTGGCCGGCTCCAGCCAGCGTTCGAAAGCCGCCTTCGCGCGCGGCCACTCGTCGTCCGTGATCGCGAACCAGGCGGTGTCGCGACTCCGGCTCTTGACGATCATGTGCTTGAGAAAAACGCCCTCGAAGCGGAAGCCGAACCGGAGCGCCGCCGCGCGGGAGGGCGCGTTCAGGGCGTCGCACTTCCACTCGTAGCGCCGGTAGCCGAGGTCGTCGAAGGCGTGGCGCGCCATCAGGTACATGGCTTCCGTGGCCGCAGGCGTGCGCTGCAGAAACGGCGAGAACAGGATCGATCCCACCTCGATCACGCGGTGGGTCGGCTCGATGCGCATGTAGGAGGCGCGGCCGATCGCCCTGCCCGTCGCGGCGTCCCGGATCGCGAGAAACACCGGGTCGACGAGGCCCGCGGTCTTGGCGAGCTCCGCCGCGAGCGCGTTTTCCGAGGCGAAGGGTCCATTGAACAGATAGGTCCAGAGCCGCGCGTTCTCGGGGCCCGAGACCACCGGGAACAGGTCGGCCGCGTCCGCGCTCGGGTTCGGCGGGGTGAGGCGAACGAACCGGCCTTCGAGCGTGGTCGCCGTGGGGCGCAGCGCCGGCTCCGCATAGGAAACGGCGGGACCGACGGGCTGTTCGGCTTGCGGCATGACGGGCGACCTTCGCGCGAAGAGGGGTGCTGTCCGCGCCCCCACACGCTTCAGTGGTTGTCGCGCGGCACGCCCATGGACTGGGCGACGCGTTGGTACTTCACCGCCGGCTTCAGCACCATGCCGTTGTCGAACTGGTCGACCATGCTGCGCTGGATCTCCTGCCAGGGCGTCTGGTGCTGCGGAATCGGGAAGCCGCCCTTGGCCGCAAGCTCGGCGCGACGACGGTTCAGCTCCTCGACGGGCAGGAGGATGTTGGCCTCGCCTTTCCCGAGGTCGATCCGCACCCGGTCGCCGGTCTGCAGGATCGACAGCCCGCCGCCGGCCGCCGCTTCCGGCGAGGCGTTCAGGATCGAGGGAGACCCGGAGGTGCCGGATTGGCGGCCGTCGCCGATGCAGGGCAGCGCGTGGACGCCCCGTTTGATGAGCTCGGCCGGCGGTTGCATGTTCACCACCTCGGCCCCGCCGGGGTAGCCGATCGGCCCGGTGCCGCGGATGAACAGCATGCAGTTCTCATCGATCCCGAGCGACGGGTCCTCGATGCGGTGGTGGTAGTCCTCCGGTCCCTCGAACACGATCGCCCGGCCTTCGAAGGCGTTCGGGTTCTTAGGGTCGGAGAGGTAGCGCAGCCGGAACTCCTCGGAGATCACCGAGGTCTTCATGATGGCGTTGTCGAACAGGTTGCCGCGCAGCACCAGGAAGCCGGCCTCGGCCTTCAGCGGCGCGTCGAACGGCATGATCACGTCGGCGTCGAGCGTCAGCTTGCCGCGGCAGTTGTCGCCGATCGACCGGCCGTTGACCGTGATCGCGTTCTCGTGGATCAGGCCCTTCTCCATCAGCGCCGCGACCACCGCGGGCACGCCGCCGGCGCGGTGGAACTCCTCGCCTAGATACTTGCCGGCCGGCTGGCAGTTCACCAGCAGCGGCACCTTGTGGCCGTAGGTCTCCCAGTCCTGCACGTCGAGCTCCACGCCGATGTGGCGGGCGATGGCGTTGACGTGGATCGGAGCGTTGGTGGAGCCGCCGATCGCGGAGTTGACCACGATCGTGTTCTCGAACGCCTCGCGGGTCAGGATGTCGGAGGGCTTCAGGTCCTCCCACACCATGTCGACGATGCGCTTGCCGGTCTCGTAGGCGATCTGGCCGCGCTCGCGGTAGGGCGCGGGGATGGCGGCGCAGCCGGGCAGCGTCATGCCGAGCGACTCGGCCAGCGCGTTCATGGTCGAGGCCGTGCCCATGGTGTTGCAGTGGCCGACCGAGGGCGCCGACGAGGCGACCAGCTCGATGAAGCCGTCGTAGTCGAGTTTGCCCTCGGCCATCAGCTGGCGGGCGTGCCAGACGATGGTGCCGGAGCCGGTCCGCTCGCCGTTGAACCAGCCGTTGAGCATGGGTCCGCCCGACAGCACGATCGCCGGGATGTTCACCGTCGCCGCCGCCATGATGCAGGCCGGCGTGGTCTTGTCGCAGCCGGTCGTCAGGACCACGCCGTCAAGGAAATAGCCGTAGAGCGTCTCGACCAGACCGAGGTAGGCGAGGTTGCGGTCGAGGGCTGCGGTCGGGCGCTTTCCCGTCTCCTGGATCGGATGCACCGGGAACTCGAAGGCGACGCCGCCGGCGGCGTTGATGCCCTCGCGGGTGCGCTTGGCGAGTTCGATGTGGTGGCGGTTGCAGGGGCTCAGATCCGAGCCGGTCTGGGCGATGCCGATGATCGGCTTGCCGGACTGCAGCTCCTCGCGGGTCAGGCCGAAATTGAGGTAGCGCTCGAGGTAAAGCGCTGTCATCCCGGGGTTTGCGGGGTTATCGAACCACAGCTGCGAGCGGAGCTTCCGCTTCTGGCCGGGCTTCAGCAGATGGACGTCATCGCCGCTTTCGGCATGGCCGTCGATGTTGCCGTGTCCGTTTCCGCCCTTGCCGTTGCTGGACATCTCGCGCTCCCTCACACCACGCGCGCGACGTCTTCCGCGCCGCATCGCGTTTCGAATGGCTTCAAAGTGGGCGGAGAATGCTCCGGCGACTGCGGCGGATCAAGGGCAATCGAACAAAAGTTCGGTTTCTGAAAACAAGTCTCAGCCCGCCCGGGTCCTAACGAAAACGCCCGCTCCCTCGCGGGAACGGGCGTTAACATGAGGCGACACGCGGGTTAACGCGCGCGGCTTATTGGGTAACCTGAGGTCAACCGCGGGTGTTCGTCGGCCCGAGCGGCTTGCCGTCCTTCGAGCGGGTCTGGTCGCTCGGCGCGCCCCTGTCCTGACGAGTCTCGTCGGCCGCTTTCTGGTCCTGAAGATAGGTGCGGCCGTTGGTCGACTGCGTGCCGGTGGTGCTGCCGCCCGGTGCGGCTTCCGCGGCGCCGGTCGGCGCGCCGGGATCCATACGGGTCTGGTCGGCCTGAGACTGGTCGTTGAGATACGTCTGGCCGCTGGTCGACTCGGCGCTGTTGGGGCTCTGCGCCATGGCGGCGGGAGCGACGGCGAACGAGGCGGCGATGAGGCCAGCGAACAGGCCGTGAGCAATCTTGGTCATGTTAAGTCTCCTTGCGAGAGTTGGTGGTCGCGCTGGTCGGTCGTTGTCTCTGGCGATCAGGCCGCGGAGCGGCGCTGACCGTCGTGCCGACCTTCGGCGAATTCTTCGATGATCTTGGCGTTGAACGCCGGAATGTCGTTCGGGTTGCGCGATGTCACGAGACCTTGATCGGTCACGACTTCTTCGTCCGAGACGATCGCGCCGGCGTTCTTGAGATCCTGCTGGATCGACTTGAAGCCGGTCATCTTGCGGCCCTTCACCAGGCCCGCGCTGATCAGCACCTGCGGGCCGTGGCAGATCGAGGCCACTGGCTTGCCGGCTTCGAAGAAGCTGCGGGTGAAGCTCAGGGCCCTGTCGTCGACGCGAAGCGCGTCGGGGTTGAACAGGCCGCCGGGGATCAGCAGACCGTCGAACGACCCTGCGTCCGCGGAGGCGAGCTCCTGGTCGACCTTGACCTTCTGGCCCGGCTTGTCGTGCACGAAACCCTGGATTTCGCCGGACTTCGGGCTGACGACCGTGACCACGGCGCCGGCCTCCTTGAGGGCCTTCACCGGCTCGGTCAGCTCGACCTGCTCGAAGCCGTCGGTGGCGAGCACGGCGATGCGACGCCCGTCGAGGCGATTGGCCATGATGAATCTCCTTGAATTGTCGTCGTAAGGACGCTTTGAAGCGCGTCCGCGGCGCGTCACGCGCTTGTTGCAAATACAACCCAGAGCGGCGAACGATCGTTCCGCCTCTCGCCATGCAAGCGAGCATTTCAGTGATGCGTATGAACGCCCTCACCACCGTCGCGGCCTTCGACCGCATCGGCGAGGAAAACGCCTTCGCCGTGCTCGCCCGCGCCACCGCCCTCGCGGCCCAGGGACGCGACATCGTCAATCTCGGAATCGGCCAGCCGGACTTCCCGACGCCGCCGCATGTGGTGGAGGCCGCGGTCAAGGCGCTGCGCGACGGCCACCACGGCTACACGCCGTCGGTCGGCATCCTGCCGCTGCGCGAAGCCGTCGCCCGCGACCTCGACCGGCGCTTCGGCGTCGCCGTCGATCCGGACCTCGTGATGATCGTGCCGGGCGGCAAGGTGACGATGTACGCCGCCATCCGCCTGTTCGGAGAGCCGGGCGCGGAGATCCTCTACCCGGACCCCGGCTTCCCGATCTACCGCTCCATGATCGAGCACACCGGCGCGACGCCGATCCCGGTTCCGGCGCGCGAGGAGAACGGCTTCGCCTTCTCAGCCGACGAGCTGCTGGCGCTGATCACGCCGCAGACCCGGCTGATCATCATCAACTCGCCGGCGAACCCGACCGGCGGCGTGACGCCGGCCGCGGAGATCGACAAGCTGGTGACGGGCCTCGAGGCCCATCCGCACGTGGCGCTGATGTCGGACGAGATCTACGACCAGCTGATCTTCGACGGGCTCGAGCACCGCACCCTGCTCGCCTACCCCTCGATCCGCGACCGGCTGATCGTGCTGAACGGCTGGTCCAAGACCTACGCCATGACCGGCTGGCGCCTCGGCTGGTCGATCTGGCCGAAGGCGCTCTACGACGACGTTCGCAAGCTCGCGGTCAACGCCTGGTCCTGCGTCAACGCCTCCACCCAGTACGCCGGGATCGCGGCGCTCGACGGCCCGCAGGACGCCGTCGACCACATGCGCGCCGAGTTCGACAAGCGCCGCGCGCTGGTGACCGAGGGCCTGAACGCGCTGCCGGGCGTCAGCGCCATCACGCCCAAGGGCGCGTTCTACGCGTTTCCGAACGTCAGTCGCACCGGCTGGAAGGCCAAGCCGCTCGCCTCGGCGTTACTGGAAGACGCCGGCGTCGCCGTCATCGGCGGACCGGACTTCGGCGTGCACGGCGAGGGCTACATCCGCCTCTCCTACGCCAACTCAGCCGCGAACATTTCCCGCGCGCTGGAGCGGATGCACGCTTTCCTCAGCGAGCGGAAGCCGGGCTGAAGCTGGCGCGGGCTAGCCTGATCGACCGCTTGGAACGCGCTCCGCCGAACGGCGAAGCCTTTATTGGATCTAGTGTGGTACGGTCCAATCTTCCAGGGGCGCCCCATCGGAGGATCGGATCGATGAAAGCGGTTGTCGCAGCAGTCATGTTCGCAGCGGGGTTGGCTTGCGCGCCAGCTCAGGCGCAGGTCGCGTTCATCAAGCAGGACTCGCCCTGCGGGACCCAGGCCGACGGCTACACCTGCATCACGCTTTCGCCCGGCGACTTCGAGCCCAAAAACCTCCCGGCCTACCGCGTGCGGTTTCCGGGCGCGGGGAAGGCCCTTGTGTCCTGGCAGGGGACCGTGACCTGCTACGCCAACCCGCGCGTGCTGTTCGGCGGCGGGGTCTCGCGCGCGATCTACGAGTACTACGTCAACCTGGCGCTCAAGAACGACGCCACGGCCTTTGTGCCGAACGCAGCTGGAACGGCCTCGGTAGGCGAGAAATCGGATCTGATCAGCAACAATCCGAGCGTGCCGCCCCCGACCAATCCGCACACCGCGCGGACGCCGGTCACGCTGTCGAAGCTGTTCAACGTCCCGGCGGCCGGCGTGCAGAGCTTCCACGTGCTGGTGCTGCCTGATCTGCGGACATTCGGCGGCAGTTCCTGTTACATCAGCGGCGGAACGACGATCGTTCAGTACGTCCCCTGACCGGCGCCGCTCCGCGGGCTGGAACGCCCAGCCCGCCGGGTCTTAAGGTTCAGGTATCGAGATCTGAACCGGGGTTATTCCCCGCGGCGCGGCGCGTGCGTGCCGCCGCCCTGGTCGGTCTGAAGCCCCGGGAACTCACCGAGATTGTCCTGCAACGAGGCCTCCTCGACCGGGCTCCCGCGTTCGGCCGGGGTCACGACGCCGTCCGCAAGCGGGTTCGGCTCGAGACCGGCGCCGGGGCTCGACTCCATGCCGGCCAATTCCTTGGCGCGCTCCAGATACTCGTCCTCGCGGCCCTCGGGCGAGCCGGCGTCGATCCAGAGCTTGCGGGCGCGCTCGCGGAGCTTCGGCGTAACGGGGGTCTCGGACATGGTCGTTCCTCGCAAGGGCTGATGAGTGTGGGAGGCAACTCTGCGCGCCGACGCTTGGTTCCGCATTGATCGAGCGCAGCGCCGCAACGAAAAAGGGCCCGAAGCGACGCTCCGGGCCCAATTCTCGACCGCAAGGCGACCGATCAGTAGCGGTAATCCGGGCGCCGCCGCGCGCCGCGCTGCGCGATCTTCTTGGTGATCCAACCCACGAACAGCGCCTTGAGAATGTTCTTCAGCATCCGTGCCTCCGTATAACTCTTGAAGGCAGAACAAACGGCGCGGCCTCTTGGTTCCCTTAGGCCGGCTCGTCTGCCGATAGACCGTTCAAGAGAACGTTATCGTCATCCGGCGGCGCGGTTAAGTCAGCCGGTCGTGACGCCGCTCGCCTTGGCCTGGGCCGCGGTCGCCTCGAGATGGGCGACGTGCGCCTCGTCGAGCTTCAGCTTGGCGGCCAGCGCCTGCAGGAAGTACTGCTCCGCCGGCGTGTCGGGATCGATCGTCAGGCGCGCCGCAAGCCAGATCTCGGAGCCCAGCTCCGGCCCGTTGGCCTCCGCGGCGATGGCGTCGAGATCGTCGGCCTGGCCGAGGTGCTCCAGCAGGAACTCCTCCTCGTTCGCCTCCGCGCCCGCCGCTTTCAGCGCCTCCTTGATCTTCCCGATCTCCTCGCGGTCGATCCTGCCATCGGCGCGGGCGGCCGCGATCATCGCGCGGATCAGCAGCAGCCCGAGCTTCTGCTCGTCGGCCGAGGTGGAGGGACTGAACGGGGTCTCGCTCGGCGGCGGCAGCACCTCGATGGGCGCCGACTGCGGCTGGGTCTGGTGGCCCGGCGCCTGGGGATAGGGGTAGGGCGCGCCCGGCGCGGGCGCCTGCTTCGCCTGGTAGTTCTGCCACGCCTTGTAGGCGAGGCCGCCGAGGATCGCGAGGCCGCCGAGCTTCATGGCGCTGCCGCCGAGCGCGGGCCCCTTCTTGGAGCCCTTGCCGCCCAGCAGCACCGAGGCCAGCGTGCCGGCGATCGCGCCGCCGGCGATGCCGCCGAGGTTGCCCTTGGCGAGGCCCTCGACCTGCTTCATCAGATCGCCGGAGCCGCCGGCCGAGCCCTTTCCGCCGGGAGCCGCCGGGCCGCCCATGCGCTTGAGGAGGTCGCCCATGCCGCGGTTCGCACCGCCGCCGGAGCCGAGAAACTGGTCGAGAATGGATTTGGCGTCGAGCACGGCAGGTCTCCGATCGGCGTCATGATGCCGTTCGGAGGTAGGGTCGCGAGGCCCCGGCCGCAAGCGGCCGTCCGGACTCGGCCGTCAGCGCGCCTTGAGCTTCGAGGCTTCGCGCGCGAGCGCCGTGATGCCGGCCCAGTCGCCGCGGGCGATCAGATCCGCGGGCGCGACCCAGGAGCCGCCGACGCTGACGACGTTCTTGAGCGCGAGGTAGCTCGGCGCGTTGGCGAGGTCGACGCCGCCGGTCGGCACGAAGTGCAGGTTCGGCAGCGGGGCGAGCAGCGCCTTCAGATAGGCCGGGCCGCCGGCGGGGCCGGCGGGGAAGAACTTGGCGAAGTTCGCGCCGCGCTCGGCGAGCTGCATCGCCTCGGAGGCGGTGGCGACGCCGGGCAGGAACGGCACCGGCGCCTCGCTGCCGGCGGCGATCAGCCGGGAGCTGACGCCCGGGCTGACGAGGAACTCCGCGCCCGCCTGGATCGCGGCCTGGACGTGCTCGGTCTCGAGCACCGTGCCCGCGCCGATGGTCACGCCCTCGACTTCGGAGACGATGGCCTGCAGGGCTTCAAGCGACTTCGGGGTGCGCAGCGTCACCTCGAGAACGGGCAGGCCGCCGTCCCGGAGCGCCTTCGCGGTGGCGACGCCGCTCGCCGCGTCATCGAAGGTGAGCACCGGGATGACCGGGGCCTGGGCCAGGATCGCCGCGAGGCGTTCGGTCTTGGCGAGCGTGAAGGACATGAGCATCTCCTCGCGGGGGCGTAGGTGACTTTCGGCGCATGCTGCATCGCGCCCAAGCGTCGTCACGTCAAGTTTGGCGCCGGGATGCGCCGCTCGCATGACTGTCGATCCGCCGCTATGGTCGCCCTCGGCTCCACGTTCGCCGCACGAGACACGTCCATGACCCGCCACCTCGACCTCGACGCTCTGGCGACGCTGGCGGCGGTCGTGGACATGGGCGGCTTCACCGCCGCCGCGGGGCGGCTCGGCCGCACGCAGTCGGCCGTCAGCGCCAAGATCGCGGCGCTGGAGGCGGAGCTCGGCCATCGGCTGATCGAGCGCGGGCGCAGCGGCGCCGTCGCGACGCCGGCCGGGACGGAGCTGCTCGGCTACGCCCGGCGGCTTCTGCAGATCGAGGACGAGGCGCGGCTGGCGCTGGGCGGCGAAAGCCTCGGCGGCCGGGTGCGGCTCGGCATCCCGGACGACTACGTCGAGCCGTTCGGCGCGCTGCTGCTGCGGCGGTTCATGACGACCCACCCCAAGGTGCAGCTCGACGTGCGCTGCGAGATCAGCCATCGGCTGGAACGCGACCTGGCGCAGGGCGCGATCGACGTCGCGGTCATCACGCGCGATCCCGAGCGGCCGACCGGCGAGCTGCTGCGCTACGAGCCGCTGGTCTGGTGCGCGCCGCCGGACCATCGCCCGGAGCTGGTCGATCCGCTGCCGCTCGCGGTGTTCAGCGAGGGTTGCCGCTTTCGCGGCGTGGTGCTGGGCGCGCTGGAGACCTCCGGCCGCCCGTGGCGCATCGCCTATGCCTCGTCGAGCCTGCAGGGCGTGCTGTCGGCGGTTTCGACCGGCTTCGCGCTCGCCTGCGTCGCCGAAAGCTCCGTGCCCGCGGGCTGGCGGCGGCTGGGCGCGGCGGAAGGCCTGCCGGCCATGCCCGCCGCCGAGATCGGGCTCGTGGTGCGGCCGGACGCGGGCGTCGCCTCCCGCACGCTCGCCAACACCATCCGCGCCACGCTCGCGCGCCTCGACCGGGCGGCCTGACCCGCACATGCTGATCGGAATCGACTGGGGCGGCACCAAGATCGAGGCGATCGCGCTCGACGAAAGCGGCGCGACGCTGCTTCGCGAGCGCGCGCCGACGCCCCGGGACGACTACGGAGCTTGCGTCCGGACCGTCGCCGGGCTCGTGGCCCGCTTCGAGAGCGCCCTCGGCGCGACCGGTTCCGTCGGCGTGGGCATGCCGGGCTCGCTGTCGCCCGCGACCGGGCTGCTGCGCAACGCCAACTCGACCTGGCTGAACGGTCGCCCGCTGAAGCAGGACTTGGAAACCGCGCTCGGCCGCCCGGTGCGGCTGCAGAACGACGCCAACTGCCTCGCGGTGTCGGAGGCGACCGACGGCGCCGCCGCGGGCGCGGCGGTGGCCTTCGCCGTGGTCGTCGGCACCGGCTGCGGCGCAGGCGTCGCGATCGGCGGACGACCCTGGGCCGGCCGCCAGGCGATCGCCGGCGAGTTCGGCCACAACCCCCTGCCCTGGGCGAGCGGGACCGAAGAGGCCCCCGGCCCGCTGTGCTGGTGCGGCCAGCGCGGCTGCGTCGAGACCTTCGTGTCGGGCTCCGGATTCGCCCGCGCCCACGCGCTGACGACCGGCGTCGCCATGAGTGCGGAGGCCGTGGTCGCGGCCGCCCGCGGCGGCGACGCGGACGCGGCCGGATCGCTATCGGTCTACGTCGACCGGCTCGGCCGGGCGCTCGCGACGGTGGTCAACCTGCTCGACCCCGACGTGATCGTGCTCGGCGGCGGCATGTCGAACGTCTCGGAACTCTACGAGGGCCTGCCCGCCGTCATCGCCTCCAGGGTGTTTTCGGACGGCTTCTCCACCCCGATCCGGCCCGCCGCGCACGGCGATTCCTCCGGCGTCCGCGGCGCGGCCTGGCTGTGGAAGCCATGAGCGCCGCGCCCGGTCCCCAGGGAGGACGTCAGGAAGGGCGCTGGGAGCGCCGCCTCTGGATCGCGGCCTATGCGCTGATCGTGGTCGTGCTCGCCGCCGGCGCGGCGCGGCGGATCCTGGCGCTGTGGTGACTCAGCGCGTCAGCAGCGTGGCGATGTCGACGAGGTTGACCACGAGCCACATCCCGACGCCCCATGACGCGAGCATCGCGATGGAGCCGCCGTATTCGGCGAAGCGGCGGCGGCGCTCGAAGCGTGCGATGGTCGGGTCGATCATGGCTCAGAATCCCCCGGAGCGCGCGCCCCCTCAGGCGCCGCCCCATGTGTGTCCGAAACGCGGCGGCGGGCGTCTGGTTCCCTGCCGATTCACCATAGGAGCTGCGGCGGCATGAGCGGGTTTGAGGGCGGGCCCCTGTTCCTCGGCGTCGACGGCGGCGGCACCCGCTGCCGCGCGCGGGTGCGGGACGCCGCCGGCCTCCTCGTCGGCGAAGGCCTCTCCGGGCCCGCGAACGTGCGGCGCGGCGCGCGGGCGGCGATCGACGCCGCGGTCGCGGCGGCGGAAGCGGCGCTCGCCGCGGGCGGGCTCGGACGCGACGCGCTCGGCCGCCTGCACGCGGGCCTCGGCCTCGCGGGCGTGTCGCAGACGCAGGCGCTGGCGGCCGTGCTCGCCGAGCCGCACCCCTTCGCGAGCCGGACCATCGCGACCGATTTCGCGACCGCCTGCCTCGGCGCGCACGGCGGCGGCGACGGCGGGCTCGTCATCGTGGGCACGGGCAGCGCCGCCTACGCCCGCGTCGACGGCCGCGAGCACCGTTTCGGCGGCTGGGGCTTCGAGATCGGCGACGAGGGCGGCGGCGCGCCGCTCGGCCGCGAGGTCCTGCGCCACGCGCTGCGCGCCGCCGACGGACTGGAGCCGCGCGGCCCCCTTGCCGACGCCGTGCTCGCGGCCGTCGGCGGGAGCCAGGACGCGGCGGTCGAGTGGGTGTCGGCGGCGACGCCGGCCGACTTCGGCGCCCTCGCGCCGCTGGCCGTCGCCCACGCCGCGACGGACCCGGCCGCCGCCGCCCTGCTGGACGAGGCGGCGGCTCACGTGGCGAAGCTCATCCTGCGGCTGGCCGCGTGCGGCGCGGAGCGCGTCACGCTCGTGGGCGGGCTTGCGGCCGTCCACGCGCCCCGTCTCCCCGACGCCGCGGCGGCGCTCCTCGTCGCGCCGCTGGGCGACGCCGCGGAGGGCGCGATCGCGCTCGCCCGCGACGCCGCGCGGGCGCCGGCATGACCCGGCGCGCCTTACTGCCCGACCGGCTGTTCGACGGCGAAGGCTTCCACGAGGGCGTCGCCGCGCTGGTGGAGGACGGCCGCATCCTGGGCCTCGCGCGCGTCGACTCCGTGCCGTCGGACGTCGCGGTCGAGACGGTCGAGGGCCTGCTGGCGCCGGGCTTTATCGACGTGCAGGTCAACGGCGGCGGCGGGCTGCTGCTGAACGACGCCCCGACGGCCGAGACCATGGCGACGATCGCGCGCGCGCACCGGCGCTTCGGCACGACCGGCCTGCTGCCGACGCTGATCACCGACGGCCCCGCCGTCATGGCGGCGGCGGTCCGCGCCGCGACCGAGGCGATCGCGGCGGGAACGCCGGGCGTGCTCGGCCTCCATGTGGAGGGGCCGTTCCTCAATCCGCTGCGCAAGGGCGTGCACGACGCCGCCGTGATGCGCGCGCCCGACGACCACGACATCGCCGTGCTCTCGCATGCGACCGGCGGCGTGACCGTGGTGACGCTCGCGCCGGAGCGCGTGCCGACGCTCGCGATCCGGCGGCTCGCGGCCGCCGGCGTACGCGTCGCGGCCGGCCACACCGAGGCGACGGCGGCCGATCTCGCGGAGGCGCACCACGCCGGCCTCAGCGGCTACACCCACCTCTTTAACGCCATGCCGCCGCTGCAGGGACGCGCGCCGGGGCCGGTCGGCGCGGCGCTGTCCGAGCGCGACACCTTCTGCGGGCTGATCGCCGACCTGCACCATGTCGCGCCCGAGGCGCTGAGGACGGCGATCGCCGCCAAGAGCCGCGACCGCGTCATGCTCGTCACCGACGCCATGTCCACGATCGGAACCGAGATGACCGAGTTCCGGCTGCAGGGGCGCCGCATCCTGCGCGCGGGCGGGCGGCTGACCACCGAGGACGGCACGCTGGCCGGCGCCGACCTCGACATGGCGACGGCGGTGCGCAACGCGGTCGACGCGCTCGGGCTGCCTCTGGCCGACGCGCTGATCATGGCGTCGCGCACGCCGGCCATGTGGCTCGGCCTCGGCGACCGCCTGGGCCGGATCGCCCCCGGCTACCGCGCCGATCTCGTCGCGCTCGATGCCGGGCTGCGCGTCCGCGCCACCTGGATCGGCGGCCTGCGCGAGGAGGCGTGACCTTTTCGCCGGCCGCGCTAGGATGGCGGGAACATTCTTCTCGCGCGCCGGCTGGCGCGGCCCACGGGATCCGACCTCAGGTGACGGCCTCTTTCGACGAAGCGCCCGACGACCGGTCCAGCCGCGGACTCCGCGGCATCGGCCGCTATCTCGTGTCGCCGCTGCGACGCCTCGTGCAGAAGGGCGAGGACGCGCAGACCCTGCGCGCCCGCGCCATGTCGGACGCGGAACTCGCCGACGCGCTGACCGTCGAGGTCTACGCCGCGCAGAACGCCGACGACGAAATCTGGGTCGAGGGCGCGGCCGTGCTGCAGGAAGCGGCCCGGCGCCTGCGCGAGCGCGGGCGCGTCGGTCCCGCGTGATCCCTTCGACGCCGATCCCCTCCCAAGGAGCACCTGCTTGAGCGACAGCCACGGCATAGGGTCGTCCCGCGTCTCCGCGACGATCACGGCGAAGGGCGCCGAACTCGTCAGCCTGAAGGACGCCGGCGGCGACGAACTGCTCTGGCAGGCGGGGCCGGAGTGGCCGCGCCACGCGCCCGTGCTGTTCCCGATCGTCGGCAAGCTCGCCGGCGACGCGCTGCGCCACGACGGCGCGGTCTACCGCATGACCCAGCACGGCTTCGCCCGCGACGCGGCCTTCGTCTGGGAGGAACGCAGCGCCAGCCGGGCAACCCTGAGCCTGTCCGACAGCCCCGCCACCCGCGCGATCTATCCCTTCCCCTTCCGCCTGACCTTGGCCTATGCGGCGGAGGACGCCGTCCTGAGCGTGGCCGCGACGGTCGCGAACCCCGGCGACGCGCCCCTGCCCTTCTGCCTCGGGGCGCATCCCGGCTTCCGCTGGCCGCTGGTCGACGGCGTCGCGAAGTCCGACCATGTCATCGTCTTCGACGCCGAAGAAACCGGGCCGCGTCTCCTGATCGAAGGCGGGCTGCTGGGGGCCGAGGGGCCGGCGCCGATCGAGGGCCGGGTGATGCGCCTGAGCGAGGAGCTGTTCGCGGCCGACGCGGTGGTGCTGCCCGCCGCCCGCAGCAGCTCGGCGCGCTACGCCGCGCTCGGGCCCGACGGCGCGGAGCTTCGCGCGCTGACCGTGTCCTGGGACGGCTACGACGATCTCGGCGTCTGGTCCAAGCCGGGCGGCGCGCCGTTCCTCTGCATCGAACCCTGGCGCGGCATGGCGAGCCCCGTCGGCTGGGACGGCGACTTCGTGGACAAGCCCGGCGTGGTGCTGCTCGCGCCCGGCGAAGAGCGCAGCTTCGTGTGGCGGGTGGAGGTTTAGCGGCCGGGCGGAGGCGAAGGGCCCCGCGCCGACGGCGAAGAGTTCACCCCTCCGCCGGCTCCAGCACGGCCGGCCGCTGGGGCTCGCCGCGCGGCGACGGCTCCACGGCGCCGGAAAGGTCGTCGTTCAGGCCGCGCCACAGCGAAAGGCACATCCCGACCATCACCAGGAGAAACGGCGCCGCGGCGAGAATCGACGCGGTCTGCAGCCCCTGCAGCCCTCCCATCACGAGCAGCACGCAGGCCGAAGCGCCGGCCAGCGCGCCCCACAGCACCACGACGCCGGCGCGGGGATGGAGCGCGCCGTGGGACGACAGCATGCCCATGACGACCGACGCGGCGTCGGCGCCGGACACGAAGAAGACCGCGACGAGGAACATGGCGACCATCGAGGTGAGCCATGACCACGGGAACTGCTCGAGCAGGACGAACAGCGACACGGCCTCGCCCTTGGCGTTGACCGCGGCGACCAGCCCGCCCGGGCCGAAGAGCTCCGAATGCAGCGCCGCGCCGCCCATGACCGTGAACCACACGAAGGTCACCGCGCTCGGGATCAGCAGCACGCCGACCACGAACTCCCGGATCGTGCGGCCGCGCGAGATCCGGGCGATGAAGACGCCGACGAACGGCGCCCATGAGACCCACCACGCCCAGTAGAAGATCGTCCAGCTCGACAGCCATTTGCCGTCGCTGAACGCCGCGGTGCGGAACGACATCGCGACGATGTTCCCGATGTACTCGCCGATCGACTCGATGAAGGTGTTGAAGATGAAGACGGTCGGCCCGCACAGCGCCAGAAACGCCAGCAGGAGGACCGCGGCTACCATGTTCATCTTGCTGAGAAACTGAACGCCCCGGCTGACGCCGGAGACCGCGGAGAGGATGAACGCCAGCGTGAGCGTCGCGATGATCGCGAGCGGGATCCAGGTCGCCTCCCCCGTGCCCCACAGGAAGTTCAGCCCGCTGTTGATCTGCTGCGCGCCGAGACCGAGCGAGGTCGCCGTGCCGAACAGCGTCGCGACGATCGCGAGCACGTCGATGGCCTTGCCGGCCGGGCCGTGGATGGCGTCCCCGAGCAGAGGCTGGAACGCGCTCGACACCAGCACCGGCAGCCCGCGCCGATAGCTGAAGTAGGCGAGCGCAAGGCCGACGACGGCATAGATCGCCCACGGGTGCAGCGCCCAGTGAAAGTAGGAGTACTGCATCGCGACCAGGGCGGCGGCCTTGGTTTTCGGCTCCGCCAGGCCGTGCGGCGGAGCGCCGAAATGCGAGATCGGCTCCGCGGCGCCCCAGAACATCAGGCCGATGCCCATGCCCACGCTGAACATCATGCAGACCCACGAGATCGTCGAGAACTCCGGTTCCTCGTCGTCCCGCCCCAGCCTGATGTCGCCGAGCCGGCTAATAGCCAGGAACGCCGAGAACACGAGGAAGAACGCGGTGGAGAGGACGAAACTCCACCCGAACGACCGGATGATCCCCGCGAGCGTCCATTTGGCGGCGGCCGAGAGACTGTCGGGGGCGATGGTTCCCCAGAGAACGAAGCCGCCGCCGATGGCGAGGGCCGGCCAGAACACGGCTGGATCGAGCCCAAGGGGCCTGGTCGCTTCCTGCGTCGTCACGTCCCGTCTCCCTCTGGTTCCGGACCGGCGCTGAAGCGCCGGCGCTTCAGCGCCTTTCCATTCCTCGGCAACGACGGCGCGACGGGCCGCGACCTCGCTTTCGACCTTTGCGGCCTCGGCGAGCCGCGCGGGCGGCCGGCTTCGTCTTGCCTGTGATGGTAGGGAGGGCGAACCGAGCCGCTTACGACGCCGCGACTGGAACTGCTCTGATTGCGACATTCCTGCGGCGGAACGATCAAGCGAACAGGCCCGCGCGGGCCCCGCGGCGATCGTCACCGGACGGGGCCGAAGCCCTGGCCGCTGGCGAGGCGTTGGCGGAGATCACGCCGCCGCCTTGGACCGGACGCCCTTGGACCCGGAGTCGCCGTTTCCCGGCAGAGGAGGATCGCCCCCGGACATCGCGGCTCGCGCGTGATCCGACGGGCCCGGAAGCCTGAGCGCGCGACCTGTCTCAGCTGCTGTGGCGGCGAATGGCGACGGATCCAGAGACCCGCGGGCGGAGCGGTGCGGATGGATAAGAGCCGCCGCCGGGGACCGAAGTTGAGCGCCCCGCGCTCCGCGCGCCGACGAGAAGGGCTACGTGCTGGACGCGGTCGGCCCGATGATATCGGCCCGCTGGCGCGATCGCGATTGCAGGCGCGACGTCCAGCCAACTCCCGATGGCGGCCCCCATTCCCGCGGGCCGATCTCGAAGGCGGGTCCGCACGCGACCGTCTCGCTGATGGTGAAACCGACGGGTCCGCCACCGTCCGCGACGCGGCCACGGCTTCCTTACCCCCTAAGGGCGTCGATCGTCGCGACGCCGTGTTCGACGCGGACCGGTCGACAGCGGCGAAGACCAAACACGGCGCGGGGTCGTGGTTTGTTTTGGTTATTTCTGAGTTTTGAACGACGACAGCCCCGCTTTTTGGGCGGGGCTGTTTGGTTGTTTTGGTTGCGGGG
>NZ_JAFBCY010000006.1 GCF_016907975.1 Methylopila capsulata
ATCGCCGCCGTCAGAGACGTCTTGCCATGGTCAACATGACCAATCGTCCCAATGTTGCAATGCGGCTTCGTCCGCGCGAACTTTTCCTTGGCCATGGCGAAGGCTCCGTTCTTTTCTCTAAATCGTCTCTAAGGGTTTCGTCTTGAACTCGCTGCGGGAAGATCAGGCGTACTTCGCCTGAACCTCCTGCGCGACGTTGGACGGAACCTGCTCGTAGTGGTCGAATTCCATGCTGTAGTTCGCCCGGCCCTGGCTGAACGAACGCAGCGTGTTGATGTAGCCGAACATGTTGGCGAGCGGGACCATGGCGTTCACCACGTTCGCGTTGCCTCGCATGTCCTGGCCCTGGATCTGGCCGCGGCGGGAGTTGAGGTCGCCGATGACCGAGCCGGTGTAGTCTTCAGGAGTGACGACCTCGACCTTCATGATCGGCTCGAGCAGGACCGCGCCGCCCTTCTGCAGGGCCTCGCGGAACGCCGCACGGGACGCGATTTCGAAGGCGAGCGCCGAGGAGTCGACCTCGTGGTAGGCGCCGTCGACCAACTCGACCTTGACGTCGACCACGGGGAAGCCCGCGACCACGCCCGACCCGAGGACCGACTCGAGGCCCTTCTGCACGCCCGGGATGTACTCCTTCGGCACAGAACCGCCGACCACCTTCGACTCGAAGGCGAAACCGGCACCGACTTCGTTCGGCGAGATGTGGAACTTCACGCGAGCGAACTGGCCCGTGCCGCCGGTCTGCTTCTTGTGCGTGTAGTCAATGTCGACCGGCTTCGTCAGGGTCTCGCGGTAGGCGACCTGCGGAGCGCCGATGTTCGCGTCGACCTTGTAGGTGCGGCGCAGAATGTCGACCTTGATGTCGAGATGGAGCTCGCCCATCCCCTTGAGGATGGTCTGGCCGGACTCCTGGTCGGTCGACACGCGGAAGGACGGGTCCTCAGCCGCGAGCTTCGACAGGGCGATGCCCAGCTTCTCCTGGTCGGCCTTGGTCTTCGGCTCGATCGCGATCTCGATGACCGGCTCCGGGAACACCATCTGCTCCAGGATCACAGCCTTCAGCGGATCGCACAGCGTGTCGCCGGTGCGGACATCCTTGAGGCCGGCCAGAGCGACGATGTCGCCGGCGTAGGCTTCCTTGATGTCTTCGCGGTTGTTCGCATGCATCAGGAGCATGCGGCCGACGCGCTCCTTCTTGTCGCGGGTCGAGTTCAGCAGGGTCGAACCCGACTCCAGCTTGCCCGAGTAGACGCGGCAGAAGGTGATGGTGCCGACGAACGGGTCGTCCATGATCTTGAACGCGAGGACCGAGAGACCCTCGTCGTCGGACGGACGGCGAACGATCGGCTCTTCGGTCTTGAAGTCGACGCCGTCGACCGCGCCGCGATCGAGCGGGCTCGGAAGATAGTCGACCACCGCGTCGAGCAGCGGCTGAACGCCCTTGTTCTTGAAGGCCGAGCCGCAGAGCACCGGCGTGAAGGCGCGCGTGATGACGGCCTTGCGGAGCAGGCTTTTCAGCGTCGCCTCGTCGGGCTCTTCGCCCTCGAGGAACTTCTCGAGCGCCGCGTCGTCGAGCTCGACGGCCCGCTCGATCATCATGTTGCGGTACTCGAGAGCCTGATCGGCGAGATCAGCCGGGATCTCTTCGTCGTGGTAGTTTGCGCCGAGGTTCTCGTTCTCCCACACGACCGCCTTCATGCGGACAAGGTCGATGATGCCGAGGAAGTTCGACTCCGAACCAATCGGAAGCTGAATGCAGACCGGCTTGCCGGCCACGCGGCTGTCGATCTCGCTGACGCAGCGGAAGAAGTCCGCGCCGATCTTGTCCATCTTGTTGACGAACACGATACGCGGCACTTCGTACTTGTCGGCCTGACGCCACACGGTCTCGGTCTGGGGCTCGACGCCCTGGTTGCCGTCGAGCACGCACACGGCGCCGTCGAGCACGCGGAGCGAACGCTCGACTTCGATCGTGAAGTCGACGTGGCCCGGCGTGTCGATGATGTTCAGGCGATGGTCGTTCCAGAAGGTAGTCGTCGCGGCGGACGTGATCGTGATGCCGCGCTCCTGCTCCTGCTCCATCCAGTCCATGGTTGCGGCGCCGTCGTGGACTTCGCCGATCTTATGGGACTTGCCGGAATAGAACAGGACGCGCTCGGTCGTCGTCGTCTTGCCGGCATCAATGTGGGCCATGATGCCGAAGTTACGATAGTCTTCGATCGCGTGGGAACGGGCCATGATCTCAGTCCTTCAATCTCTGCTCGATTACCAGCGGTAGTGCGAGAAGGCGCGGTTCGCTTCCGCCATGCGGTGCGTGTCCTCGCGCTTCTTCACGGCGGAGCCGCGGTTGTTCGAAGCGTCGATCAGTTCGGCCGACAGACGGTCGACCATGGTCTTTTCGTTGCGGGCGCGGGCCGAAGCCAGCAGCCAGCGAAGCGCGAGCGCCTGACGGCGCTCCGGGCGAACCTCGACCGGAACCTGGTAGGTCGCGCCGCCGACCCGGCGGGAGCGAACTTCGAGGGCCGGCGCGATGTTGTCGAGCGCCTGGTGGAACACGGCGACCGGGCTCTGCTTGAGCTTGGTCTCGACGGTGTCGAAGGCGCCGTAGACGATCGTTTCAGCAGCGGACTTCTTGCCGTGCTTCATGACCGTGTTCATGAACTTCGTGACCACGATGTCCCCGAACTTCGGATCGGGATGGACTTCGCGGCGTTCGGCGGAGTGACGACGGGACATATCTCAGAACCTCACTTCGGCCGCTTGGCGCCGTACTTGGACCGGCGCTGCTTGCGGTTCTTGACGCCCTGCGTGTCGAGCACGCCGCGAAGAATGTGGTAACGCACGCCCGGAAGGTCCTTCACGCGGCCGCCGCGGATCATGACGACCGAGTGTTCCTGGAGGTTGTGACCCTCGCCAGGAATGTAGCCGATGACCTCGAAGCCATTGGTGAGACGGACCTTGGCGACCTTACGAAGCGCCGAGTTCGGCTTCTTCGGCGTGGTGGTGTAGACGCGCGTGCAGACGCCGCGCTTCTGCGGGCACGCCTGAAGCGCCGGAACCTTGTTGCGCGCCGTCGGCGCCTGCCGCGGCTTGCGGATCAACTGGCTGATGGTGGGCATCGTTGGCCTAACCGCTTCCCTTATAAACCGGCGTTCCGGACGGCCCAGGATGAGGACCGAACAGAACGAAATGACGCCGCCCTTCGGAAAACCGAAGGGGAGCGTCGCTCCCTGCAGAGGACCAACGACGACGAAGCGCCGGGGTCATGAACCGCAACTGACCGTGTGGTCGCGACAGCGTCTAATTCCGAAGGGTCGCTGCGTAGGCCGCATGCGACAGCGTGGAATTACCGCCTGCCGAAGAGTGAGCGGCTTCTACCCCGCGACTCGGACATAGTCAACAGCGCCACCGGACTTTCGGTCCTACGAAGCGAAAACCGCCGGTCCAGACCTTAACGACGTGCAAACGCGGGCCCGGCGAGACGTTTTTCCCCCCGGATGTCGGATCCGGCGGCGCTCGAACGTCCTTTGAACGGAACGCCAGAAAACAGCAAGAGGAGAATCGCCCGTGAGCTATGTCGATGGATTCGTCGTCGCCGTCCCGTTGGACAAACTCGAGGCCTACAGGGAGCTCGCGGAGACGGCGGCGGCCGTCTGGATGGAGCACGGCGCCGTGGCGTTCGTGGAGTGCGCCGCCGACGACGTGCCCTACGGAGAGTTGACCTCCTTCCCGCGCGCCGTTCAGCAGAAGGACGAGGAGACGGTGTTCTTCTCCTGGATCGAATATCCGTCGCGGGAGGCGCGCGACGCGACGGTGGCGAAGGTCATGGCCGATCCCCGCCTCGCGGCCTCGATGAAGGACGCTCCGTTCGACGGCAAGCGCATGATCTTCGGCGGGTTCAACGTCTTCGTCAGGCGTTGAGTGTAAGGTAGGGCGCAGGCCTGAGCGCCTGCCCCCTCGCCGAGGACACGCCCGTGACGCCGTCCAGTTCCTCCCGACGCGCCCTGGCCTTCGTCAACGTCGCCCATGCGCTCGATCATTATGTTCTGCTGATCTATCCGACCGCGGTGATCGCCATGGCGGCTGATCTCGGCCGCGACTATGGGCCGATGATCGCGCTCTCCACCGGAGCTTTCGTCGCATTCGGCCTGTTCGCTCTGCCCATGGGCTGGCTCGCCGAACGGGTCGGACGCCGAAACCTGCTCGCCGCGTTCTTCTTCGGCTGCGCCGCGTCGCTGGCCGGGCTCAGCGCCAGCACGACGCCGACCGCGATCGCGGCGTGGCTGTTTGCGCTCGGCGTGTTCACAGCGATCTACCACCCGATCGGCGCCTCGCTCCTGGTCAGCCACGCGTCGGCGCTCGGCCGCTCGCTCGGCTGGAACGGGGTGTTCGGAAATCTCGGCTCGGCCTTCGCCTCCGGCGGCACCGCACTGCTTGCAAGCTCGCTGGGCTGGCGCGCCGCGTTTCTCGCGCCGGCGGCGGTCTGCCTCGCGGTCGGACTGGCCTATCTCGCGTTTGCGCCGGCGGAGGCGGAGGCCCGCGCCGCAGGGCCAAAACAGGCTCCGGCGTCGAGCGTTGGACTGAGGATTCCCGTGCTGCTCGCGCTCTTCGCCGCGGCGCTGATCGCCGGCGGCATGACGTTCAACATAACCAGCATCTCGCTGCCGAAAGCGATCGACGAGCGGCTCGGGCTCGACGTGCCGCTCGCCGTCACCGGCGCCCTGGCGACGGGCGTCTTTCTGTTCGGCGCGATGACCCAGCTGATCGTCGGCAGGCTCGTCGACCGGGTTCCGCTTCCCACGATCTTCGTCGGCCTCGCCGTTCTGCAGCCTCTCGGCCTTGCGATCGCCGCGACGACGGGGGGCGCGCCGATGCTGGCCGGGCTCGCGCTGGCCATCGCCGCAATCTACGGGCAGGTCGTGGTGAACGACGCGATGGTCGCGCGCTACGCGCCGCCGCACCTCCGGACAAAGGCCTACAGCGTTCGCTACTTTCTCGGCTTCACCGCAAGCGGCTTCGCGGCGCCCCTGATCGCCGTGGCGCACGCCGCCGGCGGGTTCGGCCTGGTATTCACGCTGGCCGCCGCGTTCGGGGCCGTCATCTTCGGGGCCGCCGTCTGCTTCCTCGTCGCGTCGAAGCCAGCGGCCGTCCAGGCCTCCTCGAGCTGACCGTCCGAGCCTCCGGACCGAAGTGCGCCTCGGCCCCACTCCCGCAGCCTTGCGCAACGAAAAAGGGCCGCCGGTGATCCCGGCGGCCCTTTCCATCTTTCCGAAAGAGGCGCTAGGCCCCTCCCCTCACTCCGCGGCGTCGGAGGCCGGAAGCAGGCCGGCGTTCGCCGGCGTGACGCCCGACTCCTGCGCCTTCTGGGCGAGGATGAGTTCGTCGCGGTGGGTCGCGATCTCGCGGACCTTGCTCATGACCGAGCCGGTGCCCGCCGGGATGAGGCGGCCGACGATCACGTTCTCCTTCAGCCCCTCGAGGTCGTCCACCTTGCCGTTGACCGCGGCCTCTGTGAGGACGCGGGTCGTCTCCTGGAACGACGCGGCCGAGATGAACGAGCGGGTCTGCAGGCTGGCCTTGGTGATGCCGAGCAGCACCGGATGGCCGACCGCAGGCTTCTTGCCCTCGGCGATCATCTTGGCGTTGATCTCGTCGAACTCCATCCGATCGACCTGCTCGTTGGTGAGCAGCTCGGTCTCGCCGGCGTCGGAGATCTCGACCTTCTGCAGCATCTGGCGAACGATCACCTCGATGTGCTTGTCGTTGATCTGCACGCCCTGAAGCCGGTAGACCTCCTGGATCTCGTTGACGAGGTAAGCCGCAAGCTCCTCCACGCCCTTGATCGCCAGGATGTCGTGCGGCGCAGGGTTGCCGTCGACGATGTAGTCGCCCTTCTCCACCACGTCGCCGTCCTGCAGATGGACGTGCTTGCCTTTCGGGATCAGGTACTCGACCGGCTCGTCGCCGTCGCTCGGAACGAGCGTCAGGCGACGCTTGTTCTTGTAGTCCTTGCCGAACTGCACCGTGCCGGAGATCTCGGCGATGACCGCCGCATCCTTCGGACGACGCGCCTCGAACAGCTCCGCCACCCGCGGCAGACCGCCGGTGATGTCGCGCGTCTTGGCGCTCTCCAACGGGATACGCGCCAGCACGTCGCCCGCTTGGACCTCGGAGCCGGGCGACACCGAGAGGATGGCGTCGGCCGCGAGAAGGTAACGCGCCTCGCCGCCCTTCGCGGGCTTCGCGATCTTGCCGTCGGGACCGTGGATCACGATCGCCGGCTTCAGGTCCGCGTTGCGCGTGGACGTCCGCCAGTCGGTGACGACGCGCTTGGTGATGCCCGTCGCCTCGTCCGAGCTCTCCTTCAGCGAGGCGCCCTCGACCAGATCCTCGAACCCGGCCTTGCCGTCCACCTCGGTAAGGATCGGACGGGTGTACGGATCCCACTCGGCGATGCGCTGGCCGCGCTTGATCTTGTCGCCGTCGTCGACCCGAAGCTTCGAGCCGTAGAGGAGGCGGTGCGTCGACCGCTCCGTCACGCCGTCGGCGTCGAGGATGATGACGGCCACGTTGCGGCCCATGACGATCAGGTCGCCGTCCGAGTTCCGCGCCGTGTTGCGGTTGCGGAGCTTGATCGTACCCTCGAACGTGCTTTCGAGGAAGGACGAGTCCGCCAGCTGCGCCGTGCCGCCGATGTGGAACGTGCGCATGGTGAGCTGCGTGCCCGGCTCCCCGATCGACTGCGCCGCGATGACGCCGACGGCCTCACCGTGGTTGACCGGGGTGCCGCGCGCCAGGTCGCGGCCGTAGCAGGCCACGCAGACGCCGATCTTGGTCTCGCAGGTCAGCACCGAACGGATGCGGACTTCCTGAACGCCAGCGGCGTGCACGAGGTCCACGTCCTTCTCGGTCACCAGCGTGTTCTTCGGAACGACCACTTCGCCCGTCGCCGGGTTGTAGACGTCCTCCGCGACGGTGCGGCCGAGAATGCGCATGCCGAGCGTGGCCACGATCTGGCCCGCGTCGATGACGGCGCGAACGCGGATGCCCGCCTCGGTGCCGCAATCGTCCTCGGTGATGATGCAGTCCTGCGCCACGTCCACGAGACGTCGGGTCAGATAGCCCGAGTTCGCGGTCTTCAGCGCCGTGTCCGCGAGGCCCTTACGGGCGCCGTGGGTGGAGTTGAAGTACTCGAGAACCGAGAGGCCTTCCTTGAAGTTCGAGATGATGGGGCTCTCGATGATCTCGCCCGACGGCTTGGCCATGAGGCCGCGCATGCCGGCGAGCTGCTTCATCTGCGCCGGCGAGCCGCGGGCGCCCGAGTGGCTCATCATGTAGATCGAGTTGATCTGCTTGGTGCGCCCAGTCTCCTTGTCGATCTGGACCGCGGAAATCCGCGCCATCATCTCGTCGGCGATCTTGTCCGTGCACTTCGCCCAGGCGTCGACGACCTTGTTGTACTTCTCACCCTGGGTGATCAGGCCGTCCTGGTACTGCTGCTCGTATTCCTTCGCCAGCGTCCGGGTGTCGTCGACGATCTTCGTCTTCGTCTCCGGCACGACCATGTCGTCCTTGCCGAACGAGATGCCCGCCTTGAACGCGTTGGTGAAGCCGAGCGTCATGATCCGGTCGCAGAAGATGACCGTGTCCTTCTGACCGCAATTTCGGTAGACTGTGTCGATCATGTTCGAGATTTCCTTCTTCGTCATCAGCTTGTTGACGACGTCGAAGGTCAGCTTCGGGGTCTTCGGCAGCAACTGGCCGAGCATCATGCGGCCCGGCGTGGTCTCGTAGATCTTCGAGACATTATTGCCATCCGCGTCGATGCCGACGTGGCGACCCTTGATCTTGGTGTGCAGCGTCACCGACTTGGTGAACAGCGCCTGCTCAAGCTCGCCCATGTTGGCGAAGGCCATACCCTCGCCCGGCTCCTTGTCGCGCATCAGCGTCAGGTAATAGAGGCCGAGCACGATGTCCTGCGACGGCACGATGATCGGCTGGCCGTTCGCGGGATGCAGGATGTTGTTCGTCGACATCATGAGGACGCGCGCTTCCAGCTGGGCCTCGAGGCTCAGCGGAACGTGCACGGCCATCTGGTCGCCGTCGAAGTCGGCGTTGAACGCAGCGCAGACCAGCGGGTGAAGCTGGATCGCCTTGCCCTCGATCAGCACCGGCTCGAACGCCTGGATGCCGAGGCGGTGGAGCGTCGGCGCGCGGTTCAGCATCACCGGATGCTCGCGGATCACCTCGTCGAGGATGTCCCAAACCTCGGGCTTTTCCTTCTCGACGAGCTTCTTCGCCTGCTTCACGGTCGCCGACAGACCCTTGGCGTCAAGCCGCGAATAGATGAACGGCTTGAACAGCTCGAGCGCCATCTTCTTCGGCAGGCCGCACTGGTGCAGCTTCAGCTCGGGGCCGACCACGATGACGGAACGGCCGGAGTAGTCGACGCGCTTGCCGAGCAGGTTCTGGCGGAAACGGCCCTGCTTGCCCTTGAGCATGTCGGACAGCGACTTCAGCGGACGCTTGTTGACGCCCGTGATGACGCGGCCGCGGCGGCCGTTGTCGAACAGCGCGTCGACGGCTTCCTGCAGCATCCGCTTCTCGTTGCGGATGATGATGTCCGGCGCGCGCAGCTCGATAAGCCGCTTGAGGCGGTTGTTGCGGTTGATCACGCGGCGGTAGAGGTCGTTAAGGTCGGACGTCGCGAAGCGGCCGCCGTCGAGCGGCACGAGCGGACGTAGGTCCGGCGGGATCACCGGCACGATGGTCATGATCATCCAGTCGGGCTTGTTGCCCGACTCGATGAAGGCCTCGACGATCTTCAGCCGCTTGGCGAGCTTCTTCGGCTTGAGCTCGGTGGTGGCCTCCGAGATCTCGACGCGAATGTCGGCCGCCATCTTCTCGAGGTCGAGCGTGCGCAGCATCGACTGGATCGCCTCCGCGCCGATCTGCGCGGTGAAGGCGTCCTCGCCGTACTCGTCCTGAGCGCGGATGTACTCGTCTTCGGTGAGGAGCTGGCGGTCCTTGAGCGGCGTCAGGCCGGTCTCGAGCACCACGTACTTCTCGAAGTACAGGATCGCCTCAAGATCCTTGAGGGTCATGTCCATCAGCAGGCCGATGCGCGACGGCAGCGACTTCAGGAACCAGATGTGGGCGACCGGCGCGGCCAGTTCGATGTGGCCCATGCGCTCGCGGCGCACGCGCGAGAGGGTGACCTCAACGCCGCACTTCTCGCAGATGACGCCCTTGTACTTCATGCGCTTGTACTTGCCGCACAAGCACTCGTAGTCCTTGATCGGGCCAAAGATCCGGGCGCAGAACAGGCCGTCGCGCTCCGGCTTGAAGGTCCGGTAGTTGATCGTCTCGGGCTTCTTGATCTCGCCGAACGACCACGAGAGTATCTTCTCGGGGCTAGCGATCGAGATCCGGATCTGGTCGAACGTCTGGGCCGGAACCTGCGTGTTGAAGAGATTCATCACTTCTTGGTTCATCGCCGTCTCCTTCCGCGTGACCCTGAGGCGCCGCCGCTCAACGCCGGCAAGGTCCGCTTAAAAATCCCTATGCAGCCCAGCGGGCGGACCACGAGGTCCGTCCGCCGCACGATCGCTCCCCCGGAAGGAGCGATCGTCACTCCGCCGCGTCGGCGGGGGGAAGCTCGCCTGCGACGCGCTTCGACGTGTGCAGATCGACGTTCAGGCCAAGCGACCGCATTTCCTTCACGAGCACGTTGAAGCTCTCCGGAATGCCGGCCTCGAAGGCGTCGTCGCCGCGGACGATCGACTCGTAGACCTTGGTGCGGCCTGCGACGTCGTCCGACTTCACCGTCAGCATCTCCTGCAGCGTGTAGGCGGCGCCGTAAGCCTCGAGCGCCCAGACCTCCATCTCGCCGAAGCGCTGCCCGCCGAACTGCGCCTTGCCGCCCAGCGGCTGCTGGGTGACGAGCGAGTACGGTCCGATCGAACGCGCGTGGATCTTGTCGTCCACGAGATGGTGAAGCTTGAGCATATATATGTAGCCCACCGTCACCTGTCGATCGAACGTCTCGCCGGTGCGTCCGTCGAAGAGCGTCACCTGGCCAGACGTCGCCACGCCCGCGAGCTCGAGCATGCGCTCGATGTCCGCTTCCTTGGCGCCGTCGAACACCGGCGTGGCGATCGGAACGCCGCGACGGAGGTTCTCCGACATCTCGACGAGCTCCTTGTCGTCGAGCTCCTTCACCTTCGGATCGTCGCCGTAGACGCTGTGGAGCGTCGACTTGAGCCCGTCGATGGCGGCGCCGGCGCGATAGGCGTCGATCGCCTCGCCGATCTTGCGGCCAAGACCAGCGCAGGCCCAGCCGAGATGGGTCTCGAGGATCTGCCCGACGTTCATCCGGCTCGGCACGCCGAGCGGGTTGAGCACGATGTCGGCGTGGGTGCCGTCCGCCAGGAACGGCATGTCCTCGACCGGCACGATCCGCGACACGACGCCCTTGTTGCCGTGCCGGCCGGCCATCTTGTCGCCCGGCTGGATCTTGCGCTTCACCGCGATGAAGACCTTGACCATCTTCATCACGCCGGGGGGCATCTCGTCGCCGCGCTGCAGCTTCTCAACCTTGTCGAGGAACCGCTGCTCGAGCCGCTTCTTCTGCTCGTCGTACTGGGCGCGCATGGCCTCCAGCTCGGACATCATCTTGTCGTCCGAGACGGCGATCTGCCACCACTGCGAGCGCGGAGCCTCGGTGAGGCTCTCGCGGGTGAGCTCCGCGTCCTTCTTGATCGTCTTCGGACCCGAGATGACGGTCTTGCCGACCAGCATCTCGCCGAGGCGCGCGTAGGTGTTGCGGTCGAGGATCGCGAGCTCGTCGTCGCGGTCCTTGGCGAGCCGCTCGATCTCCTCGCGCTCGATCGCCTGGGCGCGCTCGTCCTTGTCGACGCCGTGCCGGTTGAACACGCGCACTTCCACGATCGTGCCCGTCACGCCGGGCGGAACCCGGAGCGAGGTGTCGCGCACGTCGGACGCCTTCTCGCCGAAGATGGCGCGGAGCAGCTTCTCCTCCGGCGTCATCGGGCTTTCGCCCTTCGGCGTGATCTTGCCGACGAGGATGTCGCCCGCCTGCACTTCCGCGCCGATGTAGGTGATGCCGGCTTCGTCGAGGTTCTTCAGCGCCTCTTCCGACACGTTCGGAATGTCGCGCGTGATCTCCTCCGGCCCGAGCTTGGTGTCGCGGGCCATCACCTCGAACTCCTCGATGTGGATCGAGGTGAAGACGTCGTCGGAGACGATCTTCTCGCTGAGGAGGATGGAGTCCTCGAAGTTGTAGCCGTTCCACGGCATGAACGCGACGAGCACGTTCCGGCCGAGCGCCAGCTCGCCGAGCTCCGTCGACGGGCCGTCGGCGATGATCTCGCCCTTCTTGACGATGTCGCCCACGCGGACCAGCGGCTTCTGCGTGATGCAGGTCGACTGGTTGGAGCGCTGGAACTTCATCAGCCGGTAGATGTCGACGCCCGGCTTCGAGGCGTCGCTCTCCTCGTTCGCGCGGATGACGATACGGGTCGCGTCGACCTGGTCGATGATGCCCGAACGGCGCGCGGCGATGGCGGCGCCGGAGTCGCGGGCGACCACGGCCTCCATGCCGGTGCCGACGAACGGAGCGTCCGCCTTCACGAGCGGCACGGCCTGCCGCTGCATGTTCGAGCCCATGAGAGCGCGGTTCGCGTCGTCGTTCTCAAGGAACGGGATCAGCGCGGCCGCGACCGAGACGAGCTGCTTCGGCGACACGTCCATGTAGTCGACGCGGTCGATCGAAACGAACACCACCTCGCCCATGTGCCGGCAGACGACCAGGTCGTCGGTGAACTTGCCCGAGGCGTCGAGGACGGCGTTCGCCTGCGCGACGTGGTGCTTGGATTCCTCGACAGCCGAGAGGTAGTGCACCTCGTCGGTCACGGCGCCGTCGCGCACCTTGCGGTACGGGGCCTCGATGAAGCCGTACTTGTTCACCCGCGCGAAGGTCGCGAGCGAGTTGATCAGGCCGATGTTCGGGCCTTCCGGCGTCTCGATCGGGCAGATGCGGCCGTAATGGGTCGGGTGCACGTCGCGGACTTCGAAGCCCGCGCGCTCACGCGTCAGACCGCCGGGCCCGAGCGCCGAGAGACGACGCTTGTGCGTGATCTCGGAGAGCGGGTTGGTCTGGTCCATGAACTGCGACAGCTGCGACGAGCCGAAGAACTCGCGCACGGCGGCGGCCGCGGGCTTCGCGTTGATCAGGTCCTGCGGCATGACGGTGTCGATCTCGACCGACGACATGCGCTCCTTGATGGCGCGCTCCATGCGGAGCAGGCCGACGCGGTACTGGTTCTCCATGAGCTCGCCGACCGAGCGCACCCGGCGGTTGCCGAGGTGGTCGATGTCGTCGATCTCGCCCTTGCCGTCGCGCAGGTCGACCAGCGTCTTGATGACCGCGAGGATGTCCGCCTTGCGGAGCGTCCGCACGGTGTCCTCGGCGTCGAGGTCGAGACGCATGTTCATCTTCACGCGGCCGACAGCCGAGAGGTCGTAGCGCTCGCTGTCGAAGAACAGCGACTGGAACATGTTCTCGGCGGTGTCGAGCGTGGGCGGCTCGCCCGGACGCATGACGCGGTAGATGTCGAACAGGGCCTCCTCGCGGGAGTTGTTCTTGTCCACCATCAGCGTGTTGCGGATGTAGCCGCCGGTGTTGACGTGGTCGATGTCGAGCAGGTCGAGCTCATCGATCCCGGCGTCCTGCAGCGTCTCAAGCAGCTTGGCGCTGATCTCCTCGCCGGCTTCCGCCCAGATCTCACCGGTCTCGGCGTTGACGATGTCCTCGGCGATGTACTGACCGACAAGCTCCTCGTTGGCGATCCGGAGGTCCTTGACCCCCTTCTCGACGATCAGGCGGGCCTGACGGACGGTGAGCTTCTTGCCGGCCTCGAGCGCGACCTCGCCGGTGTCGGCGTCGATCAGGTCGACCGTGACGTTCATGCCCTTCATGCGCGCGCCGTCGAACGGCGTGCGCCAAGCCTCGCCGTCACGGACGTAGCGAACCTTGTTGTAGAAGGTGTCGAGGATTTCCTCGCCGTCCATGCCGAGGGCGAACATCAGCGACGTCACCGGGATCTTCCGGCGACGGTCGATGCGCGCATGCACGATGTCCTTGGCGTCGAATTCGATGTCGAGCCAGGAGCCGCGGTACGGGATGATGCGGGCGGCGAACAGCAGCTTGCCCGAGGAGTGCGTCTTGCCCTTGTCGTGGTCGAAGAACACGCCGGGCGAGCGATGCATCTGCGAGACGATGACGCGCTCGGTGCCGTTGACGATGAAGGTGCCGTTGTCCGTCATCAGGGGCATGTCGCCCATGTAGACGTCCTGCTCCTTGATGTCCTTGACGGACTTCGCGCCGGTCTCCTCGTCCACGTCGAACACGATGAGACGCAGCGTCACCTTCAGCGGCGCCGCGAAGGTCATGCCGCGCTGACGGCACTCGTCGACGTCGTACTTCGGCTGCTCGAACTCGTACTTCACGAACTCCAGCATCGAGCTGTTCGAGAAGTCCGAGATCGGGAACACCGACTTGAACACGGTCTGAAGGCCTTCATCCGGCCGAGAGCCGCCCTGACCAAACAGAAGGAACTGGTCGTAAGACGCCTTCTGGATTTCGATCAGGTTCGGCATCGCCGCGACTTCGCGGATCTTACCGAAGAACTTGCGGACACGCTTGCGGCCGGTGATCGTATGAGCCATCGTCTTCCTCATCCATGCCGGAGGGGCACGCCTGATCCAAAGACCGTCGGAACCGCCGGACGGTCCTTGGGTCAGGCGTGGCGGAGCCGGACGGTCCCGGGTCTCCGCTTGTACGTCACGCCGCCGGGACAATGGCCCGGAAGGCGCTTAAGCCGCGTGGGACGACACGCTCGACGAGCGCCCCTTCCCCGCGGCTTTCGCGTGTCGCGGAAGCGCCCGAGGGGCGCTCCCGCGACGGCAGATCAGACGCAGGCCGAAAGCCTGCGACGGATCACTTGAGCTCGACCTTGGCGCCAGCCTTCTCGAGCTGGGCCTTGAGCTTCTCGCCCTCGTCCTTCGAGACGGCTTCCTTGACGGCCTTCGGGGCCGCCTCGACGAGGTCCTTGGCTTCCTTGAGCCCGAGGCCGGTGATCGCGCGGACCTCCTTGATGACCTCGATCTTCTTGTCGCCGGCGGCGGCGAGCATGACCGTGAACTCGGTCTGCTCTTCGACCGGCGCAGCGGCGGCGGCCGCCGGACCAGCGACCGCGACCGCCGCAGCGGCCGAGACGCCCCACTTCTCTTCGAGGAGCTTCGCGAGCTCCGCAGCTTCGAGAACCGTCAGGTTGGACAGTTCGTCGACGATCTTCGTCAGATCAGCCATTGTTCTACGTCCTTGAGTTCGAACCAGTTTTTGAAATGAAGAACGGCGTCACGCCGCCTCGTCTCGCTTGGCGTAAGCCCCAAACACGCGCGCAAGCTTTGCGGCAGGCGCGGTGGAGAGCTGCGCGAGCTTGGTCGCGGGAGCCTGAATAAGGCCCACGAGCTTCGCGCGCAGTTCGTCCAGCGACGGCAGCGTGGCCAGAGCCTTCACGCCGTCGGGGTTCAGGGAGGTCGCGCCCATGGCGCCGCCCAGGATCACGAACTTGTCGTGGCCCTTGGCGAACTCCACCGCGACCTTGGGCGCCGCCACCGGGTCCTCGCTGTAGGCGAGGATGGTCGGACCCGTGAGAAGGGGTCCGATGTGGGCGGCGTCCGTGCCATCGAGAGCGATCTTGGCGAGCCGGTTCTTCGCGACCTTCACGCTCGCGCCTGCGGCGCGCATCTGCCGACGAAGCGTCTGCATCTGGGCGACGGTCAGACCCGAGTAATGAGCGACGACGATGGCCCCGGAGTTCGAAAACACCGAGTTCAGCGTCGTGACCATTTCACGCTTTTCCGCGCGGTCCACGTGCTCTCTCCGGTTGACGATCCGACCTTGGGGGCCGAACCGCCGGGTTGCGACGACCGTTCGTCATGCGGGCCTGGAAGGCCCGCCGGCGAACGGCGGCTTCAAGCCTGTCCGCGCGCGACGCGTGAACGCCGCGGCGATGGTTCGAACCGGCAGGACGGGCCGCTCGCGCGGGCCGAAATCCGGTCGTCCCCGTCTCAGCAGGTCCCGGTGCTCCGGGCTTAAGCGGCCTCCCCATGGAGGTGCGCCTGCTTTCTCGGACAGGTTCGGAGGGGCGGACGGATCCGACCCTCCTTTTCTCCCGAAGCGAACTCCGGGCGAAATCGGGTTGTTCAGGCGCCGCCGACGACGGACGACGGCTCAACATGCACGCCCGGGCCCATCGTCGAGGACACCGAGATCTTCTGCACGTACTGGCCCTTGGCGCCGGTCGGCTTGGCCTTCACCACGGCGTCCGCGAACGCCTTGATGTTCTGGACCAGCTTCTCGGAGTCGAACGAGGCCTTGCCGACGCCGCCATGGATGATGCCGGCCTTCTCGACGCGGAACTCCACCGCGCCGCCCTTCGCGGCCTTGACCGCGCCGGCGACGTCCATGGTCACCGTGCCCACCTTCGGGTTCGGCATCAGGCCGCGCGGGCCCAGCACCTTACCGAGGCGGCCGACGAGCGGCATCATGTCCGGGGTCGCGATGCAGCGATCGAAGTCGATCGTGCCGCCCTGAACGATCTCGAGCAGGTCTTCGGCGCCGACGATGTCCGCGCCGGCCGCCTTGGCTTCGTCCGCCTTCGGCCCGCGGGCGAACACGCCCACGCGCACCGTCCGGCCGGAACCGTTCGGCAGCTGACAGACGCCGCGGACCATCTGGTCCGCATGACGCGGGTCAACGCCGAGGTTGATCGAGACCTCGATGGTCTCGTCGAACTTCGCCGTGGCGCGCTCCTTGACCAGGCCGATGGCCTCGTCCAGGGCGTACAGCTTCAGGCGATCGATGCCCTCGCGGGATTTCGCGACGCGCTTTGCGAGCTTCGCCATGATCAGGCCTCCACCGTCAGACCCATGGAGCGGGCGGAGCCCGCGATCATCGCGACCGCCGATTCGACGGTGGCGCAGTTCAGGTCGGCCATCTTTTTCTCAGCGATCTCGCGGAGCTGGGCCTGAGTCACCTTGCCGACGGGGGCCGCCTTGCCGGTGGTCTTGGAGCCCGACTTGATGCCGGCGGCCTGCTTCAGGAAGTAGCTGACCGGGGGCGTCTTGAGCTGGAAGGTGAACGAACGGTCCGCATAGGCCGTGATCACGACCGGGATCGGCATGCCCTTTTCGAGCTGGCCGGTCTGGGCGTTGAACGCCTTGCAGAACTCCATGATGTTCAGGCCGCGCTGGCCGAGCGCCGGGCCGATCGGCGGCGACGGGTTCGCGGAGCCGGCCGGCACCTGCAGCTTGATGTAGCCTGTGATCTTCTTCGCCATTTAGATGCTCCTTGGACGGCGCTCGCATTCCGCCGTCGTTGTCCGTGGTGCGACCGGCGGCCCGGGCGAGCGAAGAGCCCGGCGCCTTTCTCCCACGGCGGGAAACGGATCAGACCTTTTCGACCTGCCCGTATTCGAGATCGACGGTCGTCGCGCGACCGAAGATCGACACGTCGATCTTGAGGCGCGCCCGCGCCTCGTCGACGTCCTGCACCACGCCCGAGAACGAGGCGAACGGACCGTCCGAAACCCGGACGTTCTCGCCGACCTCGAACGACACCGACGGCTTGGGCCGCTCGATGCCTTCCTGGACCTGCTGGATGATCCGGCCGGCCTCGGCGTCCGAAATCGGCGACGGCTTGTTGTCCGCGCCGAGGAAGCCGGTCACTTTCGGGGTATTGCGGATCAGGTGGTAGGCCTGGTCCGTCAGGTCCATCTTCACCAGCACGTAGCCCGGAAAGAACTTGCGCTCGGCGTCGACCTTGCGGCCGCGGCGCACCTCGACGACCTTCTCGGTCGGGACGAGGATTTCCTCGAAGAGATCCGAAAGCCCGGTCTGCTCCGCCTTCTCGCGGATCGACTCGGCGACCTTCTTCTCGAAGTTCGAGTAGGCATGGACGATGTACCAGCGCTTGCGCCGGCCGCCCACGGCAGCCTCTGCCACGCTCATTGTCCGATTCCCAAAATCAACGTGACCACGGTCCGCAGGATCATGTCGGCGAGGAAGAAGAACACGCTCGCCACGAACACGAACACGAAGACCATGACGGTGGTGATCGTCGTCTCGCGACGGGTCGGCCACACGACCTTAGAGGTCTCGGCGCCTACCTCTTGAATGAACTCGACAGGACTGGTTTTCGCCATAGCCTCAATTCACGTCGAAAAGGGGCGCAGCCGACAGGTCCGCACCCCAGTATGTCGTTTCAGGTCGCATCGCCCGCAAGCAGGGCTCTCCAATTGGTCCGCGCTTTGGCGAACCTAAAACCTTGATCCCACGCTGGCAGGAGTGGAGGGACTCGAACCCGCAACCTCCGGTTTTGGAGACCGGCGCTCTGACCAGTTGAGCTACACTCCTAAGCGCAAGGGTCTTGGGCGGGGGCTTCATATGCCACGCCCAAGGGCCGTTCGCAACCACCTGGCGCGAACGGATCACGAAAAGCGCCGACGTCAACGCTTTCGAGAGCTTTGGCGCCGGCCGTCTGGTCGAACGGCCGGCGGAAACTTCGTTCGTCCCGCGAGAGGCGGAAGAATCACTCGATGATGGAAGCGACGACGCCTGCGCCGACGGTGCGGCCGCCTTCGCGGATGGCGAAGCGCAGCTTCTCCTCCATCGCGATCGGCACG
>NZ_JAFBCY010000007.1:2500-5881 GCF_016907975.1 Methylopila capsulata
ATTGCTTAGGCAATCCCCCAGGGGTGAGCATCGATCGTGAGAGCGATCAAGTGTCTTAAGAGCATTCGGTGGATGCCTTGGCGCTGAGAGGCGATGAAGGACGTGGTACGCTGCGATAAGCGTCGGGGAGCTGCGAACAGGCTTTGATCCGACGATTTCCGAATGGGGAAACCCACCTCCAACGTTTCGTAATTCGACTGTCCGGGAGCGATCCTGGGCGGTGGGATTACGGCGCGTTGATAACGAGGTATTTGTTTCTGAATACATAGGAAACAAAGGCGAACCCGGGGAACTGAAACATCTAAGTACCCGGAGGAAAGGACATCAACAGAGACTCCGTTAGTAGTGGCGAGCGAACGCGGACTAGGCCAACGCCTTCCAAAATCTCATCAGAACCGTCTGGAAAGTCGGGCATTAATGGGTGATAGCCCCGTATGAGAAAAGCTTTTGGAAGGATTCGAGTAGGGCGGGACACGTGAAATCCTGTCTGAACATGGGGGGACCACCCTCCAAGCCTAAGTACTCCTCAGCGACCGATAGCGAACCAGTACCGTGAGGGAAAGGTGAAAAGCACCCCGACAAGGGGAGTGAAACAGTTCCTGAAACCGGATGCTTACAAACAGTAGGAGCCCGCAAGGGTGACTGCGTACCTTTTGTATAATGGGTCAGCGACTTAATGTGTCGAGCAAGCTTAAGCCGTTAGGTGTAGGCGAAGCGAAAGCGAGTCTGAATAGGGCGCGAAGTTCGACGTATTAGACCCGAAACCGGGTGATCTAGCCATGAGCAGGTTGAAGGTGCGGTAACACGCACTGGAGGACCGAACCGGTGCCTGTTGAAAAAGTCTCGGATGACTTGTGGCTAGGGGTGAAAGGCCAACCAAACTCGGAAATAGCTGGTTCTCCGCGAAATCTATTTAGGTAGAGCGTCGGACGAATACTGCTGGGGGTAGAGCACTGGATGGGCTAGGGGTCCTTACCGGATTACCAAACCTAACCAAACTCCGAATACCAGCAAGTACTATCCGGCAGACACACGGCGGGTGCTAACGTCCGTCGTGGAGAGGGAAACAACCCTGACCTACAGCTAAGGCCCCCAATTCGTGGCTAAGTGGGAAAGGATGTGAGAATCCCAAAACAACCAGGAGGTTGGCTTAGAAGCAGCCATCCTTTAAAGAAAGCGTAACAGCTCACTGGTCTAAACAAGGGTTCTTGCGCCGAAGATGTAACGGGGCTCAAGCCACGAGCCGAAGCTTAGGGTTCACCGCAAGGTGAGCGGTAGCGGAGCGTTCCGTAAGCCTGCGAAGGGACAGCCGTGAGGCATCCTGGAGGTATCGGAAGTGCGAATGCTGACATGAGTAACGAAAAGGAGTGTGAGAGACACTCCCGCCGAAAGTCCAAGGGTTCCTGCGTAAAGCTAATCTGCGCAGGGTTAGCCGGCCCCTAAGGCGAGGCCGAAAGGCGTAGTCGATGGGAATGGGGTGAATATTCCCCAGCCAGTGGGTAGTGACGAATGACGGAAGCCGTCGGAGGTTATTGGATTCCGAAGGCGGCCTGGTTGTTCCAGGAAATAGCTCCCACATCAGACCGTACCCGAAACCGACACAGGTGGACTGGTAGAGCATACCAAGGCGCTTGAGAGAACTATGCTGAAGGAACTCGGCAAATTGCCTCCGTAACTTCGGGATAAGGAGGCCTCGTATGCGGGCAACCGTGTGCGAGGGGCACAGACCAGGGGGTGGCAACTGTTTAGCAAAAACACAGGGCTCTGCGAAATCGCAAGATGACGTATAGGGTCTGACGCCTGCCCGGTGCCGGAAGGTTAAGAGGAGAGGTGCAAGCTTTGAATCGAAGCCCCGGTAAACGGCGGCCGTAACTATAACGGTCCTAAGGTAGCGAAATTCCTTGTCGGGTAAGTTCCGACCTGCACGAATGGCGTAATGACTTCCCCGCTGTCTCCAGCATAGACTCAGTGAAATTGAATTCCCCGTGAAGATGCGGGGTTCCTGCGGTCAGACGGAAAGACCCCGTGCACCTTTACTATAGCTTTGCATTGGCGATTGTGTTGGCATGTGTAGGATAGGTGGTAGGCTTTGAAGCATGGGCGCTAGCTCGTGTGGAGCCATCCTTGAAATACCACCCTTATCGTCACGATCGTCTAACCGCGAGCCGTTATCCGGCTCCGGGACAATGCATGGTGGGTAGTTTGACTGGGGCGGTCGCCTCCCAAAGAGTAACGGAGGCGCGCGATGGTAGGCTCAGAGCGGTCGGAAATCGCTCGTTGAGTGCAATGGCATAAGCCTGCCTGACTGCGAGACAGACAAGTCGAGCAGAGACGAAAGTCGGTCATAGTGATCCGGTGGCTCCACGTGGACGGGCCATCGCTCAACGGATAAAAGGTACGCCGGGGATAACAGGCTGATACTGCCCAAGAGTCCATATCGACGGCAGTGTTTGGCACCTCGATGTCGGCTCATCACATCCTGGGGCTGGAGCAGGTCCCAAGGGTTCGGCTGTTCGCCGATTAAAGTGGTACGTGAGCTGGGTTCAGAACGTCGTGAGACAGTTCGGTCCCTATCTGCCGTGGGTGTCGGAGATTTGAGAGGATTTGTCCCTAGTACGAGAGGACCGGGATGAACGTACCTCTGGTGGACCTGTTGTGGCGCCAGCCGCATTGCAGGGTAGCTACGTACGGACGGGATAACCGCTGAAGGCATCTAAGCGGGAAACCCCCCTCAAAACGAGATCTCCCTTGAGAACCGTGGAAGACCACCACGTTGATAGGCCGGGTGTGGAAGCATGGCGACATGTGAAGCTTACCGGTACTAATCGTTCGATTGGCTTGATCGTTCTTGCGATCCATGCTCATCCCGAAGCAAACGCCACAGCGTTTGTCTTCAAGCAAACGCCACAGCGTTTGTCTCAAGCCGAACGCGTAAGCGTTCTGGCCCCCGCGCGATCACCTTGGTGATCGTCGCGAGCGACCCCAACCCTGACAAGATCAAACCCAGCTTGCTTCGATTAACGTGTGCTTCGCCGGCCTGGTGGCTTTGCGAGGTGAAAAAACCCGATCCCATCCCGAACTCGGCCGTTAAGCACCTCTGCGCCGATGGTACTCCGTCTTAAGGCGCGGGAGAGTAGGTCGTCGCCAGGCCTGCGAAGCACACGAAAACGCTCTACGATGTTCAGCTCAAGCCTTTGTCCGTCGATCAATCCGGACATGACGCGGGGTGGAGCAGCCCGGTAGCTCGTCAGGCTCATAACCTGAAGGTCACAGGTTCAAATCCTGTCCCCGCAACCAAAACAACCAAACAGCCCCGCCCAAAAAGCGGGGCTGTCGTCGTTCAAAACTCAGAAATAACCAAAACAAACCACGACCCCGCGC
>NZ_JAFBCY010000008.1 GCF_016907975.1 Methylopila capsulata
GCGAAGGCGCTGGGGCTTTCGGGCGACCTCGCCAAGCAGGCGGGCTCGGTGGTCGAGAAGCTCTACGGGGCGTTCGTCGCGACCGACATGGCGATGCTCGAGATCAACCCGCTGATCGTGACCAAGGACGGCAAGCTGCGCTGCCTCGACGCGAAGGTGACGTTTGATTCGAACGCGCTCTACCGTCATCCGGAGCTCGCCGAGCTGCGCGACCTGACGGAGGAGGACGACAAGGAGATCGAGGCGTCGAAGCACGACCTCGCCTACATCGCGCTCGACGGCACCATCGGCTGCATGGTGAACGGGGCGGGGCTGGCGATGGCGACGCTCGACATCATCAAGCTCTACGGCGAGGAGCCGGCGAACTTCCTGGACGTCGGCGGCGGCGCGACGGAGGAGAAGGTGACGGCGGCGTTCAAGATCATCACCGCCGATCCTCAGGTGAAGGGGATCCTCGTCAACATCTTCGGCGGGATCATGAAGTGCGACGTGATCGCGCGCGGCGTGATCGCGGCGGTGAAGACGGTGGGGCTTCAGGTCCCGCTGGTCGTTCGGCTTGAGGGCACGAACGTCGAGGAAGGCAAGCGAATCATCGCCGAGAGCGGGCTGAACGTGCTGCCGGCGGACGACCTGGACGACGCCGCGCAGAAGATCGTGGCCGCCGTGAAGAAGGGGGCCTGAGCCATGTCGATCCTGATCGACGCGACCACCAAAGTCATCTGCCAGGGCTTCACCGGCAAGAACGGCACGTTCCACTCCGAGCAGGCGATCGCCTACGGGACCAAGATGGTCGGCGGCGTGGCGCCGGGGAAGGGCGGGCAGACGCACCTGAACCTTCCGGTGTTCGACACGGTGCGGGAGGCCCGCGAGGCGACCGGCGCCGACGCCTCCGTGGTCTATGTGCCGCCGGCGGGGGCTGCGGACGCGATCCTCGAGGCGATCGCGGCGGAGATCCCGCTTGTGGTGTGCATCACCGAGGGCGTTCCGGTGCTGGACATGGTGCGGGTGAAGCGGGCGCTCGAGGGCTCGAAGACGCGGCTGATCGGGCCGAACTGCCCGGGCGTGGTGACGGCGGGGGAGTCGAAGATCGGCATCATGCCGGGCAACATCTTCAGCCGAGGGACGGTGGGCGTGGTGTCGCGGTCGGGGACGCTGACCTACGAGGCGGTGTTCCAGACGACGCGTGAGGGCCTCGGCCAGACCACGGCGGTGGGCATCGGCGGCGACCCTGTGAAGGGGACCGAGTTCATCGACATGCTGGAGATGTTCCTCGCCGACCCGAAGACCGAGCAGATCGTGATGATCGGCGAGATCGGCGGCTCGGCGGAGGAGGACGCGGCGCAGTTCCTGGCGGACGAGGCGAAGCGGGGTCGCAAGAAGCCGACGGTGGGCTTCATCGCGGGCCGCACGGCGCCTCCGGGCCGGCGGATGGGGCATGCGGGCGCGATCATCTCGGGCGGCAAGGGCGGCGCGGACGACAAGATCGCCGCCATGGAAGCCGCCGGCGTCCGGGTGAGCCCAAGCCCCGCACGGCTCGGAAAAACGCTCGTGGAATTGTTGAAGGG